>JBMYRF010000011.1:0-59087 GCA_049602075.1 Rubripirellula sp.
TTGTCGTCGCCCAAAGTGATCCCGACAACCCAATCTGGATGTCCTTCCCAGTCAAAGAAGACAAAACCCTCGGTAAAGGAACGGTCATTTTCGATGCCAAGAAATACATGAATGAATTCCCCGGCCTGCCTGATGGACTGGCCGTCGCAAAGGATGGGACGATTTTTGGCAGCGGTCCTGGCGGCATCTATGTGATGAACCCAGAAGGCAAACTTCTGGGCCGATTCGTTACCGGCGGGCGAACCAGCAACTGTGGTTTCGACTCAGAACAGAAGACGCTCTACATCACCGCCGACAGCTACCTGTGTCGCGTACGAATCAAATAGCGTTTAGGAGCAGCGTTTAGGAGCAGGGAGCTTGCGGCATTGCCTGGAAACGGCCGGCAAGTGAAACACTCATCTGGCCACTTCCGGGTCTCGGCATCTGCACTGCTCGGCCCCGGAAGCACTGCTGGGCCTCGGAAGCACTGCTGGGCCTCGGTGGCACTCTGGTCTAGCCGCCGGCGGCTCTAACCCGGGACCAATCTGCTTGGCTTGGGAACGCCGTAACTCGGCCCTGGGAACAACACTGCGGCTTGGTCTCACCAAGAGGTTGACCAGCGTTCGAATCTGAAAAGCATTCCGCTGGACTTCTACCATCAAGCGACCTTGCCGACAAACAACTCGAATTGCTCTGGTCGCCCCAATCGGCTTTCGAGTACCCTCGGCCCGCGCCGGGTCAAAGCTGGCTTGGTTTGTTTGATAGCAATTCCAACTGCGTCCCCCGTTTCATGGACGCGATCTGTTGTCATGGAGGACAGCCGTGCAAACGCTAAAAACCGCTGCCATCGTCGTGCTACTTATGACGGTGATGTACGGTGCTTACGTCTCACTCATCACCCCCAACGAACCGCTGCCCGCCGACGTCGAAGACATGCTGGCCGCGAGTGAAGAAGAATCCCTGGCTATCGATGTCGGCTTACCTGCTTCGCTCAGTGAGATGAGCCTTGGCAACCCCGCGACCTCACCAGGAGCCGTTTCCGGAGGCAATCTGAACACTGCCACTGGTTTGCCGGCCGACGGTACTCTTTCCGAAAATGCGGGTACAGCAATTGATTCATTGGGATCAGAGCGCGGCGCAAGCGGAATAGCAGCCCCTCCTGTCACCGCCTCGTTTTCCGACATTACACCAAGCGGCTCAGCCACCCCAACCGCTGAATTCGGGCCCAATGTGGGAGTCGAATTGGGTAGCGTTGGCTTGGCAAATTCCCAGCCGATTTCCCAGCCGATTTCCCAGCCAATTTCCCAGCCGAGCGATTTTGCTGCCGCCCCCGGTGCAACCGAAATCCCCGCCCGAATTGGGTCACCTGAACAACTGCCCCCCAATTATCCAGTAACCGCAAATACACTCGACCTGCCCGATCCAAACCAAGCGAGCTTAGATTCAGGCTTTACATCAGCCGCCGCTTCCCAGTTCGCCTTAGCAAGTGGCACAACCAGCGTAAATCCTGGCCCGGCTGGATCACAGCCACCTGCACAGGCGATTCCGTCAGCGGAGGGAATCCAAATGGGCTCCGGACTTTCTAACGCGATCATCGCCGCGGACGAGCAGTTCCGAGAAGATCGGCTTGAACAAGCCTTGGCAACGCTCAGCCTGTTTTACAACTCGCCTACCATTAGCGGTGAAGAACGCAGTGCGCTGCTGGCACGACTGGATCCCTTAGCGCGAGAAGTCATTTATTCCAAGCGTCACCTGCTGGAACAACCCTATCGAATCGGGCAAAGCGAGACGTTGGCGTCGGTCGCCGCCAAGTACGAGGTGCCATGGCAATTACTTGCCAATATCAATCAGATTTCAGATACGGTCACAATTTTGCCTGGCACTGAATTGAAGGTCGTACGGGGACCGTTTAGTGCCGAAGTTAATCTGACGCAAAAAGAACTCACGCTCTTCCTGGGTGACTTATACGCCGGTCGCTTTCCAATCGGTGTTGGGAATGATCCTTCGCCAAGCCCGGGAACTTTTACGGTGCAAGACAAACAACTCGATCACACCTACTACAACGCTGCAGGGACCCCGATTCCGGCCGGCAGTCGCGATAACCCTTACGGAAAAGTGTGGCTCGACCTGGGCGGCCAAATCTGTATTCACGGCAGTCCCAGCACAACCAGCCCAACCGACAAGGGTTGCATCAGCTTGGCAGGTGATTTTGCAGAAGACCTGTACGGGATTTTAACCCAGGGTTCATCTGTCACGATTCGTCGGTAAAACTGTTGGTCATCGAGAGAGGCAACGTTTTCAGGCGAAGTTGGCAATCAGCTCGCCAATGGTCACAAACGGGGCCGTTGGTGACCTGTGATTCAACTGTCTGTCAGTCACTTCAGTCGTCAGCGACTTTCAAAACTCCATGCAGATCTCACTGCGAACGGGGAGTTTTCCTGACTTCGCCTGCAATCCTCTCCTCGAATCCCCACGACCTTCATTCGACGAGATCCCATCATGTCCTACGACCGCGATGCCCTGATTGAATTGTTGCGAGCCGAATCGTTGCAAGTCGGCGAGTTCACTCTAGCGAGTGGAAAAAAAGCTTCTTACTACCTCGATTGCCGCAACCTGACCCTGCATCCGCAAGGGGCCAACTTGATCGCTGCGGGAATGCTCGAGGCCATGCAGTCATCGGGTACCTTACCCGACGCGGTGGGAGGCATGGCGATCGGCGCTGATCCGATCACCGCATCGATTGTTACCATCGCGGGCCAACAAAATTTACCGCTCAAGGGGTTCATGGTCCGCAAAGAACCGAAAGACCATGGGACCGGCAAGCAAGTAGAGGGTCCGGTCCAACCGGGACAGCATGTCGTGATTGTGGAAGATGTGATCACCAGCGGTGGCAGCGCGATCAAAGCAGTCGAAGCGGCCAGGAAATTCGGTTTAGTCGTCGATCGCGTCATCGCCATCATTGACCGTCTTGCAGGTGGTGAAGAAGCTTTTCGCGAACAGGGGCTCGAACTAACCACGCTCACGACCATTCGCGACTTTGGTATCGAACCCGAATAGAACCACCCAAATCATTACTCGCATCGAGCTAGTGGGATGGAAACCACGCTGCACCAGCAACTCAAGCATTCCTACGCCCCGGACGACTCTCAAACAGAAGTCACCTTGGGAGCATATCGAATTGATGCGGTGCGTGATGACGAGCTGATTGAAATTCAGTGCGCGTCGCTTTCCGCAATCCGAGACAAGTGCCAAACACTACTCAAGCGACATCGTTTGCGAGTGGTTAAACCTGTCGTGATGCGAACGCGGATTGCGAAGATCAAACGTGCCGGCGGTAAAGTCACCTCACGACGCATGAGTCCGAAACGTGGCAACGTGCTGGACGTCTTCGAAGAATTGATCTATTTCACTCGCGTGTTCCCACACGGTAATCTCACCATCGAGATCCCCCTGGTGCATGTCGAGCAAGTTCGCAGCCCCAAACGCGGCCGTCGCCGCCGCTCTTGGCACAAAGACTACCGAGTCGAGGATACGCGATTGGAATCGATCGAATCCACGATTGAAATCCGAGTCCCCGAAGACCTCTTAGAACTGATCGGCCTGCCCAAAGAGAGTGCCCCCTTCAACACCGCGGACCTGGCCGCGTGGACGGATCTTCCGCGTTGGAAAACACAGCAAATCGCCTACGTGCTGCGCAAGACGGGCGCCGTCGAAGTGGCCACTCGAAACCGACACGGAATTGTCTATCGTCGCGTGGCATGAACGATTTGAACCGCGCTGATTCGCCTGGAACAAAGCAATCCCAACCGGAACCAGGGCGACATAACCTCCTACTCCATCCACAACGCTACTAGAGATGTTTGACTGCCGAGCGTTGCCAAACGATCGCAAGCGATAATAATCTTGGGTGATCACCGTATCAATCGAGCCCTTTTCGATCGATCAACAACCGCCCGCTCATTCGCTTACTGATTCGATCGATTTGATCGTTCGATCCACCATTTCCTTGAATCGGTCACTGTCAGATGCATCACGAAGCTGCGCAAGCGTCGGCAAGGCATCGCGAGCATCAGCGCCAACTTTTCCCAATAGGTAGGCCGAGTAGAACCGTCTCCCGCGATCCTCACTTTTCAATGCCTCCAACAACAGTGGCACCGCTTCCGGCCCCGCATCATCGATACTCCGCAGTGCACCCCGGGCGGCATCCCGATCCTCGTCGTTTTGGGACATTCGCAACAGCACTGGTACAGCGGGCGTCGCTGCTGGACTTCCAATTTCCCCCAAGCCAGCAGCGGCATCACGACGCACTTTCCAATCCCTATCCTCCAGTGACTGAATCAACAGTGGAACCGACTTTGTCGTATCGGATTCGATGGTTGCCAAACAAGTCACTGCGGCACAACGGATCGCAGCGTCGGCATGATTCAATAACGATCCCACTTTCGCCGCGCCATCGCTCGCGTCAGCACCAATTTTGTGCAAAGAGGTCAGCGAAGCCAACACAATTTCTGCATTCGGATCAGCGAGCAGTTCCAACAATTGGTCCGCCACATCCGTGGGCGCTGAACCGATTTCGCCAATCGCCCAAGCTGACATTGCCCGCGTTTGGTCATCGCCATCATTCAACAATGCGGCCACGTCATTCACGCGATCCGCCGCATCCCTGCCGAATCCAGCAAGAACCTGAGCCGCTGCTCGGCGAACGTCCGAAACCTCATCTTGCAAGGCAGCGGCGACCGGCTGAATCACCTTTGCCTTGCCTACCTTTAGTTCTCCCAGCAAAGCAATGGACGCACTACGAACAACGGAACTTGGATCATCAAGCGAAGTAACCAACATTCCCAAGACAACCGATCGATCGGCATCGTGCCGTGCTACCGCGCGGAGCCCCGCAGCGCGAACTTCCGCGTTTTCGTCATCACACAAGTCACGTAATTGGACGAGGACTTGCTTGGGAAGCTGCCGACATCCCGCCAAAGCGACTCCCATCGCCGCACGCAATTCCGGCGGACCACTTTCTAGCCTCACCGCCAACGCATCGATGGCCGATGCTGGCGTCGGATCCATCCCCGCCAATGCGGATGCAGCGTTCAACTGGACCTGCAGCGACTCGTTTTGCAATGCCCCAATCAACCCGGTTGTGGCAGCTGGACCAATCATTGCCAGGGTGCGTGCTAAACGATCGCGTGACTGCTCTGGATCACTGAATGCTTGCAGCACTGGGGTAACGGCGGTTGAACCAATCCGACTGATCGCCCTGATCACTTCATCGACATCCTCTTCGTTTGATTTCAATGCATCCACCAACGCCGGTACGCAAGCGGCGGACTTCGGTCCCAACAAACCGATCGCGAACGCCGCGGCAGATCGCTCCTCAGCTCGCTCACTTCGGACCGCGGCAGCCAACTGTTTTAACGCGGCCGTAGGATCATCAAGCTTTCTAAGTGCAATCATCGCACCGTTCCGCGCTTCGACATCATCACTCAAGGCAATTTTCACAATCGATTCACTTAAATCGGGTTGTGTCCGATCCGATGCCACCAGCGCAATAATCGCGGCCGCTCGCACGATCGGCGCCCCTTGCTGGCTCAGTTCGCTCAGTCGATCCTGTACCGATGCGGGAATGGTTTCCGTCTCGGCCAGCGATTTCGCCACGACCGCCTGAATTCGCGGGTCCCCCGAACTCAATGCAGCTCCCAACGCATCGACCGAACGTGACCTCGCGAGTGATTTGGCAGCAGCCAGCCGCACCTCCTCGCTTTCTGAATCGACTGATTCCAGCAGCAAAGGAACCACTTGCCGATGTTCTGCAGCCATCCACCCCATGGCATCAATCGCACCAATCTTAATACGCGTCGAAGAATCTCGCAGTGCTTTGGCCAGTGAATCGACACTCGCAGCACCGATGCGCGACAGCGCCCATGCGGCGCGGTAGCGACGCTGGTCATTCGATTGTTCTAAATTTTCAATCAGCGTTTCTATCGCAGGCTCAGCGGGAGGACCAATTCGGGCGACGGCCATCGCCGACTGCATCCAAACTTGTTCATCTCGATCTTCGAGGGCTTTGACCAAAGCGTCGATCGCGGGAATCGCGGCAGGCCCGAGTTTTGCCAGAGCATAAGCGGCATCCCGCCGTTCCTTCAGTTCGGCGCTGCCAAGTTGCTCACCATACTTGACGGCCGCCAGTCGATCCGCCTCATGATCACTGGAAAGCTTTTCCAGATCGGACGGGCGATCATTCGCCGGTACTTGCGCTGCTACCCGCCTAAGAATTCGCCATTCAGGCTCCAGCAAACCCGCAAACAACACGCCGATTAACAGCATACTGAATCGATTTCGAATCCAGCCGTTCACGTGATTTCCCCTCGTTAGATCTGCAAGCCACTGAGACGACCGGTGCTATCACCGACAAAATCGACGGGTGTTCCAAAACGATCGAGCATCGACATGAACAAATTACAGGCGGGTGTTTCCGGCGCGACGCGAATGTGACGTCCCGAATCAATCGTTCCGCCACCGCCACCGGCCAGCAACAGCGGCAGATTTTCGTTGTTGTGACGATTCCCATCACTGATCGCACTGCCATAGCAAACCATCGATTGGTCCAGCAACGATCCGCCCATGACATCGGGCGTCGCCTTCAATCGCTCCAGCAAGTACGCCAACTGCGACACATGGAACTGATTGATCTTTTGTAGCTTTGCGTGCTTATCAGCATCCCCACGATGATGGGACAAGTCGTGGTGTCCCTCCGAAACCTCGATCTGCCGATAACTACGGTTGCTGCCCGCATCAGCAAACATAAAGCTTGCGATACGCGTGCGATCGGTCTGAAAAGCCAGCACCATCATGTCGCACATCAATCGAATGTGCTCGCCGTAATCACTTGGCGTACCACTGGGAATTGGATAGTCGACATCGTCAGACAATTTCGGATCGTGATCGGTGCGTTCGATTCGACGCTCGACTTCACGAACTCCGTTCAAGTATTCATCTAGTTTTGCCCGGTCGGCCTGCGCTAATTTAAGCTGCAACCTTTTCGCATCCTCTGAAATGTAATCGAGCATGCTTTTGCGCAGGGCGTCCCGACGTTCGGCATTCTTATCTTGCTCACGCGGTGTGCCGTCACCAAACAACCGCGAAAAAACAAATCGCGGGTTGGTTTCCTTGCCGACTGGCGTCGCCTCCGAGGACCAGGCAATGTTGGATGAATACGCGCAACTGTATCCACTGTCACAATTCCCGGCGCTGCGTCCTGGTTCGCAACCTAATTCCAATGAGGGAAAACGGGTCAGATGACCGGCAGCCTGAGCAGCCACTTGATCAACGGAAACCCCCGAGCGAATGTCGGCCCCGTTTGTCTTTCGGGGTTGCGAACCAGTCAGAAAAACCGAGGCACTGCGAGCATGATCACCAGCCCCATCACCATTGGCGCGCCCTTTATCATGCGTCAAACCACTGATCACAGTGACATCATCTTGAACCCGTCGCAGCGGGGCAAGTGTCCGAGGCAGATCGAATCCGTAGCCAAGCCGCTGCGGCGTCCAATCCGGAAGATGCACCCCGTTGGGCACGAAGATAAACGCCATCCGACGTGGAGCCTGAGTTGCCCCCGCGGCTTGAACCGAGGGTGCCAAAGACTCCATCCATGGCAATGCCAGCGAAACCCCCAAACCACGCAAGACGGTCCGACGACTGATGGGACTAGTGCGGATACTCATTTTTTCTCTTTCGCTTCTCGCATTCGAAATGGATCACTGGTCACGATGGCCGTGACGAGGGCACTCAAACGATAGTCATTCTTTTCCAGCGACTTTACCGCAGCCTTGATCGTACACCGATCATAAGAACTAAGCCCGCGACCGAGCGCGTAGATGGTCATTTTTTCGGCCAAACAGCGACAAAACTGGTGGCGTTTTTGTTGCGACAAAATTTCCATCAATTCCGCCGCACCGTTGAATTGCTTGCCACCGGGAAGCTCCCCCGACGAATCCACGGGATAACGGCCATCTTTTTCGCGGTAAGCACCGATCGCGTCAAAGCTCTCCAAGCCAAACCCCAAGGCATCCATTGTGCGATGGCAGACAGCACATGCTTCATTCGAGCGATGCTGCTCCATCTGCTCACGGAGCGACCCGAGTGTTTCGCCGCCCTCCTCTAGCTCCGGAACATTTGCCGGCGGAGGTGGTGGAGGTTCCGCAAGCATGTTTTCCAGAATCCACTTCCCCCGCTTAACCGGAGAGGTTCGCGTCGGATTCGATGTTAGCATCAGGATACTGGCGTGAGTTAACACACCACGTCTTCCCGGCGTTAAAGCAACGCGTTGGAATTCAGCACCCTCGATTCCCTTGATGCCGTAATGTCGCGCCAGCCGCTCATTGACGTACGAAAAGTCTGCGGACAAAAAATCAAGCACACTGCGATCTTCGCGAATCATGGATTCAAAGAACAATTCTGTCTCGCGTCGCATCGCATCTCGCAACTCGCCATCAAAATCAGGAAACAAATCGGGATCTGGCATCAGGCTGGCCACATCCCGCAACTGCAACCATTGCCCAGCAAAATTATCGACCAGTGCTTGAGATTTGGAATCGGCCAACATCCGCTTAACTTCTGCCGCTAAAACCTCATCCTTCAGCAGTTCCCTCGACTCAGCCAAGTCGAACAACCGCTGGTCAGGCATACTGCTCCATAAAAAATAAGACATTCTGGTCGCAAGTTCGTAGCCGCTAAGTGCTCGAACCCCGTCGACGTCATCGGGTCCCGGATCCCGTTCAACCCGATACAGAAAGTTCGGATTCGATAGGATCGCGGATGTGACGAACGCCGAGATCTCCTCTTGGGAACTGCCACGCATAAAAGCCAGTCGCATTAATTCAAACAAGCGATCTTCTTCTGCGTCAGTGATCGGTCGCCTGAAAGCACGCGTCGCCAATTGCCGAACATTCGCCCGTGCCACCTCGATGATCTGTGCAGGGGACTCTGGCTCGAGTGGCATCAACCGCTTGGCAGCCTGCTCGTCAGCAAAGACTTTCGCCGCTACCGATTCCGCTGCGGCCAAGTACTTTTCAAGCAAAATTGGCGGCACGGTCAACACATCGGCCATGTTGTCAAATCCGTTCCCAACATCGTCGGAGGGAAAGTCATCAGCCAGCTTCAAGTCGAGGCCGGTCAAATCACGGATCGTGTTGTTGTACTCCGATTTGTTCAACCGTCTAATTGTAACCCGTCCAGGATGTCGCTCGGCGGTGCAATCAAAGCTCGCCAACTCACGCTCAACAGCCGCAGCAACAGCGATCACATCATCCGCAGCCGGCTGCGGTTGATCCGCCGGCGGCATCTGATGATCTTTCACTAAGCGAATGATTTTCTCCCAAAGCTCATAATCTTCTTGAACCTTGGCGGAAGTTTCATAGCGGTCCAGCCTGACCCCTCCTTCGGCCTCGTCACCCGAGTGGCATTCGATGCAATGCGTTTCGAGAAACGGTGCGACATCGACTGCAAATGGAGTGGGCTGAACCTGGGCGGAGCAGAAAGAACCAATGACCATTGAGGCAGTCACCAGCAAACCGACAAAGGCACGGAAGATCATCAAACGAACCAGCGGGAAAGAGGGACGCAATTCAAAGGATCCAATTGGGCCACACGGCGGGGGCGGGCTGTAAAACCGGCGAGGTCGGATACGCGATAGCTCCGGTTTGTATTATCCCCGAACGACAAGGAAGGTTCAAACCCCAACCAAAACCGGCAGCGATGTTTTACGCCACGTTTCAATGCCTTCGATTTTTAATGCACCAAGAAAAGCGGGCGAAAACATCCGTTGAAATCGCGATTTCGACCATTCAGCCGATGGTCAGCAAGAAGGTCAAATCACCACGAAGCCCATCGCCTTGCCGGACCAAACGACTTTCCCGTCAGTGCACGCGAACGCCCTTCCCCACGATAGAGCCGCTGAAGAAGGGAACACAAACGTTCACGCAGGGGATAGAGGAGAGACAGACCAAAAAACGCGAGAAACGGCACAGAGGATGCTGGCGAATCTTCCATGATACCGTGAGCACAGCACTCCAAAACCTGTGCACAGCACTCCACAACCAACCGCGTTCACTTCCCCTTTAACCGCTCCTGCAATGCCTTGCTATCCAAATGCTTCAACACATCCAATGGCTCACACGAATTGTCATCACCGTAATCAATCTCTACCGGACCAATCACCTTCGCCGCCCGAATCGCTGCCCGGTTCAGTTTCAAGTTGCGTTTACCAATTGCAAACAGCGCTGAGTTCATCGATTCTCGTACCCACATCTCCTCTTCTCGGATGTGATCCTTAATGAACTGGATTCGTTCGAGGAGATATTCATCATCCATGCCCGCCAGTTTCTTTTTTTTCGACAGCTCGTACAACAAAGAAAATCCACATTGGCGGCGAACCGGAACCTTATGATCCATCCACTCGTTTGCCAATTCGAACGCAAACGACGTCTTGGCAAGCGTAGCATCACAGGAAGCAAAAACATGAACCAGCATCCCCTCGCCAAGCTGCTCGACCTGCCGTTCCGCCTGATCATATGTAACTCGCTTTGGTTCATCGACTAACAGGCCCAGAATTTTTGCATCGTAGACATCGGACTTCCACAATTGCTGAGCCAACTTATGGTCCCGCCCAATCTGCTTGGCAAACTTACGCAATTGCGTCAGTCCAATCCCGAAACTCTTGAGTTTGCGTGGCCGCTTGTTCCAGTGAGCAATCCCACGTTCGTTTTTGTTTTCTTTCAACAACGCCATTACAGCAGTTTTGGTCATCGTCATGGCTTTGCAAATTTCCTCAAGGCTCAAGGTTCAGTCTGCATTTTACCAACTGGATACGATCCGTTCGAACCAACGACCGGAAAAGGCCGCCCGCCCGCACCACGCCACGTTCCGTTAACGAACAAAACGACCAAACATCCTGCAGGATTCCGCCTACATTGATGCGACACACATTGTGTGCCGTCTGAATTGAATGACCTTTCAGTTGAGTGGCGTGCGACTGGAGCAATATCCTTCGGGTTCACGCCAGAGCGGACACGTACACCCAATCCCGCAACCACTCGCAAAGATTCTCACCAAATTGGTGAAATGCACACCAATGTGATCGATCCCTTCCCGAATCAGTAAAGCCTGGGGACAATGCGTCTCCGAAAGCTGCCCCCAAAAATCCCTAATGAATCGTGATTGAAACCGACATGAGCACTGACCAGAACGCCCTCAATCACAACGAACAGGCGTCTGCATCGCCATCGACGAGTGCATCCAAACAACTTCGACCGCTTCGCGTGTGGCCCGCTGTGGTGCTTTTATTGGGCATGGCCACCATGCCGTTCGTTCCACAAATGGTAGAAGATGGTCCCGCAATGATCTGGATGGTCGCTGCGTTTGGCCCCTTGCTGTGTGGTCTAATCGTGATGCTTTGGTGGCTGATCGCCAGTCGCGCAAGTTGGCAGGAGCGATTGCTCGGGCTTGTCGGCATCTCGGTAGCGTTAGGCGGTACGATCGCGGTTGCCGATGAATCAATGAATGGACCAGCGGTGATGATGTTCACCATCCCGATTGGAATCGCCGCGTTTGCGTTCACCGCAACGCTCTGTTCACGAATGCTGGCGCGTCGACGGACCATCATTGCCTTGCTGATGTCGTTCATTGGATTTGGGTTTTCAGCGTTGCTGCGCAGCGATGGTGTCTGGGGCGATTTTGCAATCGGACTGCACTGGCGATGGGTCCCCTCACCAGAGCAAGAAATGCTAGTTGCAAAGCGGGACGAAACGCGTGTGATGCTGGATGACGTGGTGTCAGCCGACATCGACCAATCCTTAGCGAACCCTGATTGGCCTGCCTATCGCGGTACCGATCGCGGGGGTCGACAGTCGGGCATTCAGTTCAATCTGGATTGGCAGCAAAACGAACCAGAAGAACTCTGGAGGATTCCGGTCGGCCCCGCTTGGTCATCCTTTGCCGTAGCCGGAAATCTCTTATTTACTCAAGAACAGCGAGGAGTAATGGAGGCCGTTGTCTGCTACGACGCCAATTCCGGACGAGAAGTTTGGGTGCACGAGGTCGAATCACGGTTCGACGACCCCCTAGGTGGTCCCGGTCCGCGCGGCACGCCGACACTCGCCAACGGCGGACTTTATGCGAGTGGCGCGAATGGCTTGGTCATGCGACTTGCCCCCAAAACAGGCGAGTTGATCTGGCAGCAAGACCTGCGAGAAATCGCTGATCGCCAGCCACCAATGTGGGGATTCAGCTCGTCTCCGCTGGTGACCGGTTCAATTGTCACCGTCTTCGCGGGAGGCAAAGGAGACAAAGGAACGATTGCGTTTGACACACAATCGGGTGAACTGGCATGGTCGGTCCCCGCGGGCGAACACTCCTATAGCTCTCCCCAAATGGGAATGGTTGCCGGCACCAATCATGTCATGATGCTCACCAATCAGGAACTCAGCCTACTCGATCCAGAAACCGGTTCGGAGCGACTTCGCTACGACTGGAAACATCAAGGCTATCGATCACTGCAACCGCATGTGGTGAGTGGTGATTCGGTGCTAATCCCGACAGGCCTCGGCTCGGGAACGAGACTGATTCGTGTCAAGAATGTCGAAAACAGCTGGAGTGCTGAGGAAGTATGGACATCGCGTAATCTTAAACCTGACTTCAACGATCTTGTCATCTTTCAAGGTCACGCCTACGGGTTTGACAATTCGATCTTTACCTGCATTGATCTCGCGACCGGTGAACGCATGTGGAAGGGCGGACGCTATGGCAAAGGACAAGTCTTATTGCTAGAAGATTCTGCCGCGTTGTTAGTCATCAGCGAAAAAGGGGAGCTAGTACTGCTAAAGGCGGATCCCAGTGAACACACCGAAATCGCCAAACGCAAAGTGTTAACGGGAAAAACATGGAACCACCCGGTCGTTGTCGGTGACCGATTGTACCTTCGCAATTCCCAAGAGGCTGCTTGCTATCGTTTGCCCCTGTCAGGCGACACGCCAACAGACCAACCGATCACTCAACCAGGCAATCAACAAGAGGCCTAGTTTGGCAGAGTTGGTCGATCCGCATACTCGCCAAGCACAAGCTTTGATCACCACGAAGCCGATATGCGATGAATGATGTACAAGTGAGACGTTTCGGCATGGCAAGGAACTGCATGAAAAAGAGCCAGGAAGTTGATTCAAAAATCGCCGGCAACGTTACTCTCGGTGTATCACCCGGCTGTTTCTGACCGATTGCTGGCGTCGTCTCGTTCCGTTATTGCAGGCCAGTTCCCAGCAGCCCTCGAGGCAAGAGCATCCTCTGGCAACAGCGAGATTTTGACATCGGTCGATGCCTCACTGCATATGCTTGATCGTCTCAGACGCCTCAGGGTATGCACCGAGCAAACAGCGACCGGTCAAGCGATTACAAACCTCGGCGTCCCCACCACTCGCCGTGTCGACGAGACCTTGCCGAATCTCCCAGGAATTCAAATCGCTATTCAAATCGCTATTCAAATCGCAATTAAGATCGGGCTTGGCCGATAGCACCAGCGCCATCAATCCGCAAACCATCGGCACTGCGACAGAAATTGTACTCGCGACCCAACCGACGAATTTACCGTAGAGCAGCAAGAACAGGAACTGAAAGCTAAAGGGGGCGACTTCTGGCTTGCCCACGCGATCATCGTGGTAATGGTAATTTTCCACTCAACAGGTCCCCGACTGGATAATGGTGGCAAGAACCGCTTCGACTGCGAAAGGGCCATGGATGTTCCACGGCGAATCGATCACCAAAATTCAGAAGCAGGCCCTACCGCGACGGACAACTTGGCGAGGTCACTTGCGATCACCACCGACGCGGCGCAGGACAACGGGTTTGGCTTTAAACATCTTGTCACCATGCTCAATCACGATCTTCTGCAGCTCCTCGGTTGGCATTGTAAAAACTGTCAACTCAACCATATCGGAAGGTTCGTAAGTCATGCGTTGGAACTTTGCTTGATCAGCGAGAGCCGCGCACCGAGAGTCCAGCAATCCATAAAACTTGATTTCATTTGTGCAAAATTCAAGACGTCCAAAAACATAGACTGGAATCCCTTTTGCCAATGGTGGACCAACTGGCAAATCCCTCGGAATGACTTGCGCGAACCACTGCCCTTCGATGATGCCGACCTGAAGCGTCCATGCCTCTGGTAACTGCGTGTTATCTTTATTCGCCGCAGATCGTAAAAAAACGTCGTAAGTCGATGTGTCATATTTTTCAAATTCCAGCAAGAGACGTCCTTTCTCTTTACCTTGATTTGCCCCAACGATTTCAAGCTCCCATCGACCGCTTAAGTCCTCTTGTTCAACAAGGTCTGCTTCGGTTAACAGCGGATGAATGGATGCGATACAACCCGCCAACAGACCGAGCAGAACAAAGGGCGGCCACTTATCGACCGACGGTAAAAAATGTCGACTCGGATTCAGGCAAGCCAAACGCTTTACCAATTGACCAGCCACTTGATTCTCCATCACGTTCTGCATTCAAACAGTAGATTCGCCCACGTTCGAGCGAACCAATTCGTTTACGCGACATCTCGCTGAGATTTTTTCTACCGCAAGAGAACTAGGATTCACACACCAGACCTTTCTGGCATTAAGGTTAACAGTTCAGCTCTCGCCATTGTCAACACACGCCACTGTCACCATGCCGACACCCAACTTCGGTCGAAACATTACGCTTACCCCGACATCACACTTCGTTCCAAAAGATGAAGGGGAAGTGCTCGCGATCCTAAGGCAGCACCGAGGAAAACGCATCCGTTGCATCGGTCGACTGCACTCCTGGAGCCAGATCCTTGAATGCGAAGACATCCTGCTAGATCTGCGGCACCTCAAGCAGGTACAAATTGATGCTTCCCACCGACGGAAGATTGCAACCGTCGGTTCCGGATGTCAAATCAAACGCGTACTGGCAAAATTGAAACAGAGTGACTTGACACTTCCTTCGGTCGGTTTCATCACCGAACAAACGATCGCGGGTGCTATTTCAACGGGCACCCACGGATCGGGTCGACACTCCCTTTCGCACTATGTGACTGGGATCCGCATTGCCAAATATGACACCGTAACTGGTGACGCTCTGATAGAGGAAATCACTGATGGCGATGAACTACTTGCAGCCCGATGCTCACTAGGCTGCCTCGGCATTATCCTCGCAGTCACCATTGAGTGTCGGCCGACCTACCAAGTCGAGGAACACTTTCAAAAGCATGACGACCTAGCGTCAGTGCTCGCGGCAGAGACAGATTTTCCATTGCAGCAATTCTATCTTGTCCCTTGGCTTTGGACCTATGTTGCCCAGCATCGCAAAGAAACAATAGCACCACGATCACCTTTGCTTCCGGTCTACCAATGGTATCGGTTTATCGTTTTCGATCTTTCCATGCACCTCTTGATCCTATTGGCCAGCAGACTGATTCGCTTTCACCGATGCATCCGCTTGCTATTCCAGCGGATCATTCCTCGATTCGTGATCTGCAATTGGCGGGTCACCGGTGACTCCTCTCAGCAGTTGGTGATGGAGCACGAGCGGTTTCGCCATGTCGAAATTGAATTGTTCGTTCAGCGCAGTCATTTGCCTACGGCACTCGAATTCCTGCGATCCACGCTCGATGCTGCGGGACAGTCCAGTGAACCGCTAAAGTCAAATTACCGCATGCAGCTTGCCGAGATCGGCGGCGAGGGCAGCCTGTCAGAACTGAGGGGCACCTACTGCCACCACTATCCAATTTGTGTCCGGCGAATCTTGCCGGATGAGACACTGATCTCGATGGCGTGTGGGCTGACGCCGATCTCTTCTGATTCCAACGGGGCAAACAAGGATGGACTTGTCGACGAAGATTGGTATTCGATCACGCTCACAAATTATCACAGCAAAACAGACTTAGCTGCCTTCGAGAGATTGTCCGAATTTCTTGCGAACAGCATGTCAAAGCTTTTTGCAGCTCGGCCACACTGGGGCAAGCTATGCCCTCTACCCGCCGATCAACTGCGAACGCTCTACCCAAATTTTGAACGATTTGCGGCGATCTGCACTGCGTCTGATCCAAACGGTTTTTTTGCCAACGGTTGGACCGAATCACTGTTCCCACGACCATTGAGTCAACGGGCCCAAGGCGAATAATCTCGCTGAAATCAAAATGGGGCATCCGGGCAATTCGCGAGAACCCGTTTCCCGATAAGTTGTTCCAACTCACTTCAGTGTTTTTCCATCTGCACTAACCCGAGCAGTTATAACCTGGCGATGCCTTCCACAGTCACGTGGGCCTATAGGCCACAGACCCTGCAAGCAATCCAAGAATACAAAGCGAGATCGATTCGAGCTTGGATTCGGTTGGCAATGCTCCCCCTAACATTGGAATCCCGGTTTAAATCTCAACAGACGAGGGGGCAGGACTGAATCATGGCCAATGATCCGGAAAATCCACGGGAGCCAGCCGACGAGAATCCTTACGTGCCGGCCGTGGAGAACGTGACTACCCCTGCGAGGGAATCTTGGTTCCAACAACTCCTTGGCATCCTCACGATTTCAGCCGCCGCACTATTTTTCTTTGTGATTGCCTTCGTCGGCCCGTTTGCTTGGATTCTCCGCGACGGATTAGGCCCAAACGCGACAGAGAGCACCGTCTCGGATGCTATTGCCCAAACGTTCTGGACCTTCTACTTCGGACCAGCAGCCTTGACGACGGCGCTCATCGCTGCGGTCACAGCACTGATGCGATATTTTCTGGCCAAGCCACCCCAATGATTGCCAGCAGCTGCGCGCACTGCATCATCATTTTGCAGCGCACCGCTCGAAGCCCCACAAAGCTTGTTCATCAAATTGCACATCAGCAATTGCCCAACACTCGGCAACAGCCTCCGGCATTTGACGGCCAAATTCAGGAAACACTCGGCGGGTCAAGCAAACGTCGCCCAACAAACAAAAACTCGAAGCGGATTAACGAAACTCTCGAGTGCAGTGTGATGGCAACTCGCGATCGCGATGAGCTTACCAGACGCATTCAAGCTTTTGAAAAACCGACGCCACAAACTGGCCGGCATCACAAACCGAATGGCTCTTCTGACAAGCGTTAAGGCTTACCGGATACGACGCCTTGCTATCCTTTCTTGCCTCCCTCCAACATCGTGGTGAGCTTTTCTAATCCGAACTGCAATTTCGCAAAAAAAGATTTCTCGTGAGGAATAAAAATGAAATTGTCGTGTCGAGACCAGATGCCTTGCAACCGTCGGTCGATCGCGATTGCCTCTTCGATCGACTCGGTTCGCACCGGATTCCCCCCCTCAATCGACAAATTCCCAACGGCTGCGGTTTCGAAGAAAATCACCGCGTCGTATCGATCGATTTCCTCCTCGACAGTTGTCGCTAACGAAGAAAAAAAATCACCATCTCCCTCCTCGGGCCAGTAGACGGCACTATCCAAGGTGCCACGATCACACAGCAGCAAGCGTTCAGGATAGAGGGCCGAGTGGATGTCCTCGAGGTTTCGCTGAACATGATAGATCGCTTTCTGGGCGGAACGTTTTGCATGAACTTCCTGATGCCGCGGAAATCCCCCCGAAAACAGCATCGTAGCCGCCTCCGGAACGATCACAATTCGATCGCCGACTTCCCGTCGCATCAAATCGGCAGCCGTCGTTTTTCCACCGCCTGGCCCACCGGTGAGAACAATTCGATGTGGTAGCCGATCCGTTGCATCACCCATTCAATGGTCCTTCTCATTGTTTGGAATTTTCGCAGCACAAGCCTTACGAATTTTCATTATCTGGAGGTCGGCTCACCATTTAAACAGAAATCTGCCAGTTGGACTCAAACGGAGGAATTCCGTATCTTTAAAGCGGGCGGTAAGCAAACGGGGCATGAGGCGTTCTGCTTCAGCAATTTCCGCACCTCAATGAATCTGAGAATGATTGGCAAAAACACAATACAGAGGCGAATGAAAATGAATGCAGACAACCCCAAAAAAGCCCGCACAAGGTTAAAGCTTGCGTGCAAGTACCTGATCGCATTGATACTCCCACTTGGCCTGTCCGGATGCACCGCCGAATCAGACCAAGCATCTGGACCACAACCCAACGAAACCCGAGGGATCGCTGATTCATCATCGTCGGCGGAACCAATGCTGGATATCATTCCAGCAGTCGTTCCCTCCACCAACTCACTAAACATTGGCGATGCTGCCCCAACGATTCACCTGACCAAATTCGTCAAAGGTGAACCGGTTGACTTGGAACAAAGCGATCGAGTCCACGTCATCGAGTTTTGGGCGACATGGTGTGGTCCATGTCGCGTAGGTATGCCGCATATTAGCGAATTGCAACAACAGCACGGCGACGATGTCGCATTCGTGGGAGTGACCCAGGAAGACGAATCGACGGTGACCTCGTTTTTAACCCAAGCTGCGATGGATGGAAAATCTTGGGATGACGTGATTCAGTATCGACTCGCACTCGATGACGACTCGCAAACATCGACGAACTACATGGACGCCGCTGGTCAAACCGGCATTCCGTGCGCATTCATTGTCGGCCGTGATGGGTTCGTAGAATGGATTGGCCACCCCGCAGGGATTGACGAACCACTGCAACAAGTGGTCGATGGCACATGGAATCGCGAAACAGCGATCAAGGAACTTGAAGCCGAAAAAAGGATGCGAGCAATCGCCGGCAAACTTAACGGTTGGATCAATGGCCAAGAGTGGGACAAAGCTTTACAAGCATTGCAAAAACTCGAGGCAGAAATCGGCCCCAATATCAGTCTCTCCATGACCAAACTGTCGATCCTGGAACAGTCGGGGAAAACAGAGGAAGCTGCAGCGCTACGATCTGAAGTTATCGAGTTAGCATGGGAAAACTCTCAGGCTCTCAATGAGATCGCCTGGAATGTTGCAACCAACGACGGCGATATGGATCTCGCCCTCCGTGCCGCCACACGAGCAAACGAACTCACAGAGTCCGGCGATGGGTCGATCATTGACACACTGGCGCGAGTCTACTACGAGATGAGCGACTTGGATCAAGCCATCGAGTGGCAACAAAAGGCAGTTGAGCTAGATGGCGGTGCAAATCCACAAATCACCGCCGCTTTCGAGAAATACAAGGCCGAAAAAGAAAACCAAAGCTCAGACGAATAAAATCGCTCGATACCGAGCAACAAGATCGACGAGTACCCGCCGCCGTCTATGAAGACGGCGGCGTTTTTCGTGCTGTAGAGTTCACTCAGCTTTACGCACTCAAACCGAACTAATCTCTCAAGCGTTCAGCTGAACCTCAACCACCCTGCGTAAACACCAAGCGCAAATACGATGACGCTCCGAGCCTTTGCGAGTCGCTCGCAACACCCACGTTCATTCCGCTGCGATGCAAAACAGGTGCTCTTCCCCGCGAATCAGCAACTCGTTCTCAATGGGTGCAGGCGTGGCATCCACCCCCTCACCCAAGGAGTTCGTCGCAACGATCTGTAATTCGTTACTATCTTTGATCACGACAATCGTGCCACTTCGACCGGTTAGATAGACATGGCCGCCGGCAGCGACCGGCGAGGCATAGGTACTATTGATCCCAGGAATCCGACTCGCCGTGAATTTCGGCTCACCCGTCTTCGCATCGAGGCAACTGAGTACACCCAGCTTTGCTTTGTGAAAGTAGACCCGTCCGTTTGACAACAGTGGCGATGCGATGTCAGGCGTGTCTCGACTGATCGACCATGCGACCGCATCGGTTCCCTCCAAATCACCCCGCCCGCTTAGCTTGAATGCCCCCATGTAGGACCCACGAAATCCACTGCCGACAATGACCAGATCGCCGAGCGACACTGCGGAAGCAACCGGTCGCTGAGTCTGTCCGCCGCAGCGCCAGAGTTCTTTACCGGTTTCCAAGTCGTAGCCGCGCGCACAATTCTGACCATTGACAACAACTTGCTTTCCACCTTTAAAATCAACAACGAGAGGTGTCGACCAATTTGTCGGTTCATCGCGCTCAGTTTGCCAAACAGTTTTGCCGGTCAATTTATCCAACGCATACAAATACGAATCGCCCTCGTGATCGTATGGCACCAGAATCTTGTCATCTGCGATCGTCGGTGAACTTCCTTCACCAAAGGTGGCTCGCGTCGTCATCGGTTCAAAATCTGTACGACTCCATTTCAGTTCACCGTCCATCGAATAGCAGAACAGCCCCCGTGATCCGAAGTGGGCATAAACGTGCTGCCCATCTGTACAAGGCGACGCAGACGCAAACCCATTCGTCGAATGTGTCCCTTCGTGCGGCGTCGCCCGCGTTGCGGTTCGCTTCCACAACAACTCGCCGCTATCACGATTAACACAAAGCAAGACAAACTCCAACTTTGGCAGCGCACCTCCGCGGCCACGCCCTCCAAATCGGGAACGCCTCGCTTCCGGCTCAACAGCGTTGCCATCAGCTTGCTCAGGAATTGCCGTGACGACAAAAACCTTGTCCCCCCAGACAACCGGCGAACCGGAACCCCGGCCCGGAATCGCAAGTTTCCACTTAATGTTCTTCGTCGCACTCCACTCCGTTGGCGGCTGAGCGTCACCAGCCGCACCATTCCCATCCGGCCCGCGCCAATGCCCCCAGTTTTCAGCCAAGACTTGATTGGAAAGTAAGACCAATAAGCCCACGATCGCAAAACAACTTTTCATGAGAATCTCAAATAATGGAATGAGTTTTTAGGTTGCGAAAGCAAGTACACTATCACGAAAATTGTTTCTGGTCGCACCGCCGCACGCCAAAGATCGCAACGATTCCCTGACCAGTCGTCAGTGCACCCCGATTTGAACATCCAATAATTTCCCGTTAATTCCACCGTTCGGCAAGTCACATCATCGCCATGATCACGAAATCGTTAACTTTCTCAGCGTCTGTCGCATGCCTCCTGCTGATCCTCGGATCCCGCTCATTTGCTGTCGAAAATCAATCACCCCAAAAACCGAATGTCGTCGTTATCTTGGTGGATGACTTAGGCTACATGGACATTGGGGCGAACAATCCAAACTGTTTTTACGAAACCCCTAACGTTGACCGTTTGGCGGCGACCGGGATGCGGTTTACTGATGGATACGCTGCCAATCCTGTTTGCAGTCCGACTCGATACAGCCTGATGACGGGCAAGTATCCTTCGCGAATCGATGCCACCAATTTTTTTTCCGGGAAGCGGGGTGGGACGTTTAAATCCGCTCCCTTGTTCGACCGCATGCCACTCGAAGAAATCACCATTGCTGACGCCTTATCGGAAGCTGGCTACGCGACTTTTTTTGCCGGCAAGTGGCACTTAGGTCCGACTGAAGAATTCTGGCCAACGAAACAAGGTTTTGACATCAACCGTGGTGGCCACCGAGGTGGCGGTCCCTACGGCGGCGACAAATACTTTTCTCCCTACGGAAATCCCCGCCTGACCGACGGCCCCAAGGGTGAACATCTACCCGATCGCCTGGCAACCGAAACCGCAGACTTTATCGAACAAAATAAGAACAAACCCTTTCTCGCCTATCTGTCATTCTATTCCGTTCACACACCTCTGATCGGACGCCCCGACCTGGTCAAGAAATACCAGCAGCGAGCAAAGCAGATTACTGGTAAAGAGTTTGCCGACGAAGAAACTGTCTACGGGGATAAACAACGAAAAGTACGTATCCTGCAAAAACATGCCGTCTATGCCGCGATGGTCGAAGCGATGGACCAAGCGGTCGGTAAAGTCATTGACCAATTGGAGCAATCAGGCGTTGCGGAAAACACAATCGTCATCTTCACGGGTGATAACGGCGGATTGTCCACATCAGAAGGGTCACCCACTAGCAACCTGCCGCTGCGTGGTGGCAAAGGATGGGTGTACGAGGGTGGGATACGTGAACCATGGATTATCCGCTACCCAGGTGTCACAAAGCCAGGATCAGTGAATTCACAATCGATTTGCTCCATCGATGTCCTACCAACCGTGGCCGCCGCTGCCGGCATTCAATTCACGCACCAAGTCGATGGCGTGAATCTACTCCCCGCTCTCCAGGGAAAGTCGCTGGAACGCCGGGCACTTTTCTGGCACTACCCGCATTACAGTAATCAAGGTGGATTTCCCGGTGGTGCTATTCGAGTCGGCTCATTCAAGCTAGTAGAGCGTTACGAAGATGGTCGTATCCATCTTTACAATTTGGGAGATGACGTCGGCGAGCAATCCGACTTAGCAGACAAGCACCCCGAGATCGTCAGCGAAATGCGAACCCAACTGCACGCCTGGTACAAAGCGGTCGACGCCAAGTTTCTGCAAGAAAAAGAAGGTCGTAAGCCTTGGTCACCATGGCCAGCCTCAACAAATTAGCGAGTCCTTCGTTGCACCGAAGCGGGCGTCGTCGGGCAAGATGTCCTTCCGAGCGTTGCGAAACAGCCTGAGAACATGAGGCCAAGCATCAGCTGTTGATCGATCGAATTCACACGCTCAATGGCTCGTAGCGACCATCGCAGATAGCGAAGTACGTGACACCGGAAACAATCGATGACCATGACGATACCCGGTCGACACTGCTGTGCCGCCAATCATTTCGGGCAATCATTGCTTGGAGTCAGCCGATCACATCATCAGTCGAATCGATTTCCGATTGTGCCGAAAGACATCGCTACTAGGTGTTGATTGGACGCAACGGTTGCAGTCCGCTGCCCGGCTAAGACCCAATCTCAAGTTCTGACTAAACCGTTTCATCCAACAAATGAATCGCCCGCAGACGCTTGCGTTTTGGCAGAGCTGGATTTTTACATTCGATTGCTTGCCGTAGCATTCGATTCGCCTCTTCTTTGTCGCCTTGCTTCAGCAACACAATGCCTCGGTTGTAATGCACCCAGGCATTAGCAGGACAAAGACTCACCGATTCTTCGTAATCTCGAACAGACTTTTCCAACTGTCCAACCCCTGCTAGCGCCAGTGCGCGTCCATTCAGCGCGTAGGCAAGCAGTCGAGCATTGCCCTTTGTTCGCCCAATTTCGATCGCGCGATCGAGATCATCCAGCGCTAATCGCCAATCACCCATTTCTGCCTGAATGTGGCCCCGCCCGTTCAGCGCATTGGGGTGATCCTCTGTCAACTCCAACAGCCGTGTGAAATCATCCGCCGCTTCCACAAATTGTTCGTCACACCACTGCAACCATCCTCGAACCTCATACCCAAGCATCTCGTCAGGCGCGAGATCGATAATCTCAGCGGCAACTTCGATCGCCTCGGCATATCGCTCCTCCTCCTCAAGTAAGCGAGCTCTTCCCAACATGGACCGGACCGTCGTGCCAATTTCATCCTCCGGTGCGAGGCGACGCATCTTATCAAAATCTTCTTCTGCAGCCTGATCATTACCAACCAATTGACTTGCAAACGCGTGACCGGAATAGGCCTCCATGTCATCGGGATACTTGTCGATCAATTTCTCATATTCGACAACCGCCTCCTGAGGTCGTTTGAGCTGCAACAGGATGCCTGCTCGCTTGGACCGTGATTCATCGTGCTCGCCTGCGATCGACAGAACTTTGTCAAAATCGGCCAATGCGGCTTCCAGCATTCCTCGATCAAGAAAGTAACACCCTCGCAGATAAAGGATCTGTTCATTTTCGGGCTCTAAACTGACCGCATGATCATAATCGCGATGGGCACAATCAAAAGCGGCCAGTTGCGCGTAGGCAAACGCACGATTGACGTAATGGGAAGCGCATTTTGGTTGTTGTCTGACCAGCGCCGTTTGTTCATCAACCGCAGCCGTCGGGTTTTGATTAATGCGGTGCAGCATTGCTAATTGCTCCCGTGGCTCGATCCAATCGGGAACCAAATCCCGAGCTCTTGCGAAAGCCTGCATTGCAGCGTCCAATTCACCGCGGTGAAAACTCAACATACCGCGCAGCTGGCAGCAAAGCGGATTGTCCGGATCCAATTCGTCGACTTCATCGCAATCTTCCAAGGCGAGATCCAACTCCCCCATCGCAGCATACGCAAAGCCACGGGCCAGCCGAGCAATGGATGCTTTCCAACCAAGGTCAATCGCCTTGCTGCACGATTCGATCGCCTCCTTAAATTCGCCTTGAACTTGAAGCATGCGGCCACGAATTCCATATGCCGCACCGTGCTCCGGATGCTGCTCGATAACGGCATCGCAATCCTGCAAAGCCAGTTCCAGCTTGTTTTGTGAGGCGTACGCCAAAGCTCGCTGAAAGAGAGGTTCAGCATGACCGGGCATCAACTCAATGCTTCTGGTTAAGCACTCAGTCGCAAGGTCAAGATCCCGTTCTTCTTCCGTCTGTAATAACCAACCAAGCCGCGCAAGGGCATAGCCGCTGTTCGGATCAAGTTCGATCGTTCGATCGAGATCGCCTCTCCCATCCGACAATTTTTCTTGGTTGAATCGAATCTGCGATCTTGCAAACAGGAATGTCGGTTCGATTGATGCCAATTGGATGGCATCGTTCAAGTCTTCCTCCGCTTTCGACCAAGCTTCCAAGTCAGCAAAGATCTCTGAGCGGTGATAGAACAGCCACGGATCATAGGGAGCAATCGAAATTGCCTGATTCCAATCGGCAAGCGAGGATTGCCGGTTACCAGCCATGCGGTACACCCTTGCTCGGCGCGCAAGCAGCGGAGCATTCCCTGGCAACATCTCTAGGGCGGATGTATACCTCGCAATGGCTCCTTTCCAATCCTGCTTTTCAATGCAACTGGCCGCCAGCCAAACCAAGCGTCCCGCTGATTGCAACTTCTGCTGGTCTTTGGTTTCCAGTTGATGCCGAACCGTCATGTCGAAATTCTCTTCCAGCGTTTCGATCCAGCGATTCCAATCTGCATATTTCGTTTCCTGCTGATTGACAACAGGCGTGGGTGTTTCAGCGAACCACCGAGCTAAAGATTCCCGAAGGGACTGCAGCCACGGTTTTTTTGAAACTGCCTCGCCGCAATGCAGCGAGCGAGCAGCATCGGTCAATACTCGGTCAGCACCGAGTTTTTTAATCTTGTCCAACAGAAACCCAAACGGCTGGAGCAAAGTCGACGTAGCAGTCGCACAATGGACTCGACGGTAAAGCGCAAAGGCGACCGGCCCCGCTTGGACGATGGGCGCGGGAACCGCTCTCAACTCGGACAATAAAGCATCGATTTTTGGGCATTCGGCAGCGACCGGCATCACTTCGATCCAAACCGAAGAACCATAACCTGGTGTCAGTGCGCAAGACACCATGACCTCCAGGCTCTCCGACTCAGAAGCTGACTCTGCGAATCTCTCGATGGTTCGTGTCAGAACTGCAGCGTAGTTTTCCATGGCCACCATCGAGACTCGCCCTTTGGAGTCGACGGTGCCATGGAAATGAACAAAGGCATTTTCAGGAAGTCCCAAAGAATCGGGTGATGTGTGCAGAAAATCGGAATCTAGATCTCGCGCAACCGCCGGTTCCCCTCGATCTGTAGCAGCCTTCATCGCTCGCAGCGATGGAACCCTCAACCGATCTCCACAGTGACCACACTGTATCGTTAAACCGGCAAGTGAAGGACGAACCTTTATGGACTTTCCACATTGGCATCGCACTTCCATCATTTCCACGCTCTCCCGTGCAAGCAGCCAAGCGACTCATCTCTGCTCAATCTATTGTAACGCACTCCATCACCACGAGAGGCAATGACTTCATCGCTAGAAAACCTTGTATTCTGGAGGTTTCCGACCGAGAATGTGGGCCAATGGCCAAACATCCCCAGCTATATCACGAGAGCGGCCCGCCGCCTGGAACAATCGAATGCCCAAAACCGCTGTCACACGAACGCTCATTCTTAGCTTGTTTCTGATCTTTGTAATGGTCGCCCCAAATGCCGCGAGTGCAAATGCCGCGAGTGCAGATCAACCAAACATTGTCTTCATCATGATTGATGATCTGGGATGGTCTGATCTTGGTTGCTACGGCAACGACTTTGTCGACACCCCCAACATCGACCAGCTTGCCAAGCGAGGTTTACGGTTTACTGACTTCTATGCGGCCGGTGCAGTCTGTTCTCCCACACGTTGTGCTGTTCAGTCCGGGCAGAACCAAGCTCGGATCGGCATCACAGCCCACATCCCCGGTCACTGGCGACCTTTTGAACGAGTCATCACGCCTCAAACAACAATGGCGTTACCGCTGGACACAGTGACCGTTGCCGAGTCGCTGCAAACCGCAGGTTACCGAACTGGCTACGTTGGCAAGTGGCATTTGGGGGTTGGCGGTACGTTTGGACCAGCCCAACAAGGCTATGACTTTGCTGCCGAGATTAATGGACCGCATCTTCCCAACCGATTTCGAGTCAATGGCCGCAATGACCTGAAACCAAGGCCTGGGCAGTTCCGCACCGAATTCGAAACGGACCTGTGCCTTCAATTCATTCAAGACAGTGATGAACGCCCTTTCTTTTTAATGCTGTCACCCTTCGCAGTACACATTCCTCTTGGTGGTAAATCAGAGTTAGTCGCAAAGTATCGAGCGAGAGCAAAGGAACGGAATCAAGCTCTCCCCCACCCGATCTACGCGGCCATGATCGAAGAAGTCGACCAAATGGTGGGGCGCATCGTCAAGGAAATCGATGACCAAGGATTAAGCGACAATACGATGATTGTCTTCACATCCGACAACGGTGGTTTGTATCGACGCTATGATTACCGTGAACACGCCGATGACAATGTCTCGAGCTTATTGCCACTGAAAGGTGAAAAGGGTGCTCTGCACGAGGGTGGTATTCGCGTCCCATTGATTGTGAAGTACCCAGGACGCATTTCAGCTGATTCGGTCTGCGACGAACCAACGATCTCCTACGATTTTTACCCAACATTTGTCGCGGCTGCAAAAGGCGAATTACCGTCAAACCAAACCATTGACGGCGTCAGCTTGCTGCCCCTATTTTCAAATCCCAGCGAAACCTTGCAACGCGCTGCATTGCATTGGCACTATCCCCATTATCACCATGACCGACCCGCTAGCGCGATTCGAGAACGTGACTGGAAGCTTATTGAATATCTAGACGGTTCTGGTGACGTCGAACTCTACCACCTTGCCAAAGACACCGGTGAGACGGAAGAGTTAAGCGATGAACGTCGTGGCAAAGCTGCTGATCTAAAACAAAAACTGAAGGTCTGGCGCTCACGCGTCATCGCCCGCATGCCGATTCCCAACCCAAGTCATGATGCGAATCGCGCGCAAGAGTGGTGGAACCGCCGCAGTGGAAAGCCAGTCGATAGCGATGGCCGCAAAAGGTTTCCGCAAACGGAACTCGATCGATCATGACGCCAACGAAATCCTAAACGAAAAACGTTGATGGAGCGAAACGTCGTTTAACCTTTCAGGCCGACCCTAGATCTCGATCAAAGCGAGTTCGTCTACGTCTAAGCTTGCTGACATATAAATACAATTCTTGAGAAAAACGATCGGCAAACAATTAGTCACTTGATACCGAAAGGGCCGACGGAAAAACATCGCTCCAACTGACCTCCGATCACTCCGCAATCTTTTCGGGCAATGGTTCGTCGATATATGCCGACACGCGAAATCCAATGAGTGGACTGCGAAACGACGTGGGGACACTGACCGACTGACGCATCGACTCCTCCCGGCCACCTGTTACGGCTTGGAAGCAAAAGATGCCAGATAGCAGGTTCGTCTGATTGGTGCGTCCCAATTGAATTTGCCAGAGTGGCGTCTTATCTGCTTGGATCCAATACTCAACCTCTATTTCGACAGCACCCTTCGCAATTGGAGTGACATCGATGGGTTCAAGCAAGAATTCTGGCATCGGTCCCTCCAACGCCGATATCGTATGCCACTCGCAATCTTCAATCGGCATCTCAGTTGGACGATCGGTGCAACGTATTCGGATACCCGCTTCAGCGTTGTCTTGATAAAGCGAGAAAGGACTCCGTACGCTTGCAGATATAACTCCGTTTTTAAGACGATACCGGTAAGAAACCCAACTTCGCTCACCGACGGATTCGGGCATCAGATAACACGTTTCACCATCTGATTCGAGGTGAAAAATGAGGTTGTAACTGTCATGAAGATAATCGTTCATCCCGTAATTCATATCGTGGGAATGCACGAACAGATCCTTCTCACCCCCACCTAATAATTCGAGAAAGGGTTCGCTCGGAACCTCGGGGCGTTCCCGGTAGGAAACCACCCCATCTAAAACGATGGGCTTCACGCTCGCACCAAACGTCCACTCCCAAGTCGAACCAAAGACATCATCAATAAGCGGCATCGTCCCGAGATCCTGGTCTTCGACAGCCTCACCTCGGCTGAGTCGTCGGAAGGTTGCCAGCAACGGTTCAGCGCGGCGGTTCTCTGCGATCATCCGATAGCCATAGGCAGCCATGGTCCAAACATTCCGGCCACATCCGATGTAGCGTATCCCATCGGGATCCAATTCGGTGAGTCGCTCACAAAATCTTTTCACGTCGCTGTAATTAACATTCGTAACAGGTGCATCGAGAGAAAGCATCGGCTCGGCATCGTTGTCTCCTTGAAGCACGCTGTCCCCCTGAATCCCCATCACTTTTAAATACTGACGCCGCGTAACCAAATTGGACGCAATAAAAATGTCGCGCCGCATATTCCTCCAGCCGAGACTTCGAAACAACTCGGGGTGATCAGCATCGGGCGGCCAAACTTCAATCGATTGCCCCAGCGATGGAATGCGCGTCAACTGCATATTCATGAAGTTCAAAAAGTGATCAGGATCCTCCCAATTACCTGCCCTCATCGTGTCTGTTGTCGACGCAACCTGGACTGCACTGGGGTTTGTCGAATTCTTACGGCTAGGTTGGGCACTAAAACCGTCGCTGAATCTGGCGGGCAAATTTGCAACCCAAATCACCAACAACACAGCCGCTAAACCAACAAAAGCGGATAACCACCGCCGCTGTCTTGCCACAGGCAGCCAGCCTGCCCTCCCGGCAGCACCAATCTTTGAATCGATTCGATTTGCACCTATCCCTCGGACAGACCTGCTTGCTTTTCCCTGGCTTACCACTCCATCATGGTGAGTTATCTTCATCGAATTGAGTAATTCGTCAACAAAATCTACTGCGTTGGAGAAACGCAGGGTAGGATCTGTCGACAAGGCCTTACGCAACACCGCCTGTGCTGCCGAACCGCAACCATACTGGGACGACGGCAAGGTCGGTGTTCCCGTGGTCACTCGCGTGGTAAGGCATTCAATACTGTTTTCTTCAAAGGGATGCTTTCCCCAAATCAGCACACAGGCAATCTCAGCCAAAGAGAAAATATCACTCGCCTGAGTTGGGGTACCACTTTGGAGTTGTTCGGGCGACATATAAAGTGGTGTGCCGACCGGATCGCTCAGCTCCAAATCCTGAGCTACCTCAAAAGCAATCCCGAAATCAACAATCTTTAGGCGTTTTCCAGAGGAATCCAGCATCAAATTCGCTGGTTTGAGATCGCGATGGATGATTCCATGTTCGTGAATCGCAGCGAGACCGCTGGCGAGCTGTCGAAGCAAACTCATCGCGTGGTCACGATAGAACTCAGGCCGGGGGTGTTGCTCAAGCCAATCCTGTAAGGTTGGTCCATTGATCCATTCCATCGCATAAAAAACGAGGGGTGAATCGGGCTCTGCCGAAATGTGATGAATCAAGACAACATTTTCGTGCAAGACGGTGCTCGCCAATCTGGCTTCATCGATGAATACCTGTTTTTGCTCCGGCACACGAGCGATTGAAGGAGCGAGAACTTTAATGGCGACGTCTCGACAGAGCTGCGGATCCCGACCATGAAAAACGAATCCCGTGGGACCCGTAGCGATCAAATTGCGCAGGTAGAAACCTCGAACTGCGGCGATCTCACCTCCCGCAACCGGGCCGGAGACCCTCGCCAAAAACTCAAGAAACTCATCGATTTTCTCAACGCGTTTGGTAACACGTATCGTGGTCGTTAGCAGCGATGCGTAATCCCCCTCACGAGATTCAAAAAACTCCGCCGATTCTTCCCTCAACGCCAACAATGTCCGCAACTCTCGCTCCAACTCGGTGTCGCGTTTGGCAAGATCCTCTAAGTACGAAATCTTCTCGGCGGGATCGACCAGCGCGGTCGCCTCGTTGAAGGCAATTTCAAGGCGAATGAGGAATTCGGGATTCATCGATGAAAATCCATTTAGTATGCCGTCGATCAGCGGGCGGCTAATCAAATCCAAGTGGATGACTGCCATGTATCGGACGGGGTTTCGAAACCAAGTGACACCACACCCAACAATCGTCAAAACGCAAGAATGGGAGCGTCACCAATTTTCTCTACGCCACGACCACGAAAGTCCATCATCCTATGCGGATCGGGAACGGAGATTGTCGCAAGAAAACCTCAAAATTCCCCAAATAATTGCGTGGAAAAGCCAACATCGTGCCAAAGCTGAGTTTGCCTGCAAAACCAAATCGGCCGTGGCCGTGACCATGGCGAAATTCTATTTGGCAACCGGTTGATGGTTGATTTTGCTGGCCAGCCAAGTCCGGGAAAAATTCCATTTCCGAAATGCGGTCGCCCGCGAAATCCCCAATTTTTCGGCCGCTGCCTCAATGGAAATACCGTCGTACAGGTGTAGCCGCGCTAACTCGGCATTTTCGGGCATACCCTTGGCCAGCAGATCGATGGCATCGTCGAGTTCCACCAACATTAACGACGCTCGGTCCCTCCGAACACTCGAGTATCCATCGCCAGTGCGTTCGGTTGCCTGACGTTCGGATTTGATTCGCACAACACGTCTGCGAGCACGATCGATCAGGATTTGCCTCATCACGCGGGATGCATACGGGAGCAGCTCGTCAACCGACGTCCCTGGATTCGTTGAGCTGGCGTTGCTGGATCCTTTGCTCGCCTTCAAGAAAAGCTCGTGAACCAAGCCTGTCGCAGTAAGCGTGCATTGAGACTCCTGTCGTACGAGCGCGACAGCAATCCGACGCAGGTGTTCGTACCGTTCGGGATTTGAATCTAGATTCAATGCACCACACCCATCCACTCAGGCAAGCGTTGCTCGCCACGGCTTCACTCGGTCTACCAACTTGTGTAGACCGTCCACAACAAGCTTCATCGTCTACACACTTTGAACCACAAATGCCATCTGCCCTCGATTCGCCAACATGACAATCCAGATCACCAGACTTTTGCAATCAGGCATTTCTTGCACTTGAAAACGGCCACGGGAGATTTTAGCGGTAGGTCCAGTATGCCCACCTTTCCGCATCGCAACATTCAATATCGGCCCCTTATCTTAGCCCAAGTGAATCAGAAAAATCCAAACCAGGCTCCGAATTTCCACCCAAAACCAAGCATCGCGGCAAAATTGGATGGCTCAGAAAACGAACCACTAAAATTGATCCGCTTGTAACATCGACTGAACCATCCAAACAGCCGCGCCCATTCTTGCAGCGGGTGCATCGTCGCCCACTGGTAACGCTAGGGTTCCAGGTAGATGAGTTCGGGCTTTTCGGTTGCAACCTGAAGATTCAAGATCGACTGCCGCACAGCCCGAGCCTTGTCCCTGCTCAGCCTTCGCGGGAAATCCGTTTCCCCATTTTCAAAGTATTTCGCGGTTGCTTCTAACTGTGGAATCACACGCTGCCCGTGCGCCCCATAGGATTCCAGCATCTTCATGATCGTACCGATCCGCTTTTCGCTTGCATGCTGTTTTTGGTTGCGGGCGTAATCAGCTAGTAACTCAATGCCTTCGCTGATTCGGTGCTTAGAAAAGAGTTCCAAGCCGGCAGTTTGAATCGTATCGGCAAACATGATCCCACTCGGCGCTGGTTCCGCGATCGCTTGCAATATCGCAGGCAGCAAAGGCTCAAGCTCTTCGTAACTCAAGTTTTTGTAAACGGAGCCGATTGCTCCACGCGATCTGCCATCATCATTCAGGAGTCCAGCCTGAACCGCTTTGACCAATAAATCACGATCAACACCCTCCAAGGATCGACCGATCAGTCCGCCGCGTTGGCTGAAGAGTGCGACTGTAAGGTATCGCTGCTCCATGTTTCGCGGGTCGTTTTCAGGATCACTTATAACGAGTCGTTCGAGCATTTCAGGGACGGCCAATTTAGCGGGCTCACCGATTGCCGCTAAGGCTTCGGCCGCCAGGATACGGAGCCACAGGTCATCCGCGCGAAAAGCATTCACCAGTGAGGGAACGGCTGCAGCGCCGCGCGCACGTTGCATTTTCAATGCCTGGCAGGCCCCCAGACGCGCATCAAGGTCGGTGGAATCGAGCAAACGGATCAATTGGTCTGTCACGTCATCCCGGCGACGCCCCAACGCCATCGCGGCACGTTCCCGCACCGTCGGCGACCAACTGCAAAGCCGTTCGATCAATTCCTCGCTCGACAACGCATCGTAGAAACCAGTCCGATTCTTATTCGTCCAACCGCGGCCATCATCGACAAGGCTCTCGGCAGTCATTCGATCTATCGGCGGAGCAGCGCTTGGCTTGCGTCCGGTTAGATAAGTCTTTCGCAGCGACTGTGCGTAGCCGAGTAGGTAAGCACCGGTGCTGTCCCAATTTCGGTAGCTATCGTGACGAGAACCGGGCGGACCTTGATGAGTAAAGGTCCCATCCCAACGGCGCGCCAAATCGTAGTGCCAACCAAACTCCTCTAACCAGGCACCCGAAGCTTGAGGACCGGATCGAGCGACACCCGGCAACGCCCACAACATGTTAAAGAACGGCCCCGTGTGACCAGTATCACGTTCGGCACCATGGGAAGCTACAGCCATGCGAGAAAAATACTCGGTCGCTTTCGCGTCACCCAATTGGTCAAACAAAACCGCCGCCATCTCGTTCTTGCCGTTGTCACAATGAGTTTGAATCCAAGGTGTATGATCGCCGTACGGAACCGCTCCCTTCCCCACATAAAACCGCAGCAGAAGCACGCTTTTCGCAATCGCTTCATCGAGTCCCGGTACATCGACCCCTGACAGTCTCGCCAAAACCAAGGAATACGTTAGAGGAATCCCGGGCGCATTCATCATGCCATAACCGCCAAGACGCCCTGAACCTTCCCGAACAAATCCATGGCCCCACGAACCAACGACACTCTGCCCATCGACGACCATCTTCGTGATGCGTTTGAGTCCAGTGTCAACCAACGAACGATCTCCCGTCGCAAGCACATACTCAGCCAAGAAAAGATTCACGTAGGCATACTGCCACGTGCGAACGCCTGTGGACTGGTTGTATCGCGATAAAATTTGCGCCTGCGTCCGCAGCAGCGGATAATACGCTTGATCTCCACTCGCCAAGAGCGCCAATCCATTGAGAGCCCGCGTGATGATATGACCGCCTGTTGGATCACGCTGCATCTTCGCTGCGATTGCCTCGCAACCCTGTTGCAGGATTTTCAGCGACTTCGGACATTCGAACGGGGCCGTTGCGTGGTAGCTTCCCATCACCGGTAGATTCACAACAACCGTTTCGGTGGCTCCGTCACGCCATCGCAACAGACGCAATTCACCCCTGTTCGCTTCGCGTTCTGCGGCTGTAATCGCCTTCCCAAACACGATTCTAGGATCGTCATAAAAAGGTTTTTCACCAATCCCCAAAACGACGTCGCCTACCCGAATTACACCGTCTGCCGGTGACCCATCATCAACCTTGGTGATCAAAATTTGGCGAGCCCCCGTCGTCACCATCTTGTCACTGTAAATCCATCCTCGCAGACCAGTGGGGCCGAGTGTCCAATCGTGCGTCCAACCCTCCGGCACTCGATCGCCTTTGGTGAAATCGGGCTGCTTCACGTCACCCTGACCGCCCCCCGCTGCGAGCAACACGCTGCCTGCAGGAGACAGGCATAAAACAAGCACAAGCCCAGCAAACATGCCAAACGATTGAGGTTGATTCTTCAAGATGTATTTCGCTCAGATTGGATTGGCGTGAGTAAACCGACGCCTTGGCAGGTCAGCCCATCTCAGCATTGAAAATAAACTGACGTAATCGCCGTGATACTCTACCACTGCACGGCCTGGCGGCGGGAGTCATCACAAGGGGAATGATTGACGGCCAAGGGACACAATCTTACCTGCGGCAAAGCGCGAATGGGAGTCCGTTATTCCCGACAGATGAGGTTCTTCACGCAACCGCATACCGTCAAACAGATCATCCAAAAAATGAGATGCTTACTTGTCTTTGCGAACTTAGCTCGATGCGGCACGGTGATTCACAGCCAGGCCCCATGCATGGAGTCGCGAATGAAGCCACTAGTCCCGAATCGTGCACCGCGAGCATGCCATACTTTTTTCAAGCCTCCACCGTCACGCTCACTTGCTCAATCGAAGCGTAGCCAGATTTTCGGAATGGACGGGGCATCGGCTGGGCGTGATCCTGTTGGTCGATCGTCCGACAGCGAAAGGTGTATCGTCCAGCATGCAATCCCGGCAGCAAAGTAGCCCAATGCACCCGAGTTAATTGCAGTGGCCATTCCTTCGGTTCACCTTCGTTAAAACCAATCATACCCTTGGAATCATCCAACCCTTTCCATTGCCCAGTTCCTCGTTTGGGAGGTGGCAGAATCTCTGCGTCAACCCACGGCGCAGTGGCGTAATATCGTCCGGTTTCGGTAGCTGGCTGATCCTTCGCTTCCATCCAAACCTGAACTTTTTTCAAACCAGAAATCCCAACTTGCGCGTACCCCGTCACGGGAATAGGTTGTCCCGGCTTTACCTGACGTGGGATTGACAGAGTGGCCGCCCAAGTCTTCATTGCGCTGTCGACATCATTGTTGCCGTTCGCATAGGTGTCGTTGGCATGAAACAAATTGGTCAGCACAATCTGCTGCAACCATTTAACCGACTTGAACCCGTAAGCTTCCGGGACCACCATGCGAACAGGCCCGCCACGCTCCGAAGTTAGCCATTCCCCGTTCAGCTTGTAACATAAAATGACGGGCGGCAAACCAAACGGATCTTCTAATACCCGATCCATCGGAAGCGAACTTTGAAACAACTGTTCGGGATCGTCATTGTGGTAACCATGATAGAAGACACGGCGGAGGTCAGCCCGTGGCTGAGTCAACCAAAAGATTTCACGCAGGGGTACACCTTCCCAGACCCCCATTCCCAACGGACAACCAATATTCAAACAGGTCATGACTTTCGGAAACCGCACAGCATGCTTCTTGGCCAACTGCATCAAATCTGAAAAGCTAAACGCCGTGTCGGCATTCCTCGTCATTGGTTTACGGATGTCGGCGGGGTGATCGGGGTCCGAGATCACCTCTAATTTCCAAGTGTCACGCGTCATTCCCACTTCAGTTTTCTTCTCATCAGGGAGTTTATGAGGAAGCGGTTTTCCACGTGAGACATCGCGAAACTCATCCTGGGCGGTTAGATAAGGCTCTAAAGCGGCAACCGCTCCAGCGAGTTCGGGCGAGATCTCATTCCCTCGAACTCTCCCTGCCGAGACGGCCAATCCCATTCCGGCCCCGCCAAGTCGCAGAAAATACCGTCGCGTTAGTTCACGATGCTCTTTCAAGAATCGGTCGAGCGGTTTCATCGGCGGACTACCTGAGGAATCGAGTTGTGAAAACTGGCCGCCGAAACAGCGGAACGGCCTGCTTGGCCCAGGGGGACCGCCGCAAGCATATCCAAACATCTAAGTCGGCGTGTTAGACTACGCCATACACATGCCGACCGAACATGTTCCTTGGTCAAGGCGACCGCCATGCATCTCGCTGCTTGAACGCCCCAGGCCGGAGGCAAAGAACCAGGGTCACTTGTCCAACATTCCCATCTCTACAGTTATAACGAGTCTCCATGCCTAAGATCCAATTTGATGGTCAAGAAATCGAATGCGAAGAGAATGAGAATCTCCGCCGCGTTTTGCTGCGTGCCGGTGCTCCGCTCTACAACGGTGCCGCCAAAATGTTCCACTGCCGGGGCATTGGAACCTGCGGGACTTGCGCGATCGAAATTGAAGGACAGGTATCAAATATGACCGACATTGAACGGTGGCGATTGGGGTTTCCGCCCCACCAACGAGGTGCGGGCCTGCGACTCGCCTGCCAGTGCAAAGTCCGCAGCGATCTAAGAATCAAAAAACATCCAGGCTTCTGGGGCCAGAATATCTCCAGGTAATTGATGAGGACGCCATGGACCCGAGTGACCAAAAACAAACTCATTGGCTTCGTTGGATCCCCCGCCCGTTGCTAGCCGCTGCCCTCGTCTGGATCGGCAGCGGCAACGGGTTGAATCACCAATTGGAGGCGCAAGAACCAAAACAATACGAAGTTAGCCAGCCCCCACCTGAATTAAAATTGCCAGCTTTCTACAGCAAATACGTCAGCGCGACAGGTTATCCGATTATTGGTTCATCTCGTGTCAATGACTACGCTCTTAAAGAAGCCGCGTACCTGATCGATATGATGCTCGCGGAACGGCCCGATATCCGCGTCGCAATGATCCAAAGTGGATCGCGAATGATTGTGATGGCGCACGATGAGTACACGACCGACATTCCAGAGCACTCACATTTGAAGCCCAAAGCTTACTGGGATGCTCGAGCGCGCGGATTGGGTGGCTCAAAGACAGACCCAGTCTGCTCTAGCGCCGAAGAAAATCTTCTAGCTTATCGAGGCGATCCCTACTCAACAGAAAACATTCTGATCCATGAGTTCGCTCACAATATGCACTATCGTGGTGTGAATCAGATCGACCCGACGTTTGATGACCGGCTAAAAAAGGCATACCGCCATGCCATGGCCCAAGGACGCTGGAAAGACAAATACGCTGCCACCAATCACGCCGAGTACTTTGCCGAAGGGGTCCAATCCTGGTTCAACAACAATCGACCACCCGACTCAGACCACAATCATGTTGACACCCGCGAGGAACTGAAGCAGTACGACCCCGAACTGGCCGCGATCTGCGAAGAAGTTTACGGAAAAACGACCTTGGTTTACACCAAGCCGACCACTCGCTTGCATGGCCACATGAAAGATTACGATCCCGCCACAGCGCCAACGTTTCAATGGCCAAAAGAGATCCAAGCCAGGAAGAACAAAGATCGCGCTGCGACGCAGCAGCAAGCGAGCAACGAAGATCTTGATTCCAGCCGCTAACCCGAACCGCAATCCCGCCTGCGGTTTCCCAAGACCACTGACGGGCTTTCGTGAGGATGTTTCAGCGACGTAGCGACGCAACCGATTCGCCCTCCATCGCTGACGCAAACTAAGCGAACGCGGCCTGCCAATCCCCCTTTTCCCTCGGAATTTCCATGATTCGACATACGCACCGCCTCCAACTGATCTTTCTCTGGCTAGTCGCTTGCCTAATCAGTGATCACTCAAAAGCCGATTGGCCCAGTTGGCGCGGACCACACGACACAGGCAGTATTTCGCAAGGTCAATATCCAGCCAAGCTGGACGGAGACACCTTGGCATGGAAAGCTCCTTTACCAGGGAAGGGTTGCTCCACACCGATTGTTCACCAAGGCGTGATCTACGTCACGGCGCCCAAGTCTGGCCAAGATGCGCTGTTAGCGATTGATCTATCGGGGAAACAACTCTGGACAACCACCTTTGGCGGTGAGGTTGCGGGGAAACATCGCAATGGCTCTGGCAGCAACGCATCGCCCGTCACTGATGGGGCGACCATTTTCGTGTACTACAAAAGCGGCACCTTGGCTGCAGTGGAACTGGACGGATCGGTACGATGGCAAACGAATCTCGTGGAAAGGTACGGCAAAGACACACTGTTCTGGGACCACGGAACCTCACCCGTGATCACAGAAGAGCATGTCATCATGGCTCGCATGCACGCTGGTGAGTCCTGGCTGGCGGCATTCGACAAACAAACTGGTGACCTGGCCTGGAAAGTGGCTAGAAACTACCAAACACCCGTCGAATGCGACCACGGTTACACCAGCCCAATGATCATTTCCTACAACGACAAAGACACAATCCTGTTGTGGGGAGCCCAGCACCTGACGATGCACGACCCCGACAATGGAAAAGAAATTTGGTCCTGTGGCAATTTCAACCCTGAATCGAACAAACTCTGGCCCGCGATTGCGATGCCGGTGATCGTGAAAGATACAGCGGTAATTTGCTTTGGCCGCAACGATCGTGGTCTGCCGCGTTTATTCGGAGTTCGCTTGTCCGGCACCGGCGATGTCACTGAGACCAACCATGCTTGGCAGCGAGACGATATCAGTTCGTTTGTGCCCAGCCCACTGGCATTCCAGGAACGCGTCTACATGGTTCGTGACCAAGGTCAAGTCGAGTGCATCGACCCGACAACCGGCGAAACCGTATGGTCAGATCGCTTCCCAAAGTCACGAGCCAAGTTTTACGCATCACCATTGATCGCGAACGGCAATTTGTACGCAGCCCGAGAGGATGGCGTCGTCTTTGTCGCGAAGATTACCGATGGCAAGTTTGAATTGTTGTCAGAGAATGACATGAGGCAATCAGTGATCGGTTCGCCAGTTCCCACAGCAAACCAAATCCTGATTCGTGGTGAAAAAGAACTGCGTTGCTATCGCAATCCGTAGCCTGCGAGGAAACCACGTCGACTCATCCGCGACCAACGAATGGCATCTTGGTCGCCATAATCGTCATCGTCAGAATGTTGGCATCCAATGGTAAATTCGCCATATGGACGACCGACTCGGCAACCAAATGAACATCGATGATTGGTTCGGTGCTGATCGCTCCGTTGGCTTGCGGAGCACCTGCTTTGACTTTTTCCGCCATCCGTGTATCCGCGTTGCCGATATCAAGCTGACCGCAGGCAATTCCGTACGGTCGCCCATCCAACGCCAATGATTTTGTCAGCCCGGTGATCGCATGCTTCGTCGATGTGTACGGAGCCGAATTCGGACGGGGTGACGTTGCCGAAATGGAACCGTTATTGATGATGCGTCCACCACATGGATCCTGATTCTTCATCACCCGGAACGCTTCACGTGCACACAGAAACGCTCCAGTCAAATTGACGTCGACGACGGCTTGCCACTGCGTTAGCGTCAATTCACTGATTTCCACCGCCGGTGCCCCGGTCCCCGCATTGTTAAACAACAAATCCAAACGTCCAAATTTCCGAACGACTTCCTGAAACAGTGATTCGACCGACCCCTCAGCTGTGACATCCGTCGGCAAACAGAACATCCGCTCGCGAGTGCCAGCAAGTTCTGCCGTTTGCTGCAATGCATCGAGATTCCGCCCCGCTAACACAACACAGTAGCCCGCCCCACATAAGGCAACCGCTGCGGCCCGTCCGACCCCAGATCCAGCTCCCGTCACAATGGCAATTTTTCCTGAGTTCATCATTCTTTTTTTACTGGTTTTGGTCGAGACTGCCATTCGCAGCGGAAACCTCCACGCACGAATTAGCCCAATGCTAGTGCAGCGTCTTACCCTGGTAATAGGGAATCACGTATGGCCCCTCCGGAATCAGCGCCACCGAACGGTCATCAGTACCTTGCGTCAGATCGGCAATGGTCCGATTTAGGTGATTGACACAGTCAACCTCGGTCAGCCGCCGGTCCGCAGCAGAAAGTGACGAATATAAGTGGATCTGCCCTGCATTCACCGCTTTACATTGCATCTGCGTTTGCCACTCATCAATCGCAGCTAACGGTTTGTTCTCAATGGAATTCAAAAATCCCGTTGGCCCAAGTTGATGGAGTTGTTTTTGGGCGGCGATGTATTCAGGGGAGCCGATTCCTTCACTGCATTCCGAGGCAATGACGAGGTGTCCTCCGGGACGGAGAATCTGAATCGCCCCCACCATCCCCTTCACCGTTTGATAATAAGTTTTGTCAAGCGGATACCCTGCGGCACTTGTCACCACCAGCCGAAAATCTTGCTCGAGTTCAACACGGCAATACGGCTCGATGAACTGGACCGCCGCCGCATGACTGGCTGTAATTTCACCGAAATTGACGAAGGATAGTTGGCGGTGTTCATCGATTACAGTATTGATCGCATAAGCCCCACCTAACATCCGAACAATTTGCAACTGTTCCTCATGCAACGGATTCCGATCCAAATTGCAATTGTCCGCCGCAACATTCGCCATAAAAGCATGACTATGAAACGTCCTGATCGTGTCAGCATGCGCAACGCCTGGAGCAATGACTTTGCGTCCCCCTGAATATCCGGCCATAAAATGTGGCTCGACCAATCCCGTTGCGATCCGCACATCAGCTTCGGCAAACCGGCGATTGATTTTCACAGGCGTTCCACGAGTTGATGTCCGCCCTAGATCAACGTGATCTCGATCGCAGCGCGCATCATGATTGACCACCTCCGCATTCTCGAACACCCAAGGATCACCGATCAACTCTCGCAACTCATCACCGATGTTCGGCCGATGCAATCCGGTGGCGACCAAGATGGTGATGGCGTTCCGGGGAATCCCTGCAGCGATCAGGGTTTCGAGGGTCGGCCGCAGAAAAACGTGATTCGGTACCGGTCGTGTAACGTCACAAATGGCAATGCAAGCTGAGCGACAAGAGGTCGCTACTTCGAACAAAGGCAATGAGCGAGGAACACTGGGATGCTGAATTGCGTCACGGACCGCAGCCGCCGGATCATGAATCACCGGCATCTTAGGTTTGCGAACAACCGTCACTTCCACCGAATCAGGAAACTCCAAAGGCAGTCTGGAACGCCCATAAAGTAACCAATGATCCGCTGCCGACATCTTGATACAAACTCGGAGTGAAGAATCGTGGGAACTGGGACTCAAACGGGCAAACCAACGATCTGCCGAGAAGAAGGTTATCGGTCATAAAACCGAACGTTCACTGCCCCATCAACGAGAACACTGTGCCCCGTTGGTGACAACTTACCGGTCGCCGCATCAATCTTCAACGTCACGACGTTACCGCTATTTTGGTTGCCCACAACCAAGTATTGCCCCGTCGGATCGATACCGAACCCCCGTGGAATTTTGCCTTCGGTCGATGTATTACCGAGATACACAAGTTTCTGGCTCGAAACATCCAGGCGAAACGCGGCGATGGAGTTGTGCCCTCGATTCGAGACATACACGTACCTACCACTCGGGTGAACCAAACATTCCGCTGTGCTGTTGTTCATCTCGCGATCAGCTTCGGGGATCGTATCGCGAATTTCTACCGAACGCAGAGATCCTTTTTCGCTGTCATAATCTAACACCGCAACTCGCGAAGTCATTTCAAGGTTTGCGACAGCGACTTGATGGCTTGGTTCAAAACAAAAGTGCCGAGGTCCGCCACCGGCGGGCAGCTGCAGGAAGGTCTGTTTTGAAGGTTTCATCTTGGCCGTTTTTGGATTGACATCGTAGATCAAGACTTGGTCTTTACCCAAATCATTGACAAATGCCTGCGTGCCATCGGCATTGAAATTGATCGCATGAGCATGTGGTGAATTTTGACGATTCGGATTAGCACCGCTGCCACCGACATGTTGCATCAAAGAGCCAACAGCTCCCAGCGACCCATCTTCAAGAATGGGAAACAACGCACAGCTGCCACCACTGTAATTTGCCACCCCAACACATTGACCTGTTGGGTCCACCGCGACGTGACACGCTGCCCCACCCCCACTCGAACGCTCATTGAGCTTTCGAAGGGTTCCATCATCATTGATGGCGAAAGCCATAATTCCGACCGAATCAGGTCCGTCACCGGAGACCTCGGAGACGGCATACAACAGGGGGCGAGTCGGATGCAGCGCCACAAACGACGGATTCTCCGCCTCGGCAGCCAAGACCGGCTCCGACAACTCGCCGGTCTCGGGATTGAACCGCGAAACATAAATCCCTTCACTACTGCCGCGGGTATAGGTACCGACATAAACCAGCGTCTCGGCAAATACGCTAGAAACGCCGCACAACGAAAACAGCAGCACAAAGGTTCGAATCATCATTTACTCCCAGTTTGAAACAGCATAGAGGATTATCATGAGCGCTGGCGATCGAGGTGTCCAGAAACGCGAACTAGCTACGCCCGAAATTTCTGCAGCCTCCATCTCATTCTCATGCGTCCCAATCAATCAGCGTCCCAATCAAACTGCCTGGCCAAAACGCTCATGCCAACGAACGCCCACCAAAGCCTGAACGACCAACCCTCGATTAGCTCCCCTCCCTCTAAAGTCCTGGGAACCGTTGTAAACTCAGCCAATAGGTTCATCCTGACTGCTACCGCCACCCTTCTTTTGGCTGGCACTCTGCAAAGCAAAGATTTCGACATCGTGATCCTCGGTGGGCGAATCGTGGATGGTACCGGCGCGCCTTGGTATCGCGCTGATGTCGGAATAACTGAAGGTAAAATCGCCAGCATCGGGCAACTGGAGGCAGACCAAGGCGAAACGGTGATCGATGCGAATGGCAACGTCGTCGCCCCAGGTTTCATCGACATGATGGGCCAGACCGCGTCACCCATGATGTCTGACCCCAAAACGGCTTTGAATCTGCTGACCCAGGGAATCACCACCATCAATGCGGGCGAAGGAGGATCCGCGGCGCCCCAAACACAAGCCGATGGCGAACGAATGGGATACACAACGATGGCAGAATATTTCGCGCTGCTGGAATCGAGTGGTATACCAATCAACGTGACACAAACGATTGGCCATACCCAGGTACGCAGAATCGTGATGGGGGATATTGACCGGAGGCCGTCAGATGAAGAAATCAAGCAGATGCGTCGCCTGGTCGCCGAAGCAATGGAAGCGGGTGCCATCGGTGTCTCCACTGCCTTGATCTATCCACCCGCCGTTTATGCGCGGACCAAAGAGATCGGTGAACTAGCAGCAGAAGCCGGCAAGTATGGCGGTCGCTACTACACACACATGCGCAACGAAGGTGACCGATTGTTAGAAGCAATCGACGAAGCGATTGAAATCGGACGGGTTGGAAAAACACCAGTACACATCTTTCACCTCAAAGCGGCCGGACGACAAAACTGGGGAAAAATGCAATCCGCCCTCGCGAAAATCCGTCAATCACGCTCTGAAGGCATCCAGGTAACCGCCGATATTTATCCATACGTCAACAATGGACTCGGCATCGCGGCACTGATTCATCCACGCCATTTCGCTGATGGATTCAGTGCGCTGATCGATCGGTTGAATGACCAAGAACTACGTCACGAGATCCGTCAAGAAATCGAGACAACGACCGGCTGGGAAAACTGGTACCGCCACGCTGGCAGCGACTGGAATCGCATCGTCATCGGTCAAACGAATGAACCTCGCTACAGGGAATACGATGGCAGCACCATTCAACACATTGCCGATTCCGTATCAGAAGACCCCTGGAACGTATTCTTCACGTTGGTACGTCGCGGTGCGTTTGCCCTGCCTGAAACTATGTCTGACGCGAACAAGATCGCTGCCATGCAACAAGAATTCGTCTCATTTTGCACCGATGTGGGGCCGGCTGGGGGTAACCGGTCAGCATCTCATCCACGCGGCTATGGTTCGTTCCCAAGACTGCTTTCGCATTACGTTCGGGATTTGGGAGCGATCAGTCTGCCACGAGCAATTGCCCAGGCAACTGCCGCAGCAGCCAACAATGTGTTCGCGTACGACCGAGGTCGAATCGCGATCGGCCTGGCCGCTGATGTCATTATTTTTGATTACGAAGCGATCACCGACAACGCAGATTTCAAAAACCCTCACGCAGTTTCCGAGGGCATGCACCACGTGATCGTGAATGGCAAACTCGTTTTGTGGGATGGAAATCAAACCGATGCCCTACCGGGGCGTGTCTTGCGTGGGCCGGGATTCAAAAACAGCACGGCTGCCTGGCAAGTTGCTTCCGGCATCAGTGACCCTGACTTTGCCGCCTTTGACCAACAGATCGCGGAGCTAATGAAAGAACATCGCGTCCCCGGAATTTCAGTCGCAGTCACCGATGGCGGGAAAGTCGTTTTCGCTCGCGGTTATGGCTATGCCGATGTTGCTAACCGCCAAGGTGTGCAACCGGAAAGCCTGTTTCGGATCGCCAGCATTTCCAAACCAATCACGGCGGTGGCGATCCTGAAATTAGCAGAAGATGGAAAATTGAAACTAACGGATAAGGTCTTCGACCTCCTCGACTTCGAAACAGACATCCAGGCAGCCGCGAAAAATTTTGACCCGCGATGTCGTGACATCACAATCGAGCAACTGCTCCAGCATCGTGGTGGTTGGGATCGCAATCAATCGTTCGACGCGATGTTTCAATCGGTCCGCTTTGCGGAACAGCTCGATCTACCACCACCGGCAGATCAAACAACTGTCATCCGCGCGATGCTATCACAATCGCTCGATTTTGCGCCGGGCGAAAAGTATGCCTATTCGAACTTTGGCTACTGTCTGCTCGGGCGAATCATTGAATCATTGACCGGCCAAACTTATGAACAGTTTGTGCAGCAACAAATACTGGAACCCATTGGCATTACATCGATGCGACTTGGCAGGACACGTTTAGGGGGTCGCGTCGACAACGAGGTTCGTTACTACCACCCGCAGACTTCCCAATCTGTTTTTGCTGAGGATCTGGGCAAGGAAGTCCCAAATCCTTACGGTGCCTGGCACCTCGAAGCAATGGACTCGCACGGTGGATGGATTGCTTCGGCCACCGATTTGGCAAAATTCGCTGCCGCCTTTGATGATCTTGAACATTCGCCTCTGCTTTCTGCCAGCAGCATTCAACAGATGCACGCCCGACCAGACGGCCTTGCTGGACACACAAAGGAGGGCACAGAGAAAGCAGTCTATTACTCACTCGGCTGGCAAAATCGTGTCGTCACCGAGGACAAAATCAATCACTGGCATACCGGGTCGCTGCCGGGCACTTCTACTATTTTGATCCGCCGACACGATGGCAAAAACATGGTTGCCTTGATGAATTGCCGAACAAGTCCATCCCCCGACCGGCTCGGCAGAGCAATCGACCAATTGCTTCATCGGGCAACCAACGCCTCACTCGATGAGTGACGACAACCGCGAGCGACAACCGCAGATGACGGAAACTCGCGGAACAGACGCCGGCAAAGCAAAGTAACGCGTAAGGTGACAGGCAACTGCCCTAACCAGGAAATTCAATCGCCCGAATCAATTTCGCTTGTACGTTCGCAGCATGGGCTTGGGTCCCGCGGGCTTACCTTCCAGCTGTGGTAAAATCCAGTGCAATCCGTCTAGGTTGTCTTGCAGACGTTGCTCCACGTCATCTTGGGTGTGACCAATGATTCCAATCGGCCCGCCATAGCCTGATTCGGCGATCGTTTTCATTAGTGAAACATCCAGCTCACCCTCACCGAGCGGCAAAATTTTCTGCCCACGTGATTCACCATCCTTGGTCATGCCGTTCAGGTTTAGGCACAACAGATAAGGTTTCATTTGCTGCAAAAACTCTCTGAATTGCGGCACATGCTGGTGGCCGTGGTGCAGGTTGTAAACAATGCCAACATGATCGGCCTCGTGATGCTTTCGCAGAAATTCACAGACAGCGACCATGTTCTCTGGCTCACCACTCCAACCCCCATGGTTGTAGATGCCTAATTTACAACCAGCCGTTTTCGCTTGCTCGACCATTGGCAACAATTGTTCGGCAGCCTGACGAACTTTCTCTACTTGCGTCGCTCCGGTCGGCTGAGCAAGCATCCTCCAGATCTGTGGATGCAAATCGTATTTCTTGAACAGAGCGAATGCGTGTTCGTGCATTCCCCAAAAGGCAAAGTACTCGATGCCATGCTTTCGGTATTGCTGTATTTCCTCTTCAAACGTCGGCACATGCTTTTCACGCCAATCGTAAGCAACCCGCTTAAGCCCCAAACGGCGGACCATCTCAGCCCGTTCAGAGGGACTTCGATCCTGGGAGTCAAACGGCACAATACACCAGGCGACTAAGTTCTGATCCCGCAAATTATCTGGCGGAGCAGCACCCACCGTCGAAATGAGAATCAAACTGATCAGCAAAAAATTTGGATTACGCATACACCTAGTTTAACGTGGTAAACGCTTCAAACAACGAGGTCGACCTCGCTTATCAAAGTAGGCCGCGTAGCCTCGCCCTCTACCCATTCCTTTGCAATGGCTGGCAGATTCTTTGCAATGGCTTGCAGACGAACTGGGCAGCCCTCCCCCAGTTGAATGATCCAGTTGAATGATCAGGCTCGATGGCCATGTTTGATGACCTGATTTAATGAACAGGCGCGTTCCTCAATCCTCAATCCTCAATCAGCGAAATCGCGAAATCAGTGGATCGTCAGCACTGGTCCGTCCCAGCCGACACAAGTTCTGAGAAACTGAAAAATCATCCGACTTGGCGAGTCCGCCCTGGCAATGAGCTTGGGAGATTGGCAATGAGCTTGGGAAATACCGTAACGTACGTCTGCTCGTAACCTCGCTGGACTTGCCCCCCGACTAACATCACCCAACTTGACCGACCTGCGGTAGAGGTACACCCTCATTGCAGCAACCACGATCTTGCAGGTAATGAACAAATGACCACTCAACTACGCCTTTCGACACGCCTTGGCTGGATCACCGGTGCCCTCACGTTGCTGATGGGAACAGTCGTGATGGCTGCCGATGCCGAAAACACTTGGCCTCAATTCCGCGGCCCGGACGGTAACGGCATGACAGCGGAGGCCTATCCAGCGGAGTGGGGTGACGGCCAAAACATGGCTTGGTCCACCGAAATCCCAGGTGGCGGTTGGTCCTCGCCCGTGGTTTCTGGAAGTCGCATCTTTGTCACCAGCGCAGTCTCGCCCGACGACATCCGACCGAAAGGGTGGGGCGACGGAGTCTCATCCATGCGGTCGTTTTTTCAATCCAAGCCTCCGACGAAGCCGTTGAGTTTCCAAGTCCACTGCCTCAATCTCGAGAGCGGCGATCTGCTCTGGAGCAAGCAGGTCGTTTCGCGAAAGCCCTCGTTTAAGATTCATCCGTCGAACTCGTACGCAACAGAATCTCCAATCGTTGATGGTGACCTTGTCTATGCGTACTTTGCGGCCATCGGTTCGGTAGCCTGCCTTGATGTCCAAGGCGAGGTCGTATGGCAGAAGGAGGTCGGCGAATTTCCGACGTCGAGTGATTTCGGAACCGGTAGTTCACTCGCCATGGTTGACGGAAAGTTGTTTATCCAATGTGACAACGAAAAAGATTCCTTCGTTTGCGCGTTGGAGACCGAAACCGGAAAGGAACTTTGGCGAGTACCGCGAACAAGTCGAACAAGCTGGAGCTCGCCTGTCGTCTGGAAGAACAACCAGCGAACCGAGCTCATTGTTTGTGGCAGCGGTTTTGTCACATCGTACGATCCCGCCACCGGAAAGGAATTTTGGAGCCTGCCCGGGATGGGCGGTGCATTCAGTGCTTCACCAACCTTTGACGCAGAGCGGATCTACCTAGGTAACAGTGGTCGCATGAGTCGCGGTCCACTGGTAGCAGTCAAGGCGGGCGCTGAAGGAGAGCTCGACATGGACTCCACCGACGGAAAGGGGGTCGCGTGGGCCGAAGATGCTGCAGGTCCAGGAATGTGCTCACCGGTCGTAGTCGCGGGGCGTGTGTACGTCTTGAGCCGAGGTATTCTTTCCTGCCACAACGCAGCCACAGGCGAGCGGATTTATCGTCAGCGAATGCAAAACGCGTCGAGTGTAACGGCATCGCTGTGGGCGACGGACGATAAAGTCTTTGTGCTTAACGAGTCGGGCGAAACATCGGTTGTCAAAGTCGGGGACGAATTCGAACTACTAGGTTCTAACGAAATCGAAGGCTTGTTTTGGGCGACTCCATCGGTCGCGAATGAATCGTTGTTACTGCGGGGGGCTGCAAACCTCCATTGCATTCGCAAGTAAATCTACAGATCGCCCGAGTACGTTTTCGGCAGTTCAAGTGGCTGCCACCGCTCACCGATTCTGCGCCAATTTTCTGCTGCGTCACAGACTGCTGCGGCCCACTCGAGTGTGACGCAGCTTTCCTGTGTCATTGAGAAAGTAGACTCAACGCTTCTCATGATTCCGCGTTGAGAAGGACGATTGTGCAGCCAAGTCTCTCGCCGCAGGGAATTGCACAGAACACTGCTCCGTAAAAGGCTGTGCAGTGGACCACAGGCGGGAATCGCCTCTTCCGCAGCGCGTCTCATCCTCGGTTTTGAATCACCGCGCTATAAGACGCCTACAAGGACCGCGAGGTGACAGCGAGGATCAAAAATCGGTCGGTGCTGGTGGACGGTAAGGACTGCCATCCTCGCTCGACCTCTGACGAATTTTTGGCACGGCTTGGCTCTGGATGCCACCTTTGCGAGAGGAATGTGACAACCCCTCAAGCAGTAAACTGCACTGGCTTCCCCAAAACACGATGTCCGCTTGGCCAACCTGCTGAGCTTGATCAAACCGCTCACGCGTTCGCTGCAAATCTTCGTATTGCGTCATTTCATCGACCGTGAGGATTTTCGAGTCACGAACCTGAAGAAGATCCAATTTCAAATCCGAATCAACCACCAAACCGGCATCCGACATCAATTGACGGATACGATCATCCACTACCATGCAACCTTGGCGGAACAGATGAAGTGTCGAGATGACGGGATTGGGACGAAATCTCCGAGCGGCGCGAAACGCAACCGTCGACGCAATAACACTCGACAGGATAAAAAAGGCAGCAAAAGACAGAGTCGAAAATCCGAACATCCTTATCAACAAGAGCATACCAGGCAAAAAGCACAAGAACAAAACGCTAAGTCCAAGCAGGCTTCCCCAAACGGCACCCTCGACCTGCTTGCGACAAAAACGCGTTCGCCCAATTCCAACTGCCAACACAGCGGAAACCATCACTGGCAAACCACCGAGTAGCACCATCAACAACGAAGAAAACATCGCAGAACGCCTCACAACAACTTTCAACTAGGTCGCATCCGCTCACGAAAAACCGGCGGCCATAAATAAAACAACCGAGCACAGGTTCATTTCCACACGGCCGTCAAGCCAACGCGACTCCAACAGCCGCCTAAACATTTAGCTGGAATGACAAACAACGATTTCCCGGTTCAAGGTTACAGCACAATCCGGCAAAATGCTGTGCCCGGGACGCGGCGATCCCGATGCGACAAAGCTACTTTGCCTCTGCTTCAGTTTCTGACTCCGTTTCTGTCTTATCGACGACGACCGCTCGTTGGGCAAGGTCATAAACGGATCCAGCCGGCAGAGCAATGTAGTCGGGTTCACCCTCTATCACCGGTAGCGTTCGGTCATAAAAAAAGACGCGTCCTTGGCCGATGACTCTTGCTTGGGATTTTTGAACTTCGATCGCCGTCGCCTCATCCAAACCAATACCCAACAACTGCGGGTGACGCCGCATCAGTTCGGTCATATCCTTTTGCCGCCCTCGCTGCGTGAAGTGTTGATCAATGGCAACGCCGCTAATGAATCCCAATCCACCACGCTCATAGCCAGGTGCCATAATCCGATAGTTCCCAATGGGCGTAGCACGTGCCAGGTAACGCGCCTGAATCGACGCCCCTGCGGAAGATCCTCCCACGACCCCACCCCGCAACAGCGCCGTTTTCATTAACTCATGTGCGGTCGTACCGTAGTAGGAATCGGCGAAGTTCCATTGCCGACCACCACCAAACCAAATTCCGGTTGCATCCTTGAGAGGCTCCAAAAAAGCATCATCATTATCAGCTTTTCGCCGATCTTTCGTGTGGATGAACGTTGCATGCTGGACTCCCATCTGTTGCCATTGCTGAACCGTTCGTTGTTGTTCACCAACATCATCGGCCTCACTGCAGGGCACATAAACAAGCTTCGCCTTTTCAGGTCCACCAGCGAGTTCGACAAATCGATCCATCAACCCCTTGGGCATACCGCCGCCCCCAACGATCAAGAGCGTTCCCTCTTTCACCACAGGTGTACGCGGCTTCTCGGGTGGAAAAGGCTCGAGCGTTCTGTCGATTGCGTCTCGACGCCACTCGGTCAGATCGACCAACGAATTCCAAAGCGGTTGACGTCGTGAACGCTGCTCCGTGATCGATTCCACTCGGGCTTCCAACTGCTCGGTCGCTGGCAAACAAAACGTCGTCTTTCCCTCTCCGAAACAGAACATTTTCCGGCCTGCAAGCACCAGCATTGTCGTCGGCTCCAATACGACACCCACCGCTCGTGATTGCTCAGACAGAACTTGCAGCAACGTTTTGGTTGTCACTTGCGGTTCTTCACGAACACATCGCAAAATGCAATTTGGTAATTGATTCATTCCAGCGATGGGATCCCACGCAAATTCTTCCTCATCTGAATCCGGGATAACCGCAGGTAGGTAACACTCGCTCAAACACTCCGCCCATGAAGCGTCAGCGATCAATACTCCCCCCCTCGCAACAAATCGGGTGATCTCTGGCGACAAGCCAGCGATCGCTTCAACTTGGCTATCACCACCGCTGCTTGAGATTGCGCTAATCGCGACTACATCAGCCGTCTTCAAAGCAGTTTTCAGCAATTCAACCGGCACGGCCTCTGATTCAACGCGTGAGAAATTTCCCGCATCGGTAATCCCCGCACGGATTTCCACCATCAATGAATTCGCGTTCGCTGTTTGACCGAACTTCACTGCATCAAACCAGACAACCTGCTTTGCGCGAACGAGTCCGCGGAGGTAAGGACGCACCCGTTCAAAATCATCCAATCCATGATTGATGATGATCTGGCCGTTGATTTTAAGATCCTCGGGCCAATCGCTGTAACGCTCATCAAAATCCTGTGCAGAAACGCGGGAAAAACAGAACAAAACCAGTAAGAGACAAGAAAGCGGTGAAGTAGTTTCCATGCTTTATCGGAGGTTGATTGAAGCGGTAGAACAAAAGTCATTCGGAGAAACGTGATTCATCCCTCGCGACTCAAAACACAAACGGATCAACAGTAAATCGGATGCTTGATTTCGATCTGCAGCGGTGACATCTGCATGATTCGATCAAGCGTCAGATACATCTGCTACGCCAGCAGACCATCCACCACTTGACCATGCACATCGGTCAAGCGGAAGTCTCGTCCTTGGAAGCGGTACGTCAACTGCTCATGATCGAGCCCGAGCAAATGCAGAACGGTGGCATGCAGATCGTGGACATGGACCGGATTCTCGATCGCACCAAAACCAAACTCATCTGTTTTTCCGTACACCTGCCCCGGCTTGATTCCACCACCAGCCATCCACATCGTAAAAGCGTCAATGTGATGGTTGCGTCCGGTGAACTGCCGGACTTCACCCATCGGAGTTCGGCCAAATTCGCCACCCCAAATCACAATTGTTTCATCGAGCAGTCCACGCCGTTTCAAGTCACGAATAAGTGCTGCGCAGGGCTGGTCGATATCTCGACATTTGCTCGGAAAATGTTTTTCAAGTGTCTCGGTAGAACCGCCATGGTGATCCCAATTTGTGTCGTAAAGCTGAATGAATCTGACACCACGCTCTACTAGACGGCGGGCGAGCAGACAATTCCTTGCAAAGCTCGCCTGTTGTGGGTCTTGAATCCCGTACAGGTCAAGTGTTTCCTGGCTTTCATCACGAATGTCCATCAACTCAGGCGCGCTCGTTTGCATTTGATACGCCATTTCATAAGCGTTGATCCGAGTCGCTATCTCATCGTCACCGGTAGCCACCAACCGCTTCAGATTAAGTTTACCAACGGTTTCAACTAATTGCCTTTGCTGATCTGCCGTCACAGAACTTGGGGTCGAGAGGTTCAGAATTGGATCACCCTGATTTCTCAGTGGGACTCCTTGATAGGTACTCGGCAGCATTCCGCTCCCCCACAGGACAGCGCCACCACGTGGGCCGCGAGGCCCACTTTGCAGAACCATGAAGCCGGGTAAATCTTGACACTCACTGCCAATTCCGTATGTCACCCATGACCCCATGCTGGGGCGACCAAATTGACCACTGCCGGTGTTCATAAACAGCTTTGCCGGCGCGTGGTTAAACAACTCGGCTTTACAAGTTTTGACAATACTGATCTCATCAACGATGTCGGCGGTCTTGGGAAGCAAATCACAAACCCAAGCACCACTCTTGCCATATCGTTTGAAAGTGCGACGTGATGCCAATAGATTGCGGCGATGACTACTATCCATAAAGGCAAAACGCTTGCCGTCGACGAAGCTGTCTGGAATCGGTTGACCATTCAATTTTGTAAGATCAGGCTTATTCTCAAACATCTCTAACTGAGAAGGGCCGCCCGCCATGAACAGGAAGATCACATTCTTAGCTTTGGCAGGAAAGTGACTCGGCTTAGGCGCGAGTGGGCTCTCGACCTGATTCTTCGCAGCGACCCTTTTTTCGCCCAACATGGTTGCCAACGCGGCCGAGCCGACACCCACACCACATTGGCTGAAGAAATGCCGTCGCGTTTGATCTTGAAATGGATTCAGAGGTATCGTCATGTTTATTCGCGGGTGATTGTTTCATCAAGATTTAACAGTACTCGTGCCGCAGTCAGCGAATCGAGCGGACGCAACAACTGAAGCTCCGATTCATCTGGCTGTCGTCCAGTACAACTCCGAAACGCATCTTCCAGACCATCTTTTTCGATGGTCCGCTGAAGCGATTGAGCGAACTCAAAGAAGGCTGCGTCGTTCATCAGCGCCAGCGACTGAAGAGGTGTATTACTTCGATTCCGACGGGTACAACTGCTGTACCCGTCGGGCGCATCAAAAACGTTCAAAGATGGTGGTGGCGTCGCGCGATAGACAAACGTGTAAAGCCCGCGTCGATATCGATCAGCGCCGGTGCTCGCCTTCCACGATCGTCTTACCTGCCCCTGGCTCATCACGGCGTTGGGGATCGGTGGATAGACGGGCGGTCCACCGAGCTGCGACGAAAACTGACCGCAAGCCACTAAGGCGACGTCACGAACAATTTCAGCGTCAAGTCGCAATCTTTGCTGTCGTGCGAGCAAACGGTTTTCAGCATCAACCTTCGATAGGTCATCTCGAAAATCCGAACTTTGACGATAGGTATGCGAAGTCACAATTAAGCGATGAAGCGACTTCAGATCCCAACCACGATCGATAAAATCGATGGCCAACCAATCCAACAACTCACGATGCGTCGGACGGGCACCGAGCAACCCAAAATCGTTTTCCGTGTCGACCAATCCGCGTCCAAAGTATTGTTGCCAGACGCGATTTACGATCACACGTGCGGTCAACGGATTTTCAGGACTGACCAACCAGCGAGCCAAATCCAAGCGATTGGGTCGCTCTTGAGCCGATTTAAATGGGTGCAAGATCGCCGGCGTCCCCGGAGTCACTTGCTGCGCTGGCCTCGTGAAGTCTCCCTTGATCAAAACGGTGGTCTTGCGTGGGGTCGCTCGCTCACGCAACACCAAGGTTGTGGGAGCGTTACTGAGCACCCTGTTTAACTCGTCGTAGCGTTTTTTCAGACGCTCAAATTCTTGATGGTCATCCCCTCGCCAAACCGAAGCGATCTCAAGCTTCTGCACGAGATTGCGTTTCTTTGCTTCAACCGCCAATGCCTTGGTCACCTTGCTGGGAAGCTTCTTTTTCGCTTCCTCATCAAGACTGGCCTCCCAATCAGTTTGCTCCTCCGCGTGCATAACAAAATACGCACCTAAATCCTTTTCCGCTTGTTTCCTTTGGGCTGTGATCTCACTGACATCAAGATCAGGATCGTAGACTTTGATCGAGGGCTCATCTTGATTGTTGAAGAAGGCAAATAGCTGATAGAACTCTTCTTGCTTGATGGGATCAAATTTGTGATCGTGGCATTGAGCACAACCAATGGTCAGCCCCATCCACACCGTACCCGTCGTAGCCACACGGTCAAAAACACTATCGATTCGATACTGCTCGCGGTCGATCCCGCCTTCCTGATTGATCTGGGTGTTGCGATGAAACCCGGTCGCGACCTGTTGACCAATGGTTGCATCGGGCAGCAAATCCCCAGCGAGCTGTTCAATCGTGAATTGATCAAACAGCATTCCCTGATTCAACGCATCGACAACCCATTCGCGATAACGCCAAATAGAGCGGGGCGAGTCGATTGAGTAACCGTTACTGTCGGCGTACCGAGCTTGATCCAACCACCACCGGCCCCAACGTTCGCCGTAATGGGGACTACTTAGCAATCGGTCGACGAGTGTTTGCCATGCGATTTCCGGATTGCGAGCGAAATCGTCATTGAACTGATCGATTTCTGCAAGCGTGGGTGGTAACCCGATCAGATCCAAACAAAGTCGCCGGATCAAGGTGCTGGGATCGGCGGACGGTGACGGCGTCAGGCCTGACTCACTTAATCGCGACAGTACAAATCGATCGATCGGATGCCTTGCATTAGGAACAGACGGTGGCTCGGAACGTACCGGTGATTGAAACGACCAATGCCTTTCATACTCGGCTCCTTGAAGCACCCATTGCTGGAGGATTTCACGTTGAGCCTCTGTCAATTGCTTTCCGGATTCGGGAGGCGGCATCTGATCGCTAGGATCGTTCGAATTGATCCGCTCGATGAGTGGGCTTGCCTTTGGATTCCCAGCAACCACAACGCCTGATTCAAACGCTCCTTGCTTGGTATCCAATCGCAAGTCGGCTTCCCGAGCCGCTTCATCAAATCCGTGACAGGCAAAACAATTCTCCGCCAAAATCGGCAGCACATCTCGGCTAAAGCGCAATTCACCAGCACGCGCATCACCCGCCATTCCCGCGATTGTGGCGAGCAAGACGATTAAAACAGACAAACCCAACTTCAACACATCACAACCCGTTGCCCGGAGGTTCTGTCCGCAGAGACTGACTACACGAAACAGCCCTGAAAACAGCGATCCCTAAAAACACGCCGGTCGGTTTTCGGAGGCCCCAAAAACGTCATCTGAACATCTCTTCCCAGTATAGCCAGAACGGCCAATCACGGCTGTTGAATCGGAGGGATCTTCATCTCTTCCATCCAAACACTGATGTGACCACGAGGATAAATCTCGGTACGGGGATGGCTGTATCTCAAAAAACTCTTGACGGCAATTAACACATGCCCGTCTTCCAGCATGGGAAAGAATTCCCTGTAGATGTGACTGCCCCGGGGTTGTCCGCCCTGCCGTCGATAGACACCGTCCTTGGACTCGGCCAGCTGCTTGCCATCAATGTAGAGGGCAAAGCCTTCGCCCGCATTCACGTGGCAACTACCGCCCACGACGATTCTGTATCGGTGCCCTGATTTGAGCTTGGGTATTTTGAAAGATTGACGCATCAACAATACTTCCCGGTCCCACAATGTATTGGGGGCGATACCACAACCGCAGAAACTTGATTCGCATTGGGTGTTAAGCGGAACCAACTGTCCGTTCAGTTGACCGAAGGGAGCGGCAGCCGTTTTCCAATTCGCTTTCTGTGGATCGAAGTCCACGGCCACCCAGTCTTCCATTCCCTCAGGGTATGTCACGTTCCGATACCTCGCTCCCTTCGCTTTGTCAGCCTCTTCCACCGGATCAAATGTAAAGTAATCCCAGGGTGTGTTCTGCATCACTGGCCCAAACGGTTTCCAATCGTAATCTGTAATTCCAACAGCTCTGTAATACGACGCAACTCCATCCAGCGTGTCACGAAGAAATTGATTTGAGCGTGGTGGTTTTTTTCCCTGAATAAGCGTTGTCAACGACTGCTGATTTCGGGGATCCGTCAAGAACGATTGCAGGGCACCATCGAGAACCAGCGGTTGGGTGGCACCAAGGGAATCGGCCAACTGCTGCTCGGTAGGATCAGACGTTTCTCGCACGCTTGGATTAGGATCGGGCTTACGTCTCATGGTCGGAATGGCATCCGCTTTACCACCTCGCAAACGCACCATCGCCCGCCCCATCGCCTCGCCGATCAGCATGTAGGTTTCGGCATTTCGGTGGTAGTGATAGTTTTGCGACACCGGTGACTGACTGATCTCACGCCAAAAATCACGAGTGTCGACCGAAGCCACGTTGCCGGCAAACTCGGGATATTTCTGGCCGTCCGAGACGGCCATCTGAGCTTTCAAAATCGGCAAATAGTTCTCGCCCATGTTCCACCCTTCGAATCCGACAGTGGCGATTACGGCAGGCATCTTGGGAGCATCGAATTCCTTGCGAACATCATTGATTAAATTCTTAAGATTCTGCTCGTACTCCGCTCCCATGCCTTCGATCAAGCCATCCTTGTGTCCCTGGAACCAGCCAAAGCCGGCCAGTTCGTAACCTTGCCCTTGATATCCGGGAATGATCTTGGCCAGATCTTTGAGTGTCTTACGGACGCCCTCAATCATCAATCGGTACTCCAATCCCTCCCACTTGTTGGCCCCTTCGCCATTGGTTCGGCCACTGGAGGGCGGTCGAAAATCCCAACCGAGCGCACGATTTCCCATTGCAGTTTTGATCAGCAGCACTTGTTCGTCATGAAAGGTGCCCGTGACAAAACCAAACCCAAGCTCCGGTCCGATCGAACGACCATTTGATGTAGCAGTCAGGAGACTACCCTTACCATCTGGTGAAATTCTTGCTTCCTGAAAATAAACATCCTGACGAACCGTCCAATTACCCGACTGATCAATGAGATACGGGAACTTGCCATCTTTCTTGACGACGGTTTCGAGATCACCCTTGCCTTCAATTTCGACCTGCTCGATCCAGAAGGCTGCTGAACCACCTTTCCGATAGCGAATCGAAATCGGGTAACGCTTCTCCTGTTCCAAAAATACGGTCTCGAGATCAGCACTCTCGCCAAAATCGCGGCGATAAACCGGCTTACCATCAAGCAGAACGACAGCGTAGGAACTGTCCCCAAATCCGGCATGCAATTGGTAGCGGCCGGTCGCCGGCACATCAATGAACGCGTTCGCAACGACGGTGTGTGAAAATACCGCGGTAGGCAACTTGGCCGAAACGGTTCCCAACGCAACCGTCGTCATTTTTACCGGTATCAATAATGAATAGTCTGCCATCAGATCGAGTTCGCCACGATACAGCTGCACGGTTGCACCCGACTCCGCATCCGTATCCGTGGACTGATAGATCCCGTGCCGCGCGAGAGCCGACCCGCCCACAGGCATCCGTCCCGCGATCACATTTGGATCAGCGGATAGAAAAATACTGGGATAGAGTGGTCGAGCGCCACTGAGATCGCCCATTCCAACCATGTTCGATTGCCCTGCCAGAATGTAAACCTGAACCGGCTTGCGGGAATCACCCGGTTTTTCATCGGGAAGGGGCAAATCGAGAGGAACATCCGCGGCAAATAACAAGCCCGCCGGAGCCAACAAGAGAGCCAACGCCAATACCGATCGAAATTTGGACGTGATCATTGATTGCTTTATCAAGGGGCGCTTTGTTTCAAAATAGAACGAATACGAAATCGCAAATTCTGAATCGATTTGAATGATAGACTATCGGCTGACCAACATGGGCGGACGAAAGACCAGCGAAAATCCCGGACTCGTCGTACCTTTGCGCCGACAGGGCAAGACGACTGACCGTACCGAAATTCCGGACCAACGAACTGAACCTAAAATTCAAACCACGTGCAACGAATGAGTCCATCAAGAATCAGATCAAGCGTGCTGCCCCTATTCGCCATTGCAATCCTGTTCATCCTGCGGTGTGGATTCGACCGTCTGCCCGCGGCCACAGCTGCCGAACCATCATTGCCAAACATCATCATTATTTATGCGGATGATCTCGGCTATGGAGATCTATCTTGCTACGACACAGAATGTGCTTATAAAACACCGCGACTTGACCGGATGGCGGCAGAGGGGATTCGGTTTACCGACGCACACAGCCCATCCACGATTTGCTCACCATCACGGTATGGCTTGTATTCCGGCCAACAAATCTACCGATCGACTGGAGGTGGTGGTGGCGCGTTCGAAGGCCCCGGTGGACCTAGCTATTTAAAGCCAGGCACTTTAACGATCGGCCAAATGTTGCAAGAAAAAGGCTATCGAACAGGGGTGTTCGGAAAGTGGCATGTTGGCCTCACTTGGAGAGATAAAAATAGCGAACGTCTACGTGGCGGATTTAAAAACTCACTGTTAATTGATTACGAAAAGAGCACCCCGCTGCCCGACGGCCCGAACGCACGGGGGTTTGATGAATCCTTTGTGACGCCGAATTGCCCTACAACCGATCCACTTTATGTTTATATCGAAAATGGTATGGTCCCCGTGCCAGCAGATCATCGGCACCAACGATCCAACCTACCCAACCCGGGCGGCAAGTGGCGTTGGGATAACGATGAAGGATGGGTAGCCCCGGGTTATAAGTTTGTCGAGGCGGACTTGCTGTTCTTTGAAAAGACACGAAGCTTCATCGAACAACATCGTAAAAAAACCCCCGAACAACCTTTCTTTGCAGTTCTATCGACGCAGATCGCGCACGCTCCAGTACTGCCCGCCGCTGAATTCAACGGTGCGACCAAAGCAGGCCCCCGTGGTGATTTCGTTTGGGAACTTGATGTGATCGTTGGTCGCGTGCTTGATCTCGTTGCCGAACTGGGCATCGATCAAGAAACACTCATTCTCTTCAACGCTGACAACGGCCCCGAGACCGTGCATGTTGACTGGATGCGACAGGACCATAATCACGATGCTGCCGGCGGATGGCGTGGGATGAAACGAGATGCTTGGGAAGGCGGTCATCGCGTTCCCTTCATTGCTCGCTGGCCCGGCCGAATTCCTGCCCAGCAAGTTTGTGATCAGATGACGAACACCACCGACATCTTCGCAACGCTTGCCTCAGTCGTTGGCTATCGACTTCCCGATGATGCAGCCACCGATAGCTTTGATATGTTGCCGGCGATGCTGGGAACTCAAGATCCAAAAACCTCTATTCGACCTCACCTCTTGACGCAGAGTTTCCGAGGTGAATTCCAGCTCCGGCAAGGCACTTGGAAATACTGTGATCACCCAGGATCAGGTGGCAACAACTATTCAAAAGGCCCCTTATTGAAATACGCGATTGCTGATCACGCTCCCGATGCCCCCGGCCAGTTGTACGATCTTGAACGAGATCCAGGTGAGACGACCAATCTATTTGACGAACAGGAAGCCAAACGAATCGAGATGAAGA
>JBMYRF010000011.1:59097-97588 GCA_049602075.1 Rubripirellula sp.
GGTGAGACGACCAATCTATTTGACGAACAGGAAGCCAAACGAATCGAGATGAAGACGTTATTAGAGCGTCTGAAAACAAGTGGTCGTAGCGCACCAAGCAACCGGCGACCAATCGGAATCGCGAACATCCCCAAGCTGGCATCGTAATCCTCACGGCCATTCATCACGAATACGTGACCGAGCCGACCCGGCTAGGAATCATTCGGCCGCAGTCTCGAAAAATTCAGCCGCGAAAACCTCCACTGGTGGATGATCGAAACCGTTCGCCTCCGGATCGTCCGGTTTTGACACACCTTCAAATACATGCATGCTTCCCACCGCGGTCATCGCCACCAGAGCATCCCCGTCCGGATCGAAGGAAATTCGCTCCACAGACGCTTCCAGACGCGGCAAAGATAACAGCTGATAACCGGTTGCCAAATTCCAGATTTTGATGACGCCTTCATCATCCCCCGAAATCAGAGATCGCTCGTCAGGCGAAAAAATCACCTGCCGTATTGAACTTGTGTGCCCGACAATGGTTCGCAACAGAGCGCCGGTATCCGGATTCCACACTCGAAGTTTTCGATCTTCACATGCCGTGACTAGCAATCGCCCATCTTTTGAGAACACCAGCCCATGAACGGTGATCGAATGCTCTGGAAAAGGTCGGGTTAGAGCTCCCGTTTCAACATCCCACAGAACCACGTCACAGCCATCACAGAAAGCGAGCCGTCGCCCATCGGGCGAAAAGGCGAGATCGTCACAATCATCGGCGACCAAAGATTCTACTTCCTGCCAAGTGTCGGTACTCCAAATCTTTAGTTTGTTATCAAAACGACTACCTGCAATGAGGAACTTTCCATCTGGCGAGAAATCAACGACGCTGACTTGATTATCGAGAGTGAAAGCTTGCATGGTACGGAAAGGTTTCCGTTGCTCTTTTCGCCACACATGAACGCGTCCATCACGGTGGCCGCTTGCGAATAGCACTCCGTCAACACTGGCTGCGACTGTCTCACAGACAAATCCGGTGTTTGATTTTCCCGCGCTGCCAACGCCACTCTTTTTCCTCTGTATTTCCCCCCCAGGCCAGCTGACCGCAAGAAAGTCACCGTGCTCCGCCAGCAAGATTTCTCCGTCAGGCGACCAACCGAAGTCCTCAATCAGCTCCAGGGGATGACGTTGTTTTGTCAACCAACCCCAAGACTCTGAGGCTTTAAGGGGCCAAGCACGAATCGTTCCGTCCCGACTGCAGGTGATCAATTCCTCACCATCTACTGCAGCCGAAAGTGACCACACCCGGTCAGAGTGCCCTAGTAGGAAACCAGACTGATCAGAAACGAAACTCAGGGCGTTTAGGTCATAGACCTTGATACCATTGGTGTCATCGTGGCTCAAAAGCTGTCCGGGTCGTGTGGAAATATCGAAAGCGACCGCCGATCGATCGGAACCGATTACTTCGTCTTCACGAGAGCCATCCAACCAACGAATAAAGTCAACATCTCCCTCCCTGGTCATCGCGAGGGCTTTCCCATTCGCCAGCCAGTTGACTGTCGAGCATCGAAATCCATCCGTATTGATCTCCGACAACTCCTCCGTCGCGCGATCCCATAGATATGCCACCTTTTGATCGCTACAGATTGCAATTCGGTTTCCTTGAGGATCCCACTCTACCGTCGTCGGACGCGAAGGAAGTTTAACTTCCGTCACCATTGCTCCTCGTTCAACATCCCAAATGATCAACGTTTGGCCAGAATTCCACAATGCAAGTTCACTTCCTTCGGGTGAAAAACGAACGCCAGTAACCGAATCAGTCGGAACCCGCCATTCATTCATTAGCTTACGATCTTGCGGATTCCAAAATCTGAGTATGTTGTTCCAACTGGTGGCAAGCACTTTTCCATCGGGAGAAAAGTGACCGGGAGCACCAACCGGAACATCCAATTTCTCGATCGATTGGAACGCAGAATCAGACGCTGAATTTCGGTAGAGCAAGCGTCCGGAACAGTAGAGCAGTGTGCCATCTGGCGAAAAGGAGAGTCGCTCCCTTTCCCCAAGATGGTATCCATTTCCACCGGCCGATTCCACTTCGTAGATTCGTTTCAACACAAGGTCACGAACAATCAATCGGCCGTTTTGTCGCAAACCCACCCAAATTCGCCCATCCGGTGCCAAACGTACAGATTGTGGGTTCAGGTAGGGTTCTTCGAAATGATCGATCAACCGACTTCCCTCGATTCGCCAACAGCGAATTTGTCCGCTGCGATCACCTGCGACGAGAGTTTTCTGATCCTTCAAAAACTCGAGGGCCTGAATGCCGTCGTGATGACCATCAATGATGGCAGCCAACTCACCTGAACCTGTTTGCCACGCGCGAATCGTCCCATCATTACTCCCGCTAAACACGTATCGACCAGAGGGTGAAAAGCAAACGGCGAAAACCATCCCGGTATGCCCGACCATTGCGCGAATCGTGTCGCCAGTCTCTGTATCCCACAGACGCAACGTACGGTCATTCGAGCCAGAAATAAGGAATTTACCATCTGCCGAAAAAGCGACGGATCGGACCGGGTTTGCATGCCCCCTGAATTCGCGAATCAGGCGGTAATCGTCGGTGGACCAGAGTCGAACGACGCTATCTTCTCCACCTGACGCGAGTGTCTTCCCATCCGGAGAGTAGCAAACCGTCATCACCGCCTGACTGTCATGACAGTCAGCCAGCAAGAGCGGTTCAGACTGTTGAGCTAAATCCCAAATCCGAATACTGCCGCCTTCCCCACCGGCGGCTAACACATTGGCGTCAGGCTGAAAGACCACGGAGTGGATTACTCCCTCAGGCCCCCGCAGCACTCGCAGTGGCCGGCGACTGCTTTTGTCCCAAATTTTAATCCCACCGTCTGAATCGCAAGCAGCGAAAACATCTCGTTTTGATTGACCGTTCAATTGAACCGTTGGATCCACGGCATCCACATTGTTAAACGTCAATGTTCCATGATCGCAGCCCATGAATTCGACAGGTTCCTTCGCTATAACTTTGTTGCTTGATGGCAAAAAACGGCGCAAGTAACGCCATTCGAACCCTTGTAAATCCTCACGCTCTCGGTAAGCGGGATTTGACTTCATCAGTTCCCAAGCGGTTACACCATCCCCATCATGCCAAGCGTCGACCGCCAAGCGAATGCCTTGTACATACAACAACAACTGGTTCTCCCTGACCGCTTCCTCCGCAAGAAACCGATTCGCCTCCGAACTAGCATAGTTTTCCCTCGCGGTCTCAAACGCATCCTGGGTCCGCAATTGCTCCTGAGAAATAAGTGCAACGCTGACGAATGAAACACAGGCAATTAGCAGCAGCACCAGCAAGACCGACGGCAGTACAATCGGATGTCGTCGCGACCATTTTTGAACCTTCGATGCGAATGTTGGACGCCGCGCGGTAATTGGCAGATTCTCAAGAAAGCAACGTAAATCCTGAGCCAACTCCTCGGCGGATTGATACCTCGCATTCGGATCCTTTTCCATCGCCTTGAGAACAATCGCTTCTAGCTCAGCGGGAACTCTCGGATTGATCCGGCTTGGCCGAATTGGGTCGTGCTTGCCGATCTTAACCAGCAACTCATTTCGGTTCTTCGCTTCGAACGGAGGACGAAGGGTCAGAGCTTCAAAGAGGGTCACCCCAAGCGAATAGATGTCAGTACGGTGATCAACACCTCGTCCCGACAAAGCTTGCTCGGGACTCATGTACCGAATCGTGCCGACCACGTCACCAGTTATCGTGAGCTGAGAATCATGCTCAATGCGTGCGAGTCCGAAATCGGTCACCCAAAGCTTATTGCTAGAATCCAGCAGCAAGTTACCCGGTTTAATGTCTCGGTGGACAATTCCACTCAGATGAGCGTGTTCCAATGCGTCAGCGGCTTGCAGGATCAAACGGGTGATCACACGACAGTATTCCGGATGCAAATACGAAACCGTACCGGAAAATACCTGCGAATTTTCCTCACCCTTCGATGCCGCGGACTGTGGACCAGACTCTATTTTGGTGTTCGACGAACCTGGGGGCCGACACGCCCCTCCCGAACCAGGTGCATTGTTTTGTCCAAGTACTTGCGAGGCTGCGGCTTCATTCAAAGGCGTTTGCTTCGCTCGGTTACGCAGCGAGTTTATCGCAGCCGCCAAGCTCTGCCCATTGATGTACTGCATCGCATAAAAATGTACACCCCTTTCGCATCCGACTGAATGAACGGGGACGATATTCGGATGATGCAAACGAGCTGCGGCTTGGGCCTCTGTTTTGAACCTTGTTAATTGACGGTCATCGAGTACCGCAGCAAACGGCAGCACCTTCAAAGCAACATGTCGGTCTAATGACAATTGCTCTGCTTCATAAACAACCCCCATTCCGCCACGGCCAAGTTGCCGCAAAACACGAAAGTCCCCAATCGTTCTTTGCCGCATCTTTTCCTGCTCGAAAACTTCATCTACTTGCGAAGCTTCTTGTGCGACGGTGTTAGCCTGCGTCGCTCCGGAATCTGAATTGAAATCAGCCGGGTGAGCCATGCCAGAAATCTCAGTGAACGAGAGTCGGAGTTTTTATCCAGAGGGTTGAAAATTCAGCAGCAATCTGGACTGCAACAATCGTCACCCATCACAGTCAATCTAAAGTCCTTTCCTTTTGTTACCCGCGGCGAACGCAAGTGGCCACCGCACTCCATCGGCTGTGCATCATCATCGGCAACAGGTATCCGCGGCTCAAATGGAATAAAGAAATCCTGGTAGGGCGGCCGGCTCATGATTTGAAACGTTTTGCGACAGACCGCCGTTCTTACTCCGCGTTGAAAGCGGTGTCCATCGTCATCAATCACTTCTGAAAATGGACCTTTATAAATGACGGCCTCATGATAATCGTCACATGGTCCCTCCTTGCCTTTGTAAGCGATCACGGTTGTCGACCGAAACTCAATCCCCTCGACCGTCTGCCACGGATCGGCCTGCAGGATCGGCATCTCCACACCGTAAAATCCAGCCCGCTCGAATGCCTTCAGAAAACCAGACTCCTGAAACGCCCCGGAAATGCAACCGCTCCACAATTCAGCGTCCTTCTGCAAGTGTGTGGGAACTGTTTCGTCACTAACAATATCGCTGATCACCGCTCGCCCACCCGGCTTGAGCACACGATAAATCTCATCGAACAGCTGTTCTTTTTCTGACTCGTCAACCAAATTCAAAACACAATTACTGACGACCACATCAATTGAATCGTCAGCAATCATCGGCTCATCGGCTCGCATCTGGTGCAGAAATGCTTCGAGTCGTTGCAGTCCTGCTTCATCTTGAACTGGATTTTCCACCAAAAAGGATTCCACACGATCGCGATCAATCGCTAGATCCTGGATCCTTCCCTTCAAGAACTGGATGTTGTCGTAGCCAATGGCCTCCGCAACAGTTCCCTGACTCAATCTCGCGAGGTCAAGCATCGTGTCATTCATATCAACCCCGATCACCCGCCCCTTGGCCCCTACTACCTGCGAGGCAATGAAGCAGATTTTGCCTCCGCCACTCCCCAAGTCGAGGACCGTTTCGCCCGAACGAACATACTTCGACGGATCACCGCATCCGTAGTCGCGTTCGATGACCTCTTGAGGAATCACTTCCAGGTAAGTCGCGTCATAATCAACAGGACAGCAAAGCTGTGCCTCTCTCTCCTCCGCAGCGTTCGAGTATCGGTCTCGCACTGCTTTTTCCGTGTCGTGGACATTCGCCATGAGTTTCTCCTGCGATCCTTCCGTTGTGTCAACAAAAACGGTTCGTATCTGAGTCCTTAATCCGTCACCACAACGCCACCACAACTACTGCCAGCACCTGCCGTGCACCCGTAGCAATGATCAGCCGTACGGATCCGTTGCCCCAGAAATGATTCAAGACTCTCAATCTTCCAAACATCCGCTGCTCCACGTTCAGGCGAAGCGTTTGAAACCGAAGCACCGTCAACTGTGACGCTTTCCACTGCCTCAAAAACCGGCGCATCAAGCATCTGGTTGAAATCGCAATCGTAGATTTGCCCATCCCAACCGATCGATAACATTGATCGACACATGACCCCACCGAGAGCCTGAGGATTGAAACTCTGCTCCAGCAGATTCATGTATTGCTCTAATTGCCCACGTTTGCGCAGGTAGCCAGCATATCGTCTGATCGGAATGTTCGTGATCGTCAGTAGCCGGTCAAATTGAATGCCGTAACGACTTTGCAACTCACGCTTGTAGTCGGCCTGCAAAACGGCCTGATCGGGCGGAAGCGAAGGCCCTGTCGGGTTGAACACCAGATCGAGCTTCAAGCGACCTTTGGAGACTCCGAAACCAAGTTCGTTCAATCGCCGCAGTCCCGCGATGCTACGCTGAAAGACACCATTTCCACGCTGTGAGTCAACGTTATCCTCCAGATAGCAAGGCAACGAAGCGACAACCGCGACCTGCTGTTCTGCTAAAAACTCTGCAAGCGATTCCTGCCCGGGCTCTGACAGAATTGTCAGATTACAACGATCGATTACATCTTTACCTGCTGAACGGAATTGCGCGACCAAGTCACGAAAATTGGGATTCAACTCAGGGGCACCGCCCGTCAAATCAACCGTCTCGACCGAGTCACAACCAAGGACCAATTCCATAACCCGCTCAGCGGTCGCCCGATTCATATTCTCGCGTTTTCGCGTCGGCCCCGCATCGACGTGACAGTGCGTGCAGGTCTGGTTACAAAGCTTGCCCAAATTGATTTGCACATCTTTTACCTGGGTTCGCAGCAGCGGCCCACCAAGCTGCTGAACCTTGTCGTAAAAAGGTTGAACAATCCCCTCTGGCAATCCGGCATCAATTACAGGCAATGACGATGGCATCCGTTTTTACTTACTCCTGAGTGAAAACTTTTCCAATCCTGCCACCTGGCTTTCGCGCATGGTGACGACATCCTAGATTCTGTCAGTATCAGCGACCCCGCAGATGCTCTTTCCGCGGCTACAGCGGACCAGACGTTGATGCTTTCGGTACAGACTCACCCTCGGGTTTGGCGTCTTCGATTTTCCACGCAGGCGTGCCGGCCGGGTCGGGCATTCTAGGCACTTTGCCCAGCCCATAGTCAGACGGCTGCATATTCGCGTTCTTCCAATAATCTTTCTCACGAATGAACCCGTAGAAACTCGGCTTGAACGGATCAACGAACTCGACATCCGCCTCGTCCGGCACGGTTCGACCGGTGAGATAATACGAGGCATTGACAATCAATCGTCGCAGATCTTCACTCAAGAAATCGACCGACGCCCCGCCGGTCGTACAGAAGGATCTGCCGCTAGTGCCATTTGGGCCGGTATAGTTGTGCAGCCAAGCGAATGGCTGCATCGGGTCGTTCTTGGAACCAGCAACATTCTTTGAATCCGGATCAAGTGTCTCTGTCACCGCAGCCCGCAGCAAAATATTGTCGGCATCGGTCAGGTGAATCACGCCGTAAACATCACTCAACGCGAAGACATCGGCAACCGAATTCAAAATCGGATGTTCTTCTTTCCCGGGCTCAATCACTCCCCGAGCACCTTCTCGTTTATGTCGACCGTGATGATTGACCCACTGCTCACCAAGCACCAACCGACCAAACTTGGAAAACGAAATATCGCCACCAAAATCACCTTGTCCATTAAACGCATGCGTGGCCGTCCGAATCCCGATCACCGGCTTGCCCGCGTTTAGAAATTCAGTGACATGCGCCGCTTCTTCGATCACGGGCCGGCGAAATCGTGTTCCAATGATCATCAGATCAGCATCACCGAGCGACTCCAATCCACGCAATCCGGCCTGATTGTTTGGATCGATATAAGATCCATCAGCCGAATAAGAAAAGACGATCGTACAATGAAACCCATGCTTCTGACTCAGTAGTTTGCCAAGCATCGGCATCGACTCTTCCGAGCGATACTCTTCGTCACCGGCCACCAATACGATTCGTTTCGCATCCGGATTTCCATTCGCAGGTGGAAATATGAGTTGGTCAGAAACGGCTTGAGCCAAGGATGGGTTACCAGCGGCAAGCACTGCCACGGCGAAAGCGAATGCTTTGAGATTAAACATATTTTGAAAACCAATCATCAAATTTAGTCCGATACTTAAGTACAACTATCGTGTCGTAGGCAGCGAAACATCTTTCGGCAAGTACGTCACATCTCGATCATTCGAGACGGGCTTACCGTCTGTGCTGCGACCCTGATCAACCAGTTTGTTTAACAAAGTTAGCAGGGAATCAACTCTCTTCGGCTGCTCAGAAACTAAGTTCTTTTGCTCACCCCGATCCAGCTTGAGATTATACAGTTGCAGTGGTGGTAAGTTTTGTTTTTTCGCGTCCGGTTCGCGCGGCGCACTCCATCCCCCACTGCCCGCCGATAGACAGAGCTTCCATTCGCCCTCCCGAATCGAAAAGGATCCTCCAATGGAATGACTGACGAGGTTCCGCCGATCGGTTTTTCCCTCACCATCGAATGTAGGCAATAAGCTGAACGAATCTTCGCCGCCCCGATCTACCTCTGCTTGTCCTGTGATTTCGCGCAATGTGGCGTACAAGTCGGTCAAGCAGGCGAGCGATGTGGTGGTTTTCCCAGATGCCACCCCTGCAGGCCATCGCACAATGAGTGGGACCCGGTGTCCACCCTCGTAGATGTCAGCTTTGTGACCGCGGAACCCAGCACTTGGCGCATGCCCGTATTCCTTCAAAACCTTGAAATTGGCTTGCGGCGAGCAACCGTTGTCGCTGGAGAAAAAGACCAGTGTGTTGTCATCAATTCCAGCTTCCTTCAGAGTGCTGAGCAACTGTCCCATGTGATGGTCAACCTGCATCACAAAATCGGCATAGGGGTTGATCCCACTGGCATCTTTGAAGGGAGGCACGGGAACGATTGGCGTATGTGGGGCGGGCAGCGCAAGGTACAAGAAGAAAGGCTTACCCTGCTTTGCCTTGATGGCGTGCTTTTTGATATGCCCCATACTTTTATCAAACAAATGAGGTAACACCTGCTCGATTTCAAAATCGGGACTGATCGGCCCACGACGATACCAGCCATAAGGATCTTCTTTCGACGTGACACCTTCCTCACGCTCCGGAATCGCCGTGATCCGACCGGTGTCTACCCAAACATAGGGTGGCATATCCAATGAACCACAATGAGCGTAATAGCCGTCAAACCCATTGATGTCTGGACCATTAACGACCGGTTCCGTGAAATCGATATCGCCCGGTTGCGGTTTTTTTCCTTCCACGGCTTTCTTCAATCGTGCCCAGTCCCAGCCGAGGTGCCACTTCCCAATCATTTGAGTGTGATACCCGGCTCGCTGCATCAGGTGCCCGACCGTTTCGCGATCGCCCGGAATTAAATGGTCACTGGCGCCACTCAAGACGCCCCGAGCCAGCCGGGACCGCCAGTTGTAGCGTCCTGTCAAAAGTCCGTATCGAGTTGGCGTGCAAACCGAACTCGACGAGTGGGCATCCAAGAAAGTCAGCCCCTCATCAGCCATTCGCTGTAAGTTTGGTGTCTTGATCTTGCAGTCCGGATTCGTGGGCTGCAAATCCCCGATCCCAAGATCATCGGCGAGCACAAAAATGACGTTCGGAAGCGGATTGTCGGCGGCATGAACTACACAAACGCCGAAACACACCACCACACAAGTAAAGACTTTGGTCAAAAACTTCATGAATCTATCAATCATCCTGGAAAGCTAACGATGCCGTCTACTCCCCGCATTGTAGACGAATCGCTTGCCTCTCGACTGCATACCATTCCAAAGGAAGCGTCAGAAACCGCACGAAAACAAATTCGATCAAAAACCAATCAGCCTCATTGTGCCAGCAGTCAAAACGCGAAACAATCGCCGCCCAGCAAAGGCGACGAAAACACAACCCTCACCTAAAACCGTCTTAACGGGATTTGAAAGCGTGCGTTGTGGGAACCGGTCGCAAGCATGACACAGAACGATCCGAAGCCAATCGAAATCCACCGCCGAACGATTGAGCGAGGATTCCAGTGTCTGATGAACTGTCCCAGTACCAAAGCGACGAATTGCTTGGTGAATTTTGAGCAAGAGAAAAAACCGCCGCTGTCAAACTTTACAGGGAATGGACCGGTTGCTCCCTGGTCGACGCGAAAAACTACGTCGAAAAAACCCAGCCGAACGACACGCCTGCATCCACCCCCACCGAAAACGACATCGAGATTCAGCAGATCGATCGAATCCTGGACGCGATCCAACAGGGCAACAAGCTGGAGGCCGTGAAAATCTATAAAGAAACGAATGTTGCTTCACTCGCGGAATCAAAGCAGGCCATCAAGAACCTGATGAGCCAATTGGGAGTGGAGGATACCGGGAGCGGATGCGCGAAGGTGATCCTGCTGGCGGCGATCATTTCCGCCGGAACACCCATTGCGGTCAGCTGATGACGACAAATTTAATGAAGAGACCGAACCGACACATGAATCAACTCACGAGCAACACACAAAGTGAATCTGTGTCCCGTGGCAACTCTCATTTCGCCCTATGATTCTTGATACGACATCACATTACTTTCTCCCGTCTTCCGAGGTTGACGAATGATTTTCATGCGGCCGTCGCTTGTGCTCTTACTACTATTGTTTCCGGTTGCGTTGTCCGGCAATCTCTCCGCTCAAGATGACGAAACGGTTCGCGTCTTCATTTTTGCTGGCCAGTCAAACATGGTCGGATCAGATTCGAAGGTAAAAGACATCAAACGGTTCCCACCGTTCAGCGGACTCGAGGCACCTCAAACTAAGGTACGTTTTTCGTACTGCCTGGGACGCGAAAACAAAACCAAATCCGACGGCTGGATTGACCTGCAGCCGGTCAACAATATCGTCGGTCCTGAACTGAGCTTTGCCCGCGAGGTGACACGAAACATAAAGGCACCCCTTGCCATTATTAAAGTCGCCGCTGGCGGAACTCACCTCGGTGGCGACTGGAATCCAGATGATCCAATCGGCTTCGAAATGTACCCCCTAGCCTTGAATTGGATTCGGGATGCACTCTCTGATTTGGACCAGCGAGGAATCAAATATCGCCTAGAAGGATTCATGTGGCATCAGGGCGAGAATGACATGTTCAACGAAGACTACATGGCAAACTACGGTGACAACTTAAAAAACTTCCTTGCCTGTTGGCGGCGTGATCTTAATGCACCAGACTTGCGGTTTTACGTCGGCGAGCTGTGCACAAAAACAATCTGGGGCATGGATTTACGGCCCAGAATGTACGCCATTAGCCTCGGCCAAAAAGCAGTCACAAACAACGACCCGATGGCTCAATACGTTCCGACTTCCCATGTCGGTGTCGAAATCGGTGGTGGCGTCGGCCTGCATTACCATTATGGAACACTTGGCCAACTTGAACACGGCGTGAACTACGCCGATGCCTATCTGAACAACATTGGAAAGAAAAAAGCGGCATCCAACACCCTGAAAGAATGGCCTTACAAAAAAGGGGCGAAGGTCAAACTGTTCGTATTAGCCGGCCATCGCAATATGGAAGGCGAACGTGCATTCGTTCAAGAATTGGCGGAATTGAATGGCAAAACGAATCTTCTGCAACCGAAATCGGGCATCGCTTTTCGCTACAACTTGGGCGGAGGATACAAAGTCTCTGACGACTGGGAACCGCTTGCGCCAGCTGGTTACTACGATACTTTCGGCCCCGAAATCAGTTTTGGTGACACCCTGAACAAATCAGCGATCGGGAATATTGCCATTGCAAAATTTACCCACAGCGGATCCCAGATCATCGACTGGACCCCAGAGGGAAGCGAAGCCAAGTCTCGAAATTTGTACCCCGCGTTTCTTGAATTTGTACGCGATGCGATACAACAGCTGGCAGCACGCGGCCAAGAAGTTGAGCTGGCAGGCATCTTTTATCACTTGGGGGAAAACGACATGTCATGGGGACCGTTTCGACAAGGATCACCCGAACGCCTGATGTCCTTGGTGACACAAAGCCGCAAAGACTTGGCAATGCCCGAACTGCAGTGGTATGTCAGCCAGCAACCCCCAACAGACGATGAGCGAGTGAATAAGATCGATGTCACCGCTAAGCTGCAACAAGCCGTTGCATCCGACAAAAACCTTACTTACATCCAAGCGTTCGCCATCCCACCACAGGACAAGAAACTTGTCCTCGATACAACTGGCATCGTCTGGCTGGGCGAGCAGATCGCAGAGATCTACCTGAACCAGACAGAAAACTAGTTCAATCAAGGAATGGCTTCAGCTCTTTGCTAACAGAAGATCTCCTCAGCACCTAGCTGCAAAGCAACTTCAACACAAAGCACCGAACGACCCAATCACCCAGTTGCAAAGTGTTGACGAAAGTCACTGCGAGATACATTTTCACGCCAAGCATCGGAGCAGTGGCTGGTCGGATGGACAGCGAGACCGCTCGGGCCAGCACGTTCGGCCAGAACCTCGGGAGAAAGCATCCGACGATAAAATCAGTCGGCGCCCCCGGATGATGAATTCGAACCAGAAACCAGACCAGGACTTGCAACTACGGCTTCCGAAGTGGGGCGATCAGCTTGGTTGCTGGGATCACTATCGTCTGGATCTTCGCGGGCCGCGTCGCGGAGGCGGCACGACTTTCATCCGCGGCCTTGGAGGATTGTTCCTCCACTCGCCACTGCCGGCGTGTTTCCATGCGCTGCTTCGCTGCCTCGATTCGGGATTCGTACTCGACTTTCGCAGCGTTGAATTGCGATCGGAGCTGTTTTGACCGTTGAACGAGTGCGTCGCTACCCTCGGCAATCTTCTCGGCCGCGGCGATCAAATCCTGATCCATCGACCTTTCAACCAATTCATCTAAAACCTTCGCTCCTGCCTCCTGACCTTCGACAGCTACCGTGTCACGGAGCAGATCGCCAAATCGCACGTGCGATAGTCGCTGCTCTTCGTACATCATTCGTTCTAACTGAAGTGCTCGATCATCCACCCCTGCCAGCCGCATGACATCGATCGCCAACAATTCGTATTGTTCGGCCTCACTAAGCATCTTGTCAGTGATGAATGCCAGCGTCTTCCTTGCCGCGTCAACGTTTTCACGCTGGCACTGCCGCAGTGCGATGGTCAGCAGTGTCTCAACGATAATTTCGGATTTCGAATCGACCGCACATTGATTGGTCGCGTCAGCCGCCTCACTGAGCCACCCAGCATAGTCAGCGTAATCTTCCGGTTCGGCGGGAAACATCTCGATCAGATCACTACGCGAAACTCGCAACTGGTTACGAGAGCTCGACGACTGGTAAGCGTACGGGTTGGCTTGATTCGTACGTGGTTCACCATGTTTACCAAGCAGCCACATCAAACACCTGGTAGCCCGTTCCATGTCGCCCACCCGCGAAAACACCGGCACGGCTTGAATTGCTTTCTGCATTTCCCCCGCGTCATCGCTGGTCGGATCGCCATCGACAAGCTGACGCGAGCGCTCCGCAGCGTCTGGTGGATCGAGCAGCTTGGATCGCAACTGCAACATCACAGCAGCTTCAACATTTGTCTGGTTGGTAAGGCGAAACATCGATTCCGCGAGCTCCATCATTTCATCACCCTCAAAGGTGCGTTCAGCCTGCGTAATCAACATCTGCAAGGACACGGCTCTGGTTGTTGTCAGAAGCGCACAATGTCGATACAACGCCTTGGCGCGATCGACCTGCCCCACCTGAGCACAGAGTTCCGCAAGCTGGCTGGCACGCTGCGCGTTTGTCAGATCCAATCGCTCCAACAGATCATCGATCAGCGATTCGTTCTCTTGATTGACACGTCCATAATTCTCGTCAAGCATCGCAAACAGGTGAACGAGCACTTCATCGCTCACGTGTCCCTCGTGCACCTTTTCGACAAGGGATGCAAACGCGGCATCATCACCTCGACGATTCCGATCTGCTCGTAACAAACCAAGCGAGACGTCCTTCACGTTGCTAATCGGTGGACCGGGACGAGACCGCATAATGCGTCTCATTTCCGCGACAGCAAAAGGATAATCTGCAAGGACTTCCCAAGCACTTTTGGACGGCGTTCGGGGGCGAGGGGCCGGCGGTGTGAACAATGCCAAACCACCCCGCGCAGATGCTCGCGCTTTGCTTTCCGCTAAAGCACGATCTTCCACCGCAGCATCTACCGGCTTCGCTTCCGTTTTATCTTTCGTCTTGGTTGCCGGTTTCTTTTCAACCTGGGAAGCCTTGACGTTCGGCCAAGCAAGACCATTCAAACGCTTATTGCTTCCTCGGTATCCGTAAGGACTCGCCACGGCAGGAGGAAAACTCCGCCAAATCTTCCGCAGCGTTTCCTGGGCTGCCGACTGATCGTCATCATCGAGCGCGGCCTTGAGACCCGTCATCGTAGCCGCATATTTCTTGCTTGTCGTTTTGGTCGGCTGCTTCGACTTTGACTCCACCTTTGTAATCTTTGGATCACCACTTGGAGCCTTTACTTCCGGCTCTGGCTTCTTTTGACTACGTTGGCCTTTCTCAGCATCGAAACTCTCAATGTCCTGATCATCCGCAATTTTCCAATACGGCAGAGCTTTGGGAAGATGATTGACCGACAGCAAAAGTGATCCAAGCCGTTTCTTCAATGCCAAGGCTTGCGAGTCGTCTTCTCCACCACTTGCCTTTTGCACACGGCCCTCAATGACATCAATGACGGCAAATGGCCGTTTCTGACTCTGTTCCCATCTCTCGTAGGCTGACAAATATTTGGCTTCATCCGGATACTGTTTGATCGCATTTTGATATTCCTGTCGCAACCGTTTTTCATCTCCTGCTTGGCGCAACAACACGAAGCGTTTGTCAATTTCCTCCACGGTCAGTTTGTCTTGATCGCTATCTCCGCCAATACGTGCCAAAAACTGTTCGGTCGCGACTGGCACCAACTCACGGTAAGCCCAATCGCGGGCGTAACGAACGTACGGATCAGTGACGTTTTCTTCGGGGTTATACGATTTCAGCACAATCTCCAAGGCTTGGTCCGTTTGGCCCGACTGGTGGAGAACAACCGCTTTGATAAATTCCGCTACCTGTGAAACCACCGCCTCACGCTTGCGAACGTCGTCCACCATCAACAAATCCAACACCTTGATCGCCAGTTCGGCGTTTTTGGGTTCCCGGATCGCTGTCCCATTGCGTGGCAGCGTGTAGACGCAATAACGCAGATAATTATTTTGCAGCGCCGGACTGATCCCACTCTTGATCGAATCAAGCAACACATCGGCTAACGCATCATCAATCGGCTGTTCACTACGAAAAGGAATCTGCGCCAATTCACGGGGACGCGACTGTGGGATTATCCGTTCAAGCGTATCGGCCATTGCATCGGCGCGAATCGATTCCGGGAACGCGTCCATCGCCAACTCAAACGGAAAGTAATAGTTAATTTGCAGATCACTGTCCTCGATTAACTTCAGCAACTCTTTATCGTTTGGCACCTCATCGCCCAAGTATTGCGGCAATTTTGAAACGATCCACAAGTAATCCGCAAGTCGCTGTTTCTGATCCTTGTACAAATTCGCCGCATAGCGAACCAAATCGGCAAAAGATTCCTCGGGAAGAATCTCACGGTAGGTATCGAATAGCTGCTTGATTTGCATAACGCCGTAACGACTTCCCGATGCCAACCGCGATCGTGCAAATTGCAACGCCAAACCGTCATCGCCAAGTGACGTCGCCAACCGCATCCAAACAGCAACATCCGAAGCGCTCCCAACGCTTTGCATGACGGCAACACCGTTGACAATTACATAAGTGGGACGTGCTCCCGGCGCGCGACCTTGCTTTTGATCGACTCGACGCAAAACCCGCAATGCAGCTTCACGATCTCCCGCCATCCAAACAGGCAAAAACTGTCGCCACATTTCCCTTGGTGACAATTTTGCGGTTGGTGAATTGTCGGCTTGATCTCCCATTGCAGACTCTAACTGTAGACGTTGATCTTCGCTTAACGCCTCGGACGCGAGCATGCGTTGCACACTGTCATAACGCCCTTGAGCGATCCGTTCCCGTGCAAAGCCCAAGCTTAAACCTTGATCTTCGCTGAATCGGTTGATCAACAATCGATCCATCTCTTCCAATTCGTTGATCCGCTCGAATGCAAAGTAGATTCGCCGTAAAGCCTTAGAACGCTTTAGAATCCTGGGTGAGTCAGCCAGTTTTTTTGCGACCCGCCCCTCAGTCGCGACTTCGTCAAGCTCTTGCAAACTGCCGTGCAAACGCTCAACTTGGTCGCTCAGCAGTTCATCAACTTGGTCATCGGGCACCGACACCAACAACCCCTGCAGCAACCGATCGGAATAGGTATCGTATGCATCCCGGTTGGTCGCCCAATAACGATTGCCCGCGTTCGCGGTTGTATCTTGAGTTGTGAGAGGTGTTTGTGACAGCAGAAGATCCAAGCCCCGGCGATAAAAACGATAGGCCACATCGTCTTCACCGGCTTGTTCATTCAACTTGGCGACCCGTGCGATTAAGGCAACATCCGAAGGACTGGTCCGCAGAAGTTTGTCATAGCGGATCAGCGCTTCAGGGATCTTGCCGGCTTTTTCAAAAATCGTCGCAACCTCGCGTTGATAAGACCGAGGGTCGGCAAGGTTTCGAGCCATTCCAAACGTCCGCTCGGCACTCTGCGTATCGCCATCATCCAGAAAGGCCTGCCCCAAATCGAGGAAGACTTGCGGTGGCATCAATTCGCCCAGGCCAATCAAACGCCGGCCGAATGCAAAGAAGGGTTGGTTCCCTCGGTTAGACGGCCCACGAGAGGAACTCGAGTAATAGACGCCACCACGAATCTTGGACGATAGTTCCATGCATTCGCGAAGCACCGACAGGCGTCGTGTCCCCGAAACGGCCAGCGAATTCTCCATCGCGCGGATCTGACCTGATTTATCATTCACTTCTGATGACAGATCAGACAGTAATTGGTAGAGGTAATTTTTATCTTCCCGACCTGCCAAGCGTTCCAAGGTGATCCGCCGCGCCCATTGCATTGCCGGCCCCTTGGCCTCCATGTTCAAGAGGCCATCGATCGCAATCGTAAACAGGTCATCTTTCTCGGCATTTTCCGCAAGGTACTGGAACATCCCGACGGCACGCTCGGTTTGATCCATTTCCTTGAGGATGTTGGCCAACAACAAATAGGATTCAATTCGATCGGGGTGAGTTGCGATCCCTTTGCGATAAGCTTTCGCAGCATCCGCTTTCAAACCGACCAACGACAGGACCCCCGCTTCAAATTCGCCACCAATTGAATCCTTACCATCGTCGGCATCGCGTAACGTCATCAGCACGGCCCGCGCCTCTTGCGCCTTACCACGTTCAAGCATGCTCAACGCAAGTTGCCTCAGGTATTCGGTTTCCCCTTCAGGATCGACCGCGATCAACCGTTCGATGACTTTTTCATAATTCCAGTAGTCATTGCAGATCTGATAAATACGCCCCTGTTCCTGCAACCGCTCAACTTCATTCTTTCCTGATTTTGCCATGTACTCTTCGGAGATCTCAGTCGCTGCTACCGAATCATTGACGCGGCTATAAATACGGATCAGCAGACCAGCTTCGCGATCATCCGCCGTTCCGTCGGCGAGTTTCTCTTCCAATTCAATCGCGATATCAGCCAGCGTGCCAAGCCGACTTGCGACGGTCATCAATCGATCTTCGACATACCGGCGTCGCGGCACGGAGGTTGTTTTTCGCCACAGCTCAACCCATTGATCGAGCGCGCGATCCTCGTCACCGACTTCGCTGTATAACCAAGCCAATCGCATTTCGAGATCTTCCGCGACGGTGCCCCGACTCGCTCGTATCGCTTCGTTAACCTCAATCGCCTTGTCTTGTCGTCCGACCCGTTCATAGGCTCCAGCTAATTCTGCACGGACCTCATCACCGACATCGTCCATCGCCTGAATGCGATTGAGTGTCGCTTCCGCACCAGTGACTTCACCACGACGCTTCTGCAAGTCGGCCCAGTACAGCAACGCTTGCCCGTGATTGGCCCGCAACTCGACCATTCGCTCGATGGTCTGCTCCGCCAGTTCGTCCATGCCGAATTCACCCAACGTTTTTGCGGCGACCAGCAACTGCGATCGACTCTCCGTCGCACCGACATAATCTGTCCAGAGCGCTTCCGCTTGATCGGCCTGACCCTTTTCGAGCAGGATCTGCGTTAACCCCCGACGCCACGTCAACTCGTTTGGCTCCGATTGAATCAGTTGCCGATAAGAGTCGATCATTCGATCTTCGTAGCCGGCTTCTCCTTCCATTTCGAGAAGCTCCCGTCGCATTTCGACGGTAAAGCCTTGTGCATTTTGCGCCGTGGCTTTAAACAGATCGATTGCTTCATCGTACTTGCCAAGCTCTCGTAGCAAGTTGATCCAAACGGTGATTGCTTCTGCTGGCAGCGTGTCTTCGGATTCGCTTCTGGACTTCAACTTTTGGACGAGTTCTTCAAGCCCTGCCTTCTCTTTCTGCAAGCGATAGGATTCAACCAACAGCGATAAAGCGTAGTTACGATCCCGTTTCAATTCCGCTGAATCGACAGCGTCCCATGCAGTCTTGATCGCCTGATCCCGCTGCTGGGCTCGAATCGCCCATTCCGTGACCCGACTCGCATTGCGAAATCGTTCGGTCCCGGCCCCTTCAACGGTGAAGAGCTTGATCGCGTCGGCATATTTGTTCTGGACGGCCAACACGATCGCGGCACGATTGCGAAACGCGGTATCAGGTGAATTCCCGGCGAGTTCAATCAGCGGCTTCGCATCATTGCTCTGCGGAGTGCTTCCGCGTGAACGGCTTGTTGTGTTTGCGATCAATCCCATCAACGCTAACCGTAGCCGAACCGAACGCTGATCTGCTTCAGGCAACGTTTTTTGCAAAAGCGACTCGTAGATTACCTTCGCTTCATCCACCTCACCCAACGCATCTTTCAACTTCGCTTGCCAAAGCATTAAATCTGGTCGCTGATCTGCAACCCCTTTAACATCCAACAATTTTCCCAACAGCCGCGAAGCTCGCCCAAGATCACCCCGTCGGGATGAGAGATGAACTTCAAGCTCAGCAATCACCTGACCTCGTCGCTCGTTCAGATCGCCACGCGCTTCGAACAACCAATCCAAGAGCGGTTGAATACTGCCATCGGAAAGAACGGCAAGGCGGAATACTTGATTTGCTTCTTCGCGATCGACACCGTTTTCAAGCCACAGATCAATGGATTCATTCACCTGAGCCGAGAGTTCCTCGGCGATCTTGGTCTGAGCATGAACGGAGTTGCCGGAAGCGACGCAAAAGGCAAAGGCAAGAATCGCTGAAGTGCGAATCGCTGCGCCGCCCACCTTGGTAGGCATGCCAACCTCAGCAGAACCGCCCAGCGATGAATTGGATCCAACAGAACCAGATCGAACCGGCATCCTTCGCCAGATGATCTCGGCAAGAAACAGCATCAACGCGAATCCAAACAGCCATGACCCAATTGAAAAGATCGTTTTCCCCGAAGGCGTGGATGCTGGCGCGGCAACCCAATCATCAGATACACCGAATCGCTTTCCCCCAGCGACGGCAACAAGCCGTGCCAGCTTTCGCTGTGCGTGTGGGTCCACCCGATTCTCCGGCACAACACCAGACCCAACGACCAAGGGTTGCCAACGCAATGGCGTGGAGCTGGCCGACGTTTCGAAACGCAATGTCTCGCCCAGGTGTGGCGCAGGGATGCGAGCAATAAACCGATCTGGACTGCGGGCCAAGAAGTTAAGTGATTCCATTGGTTCGCTTGACTCCCTTTGAACTCCGCTTTGCGTCTCCGCCACCATCCTGGCGACTGGGCGACTATCACCCGCGGCGCGACTTTGCTGGCGAATCGCATGTACGATCACTTCACCACCATCATGTTCGACTTCGTAACGGAACGGGTCACGAGCGTCAGCTGCACTACGCTGCAAAATGCGAGCGAGTGCCTGAGAATATTCAGGCCACTGCTGCCACGGTTCTGTCCCCGCTCCCACCGGCTCTGTCGTCAGGGTCGTGACACGTCCCAAACCGTAACGCCAACTCGAGAGAATCGGATGTTTTTCAGTGGCTGTTTCCAACAACACTTGGCTCCCTGGTCTTGGCTTACTTTCGACATAGCCAGCAAGACTTGGCACATTCGACGTGTCCACATCGCCCCACCATCCTGCGCCACCACGCACGCGAACCGTGTGAATACCCGGACGATAGGCAGGCAGTTTGGTCGTGGAGGGTTGCTTCAGCAAGATCTCAGGAAGATTAAAACGATTCGGCACATTGTAAAATCGCCCTTTCCCCCAGTTCGCGATGTTGACCAAAAATTCGCTGTGATAGCCACCGCCAGCGAGCACGGTTGAAACATTGATTCCTTCACCCGCCATCCGCCGCATCAACGATTCAAAATCTCCCGACTCGACACCGCCATCGGTCAAAACCAAAACATGCTTGTACCGAGTATCAACGTTCTGGAGACCGTAAAACGCCTCTTCGAGCGCTGGTAAAATCACAGTGCCGCCACCGGCATCCATCCGATTGAGCGCCCGCTGTAATTCGATTGCATTGGATGCAGGCTGCAATGGCGCCGCCCAACGCTTGGCACCGTAAAATTCAACGATGCCAACTTTATCGTGTGGTAACAAACGACGCATCGCCAACCGCGCGACCTCCTTTGCCAACTGAACCCGCACACCGCTCATCGATCCAGACGTATCAATCACGACTACCAACGATGTCGATGGATCACGTTTCTCTTCCTTCTGCACAAACTCAACCGGCAACATTGTTTCGATTGGTCGGTTGTGCCATCCACCAGCGCCAAACGAGGCGCGACCACCACTCATCACCAAACCGAGACCGTTGGTCTGCACTGCATTGACGATCTGTTGTTCCGTGTCGGCAGGGATCAATTCAGCGGGAATATCATCCAGCATCACCAAGTCAGATTTGCCGAGTGATTGCCGCACCGCATCGGCATCAGATCGATCCACGCTTTGAACATCAAAAGTAGATCCAATCATCTGGGCAAACTTTTCAGCGGCCCCGGTTTGAAGACTGCCGAGATAAAGCAACTGTGGAGCATCATGGATCGGCAATACAACCGGAATTTGCTCGGAGTCTTGCCCACCCGCACTACTAACAATCACATCGGCTTCCAGAAAACCCGACGCAGAGGGCTCAAAATCTAAAACAACCACCTGGTCGGTGTCGCCGCTACACGTTGCCGAGGCGAGCGTTTCACCATCTTGTTGAAGTGAAACTTCGCCAGCCAGATTCTTTCCACTGGAAACGACTCGAACATTCAGTCGCGATGTCGAGCCTTTTCGGAGCGGTTCGGTCCAATAAACCTGCACAGGCATCGGTGGCCGCTCGACGGAGGGCAACTCGACCCAATGGATTGGAATCTCTCGCTTCAAAAGCGCACTGATGGCTCGGCTGTCATCTTCACGTGTCGCCATCGCATCAGACGCAACCGTGACACTGCCACCCGATCCGTGCGTGATCAACGATGCAGCGTGCGACAGAGCTGCTGACAACGGGGATGAACCCTGCGAAGGACTATCGCTGATCCAGGTTACCGACCCAAATCCGGAAAACTCATCTTCCTGAACGGGCTGTCCGATCGCGACGAGATGAGTCCGTCCGGAATCCGCAAACTCACCCGCCAAGCTTGTAATGCTCTGATGCGCCTGTTCAACCACGCTCGCACTGCGATCCAAAATCAAAACGCGATCGACTTGCGAATCACTCGAACGAAACCTCGGCTGCGTCAGCGCCAAGGCAAGCATCAAGAAGAGCAGGGAACGGAGCGTGTTTTGAACACGATCATTCCCCCGCCAGGGACCAACCCACGGCAACAACGCTAAAACAGCAAGTAAACACCACCACGGAGAGGAAAGAATCATGGCATACGTCCTCGCTGGTACAACATCCATTCACCGGCTAACAAGGTCGACACGATTAACCCAAGCCACGTCATTAAGCCAACTCGCGAAAACAAACCAGCGGCAGGCGAATCCAACAGATCAGCAGCCTTGGCAATCGGTTGTGACAAGCGAGCGGTCTGAATCTGACGGCCATCTTCGGTGGCCGCGCTCGCACCAGAGGCTCGATCGAATTCGGGCGAAGCAACGGGCAGACGCTCACCCTGCTCAGCCCACGGAACCATGGCTGGCTGGTTGGCAAGCCAGCGAATCGAACGTGCTACAAAGATCGGACAAGCCCGACTCTCAGCGAAATCGAATGTAGGAGTGAATAAATTGCTCCAGATCGCGATGCTTCGCCGATCCGCCGCAGCGACTTGGACGTCAATCACCCGACCACTCTCTTCCGCGATTGCCATCGCGTCGATTTGCTGGAGTGCCAATTCATTGATCAACTCCGAAAGTGCAGCTTTGGGATCTTCATGATCGGATTCGATCAAGAAAGCAGACTCGTCCTCCGTGGAAAGACGAAAATTCGAATCCGCTCCAGAACCAACTCGAACCTCGGCGTCAGATGAAACGATTTGACAAGCTTTATCCAGCCGGATCAATTCGCGTAGCGTCTCAGGAACACTCTCGTCGATCGCGACACGGATCAGTTCTCGTGTCGGCAACGTCATCTCACCGATTATCTTGTCATCAACTTCCACTCGCAGCGTCCCGCCATCCGCCACAACGTCCAGCAATTGAAACTCAGATTCGGATTGTCGCTGCAACGATTGAGCAACGGGTTGATCATCCACTGTGATTCGTACGCTTGCAGCATTAAACACTTGGTCCAGGGGAAATCCGATTGCGACATCAACCATCCCCCACCGACCACTAACGGAATCAGCAACGCCGAGTGTCAGTAGTTGAGTCTGAGAAGCGTTTGCGTCGCGGGGAATGCGGTAGATTGTCAAATCGTTTCGCAATGCGTTCAGATAAGCCCGTTCGACTTCCACATTACCAACCAGATGCATTGCTAGTGGTGATTCAGGGCTGGCACGATAAGACAACGCCTCAATCGCCCACCGCATTCCCTGCGGCGACCGAGCCACAGCTTGCGACTCGGGATGACTGGCTCGAATGGCCGCCATTTCAATCGGTTCGCCAGCTGCAAGAAGTGTCTCCAAGTGGCTACCGACCGCGACAATTTCCCGAGCCGTCGTTGGCAGCGTCTCGGCACGCTCAATGGCCAACCGCAAATCTGCTTGCCGCTGCTCTGCATCGTCAACACTCCAATCAAGTAACACGACATGCTTCGTGCCGTCGGCTGGACTGCGGGTTGGCTGAGCCAGCAGCATCCACAGTAGTGATGCGATCGCGACCAACAGGATCCATGCCAACCAATGACGAAATCGACGAACAAAAACACGTGCCCGCGTCTCTTCGATCGCAGCTTCCCAGAACAATGTGCTCAGCACTTCGACTTCGCGATGCTGCACCCGCAATCGTTGCGCGAGCCACAGTGCGGTGGCCAAACCAAGGACCCCGAGAAGAACCACAAGGGTGGAAAGTAAGGCAAAACTCATGCCACATACCTCCCACCTTCAAACAGGTTACTTAGCTGATCCATCACATCTTTGTCATGGTTTAGATCCAAAAAACCACCTTGCCGGCGACGCGCAAAATCCCGCAACCGGTCAAAATGCTTGTCATAAGCCTCGCGGTAATTCTGCAGCACGGTCGAATCGACGGTCACGTCCTGCATTACGCCCGTTTCACAGTCGCGAACTCGAATGTCCCCGCGTAAGCAAGGCTCACGATCCTCCGGCCGAGAAATCGCAACCAACAGTGGGCGGTGACGTGTTCGCTTCAACTCCGCCATCATTGCATCGATGCCGTGAGGATCAAAGAAATCAGAGATGATGACTAACATCCCTTCTCGCAAGCCGAGCCCACTGAACTTTGCCATCGACTTGGCAAGATCTGTCCCATTTTGCTGATCGATCGATTCTCTACCAATGCGAGTGAGAGCCTCAGCGATGGTATTCAGTCGGCCACGTCCGGAGGTGGGGCGAACGGTCGCATTTAGTGCGTCACTGAACGGGAACACTCCAACTCGATCATGCTGATCAAGACCGATCGAGGCAAACGCGATCGCCACTTTCATCGCGGTCACGGCGCGTGCCGGTTCTTCTTTCCACATACTGAGCGAAAGATCAGGCATTAGGTAGATCGGCAGATCTTCCATCTCCTCAAACAATCGCACCACAACACGACCAAGCCGGCGATAGACATTCCAGTCGATCGACCGCATCTCGTCGCCCGGTGAATAGGGTCGATAATCACGAAACTCCATTCCCTGCCCGCGATCACGCGAGCGGTGCTCAGCCCAACGCCCAGCAGGTGCGACTCGTCGGGCGACGATCCGCAGCGCATGCGCCTGCTCCAGAAAATGTGGATCTAGAAGATTAAAGGGATCATTCATGTGGTTGTGTTGTTCGTGATTCACGACAGAAACGGCTCAGCACAGCAAAGCCGAAACGTTCAGTCGTTGAACTACTTGAGTACTTCTTGAATCACGTCGTCGGGAGTCACACCGTCTGACATTCCATGAAAGTTGACCAAGATCCGATGCCGTAACACATCTGGCGCAACGGCCTTTAGATCTTCACCGGCGACGGCAAAACGTCCATCCAACAAGGCGCGAACCTTTCCGGCCAGAATCAGCGACTGAACACCACGCGGGGAAGCTCCTAACGAAACCACTTCGTTCACCAGTGGCCGGGCGTATTCACTTCCCGGTTGCGTCGCCATTACCAATTGAATCGCTTCGGTTTCAACATGATCTGGTACTGGAACCGAGCGTACCACTTGCCGCATGCGAATGATCGTTTCTGCATTCGAAACGGGGTTCAAAGCAACTTCGTTGTTGGATGTCGTGCGGCGTAAAATGGTTCGGTAGTCTTCTTCCGCCGGATAGCCGACAACCAACTTGAACAAGAAACGGTCAAGCTGTGCTTCGGGCAATGGATAGGTTCCCTCTTGCTCGACAGGGTTCTGCGTCGCCATCACACAGAACGGCTCCTCCAAAGCAATCGTACGGTTCCCAACCGAAATTTGCTTTTCCTGCATTGATTCCAACAATGCAGCTTGCGTTCGCGGGGTCGCTCGGTTGATTTCATCAGCCAGCACCAAGTTGGCAACCAGGGGTCCCGGTTGAAACTCTAACTTCGTGCCGCCGGTTTCATTCTCTTGCAACACGTTGGTGCCGCGAATATCGGCAGGCATCATGTCCGGCGTGAATTGGATGCGACTAAAGGTCAGATGAATCGCCTTCCCAAGCGAACTGACCAACAGAGTCTTCCCCAAACCGGGGACACCTTCGAGCAGTACGTGGCCAGCAGCAAACAGAGCTGCCAGCACACCGTCAATGGTGGCATCCTGCCCGACCATCATCCGCGAAACTTCCTCGCGAATGGCGGCATGGACGGTTCGAAATTCATCAGCCGCTTGTCGCGCGGCTTCGGGATTATCAACAGACAAGCTAGAACTCATGATTGCGGCGTATCACTTTCTGCGACGGCGGACGTCTGCAAGGGATCTTGAGGAGTCGTACTGGTTGTGTTTTCTGGAGGGGACGCCTGCAACGGATTCTGGGCTCGACGTTCAAGGAAATAACGCCGCACAAAATCTTGAAGCCAGGGTGAAAAATCAGGATGGTGGATTGGGCCAACCGAACCTTGGCGGGGCAACCGATCCTGAGCAGCAACCGGATCGCTCTGTTCAGCTTCCGGAGTGATCCGTTGTTGCGTGATTCGGATGCGACCTTTATTGGGTTGGCCATTGACGCGATCGGGGATGGGAACTCCCAACACCAACGATGCGACGCCGCGAGATTTCTTTTGCCCACCCGGTCCGCCACGTCCGTTCGCATCGGGGTTGGGTTGCGCGTTACCGAAGCCAATCTGCAAGTCACGATTGACAGGCGTACGCCTGTCACGGAGATTCGGCTGAACACCGCCACGCGATTCTTGTTCTTCTTCCTCGTCAGCCACGTCTTCTTCGTCTTCGATATCCTCATCGTCGGGTGTCGCAGCTTGACTCGTGCTGGCCCAGTCACTCGGGGCAGCGTTGTTGTCAGATCCTTTGGATGACCCTTGTCCCGCGGTCGCCCCCGATGGCTTTTCTTCTTGTGGTCGCGGCTTCTTCTCTCGCTCTTTCTCTGGCTTTTGCTTCTTTTTTGGCTTCCGTTCTCGCTTCGTCTCTTCGCCTGACTTGGAGGGCTGACCGGAGGTGGAGGGCGCACCACGGGCACTCGACGGATTGGCCGATTGTTGGCTCTCCCTGGTTTCGCCCTCGCTCAATTTCCCACTCGATTCTTCGGCTTCGTCCGGAATATCGGCGCCAGACGAACCTTGACGATTGACCGCTCGTTGGCTGCGCTGTTCCGGTGGAGGCTCTTTTTCTGGATTGGGATCAGGGAGCTCTTCGACGTTTGGCTGTTGCTTCGGTTGCGAAGGGTCCGGCGTAATCGAAATGGGATCGGCGACAGAACTGAGTTCGGGCAGCGACGGATCGCCGGCCAAAGGAACGCGAGCATACTGTGTCAAGAAAGCCGCGATCAGCAAGCCGATCACCGCGAACGGGATTGGCCAAAGCGAAAGAAACGACCTGGTCCAACGAACACTCTCTTCATCGAGGGATGCTTCGCGGGCACGGCCCACCCAATCAGCGGCATCTTCGACCGCCGCCTGCATGAATCCATCACGAGACGGACGTTGCATGAAATGATCGGCCGTCGCGATCCGCTCACTCGATCCGATCTGCTTATCAGCAGCCAGCAATGCTCGATGACGGCTAACGTCGACTTGGCGAGTCAAGACACGAGCAAACAGCCACGTCAGCGGAACCGCAACCGTCAAGAGACTCCAACTCGTCCACGAAAAGAACCAACCAGCCGAGACGCCTGTTACCCACCGAAAAAGTTGCACCAAGATCGCGAATAGCGGCATCACGATCAGCAACTTCAAGGCGGAAGGAATGCTGTCGCGAATGAAATCTCCTCGGTCCTGACTCTGGATTTGGCTTGCCAGTGTCATCGAGACGATTTCAAGATCGTGCGAAAGTTGTGATGGCTCGTTCTGTTTCACTCGCCCTTCTCCTCACGCTGGAGCTCGCATTTCTGAGCCTGAACCACTTCACCGCTCGTAGCATCACGCACCAGCACGATCACTTCGACACTATTTGGTTCAATTCGCAACCCCATGCGTGTCCCACCTTTTGTTTGCCCCGCCTCGAGTGAGTCGAGATAAGTTGCATTCTCTTTTTCGATCTCGGTCAAGTCACGAGCGAATGAAAAATCCAAGCGACCCTCATCGTCTGGTAAATAGGCAACGCCACTAAGCGGCCCTGCGGTTGCCAATCCACGGGCCAGCATGCGATGGATCACCACGCCACTGGATCCATGAAAGACGACACCACGCTCGGCCACGACAACTTGCACCACCAGCGGATTCAAGTCGAGGTCGGCCGCTGAACCGATGGCTGGTCCTTTGATCGTGATCTCCCCTGTCAGTGACTTGCCATCCAAGTTTGCTGCGGTCGTGATTTCGACCGGTGAAGTCCGTCGGAGTCGCGAAATCACCGCATCGCGAGTCATTCCGTAAATCTTCTCGGCATCACGAAACTTACCGGCGCCTGGAGCACTGCGAACGCCGTCGACAACCTGCACGACCGGACCATTGACACCCAACCACTGTGCCATGAATTGGCCGAGCGGCGTCACCAAAGGCTCCAAGCGGGGCGCCGACAAATGATACGACAGGCAGACACATTCGGTGTCCGAAAAGTGCGACATGACACCCTGGTTACCCATCGCGCCGCCGATCGCCCCACCCCGCTGCTCCGTGCCGACATAAGCATTCGTAAAGAATTCGACAAGGCTAGTGCGATTCGTTCGATCGGCTGCATCAAACTGATATACGTCCGGTGCTGAGTAATTCCGGACTCGACCACTAATCATGCGATCAATGGTCTCGATCGTCATCCGTTGATCCGGCGGTAACTCATTGTCCAACCGCATCAAAGCCTCCATCGCCAATTCGCTGCTCTCTTCCTTGACGAGTGCTTGGATGTAACGACTGAACGCGCGATTCTTTTTTCCATTCGCTTCGTAAACCCGAGCGAGATTGAGATTGATCATCCCGTCCTGGGGTAAACCAAAAGCAGCCGACAATAGATGCCGCCACGCTTCTCGTTTGTCACTCGGCAGCAGCAGTTCACCCAAGCGCCCATGCAATTTGTAATTTGATTCAGGATATCGGTCTTTGCGTGCACTCTTGACACCCAATTCACCTGCGGCGATGCCAAGATCGGTTTCGCCTTCATTGACCAGTTCTTCCATCAGATCAAACAATCGTGTCGCGCGTAGATCGGCAGGCATGGTGTCGTTGACCCACTGGATCGCAACGTTGGCTTCATCTGGCTCGGCACCTTCATCCAACAACAAATTCAATAAGAACTCGGCTGCCTCTCGACCGAGACGTGAATCCCCATGCTGCTCGAGCCAATTCAGCACCAAGTCACGATCTTCTGCGACCATGGCTTGAAACCAAGCCAAGTCTTGCTGCGGAAAGACAGGTGAAGCTGTGCTACGAAGTGTGGCCAGCAGGGATTGGCGGTCGACATGAATACGAAACCGCTCCAACAAGTTAATCCCCATCACCCCGGCAACACCGTCGGGATGCACTTGCACGACTTCGTCGGGACGGAACGCAACGTAGGGAGAAAAGTCAATTGATTCGCAAAGGACCGGACCGACATTTCCCGCAGGTCTTCGCAGCGAGTTACAGAGGCGTCGATCGAGCACACTGTCATACCGCGACGATCCAATCGCCATCGCCCGCTTCAGTGGCTCACCGAGTGCTTGAGGATTGGCTCCTTGCAAAGCCACTGGCAGCCAGACTAGATCATTTTGCAGCGAGATCGGCACGACCACGTCGCCCAACAGCGGATCACCTTGCTGTTGCTCCAACTGACCGGGAGACGCAAGTAAAACCTGACCGCGCGGCAAGTCAAAGATGACGTCAAAGTGCTTCAGAATATCGCCACCGATGGCACCGGTGAGCGCGTTTTCACCCAATTCCTTCGAGTGATACTTTGTGAAAGTCTCAAACTCTTCCTCTGGCCCCAATTCTCGGCGAGCGATTTCCAAGGTGAAATCGGGGAAATGCAACGTGAGCGGAAGCGGCTTTCCAGCGGGAGTTTCCGCCGGCAGCGGTGCTGCGGCTCGATTGTGTAACTGCAGCCCAAAAGCACCATCGAAGTCGAGCCAGAGATTGACGGGGACCCTTAGTTTCGGCCCAGAAATGTCACAGGCGACAACCAGCCGACCATCGACCACACTGACCGGAATCGCGCCGCCTTCGTCGCTCATCACCGGCGGTCGGTCGACCGACGGACTGACCTGGGCCAGCGCGCATGACGACGACAGCATCGTCGCCATGAATATCACGGAGACGCAGAGCGACAATCGGGGGCAGTAAAAAGAAAGGTTCGACATGGATTCCCTGACTAGATGATCCACCATGTTAGCCAAACGTGGCTGGGATACACCAATTATTGATTGCTTGGGGGGACATTCCGCCGATGATTGGCATACATCGGGCGATAGCCCGTCCGAGTAGGCGAAGAATTCGACCTTCGGTCTGTATGATACCGGCGATTCAAAGGAATGAGGGGCCACGGACCGAACAAAAAAACCCTGCCGACAGCGATTGTCGGCAGGGCGATTCTCGTTCAATTTGACTGGCGGAAAAACGACCTTCATCGCGAGCAGTCAGCTCACTTCTTAGGCGTCCCCACGATTTTGCCGAATGCAAACGTGTCGGTGATCATTTCAACTTCAATTTTAGCAGTGGTTGGTACGCTCACGGCGACCGGTACAAAGCCGCGGCCTCAGCAGGATCCTGGCAGTATCGCGACCTCCAGAACAACTCCTGTGTCGGCATCCAGGATCTTAAACTCAGGCGATTTGCCAATCGGATTCCACCCGGCATACTGCTCGCCAGCACGCCCGTAGTACCAAATGTGATCGGGCGAGAATTGAACTTGATTGCCCTGCCGAGCGAATTGAAACTCCGATGCGATCGGCCCGCCCCAATCGAAATCAGTGGATGAACCAGCCGCCAAAGTTAGCGGACTCATTCGACCAGAGGTGATCTGAACACGATGGCTTCCCAACCCGAGAACCCCACCGACAATTGAATAAGTCCCTGCCGGTACTTTAACCGGTCCTTGAATGGCCCCCACATCACATGAATGCTGCCCGTCCTCCGAAACGATAACCGAGGAGAGCAGGACCGCCTTGGAATGAAAAGACGTGGACATGTCGATCTCCGCCGTCTCACCAGTAAAGGCAGAAAGCTTAATCGACACACCATCGCCAACGAATTCGATGTTGTGCAACGTGTCATCGACTTGAACCGTTTTGGACAACAGCATTGCATGATCACTGCTGCCAACGACCATTGCGTCCTTGCCAAAATCATCAAAGCGACCATTCCCGTTCTGGTCGATGATACGAATCGGAACAGGCCCTGCTGCCGCGTTAATGATTCCCGCCATCGCGCCACCGGGTGCCCACTCCCAACCGTTAGCATCCTTTCTAAGTCTGGCTGCGTACCGCAGCGGTTCGCCTGCCTCGGTCTTGCCAGTCAAGACAACCCGAGTGGTCGAAACATTCGTTTGGGGATCAACCAGTGGCTTGATCGTTCGATCGAGCGTCCCATCCCCATCGGTATCAAAACGGAGGCTGTTGCCTTCTAGTTCGACGGCAAATTGGTCGCCGCCAGCATGGGGAATTTTGATTCCCTCATTCACCGGGAACCACTTTTCCGCGGGCAGATGAATCGACCAAGTGCGATAGCTTCGATAACGCAAATCGACTGTCTCGGATGCGTTGGCACAACAATGCCAACTGGCCGCCGATGCGACCAAAACACCCAAAAGGAACCGAATCATAGATGTCCCCCGGCGAAGAGTGGCTCAAAGAATTACGCCAGTGTACTCGATCGCCGCGCGACTGAGACAGACTAGAAATCAGTAAATCAGCGGTTCATTCTGGTCCCAAATCGAACCGCGATTGTGATTTGCATCTGCTAATCCAGCGTTTTCGTCTCGGCGGGAGGGAGATCTGCGGGTCCGGGCGTTGGAGCTGGATCACTCGCGGCTGGATCATGAAAAGTCGCCAGCATCGACACGAAATCATCGACACCACCGCCACCAACATGCTGACCGATCGATTCCCCGTCGGCGTCAAAGCAGATGAAGGTTGGATAGGCGCGGACTTCGTTTTTCGTCGCCAAATCGACCTGCTGCTCCGAGTCGATATAGACCGGCACAAAAGCATCAAGCGCCTGCTTGGCCTCATCGGTCGGATAAACACTGGCAATCATCATCTTGCACGGCCCGCACCAAGAAGCCGAAAACATCGCCAAAACGGGCTTCCCGGTCTCCGCAGATTTCTCGCGGGCTTTCTCGAAATCAGTCATCCAGTTGTCGGGCAAACCATGACCGCCCCCCGCCCGAACCGGTTGGACCGTAACAAAGACCTGCTGAAACACTTCGATCCGACGCTTGAATTCGGCGTCTGTGATCGTGCCGTCCGCATCTTGGTCGAGCGAATTCACAAACTCGGTCAATTGCTCATCGTCCGCATTGGCAATTCGTCGCTCCGCGTACGTCCGCAACTCGTCCGTCGTGCGATCCTTCGCCACTGCGAGGCCACTCGAAAAAACGAGCAGAAAAACGGCACTCATTGCACTTCGAATTACCATCAACTCACGCCTTGAAAATATCACGAGCACTTCAGACCATCGGTCGACAGCCGACCTTCGCAAGAAAACGCTGCCAATCCGCCGAATGAGAAATCGGACGAATCCACAGTGTGGTGCAACACCTGCCATTTTGCAAATGCTGATTGCTTGCCAGCGGATCGGGCGAACTAAGCCAAGACACCGGGCAACATTTCGGTGCTGTCGGCAAAGCGTGTCGCTCCGGTTCCAAACGCATTCAACATCGCAGCGTACAAATTCGCCAACGGTGTATCGCGACTGCTCTCTAAGTGCTGCCCGGTAGCGATTCGCCCACCGCCACGCCCAGCCAACAGGATCGGCAAGTTATGGGGACTATGACTGTTACCATCTCGCAACCCTGACCCATACAAAACCATCGAATGATCGAGGACCGAAGCATCGCGTTCCTGCATCCTCGCAAGTTTGTTCAGTAAGTAAGCATACTGCTCGACGTGCCAAAGGTTGATCAGCTGGTACTGCCGCAGCTTGTCCTCGTTGTTTTGATGATGTGACGTATCGTGGTGTCCACCGGACACTCCATCCAAAAAGGAGAAGCTCCGGCCGCTAACGGCGTTACCGAACATGAACGTACAAACCCGAGTTGTGTCCGTTTGAAATGCCAAGGCGATCATATCAAGCATCAGCCGAACCTGTTCGACATATTGATCGGGACGCTGGTCACTTGGTCGATCCGAAAGTTCCAAATCGACCAACGGTCGCCATTGCTTGACGCCCTCCAGTTGCTGACTCTGTAAACGTTTTTCGATGGACCGCACCGACTGTAGATACTCATCCATCCGCTGCCGATCGGATGCCCCGAGCGATCGCTTCAATTCGCTTGCATCACCCAGCACACGATCAAGCAGCAGTTGATCGCGGACACCAGACCCAGCTTTGGGATTCGCAGCGCGAAAGAGTCGCTCAAACACCAAAGCGGGGTTCAGCTCCCTCGCCAACGGACTGGTTGGTCCCGACCAAGCAATATGCGAACCGTAAACACGCGTGTAACCAACATTCGTATCGACCCCAGTTGTCACGGGGTCAATTCCCAATTCGAGCGATGGAATCGGTGTCTGCTTGGCGGCATGTTCGGCAGCCACTTGATCCATCGACCGACCGTTGCAATTCAAATCAATTCCAAGGGACTTGTTGATGGTCGTGCAAGTCAAAAAACCTGATGTCTTGACATAGTGACCGTCACCAACGTTGCTTGCCTGATTCCAAAGATTCGTGAAGACCAACAATTGGTCCCGCAGCGACGCCAATGGCTGGAGCGTAGGGGAAAGCTCGAAATCACGACCGACACCTTCCGGCGTCCACATTCCCTGGTGGACACCATTCGGAACGAATAATGCGGCCATGCGAATTGGCGCATCGCTGGGAGCTTCCCCCTCTTTTTCGGCTGCCAACCCCTGCTTCGGCATCATCGCCTCGAGCCATGGCAGTGCCAACACGGCACCGGTTCCTCGAAGCATACTTCGCCGCGAAAGGGGAGATCGTGAGTTCACACATGGCCGAACAGGAACACTCATGGACGCATCATTCGGTTGGAGGGTGAGATTGTTTGTACCGAAACGGAACACTCTTCACGATTTCGGTCATCAGTGTCTGGGCCCGATAATCTTCGGATTCAAGTTTTCCGACGATCGACTCCACCACACAAAGATCTTCATTTGTAAGACCGCGGGCAAGGGCAAACCCAAGTACCTTGCGGGTCAGGTTTCGCATGAATTGCTCTTTCCGCTCCAGCAACAGCCGCTTCAGTTCTACCGGTCCGTTGAATTGTTCGCCACCAGGCAATTCTCCAGCCGCATCGATTCGCGCGACGCCCACTCGGGTCCGCCACCCCCCAAGCACATCATAGTTTTCCAACCCGAACCCTAACGGATCCATAGCATCGTGGCAGGTAGCACAGACGGGATTGGCACGATGCACTTCCAACCGCTGCCGCAATGAACTTGGCTTCAGCGTCTCATCATTTTCGTCAAGCGAAGGCACATCAGGTGGTGGTGGCGGCGGTGGCGTACCAAGCATCGTTTCAAGAATCCACTTCCCACGCAGCACGGGACTTGTGCGATGCGGAAGCGAGCTAACCGCCAAAACGGCTCCCATACCCAATAAGCCACCGCGATGATGGGCCGCCTGTAATTCAACCCGTTTCGGTTGCTCGCGAAATTCTCCACGCACACCATAATGCTGCGCCAATCGTCGATTGACATACGTAAAATCGGATTCGATCAAATTCAAGAGAGATCGATTGTCTGAAAGCAAATCCTCGAAGAAAAAGATCGGCTCATATTTCATCCCACCTTCCAACTCGGAGTCATACCGTGTCGCAATCGAAGGGTCTGGCTTGAATTCGCGTCCAAGCGCCCGCGTCCCGAGCCACTGTTCGACAAAACTGGTTGCGAATCCACGCACCTTTGAATCGCGACGCAAACCACGCCCATCGATCTCGCTCCGCAGCATTCGCTTGACCTGTTCAGCAAGAACTTGCTCGTCATGCAATTTTTCTTCCGACGCCAACCGAAGCAATTCATCGTCGGGCATCGATGCCCACAGAAAATAAGACAATCGCGATGCCAACTCGTAGTGCGAGACCGGCGTCAACTCTCCCGACTGGCCGGGTTGCTCGTAGAGGAATAAAAATTTGGGCGATACCATCGCGGCGACCAAAGTGAACTCAATCGCGCTGCTGTACGATCCATCTTCATCAAACGCTTGCGTGAACAGATCTAAATAGTGTTGGGATTCTTCCTCGCTAACGGGGCGACGGAACGCCCGCGGCAAAAAGGCATTGAGTACCATCCGTGCCGCTTGCTGCGGTGACCGCTGTTCATTCGGATCGGCCACGATGATACGACTTCGATCACCTGGATCCCTCAGAGCATGTCCGATCGCCGATTGCGCTGCCTGCAAATATTTCTCGGCATAAATCGGTGAGATAAACAAGGTTTCCGATGCATTGTCGAACCCCTCGCCACCCGCGCCATCGACAGGCAAGGCGTGTGCCGCGTTGATCGGAATCCCGAGTAGATCACGAACCGTGTTCGCATACTCCGTACGATTCATTCGACGAATCATTGGCGGGCCGGGTGAAATCCCATCATCGCAGACGGCTGTAAAAATTGTTTGGCGAATCCAAGCGACAAACTGACTCCGCAATTCAGCCGACGGCTGCTCGCTGCCTTGCGGGGGCATCTGCCTTTCGCTGACACGAGTCGCGATCTGATTCCAAGCATCGATCGAATCAGAGACATTTTTCGCCTTGGAAAACAAGCTCAGGTCCAATCCTGATTCAGCATCCTCGCCTCGGTGGCACTCAATGCAATGGGCACGCACGAATTCAACGGCCGCTGATTCGGTCAGCATGTCGGGTTCATCCGCAGTTGCACTCAAACTCCAAAGGACAGCAAATAAGAAGGCTGCGTTAGGCTTGGCACACGCGGTCAGGTTCGAACGCGATTTCATTGTGGTGGGAACAGATGGCGGGTGGGGCATCAATCGGCGTGATCACTCAATCAGCAAGGTTATCAGCCTAGCGAGAGTATATCGTAGTCACCCGCACATCGCCCCCGAATCCGTTGTTTCGCCGATCCAGCTCGATTTCAATGGCATTCACGAACGCATTCCTCCGTTCCCTTACAGATTACCGATGTCGATGCGCAATAATTTGACGGAATCATACTGAAGCGAATGATCAGGTCATTTCCAGATTCAATAGGATTCTCGGATTCCAGCTCGTTTTCGGAATACAGGTTTTCGGAATACAGAGTGGGGATTGGCGGGACGAATCACGATCTCACCGCGCTACCAGCGATCCATCAACTCGCACGGACGGACATTCCATCTGCGACTAACGCGACTGCAACCTCAATCGAACCAGCAACTCGTCTAACGCATCGAAAGCTGTGGCCGTCTCGGGGAGTGCTGATTGCTGATGAGCAACTTCCAACGCTTCAACCAAACGCAGGTACTCACTCTGATAGAAACCCAAGTCGGCGGCGTCCAGCGTGCCTTTTTCTGTTCCATTGCGTTTGCGGTCAATTAACGCGTCGACGTACGTCATCTTCTCACTCTGATTCAACACCTCGAGGTTCGCTTCTACCTTCCCGGTTCGCATCAAGTGGATACCGGTCAATAGAACACGAAGGGTATACAGCAGCGGCTTGACTCGTGGCGGAGATTCTTTGGCGAACAGCTTCCACTGCGTTGCCGCGAATCCGAGATAGTGATGGGCATGATGCTTTGTGATGCAATCCGCCGCGATCTTTTTCAATTCGCGATGCTCTGGGGTCGTATGCACAACGAGCGGTGAAAACACCTGCTCTAGCACGTAGCCATTGCGGCGTAACATCAAAGAGAAGAACTTGGCGGCATCATGTGTCACCAAGTCAATCTCCCAACCATCATCGATTTCTTCTTTCTCGAATGTTTCGACGCCCTGCTTTAGTCCGACCACCGTCTCAACCGGCAACAGATGAACACCGCGGAGATCAAAATCAGAATCAGCGGAGGGGAATCCATACAAGTGCGCGCCACTCACTGTGACAAAGATCAATCGGAACGGATGTGATCGCACTTGCTGTATCATCCGGTCGTTATCAATGATCGATTCTTGGCTCATGGCAACTTGTCCTCACATGCTCGACGGCGTGCAGCGACCAAAAAGGCATTGGCTTGTTCATAATCGGGACGATCCGGCAACGCGGTGTTCTGAAACGCAGCTTCGAATTCCCGCTGCAGTTCTTGCCGCCAACGATCCGCTTCCGCGAACGGCATTTCGCCGCGCTTGATCACGAGCAATCGCTCGCGGTGCTCTCCCACGTCGACACAGACCACACCGTCGCGCAGGATCTGTTGCCCGGACAGCAGCAAACGGATTAGATGCATGACGTGCTTCCATTTCACCCGCCCCTGATTGCGAAGATCCGTTTGCATCTTCTTGAACTGCGATGCAACGTATCCTGAATAGGTTTGGAAAACTAACTTGGACAGAAATGCGTCCCGCATCCTGAGCAACTCTTCACCAAGGGGTGTCACACGTTCGACGATAGGCGAAAAGAGACATTCGAGAACATTTGGGTTCGCCTTGAGCGCAAGCACGATGAATTTCTGCAATTCCCAGTAAACCTCCTGGGTTTCATTATTCTCAAGTTGCTCAGGCACACCATAAAGTGACCACTGGAGGTCGGCGGGTGGCAAATAGATACCACGTCGATCAGTATCCGATCCCGCATCATCCAAGCCATAAGCTCGTGAACCGATGACACATTGAAAAATTAGTCGCTCGTACAACCCCTCACTCATGATTGGCGTCAGCCCATCTTCGCCCTGCTGTTCCTTGAACTCAGCCAATCTGACGAGTTGATGATGGTGAATGGAGGCTTCTACACCGTCATTGAACTTAACGCGATACGAATGAGTTTGATCCATTGGTGAGCGGACGATCACCCCGACAGCTCCGGCGGGGTGAGCAATCCGATCATTCGCAGCCATAACATCTTTCTGGGCGACCACTTGCGTCCCAACGCAAAAGATCAATGGTCGATTTGATGCACGATTCACGTGATTCTATCCTCCACCCCGATTGCAAGATCGCTGACGCAACAAACACGCTCACGCCGCAAACCCACCAAAACGAACAGAACAAGGTGCTCCCCAAGATGCGGGGTCCGACATGTCACTTACCTGTCGTTGTTGCGCGGTCTTGGGTTCTTTCCCAGCCACCCCATCGGTTCAAGATAACAGCTTTGGCTCCAATACAGAGGTAGATGAGATTCGTTTAGACTCTCTTTCATCGCAGCAGGAAAAACTTTGATGAGCATTATCAGCTGGCAAGAATTTGAAAATGTCGATCTGAGAGCAGGAACCGTCATCGAGGTCGATGACTTCCCCGAAGCTCGTAAGCCGGCGTATCGGCTCACGGTAGATTTTGGGCCTCAATTGGGAACCAAGCGATCCAGCGCCCAAATCACGGCCAATTACACCAAGGACGAATTACTCGGGCGACAGGTGATCGGAGTTTTGAATTTTCCGCCCAAAAAAATTGGCCCTTTTTGGTCTGAATTTCTGATCGTCGGTTTCTATCGCGACGATGGATCGGTGATCTTGGCGGTGCCGGACAAACGGGTTCCCAATGGTTCCAAATTGGCATAACGAAACAACAATGAAGACAGCCGAACTCGCTCGCCGCCCAGTGATCTGGCTCGCACACCGGTTTGTCGAAGCGATGAACTGGGCAGCGCCCCTTTATGGTCGCAGGAAAATTCAGACAATCACGACGAACGAATTACAAAACCTGCAAGCCACGCAAGATCATTCCTTCGTACTGGTCGATGCGCGATCCGAGGCGGAAATCGCGGTATCGACGATTCCGAATGCGATCAAGCAAACAGATTTTTGGGCCCGACAAAAAGAGTTTTCTGGAAAGCTGGTAATCGCGTACTGCACCGTGGGAGGCCGCAGCCTCCTGTTCGCACAGCGGTGTGCCGACGCCGGATTCGAGTGTCGCAATTATGCCGCCGGTATCCTTGGCTGGTGTGCAAGCGGAGGCCCGCTGGCTGACCCTGACCGAATACCGACCTCACAAGTTCACACTCATTCCCGTCTGTTTGACGCCCCAAGTGACTACGAACGTATCTGTTGAACCGATCGTGTCGTGTTGATTCACCCCGACTG
>JBMYRF010000011.1:97687-193197 GCA_049602075.1 Rubripirellula sp.
ATTTGATGATTCATTTGCCCCGTCTAGTGATTGTGCTGGCCACTTGCGCAACCGTTCATCTCGCTGCGAGTCTCTCAGTGAAAGCGGAAGATTGGCCGCAATTCCTAGGGGGCGATCGCAATGGCACTTCGCCCGAGGTGGGATTAATTGATTCCATTGACGCACAATCTCCTCCTGTTGCTTGGCGCGTGCCGGGTGGCGTTGGGATGTCGGCGATCGCGGTCAGCGGCAATTATGCAATCACCACTTGGAATGCAGACAACCAACAATGGCTTGTTGCACTCGATGCCAAGACGGGAAACACGATTTGGAAAACTCCGATTGGATCTCGCTACACGAATTCCATGGGCGATGGGCCTCGCGCGACACCCGCGATCTTTGCCGGACAAGTCTTCGCTTACAGCGGATCGGGTGAGTTGCTTGCCGCAGAATTGAAAACGGGCAAGTTGCAATGGAAATCCAATCCGGTTCGGGAAAGCAAGGCAAAACCCTCCGAGTACGGGATGTCTTCCTCGCCACTTGTTGTGGATGGACGAGTCATTATCTACGCAGGCGGCGCCGCGGGAACCATTAGGGCCTACGAGGCGGGTTCAGGAAACTTGGCGTGGTCAGCTGGCTCTGGCAACGCTGGTTACTCATCACCAACACTTCTGACAATTGATGGGAGCAAACAGCTAGTCTGTTTTACAGCGTCCGGCGTGAGCGGCGTCGATCCAACCAACGGTAAGGAATTCTGGAACTATCGCTTCAAGACACCCTACGACTGCAATACGGCAACACCCATCACAATCGACGGCGGCGTATTCATCTCTGCCGGCGAAAATCATGGCTGCGTGCTTCTGGACATCGAGCGAAACAATGGTGAGTACCAAACCAAAGAACGATGGTCGTCACTCGAACCCAAAAGCGTGATGCGGAACGAATGGCAAACGTCCGTCGTGGTAGGCGATCACCTTTATGGCTTTGATAACGTTGGAAGCGCCGGGCCAATCACCCACCTGAGTTGCATTCTCGCAAAAACGGGCGAGCCAGTTTGGAGCGAAACAAGATTCGGCAAAGCCAACCTCACACTTGCTGACGGAAAGCTGTGGATCACGACGATGAAGGGAGAACTCGTTCTCGCGCAGGCAACACCAGCAGGCTACCAAGAACTCGGACGAAGCAGGCTATTCGGCAAGACACGGCAATCCCTCTCAATCGCAAACGGACACGGCTACATCCGTGACGATCGCGAAGTGATCTGCCTCAAACTGTCAAAGGACTGATCGGCGTAATTCGTCGCAAAGTTCGGGCCTGAATGTGCAGAATCGTGATCCAGGATCCTTGCTGCCGGACTCCGCCCGCATTCAGAACGCCCGCATTCAGAACGCCCGAACTCAGAGCACCCGAACTCGGGCCATGAAGGGAATGGCGTTCACCCTAACCGTTTGATTCTGTTCCGATTCGCAAGCGACCGTTGGCGGGGTACAAACGATATCCCCCGTCGCCGCCCACGTCGTCACCGTGAACAATCATGCCTGCCACATTCGCATCCAATGACGCTAGCAAGTCGGCAGATTTGGCAGCTGACGGCATGTCTTTCTCCTCGGACTGAACGACTAACAGGACGGCATCGACACGAGGTGCCAGTGAGCTTGCCTCGGACACGGTCAACATTGGCGGCGAGTCGATCAGCACCAAGTCGAACTGATCACGCCACACTCCTAAGAGAGTGGTGACGAGCTCGGTGGAGAGAAGTTGAGAAGGGTTCGCTTGACTGGCCCCGGCGACCAAGATTGAAAGGTTAGCAACAGGGCCGGCCTGGATTGTCTCAAGAGAACGCTGGGCTAACTCCTCACGACGAATACCAAGAGAAGTTGTTTCGAGCAGCCCGCCAATCCCGCCAGCGTCACCGAGTTTAAAAATCCCTTGAATTTGGGGGCGTCGCAAATCTGCGTCCACGAGCAAAACCCGCTTGCCGGTTCTGGCAAGTGACACAGCAAGATTCGCAGCGACGGTCGAGTTTTCAGCCTCGGGCGTCGCCCCCGTAATCTGGATCACGCGACGGCCAGCTGCGGTCTCACCGAATAACAGTGCACTACGAATCGCATTAAATTCGTCGGCTGCCTTGCTGTATGGCGAATCGACCGTGCTCAATTTCAGTATCGATTGCGGATCATGGCGAACACTCGATTGATCAACGACATCTACGGGGAGCAGAGGGGCGCCAACAATCGCCGGCTGCTGCCGCTGAGATTGCGGGTCAGCGAGTCCTGCGGTTTGGTAACTCATTGCCCGAGGCGGGATCAAAATCGCTAGAAAAAATCCGACCAAAATTCCCAGCAATCCACCCACACCCAACCATTTGATGATCGGTTTCGTTACGCGTCTGCCAAGCTGTGGTTCATCAAGTGGTGTGACCCGCAGTCCCTCACTACCCGCGTTGAGCTGCACGTCGTCCAAGCGTGACACGAGCTTCTCATAAAGCGTGTTTTGCCTGGCGATATCTCTTTCGAATCGCTGTGACTCCCGAATGGCGGCAACTTCTTTTTTCGCTCGCTCCGCTTCAAACGCATAAGCTTCACTGACAGTGTTTATTTGTTGCTCAACCGAAGCAAGACGCTGCCGCAACGCGTCGATTGCCAGATTCACACGGCGCAGTGCCTCTTTCTCCGGGTCCAAGTCTTCATCACCGTTAGGCTCCCCGTTCGTCGTCATCAATTGTTTGATGAGCTCTTCCTTTTCTTCCTCCTGAGCTTCCATCCGAATAACTTGACGCTCGACTGCAGTGATTTGCTTGTCGATTGATTGGACGGACGGATGGCTTGCCCCAAATTTCACCAGTAGATCTTGCCGCTCAAGTTGCAGTGGCAGTAATTTTTCCTCCTGAATCCTCACGGAGGCTCGATCGCGCAGTTCATTCTGAAGTTGCTGCAATTGACGCGTTAGGTTTTGGTCAATGACGTCCGACGCAGTCTCACCCTCGTCCCGTAACGCTAACATCACCGTGCTGGAATTGTCGCCCCGTTTGATCGCACGCTCTGCGGTGTTTAACTGGCTTTCAATTTCGGCCTTGGTAACCAGCAACTCTTGCTTTTGCGTTTGGTAACGATCTGCAGTTTTACGATGAACGCTCTGCGGTCTACCGTCGATAAAAACCAAATCCGTTTGCATCTTGAATTCATCGTGCTCACGCTCGAATTCTTGCAACTGTTCAAAGGCTGAGTCACGAGCTTCAAGAATCTGAGTGATCACTTGAGCGTCTTTCACCTCAAACTTCTCTTCGGTATGCCGCTGGTATGCGCCCATCACCGCATCAACCACCTGCTGAGTGGTTGCGGGATCTGAAGCGTCAAATTGGATCCGAATGACATTCGTTGCTTGATCCGCAAAGGCAGGTTCAACTACAAATGCAGGATCGTGATTCAGTCCTGTTGCGATTTGGCTCGGGCTCATGCCGGCAAATCCCTCAGTCGCTGCAAGGCTGCCGTCCACCGCTGCGTTTCGGAGGACTTGCTCACTGCGGACCACAAGCACTTCATCGCTCAGCGGCGATCCGTAATCCACATCTGCTTTAACTCGCCCAAGCCCGCGAAACTGAGCTAAGTCAACGAATTGAACTCGTGCTTGGGTTCGATAGACGGCAGGCTGCAAGAAAAAAGCAACTGCCGCGATAACTCCACCAATCAGTCCACCCAGCAACATCAAACTAAGAAGTCGCCGCAACCATCCCAGCGCATCCCCACCGCCGGGACTCGACAAGCTGGCATGGGTCGGTTCCCCAGCCTGCCCCAATCCCGAAGGATCGCTTCGGTGCAAGGAAAGGTCGGTACCGGAGTTCCGGTGCTCAATTCGCATGAATCAATGCCAGATCTAGAAAAAAAGTCGTTGTCTGCGAGTATACAAGCAGAACATGACATTAGAAGTGATCGGGCTCGACTCCGACTTCAAAATCGAGGGCAGTGCGATTCCGTCACTTATTCTGGAAATAACCGGAACAACCACCCTGGGCCAGAAAACGGGCGGCTCCAAAAGTGCATGTTACAGCGATGAAGTGCCTGTTACACCGGTAAATAGAACACTCGGTCGCAATGGCACGCCCTCCAAAAGTCGCCAGCTTTCCACAAAGCATTCAGAAGCCTCCATCAGAAGCTTCCAGAAAGTTAGCAACCATTGATCCGCAACGCCGGATACAGTTGTCGGCTGGAACGATAAAACGACTTTTCCCAGTAAAAACCATTCCCGAGGCTAAGGGCGAATGAAGTGCCATCCACCGTGCCCGTTCGACCGCTCCGACGCCATCGACGAAACTCCACTGCTTGCCACAAGCCTATAGTTTGTTTTTACCGCTTTGCGCCCTAATGAATCGAGTAGTTGTGATCATGAAGAGGAAAAAAGGCTTTCTCGTTGCGATCATCGGAATGTCCATCCTTGGTAGCTTCACCTGGAATCTGACCGCTCGAGCTGCTTACGAATCGGCAGAGTACAAAGTGATCGAATCGGACGGAAAGATAGAGATCCGCGAGTATCCGGATCTCATGCTTGTTTCGACAAAAACGAAATTCGATTCACAGGGCAATGACGGCAGTTTTATGCGACTGTTTCGATACATCAGCGGCAACAACGATTCCGAACAAAAGATTGCGATGACCACGCCGGTATTCATGGAGGGCCAGGGCCAAGCATCAACCGGGACGATGGGGTTTGTAATGCCCCGAGATGTCGCCGCGGCCGGCGTGCCTGACCCAAAAGCGTCAGATGTCGAGATCCGGCAGCGGAGCGGAGGCAGATTCGCCGTCATCCGTTTCTCTGGAAGGATGCAGTCGGAACTCGCAGCAAAGCAGGAAAAAGTCCTTCGAGCTTGGATGAAAGAACGAGGACTGAAAGGTGAGGCAACGGCCGAAGCCGCCGGCTACGACCCGCCGTTCACCCCTGGCTTCATGAGACGCAATGAGGTGTTGATTCGGATCCAAGTCGATACCCCGACGACAACGACTTCTGAAACGCAGCCTGCAGCCTCCTAGGTCCTTCATGAGTAAAGGCGAGAAACGAAGTTGGAGCGTTGAAGTTTTCTACGATGGCGACTGCCCACTCTGTTGCCGTGAAATCAATATGCTCCGGCGACTCGATCAACGAAAGCGAATTCAGTTCACGGACATAGCAACTGAAACCTTCGATGCGGCTACGTACGGCAAGTCGATGCCGGAACTGATGGATGAGATCCATGGTCGTCTCCCCAACGGGCAGTGGATCATCGGTGTCGAGGTCTTCCGGCAACTGTACACGGCCGTTGGTTTCTCGCCAGTCGTTTGGCTCACGAGGCTACCGCCGATTTCGCAACTCCTCGACTTCGGGTACCGGATCTTTGCGAAGCACCGCTTGCGGTTGACAGGCCGCTGCACTCCGGAATCCTGCGAAATTAGCTAGCGGGTTAGGTCGAAGAGCGTCATCGCGAGAGCTCACGACTGCCTTGCCCGGGAAAAAAGCTCAAGGCTGCCTTGCCCCGCAAGTCGCGTTCGGACTCTGCCGGCAGACGCTCATTTGGCGGTGATGTAAACCAGCTCGACGGGATCCGCTCGAACTTAGACGAGTTCTTCGGTCAGTTTGCCCTCTTCGATCATGTAAGTTGGCCGTCCCGCTGGATCAGTGAACTGGATTCGACGATCGATCCCCAACGCATGAAAAATGGTCGCCATCAAATCTTGCGGGCGGGTTGGCTTAGTCTTGGGCACATCGATTTCCTCCGCCGATTCTCCGACGGCCTGACCCATTTGCAACCCGCCACCAGCCAGTGAGTCGGGGGCAAATCAATCAAGTTTCGAATCATTCGATCAGCGAGCAACCGACCAGTCCCACCTTCATCGTCATGAAGATCAGGACGGGCCGGGCATGCTTCCAGTTAGGTCGATGGTTGCCAGCAAAGTCCGCGATTCGCGAAGCAATGCGGCGCATCGATTCATGCCGATGTGATCGACCACCACGTGCGGCGACATCACTCTGCGAAACCGGTCAGCCACCGAACCAAATGCCCTGTCACCGATTTTGCAGCATCCTGCTGCACAAAGTGACTCGCGCCCGGAATGGTCACCAAGGTTAATTCGTTTTGGACTTGGTTCCATGTTCCGTTCAAACCTTCAGGCAGCAACGCAGTGTCATCGAGTCCGTGGAGCAGCAGCACGGGACACTTAACCTTGGGGAATGCCTGCTGCGCCTGATAGGGCGGTCGAGGATAATTCGCTTTATAGAAATTCAACATGGCTTCAAACGAAGATCGTTGAAATGCTTGCACGTATTTGCGGCGGGCTTCAGGATCTTTGACCCAAAACGTCAAACCCTGCGCGTTCAGCCTGCTGGCCGCGTCAGGTTTCTGGAACTCCCGAGCATAAGCCGATGCGGCCTGCTGGTCAGGATTATTCGCAAGCTCACGTGTCAGCCCGGCGGGATGAGGCAAATTGAGGACCACCAACTTTTCCGTGCGTTCCGGTCGCTGCATTGCAAACGTCCACGCAATCATGCCGCCCCAGTCATGTCCAACGATGATCGCCTGATCTTGACCAAAATGGTCGATCACTGCGTCGACGTCACCGACAAGTTTGTCAAGCGTGTAGTTTTGAACTCCCTCAGGCTGATCACTCCAGTTGTAACCACGAAGATCAATCGCAACGACCTGAAAATGCTCGGCTAAAGCCGGCATTTGCTCACGCCACGTGTACCAATAGTCGGGGAAACCATGCAGCATCACCAACAGCTTACCTTTGCCACGCGTCACATAATGCAGTTTGACGCCATCCGAATCAACGAAACCGTGAGTCCCCAGATCGGTCGGCTCAGGCTTGGCGACTGGCTGGTTTTCGCTCGTTGACTCGGAATCGCTCGCTGATGCCTGGCCTGAAACTTCACCGCCTGAAACTTCACCATCTTGGAATCTGCGGTTTGATACCAGCGGATCATATTTGCTGTAGATGTGATCAAATACTTCGCTCGCTAATTGATGCTGCGAGGGCACATGCTGGCGAACGAAGATTTGATACAAACCAAGTTCTGGAACGATTCGAAAATCGGTGCTTGCATAACCACCCCATGAATATTGCTTGACCGATCGGCTCGATTCACCGCTGCCCACTTGAATATCCTTGATGGCAAACCCCAGTCCGAACCGAAAATCGCCGGGTACATCCCCCAACTGATCGGAAAACATCATTTGTAACGTTTCGGGCTTGAGTATTTGAATCTCGTTTCGTCTTCCATCCTCAACAAGCATTTGGCAAAACTTGGCGTAATCTGCGGCTGTCGATGTCAGCCCTCCGCCACCTGACAAAAACTGGAAACCGCCGATAAAGGGACTGCCTTTACACGGATCCACGATGGCCAATTCTCCCTGACGCTTCGTATGGCAACTTGCAAATCGTTTTTGACGGTCTTCTGGCACGCTGAAAGCGGTATCCCGCATCTCAAGTGGTTGTAAGACAGCTTGTTGCAGATACTGATTCAGCGGCATACCAGACCAAACTTCGATCAACCGACCAAGCAAGTCGGTACTAAAGCCGTAGGTGAATTGTTCTCCCGGATGATGATGCGCGGGAATCGAAGCCAACCGATTAGCGGCTTCCTCGATCGTCATCTCGGGTGGCAGCATCGCTTGCGGCGATCGATATTTGAGTCCCGCCTGTTGATAACGTCGCTCTAATTCTGCGTTTCCGTTGCCGCCATAAGCAAAACCGGTTGTATGACGAAATACATCACGCACAGTCATCGGCCGTTTCGGTGCAACGGCCATTTGCGTGTCGCCATCCCAGACGGAAGATTTTTTAAAGGCTGGAATGAAATTAGAAACGGGATCGTCTAACTGAAATCGGCCTTGTTCATAAAGAGTCATTGCAGCGACCGACGTAATCGGCTTGGTCATCGAATAGATACGCACGACCGTATCGGATTCGATCGAATCACCGCTCACGATATCCCGGACGCCCGCTTGGTGGGAATGAAGTATCGTCCCACCAAGCCCTACCAGATGCACGGCACCTGCAACTTCTCCCTTATCAATTGCTTGATCGACAAGGGCCGTCGCGTGATCGAATGCGGCCGGTTCGGTTGCCGTCAACGGCAATGCATTCCAGCAGATCACCAAACAAGCCGTGGTAATCGATACTCGTCGAGCTAGGGCTGTCATTTCATTCGCTCCTATCAGATTGTGTTGCCGCCAAGTTGCGCACGATAGTCTAGCCACTTGAGCGGGCGGATTACCGGACTGAGCAAAGTCCCAGAAATAAAATCGGTTCTAACAGCGGGGGATCCCCAAACCACAACGTTGTGCAACCGCCATGAGATGAACGTTGCGGACACCGCAAAGCCGCAGTCGGGAAACCGGAAGCAACTACTATTGCAATTCATCCTCGATGTCCAATTTCCTTTCTTGAAATCAGACTCGTGGATCGGCTAGCTCATGCTGAAAAAACAGCACATTCCTTCCTCCAGCGGTTATCTGACATCACATTTAGTTGGCTTTTGACACATCCTCGTCTCGGCAATCGAATCTGGGATAACGAACGGCACAATAGTCAATCGCGTTCATTTCGCGCAGAATGGCGGCCTCGAACATCCCATCGCCCAAGATTCGCCAGCATGCTACTCACCTTGCTAAAGCAAATTCACCGATTGATTGCACCGCTGAACGAACGCCGATTCGACGCGACCAAGTTATTGGCGAGCATCCTCTTGGTGGCCTGGCATTTACCCAACACGTTCGGCCAAGAGCGACTGGTCGATCACTTCCCCAAGGCCTCGAAATCAGGGTGCATGGCATGCCATGGAGAGATTGCACCAATCCGAGAAATCGGCTCCGAAATGCTGAATCAAATCATGGCCCGCGGTGAAGAACGTGGAGACTCAGCCGGTTGCGTAGTCTGTCACAACGGTGACCCGTCGGAAACGAAAGATAAGAATATCGCCCACGGCGGTGAGAATTTCTTCCCCGATCCTGGTAGTCCTTGGATCAATGCCGATACGTGCGGTCAATGCCATGAGGAGCAAGTTCGTGTTCAGTGGCAAAGTTTGATGATGACCGAGGCAGGCAAGATTCAGGGCACATGCTGGTCGTTTGGCGCATTAACTGGGTACGAGCACAAGTACGCCAATTACGCAGTCAAAAACCCGACGGATCCAAAACTGCGACTCGGAACAGATCTCTATCGCACGTATATGCAAAGACTCAAAGAATTGGAGCCGGACGTTTTCGTTGACTCTCACCAACCGCTACCCGACGCGATTGGGTTTGATGAATTGGACAAGCTGAATGAAGATCCGACGCTAGCAGCCTTCACTTACATTCGACAGGAGTGCAATCGCTGTCATCACGCGGTCAAAGGACGCTCCAAGCGGGGTGACTTTCGGGGCATGGGATGTTCATCATGCCACATCCCCTACAGTAACGAAGGATTCTACGAGGGACCCGACCTATCGATCCCGAAGGACGAGCCAGCCCATCCGCTAACTCACCAAATCCAGGGCACCCGCGAAGCAACGGTTACGCTTCATGGCGTCAGCTATCACGGCTTGCCGGCTGAAACGTGCACGACCTGCCACAACCGGGGAAAACGAATCGGGGTCTCGTTCCAAGGTTTGATGGAATCCCCCTACGCGGCACCGTTCACTGCACAGGGAGACGACCAACCTGGGTTGCACACCAAGCACTACATCGCAATGGAACAGGACATCCATTACCAGAAAGGGATGAAATGTCAGGACTGTCATACTTCCATTGACATTCACGGGGATGGGTTCTTGGCCCCGACCAACCTTGCCGCAGTGCAAATCGAGTGTTCAGATTGCCATGGAACGCCCGATCAATATCCGTGGGAATTGCCGATCGGGTTTATGGACGAATTCGCCATGCAGTCCGCCGAAGGTGAGCCGCGTGGCCTTGCTCAGCAACAGCTTCCGCACACCTGGGCCGGAACAGCGCACGAAAAAAAGGATGGTTTTCTGCTAACCGCTCGCGGCAATCCCTACGAGAACGTGGTCCGGGACGGTGACGAAGTAATCATCTACACCGCTGAGGGAGCTGACCTTCGCTTAAAACCATTAAAAAAACTCGTCAAAGAGAAGGCGATTAGCAAGCGGGGCTTGGTCTCGATGCAAGGCGTTTCTCAACACCTCGACAGAATGGAATGTTACACCTGCCATGCCAGCTGGACGCCGCAGTGCTACGGTTGTCACGTCAAAGTTGATTACAGCCAACGCGAATTATGCCCTGAAATTGACGAATCTCGGATGGGATTCGATTGGATCGCGGCGGGCCGTAAGCACATGCAGCCAGAATTTCGCGCCGACGATGGGGAGTCATCCTACGACCTGATGATCCCCGGAAAAGTCAGCGAGCAACGCAGCTACTTGCGTTGGGAAGAACCGATGATGGGAATCAATGGCGAGGGTCGGGTCACACCACTGGCTCCCGGCTGCCAACCAGCGATCACAATCATCGGTGCGAACGGCAAACCCATCCTGACCAATCACATCTTCAAAACCCCAAGTGGAATGGAACGAAGTGGCGCGGAAGGTCAGCTGGCAATTGACATGAGTCCGACGCAGCCACATACGATGACCAAGAATGCCAGAACTTGTGAATCGTGCCATTCGTCCGACAAAGCGTTGGGGCTGGGAATCAGCGGAACCCGACCATGGAATGAGAAGCACATTGTCGATCTCGAAAAAACCGATGGCACGATTCTTTCCAAACGCGCGCAACCTCAAATGGAAGCGATCGAAAACCTCGATCACGATTGGTCACAAATCGTCGATCGGGATGGAAAACAGGTCGCAACGGTCGGGCACCACTGGAAACTATCCCGCGCTTTCACAAAAGAAGAAATCGAGCATATGACCCGGGAAGGCACCTGCATCGCCTGTCACCAAGAGATCCCCGATCAATCAGTTGCCGTCGATTTGCTGCACCACTTGGCCAAGTATTCCGGTCAACTGCCAAAAACGAACGAGCAGCATGCCAACCTGGTTCACAAGATCGTGCTGTCCTCCGCTTGGCTGCAAGTCCTGGCGGTACCGACATGCCTGGGCATTATTGCCACTGTCATCATCCGTCGAAGAAGAGCCAAACGACTCAAAACGTCAACCAGCGCGACCAGCTAGTGGACGAGCGTCACCCAGGCGAATCCTGAATGACTCAAGGTCACGCAAACAACCATCGGTTACGGGGTCCGCAAAGAACGGAACGAAAACAACCCTCACGCCGCTCTCGCTGTCCACCAGTCAACCAAGCTTGATTACATTGATCCGGCGGAATCACACCACCCAACGCGGCTTCGCCCTGCAGCCCATTACCCGGCGTCCACTAATGTGACGTCCCATTGTCCGAGGATTTGTCGTGAACAGAATTTGGCTTTCGATGGCGCTGCTGTTACTGGTCAACTCGTGGTCGACCGCGGCGACGGACAAACCAAATATCGTTTTCATTTTCGTTGACGACCAAGGCTACTACGACCTCGGTTGCTATGGAGCGACCGAAGTGGCAACACCGCGGATCGACGCGTTGGCAGCAGCGGGAACGCGATTGACAGACTACTACGCGGCCGCGCCCATTTGCAGCCCGTCGCGGGCAGGCTTACTGACGGGTTGCTACCCACGACGAGTTGGGAATGAGACCTGGGTACATCGGGCTGACTCGAACTCTGGCATCCATCCGGATGAGTTAACACTTGGTGAGTTATTGCAAGAAAACGGGTACGCGACTGCCTGTATCGGCAAATGGCACCTTGGATTCCACGATCCGTTTCTGCCAAGAAATCAAGGGTTCGATCATTACTTTGGACTGTTGCATAACTTGGACGACGTGGAAATCGTTTACTTCAAAGATCAAGGTGGCGTGCCATTGATCCGCAACGGTGAAGTAGTCAAACGCCCCGCTGATCCCGCAGAGCTGACAAAACTCTATACCGATGAAGCGATTAAGTTCATGCAGCAGAATCGGGAAAAACCCTTTTTCTTGTATTTACCGCACACAATGCTGCACAACCCGCTCGGCGTGAGCAGCGAATTCAAAGGAACTTCGGAGTGGGGCGAATATGGCGATGCCATTCAAGAGCTTGACCACAATGTTGGTCGTTTGATGGATGAGTTAAAAAAGCTAGGAATCGCCGAGGACACGATTGTCGTTTACGCCTCGGACAATGGTCGCGGGCCAGGTCGAAATCCTGAGCAAAAAATTCGCGGCCGGAAACTGTCGACCTATGAAGGTGGCATCCGTGTCCCAGCGATTGCTTGGGGCCCCGGGCAAGGATTGCAAACCGGGGTCGAATCAGCGACTGTCATTCGTGCGATGGACTGGTATCCAACTCTCGCCACCTTCGCGGGGATCAAAGTCCCCGAGGGACGTGTCATTGATGGACGTGACATCAGTCCCTTACTGAAGGGTGAATCTCGCATCGTCCCACCACCCGGGATGAAGAAGTCGTTGAATGCAACGGTTCCACTGCGACGACGATGGGACCCGTCCGGTGAATGGGCTCAAATCATCAACCGCAATGAATACAACGACGCCTTCTTTTATCACGGCAGCCACGGTGCCTTGGCTGCCGTCCGCTGGCGCAATTGGAAATTAAAACTAAACCCCAGTCTCGAACTATATGACCTATCGCAGGATCCTGGTGAAAACAAGCTGATCAGAAACCGTGATATTTCTCGCAAGTTGCGGGGGATGGCAAACCTGTTTCAGCATGAGATGCGGCTCGATGCAAGATCAGCGGGCGAAGTCACACCACCGCCAAGTCCCGAGGCACGAACCATGATCCCATGGTCAGCCGTCGAGAGCTTGAATGTGGAGCGTGACGTGACCTACGCGAGCTATGGTGATCGGACCTTGGCGATGGATCTGTACCGACCGAAAAAAGAATGGGGGAAGCTTCCGGCCATCATCTGCATTCACGGAGGTGGCTGGGCAAACGGAAACCGGTCGAGCCATGCGAACGTCGCTCAAGCCTTGGCATCACGAGGTTATGTCACGGCAACGATTTCGTATCGGCTGAGTGGTGAAGCCCCTTTCCCAGCAGCCATTCACGATTGCAAGGCAGCGGTCCGATTCCTGCGAGCCAATGCCGATCGATACGGGATCGATGCTCAGAAGATTGGAGCAATCGGACTTTCGGCGGGCGGACACTTGACCGCGTTGCTGGCGACATCGGCGGGAATCACAGAATTGGAAGGGAGCGGTGGTAACGCTGAATTCAGCAGCGCCATCCAAGCAGCCATTCCGATGGGAGCGCAAACTGATTTGCGGTCAGAACGTGTTCGAGATGTCTCGGCAAGCGAGGCTCGTGGGAAAATTTGGAGACAGTTCCTCGGCGGTTCACAGCAACAGCAACCCGCAGCCTATCGACTTGCCTCGCCGCTCGAACATCTTGACAAAAATGATCCGCCCTGTTGGTTGATCACGGGTGAAAAAGATGACCTCAGCACGCATGCAGATCGATTCCGACAACGGGCAAGGGAATTGGGAATCACCTGCGAATTGACGGTGATTGAAGGTGCTCCCCACCCGTTTCTTGGCAAACAGATCTGGTTCGACCAGATGCTCGACGCGGCGGACAGGCTGTTCGGACAAACACTAAAGTAATCTTTCCAGTGACTGGATTACCACGAACTGCCACTGAGAAACCGAAGCAATCTCGGCTGAATTCCGTAGCATCTGATCCTGTTTTTGCTTAAATCCACCATCGAGCAACCGTGTGGAACCAGCACCGCAGGCTGGAGGCAATGCGATTCCAGCGGGCAATGCGATTCCAGCCAAAACAAGGCCGGTACACCGCTACCGGAGTAGCTAAGATTGTATGGTTAGGAACCAGAAGCGGGTTTGTCCACGAACTCGTCGCTCGTGTGAAAATGCTCGAGCAGTTGGAGTAATTAGGGATTTCCCAAAAAGAATTTGGCAAATCCCTAAGAAACCGATCCCAGCCGGGTCTTCTTCTACAGAGCGTGAAATCGTCCTCATCCAGGGCTACCCGGCGCAGCACAGAGTGAATGTTGAAACCCTCTCCGCAACGAAATCCGTCCGGTGGTCAGGAAGTGTGTGAACACACGCTCCGATCGCTGTTCGACGAAGAGGAGACTCCCCTGTTGCGGTATGCGCATTCACTGATCGGACGTCGGGCGGTGGCGGAGGAGATCGTTCAGGAAGTGTTTTTACAGCTCCATGTTCGCTGGGACAGTATCGACTCCCCGAAAGCGTGGCTGTATCAAAGCGTCCGCAACCGCGTCTTCAACTATTTACGTGACAACCGCAAAGAAACGATCTCCAACCAGCACGAGGAGACCGCGAGCAACATGGATCTGGAATCACCCGAAACGGCACTGATGCGGATGGAGGCCACCGGGACGTTGCGAAAATGCTTGGAAGAACTAAATGACACCGACCGACAGCTGGTCAAGCTGAAATATTTTGACGGCTTGAAATATCGTGACATCAGTGAACAGACCGGCCTAAGCATTGGGAACGTCGGCTATCGATTGCACCACATTCTCAAAGAGCTGGCTCAAAAATTAAGTCCACTTGGCATGGACAATCTCTCATGAACGAAGAATTACACCCCAGCTCAATCGACCCGCAACTCGAAGCACGCTTGGTGGCGCTCGTGCTCGGCGAAGCTTCCGATTTCGAGCAGTACGAGTTGAGTCGCCTGATTGCAAAAGACCCGACATTAGCGGTGTTCCTGCAAGAAATCCAAACAGTGCATGGGCTGCTACGCGAAGTGGGAGAGGGAGATGCGATTCCAGAAATCAATGACTGGAAGCTGCCCTCGGAGAAACGACAGGCGGTCCTAGCAGCAATTGATGGGCAAGCAGCCCCACTGGCAGCCTCCGCAGCGACCACCGACCTGATCGACGATTCAGCTTCGCAGCGAAGAAGATTGATCCGCAATATCGCGTCGATTGCCGCGATGTTCTTATTCATTGGCGGAGTGTGGACCGCGATGAAAATGAACCAACGTACCGAGTCAATGCTTGCCACGGCCATAGATTCGAGATCGTTTGAATCTGCCGCCCCAAGCCCAGATGCCGCCCCAAGCTCAAATCTGGACGGGGGAACTAGCCTTTGGTTTGATTCACCAGCCGACAACGAGAACTTCGGACTCGAGATCGCTGACCTCGGTGACGACAGAGAGGAAATGGATTTCGAGAAGGAGCAATTATCTGAATCACCATCGCCTGCCCCTCCAACGCGCGAGAGTGATTCCAGGTACGGATTCACAGCTGATACCGCAGCCACGCTGAAAGCTGAAACCAGCCAGCAACAAGAACAGCAACAAGGACAGCAACAACAGAACCAGATAAGTTCAGGAACGATTTCAGACCAAGGACTGGCTCCCAGCATCACAGGCAACCGTGCCCTCGGAAAAACATTGCAACAACCAGGCCCAGGGATGAACGGGCCTGGCACAGGTGATTATGCATCTGAGCCTGCACCTGCATTCGCAGGTCGCGGATTCGGGGGTCGCGGATTCGGGGGAGGTAGAGCTTCTGGCAATTTTGGCGAACCTGGCAGTTTCTCGGCGAACGGCATCGCAGCCCCCAGCGGTGGCGCTGTCCCCAATCAAGATGGCATCGATCAAGAAATGATGGGCGGCATGATGGGTGGCATGATGGGCGGCGGTGGTGGTGGAATCGGTGGTGGTGGTGGTGGTATCGGCGGTTTCGCAGGTGGTGTCGATCAGAAGCTAAGCGAGCTACGCACCGGTAGCATAGAGTCGAAAGATGCAGCAACAATCGAAGACCCCTTGGATTTATCAGTTGTTGAACCAAGCCCCCTGGATAGAGGACAGCGGGACCTACTGAATCAAACCGATCGGATGAATCAGATCGAGACTCCAACAACTGATCCACTGAATCGACTCGGAAAAATCAGTGAGGCCTTCCAACAGGCCGACGCGATCGAAGGTAATCTCGACGGTGCTCTCGACGACGATTTATTTTCTCTTTCAGACACCGCGGAAGCCGAAACACCAACTCTCGAATTCGATCTAGAAGAAATTGCACAGCCAAGAAGCCAGCTACAGCGTGGCGAGCTGCAAAAAAAACAGAATGAACAACAACTTCACCGGGATTCGATTGCTCCTGCAACAACAAGCGGTAACAAAAGAACCGCCCAAGAAAACAATGAGGCAATCAATCTGGCACTGGAGGACCGGGAGCAAACCAGCCGGAGACGTGAAAGTGAAAAACGGGGGCAGGCGGACAAAAATTCCGATGCCAGATCTCTCGATTTACTTGGTGGTCAAGCGCGTCCCACGCCAGCCCAACGAGGCCCCAAGCCGCAGTCGGGTGAAGATGCCTCGAAAGGAACGCGAACCACCGAGAGATTCCTGGACCGATCGATTACTGAAAAAGCGGAAAAGAAGCTGAGGTCCACAACCAAAGAACTAGCGAAGTCGAAGGTAGATAAATCGCCGGCAGAAACAGCGTTAATCGAGAAATCAGCACTACAAGAACCATTCTCGACATTCTCATTGCATGTCAGCGATGTTTCTTTCAAACTCGCCCGCGCAGCCCTTGGCAGCGGTTCTTGGCCAGACCCCGAGAAGGTGCGAGTCGAAGAATTCGTCAACGCCTTTGACTATGGCGATCCAATGCCAAGTCAAAGCGATAAAGTGGCCTGCCGCATCGAACAATCAGCACATCCGTTTCTACAGCAGCGAAATCTGATGCGTGTCTCAATGCGAACCGCAGCGGCTGGTCGCTCGAGTAGCACACCACTGCGGCTGACACTGTTGGTTGACAATTCGGGATCAATGGAACGATTCGATCGCCAACAAACCCTGCGTCGCGTTTTCATCACTCTCGCACAACAGTTGCAGCCGATCGATCAGGTCACGCTGATCAGTTTCGCACGCCGCCCAAGATTATTGGCCGACAAGGTCAACGGAAAGGCGGCAATGCAATTGGTGCAAACCATCGAAAACTTACCGAGCGAAGGGGGGACCAACCTCGAATCTGCCCTGACATTAGCTTTCGAAAAAGCACTCGAACAGAAAATGGAGCAAGCCCAAAACCGAGTCATTTTGCTGACTGACGGCGCTGTGAATCTTGGCAATGCAAACCCAGAGAGTCTGTCGCAAATCATCACCAGCATGCGTGGGGCCGGCATCGCTTTTGATGCTGCTGGCATCAATGCTGAGGGTTTGAATGACGAAGTTCTCGAAGCACTTACCCGTCAAGGCGATGGTCGCTACTACCTGCTCGATTCAATTGAAACTGTCGACGAAGGCTTTGCCCGCCAGGTTGCCGGTGCGCTGCGGCCAGCCGCCAAGAACGTCAAGGTTCAAGTTCAGTTCAACCCCAAACGAGTCAATCGGTACAAATTGCTGGGATTCGAAAAGCACCGGCTGAAGAAAGAAGATTTCCGCAACGACAAAGTCGACGCAGCTGAAATGGCCGCAGAAGAGGCGGGTGTTGCGGTCTACCAATTTGAAGCAAAACCAGACGGCGAAGGAGACATTGGAATGGTCTCCGTGCGATTCCGCGATGTCTCGACTGGACAAATGGTTGAAAACACCTGGCCGATTCTATACGACGCAAACGCGCCGCGAATCGACCAAGCTGCTGCAACCCTTCAACTCGCGACTTCAGCCGCTCTGTTAGCGGCCAAATTACGAGGAGAACCACTTGCAGAACGCATTGAGTTGCGAGACCTGGCCAATCTCGTCGCCGAACTCCCCGAACGAATTCGCAACACGACGCGAGTCCAAGAACTACTGCAGATGATCCAACAAGCAAGACAGCTAACGGGCCGATGATGCGTCTAGGCCGCCGCAGGTTCCGCCATCAAGGCGGAACCTGCACCGTCACCTGAAACCAATTTCAAATTCATTGCAACTGCATTGCACTGCAGTTGCGACCTGTGAGCACGGGTGAACCGTCAACCACTCACCCGCACGAATCGATGCCACTCAGGAAAATGCAACCATGACCAGTCTAAAAAACTCCGCGTTCAACCATGGGTTCCCAGTGGCTGCAGCGATCCGTCATATCGGCATGGCTGTAATCGCCGTCTGCCTCGGCACTCACACTCCCGCCTTGGGCCAAGGACCTGACCAAGTATCAATCAATAGTGCAATTGGGAGCGATGGCACGGGAACCATTGTTGTGGAGGCCCGGGGCAAGCTACCGGAACCACCGGTATTTTATACCGCCACAGCAAACACCACCGCGACGATCAACACGACGCAGGTTGATCAAGTCGTCCAATTGAAAGCCAAGGTCATTCAGGGGAAAGCAAAAACACTGAGCTTCGGAATTCATGGTTCGGGGCAAGTGATTAAAGCAGACGGTAAAAACTTGCAATCCTGGGCAGTTCGCCAAATCGGTCCAAAGCGTTTCCTCGACTTAGAAATCAAAGCGAACGTCACCGAGTTCGAAGCCACAATCGCCCTCCGCTCCAACGCTATCCAACTTCCTGCAACCATCGATCTAACTCACCTGACACCTGGCGAGTCCATCGGATTTGCATCAATGCTGCACCTTCAATTCGCTTCCGAAGTGGATGGCCGAGTAACCAAGGTGAACGGGTTCGCTCCGCTAGAACCGAAAAACAATCAAAGCCGTTTCCAGACAGCGACAGGCGGTCAAATCCAACTCTCTCTCAGTCGCAGTGGCGCAGCACCAGCACCGGTCGAGTTTACCGAGACGACATTGACGGGAAACCTTCACGACAATGGCAAGTCGATTGATTTCACCTTACGCGGCTCGGTAGTCGTGACGGAGAAGAATGCTGAGATCGCGATCTTGTCTGGTAATGCGGCAGTCAGCGAAATACCCAAAGATGAAAACTATCGGTTGCGACTCTCTAAAGTTGGCAAACAAACCATCTACAAACTGATTTTTCCAAGAGTTGGCACCTTCCCAGTAACGCTTGATTTTGTTGCGGCGTTATCACAAGGCGAGGCAAACGAACAAGGCATGGACTTTTCGGTTGCGGCTAGCGCAGTGGTGCCGTTAACCATCAACGGTCTCGAATCAGAACTTGAATTTCACCGTGACCAGCAATCAGTCGTCCCGCTCTTCGAAAAACAAGCATGGGTTGGTTTCCTGCCTGCCACCGGTCGCGCAAATCTGAAGTGGAAACCAGCCCGCCAAACAGGTGAAGGAAAACTCTTCTTCACCACAACCGGGCAAGTCGAAGCCCAGCTTGGCGCTGGCCTGTTGCGACAAAACCACCGAATCGACTACCAGGTTTTGCAAGGGGAACTGACCTCCTTGAGCGTGAGGCTGCAGGGTCCGGGAGAAATCCTCGATGTCCAGGGAAATAATTTGGTTGCCTGGAAGGTGATCGATCAAGGGGAAGATCGTCAATTAGATGTGACGCTTAGTCAACCGATCACGAACGCAAGCCAACTCATCGTCCGCAGCCAGACTCCGCTCGATGCATTTCCCGCCAGAATCGAGGGATTGCGACTGAATCCGATGGGTGCAATCCGCCACTCAGGGTTCCTGCGACTATCCAACCTCGGATCTGTACGTCTAGAACCAACAGGGCTGAGCGGCCTAACCCAATTATCGCCGGAGCAATTTCCGGCTGACGCAATTGAAGCTCGCCAGGTGTTCGTTTATCGATTCCCAGCGGCCGATCACGCGTTTACGATTGCCGCCGATCGCATTCAGCCGGAAATCAATGTCTCGGAGATCGTTGCCTACCAAGTGGCAGAGACCGATCGCGCAATTCGGGCCGATCTCGAATTAGACATCCGTGAAGCCCCGATTCGCGAGTGGGATTTTGGTATCCCCGAGGACTATTCAATCGTCTCGGTCAGCGGTGCCAACGTCGCTGATTACATCGCCGCTACAGAAACCAACGCTGGTCGCCGCAACTTAAAAATAATGTTTGGCCAAGACGTTGGAGGACGGCAACTGGTGACGATTCACCTAGAAAAAAGTGAACCAGCTGCCGCCGAAGCTTGGGTGCTACCACGAATCGAATTTCCAAATGCGAAAACAGTTCGTGGCGACATCGGCATTGTCGGTGAAGCAGGATTTCGGATGGCGATCACCGAGACCACGCTATTGGTTGAAAAGCCGCTCTCGTATTTCCCCAAATCAATCACTGGATTGCAACACGCCTTTCGAATTCGCGATCCCAACTGGTCGGCTACAGTTCAAATCGAATTACTGGAACGCAGTATTCAATCCGATACCTTTCACCTCTACTCATTGAGTGAAGAGACAGTGTATGGCAGCTGCCTGATCAACTACTTCGTCACCGGAGCACCGGTCAACGAATGGCGAATCAATGTCCCGGCAACCCTCGACAATGTCATGGTGGATGGATTGGACGTCCGCACTTGGCGGCGGGAAGGCGACACCTTGATTGTCTCACTGCACCAACCAGTGATGGGGGCCTACACACTGTTGGTGACATTCGAAGAAAAACCTGATGCTGAAGCGGGGACATTCCAGGCCGGTCAAATCACGCCACTCAACGTCCAAGGGGAGCGAGGTTACATCCAAGTTGTGAGCCCAATGCAAGTGGAGCTCAAAACGGAATCTGTATCGGATGACATCCTGAAACTCGACCCATTGGAACTCCCTGCCGAGTTTCAACTGCTCACCGCTGCGCCTCCACTCGGCACGTGGCAGTACACCGATCGTCCCTTTGAGCTGACGCTCCATGTGAATTGGTTCCAACCCGGCACAACCGTGACCCAAGTCGTGGAATTCTCGGAAGCCAACAGTCGGGTTTCCCAAGATGGGGAACTGGTAACCGATGTAATTTACTACGTGAAATCACGAGGCCGCGGAACACTCCGCATTCAGCTTCCGATGGCCCCCGTGCGTCTCTGGGAAGTCTCCGTCAACAACCAAGTTGTCACCGCAAGACAGGCCGAAGATGCCACATTGATTCCATTACCTAGTGGTACCGATCCCAATGTGCCCATTGAAGTCCGGTTGCGTCTGGGCAAACCGACCGTGAGTGAATCGAATCCTGAGCTTATGCTGCCAGTCGTACTCGCCCCCGTGCTGAAGACACAATGGAACGTTTCGGGAGACGACAAATACCTTCTCATTCCGAATGGTGGCACGGTGGCGCCTCCCGTACCGGTCACACGCCCCTCTGGTTTCGACTGGGTGGCCAAACGAGGCCTCGGCTCGTTGGCATTGATCGGTTTTCTTACCATGTTTGGTGTGGCAACTCGCAACAGGTCGGGCTCTTGGGGAATCCTCGGTTTGATCGCGTTGGCGATTGCGATCTTAATCTGCGTAAACACAGCGGATAACGCGAGATCCGAAATCGGCTCAACCAAGCCGCTGGAAATCAGCTTGCCGATTCTTTCGGCCGGAGAAACCGTTCAGCTGTGGGTCAAGAACACTCCGCTCTGGCGAATCGACCTCTCCTGGTTCGGGGCATTCCTGTTGGTCGCCGGAATCGCAGCGATTGCCTGGTCATACACCAAAGACGAGATTGTGCTGAAGGGAGTCCTTCGGTGGATTGCCGCTTTCTTCGTCGCTTTGGGGGTCTTGATGCAAGGGGCAGGTGCGCCTTGGTTCTATAACTTGCTTGGGTTGGCCATCCTAGTCATGATTTTCATACGCCCTGCCTGGAAGTTGGCGCGAGAGACATATTCATCGGCACAAGACGTTTGGCAAAAGCGGAAACAGAAAAACCGAGAACAAGAACAAGCGGAATCGTCCGGCCCAAACACGGAGTCAGGTGGTGCGGTAACGACCGCGATTCTGTTGGTCGCGTTGACGCTTTCAAACGGTTCAATTTCATCCCCTGCAAATGCAGCTGAGGGGTTCGAAGCTGCTGATCTGATCCATCAGGATTGGCAAATTACCCATCAAGACGCACGACTTCGTGTCGCAGGCACCATCACGCTATCAGGGCAACCGGGCGACCGGTTTCAACTGCTGCGTGCCCCAGCGGTGCTCACCCAATTCGAAGGCAAGGGTTTGCGGTTGACCAAGCGTGAAATCCCCGGTGCAGGTCTCACCTACATCATCAGCATTCCCATCAGCGACGAATTGCCGAAGGACGAAATAGCGAAGGACACTGCGGAATCGACGGAAACCGAATCAAGCGGCTCAACTTCAGAAGATGTTGACCAGGGCGATCGCGAATTGACCGAATACTCCGCATCGTTTGAATACCAACTCGAGGCGATCAAAACACTCCAAGGGGTGCCTGTACTAACCGGTACCGCGGGTGTCCAGCGAATTGAATTCAACTATGACGAAGCGGGCTGGGATGTGATCAGCCCAACAGCGGTTCGTGTGCAGTCCGTCCAGACAGATGACGATGTGACCAAGGCAAACATTTTGCTAAGTCCCGGCAACGCTAGCGTGATGTTGAAGCCGCGAGCCCGCGACGTCACCAGCGAAGAAACCCAATTCTTTGTGGAAGCATCCAACCTGTATCTCCCCGGCCCCGGTGTCGTCGATGGACGTCACCAACTGGAAATCCGTCCCTCGCAAGGTGAGGTTAGCGAACTGAATGTGACCGTGCCTCTCGGACTAACCGTCAGCGAAGTGGAAGGCCCGGTCGGATCTTGGCAATTCGATGCGGAGAGCGGGATCCTGCGGCTCGAAATCGTGCCATCTCAATCGACCGCTTTCAATGTCATGATCGAAACCCAACGCGGGCTTGACCCGTTGCCGGCGGACGTCGAGTTGGCCCCGCTGGAGGTTGCCGACGCAAATGGTCAAGTCGGATTGGTGGCGATTGCGTTTGGCCCAGACTCGCAGCCGGAAAAACTGGAATCGGAGCAGATGTCGGCGGTCAACTTGCGAGACTTTAACAGCAACTTGCTTCCTAATCAGCAAGCTGTTCTACATCGAGTCTATCGATACGGTGCCGACAGCGGATCACTGACGTTGCGAGTCGCACCGGTCGAACCAGAAGTCCGAGTCATCAGCAAGCAGGTAATCTCACTTGGCGATGAACGCTTGGTCGCCGGGATCAACTTCGCAGTGGAAATTGCGCGAGCCGGTCTTTTCCAATTGAGTTTCCCGCTGCCCGATGGCTTAGAAGTCGAATCATTGACGGGTGCTTCATTGCATCATTGGTCAGAGCTTACCGAGGGGGACCAGCGGCAAATCATCTTGCACTTGAATGGAAAAACCATCGGTTCGCAAACATTTTCGCTGACACTGTCAGGAAACGCTCCCGAAAACATCGCGGACTGGCAAATCCCCCGATTCGAAATCAATGAAGCCGCACGACAATCTGGTGAGTTGGTGATTCAGCCGACCACCGGTATTCGGCTGCGAACGGTGTCACGTGAAAACGTTTCTGAAACGGATCCACGCAGCATGGGCGGGCAAGAGCAGGGTGCCTTGGCATTTCGACTGCTGCAGCGAGGATGGAACCTAGTGATCGGCATCGAGAAACTCGATCCTTGGGTCACAGGACAGGTTCTTCATGAAATGAATTTGCGAGAAGGACAGACGCGTTCCACGTTGCTCGCGAATTTCCAGGTGAAGAATGCCTCGATTCGTAGCCTGCAAGTGACCCTACCCATCACTGGTCCAGACGAGATCAAAACACTTCGGGCGAGTGGCGATAAAGTCAGCGATCTGATCCGAACAGCCCCCGACTCAAACATCTGGGAAGTTCAATTCAAAAACCGTGTCGTTGGCGAAGTTCAATTCCAGATTGAATACGAAAGACGTGAAGACCGGGACAATGAGCAGATCAATCCAGCCGGATTCCCACAAGCTCGCCAACTCGCCTACTATTTCGCAATTCGTGCCGGTGGACGACTGGAACTGGAAACCGATTCCATGACCACCGGATGGCAACAGGTTGACTGGAATGCAGTCCCACAAAAACTCCGCAACAGTGGAAATCAAAACCCGCCCACACTTGCTCTGCGAACGGTCGCGCCCGCTCAACCACTCACCATTCTGGTGAAACGCCATTCCTTAGCCGACACACTTCGGCTCCGTGTCGCAAACGGAACCTTAATGTCGGTTTTGTCTCCCCGCGGCAACCAAATAACATCGGTCGACCTAAACATGGAGGTGATCCAACGCAGTAGCCTGAGCGTGGGATTGCCGCGTGGGGGTGAGCTTTTCAACGTCTTTGTAAATGGTGAAAGCGTCAACTCCATTCGGCTCGACGGAAATGGTAACACCTGGCAGTTTTACATTCTGCCTGGCATTGATGATCGAACCGCCAGCGTTCGCTTTGTTTACTCAATCCCAGGAAGTCGACTCACAAATCTTCAGCTCGGCAGTCCGCAACTCAATGTTCCACTGGAAAATATTCAGTGGAACGTGATCGCACCCAAAGGTTACGAACTGACTGACGATGATGGCAATCTGGAACTCATCCGCCGGCAATACCGCAAGGAATATGACCGCGACTCTTACTTATCGACGGCAAGCGGCAAACGCAGCGACAAGGCGCAACAAACCGAGGAACTCTGGGAACGAGCCAATCAGTGGCTCCAGCAGGGAGAACAATCAAAGGCTCTTTGGGGCTTCAAAAGCGTCGCCAACCAGTATGCCTTGGATGCGGCCTCAAACGAGGATGCACGTGTGCAATTGGAAGACCTGCTGACAGACCAAGTGATGGCCGGCTTGAACACACGTCGGCAACGGCTGTATTTGGATAACCGATCAGCTGATGCCGAAATGGCGGACAACGAACAGCTGATGAAAGCTGCCGCGGTGAATCCAATCCTGCAACAGGACGAATTAAATTTCCGTCCGGAACAACTGAGTGACCTGCTGCAAGGAAACAGGGCAGAGGACATTGATTTTCTGCGAACGATCGCGGGCCGCCTGGTCCAACATCAGCACACAACGGAACCGGCCCCCCAAGCCATCATCATTAGCCTGCCCGAGGAAGGAATGGTCTATACATTCGGTCGTAGCCTGCAAGTTTCAGAAAATGCGCCACTCGAGTTGGAACTCGATTTTGCTAGGACGCTACGCCTCTATTTGTGGCAGGTCACCGTTGTTTTGGCGTTACTGGCAATCTTGGCAACCACGCTGACCTTCGGCGCGACCGCCAAAAGCGAATAGCGAAATGGTCCCGAACCGCATCTCCATCCTGCCCCGCCTAAAAATCCCTGCCCGGTTACAGTCCGTTAGATTCGAGGGACCAGTGGATTGGAGGGTCAGCGAAGGCCAGGTTCTAGGTGCGCCCCTGATGACTACTTGCAGGGGATGGAATCTGGCGACTTGGTGCAACGCAGCCGAGCACGAAGCATGTCCCCCCCCCGAACGCGTAGGTCCCAGAATGCGTAAGTCCGAGAACGCGTAGGTCCGAGAATGCGTAGGTCCCAGAACGAAGGCGGGGTAAAAGTGCGGTACAGGTAACCCCGATAGGTACAGATAACCCCGACAAGAATGGGGATGCCAGTCCCTTCGACGGGGCGGTCAGACCGGGACGAACGAGGTGAACATTTGTACATAATTCGAGCTAGTCGGCGATTCGGGCCTCGATTTGTTCTGCTCTGCTTGTATCATCGTTTTCATCCGGCCTTCGGTTACAATGCGTCGGTCCGTCAACTTACACAGATTATTGAGAGTCGAGATGAATCGCCTGGTCGCTGCTGTTCCATTGCTGGCCTGTTGTTTGCTCCCAACGCTTGCCCAAGCGCAGTTCAAAGGGATGCGAGCAAGAATCCCAGCTGATGCGAATACATTGGTTTTGATAAACGCCGAAAAAATGTTCGGCTCGCGCGTCGCGAGCCGCGAACACTGGGAATCGCGGCGAAAGGCCGCCTATGAGAATGGTATTTCGGCATTGCCACCCGATGCAACAGAAGTTGCGATCGCGGGCCGCAGCGATCACGAGTTCGGTGAATCAATCTGGGAACTAGCTCTTGTTCGTTTGAGTAAAGAACGAAACGTCACCTCAGTCGCACAGCGATTCGGTGGCACCATGGATACCATCGAAGGTCGCTCCGCCGCCCGCCTCCCCAATGACTTGTTTGTCCTGCAAATGTCCCCGGAGATGCTCGGCAGCTACACACCTGCAAATCGTCAGGATGTGAGTCGCTGGCTTCGGTCAACCAACATTAACTCCGGCGATCAACTTTCGCCTTATTTGGAGCAGGCGTTTACCTACGCCACCAAAGTTGGCAGTCCCATCATTATGGCGATGGATGTCGAAGGTGTCGTTTCACCCACTCGGATCAAACAACGAATCGAAGAAAACCCAGTTTTGAAAGCTGCGGGTTTGCCAACCGAACAACTTGTCAAACTATTGAGCGGCGCTCGGGGCGTCACACTCGGTGTCACCATGGGTGACGAATCAGTCGGAGCGATCCGAGTGGACTTCAAAGAGTCACCAGAAATTCTAGCCAGCATCGGGAAAGAATTGATGATCAATGTCCTGCAACACCAGGGCGCCATGATTGAAGATTTCCGTAACTGGACGCCTTCAATCGAAGGAAACACGTTCCTACTGCGTGGAACTTTTTCGACCAATGGTATCCGACGAGTGATGAGCGTTTTGGAACTGCCCCCAGCGTTGCACGACTCCATGTTCGACGCCGCTTCACCTGGCTCAGATCCCGAGGGCAACGCGAAATTACTTGCCACTGAACAGTACTGGAACTCGGTAACCTCACTCGTTGATGACCTGCGGGAAAAGCCAAAACGCGATCACGTCAAAACCTTTGGTCAAGCAGCCATGTGGTATGACAAATATGCTCGCAAGATTGATCGACTGCCAATCTTGAATGTCGATCAGGAAATGCTCGACTATGGCGTTTATGTCGCGTCCGCCTTTCGTGATGCGGAAGCAGCGATGAAAGGCGTGGGCATGCGTTCGAGCCTCCGCACCGCGAGCAACAATCCAAGTTCTGGTGGATACTACGCGACCATGGGCGGATACCGTGCCAATTCAGGCTACGGTCCTTCCTATGGACCACAGGGTGTCACCATGGGTGTTGGTGCCGGACGTGCTTCGATCAATGAAAAAGGACGAACCGACGCGATCATCCGCGGCCAGGAACGGACTGCCGGTGCCGCATCGGTGCAACAGATTTGGCAAGGTATCGATGAAACGACCGCTGCCGTACGCCGAAGCATGGTCCAGAAGTACAAAACTGACTTCTAGCCACTGCCGGTGACCTTTTAGCCACTCGCTTCTTTGCAATCCGTGCAAACTGGAAAAAACACCGGTTTGCACGGACCTTGTCGCATCGACACCGCGAATGCAAATCACCTTCGCGGTGTCAACAACTCGGACGGTTAGCAAACAATTCAAAGTGAAAGATTTGCCAGCCATCGCGACTCGTCGCTAAAAAACACAACCCGACGCGCGGATCAGCGGCGTTGCCACGGACACCTCGGTAACCAGAAACCAAACACCGCTTACTGCCGACGCCTCGCAGAACTTCTCTTCGAACCGGGTGCCCTCAAGATCGCCCGCTCACACCCTTTTTCCGGCGACGGGTTTCTTCTAGGTGCCGGTTTCTTCTAGGTGCCGGTTTGTTGAATGCGTTTACTGGCAAAAACGAAAGAGGTCACGGCGTCGTGTTAAGCCAAGATATCAGCGACCGGCTTGTGATCCTCGACGCCGGTGAGACGAAAATCGAGCCCCTGAAATCGGTAGGTCAATTTGCGGTGATCGAATCCCAGCAAATGCAGGATCGTTGCATTCAGATCGTGAACGTGAACTCCATAGCGATCGCGATCGAGAATGTTATAAGACCATTCGTCCGTCTCACCGTAGCTGATACCACCCTTGACCCCACCACCAGAAAGCCAGATTGAAAAGCAGCGTGGGTGATGATCGCGTCCATAGTTGGTCGCGTTGCCACCCTGTCGATAGACCGTACGACCAAATTCGCCACCCCAGATAATGAGCGTGTCCTCGAGTAGGCCACGCCGTTTCAAATCCATCACGAGCGCGGCTGACCCTTGATCTACTTCCTTGGCAATCTTGGGATGACGTGTTGGCAATCCACCGTGGTGGTCCCAGCCACGATGATAAATTTGGATGAAGCGGACACCACGCTCAGCTAGCCGTCTGGCCAGCAGACAATTCGCAGCGTGGGTTCCCGGAACGGATACATCCGGTCCGTAAAGCTCCATTGTCTCTTCTGTTTCGTCACTGATATCGGTTAGATCGGGAACCGACATCTGCATCCGGTACGCCATCTCGTAAGCGGCGACACGCGTATCAATCTCCGGATCGCCCACGTCAGCTTTTCGCAATTCATTTAACTTTGTGATCTGATCAAGCAGTTGGCGGCGATCATTACGATCGGCACCGGTCGGATCATTCAAGTACAGCACGGGGTCACCCGAAGAACGCAACTTCACGCCTTGGTGATTCGAAGGCAGAAAGGCGCTCCCCCAAAGTCGTGCATATAGCGGTTGAGCTTGGGGGTCGGTATTTTTGTCGAGCAGGACCACAAACGCCGGCAGATTCTCACTCTCACTTCCCAAACCGTAACTGGCCCAGGCTCCCAAGCTCGGACGACCTGGTTGTTGGTGACCGGTCTGAAAAAAAGTGATCGCTGGATCGTGATTGATCGCCTCGGTATACATCGACTTGATGATGCAGATCTCGTCGGCGATTGCACCATGATGGGGCAGCAGGTCGCTAATCCACTGTCCCGATTTTCCATGCTGGCGAAATGGCAAGAATGACTTGGCGGCAGGGAACGAACTTTGCCGTGACGTCATGCCGGTCAATCGCTGGCCACCACGAATCGAATCGGGCAACTCTTTTCCATTGAGTTTTTCCAGCGATGGCTTGTAATCGAAGGTGTCAATCTGCGAGGGCGCGCCGGACTGACACAGATAAATCACCCGCTTGGCTTTGCCTGGAAAGTGTGGCTTGCCAGGATGCCCGGGCGAATAGCCAGGGCCATTCTCCGCAGCCAGAGAGGTCCCGCCCTGCAACTGCTTAGGGTTCATCAACGATGACAAAGCGATCGCGCCGACACCACCCGCCCCACGCGAAAAAAAATGTCGTCGGTTCACCTGCAGGCCAGCTTCATCAGCGGGATTCATAATCTTTTCCAAGCAATGGGAATCACCCCATCAAAGATTCGGTTACGGTTTGGTCACAAATTCACTCAGATTCAACAGCACTCGACTGGCCGCTGTCCACGCCGCCAATTCAGGCACCGCGTGAGATTCGTCGATCGGCGAATCGCCCACCGACAAAAGCTTGTTGGCCGCATCACGATCGCCGGTGTACTGAGCCAGTCGGGTTTCCACGACATCCTTCAAGACAGAAAATTCAAGCTCACTGGGTTGGCGAGCATGGCAAAGCAAAAAGCCATATTCGATCCGTTGCTTTTGGGTTTCGCCACCCGCTCGCAAGATTCGCTCCGCCACATGGCGTGCGGCTTCAACAAATTGAGGATCGTGCAGCATCACCAAGGCTTGCAGTGGTGTATTGGTTCGAGAGCGACGTACCTGGCAGTACTCGCGCCCGGGCGCATCAAACGCTGACATCGCAGGAGGTGGAACCGTCCGTTTCCAAAAGGTGTAAAGGCTTCTCCGAAACAGCTTCTCACCGGAATCTTGTTGATACGTCCGCGAATATCCAGGCCGATTATTGATCTCTTGCCATAGACCAGCTGGGTGATAGGGAAACACACTCGGGCCACCCACCTGTTGATTCAGCAATCCACTCGCAAACAGAGCGCTATCCCGAATCACTTCGGCATCAAGTCGCAGACGGGGCCCCCGCGCCAGCAATCGATTCTCTGGATCAGCCTCTAATTTCTCAGGCGTCAATTTTGATGACTGCCGGTAAGTCGATGACATAACGATTTGCTTTAGCAAGCGTTTAATGTCCCAACCCGATTCGATGAAATCGACCGCTAGCCAATCAAGCAATTCTGGATGGCTCGGCCACTCACCCTGCGAACCAAAATCTTCAACCGTCTTTACGATGCCGGTGCCAAACAATTGTTGCCAGAAGCGATTTACGGTGACGCGAGCGGTCAACGGTTGATTCGGCATGACCAACCACTTTGCTAATCCCAAACGGTTCCCCGCGAGGCCCTCCGGAATGGGCGGCAGTGTCTGCGGCGTGCCTGCCTGAACTTCCTCGCCCGGTTTATCGTATTCGCCGCGGAATAAAACATGTGTCTTCCTTGGCGATGTCATTTCTCGCATCACCATCGTTGCCGGAACTGCGGCCATCGCGCTCAACCGCTGACGTTCCAGGTCGCGCAACTTGGCAAAGGCAACTTTCGCATCCTCTGGTCCAAAACGTTGCAACAATCCCTCCTGTAACTGCTCAATTTCTGCTGGTGACCGCTTCTCTTTTGGACGGGCCAGGATGGCGGCGACCAACATCGACAGCGGTGGCGAATCCGACTCGTGAAGCGAGAGACGAAACCGAGTAATCTGGTGAGATTGCCCAAACCGATGCAGCATCCGCACTTTGAAGGTCAAACCCGATTCGCTCGTGATCGGTTTTGCAAAGGTAAAGACCGCTCGTCGGTTTTCGATTTTCGCATGCCCATCGACGGCCCATCCAGTCTGATCGGCCTTCCCGTCAATTGCCGAATTGATGTTGTAGTTCTGCTGCGAATAATCCGCTTCGGCATTCGCCAATTCGACTTTGCTGTAACGTATCGGATCATTGGTCGCAGCGACCTCGACTTCAGCGACCTCGACTTCAAACTCGCTAAGCACAAAATTGCCGTTGCTTCCGCGTCCCGTGCCCCCGTTTACGGTTGACGGATCGACGAGCGCTTCCAGCTGGATCGCTGATACCTTTTTAGCGTCGGTCTGGAGAGTGATTTCATACGTCTCATTGACCGGATTTGGGCCGCTTGCGAGCACGCTTTGATCGTCTTGCACGGTCAAGACGGCTCCACCGGCCGAAACCATTTGCTGGGGAACTACCACGTTCCATGCACTCCGATCCATACCGGCAAGCTGCTCTTCCCATTGCTGTACCGGCAAACCAGATTCACCAATGACTCGTTCGTAGTCGGCACGTGCCGCGGCAACCTGCTGATCCCAAACTGCGAGTTGATTTTTCAGCAAAGGAGACGGCACTTTGATCTTGGGATCAAAACCGTTCAGCCCCTTTTCCGGGGCGTTATTGAAGAACGCAAAGAAGCGGTAAAAATCACGCTGCGAGATAGGGTCGTACTTGTGATCGTGACAGCGACCGCAGGTCATGGTCAATCCGAGCCAAACTGTCGAGGTGGTCACCACACGATCGACCACGTATTCCGTGCGATATTCCTCATCGATTACGCCACCTTCGATCGTGATCGGATGATTACGATGAAATCCCGTTGCCAGAATTTGCTGGTCGGTCGCATTGGGCAGTAAATCCCCAGCAATTTGCTCAATGGTGAATTGATCAAACGACATGTTGGTGTTGAAGGCATTGATCACCCAATCTCGCCAAACCCATTGTTCCCGCTCAAGATCGTACTGGTATCCATTCGTGTCAGCGAAACGGGCGGCATCCAACCAATACCTCGCCATGTGCTCACCAAATCGATCTGAACGCAACAAACGTTCAACGGCTTCCTCGTAAGCATTCTCAGAGTTGTCTTTCACAAAGGCCTGCACTTCGTCGACCGTCGGCGGCAAACCTGTCAAGTCCAACGAGAGCCGACGAATCAGCACATGCCGATCGGCTTGCGCAGATGGCTGCATTTGCTCGGCCCGCAGGCGAGCAAGCACAAAACGGTCAATCGAATTTCGCCCCCAACGATCGTCCCCAACCTCTGGCAACTCAGGCCGTACGGGTGTCGAAAACGACCAATGCGCTTCGTAGGCCGCCCCCTTATTGATCCAACGACGCAGGATATCGATCTCGTCGGCAGTGAGTGTCTTGCCGGACTCAGGCGGCGGCATCACGGTGTCGGGATCATCGCTCAAGATTCGTGAGATGAGTTCGCTTTGGTCCGCGTGACCTGCAACGATCGCGTCCGCTTTTGCTTCAGCTTCAAGATCAAGCCTTAAGTCGGCTTCGCGATGATTCGCGTCTGGACCGTGACAAAAGAAACACTTCTCCGATAAAATAGAACGCACATCGCGATTAAACGAAATGGATTCCTCCGCCATCGAATTGGACTGCATCGCCAAACAGAAACAGAGCGTAAAGAAGCGGAATGCAAGGCGATAGATTGGGTGATTTATCATCACGCTATCATAACGGGTTGTTCGCAAGCAGGGCGTGACCTCCGGGCCCGAGCGGGCAGCAACCGAAAAAAAGTGTCTTTCTCGCTGCGTCACACCGACTGATCCCACGAACGGACCGGGGTCATTCATATCCCCAGTAAATTACGGCTGAAGTGAAGTTGATGCAGATTCCGATGACTCGCCAAACAGTGCCAGATGGGGCCAACGGAATCCCGGTATTTTGTATGGCTTTTGCTGATACTCTTTTTGCTCATCGATAAAGGCCCACAGATTCTTAGGATCAACGAAGGGGTCATTGATCTGTTTTTGAAAATGCCGCATCGCTGTCAGCAAGCGATGTTTCGTCGCCGCGTGCTGTGGATCGCCATCAAGATTTTTCCATTCATCGGGGTCGTTTTGCAAATCAAACAACTCGTACTCCGGCGGGTACAAGAAACACTGTTGTTGTTGCTCACGCGGCAACTGACTGTTTTTGTAGCGGGAGACAGCCAGCCGATTGAGTGCACGGTCCGGGTTGTAAACCAATTTGTAGCGCTCGTCGCGAATCCCAAATTGCAGATAAAGCAGATTGGGCGAAGACCCGGTTGTGAACGTGTGGATGTATTTGCGAACCGGTGTCTGACCGCGATCGATCTGCTGTAGAGCGAACCCTGGCAGTTCCTTGGGAATCGGCAATCCCGCTGCCTGCAACATGGTCGGAAGAATGTCGGTGGTCGAAACCATCGCCGATTCAACTTTCCCCTGCGGAAAGTTTTTGGGATACGAAACGATCATTGGAATCCGCGTTCCGTTTTCGTAAATACTCCCCTTGCCGCGTGGAAAGTCCGCACCATGGTCACTGATGTAAACGATCAATGTCTTATCGCGAATCTTCATTTCATCCACATCATCCAGAATCATCCCGATTCCCTCATCAAGCCGGTTGATGCAATTCAAATAATCACGCAACTCCTCGCGGAGATGCGGTGAATCCGATCCGATCCATGAATAGGGGGAGATGTCCTGATCAACCAAAACGCTGGGAAAATCGTGCTTTGATTTCCGCACAAATCGACGGTGGGCGTCGGCATAATTGATGATCAATAGGAACGGCTGATTCGAATCCGCCGCCTTCTGCATCACAGCACGTGCTTCGCTCGCGACCGTTTCAATACTCGTTGTCTTGCCAAAATTCGCATCGCGGATTGCGCGGTGGTTGACGTAATCCTCGACTAAGTTTGCTGGATTGATATGGGTCTTGCCAATGAATCCGGTGTAATAACCAGCCTCTTGAAAGTACGCAGGCATGGTTTTGAAATTTCGATGCATCGCGAATCGATGGGTTGCCAGACCGATGTGGCCAGTTTGTCGTGTGTAAAAACCCGTCAAAAAGGCGGCTCGAGAGGGGCTGCAAACCGAATAAGGCACGTAGGCGCGCGTGTAGCGAACGCCTGCCGTCGCTAAACCATCCAAATGCGGCGTATGGACTCTTTCTTCGCCGTAGCATCCAAGATGATCGCTGTTATCCTCGGACACGATAAACAAAATATTCGGCTGGGCATTGGTGGATCGGGACCGCCCCAACTCTTGTGTACTTGGTTCCTCTTCGGTCGTAAAAGGTGACGCCGGCATCCCCGTGCTGTCGCCAAGGTTCACTGGCGGATTGGGAAACGGCAGCCAGGCGTAACGCACCCCAACCGGATCGTGAACGAAGGAGCTTGTTACGAAAACCTCATCGCGACCGACGATGTTTGCGGTTGCCGAATGAAATGTTCCGTCTGAACCGCAAATTTCAAAGTGTCGCAAAGGCTTGCCATCAACGGATCGCAAGCCGTCACCCTGCTGGTGAAATGAAACCGTGATCCCGTTGTCTGTTCTCCGAGTGCTTTGGACCAATGGGCCCGAAGCTGCAGTGATGGGTGATTCCTCGATTGAGTTCGTGCGATAGGTGTTGGCCAACGCGAGTCGCGCCAAACGCTCGCCGACCGGTTTTTTAAGTGGTGGATGAACGTTCCCCGAGACTCCAGTATCGATCGTGATCGCCATTCCCACCTGCCCAAGCTGATCAAGTACCCGCCGTTGAGTTTCGCGAAACAGAGGCCATGCCGGTCGATTCATGCCCGGAAGCTGGACAAACAGAAACGGAAAGTCGCCTTGTTTCCAAGCCGTCCGCCAAGATTCAATCAGCAAAGGAAACAATTGAGCATGCTGGCGTGCGCGATCCGCCGTCTCTGCGTTGGATTCACCTTGGTACCAAATCGCACCACGCATCGCGAAGGGAATGATCGGTTCAATGCCGGCAGACCACATGAACCCCGGCTTGAATGCATGGTTAGGCCCCAATGAATCACCGGGAACCAAATCGCCCGCCTGCATTGCAGCCAAAAGATTTTGCTCACCACGAGCCCGACAAAAATCGCTGAGCTCTAAATTGTCCAACCAATTACCAGCCACCAATCCGCGCAACGCTGGATCGTTCGCAAGCGTCTGGCGTGAAATCCAAGCTTCGGTCGGGGTGCCGCCCACAGCGGGGCAAATCAACCCAACCGGGACCTGCAACTGCTGTTGCAGCAACCGTCCAAAATAATAAGCGACTGCCGAAAACTCCGATGCAGAATCGGCCGATGCTCTTTGCCAGCCACCCTCACCAAAAGTTTGCGGTGTCAATCGCTCAAGTTGTTCCGACGTGAATACAAGTGGGCCACCCCGGGCCGCACGCGACCAATCCAACAATCGCAAATCTGGCTGATCTGCGGCCGACATAGCTTCTTTTCCGTGCGTCGATTGACGTAGCATCCACGCCATATTCGATTGACCGGCACAAACCCAAACTTCACCAATCACAATGTCTTGGATTTGAATTTGCTGACCCTCCGATTGCACAAACATCGGTTGCGGCTTTGCACTGGCCGGTCGAGGACGCATTCGTAAGCTCCAATGCCCCGTCGAATTCGCCGTGGTGGCAACGGTTTCATCACCAAACGTTACGCTGACCTTCGACCCCGGTTTCGCTTGACCCCAGACTGGCAATTCCGCATCGGCCTGCAGCACCATGTGATCACCAAAAAGACGCGGCAGGCGAAGCTGTGAAACGGGCTCGGGATCTTTCGGTCGATCGAATTTCTCGTTCCCCAGGATTTCACTCAGCGGAACTCTCATGAACGTCATCTGGGACTGACTCCCCTCGAAGAGAATTCCAACCGTGTCCTGGTCGATCATCGTCATGCAGGAATAACCTGCGCTGCTGCCCTCATCCAATAACAGGCGATGTTTGCTTGGCCAAGTCAATCCGCGATCAGGCGATGCCTTGATCATGATTCGGCGTCGCCCCTGAGTGCTATCGGGGTTCGAAAACAACAACCAGCCCTCCGTTTGCTCACCCAATTCACGATTAACATCGATCAGGCTAGCCATGCAGGATCGCGGTTCGATTAGGGATCGTTCTGATGTCGGATGCCGCTGCCACGTTTTGCCCAGATCGCGGGTGGTCATCACCACTCGCACCGATTTTCGGTTGTAGCGACAATTCAACATCAGAACGCCTGGTTCAATCTCAACCACTTGCGATTCCGTCGTGTCATCAAAGGCCCCAGTACCGACCTGCCACGTTTTGCCGTGATCCTTGGAGTAAATGATGGTCGAATGCGGCAATCTTTTTTGATTTGGCGGATCTTGGTACTGAGCGGCAAACACGAGCGTACCGTCTCTCATCGTGATTCCTTTGCCCGGCCCCTGCAAAATGAAACACCACTCTGGTTTTTTGATTTGTTCGGTGATGTTGATCGGATCGGACCAAGTCACACCGTCATCGTCGCTGCGAACCAGCATCAACTGACCCGTTTGTTCAGGCTGAATCCCCGGTCCAGATCCAACCCATGAACGATTTCCGTGACTCCAAGTCGCCGCAACCCAAATCGTGCCGGTGTTGCGATCAACCAGAACAGCCGGATCGCCGATTCCATCGTACCGCCACTTCGGATCATCCCCTTGATCCATAATGATCTGCATCGGTTGCCAAGTTTTCCCACCGTCGGTCGATCGCGACATGCCGACATCGATATCACCCGGCAGATCTCCGCCGCTGCGGTGCCGCACATCGTAAACACCAATCAACGTTCCTTCATTCGTGGTTGCTAACCCCGGAATTCGATAGGTGTGAACTCCATCATCGCCACCCTGACGAACCGCAACTCCGATTCGCTGCGTCGAACGATCACCGTCCACGTCGACACTCTGACCGTTCGAAAAACTGACTCGATGCAAGTGTGCGCCGATCGAACCACCAACGTCCGCTTGTTGCTGCAAGCGGGCGGCGACCCAAATTAAGTTTTCACCTTCCACTAATTGGATTGGCGATGCCAACGAGTAAGTCATGACATCGCCCGAGCGCGACTCGGCTTTACCAGTCTGATTACCCTGGCCAACTTGTTCAGTTGGGACAGCGGGCAGCGGAAGTTCACGGGGCCGACCCGATGCATCGGCGGAATACAGATAAATTGATTCGAGGTCAATCGATTCGCTGGCGTCTGCAAATTCAACAGCAATTTGCTTCAAAGAGATTGGATTGAGTTGACCGGCGGTGGTAACTTTCAACTTCAACAACGAACTGGCAGCGGTGCCAACGAGAGCAGGCAGTGAAAACGGGACGGTTTCAACCGACACAATCTTCTGTGGCTGCAACGGTGCGACACGTAGATCATCAATTAAAACGCCAGTATTGGCTGGGCTTGTCGCGGTGAAACGCAATTGTTGAATCGACGTGTCACGTAGCGGAATCGTGACATGGTTTAAAAAGGCCCGCCCCACTCGCACTGCTGCATCACCGTTGTAAATTTCCGCCCAATCATCGCCGTTGTATGACTGGATGCGAAACGAAAATGGCTTACGTGATGTCCATCGCTCCGCCCAAAACGATAATTCACAGGGTAGCTCGAGAGGATTGGCCAATTCCAAAATCACACTTGTCTGATCTCCGCCGGTTAGCTGCAAACAATGCTTACCTGTCTTGGCATGTTTATCATCAATAATCGTTCGCCCAGTCTGCGGTTTCCAAACACCAAGATCTGTTCGAAGCTCATCAAAAACACCCGCTTTGGCTCGTTCAAATCCGACATTGGTTTCATTGGTTGACTCTGCGATTTCCAGAGCCAATTCTGTTGTCAATTGGGCTGTCAATTTTTCAACCAGACGGGGTGCTTTGGCTGCGATATTTTCTTTCTCGAGCCAGCCCTCCCCGTAGTCGTATAACTCTGTCGCTCGAATCTGTTTGGAAGATCGGTCGATCCATTGGGTTAAACGATGCGTTGAAGTTCGCATCGAGTACCCCATCAACCCACCCCCGCGCGGGTATTGACTGAAGGCAACCGACTTGATGGATTGCGTTGGATGTTTCAGGATCGAAACCAAACTGTTTCCATCCAACGACTTCGCAATCGGCAAGCCAGCCAACTCGGCGAGAGTCGGATACAAGTCAACGAGTTCCACCAATGACGAGGTCGATTTGCCCGGCTCCGCCATTGACGGTACTTTCACGATCAAAGGAACACGAGTATCGAGTTCAAAGTTCGTTGTCTTGCCCCACAATTGATGCTCACCGAGGTGGTAGCCGTGATCGCCCCACAAAACCACGATTGTGTTTTCGCTGAGTCCCGTTTCTCGCAACTCATCCAACACGCGTCCAACCTGTGCATCGATGTAACTGATGCACGCGTAATAAGCTTGCCGCACGCGGCGCTGATTGGACTCGGGGATCGGACCGCGATTCGGCTGGTCGGTGTACCGCCTTAATTCACCCGAACTGTGACCGGCAAACGACGGAGCCTCGACAGGAAACGCCGGGTCCGGGGGCAAATCAAGTGACTGGTAAAGATCAAAATATTTCAGGGGGGCGATCTGTGGTGAATGCGGCTTGATGAACCCGACCGACAAGAAAAACGGCTGACCAATCTTCTTAAATCGTCGCAAGGCTTCGACCGCAGCCTTCGCAACCTTGCCGTCATAGAGCGTCTCATCGGCGACATTTGGAGACTCGGTCGCCAAACCGAACACAAGTTTCCGTGTCCATTCGTCGGATGCTGCACTGGTGGGCTGATACATCCGCTGGAAAGCAGCTTGCGCGGCGGCGACACCTTCCTCGGTGTAATAATATCGTGGCCCGAAACGAATCGCTGGCTCTGACCAACTTTCGGGGTCCCCCATCGTGTCCCACTTCGTTTTGCTGGATCCATCTGGAAAGACTCCGTGATAAATCTTGCCAATCGCTGTCGCATGATATCCATGTTGTTTGAAGTGCTGCGGCAACGTGATCAGGTCAGGATTTGCCTCACGAAAGTGAGAATGATTTCCCAACACCCCCGTGGAATCGGGCCGCATCCCAGTCATCACGCTCGTGCGTGACGGATTGCATACCGCTTGTTGGCAATAGGCTCGATCAAACCTTCGCCCACTCGCTGCCAGCGCATCGATGTTGGGACTGTGAATGTGTGCAGCCCCGTAGCAGCCCAACTCAGGCCGTAAATCATCAATCGCGATGAACAGCACATTAGGACGATCCGGAATTGACGCGGATTGCGCCGCCAGCGAAGTTTCGACAACGCCAACTACAAACGCAACGAACATCAGGAGGAAAGCAATGATTTTCATCTTATCGACCATATCAAGGAGCTTCGTCACGGTAATGGACGAACGCAAAAGGCAGCTTTGGATGGTTGATTATAGCCCCACTCGAATTATGGTTCTTGATGATGCCCCTCTGCCCAGACCGCCATCTCTCCACTGCGGTTACCAGCTTCCGATAGCAACACGCGCCTCCAGCAATTGAGTGATTCACTCCACTACAATCACGGACCAAAAACAGCACACCCCGATTTCCCGACCAGCACTTCAGCCTTCGCGAGAAACGGGGATGGTGTAATCATCCGATGGCTCGATGACAAAAAACGGTAATGCATCCGCGGCATGCGGGCGTTGCGGCGAGGAGTGATCTTCAGATGATCAATCGCCGTTCAAAATTTCGCTCAGAGCCAACCACATTTTTTGACGGCAAATCACTGCTCCCATCGCGATTCTGGGAGGACCTAACGTCATCATTCGGATCTGTTTTGATCGGAATTGGCGGCTAGCAGTGAAGGGGAAATTAGATCGGATGATTGCAAACTGATTTTCGGCAAACAGACGCTTGAGCTTTACAAACTGGCCGATGCCTCAGCCGAAAGTAACAGATTGCACCAGCAACGACACAACAAAAGAAAGCTACTGAAAATGCGACACGGTCACCAGCTAGAACGAATGCCACCACCAATGACGGGATCCCCAAACGCATCAACGGTCCGGCAGGCCTGAAAACCGAAACGGCAAGGCGTAGCCATGTGAGGGCAGGGGAGACACTTTGATTCGCGACACCACCTCGGCCATATTTCGCACTGCAGCTTAACCGTGACTTCGCGTGCGCCCTCACGTTGCTGCCGAGGCTGCACGACCTATTGCTGAGGTGGATTAGCTGCGTTTGGATTCGTCTGTTCCATGGTCTGTTCCATGACAGGTGCTTCCGACTGCGATGCTGAATCACTCGACGTCGTTAAGACGCGACCATGCCGCCCCCACCATCGATCACCATCCTCGACGGTCCAAGTCCCTGCTGCTTGACACGTCGAAATCAATAACGTGATGTCGCGGGCAGTTTGAGGACGCTTGGCACATGATTTTTCCAAGCAACTCATAATTACATCCTCCAGCTGCCCGGAAACCCTGACACCTTTCCGAGCTGATGGGGGAACCGGCACCTCCTCCAGGTGCTTCTGACACAACTCAGACATGCTCTTCGCTTCAAAAACAGGCCGTCCGGTTAGCAAAAAATATCCGACCGCTCCGACCGCATAGATATCGGTACTCGCATCGACCGTCATTGGTGCTTGGATTGATTCAGGCGACATGTAGAGTGGTGTACCTGCCATGGTGCTCTCGTTCGAACCTTTCCCCGTCTGATCGACAGCTTTTACCAAGCCAAAATCGAGCACCTTGATGACGTCGGGTTCGCATCCCCGTCGATTCAACATGACATTGGCCGGCTTGATGTCGCGGTGCACCAGACCGTTGGAATGAGCTTCAAACAACGATCCACACATCTGCGTCAAGATATGAATCACACGGGCCTCCGATTGCGCCCCATATTTGTCCACCAACTGCTGCAGATCGATTCCGTCCAGGTACTCCATTGCGTAATAGAAGACACCCTCGGGGGTGCGACCATAATCGTAAATCGCGATCGTATTCGAATGTGTCAATTGACAAGTGATCTGAACTTCATGTTCGAAGCGAGCGATCGAAGCATCATTGACCTTGTCCGCAGAGAGCAGCTTGATCGCGGTGGGGCGACGCAACATGGAGTGGTGGCCCTTGAACACAACCCCCATCACACCCTCACCTAACTTCTGATCCAACATGTACTGACCGAGTTGCTGAGCCTCGATTGCTGCTTCACGCGTCTGGAACTGTAGACGTGCAACAATGATCGTGAACACAAAAATCGCAATGGCAGAGACAAACAAGAGGGTAAAGACGGTCAAGAATGCACGTTGCAAGATGACCAATGGGCGGAACGCTTGCGCCACATCAACCTCGGTTGTCACCCCCAGATTGTGATCCGCCATCCAAATCCACGCACCGATGACCATGACCCCTCGATAGTCACGATAGCCCTCGACGTCGACACCTTCTCTTCCGTTGATCGCGGAAGCAGCCATTTTGGTGAGTGGCAACTCAGCACGCCGGACCCCGGGGCGAAATCCCGCCGTCATGTCGTCACCCGGATCACGCACAGGCAATTGCAGCATCGATCTAGAACCAGGCTGGTCAGCCAATAAGCCCAGCAGAATCAAATCGTCATCAAAGCGACTGTTCGAAACCATCATCCCAGCCGAATCAAACGCATAAGTCTCTCCCGATGCCCCCACGCGTCCCAATTGCAGGATATCTGTGAATTCGCGTTCCGGCTGTATCTGTACCGCCAACGCACCAATCACCTGAAACGATTCATCGCGCACCGGGGCGCACGCATACATTGTCGGAACACCCGATCGAATCTTCCCATCACTCGACTTCAGCATCACGACGCTCGGGAACGGATTCGAGACATTTGTTTCCCCTCCCAACGCTCGCGTCAAAAAACCGTCGTACTCGGGTATATCTTGCTGCCCATCCAATGATCGATAGCTCGATGAAACAACTTGTTTCGATTTATTCACCAGCAGATAGCCGATGAATCCATGCGCCTCCAACGCCGGCCCAAGTTCTTTGTCAATCTGCCGCTGCAATTCCGATTCGGATAACGAAACCCCTTCCTCCTTCGACTGATCGGTGCCAATCATCGCATAGATCAAATCCCGCACGTGCGCATCATTGGCGAGCGATTCGGTCGTTGACTCCTGTACTTCAAACCACTTTCGCAGCATCTCCGTTTCCATCTGCACGATCGCGGTAAGCCCTGACTGAACTTTGTCCTTGATCGTCGATTCGATCGACTGACGAACAAAGAAGCCAAGCACCGATAAGATCACCACTGCAGCAATCGGCCACAACCAAATCTGCCTGCGAATAAAAACACCCGCGCGTGATCGATTTGGACAGTGTATGGGAAGCCCAGGTCATATGGATCTGAGGATGCTGCTGTTCGGCACTGGACTGAAGCAGTCGTTTCAGAGGATTCATGGAAGTTCGCAGCGTCGTAATGAATTTGGATCGGTGTGACGGCCGCAACTCTTTCCGCAGTCGGCCCATGTTTGCAGTCAACCTACGGCCTCAGTCGGATACGTTCCAAAGTCGGATGGGGCCACAGTCGGATGGGGCAGGTGAAAATCGCAACAGGACTGCAACCGGCGTCGATGTAAATCACCCCTCGAGGTCGCAATCGCAGGCAGGCAAGTCTTCGAATTTCGCGGCCAATAGAATAATCAACACTGACCAATAACGGCCGTTTTTCGCCGAAATCGCAACCCGTCGTCGAAGCAAGCGTACCGATCACGCCGTTTGAACCTTGATGTTGCAGCTCAAATCTTGATCTAAAACAGAAACAGCAACCGGCCAATCGATCGCTACGCGCGTGGCGACGTGAATTGAATCCCCGTGAAACGCTTGACTCAAGCGACTTTGCCGACTACTTTGCATCGCAATGTCGGGTGATTGTTCAAACAACAAGTGACCTTTTCCGGGAACCCTCGGATAGTCTCAGGCTCTTGGTCAACCCAGCGATTCCACGTCAGCGCAGGTGTAGCTGGCAGAGTCAACAATTACTTGGGCTTATTCCGGCATGCCCCTGGCTTACCCGTACCCCTGGTTTACCTAGTGTCGCGACACGGTCAAACCGTGTGGCGGTGTGAACAGCAAAACCTCCAGGCGACGACCGGACCGCCAACAAACCGATCCGAATGGTTCACTCGAGCCATTCGGAATCACCATCCAACTTCAATCGTTCTCCACCAGAGCAAATAGCGATGAAGCGTCTGACCCAACGCCATTACTTCAGAATGCAAAGCCAGTCCGCTGCATTAGCTACTTGCCTTTGCGTGTTCATAGCGACTCCGCTGGTTGCTGGTGATGGCTTCGCCGATGACTTAACGATTCCCGACGGAATTGAAATCTCCGATCCGATTCATTATTCCGAGGCGATCACCCCGTCGGCACAGGACGATTTCAAACGACGAGTCTTGCAGTCTGTGCGGAAAGAGGATTCTGGAAAGGCGACGGTCGTTGCGACACTCCCCAACCTGTCACTCACTTTTGCCAGTCAGCGGGATCGACTGGAGAGATTCCTTGCCTCCAGCCCCGCGTGGCGAGTGTTTGAGGTACGGGGCAATCGATTCGCAACCCGTCGCTGGAAAATTGGTGATGATTGGCGATACGAGATGCATGGCTACTACTCGACCTTCGACCTGAACAGCACGTCGGGTCAGGCCGAACCGCTACCAGATTTCCAAACCCGCTGCACCCTTGGGCTGTCCAACCAACCGTGGGTGGGTCATGTTCGCGATGCAACTCAAATCCTGGCGGGAGACACCGTGGAGGTCGAATTGACCGAGCGATTCGGAAAACAGAATAGCCTGAGCTTGATTTCAGCGGGAACGCTACTCGTCGAGATTTTTGAACAAACTCGAAAGACCGAACGTTCGCTCACCAACACCATGATCGAATTGCTTGATGAAGAAGCCGCAAAAGTTTTGGCGGTGAATGACTGGGACGCATTGACCCAATCGCTGCCGGAGGGATCAATACGGAAGGGAAAACCGGTATTCCAGCTCTGCTCAACCGGCGGACCTGGCAACTACGATTCGGTTGCCTGGGTCAATCCTGGTGAAGCAGGGACAACCTTCGTAAAAGCATTTGAAGTGACGCGTGGGGACGAGCTTTCCGCGACTCGCCTGCGGCAGTACGGTAATGAGCGAATCGGCTGGTCGGACGACCCCAATGAGCTGTTCTTTACCAACACCCATTTCACCATTCACGAAGGTGATTGGGATCAGTTTTATGCAGCCCGGTTCGAGTTGTGGTTCGAACCCGACTCGGGTGAACCTGCAAGAAAATTACTGGAGCGTAATTTCCGCATCGAGGGCTGGATGCGTTAGCAGCTCTTGCCCAGGTGAATCATTGACCTCACCGATTTACCGGCTGGACCAATCATCATTTAGGGCGATCATCTAAGCGATCGTACTTGTCGCTGCGGCCCTTTGCCTTTTCGATCGGATAACGTTGGCGATTGATCTCTAATTTGCTCGCAATAGCGTCTGCGATATCGATATCGCAAACGTTTGCAAACTCCAACGCGAACATCAAGATATCGGCCAACTCGTGGGCGATATTTTCAACGTTTGCAGGGTCAGCGGCGGTCGCAAACGCATCTTCGCTGCGAACCCAGCGAAAGTGCTCCGACAATTCTCCCATTTCGGAAACCATTGCCATCACTAAATTTTTGGGATCATGAAACTGTTCCCAATCACGTTCATTTGCGAAAGCGGCAACCGCCGTTTTGAGGTCCGAAATGGTCGTCGTACGATCGTTCGATTCCACAGATTACACCCCGATGATAAAGTTCCATTTTGAGCAAACCCTGACTCCGAAATTGATTCGAATACCACCCCAAATAAGCCCAGATAAAAAGCGTTTGCAGGGGCGAATGTATCAGAAAAACGCCCCGTGAAGACATCCAGATTGCGATCAGCATCGGCGCCGATGCCATGCGCATTGATCTCGACGAACTTTTGCGATCAACGGTGGAGCATACTCGAACAAGCTCCTTGACGCGAAAGCAGATCAACGCTGCGGCGCGATGCGATAAGAACGTTCTGTGAGTCGGGTGTCGAAGAAGCATTCGCGACCATGTACTTAACATGTGTCACGGTACGCCGACTGGAAGAAGCCACCGAAGCGATGTGGGGCACAGCGAAAGGACCTCGGTATGAACCGCTTAAACCAAACGGAGCAGACCACCCACGGGCGATACGTAAAACTTCAATTGTCCGCAACTTGACGGCCAATTGGCGAGGGCAAGCCAACTCCGCAGCATGAAAGAACGCGGATCCTTACAAGGGGTGTTGAACCTCTCCCGCTATCGCATTGAAACATAAGGCGATTTCACGGAACCGTAACTGAAAGGCAGCGGCGGGTAGACAGGCAACTTACTTACTTCCTTAGCAGCCTATGCCAAGCGGTCCGTGTTAATCGCGAGATCGTCGATTTCCCGCGGCAGCACATACTTGCCGCTATATAATCGACAAACTTAACGCCCCTGCTTGGGCGTGCATCGGAATGGCCAGATAGCTGACTGCTTTCCCTGCATCGACTCACAAAGGTCGCACCAGACGCCATGCCGCAATCCATTGCGGCATCCCGCAAATTACTGCGAGAAAAAGGCGCCAAAGCGCTTATCGCCGCATTTTATTGCGGCAAAAAACCTCCGTCAACACCGGTGACGATTTTTATCTCTACAAGATGGGATTGGGATTCGTGCCGAGAGACTCCTGCTGGGCTTGCGTCGGTACGCATGCCGCGAGGAACGGATTCGCTCACAGCCATTCACACGTGGCCAAAAACGTGAGCGGGCACGCAGCCCTCGCGGCAGTAATTGACGTTCTTCAAAATCGCCGGATTCGAATTTGAGCATCAGGGCGGCCAACCCTGCTAACTTGGAACATTCCTAAAACAGGTTTAGAGAATGGCATTTGGCGAAGGCTGCATGGAAGAAAAAGAAACCGCCCCCTGGCCGCCTTCACGGCGTAGCCCCCTGATCGACGAAGCGACGGTGACCCAGGGCGTGTCAGCCTCAGTGCCGCCTGCCACTGAAAGAACCCAGATGCGTGGCAAACACTCAAACAGAAGTAATGCTCGAACGGAGTCTGCCAGGCAAACATTCGGGTTCAATTAAAGGTAGGCGTGTATCATCGACGGATTGGCCATCCACGACGTTCAATCGAAGGGTGGCGATATGATGCAAATCGGTTGGCATTGGGCCCTGGCATGATAAAGCGAAAGCCAGGTGCGACCTCCGAAATCCGCCGAGGCACTACATCGAGTAAACGAAAGGTCAGTCAAGCTGAGAAGCTGTCTGCCAGCGAATTGATCGAGCCGTGTCGATTCAGCAAAGCTGCAACGACATGGGTGACGCCATATTCTCGACGCACTCTACCGGATGTCCGGGCGGAGAGTTTCCGATCTGGGTGCTCATGCCCCCAGACTTTGAAGGCCCCGAAGGGATCCATGACTGCTGTCGGAGCGACTTGAACAAACGGTCTGATACGATCCCTCGGAAACGTTCCCACCAATAGCGGTGGCGACCTAGGATGCAACTGAATTCATGCCGCGGGACATGCTAAGATTCGCTGCGACTCAATCCATGGGGATAGAGGGTACCCAGCATGAAAGATCAAGAACAGAATTGATGAGCTCGTTCAATTAGCTTCTCGGCAGATCCCTCCAGTTTCGGTGAGGGAATTCGAGCCGGTAGCAAAATGGTCTGTTAAATGACCATTGCAAGAGCAGAAACACGATTGTGATCGCGTTCCTCGTGAAGTCGCATCGGCGTATCTATTTCGATGAATCCACTGACCACCGAGTGAGTTTAGAGGGTGGGCCCTAAAAACTTGCGAGATGCATCAACGGGGGGAGGCAATGCACCTGAAAAGACGGCACAACCTGGGATCGGCGACGGCAACCGCGGTACAGCGTTTTCGAACGGGGACCAATGTTTTACACTAGCACACCCGGCGGTTACGAATAGGCAAGATCAATGAAAAGTGCCCCCGCTAGGGTTCGAACCTAGGACCCACGGATTAAGAGTCCGTTGCTCTGCCAACTGAGCTACAGGGGCGTACCTTGACTTTCTACTTGGTCAACCGTCATCGACGATTGCCCGCAACATCCCCTCTGCCTTTGCCCATGTTTCGGCCTCTTCCGCAACCGGCTCGCTGCGTGCCGTAATCCCACCACCGACGGGAATCTGCCAGTAACCGTGCGCTGCAGTAATTGTTCGGATCAGGATGTTGAAGTCTGCGTTTCCCCCACAACTGATGTAGCCAATGGTTCCACAGTAGGGACCACGACGATTCGGCTCCAAGCGGGCGATTGTTTTCATCGCTTCAATTTTGGGTGCCCCCGTGATACTGCCGCCCGGGAACGAGGCCTGCAAAAGATTCGCAATATTTTGATTCTTCGCCAACCGACCTTCCACGACGGAAACCAAGTGCTGCACGTATTGGTAGCGTTCAATTGCGCAGAGTTCGCGGACGCGGATCGACGATGCGTCGCAAACTCGCGACAAATCGTTGCGCATCAGGTCGACGATCATTACATTCTCTGCACGATCTTTTTCACTAGCTAGCAATTGCTCAGCCAATTCCGAATCGAGTTCGGGGTCCCCCGTGCGGGGCACTGTACCTTTGATGGGCCGCGTCTCGACAACATCGTTCCGAACTTTCAAAAAACCTTCGGGGGAACTGCTGACGACTTCGAATCCGTCACCAGCATAATAGGCACCGAACGGCGCTGGGTTGTGCTTTCGAAGTCGCACATATAAGTCGGAGGAGGAGGATGTCGCTTTTGCCAATAACCGTTGGGCGAGGTTGACTTGAAAGGAGTCGCCATCACAGATCCTGCGGACGATTTCCGCCACACAGGCACGATATTGCTCACTGGTCAGATTGCTGCTGATCCCGTTGACCGCGGTTGGGTACTGTCGCCCCAACTGAATCGATGCGGGCCGCTGAGGCGTCGCCGACGGCCTTGGTTCGCTGCGAAGCCAGTCCTGTACCTGGTGCAATCGCTGTCTTGCCCGCTGTTCACGATCTAGCTGGTCGCGTCCACCAAACCCCTGGCTAATGATCCAGGCGCAACCCTGCAAATGGTCAACCGCGATGGTCCAGTCATAACGCCCAAGCGACATCGCCGGTGTTGGCAGGTCATTGGTTCGCGCGGCACCGACCGGCTCTAGCCAGGTGGCAGCTTCATATCCAACCAACCCGGCGATTCCACCTTGGAAAGGTGGTAATTCGGAATTCGAATCTGCTGCCAGCGATTGGCACCAACGTTCCAATTGAGGCCACGGATTATCGTGACCAGAATCGGCGACCAACGTTTCGATCGGATCAGCGGTTAGAAACGAGTAACGCCCCAGATTCGAACGCGGCCCCGGAGCCGCTGAATCGAGCCACAAGCAATGAGGCAAGTGTCGGAGCCGAGCGAAGGCAGCTTCAAGACAAAAATCGACCGGCAAGCGGGACACCAACGGCAACCCCTGGTGCACCTGCGGCTCTTCATCAACGGTGACACAACTCATCTACTTGCCGCCCCCAGCTCCGCTTGAATCCGCTGAATCGCTGCATCCCAGGTCCCACTGGTTGACCGGAAGCTGACATCTCTTGTGTCCTGATCAGCGCCTTGAACCAATTCGATCCACAGCGTCTCAGCCGGCAGCACCTCCGCCACGCAATCACCCCACTCGATAATCGTCCAAGCTTCATCGGCGAATAATTCATCGACTCCCAACTGCAGGAACTCTTCATCATCCGCGACACGGTAGGCGTCGAGGTGATGAATCACGATCGCCCCCCGGTGTGTTTGCAACAAGGTAAAGGTAGGACTGGTAACGTCCACTGCATCGATTCCGGCAGCGCGAGCGAGTGCTTGAACAAAAGTCGTTTTACCGGCCCCTAACGTCCCCACCAAACCAATCACCAAAGGGGAGGGCAGTTCGCGCACCATGGCAGCCGCCAAAGTATCGAGTGACCGTAGATTCAGTGATTGAATCTGGATCTGCGAATCATTCATCGTGCTGTTTAACTCGTTGCTTTCGCCGGATCAGTCAGTCGTGATTGCTTGCCCAATTGTTCCACGATTTGTCTTTTGTTGCCGCCGGATGCGTGAAAAATATCGCGTTGGCGTTTCGCCCAATCGTCACCCGAGGCAATTTCCCGGACGAACAACAGTTCGGACTCACAGCCCAAATCTTGCGCGACACCCTGTAAATGATCAATCATCCCATCGACGATTTCCGGTAATGTCTGGACCCGATAATCACGAGCATTCACGAGTCTTGCCGAATTCCCGTACCGGGCGGCCCGCCATTTATTTTGCCGCACCATCATCGGATGGCAATCAAATTGGTACATCCCCTCGTCAATCTGGTCACTTAAACGTTTGACCAGACATTGAATCAACGCCGCCAATCCACAAACATGATCCAAGCTGCCGGGCATGTCGCAAACGCGAACCTCGACCGTGCCAAAATTGTGGTGCGGACGAACATCCCACCAAATTTCACGGATCGTGTTGATAAATCCGGTTTCCTCCATGTGATTGACCAACCAGACGTATTCACTCCAGTTTCGCATCAGTGTCGGCAACCCAGCAGTCGGCAGACCTTCCATTAGCTTGGACCGATGCGAATGCAAACCAGTATCACGATCCTGCCAAAAAGGACTACTCGCCGACAGAGCCAACAGCATCGGAAGATATTGCATGATTCGGTCACAGATCATGACGGCTTTGTCGCCGCTGTCCACTCCAACATGCACGTGCAAGCCGTTGGTGATCATCCGGCGAGCCAACTCTTGAAGCAATTGCACAAGGTTCTGATAACGCTCGTTTTCGGTGACCTGCTGATCTTCCCAGAGCCCGAACGGGTGCGTCGCCCCCCACCACAAGGCAAGGTTCTCGGCATCAGCAGCTTGTTCCACCATCTTTAGTTTGGTGGCCAAATCGCTCCGGGCTTCAGGAATCGTGTGGCAGACCCCACTGATCACTTCGATGCAACACTGCATCAATTCATGTTTGACATCACACTGCTGGCCATCCGCAACGCGGCTAAGCAATGCGCTCGATCCACTGGTCAGCTGCTGTGTAGCTGCATCCACAATTCCGAGCTCGATTTCGACTCCCACCGTTGGAACATCGTTTGAATTGAAATCTAGTTTGACCATCAGCGCACTCCTTCGGCAGAGGCTTTTCAATGGGTTCGGATCTGCTGCGTCAACACAAACGGCCTGATCGGATGAAAACGGCTCCGCAGTCAAACCGACCACCGCAGAATCCACAGCCGCTCATCAAGACCGACTCCGATCAACCATCTTGCTGGCCTTTGAATCCGAACGATCTTGATACCGTTCTTTTCAATTCTACCGTGATCCCGCGCGGGCGGGGTCAAAGTGGTTAATAACCGTCGCCGCGAACAACTTACTACCTACGGTCAAAGCCTCTTCGTCGATATCAAAAGCAGAGGTATGCAGGGGCGCGTGGCCAACCTGCGCCCCGGCCACACCGAGGCGAAACATCGCGCCAGGCACATGATCGAGATAGTATGAAAAATCTTCACTCCCCATACTGGATTGGTCGATCCACTCAATCGCCCCTGGCGACAACGCTTGCTTGACCGAATCGGCCAGCAACTCGATCGTCGCCCGATCGTTGATCACTGCGGGTGCTGAGTAGCCCATTGTCATCTCGACTTGGCAACCACTTTCTCGGGCAATCGATTCACACACATCCTCAAGTGTTTCCAATGCCAAGCTGCGACTCTCCTTGTCGAGCGACCGCAACGAACCATCGACCTTGGCAGTATCTGGAATGACATTGACGCTGTGGCCCGCTTGAATTTGACCGATCGAAAAAACAACGGTCTCATGAGGGTTCGCCGTCCGGGCAATCCGGCGAAACGCCGATTGGACCCAGTGTGTGCAGGCGTCAATCGGATCCCGAGCCAAGTGCGGCCGCGCGCCGTGTCCACCCTTCCCATTAAAGCTGACGTGAATCGAATCACAGGCCGCGGTGAAGTGCCCGGTCCGCAAGCCAATGCAACCGACCGTACGAGTCGGATCAACATGCAGGGCAACAATCGAAGTAACGTCCCGGAGAGCATGATGGTGAATCATATGACGCGCCCCAGTCGCCATCTCTTCCGCAGGCTGCAGGATCGCTCGAACGGCAATCGGCCAGGGAAGCTTGCCGTCCTGATGCATCGCCACCAAAATTTGCATCGCCCCGACCACCACACTGGCATGCACATCGTGCCCGCACGCGTGCATTACCCCATCGACTTGACTGCGGTAGTCAACTGACTTGCTGTCCGCAATCGGAAGCGCGTCAATGTCACCCCGAATCGCGATTCGGGGACCATCGGCAACCGTCGGCGACGTAATCAGATCAGCGATGACTCCTCGACCTTCCCCCGGCACGTGGGTTGGCAAATCCAATTTCGCCAACGCAGCGGTCAAGAATTCTGTCGTCATGAATTCCTGCTCCGACAACTCGGGATGCTGGTGCAGATACCGCCGCATCACCACGCGATCATCGTGAAACCGATCGCAGTATTCCAAGACTGTCGAGATCCAATCGCTTGTCGCTTCAATCAAGGTGATGTGTCACTCAGTAGGAGTACAGGTCAACAAAAAACGCGATCACTGCGGTCGAATGGGCTCAAACATGCGGTCGCTCTGGATCTTGTGGTCGTGGCGAGTCACCCCAATTCAACAACGCTGGCAAAAATACAAGATCAGCGAATAGGGCACTGCCAATCGTCAGGATTCCCATCGTTGCAAAGATACGATGATCGCGTGCATCACTCAACAACGCGGTACTGAACCCAATGATCAGCACGACCGTGGTCATGATAAGAGCTGTCCCGACCCCCACAAAGGCCCGTCGAATCGCTTCTTGCCGGTCCTGCGTTTCTGCCCCCGACCTCCGAGTGATTACCCCCGGAGGTCCTGATCCTGAACCCGCATTGATTTCCTCGCGGTACCGAGTCAGGAAATGGATGGTGTCATCGACAGCGATTCCGAGACAAACCGTGAAGGCACAAACACTGACAATTTCAAGATTCTGACCGACCATCCATAACAAACCGCCAGTGGTCGCCAACGGGAACAGGTTGGGCACAATCGAGATCAACCCCAAACGCAGCGATCGATAGACGATCGCCAAAACCACAAAGATCACGACGCTGGCCGTCCCCAAGCTGTACGCCAAATCGAGGACGATCTGATACAAGTTTTTCCAACGGCGAACCGCACCACCACTCAGCTCCAGGCGAAACTTTGGATGCTCTTTCTCAATCCGCTGCAACCCTGTCTCAATTCGTTCAAAAACGGGACCGTACGTGGCAATTCCTAAATCTTGCAAACGAAAATCGATCTTTGCAGAACGGGTCTCGGGAACCATATAAGCACGTTTGAGCGGTGGCGGCAATAAATCCAACAGCGACATGCGTGTCGACGGATCACCCTCGCCCGGTAAGGCGTCGATGAGCTCGCAAATCGACAAAGGATGCCCAATCAACGGCTCGCTGCGAAGGACCGCATCAGCTTGGCCGATGACCGTCGCGATTTCACCGTCCGTCGGTTCGATATCAGGATGCCACTGAACCTCGATCCTCGACGTTTCCATCCCACCAAACGCCTTGTCGATGTGGGCCAGAGCCGCCGCCGGTTCGCTCGTCGATGCCAGGTTACTCGTCAGCCGCTCATCGGGTCGGAGTTGCAACGTCACCAATCCCAACAGGAGAGTTGCGGCAATGGCGACCAAGCTAAGCAAGCGACTGCGTGCTAACACGAAATCGATAACGACCGCCACACGACTCAGATTCTGATCCACCAGATTCTTCCCGTAACCAGTCGCAACCCGTTCTCCAAGACGAGTCGCACACGCCAACGGAATCACCGTGATGACTGAAATGAAAGTCAGCAGAACACCGATCACACAACAATATCCAAACTCGCGAACTAATTCGTGATGTGCCAGCGCAAGCGAACCAAAACCAATGGCCGTGGTCAACGAAGTCAGCCAGCATGCCAACCCGACTTCGCGAATGGACTGCCGTGCCGCATCAGCAGCGGAAAGTCCGGCAGCGCGGTGCCGACGAATTTGCACCATCATGTGAACACCGTCGGTAAATCCAACCATACACAACAGCACAGGGACGATCACCGAGTTAAACGGGTTGTCATCAAACCCGATAAAATGCAGCGTACCGAGCGTCCAGAAAACCCCAAACGCCGGCGCCATCGCAACGATCACCACCGCGGAAAGTCCACGAAAGAGAATGAATGCAATCACAAGGGCGATTGAATAACCAATCGCCTGGTACTTGAATTCATTGTCCCGATTACTGGCCGCCCGGCTTAATCGAATTGGCACCTCGCCCGTGACTGAAAAATCAATTTCAACATCCGGAAAATCTGCCGCGACTGCGTTAGCCGTGTCTCGCAGTAGATCGGTGCAGTCCTCGTCCGCCGTCACGAACAACCAATCGATTGAGACCATTAACAACAGCGTCTTCGTATCGGGCGAAAGTAACTGCCCCACAACCAGCGGATGATCAAGTGCCCGCTGCTTGGCCGCAGCAAAACGAATCGAACTGGCATTGCGTCCAGGCAAGATTGGCTCAGCCAACCCAAACACATTCATCATCGGCGCCTGATCCATCCAAAGAATTCGATCGACATGATCGAGGTCCCGCAAGGCTTGCACCACCGCCCGCATCGCGTCAGCACCGTCAGGCGTGAAGAAACTGTCACTCTGTGCGACAACGATCACGTCGCCGGCAGCAACTTGGATTGGTGAAACGCGGGGAACAGGCTTGTCGGGCGGAGCCCCAAATTCTGCATCTCTGGCAGATCCTTTCTCGTCGTCCTGACCGGTCGCCACGAACGGCAGCGGAATCCCCTCGGGAAACAACCAATACGGATCGTAGTGCCCGACCGCCATCAGCGCAGTCCAGATCACCAAGAACAGAGACGTCACGCGGCGATGGTCGATAATCCAATCGGCCAACCGTCCGAACTGATTCAGCACCGCGATTCCGTTCTAATGAGGGAGCTCTTTGTTATTCCGAGCCCGCTGAAAGGCTGCTGACGATAATTCGTCCATGCTGATCCTGTCATCGTGATCATGGTCCATCTTACGAAACGAGAAGATTCGCACAGAATCAGGTAACTCATGGGCGGTGATGAAACCATCATCATTTCGATCAAAGCGATTCAGATAGCTTTCCGCGAATCGATCTGCTTGTTGCCGCCATTGTGCCTGTCGCCGCAATGCCTGCTGCTGTAACTGCGCATCTTCAGTCTTCATTCTTAACGAGCGTTTATCCTGTTTCTTCTCTCCGGTCGGATCCAACCTGTTTCGGTTCACCCCATCAATGGGCTGAGCGACCGTCAGGAAAGTTAACGCCATCTCTTGCCACGTTTGATCTCCCCAGGTCACATATTCTTGTGCATCTGGGTTATTGGGGTTTGATGTTGAGTTATCAAAAACAGCCGTGAACGAGATCTGGTCGGTTGAATCGAGCGGCAACGGATCGATCAACTCGTAATTGTGTTGCCAATTGAAATCGTACGCCGGCACATCCAGCAAGGCTTCCGATACAGCGCCGCTGCGGCGATCGACCCGGAATGACTTTCCCCGCAAGTGCATGTGCGGCGTAATCGCGAGCAACGATCCATTCTTGGGGAACCAATTCTGCTCTCCTTTCACCTCGTAGTTTTCAACACCAGGCGGAATCTCGAAATTGTGGTTGATACAAGCGAGCGAATAAACTTCGTGGGTCACGTCGTCCGCATCGGCGAATACCAATCCGAGGCGAGTTAGGTCTTGCTCGGGCTTCCCCGTAGGTGTGTAGTGCATTTGCAGGACAATTTTTGCTCCCGGCGCGATTCGTTGTGCGTATCCACTCGGTAACTCACCACGAATTTGTCCCGGCACATACGCCGATAACAGACTAATGTCCCGAAAATCACCACCATCGGGTGGCCTCGCGAATGCGATGCAGTGATGGACAACCGCTGGATTGCCGGGAATGACCTGGGCAGCCCGGACCCAGCGTTCTTCTTTGAACTGGGGATCGATCACAAAATACTGATACTCAATGGTGCCATCTGCCGGTAATTCAAAAGGCTGTTCACTGATTGGAAAGACAACATCAGGCTTGCGTGACAGCCTCCAATTAGGGACATATTCTGGCGAGGGCGGCAGGTCGGTCGCTTGCCCGTATGGCATTCCAGATTCGACCCAGCGTCGAAACACTTGCTTTTCCGCTTCGTTCATCCCCCGCGAATTGCGGAAGGCACCATGATCGGGATTGGCGTGCCACGGTGGCATGCGTCCACTGTCAATGACTTCCATCGACATATCGGCCCACCCTTGGACTTCCTCGTAACGATCCAGCGCGAAGGGGCCAATCTCGCCATCGCGATGGCAGTCGACACAGTGTTTTTGCAACAGGCGAATCACCTGATCACAAAACGTGATTTCGGGAGTCTTGCTCTGACCTGCTGCACCTGTTTGACCTGCTGCACCTGTTTGACCTGCCGAGCCTGCTGGGCGGGGAAGTGCAATCAAACAACCAGGTGCAGAAGTTCGTGGATCGGTCACCGTTTGTCCGGCCAACAATTGCTCAAGCGCGACTCGCAAATCGTGTTTGGTTGCCTGCTTCCGCGATACCCCGACCTGGAACTGATCATCGATTCTCCCCTGGTATCGAATCTCGCCACCACGATCGACAACAAATACTTCTGGTGTGCGGGTCGCGCCCATTTGTAATGCCACGCGACGGTCGTAGTCCTTCGCCATTGGAAAGGTAAGCTGGTGCTCGGCGGCATACTGGGCAACCTCTTCCATCGAATCTTGGATGTTGCTGTTGATCCCGATGAAACGGACACCACGGTCGGCAAACTCGTCCGCCATGCGCTGCAGGCGGGGGGCATAAACCTTTGCCAATGGACATTCGACGCCCAAAAAACAGAGCACTTCCAATTGAATGGTCGGGTCTGTCGATAAAGAGACTGGCGTTCCATCAGTAGAGGGCAACGAAAACCGACCAGAATCTGCGTGGACACACCTGGTGACCCCGAAAAACAGGCTGCCTAGAACAGCAAAAAAAATGAGTCTCTTCATAGTTCCGACAGTTTACGGGGTGACTTGCAAAGCCGCCAAGGTACCCGGGGCTTTGCCCCCCAAACAGCGGCACATTGGGCACCCGAGTTGAACGATATTTCGTCACCCCTCGTGCCGCGATGCGAACACACTCGCCATGACCGAAGAAGCCTAGGGCAGTGGCGTCGCCAAAACCAACGTGAAAACGCATTCCACGCCAAAGCCAGTTAAAAGGCCGAGTTGGACCAAAACCAGCCAATCATTTCTGCTCCGCGACTCATGGCTGCCAATCATCATTGTTCCCCCTAGCGTCACCACCATCGCCGCAGTCAAAGGTGCAAACGGGAACCAAGACAACCCAAGTAAAGACACATAACCACAAAGCACAATCAGGGATGCAATGGCCACTCGTGGGCGGAGCATCATACGGATATGAGTGGAAACAGAATCGCCAGCGACTGATTTGCCAGCGACTGATTTGCCGACAAGCGACTCCAACAACATCCACCCAAACAAGCCTGCCAGAATCAGACCCAAATACAAAGAAAATTCAGGCAGGCTTGCCTGCTTTTGTTCCGCCACGGATTCAAACCGCTCAACTGTTTCACCAACTCTTTGTTGCAACGACTCTCCACGATCGTAACTTGGGTCGACGCGAATACGTTGCAATTCAGATCGCACGGTCTCGTCTTCCATCGTCGCCTTCAACAGATCGGCCAAATAATCGACGACCTCGCTGGGCGTTCCTTTGGGGGCCCACCAGTAATTCGCATTGCTCAGCAAAACGGGCGAGCCCATTTCGGTCGCGGTTGGCACCTCGGGAATCGATTCATGGCGTTCGAGACCAAGCAGCGCGATCGCGCGAACATCTTGATCCGGTGGTGTCCCGTTGCCACGCCGAAAGTCCAGGTATTCCGAAAGCGAAAAGATGCCAGCGTCCAAATGCCCGCCCAGTATTTTTGCATACCGATCCGCGCCACCGCCGGAGGACACAATTCTCAACTCAGCACCAGGTAGAGTTCTTTCGAGCTGCAGTGTCGCGAAATAAGCAGGCGCACCTTTATTGGCCGCAAAACGAATGTCCTGGGGGCGTTCTTTCGCGTCGAGGAGCAGATCCGCAACCGTTTGGTACGGCGAATCAGCCCGCACCAAGATCACCATCGACATCTCACCGGTCATCGCAATCGGCTCGAACGCCTCGGGCCCATAATCGACAGTGCCGACCAACTTTGCAGTAATGATTGCGTTGTGGTGGCACAGGATCTTGTACCCGTCGGGATCTGAATCTTTAACTTCCCGACTACCAATGGTTCCGATGCCACCATCTTGGTTGATGATTACCAAAGGAACCGGCAATCGTTTTTCATCGACGATGCCACGCGACAGAATTCGCACGAAGGTATCGCTGCCACCACCGGCGGCATAGGGAACCACTACCTGAATCGGTTGATTGGGAAACGGACTACCGGCGGAGCTACCAAGTTGCATCGTCCACCAGCCAACCAAAAACAGGATCACAACGGTCGTGGCAAGGTGCCACAGAATCCAACTGATCTTCATTCGGATTCTCCTCCATTTGCCGGCGTAATCCGCCCTCTCAACGAGCTACCGACCAACATCACGACCGCAATCGCGATGAACAGCAGCGACAGCGGACTGGTCACAATCGGCAAATAGCTTCCACCCGAAGCCTGCAGCCCGAGGCTCAGGTTCTTTTCCGCGATCGGACCGAGCACAAAACCGATAATAAACGGCGGCAATGGTATCCGAACCGTCTCCATCGAGAATCCCAAAATTGCAAACCCGATCATCACCCAGACGTCAAACAAGCGGTGTGATAAAGCAAAGGAACCGATCACACAAAAACAAAGAATGACCGGCAACAAGAACGACCTGGGAATGTGAACCACTCGTGCCAGCCAGCGAACTGAACCGAGCATGATCACCGCCATCACGACATTCGCAATCAGCATCGCGCCCATGATCGTATAAACCATCGCCGGACTCTCTTCCAGCAATCTTGGTCCCGGCTGCAATCCATGAATCACTAATGCTCCCAGCAACACTGCCTCGACCACACTCCCGGGCAAACCCATCGCGATTAACGGAATCAGCGCACCGCCGATTGTCGCATTGTTGGCAGCTTCGGAAGCGACGATCCCTTCCTCATGACCTTTCCCAAATTGATCCGGAGTCTTCGAGAAACTGCGGGCGGCGCTGTACGCAGCAACCGAACCGATATTCGCCCCGATCCCGGGCAAAATCCCAATCCAGGTTCCAATCACTGAGGAACGAACCAGATTCACACCTTGCTTCATCACATCGGCAAAACGAATCAAAACAGACTCTCCACCTAACTGAATGCGTTCATCCGTCTGCTCAATTTGATAGATGTCACGGAGGATCTGATTAACCGCAAACAAACCAATCAACACCGGCAACAATTGAAAGCCGTCGTTCATCTCCGTGATCCCAAACGTCAAACGCGTTTGACCGGTTGCGACGTTGACGCCGGGCATCGCCAGAAAAATACCGAGCACACCGGAGAACAGCGACCGCGCGAGGGACCCGCCACCGATCGTCGCGATCAACACGAGCGCCATCATGACCAGCGAAAAGTACTCAAAGAAACCGAATTCGGATGACAGCCTTGCGATGGGACTGGTCAACAACACCAAGAAAAACCAAGAGATCGTGCCGCCAACCAGTGACGAAACAACCCCCAGCCCGAGCGCCCGACCGGGACGCCCGTTGCGGGCCATCGGATAGCCGTCCAACGTCGTGATGATCGACGCCGGTGTTCCAGGCATCCTTAACAGAGTCGCCGTGATCATGCCACCACTCACCGCGCCGACATAAATGCTGATCAAGAAAGCCATCGACAACAACGGATCCGCGCCGTAAGTCAAAGGCAAGACGAGTGCGATCAACATCGTACCGGTCAAACCGGGAATCGCACCAACAAAAATCCCCAACGCTGTACCGATCACCACAACCGATACACCCCAGGGGCTGGCAAGCGTTGACAGTGCTTCTTCGAATCCGGGCATCAAACGATCAATCTCTTTCCCCCTCCACTGCTGGAGGGTTTTCTCGCCTCAATAGAATTCGTTGCCGTCAGCCTTGAATCAAAACGACTTGTTCCAGTTCGTTCAAGCCAGCTTGTTATACGCGAGCCTGCTCGACGCCCTCCAGGGCGTCGAGTGCCGATTGACGGGTGACGAGCAATGATTCGATTTCGGTAACCGTCGCCTCATCGATGGTTCGCGTCCCCGCGTCGACCGTCTGTTCAATCTGAGTGGGTCGACGTGCACCAACAATCGCCGAGGTTACCACCGGTAATCGGAACACCCACGCAATCGCGACATCACTCACCGTCCAGCCCAAGCCGCTGGCAAGCTTGCTTAACCCAGCCACAAACTGCAAGTTAATTTCCAGCTGTGGGGATTGAAAACGTGGATCCCGACTTCGATGATCTTTCGCCGACAATGACGCGGCCCGCGCCGCATCGAATGCCCCGGTCAATAGACCTTTCCCCATCGGACTGTAGCAAACAACGCCAATATTATTCTCCTGACAAAACGGCAGGATCTCTGCTTCCACGTCGCGTGCAAGCATGCTGTAAGGGGGCTGCAGCGACGTGATCGGATGGATCGCTTGTAGTCGTTGCATCTGCTCGACGTTGTGATTGGAAACACCGATGGATCGCACTTTGCCCTGCTGCATTAAATCGACCAGCGTATGCCAACCTTCTTCGATCTCCTCATCTGGCTCTGGCCAGTGCATTTGATAGAGGTCGATGCAATCGACGTGCAAGCGTTTCAAGCTTGCTTCGCATTCGGCGATCACACTTTCGCGACGCAGCGACTTACCAATTTCTCCGCCACCCGCATTTGTCCGACCACATTTGGTCGCGACCAACGGGCGTTGACCCGACGGTATTTCGGCCAATGCTCTGCCGACCAATTCCTCGCTTTTGCCAAGCCCGTAGACAGCCGCCGTGTCAATCCAGTTCACACCGAGTTCGATTGCCCGTTGGATCGTCGCAATCGCTTCACTGTCGTCTTGGTCACCCCAACCAAACTTCCAATCACCACCACCGATTGCCCAAGTCCCTAAGCCAATCACGCTGAGCGGTTGTTCGCTGTTACCAAGTACACGCGTCTGCATCGTCTCATTGCTCCCATGGAAAACCGACATGGTAACAAACGTTGGCCCCCAGTGGGTTCCGAAGCTACGCTTCAGAACGATTCGCGACCGAAGCGGACAAACGCGTCGAGCAATCGCATCGAGCAATCGCCACGTCCCTGACAGACCTTCGCGACAAGCAAACGTCGCGGGCGCACGAATCCGCAAGCATAAATCGACGGGTTGTTCGGCAAGCTGCCAAAACGGTCGGGTCAGGCCGAGGGTTCCCAGAGGCGATTTTGTTGCTTTCGGAAACCGGTCAGGCGAATTGTGCCAGCCGGATCGACTTCCATGACAGAATAACCACTATTCTCGGCTCCTGATCCCTCTACCATCGCTACCAATGTGCAGTAGTGAATCCCACCGATTTGATGAATGTCATTCTTGTGACTGTGTCCCTGGAACACCGCGATAACATTCTGTGACGCTTCCAGAATCGATCGGACCTTGGCCTGATTTTTGACACCGTGGTTGTTTTTAACATCCAGACGTTGATGGGCAAACACGATCACCGGCTTCTCATTGACATTCAAATCAGCCTTCAACCACTCCAACTCGTCAACGGACAAATTGGCATCCGTCCACTGAAAGTTTTTTCGCCCATACGGTTGCCCATCACTGCGGAAGCAAGAATCCAACACAACGAAGTGCATGCCACCACGGTCAAACGAATAGTACGATTTTCCCTGCCCGACTTCACCCAAGAACTCTTTCTTGGTCAACGTGTCGACACAGTGATTTCCGAGAACGTAATGTCGATCTTCACAAACCTTGGCAAACTCACGATTCACCGTCTGCAGATATTTCAGTTCGACATCGACCGATTCGGCGGCATCGATCAAGTCACCCAGCTCGACGACAAAATCAACCGACTGCTGCTTAAACTGTTGCCCCGCCTCCTCTAACTTGCCAAGTGTCTCGCGATAATGTCGGCTTCCTGCGGCCGGCTTGTCGGCATGGTGTAAATCAGTTAGCAGACCAATCCGCAACGAGTCCGCGGGGCTCTTGGCAAAGAGTTCGCATTGACTGAGCGAAGCCGCCGCCAACACCAACACTCCATTCCGCATGAATGCCCTTCGCTCCACACCCGAAACCGCACCGATGCGATCGTTTCCAAGGTTTTCGTTGCAGTTTGCCATCAAATTTCCCTTCCCAAACACCGGTCTCTAAGCTGCCCCGACCTCAAATCACGCGATCACGCTAATCAATCAACCTTAGTGTAACCGGATTCTTAAGACGCAACCGACCGACGCCGATAGACTTGAGCGCAAAACTCAAATCAATCATCTCGTTACGGCCAATGGATACCCAAGCTTCAATCCGACGTCGAGCTTGATTTAATCTCTCGCAACAGCTTGCTTCGGTGCTGACTCACTCGATCCGACATCGGAAGAACCATTTTCTTGAGCGAGTCGATCGCAGCTTCCGAATCCTGACAATGCTTCCACTGGATTCTTGCAATCTGCAAACACGCATCGTTGGCATAGCGTGATTTCCGCATCACCAATAATTGAAGCGGGACCAACAACTCCTCGTGCCGGCTTTCCCGAGAGAGCAATTTGACGTAACGCAGCAGGGTTGGCTCTGGGATCGCGGCGATCCATCCACCCCGTTGAAGCTCACGCATGCCGCTGATCGCTGTCTGACTTTGCTGTGACTCCACTGCGATCGCAAAGTGATGCAATGCATCCGCACAAGGATCACGATTGGCAATCGCGGCCGGCTTGCCGAACAGAGGTTGATACGGTGAATTGATCGGTTGGCGGGCAACGTCAGCCTGTTGATTTGAACGTTGCGTTCCTGCCCCCTTTTGAATGGCATTTGGTGATGCCGGTGAATCGATGCCTGGCGAATCATGTCCTGCTGAATCGGGTACCGCAGGCTTGAAGAAATAGCCCAAGAACCAGAGCAGATTGAAGTGCTGCGGGCGTATTCCGGTCGACCAACCCATTTGAGTGAATAAATCGTAACCTTCACAATCAACACGCTTGGTTTGCAGCATATAAACCGCAAACGGAACACCTACCGACGCGCCCAACAGGTGCAACACAGCCGATGACATTTGCAAGCCGAACAATCCCGTGACGAAAAAGACGGTAAGAACTTCCCAGGCAAGGAAAAACCACCCCATCGTAAGAACGGAAACTTCAAACGTTCCCACGAAGAAAAAAAACAACCAGTAAAAAACCTGAATTTCGTTCTTTGGCGCCCAGATCATCGCAATCACAATCAAGGCGAAAATGACGCCCGATGCTCCGACAGCTTGCCCACCATGACTGGAAAACAAAAACATCGGCACCTGACCAACCGCTCCATCGGCCAACGCTAAACCGAGATAAAGCATCGCGAAGCGATGCCAGCCAAGCTTTCCCTCCACGATCAAACCAAAGCACCACAAAAAAATCATGTTTCCGATCAGGTGACCAAACGAGCCATGCATGAACGCAGCCGTGATCCACTGCAGCGGGTTGACCTGATCAAATTGCAATGCCAACCAATCGTATTGTGCGTCATGCCCCATGCCCGTCGCCAGGAAGATCACCGTATTGAGAACGATGACACCAATGGTGGTGAATGGCAGATGGTAAACGGGGGCGTCGGTGCCGTAAGGAATAATCATTTATCTGGAAACATAACTGGCAGTAGCGGGTCCGGGGTGGCAGACGCCTCAAGGGCTCAGGCCGATTTCTTCGATAGCGATAGCGCAAAAAGCCCGAAATTTTATTTTCTGACGCAGATTCAGGATTTCCTGGCTTTCTTCGACACCACTGGCGCCCGTAGACCCACTGGCGCCCGTAGACAGGGCTCGCACATTGCGTCGAACGCGACCCACCGCCACTTCTCGGTCAAACCACCAGGAACCGAGCGTTCTTCGAGCCCGTCACATCCATGTTCAGTCTACACAGAAAGACACAAGGTATTTGAGCGCCCAACGATCCGTGATCCTATGGCGTCAAACCCAACAAGGCCCAAACTCAAACGATCATGCTCTATCGGGTTAACCCGCCGCCCCAGACCACCGCAAAGCAACTCAGCTTGGAGGACGATATAGGCCGCCACACATCGGGTCGCTGCCTCTGCGATTCAGTGAAAGTTTGAGCCGTGCACGGAAGTCAGATCGACTATGATGATGCGGGCAATTCGATGCGTTTAAGGAATGTCGGCAATGATTAATCGTAGAGTATTTTTAGTCGGTGGGGCCGCCGGCGGAACGATCATCTCGCTTCCGTGGTCTTGTCCGTCGCTTGCGATCGCGGCAGTGCCAGCAGCTCCAGTTATCCCAGCTCCGAAGGCACAGGAAGGGGTCTTTGAATTTATTCGCCGAATCAAAGGGAAGCACGCCCCAGAACTCTATGCGCAGGTGCTTGGGGCAGCAAACGAGTTCAAGGAAGGTGACGCTGCCATCGGCGTAGCAGCCGCTGACGAAACCTCTCGCCAACACGCGCGGACGCTACTCGCCAATACGTCACTTAAAGAAATCGATGAGCACTCGCTTCACCAAGACGGAGTTCAGAAATCCGGGATACGAGCGGTTCGTTTGGAACAACGTCCTGACCTGACCCTCGGTGGCCTGAAGAGTTTCTTGCTCAAATCGAACCAAGGAGCGATCAAACAAGTCATGCCGGGCCTGTCCAGCGATGTCATTGGATGTGTCTGTAAGTTGATGACCAACGATGAATTGATCAGCATCGGCGCAAAAGTCTTCAACCCGTTGCCTGGCACTATGATCGGTGAGGAAGGCTATCTCGGCGCTCGGATTCAACCAAACTCACCGACCGACAACATCGAGGATATCCTCTGGCAGGTTCTCGATGGCTGGTCTTACGCCGTAGGTGATGTTCTTCTCGGCACGAACCCGGTATCCAGTGATCCAAAATCGGTCACAGCCATCGAACTCGCGTTGCAAGAATTACTGGTGACCTTTGGTATCGATCACCTGATGCCCCACTGCGTCCTCGCTCACATCGATGTCCAATCGGAGGTGGAACAAGCACGGCCGGGATCAACAGAACTGTTTTTCCAAAGTATTGGCGGATGCGATGAATCCAACTCCACTTTCGATACCAGCGTTGAGAAATTGTCTGCATATGCGGACCAGCGGAAGGGACGCTTTGGACTCTATTTCGAAACGGGGCAGGGTGCCGATTTCACAAACGGCCATGGACTGGGCTTTGACATGCTGTTGCATGAATCGCGCAAGTACGGTTTGGCACGGGATTTAAAACAGCGAGTTGGTGCCGCTCAAGCCGAAGCAGCCGACGGCGAAGGTCCCTGGGTCCACTTAAACGATGTCGCTGGCTTTATCGGTCCCGAAGTCTTTCGTACGCGGGACCAACTGGTACGCTGTTGTCTCGAAGACATCGTGATGGGGAAACTACACGGACTGTGCATCGGCTTGGACGTTTGCTCGACCCTGCACATGGACGTGACCCTCGACGATCTCGACTGGTGTCTCGATCAGATCATGCCGGCCGGCCCCGCTTACCTAATGGCTCTGCCGACCAAGATCGATCCGATGCTAGGCTACCTGACGACCGGTTTTCAAGACCATGTACGTTTAAGGGAACGCTTCAACACTCGTGTCAACGATGACACCTGGGCCTTTTTTAAGCGACTCGGGGTGATCGATGAATCGGGAAACCCAACCGAGCACTTTGGTGATCCTCGATGGGTCTTTCTTCAGTATCAACGGGCACAGGGGGATCAACGAAACGATGCTGAGATCCTGGCCGAGGGCGAAAGGCGACTGAGCGAAGTCCGCGGGCGAGGCGTCTTCGTCGCGGAGAGACATGGCCCTCAGGTGTGGGAACTCGCCCCCGAACTCCAAAGTGACATCACGCGTATCTATGATGATGCCAAACAAAGCATCTGGGCAGAACTAAAGCGAGATTTCATCACCAAGATTCCGTCCGCTGTAGGCATCCACACGCAATCCTCTGATCGAGAGGACTACATTCTTCATCCAACGACCGGAGAACAGTTAGATCCAACATCACTGGAACGCGTCGACCAGTTACGTCGTCAACAAAATGGCAAAACCGAGATTCAAATCGTCATCTCCGACGGGCTGAACGCGCTGGCAATCCAAGAAGAAGATCAATTACTTCCCTTCTTAACCCAATTTCGCCAACAGATCCAAATCGCTGGACTGAGCGTCGCCGAGGAACATCTCGTCGTTACCTCGGGACGAGTCCGCGCCGGCTATCGAATTGGGGAGCGATTGTTTGCCGGCTTGAACGGCAACCGCGTCATTGCTCACATCATCGGTGAACGCCCCGGCACCGGGCATCGCACATTCAGTGTCTACCTGACCGCCGCAGACGGAAAAACATGGTCCGTACCGGATCAAGTCGATCACAACATCACTCAAGTCATTTCGGGAATTGCAACAACTGCGTTAGCCCCCCGCAAAGCAGCATTGCAAACAGCAGACTTACTCGCGAAACGGTAAATCGCCGAGCAATTTCCCGAGCGTGCCTCTGTTGTCGATGACATCAAATCGTCTTGCACCGGTCATGCTGTGCACCAACAAAAGCATCCTCAAAAAAATCAGAAATGCGGGTTTAGCTTCAGAGGCTGGGAACGGGATTACGCAATCCACGCCAAACGCTCGCCCGCCCCGATGACAAAGGTGAGTCGATGAATTAGCGTTAGCATGAAAGTCAACGAACACCATCACCAACGCAGGCGCGACGGCGAAACGAGCGTCTCGCGGCGCGAACCTGCCACCTGCGGCACAGGAATTGACTCGCACAAGAACAGACTCACACAAGAACCGATTGGCACGACAACGTCGACGCAAATCGCAAAGTCAACAAGAGATTACGTGACCGACCGAAAGGAAACAATGATGAAATCGTGGATTCAGCGTGCTTATGTCATGGTGTTTATCCTTGGAGCAGCATCGCTTGCCACTTCGCAAGAACCAACTGGCAAGCAATCCACCTCAGAAAATACTGCGATCGAAATTGCCGTAATGAGTTTCAACATTCGTAACGGCAGAGCCAGAGATGGCGACAACGCCTGGGACCGACGCAAGGATTTCGTCTGTGATGTCATCGCAGAATCGGAGGTGGACATCGTCGGCTTGCAGGAGGCTTTTCGTTTTCAACTGGACGAAATCGAAAAACGTCTTCCTGAGTTTGGTGAATTGGGCGAGGGCCGCGATGGCAACCAGCAGGGTGAGTATTCAGCGATCCTTTACCGAAAGCAACGATTTACGGCAGAGGAATCAGGAACTTTCTGGCTCTCTGACACACCCGATGTCAAATCACGAAGCTGGGGAAATCGTTACTTGCGAATCTGCACCTGGGCACGACTGAAAGAAATCAACACAGGCCATCTGTTTTATGTTTACAACACCCATTTCGATCACCAATCCCAAAATGCTCGGCTCCGATCCTCACAACTGATTGCCCAACATATTAAGGACCGGACTCACGCCAATCCGTTTGTATTAACGGGCGATTTCAACGCTGACGAAGACAACCCTGTCATTCTTTACTTGAAGGGCGGGGACTCTCAACCGCCAAGCCCGATCAAGCTTGTGGATACGTTCCGAGAATTGCATCCGAATGAAAAAATGGTCGGTACCGGAGGCGGGTTCGAGGGACGCAAAGATGGAAAAAAGATTGACTACATTTTCGTTGAACCTGGAACGGAGATTCAACGGGCGGCTATTGTTCGCACACAACGAGCCGGCCGCTATCCCTCTGACCACTCGCCCGTCACGGCAACGGTTCGCTTGGGCAGCCACCCGTAAAGCGACTGCAAGCGGTGTTCAGTTCGCGAATCGAATCAAGGAAACTTCAGCCTTCACTCTCACCATGAATTATTTTGCGGATCGTATCGAGACGATTCCGCAACTCGGATTCAAATCCGCGATCAACCGGCTCGTAGTAAGTCCGATCGACGCCTAGGTATTCTTGCTCGGCGATACCATCTTCGGCGTCATGCGAAAACACATAACCTTCGCCATGTCCCAATTGGCGGGCCCCCGCGTAGTGACCGCAACGCAAATGCTTGGGAATCGGAACAATCTGTTTTTCGCGAACATCCCGTCTGGCGTTGCCGATCGCTTGCGTTGCCGCGTTACTTTTCGGCGCCAATGCCAAATACGACACGGCTTGGCTGAGTGTTAATTGACACTCGGGCAAACCAACAAATTCACAGGCCTGCATCGCCGCGACAGCGACCCCCAAAGCCTGCGGATCCGCGTTGCCAATGTCCTCACTGGCCAGAATGACCAATCGTCGGCAGAGGAAGCGAATGTCCTCGCCACCTTCTAGCATGCGAGCTAGCCAATAAATCGACGCATCGACGTCGCTGCCCCGGATACTTTTGATCAAGGCACTGGCGAGATTAAAATGGTCGTCCCCGCTGCCGTCATACCCTCCCATGCGATTCCCGAGCGATTCGACAGCAACCTCGCGCGTCACATCGGTCCCATCGTGCTGACAACTCAGCACGGCCACCTCTAATGCCGACAGCGCACGGCGGGCATCACCTTCACAAGCATCGGCTAAGTGTTTGAGCGCTTGTTGATCGACGCGAACCTTCATCGCTGCCAAACCTCGTTCGGAATCAGCCAGGCTGCGTTGCAACAACTCCATCACATCTTCGGCAGTGAGCGATTCAAGTTGAAACAATTGACTGCGACTGAGCAAAGCTGCGTTGACAGCAAAAAATGGGTTGCTCGTTGTCGCGCCGATCAACGAAACAACGCCAGCCTCGACATCGGGCAACAGGGCATCCTGCTGGCTCTTGCTGAATCGATGGATCTCATCGATAAAAAGTAGCGGGCGTGGTTGACCGGTTGCGATCAGATCGCCAGCCCAAGCCAAAACTTCGCGAACTTCCTTGACACCGCTACTGACCGCGCTGAGGATTCGCAATTCGCTGCCGGTCTCTGTAGCCAGTAAATGCGCTAACGTGGTCTTGCCGCTGCCCGGTGGGCCCGACAACAGAATTGAACCGAGCCGCGAAGAATCGATCATCCGCCGCAACATCTTTCCGGGGCCCAAGATATGTTGCTGACCTATAAATTCTGCAAGCGTTCTCGGTCGCATCCGCGCCGCTAAAGGCTGGGCCGATTGAAGGTTCTGCTGCTCAATTTCTTCGAATAACGATCGCGACTGCGACACGGATCTCTCCTGTACGAGGTTAACCCCGTTATCGTAGCGAAAGATCAGATCATTGGGGTCAGCCGGTTCCCAAGCGATCGATTCGTAATCGGCGGAGATCAACACCTCAGCCCCATCGTGATTAACACGCACGCTTGTAAAAAACTCACCCTAAGAGTCCCAGCACGCCCCGCAAGTCCCAGCACACTAAAAACGCCAGTCCGCCACAAGCAGCAGCCGAGGTCGGGCAGAATCATCGCCGATGATGAGAAACCATTGGCGGATCAAAGTCACCAACGACCATTTGCCCAGAGAGGCTGATGAACTGCGATCCCCCCGAATCTCGCAATGAGTTCAGAATCTTGCCAGGGGTTCAAAATCTTGCCAGAAGGCCAGAATTTCGCCGAGAGTTCAGAATCCTCAGAATGTCCGAACCTCAAAAGGGGGGGGCAGGGTCAGCAGCTTCGGGCGCGTTACTGACTTTGCTCGTGTTGAGGGATTGGATGCTATCAATCTTTCTATTGTCGTGACCGGTTTCGCCGGGATGGGGACTGCCACTCCGTTCCGCTTGAGCCTGTTGCTGTTTTTTACGGAGGGATCCAATCAGCCCTGGCAGAGGATCACAATCTTGCAGCAGAGGATCAAACCCCGGGGTCGGACGGCAACTTGATTCGGGCATGGCATCACCACCGCTGGCTATCTTAAGGTGTTTATGATTTTCTACTGAGCCCGGCAGCGGTGATTTCGGCAGAAGGATCATGCCGACCGCTCGGTCGGTATGATTCACCCATCGACACGGGCGGCCGTAAATCTGTGGGAGTTCGAAAGATTCCTCACGAATTTTTTGGACTCAAAATCAACAACTTCATTGAAGAGCGACAGCCCCGTTTTCCTCAGCTTTCATTGCTAACCCAACTCGAGTATGACAACTTCCAATCTTTACCGAACTGACCGCCTTTGCGTTGTGGATGTGGGCGGAATAGACGCCGATAAGATCATTCACAATCTGACTACCAATGAAGTCAAACCACTCCGGTCCGGCGAAGGCCGCGAGACGTTTGTGACGGATGTACGAGGAAAAACGCTCGCCCACCTGTGCCTTTTTCGACGACCCGAGCAGTTGAGGATGATTGGTCCAGCGGGTCCCTCCGACGCGATCGCTTCCCACATCGACCGTTACACGATTCTGGAGGATGCGACCGCCACGATCCGAGACGACGATTGGGTCGGATTTATTTTGCCGCCAGACTCAGACGGTGCTGCCCAGATTCAAGGTGTGTGTGACTTACCCGAGTCGCACGCGTCCGCCGATCCGCTGCCTTGCGGGGAATGGCAATGGAACGATTTTACAGGATCGGTTTATCGGACGCGTTGGTTGGGTGAGGGAACCAATATCCTACTGGTCGATCGTGAAGCGGCCGACGCATTCACTGAGTCAATCCGAGCGTCGGGCGTTCACGTTGGGGACGAAACAGAGTTCCATGCCGCGAGAATCCTGGCCGGCTTCCCATGGCATGGCGTTGACTTAAGCGAGGCGAACCTTCCCCAAGAAGCCGATCGGGACGCCTTGGCAATCTCCTTCACCAAAGGCTGTTACTTGGGTCAAGAGACTGTCGCCCGTTTGGATGCATTGGGACAAGTTCAAAAGAAACTCGTTCGCTGGCGAATTCACGAAACGGTTCCACCCGCCGGGACAGAATTGAAGTCCGGCGAAAAAGTGGTTGGTCGATTGACCAGCGTTACTGCCGATGCAACTGGAGCCGTGGCAATCGGCATGGCACGACGCTCCCACTTTGACCCAGGCAGCACCGCCGAGGGAAAACTGTCAGACAACGACCAAACTTTCACCGCCACCGTCCTCTAACCAACACCCCATTTTTTCCGACGTCCCGATTTTCCAAGCGTTGCGCGGTCCGCGATACAATCACTCACGATCAATGCCATGGAATCCAAGCCGAACGATTCGATCGACCAATTTACCGACCTGATGGATCAGGTTCGATGCGGCAACGAATCGGCGATCACCCGGCTTTGGAATGACTACTACCAGCAATTAGTTCGGATTGCTGCTCTTCGCTTGCCCTCCCAAATGCGTCGTAGCGGTGACGAGGAGGACATTGCACTGTCGGCTTTTCACAGCTTCATTTCGGGGGTCCGCAAGGAGCAATTTCCGGAACTTTCGGAACCAAACAATCTGTGGGGGTTGTTAATCACGCTGACCAGTCGAAAAGTGCAGGCACATCTCCGGCATCAGACAAGAAAGAAGCGGGGTAGCGGCGATGTGCGAGGTGAGTCGGTCTTTCTTGCTGCGGATGGAGCGCCGAATAGCGGCGGAATTAGCAGCGTGCCAGGAGTGTCGCAAACAGCCGAAATACAAGCAGAGTTGTCAGAAGCTTATGAACTTCTGCTCGAGCAACTCAATGACGAACAACTGCAACAAATTGCTGTAATGCGCATGGACGGATACCTGGTCGACGAAATCGCCGAGCAACTGACCATCAGCAAACGCGCTGTTGAACGTCGACTCCAATTGATCCGCAAGCTCTGGGGCGAATCAACGCTTACAGAATGAGCAATGTTCGACAGCGAAACTCCGTCCTACATCGAGCACGTCATCGCAAGTACAGGTCACTCACATCAATGTTCGGCAGCCACATTCGTCGATGATTTCTCCGCTTTGTTTGCGACCACTGTGATCCAGTCATTGTAGAATTCATGAATGAATCTTGACGACTTGCCTGCCAGCGAACTGAGACGGATCGATGCGGTCTGCATGGACTTCGAAAATCGATTGCGTGCTGGCGAGACGCTGGAAATCGACAGGCTGGTTCAAAAGCATGGTGGACCACATGCCTCGTTGCTGCGAAGCGAATTAGAATTGGTCCGCGATGAGGTGAAGAGCAACGTTGCGGAACCACACAAAACAGGTTCCGATGCTCAGCAACTGTCCTCCGAAAAGGCTGCCGATCTAGAACGTGTGATGCCCGCTGCGAATACAGCGATCGGCCCATTCTTGATTCAGGAACTGATCGGGCGAGGTGGCATGGGAATGGTATTCTCCGCCTTGGACCAGCGCCTAAACCGCCAGGTTGCGATCAAGATGCTGGCCGTTCACCCCGAGAAACGCGAGGCGTTGACCACACGATTCGATCGTGAAGCAAAGGCCTTAGCCGCACTCAGCCACCCCAACATCGTGGAACTGTTCGACGTGGGTGTGTTCAATGGACTGCCATACGCCGTGATGGAATTCCTGGATGGTGAATTGTTACGTACGCGAATGCAGACCCAGACATTCAGTGCAGACCAAGTTCGGTCTCTCGGCGCATCGATTGCTGATGCCCTGGCCGCCGCCCATCGTGCGAAGGTGGTCCATCGCGATCTCAAGCCAGAAAACATCATGTTGGTGCAACTCGCGCAAGGTCGAGCCAAGCCGCATGATTCGATGATGGTCAAGTTGTTCGATTTCGGTTTATCGCGTGCGCCGACCGGCTATCAAGATTTTTCTGAAACCCCCGATCTACTCGACAGCGTGGCACACCGAAAAGATCAGGATTCTCCTGAAACTTCTGACTCCGCTGAGGATCAAAATCCAGCGGCGAATCAAGGCTCTCCGAAGGATGGAAAGCCCATCACAACTCCTGGACGGTCTGTGGAAGAGACTGGGGCAGGTGTCATCATGGGAACCCCCGGTTACATGGCACCGGAGCAAGTGCGGGGTGAAAAAGTCACGCCAGCTGCTGACATTTTTTCCCTTGGCTGCGTTCTATTCGAAGCGTTCTACGGTCAGCTACCGTTCGATGGTCATACTTATTCGAAACGATTCGCTGCCACGCTCCACAAACAGCCAAGTACCGATCAAGCACGTCGCTCAGTGGACCCTACGTTAGCGGTACTGATTGACGAATGCCTCCAGAAGGACCCTGGCAAACGCCCCGATTCCGCCGATGAGATTGTGTCTCGGCTTCGGGCGAGCCCGGCCGCGTTATCCCAATCGTCAGCCTCTATTCCCCGCCGGACTTGGCTGATTGCAGGCTCCGGAGCCATCGCTGTCGTTGCCTCGTCATCATTTTGGTTCCGTGGTGATGGTGATTCGCAGCGTAGACGTCGCGAGACTTTAACCGAGATTCAATCGCTTGCGGTACTCTCAATCGCTGACGGCGATCGGATCAACGGCAGTCGTCCAAGCACGGATACCGGGATACCAGAAACACCAAAGCTCCCAGCGGCAATCGGCCAGTCTCCGCTCGGACGTGGAGAAGAGATATCAGCGCTGCTCGTCCACGAACTGACGCGATTATCCGATCTAAGCATCCCGCGATTTCGCCCCTTGTCGGCCGAAACCCCAGAGCAATTCCGAAGCATTGGAAAACTGCTTGAGGTAGACGCTTTGATGACCGGCGAGATCCGCACCGTTGGCGACGGTCCAGCGGCGTTCGTGGAAATCGATTTGCAGCTCATTTCAGCCACCACTGGAAAACAAATCTGGGGAAATCGTTTACAAAGCGATGCGCCAGACAACCTATTGCTGCAGAGCAGACTGGTCAGCGAAATCGCATCGGTGATTGGCAAACGCTTGACGTCAACGGCGGATGAACCGGCCCCACCAACTCTCGATTCTTTCCGCTGTTTGGTGGACGCCCAGACCCGCTCTGATCCCGATTCGCGACTCGGCTTAGAAATGGCGCTGCAGTGTTTTCAAAACGCGAAATCGATCGATCGCCGGTTCACTGAACCAATCGCCGGGACCGCTTTGACTTCGATCACTTTGGCAGCCCAGACCGATAACGAACAAGCGATTCAGTTGATCCGCCAAGCTCGCAAAAATGTGGACGAGGCGTTAAGGATGGATCCTGATTCGATCGACGGCCGCCTAGCGCAGGCAATGCTCGAATGGCAAACAGTTGGGCGGTTCGAACCAGCCGAGACCCATTTGCGTGAACTCCTACTTATCGCACCAAACCATTGGCAAGTTCATCACCAATACGGTTTACTACTTTTGACGCTGGGAAAAACATCGAGCGCTATCGAATCTCTACGTCAGGCTCAACTGCTGAACCCCGTTTCGGTCACCGCGAAAATTGACGCGGCGCGAGCCCAGTGGGTCGCCGGAAACATTGAACGAGCGATCACTGATGCAAAACGCATTCGCGATCATTACCGCGGCAATGAATTGGCAAAAGGCTTGCTGGTTGATCTGTACGAACAACAGCAGCGATTCAATTTAGCGGCCGAGGAACAAGGAATCGCCGGCATCACACCATCTACCTCCGCACAGGAGTATTTTGATTTCCGAAACAAGAAACTCCTCACCTTGCCCTACGGGCCATTCGGAAGAGTCTGCAATCACGTGATTCTGGAATTACGCACGAACGCGACAGTTGATGATCAATTATTTGCCCAATGGGTCGATCCGCTACCACCCATGTTTAGCCTTTTGTTAGCGATTCACCCTGCCTTCGCACGAGTTCGGCGATTACCAAGAGCTCAGGAGCTACTGCCCCACCAAAACCGCTCATCAATCGCTTCGGCCAGGTAGAAGAAGACGCGAGCAAGTAAAAGTTGGCCGTCACCCCAAAGAAAAACAGCCAGACTTTCATTGCGAAAGTTAGTGAACCACGGTAAAGGTCGGTCGGATTTCTGGCGAGGCGATCTCCTATGCGAGCTGAGTTAGGGCGGCGTAAACCCGGTCGTCACTGCGGCCAATCCAAAGCGTTAGCGGTTGCTCGCCAGTGTTCCGAAGCGGCTTCAGGATTTTTGCGGGGTCATGGTCCGTCCCACGCACTTTGGCGGCAACAGCGTATGCATTTCGGTTACGAAGCTCCTTGCGAATTTTTTTCATATCACAGGATCCCCACCAAACAACCCGTGCGATGATCCCCATCAATGATGCCGCCTTGCTTTGCAACAGCGAATCGCCAGTTGTCAGAAAACCACTCGGCCCACCCAGCATGTGCAATCCGTGATACGCGGCAAAAGGTTCGGTAAGGGCAGCTGCTCGAATTGCCGAATCAGGATCGATCAGGAAGCTGTGTGGCGTTGAGACCGATCCGGCCTTCAAGTCTTCCTCGGGCGTAAAAGTCCGGACACTAGCATCGGCTGAAATGGCGACTGCCGATCGACCACCAGGGCGAAGCTGATGACGGTCAATCATTTCACCTGATAACAGCGATTGCTCACGAACCGTCCGCTGCAGCGAAATCCAACAGCGATGATGAGGCTGCGGCAACAACTCACTAGGCAGTTTCGCCATCGGTGCAAGCTTGATAACTGCGGGCGAGGACCGCACCATTGCGACGACCGCGTCCCAACTCGGTTCGTATTCCCGCGGATCCGAGGAGCGTCGTCCCCGACTGCGTCGATCGGGATCAATGTGTAGATCAGCCCCAGCCGGCATTGAGAGTTTCGTCACGTCCTGGCAGAAAACCTGCACCTGCCGCCCAGCAAAGCCTTGCGTGAGATTCGCCTTTGCCATCGCGGCGATTAACGGATCCGCGTCGACTGCTGTAATGGAGGACTGGCCCGAGACCTGCAGTGAATCTCCACCAATTCCACAACAAAGATCGGCGACTTGGCCGCTGTTCAACCAACCAGCTTTGTATTTCGCCACCTGCCACGGCGTTGCTTGTTGAAGGGACTGATCGGTCACCCACCAAATACCAGGTTCACCATTTTCGCGGTCATCTGGCGTTCCCAGTTTGCTAATCGCTTTGCTTTGCAATCGAGCGCAGGTCAGTGAAATCGAAAACAACTCGTCACCGATTCGATCCCGCAATCGCTTGATGGTGCTGATTCCCTCGCCCTGGCGATCGATCTCCCGCACACAATGTTCACACGCTTGCTGTTGATCAACAAACTGGTGACTCGTTCTGATTGCATGTTCTGACATGATTGGGGTGATTCTAAGCGATTGGTGAATCGCAACAATCACAGCATCCTGGCTCAATCGAGAATGTGTCGCCGGCTAATCTGACCGATGAAAGGTTCAGATGCCGCAGAGTTTCGCCGACATCGCAGCCAATTCCAAATTCCTCCCTCCGTATTTGCCGGTTCGATGTTTCGAATCTTCCGAAATCTAATTGTTCTCGCCGTCATGCTCGGTGGCATGTATACCGCCCTAGAAACCGAACCGGGTCGCGATGCGGTTTCGTCGGTGATGTCAAACTTCCAAGGTGGAACAACCCTGGTAAGTACCGACGATGATGGGTATGGCAACCACGCTCATCATGACGTTGAGAACATCCGACGCGCACAAGGCGATCGTTTCCGATACGATGCCGAGATGGCGGAGAGAATGGGCGCGGTCCCCACAGATCCTCTTGCGGCACCCAAGTTGGTTGGTGCTCACATTGATGATTTGCGTGAGGTCTTACGCTTCGACATCGATCCTTCCTGGGTCATTGGTCGGTTCTCGCGAGTATCGACCGTGTTGGCGGAAACTCAGATGGAAGGCCTGCGGGTTCCCATTGTCACAGGCACCAAACCAAGTGACATCGCCGGAACACTTACTTACTATTTTGACCACGCTAACCAACTGAAACGGATCACGATTCACGGATTCACGGGTGATCCCAAACAGTTGGTCACGACCATGACTGAATACTACGGCATGGCACCCGCACCCTCGCTTGAGGCTGGCGTTTACACGAAAAGTTGGAATGCCATTCCGATCCATTTCATGCGAATCACCCATGCACCGGTGGTTCATTCCGACGCCGTTCATCAGAAATACACGCTTTTTCTAGAACTCAACGATCCCAACTCACCCTTCGGGATCAGCCAGGAAGCCAGGGAGATCATTATCTCCGACCGCAGCAGCGGACGTTGGTAAAGAACGGCGGCAAAGAAGCAACGACGACTTGTGCCGGCTCGCAACTCCCAGCCGGCTCAAAACCGCGATAGCCCCCCGCGAGCACGACCTTCGCAGCGACAGCCCCAAAGAGCTACAATCAAACCACCCCACAGAAGGTGTGCGGGTCCAGCTTTTTGCACATCTTGACCACTGGGGAGGTTACACTGAGAGGTCATGGTCGCTGGATGGGTCGAATGGTCTTGCCATGAATGCCCTCAAAAGACGACCCTGACGAATCGATAAAACGGCGGATTGCGGCACATCAGACTCGCAATCTGCACGAGGGATCGTTCCTAATTGGAGGCGGTGCAATGTCCGCAACCTGGTACTACATGGCTAACAGTTGGTTCCGCAAGGGACGACGTGTCGGTCCGATCACCGAAACAGATCTTTTACAGCGAATCGACGACGGCAAGATTCAACCTGAAACTTTGTTACAGAGTGATAAGACGCGCGGGCGATGGGTCCCCATGAATTCAGTTGGCCCCGCGATCAAGCGTTGGAAAGAAACGCATCCCGAAGAGGAAAAGTGAGCGGCCGACGTTTATCTCTTCCGAAGACTCCTTCGGACTACGCGGCGATCGCGGTCGCCCCACTGTTGATCTTTCTGATGATCAGCAGCTTAGCTAATTTCTTGATGCTGATCCTTTATCACGGAAGTTTTCCGGGGCGATTGAGCTGGACGTTAGCTTGGTTCACTTTAGGGGTGGTGGGCATCGCGCGACTGTCCATTGAACGCGACCGAAAATATGCTTTTGGATATGCCGCCGCCCTGGGACTGGCGACCTACATTGCGCTCTTGAGGTTTGTGGACTCACCAATTTTTTCCTTGTTCATCCTGGCGATCATTGCTTACCTCGCAGATGTCATTGTGCGCGACTGCACACTCATTGATGATGACATTGACGCCAGCGGGCAGGGTCTAATCGATTCTGGACATTTGTTTGTGCGGCAGAAAATCAAGCTGCAGTCAGAGGCGACTAACAGTATTCAACCGTCTGAAACGGCAGCACGTCGCAAACAACGCCAAACGCATCAGCCCGGACGTACGGTCATGTATCTGGCACTCGCTGCGTTGCCGCTGTTCGGGCTTGGACAATTCTTCTTGCGGAATCAACCAGATATTTGGTCTCGCGCACGATGGTTGCTCGCATTTTATTTGTTTGCCAGCCTTTCGTTGTTGGTGACAACAAGTTTTTTGGGATTGCGCCGCTACTTGCGGCAACGCAACGTCGAAATGCCGCGCGACGTGTCGATTGGTTGGCTGACAGGCGGCCTGGGAATCATTGCACTCATCATGGCCTTGGCTTATCTAGCCCCGATTCCTGGAAGGGCCATTGCCATGTTCGAGCCACCCCAGTGGCTTAACTCACCTGGGGATACCGTCGCGAGCCGATTTGGTTGGGGCGAGGAGGGCGCGGATGAAAGCAGCGAAGGTGATTCCACCACATCGGCAGATAAAAACAAGGCCGAAAAAGAACCGCAAGGGATACGAACCGAAGCCGATGCTCCCCCTGGTGATACCGGTGACGGAAACCGAAAAGAGGGTCCCGCCGGATCACAATCAGGCGGGCAAAAGAACTCATCCAATTCCAAGTCATCCCAAAGTGAGCAATCGTCTAACTCAAAGAGTCAAAACACGAAAAGCCAATCAAGCGCTAGCCAAAAAAACGGTAAGTCACAAGAAACATCGAGCGATCAAACATCATCCAGCCAATCGTCCGGGAACAATGACCGTCAGGATTCCAATCAATCATCTGATCAATCCCAAAACCGATCCTCGGCAGACTCAGCAGACAAAGAGCAGTCAAGTGGTGAATCGGATTCTTCTGAATCCAGTTCTGATTCCGGCAAGTCATCCGAGCCAGATTCGAGTAACCAGGATTCCAACTCCAACCAGGATTCCAACTCCAACCAGGATTCCAACTCCAACCAGGATTCCAACTCAGAGCAGGAATCGCAATCGAGCGATCGATCAAAGCAAGGTGATTCCGAACAGCAGTCAAACAGGAACCGTGATGCATCCCGTTCCTCCCAATCCCCATCGAGTCGGTCATCTGACAACTCCCCCGGCAACAATCTTGTTGGAACGATTAGCAGTCTGTTCAAGATAATCGTCTTCTTGATTTTGGCTGGCATCGTTGCGGTGTTCGTCTGGCTACACCGCGAGCTGATCACTGCGTGGTGGCAATCGCTCTTTGAAGGCAAAGAGAAACCACAACAAGTAGCGGCCAAAACCGAAGAGACAATTCCGTCGGCACCGGCCCGTCCATTTGCTTCCTTCCGAAATCCAATTGGTTCAGAGTCCGATTTTCGGCAGATTATCGTGATCACATTCCAGGCATTTGAGGCTTGGACACGGGAACAAGGAACCGCTCGCGAGCGAGATGAAACGCCTGCCGAATTCATGCGTCGCGTTGCCAAAGCCAACCCACGGATGTCGTCCTCCGCACCTCAAGTCGTCGACGCCTACAATCGAATCGTGTACGGACGTGGACGGGCGACCAAACAAGACATCCAGGCTGCCGAAAAGGTTTGGCAACTGATGACAACCTAGCTAATTCGGTGCCTGCCCCAATTCAAAAACAGTCCAGTTCGAAAACGGGTGAGCGAGACCGTGTGGCCACCGAATCACACCCGACTCGGGGTCAGTTGATTTGGCTCAACACCGAATCGAGCAAGTCAGTCCCCGCGGTCATTTTTAATTCGATCTGGATAGCTCGAAGCGGCACGCCTCCTAATCGATCAGTCCGCAGTTTCACCAAGTCCTTGTGAGTACAGACGATTTGATCAACTTTACCATCAAACTGCTGAGCCCATTGGATGAGTGACCGCACGGTTTCCGGGCTATACGGATCGTGATCGGGCAAATGTCGCGAATCGATTATCCGCATCCCACAGTCATCAACGGTGCGCTCGAACGCTTCAGGATTTCCGATCGCGGTCAAAACCGCAACCGGCATCTCCGGCTCCGGCTCGATTGCGGTGATTTGATCTGGATATTCGAGTAAGCCAGATGGCCGGTGCGAACTGTGAACGATTGGAAGATCACCGGTCACATCGCAAATCTGCTGTCGGATCATTTCGACAGTCGAATGTTCCACCGCATCGCAGCGTGACAGGATGCAGAGATCCGCGCGGCGAAGTTCCGAAACCGGTTCCCGCAATAAACCACGCGGCAAGAGATACCCAAATCCGAAAGGACATGTTGCATCGATCACGACAATGTTCAAATCGCGATGCAATCGACGATGCTGCATACCATCGTCCATCAAGATCACTTCAGCACCAAGTTCCTCGACTGCAATTCGCGCTGCTTCCACACGATCCGGATCTTGAACGTGAGGCACGTCAGGCAGACGCTCGTGAAGCTCCATCGCTTCGTCGTTCGAATCGGCTGTCCCCCGACCATATCCGCGACTGACAAGTGCGACACGCAGTCCCCGTTGTCGCAGTTGCTTGGCGAGGTAACAAACGATGGGCGTTTTGCCAGTGCCCCCGGTCGTCAGATTACCGACACTAATCACGGGGACACCACAATCATGCACGTCGTTCCCTCGATCGTAGCGGTGATTACGAAACGCAAGGCCACCCCGGTAGAACCAAGAGGCTATTCGCAATCCTCCACGCATCGCAACCGCGAGCGGATCTTTCCGCTTACCGCTGAGTACGGCTCGGTAGTCCCAGCTCATCAATTGTTATCCCGCGTTGGCATATCCATAGGTCAATCGAGCTTGGCCTTGCGGCGAGCCGGGGCGATCAAATCGTCGGCTTCGCTTCCAGGCTGGGTTAGGATTTCATCGGTACTTTGCGGATCAATGGAGCGACACGCTTCACTCAAGCGGTCGGCTAATTCGTCGAGTGGATCTTCCCAAGTTTCGACCGTCGATTCGAGCGGTGGCACATTGGCCATTTCATCCAACAGCAGCACCATCCGCAAACAGTGTCGAAACAGAATCCCCTCTTCTTTTTGCAACTTGCGTGACGTCACGTATTTGTTGAAATCACCGCCGAATTCCATCAATTCGCCAACAATCCAAACCGGTTGAATATTAACGTCATGAACCCGGGGATACTCATTGCGAAACAACCGCAAAATTTTCTCGCCAATCGTCAACGGCCATACTCTCGGTTCCGCAAACATGACCCGTCCAAATCCCCGATCGGTGATTTCCTCGTCATCTTCTTCGGACGCCGCACCGAGTTCCTCCGCTGTAGCCAACCCGAGTTGCAGCAACTGAGGATCGAGTCTGGTTTGAGCCAGCGTTCCCGGAGGCATCTCGTCGAGAGGCGGGACGCGTGCGAAGCGAGCCACCGTGCCGGGGACTTGCAGCACACTTTCCAATGCTGCAATCCGTTCCTGCGGATCGGCAATCGCTAACTGGTCAGCCAAGTAGACACCAAACAATGGGTTGATGCTGCGCAGGTGAACCAAGCGTTCGAGTCGTTCGGTGGGGTTTGCCGTTTCGGGTCGATAATCATCGACCTCGTAACCCCGGCTTTCGATCAGGTCCGGATCCTGATTGTCCTCCTCCGATTCATTCGTCTCGGCGCTCACCGGGCGAATTTGGTCAAGCAGTTCACCAAACAGACCTTCTGTCTTGGGTGCCGACTGCTGAGCATCACCTGCCCCCGGCTTTGGTTTTTGTCTTGGTTGAGCGGCTCGAGGCTTTGGATCCAACTCGATGTAACCAGCCGACCAGAGCGTGATCAACATTCGGTTGAGATCGCGTTGCGCTTCCTCGATTCCTTTGGGTGACAGTAAACGTCGCCCCACCAAATCCCTAATCGGCTGCACCTCAGGATTCTTGCCCAACAGATAGGCGAGCAGTCGCCAAGGAATCCGCCCACGACTACTAAGGTTGGCCGATTCTGCAGTCCGCAATTGTTCGAATTGCTGCTCGCTCCAATAAGTTTCACCTGATCTCCGCTTGGGCATCTTCTTTTTCAACTGCTTTTTGGCTTTCAGCAGTCCCGGGTCTTTGGTGTCCTCCGGAATCGAATCGTACTTTTCTCTCCAGCGGTGAATTTTGACATCATCTTCGTGCGCCAACCCAAATACATAACCGCGATCATCAAATTGCGGCCGCCCGGCCCGGCCAAAAATTTGATGAGCGGACGCGGGGTCGATCAATTTCTTCTTGTCTTTGGGGCCCTTCAATAGACTCGGCAGCATCACACTTCGGGCGGGTAAATTGATGCCAGCCGCCAACGTTTCAGTACAAACGCAGTAAGCGAGCAACTTTCGCTGAAAAAGTTCTTCGACCATTCGGCGGTAGCGGGGCAAGACGCCGGCATGGTGAACTCCCACGCCGCGCATCAACAGTTGCTTCAGCTTGGGCCCAGCACCGGCTGTCATGTCGGCGGCGTTCAAATAATCGGCAAGCTCGGCTTGCCGAGTCTTGTCAATCAGTTTTTTCCCTTTCAGCAGTTCAGCCGTCGTCCAACATTGCGAACGGCTGAAACAGAAAAGCAACGCCGGCGTTCGTCTTGCCTCCTCCGCACCAGCAGCACATTTTTCCGACAAATCCGCCAGTAGTTCGTCACCAACCCACTCAAATTGCAACGGTACCTTCCGTTCCGTTCCAACGACCAGTTGCAATCGTCGCTGATGAGCGCGTGCCAACCAGGAATTGAATTCCAATGCATTCCCAACCGTCGCACTCAACAACATCGTCCGAATGTGCGCCGGCAGCAACGCAAGCGTCAGTTCCCAAACGATGCCACGTTCCCGATCATTGAACGAGTGAAATTCGTCCATCACAACAGCGGAAACATCTTCAAAACCGAATGCCTCAGGATGCAACAATCGGTTGAGTAGGATTTCGGCGACCACGACTAATACCGGGGCATCCGGATTGACACGCCGATTACCGGTCACCAATCCGACTTGGTCAGCCGAAAATCCCCACCGCACGGCCGACTGTCGCAGCTCATCCAGCTTTTGATCCGTCAAGGCGATCAGCGGCGTGGTGTAATACATTTTTGAACCAGTTCGCAGGGCCTCGTACACCGCCGCCTCGGCGATCATCGTTTTCCCTGTCCCCGTCGGTGCGCAGATAAGCACCCCCTGATCCCCGGTGAAATACGCCAGCAGCGCCTCTTCCTGAACCGGGTAAGGTTCGAAGGGCAGCAGATCGAAGTACTCTGCGGCAAGTTGATCGCGATCGGGTGGCTCGGTTGGCTGATTCATGATCGTCAACTTATAACAGTCAGCGACCGACTGCGGCAGACGCAAACCTCGCTGGGCCCCCATGATGTCTGATTTAACGCTGGAAGCACTCGAAATCTGGACGGCCGGACTCGATGCGGTGCGAGCGGAACCACTCGTTCGAAACAGCATTCGACTGGACGGAAATCAGTTAATGATTGACGGTCAGGCGTGGTCCCGAGATTCCTTCGATCGAATCGTCCTGATTGGAGGCGGCAAGGCGGGAACAGCGATGGCACGAGGATTTGCCGATGCGATTGACGGATGGCTGCCCATCACAGGCTGGATCAATGTTCCGGCAGGGACCGAGGCAAAGATTCGTGATGTCAAGATCCACGCGGCACGGCCCGCATCAGTCAACGAACCGACCGCCGAAGGGGTGCTGGGAACCTCCGAAATTTTGAGTTTGGTTTCCCAAGCAGGGCCGAGAGATCTATGCGTGGCTCTGATTTCGGGAGGCGGTAGCGCACTGCTGACAGCTCCCTTGGAGGGAATCACGCTACAGGACAAGCAAGCCGTTACCCGGTCTCTCAGCAGCAGCGGCGCCGATATTACCGAACTCAACACCGTCCGCAAACATCTCAGCCAAATCAAAGGTGGCGGGTTACTGCGCGCCTGTCGCGGAGGACACCTGATCACCTTGATCCTTTCGGATGTGCTTGGAGATCCTCTCGATGTGATCGCTTCGGGACCAACCGTCGTTGATTCGACCACGACCGCCGATGCTTTGGCTGTCCTGGCAAAATATGATCCCGACCACTCCCTGCCAGCCAGCATCTACACCACGCTGAATCGTGGGGGCATACCAGAAAACACAGTTCATCCTCCGGTCGTCCCCGCAACCAATCTTGTCATTGGAAACAATGCAGTTGCGGTTGACCATGCTGGAATTCGCGCCGAACAACTTGGCTACAACCATGTGATGCAGTCGGCCCGACAATGCGAGGGCGCAGCGGAGCAAGTCGGCAAGCACTTCGCCGACATGACGCTGCAAATGCTGCGTCCCCAATCGAACTCCCATCAAACCGACTGCCTGATCACCGGTGGTGAGCCGATCGTCAAACTTGCCCCACCCAGCCGCCGTGGACGGGGCGGCCGCAATCAACAGTTAGTGCTGGCCGCTTATCTTCACTTACTCGAATACCAGCTCACCGAGCAAGAGTGGCAGCGGTTTTCGATTTTGTCGGGTGGAACGGACGGAGAGGACGGCCCTACCGATGCGGCAGGTGCCATCATCGATGGTGCCATTCATCGAAGAATTCAAAAATCACAACTCGATCCGCTCGATTTCTTGCAACGAAATGACGCCTACACCTTTTTCAAAGCCGTCGACGGATTGTTGATGACGGGCCCCACCGGAACGAATGTCTGTGACATCCGAGTTGCAGTGGTTGAGACCAACATCAAGCGTTAATGAATCGCAATCGCTTACCCTTGCGATTCCGGATGAAATCGCGTGTGCGTCACCGGGGATTCGTCCCAAGGATGCTCGGAGCGAAAAACAAACCGTCAATCTGGCGAGTAAACCACCCTGAAGGAAAACGTGGACAACTGCGGCGGGGGATCGAGTTCATCTCAACCTCGCATTGCAACCACATCCGTCAGGTTTTTGTCACGCCCACCAGAACGAGGGTGGCCTCTCAGGCAGATCGTCCCATCGACATGCAACCAACGAAATATGCCTCTAAGACAATGCCAACCTGGGTGGTAGGGTGACTGCCGATCACTGCGAGTGCACTAACTTCCAATCATTCACGCTCCAGTTACCGTCGCTCACATGAGCGATTTTGGTCGCAACCCCGATCGCTTTGGCTTGAATTCCCCCAGAACGAGATTGCGGGAATTGCCGACATGCCACTAAATTGGTGTTTTCTCAACGAGTGGATTCAGGAGGCCCCTCGCATGTCTCATCGATCGTCATTAGCGATCTTGCTGGCCGTCTTTGTCGGTAGTCTGATGATGCAGGCAACCGAACCGCCCCAAAAAGGGTATCCACTTCCTGAGGATGTGGTGATTCCCGAGCCAACAAATGAGGACCGACTGGTTCCGCTGCCAAGGCCCGGAGTGCCGATGCAGCAGCACCTAAGAGAATTGATCCCAGCGGGTGATTTAATCGGTGCCGGTGTCCATGAGGTGATCCAAGCGCGTGGAAGCGTTCTTGATAAGTTTCCCACCGAGGAGCAACTCGGCTTGGCCCCAGAAAGTCCAGGACCAGGTAAGCCATCATCGGGAACTCCAGGATCGGCGACGGAAGCAGATTTTGATCTTGCCCCCAAATCCTCCCACCTCATCGATCCGTTGGCCGCGGAATCAATCTCCTCAGGCTCACAACGAGCGATGGTCGCTGAGCAGTTGCTGAAATCGGCTCGTTTACTAGAAAACCTGGGCGGTCACGCTGATTACCAACGGAAATTGATTGATCAGTTACGGGTGGAAGCGAGAAATCTGTTGTCCGAGTAGACTGAGCGAAACTTTTAATGTTCTCCCTCTGCAATCCACTCGAATTCCTTTGCGAAATCTGCCCACGATCTCTCTAAAGAATAAGCCTGCGATCGTCGCCGGAGCGGCCTTGTTACTGGTAGCAGGTGGTGTGTTTGCCGATTATTGGTCGGCGAAGCCACTCGGCATTGAACCGCACTACGTTGGCCGAGATTCCTGCAATCAGTGCCATCAGGAAGAAGCGAAAGCATTCGCCGGGTCGCACCACGACTTGGCCATGGATTTGGCGACAGACGAATCAGTCTTGGGTGACTTTGATGACGCAACACTCGAGCATGACGGCTTAACCAGTCGGATGTTTCGAGATGGCGAACGCTTCATGGTTTACACCGAGGGCGAAGATGGTGTCATGCAGGACTTTGAAGTCAAGTATGTGTTCGGCGTGGATCCGCTGCAGCAATACATGATCGAATTTGATCGTGATGAAGACTTAGGTGAAGACGAGATCCCGCGACTGCAAGTTTTACGGATCAGCTGGGATACGAAACAGAAACGCTGGTTTTATCTTCGCCCCCCCGATGTGGCCGAAAAATTGGAACCGGGTGATCCGTTGCACTGGACGGGTATCGCACAACGTTGGCAAACGATGTGCGCCGATTGCCACTCGACCAATCTAAAGCGTAATTTTGATGCCAAGACGGCCAAGTACCACACCACCTTTTCCGAAATCGACGTCAGCTGCGAGGCGTGTCACGGCCCCGGCAGTTTGCATGTCGAATTAGCGAACAGCAAATCGTTGTTTTGGGATCGAAATTACAAGTATGGACTCGCACGACTAAAAGGCGAGAACCCGGAGCCACAATTGCAATCCTGCGCCCCCTGTCACAGTCGCCGCGGATTGCTCGGGAGTGAGTTTCAACCCGGGCAAGAATTCTGCGATCACTTCAGCCTGGAAACATTGCAACCCAGCACGTACTACGACGATGGCCAAATCAAGGACGAAGTGTACGTCTATGGTTCGTTTATCCAGAGTCGGATGTATCACAAGGGAATCCGCTGCACTGATTGCCACGACCCGCATTCCCTAAAACTTAAACATGAGGGTAATGCGACATGCACATCCTGCCACCAACACGATGCTGGTAAATACGACGCGCCATCGCATCACCACCACGCCGTGGGATCGGCGGGCGCTCAGTGTGTCAATTGTCACATGCCGCATCGCACCTACATGGAAGTCGACCCCAGACGTGATCACAGCCTGCGGGTTCCTCGCCCAGACTTGTCGGTGCGATTGGGAACACCCAACGCATGCAGTGGTTGCCACGTGAAAGACCAACTGGAATCGCTTGAGAAATCAACCCGCGATTCGCTGGTCGAATACTCCGATTGGCTGCAAGCAGCCGAACAAGGAAATTCCGAAGTCGCTGCGGCAATCAAGGCAACCGACCAATGGTGTGACGACGCATGCGAAAAGTGGTACGGTGAAAATCGCAAGCAACCACCGCATTACGCAGAAGCGATTGCGGCATTTCGACAAAGCGATTCGGCCAGTGAACCAGCCAGCCGAAAACAGGCGATCGACAAGATGCTGCGATTGGCGTTGCAAAACGATGACCTGACGCCCGCTATCGCTCGCGCGACCGCGTTCACCGACCTCGCTCGAGAAGGAGTTGGGGAAGCAGTAGCAACCGCGGAGGACGTCATCTCCAATCGTGAAGAGCATCCGATGGTCCGGGCAGCCGCGGCCAATGTGTTGATGACCGCCTCACCCAATCGTATTCGCCGCGTCCTACTGCCCCACATTGATGACGAATCTCGGCTCGTTCGCACCGAAGCAACTCGCGTTATCGTCACCAGCGGCGCTTACCAAAGCTTGCGGCCATCCGACCAAAGACGCGTTGACCAAGCGCTTCGCGAAGTGAAGGACATTTACATGGCGGCAGGCGACCGCGCAGGTGCCCACATGGCGTGGGCCACGATTTGTGAAGGCCAAGGGCGTTTCCCAGAAGCGGTCGAATCCTATGAAACCGCCATGCGAGTCGAACCGGAAACAACTGGCCCGAGAACGAACCTCGCCTCGCTGTTGGAACGTCTGGCGGCCCAAATGAATGGCCCACAAGCGCAAGCCGTCATGAGCCGAGTCGCGGAGTTGAGAGAAGATGAACTCCCAAGACTCGGACGAGACGCCGAATTGGCGCCCGACAATGCGGGGCTACAGTATCGCTATGGCTTGGCACTTTACCTCGCCGGCAAAATGGATCAGGCGATGGAGCGCTTAAATCGGGCCGTCAAACTGGAACCACTAGTGCCTGATTTTCGCCGAGCCCGAGACCTTCTTCAACAAAAGCTTGATGAAGAGTAGTCGACAAGCTTCTCACTTCAAAACTTCAAATACAACTTGTGACGAACTTATGTTGCACGCAGTGATTATGGCCGGCGGCAGCGGGACTCGGTTCTGGCCGGCAAGCCGGAAACAAGTTCCCAAACAACTTCTCGCGTTGGCTGGTGAGCGAACGATGTTGCAAGGAACCGTCGATCGACTGGGCGAACTTGTCCCTCCCGATCGACAACTTGTCATCACGAATCGAATTCTGGTTGGTGCCGTGCGTGAACAGTTACCGGCAATGCCAATTGACAATGTTGTTGGCGAACCTTGCAAGCGTGATACCGCACCATGTGTCGGTTTGGCGGCGGCACTGATCCATCGCCAAGATCCATCAGGAACGATGCTGGTGATGCCATCGGACCATGTCATCACAGCGGCTGACTTGTTCCAAAAAGCGATCACATCTGGTCAAGCGTTGATTGATGCGGATCCAACGCGAATCGTCACCTTCGGCATCCCGCCCACCTATCCTGCTGAATCATTCGGCTATATCCAGCGATCAGATGCGGTCGATGCCCAAGAAGTTTCTGCCTATCAAGTTGAAAAATTCCGTGAGAAACCGGATCGAGAAACGGCGGAAGCTTTCGTAGCCGCTGGCACGTTCTATTGGAACAGCGGCATCTTTCTGTGGCGGGCATCCACCATCTTGGACGCACTCAAGCAAAATGAACCTGAAATGCATACACACCTGATGGCGATCGCCGATGCGATGGGCAGCGAAAGCTTCGATGCGACGCTGGAGCGAGAATTCACCGCGATCAAAGGTAAATCAATCGACTACGCCGTGATGGAAAGCTACGACAATGTCGTGATGATCGAAGCGCCTTTTCCGTGGGACGATGTCGGCAGCTGGCAGGCGTTGTCGAGATTGCAAGAAAACGATGCAGACGGAAACACCGTCGTCGGATCCCACCTCGGGATCGACACCAAGGGAACCATTATTCATGGTCAAGCGGGACACACGATCGTCACCATTGATGTCGAGGACATGATCGTTGTGCAAACCCCCGACGCGACCCTTGTCGCGCCCAAGCACGCGGAGGAGCGAGTCCGCGAAGTAGCCAAAGAGCTGGAACGGAGAGGATTGAAGGATTTGATGTAGAGCGGTCGCCGAGCGTGACTCGCGGCATCCCAGGATGGCGTGAAACGTCGCCCCTGCTGCTACGGTTGCTGAATCCAGTGGTGCTCCCTGACTTCCGGCTCAAGCGGCGGGAAGGCTTGAAAACTTGGGCCTTCTTGGCTGCTGTCATTTGGCTGGAGGCCTGTGCCTGGCTGGAGGCCTGTGCCTGGCTGGAGGCCTGTGCCTGGCTGGGAACCTGTGCCTGGCTGGAAACCTGTGCCTGGCTGGAAACCGGGACTGGAACTCGCCAAACGTCCGCCGGCCCGATTGTCTTCGGGGTACCGCTCGGGCGTTGACACGGTTTCCATCTGCTCATCCTGCTGAAGTGTCAGCGATTCCAGGCCGGGCATGACCATCGCTGACTCGCGGCGACGCATTTCTTGCTTCTCTTGCACCCGCGCGGTTGCGGAGAATCGTTGCTCGATCGCCGCCGGTTGATCGATTGGCAATGCCAAATCTTCGTACGTCAGCGGAATATCGAGTTGCCGTGATTTCCTGACGACAGGCGTGGGATTCCACACTGGCAACGAATCGAGCGTATTGTCGGCGATCGCCGTCGAATGACGGGACTGCGGATCGGGGGCCGTATCGAGCGCGGACTGCGATGGACCGGAGAGTGCTGCCGGGGCAACCGATGCGTCCGGGGTTGCAGGGTGCCGACGGAACGGAAGTGCGAGCAACGTACCGACAGAAACAACCAGGACGCCAAGAGTGAGAGTTCTCAATGGAGGGCTCGGAGCTGGATGGAGAGAAAGGTGCCACCGCCGGGCCTGGAATGGCCGACCGTGACGCAACTACCAGCTTCGTCCTTGAATGCTACGAAAATAGCCTCATGCTATGGATCGATATCGGCAGGCCCACGCTCCCAAAAAAGCGGCATTTCATCGTTTCAGCGGGAATCTGACCACCGCCTGCAGAATACCCCGCCCTTCGTTGATCTCGCCGTGGCTGATACGATTCTCACAACCCGCCCGTCCCGTCCCGCCGTTGGGTCAGGAATGAGAACGCGGACCACCTCCCCGATGATTTAGACCGGGAACATGGAAGCTGGGATTGTTGGACTGCCGAACGTCGGAAAAAGCACGCTGTTCAATGCGTTGACGAGTTCCCAAGCGGCACAAAGCGAAAACTACCCGTTTTGCACAATCGAGCCCAACGAAGGGATCGTCAATGTGCCTGACGAACGTCTGGGCCGTATCACGAAGCACATCGTTCCGAAAAAGATCATCCCGGCCACGCTGAAACTGGTCGACATTGCTGGAATCGTCAAAGGGGCGAGTGACGGGGAGGGATTGGGCAACAAATTCCTCAGTCACATTCGCCAAGTCGATGCCATCGTCCAAGTGGTCCGTTGCTTCGAAGATCCTGATGTTATCCACGTCGCCGGTCAGGTCGATCCGATCTCAGACATCGAAACGATTGAAACCGAGCTGATGCTGGCCGACATCCAAACGCTCGAAAACGCGCTCCCCAAAGCTCAACGCGCCGCTCGCGGGGGCGACAAAGAAGCCAAGCTTCGGGTCGAGGTAATCGAGAAGTGTAATACTCATCTCGCCGCCGACTCTCCCTTGCGGACTTTGAGCTTAGGAGAAGCCGAAACCAATGCCGTCTCCAGCTACGGACTGATGACGGCCAAGCCGATTTTGTACGTTGCCAATGTCGACGAGACGGACCTCGAAGGTAAAAACCCGCTCGTTCAGAAATTGCGTGATCACGCCACCCAAAGTGGTGCGGGAGTCGTATGCGTCTGTGCGAAACTGGAATCGGAAATCGCCGAACTTGATGAAGAGGATCGCGCCGAAATGCTGGCGGAAGCGGGACTGGAGTATCCAGCCCTCAGCCAAATCGCTCGCGAGGCTTATCGGACCCTGGGCCTGCAAAGCTACTTCACCGCTGGAGAACAAGAGGTGCGAGCCTGGGCGATCCCTGTCGGTGCGACGGCCCCCGAAGCCGCTGGCGTGATCCATACCGACTTCCAGCGAGGCTTCATCCGCGCAGAAGTTTACACACTGGAAGATCTCGAGACGCTGCACTCCGAGAAAGCGATTCGCCAAGCAGGTAAACTGCGGGTGGAAGGTAAAACCTATGTCGTTCAAGATGGCGACATTTGTCATTTTCTGTTTAACGTTTAAATCACCGGTTCGCCGGCTCTTTCCATGCATCGTGGCCGAGCCAATTTCTGAACGGTCCCCCTGTTGAGGTTTTCATGAGCAAGATGTTGATTCCCATTCTTTTTGCCCTCGGCACCGCGATTTTTTGGGGTTGTTACGGTCCGACGATCGGAAACGCCCAAGCGCCACGGGTGGACGGACAACCGCTGTGGAGTCCGTTCAAGCCCTATGTGTTCATCGGAATCGCCTACCTCGTCATCGCCATCATTGGTGGCTTGCTGATGATGAAAGTAAAGGGCGACACCTTCAGCTTCGCGGGCGATCATTTTGCGACGGCCAAGTGGGGCTTCCTGGCTGGCACACTTGGTGCCGCTGGGGCACTCTGCTTGACAACCGCTATGATGACGAGCCGTGGAAACGCGTTGCTCGTAATGCCGATCGTGTTCGGCGGCGCAGTATCCGTCACCGCGATCGTTTCGGTCCTTCGATTGCACGGCGGAGCTGGCATCAGTCCGTTGCTGTGGGTCGGGATGGCGTTAACAGTAGCCGGCGTCGTCACCGTCGCCATGAATACACCACACGGCCATGCTGCCACGCCCAAGAGTCCCGATCAGACCAAGGTGGAAGCCGCAGACGCAACAGCGGACGAAGCTGAATCTGCCGAAACACCGTCGACGGAATCTGCAACGTGAGTGGCCCAAGTGACGATCCAATGGACGACGTCCGGGCGATCGACACCGAAGTCGCTCACATTTGGATGATCCGTACGTTTCTCAAACACGCGGATGAATCCGAAGACGATGAGGATTTGAGGGATATCGTTCGTGACTTGTACGACTTTATCCTCGCCCTCGGTCCGCTCGACGATTTAGACGATCCGGCGCTCTATCTGAAAATGGCCCGAAAGAAGTGGACGAAGCTCCGCAAAGCCACCGAACTGTACGAAGAGATTCAACCGGAAGTCAGCGGCCATACGAACTTTGTGATGGCCGCGAGATCCTTGCGGACCTCGGTGAATTGTGTCGGTAAAATCCTAAACGTAACGCCATAGCAGCGTCGAATACCAAGCGATTCGAGATACGAATGCTTGTGGAAGATGGAGCCGCAATGCTTGCGGCGGGCCGATTTTCATCTCACCGGCGGCGAGTCGTCAGCGGCTCGCTGGCAATCCACGTGCAGCAAACGCTGGGTCACCCTCCGAAATGCCTACCGGTGGACGAAACCAGTCCGCTCACTAAGCTTGGTGCTAAGCAGGAATCTAGATCTACTGGGGCGTGAAAACGATATCGGTAGAGGCTCCAAACTTGGACGGCAGTGGCATGTTCGAATTCGTAAGATCCTCGCTGATCTTCAGCTGCCAGCGTCCGGCGAGTCTCAATTTTGACGTTCCGGCTTGAACCACAGGAGGCCGCTCAAGCGTTCCCTGCGGAATCTGGATGACAAACAAATTCGCCTCGCCAGCCTCGACCCAATCTGCCGCGACCGAAAATCGGGTCGCTCCACTCGCTAACTGGCGACCGTCGAGCTCGTTCCCATTCACCCAAACCCGTGCACCCCGGTGTTTGCATTCGAATTCAACCTTGCCCGCCAACCAGTCGGCGGGAACGCGAACCACGCATCGATACCAATGCGGGGTCTTTTGGTGGGCCGCATCGGAACTCTGGTGCGGCACGTCCACGACCGACCATTCGGCGGGAATGTTTGTTGCAACCAGCGGCTCGCGGTTCCCTGAATCGCCAGCAAAACGGAACGGCTCACCACCGATCCACTGGTCACTGCTGATCGTTGGACAAACGTAGCGTTCTATATGATCAATGATTCGCCGCGTGCCTTCGAAATGACTGACATAGGGCCACCGGGCGGGGTTGTACATGGTATCGGTCATGTCTCGCATCAACACCACGTTCTTGCCATTTTGTGCCATCTGCCGCAGCCCGAACGGTCGCCCAAGTACGCACATATTGGTGTGCACCCCTGCGAGTACGACATTCTTAATCCCATGGTGGGTCAAAATACTCCAGACTTCTTCCCCACGATCACTTATATAGTCGCGTTGCTGATCGATGGTGATCAAATCACTTTGTTGTTTCCAAGGTGATTTTGGATTTCGTCCCATCGCCTCCAGCTCGGCTGCCCAAGCGGCGTGCTCTTGGGGATCATCATCTTCACCACCGTCCGACTGGTCGATCGGGTAAACCGCTTTTTCCTCCGCGGGAATAATCGAGCACCAAGAAGCAATCGCTTCTGGCAGCACTTCAGCTTTCGGCGTCTGCATCGCGCGGCGACGCGACGGATGATCCTGGTAGGCAGCCATACAATCACTCGGAGCGTGAATGATCGTGACCCCCATCGCACGGGCGCGGTCAAGTACTTTGTTCAGCCTCGGAGCAAATTCACCCACTCGCCGGACCGCATTCAAACAGTGATGGTAATCCCATACATCACAAACAATGATCGCCGTTTCATCTGGCAACCACTGTTGCGAATCCAATTCGGTATAGAAGGAACCATCGCCAGCGACCGTTTGAGAGCGAAGCTTGACCTGAAGGGGATCCTCCGCCACGAGAGATCCCATCAACCACAGCGAGACGAGCAAGAATTGCATCCAGTGAAGGTGAGCCATAGTCCATTCAATGATCGAGGAAGAATGGGTCGCATGCCCATTCGCTAATAAATCAGTGGAGGGTAAATCAGCAAAAAATCAGTCGCCGGGGAGTAAACGGGTTCAGTCAGAGTCGGTATTTCCCCGTCCGTCTTTCCCCCGTACGTAGTTTCCACCACCAACGCCGGTGTCGTGAGGGAATCACGTTTGGAACCGAGTGCCATCCAGCCCCCTAAAATAGCAGATGGGAAACCGACCGGCGTGAAACTGCCAAATGTTGCCAACCGGGCTAGCGGAGGCTGATGACAGAATGTTAGGGAATCTCTAAGTGTTGGCATTTCCCACTTCACGGATGATAGTTCTTGGCTCATTTCCGCAGAATTCGAATCGCGTTGCTGTTGCCAGCGATCATTATGTTGGCAAGTAATGGTTGCGTGCGTCGCCGAATGACAGTCCGTACCAACCCACCCGGCGCGGTGGTTTCGGTGGATAATCAAGTCATCGGGACGACCCCTGCGGCAACCAGCTTTGTTTACTATGGGACACGAGAATTTCGAATCGAAAAAGACGGCTATCGGACTGAGACGATCCGCAAGCGTTTCAACCCACCGTGGTACCAACTCCCCGGCCTTGATTTCGTAAGTGAAACCCTTTGGCCCGGTGAGATTCGCGACGAGAGAATTGTGGATGTCGAACTCGTTCCCAAAACCCTTGAACCAGCCGACAATGTCGTGGAGCGAGCCGACTCGCTGCGAACCCAATCGCGCATGGGCATTGTCACGGCGCCTCGATAAGCGAACATCATGACCATGCCGCGCGTGGTCGTTTGGCTGGCGTCCCTTTCGATCCTGGGATTATTCGCAACGTCACTGTTCGGATTGGATCGTCTCGCATTTCGCGATGTCAGTCATTTCTACACGCCGCTATACGACTACGTCGCGTGGCGAATGAACAGCCAATGGCTGCCGATGTGGAATCCTCTTGATCAAACAGGGATTCCGCTGCTTGGCGAAACAACGACTGCAGTGCTGTATCCTCCCAAGACACTCATTTATGCGTTGCCGATCTCAACGACGACCGCGATGGCTTGGTACATCGTCGTCCATCTCATCCTCGCCTCGCTGACAAGTTATCGCGCGGCCCGTTGGTCAGAGATAACGCCAATCGCGGCGGTCATCGCTTCAATCGTCTATCCGCTGTCGGGAGTGGTGCTAAGCCTGTATTGCAATCCACCATTTCTGTGTGGTGCCGCATGGTTACCGTTACTACTGGGATCACTGATTGCCGCCCGCGACCTATCGCCATTTACACGGACACTGATCGCTTCGACGACTCTGGCGATGATGGTGCTAGCGGGCGACCCACAGACCGCCTTGCACGGCATGCTTTTGAGCACCGTGATTTGGGTCGGTCGAAAATTCGTCACCAAACGGCAACAACTCACGACTCAAGAGCCCGGATTCCCAGCATGGGTCTTGTTGGCGAGCCCAATCTTGGCTGTCGTCCTAGCCGCCCCCCAGCTCGCTGCGTCCATTTCGTGGAGTCGGCAAAGCGATCGGCTGGCAACAAAGCGGACCGAACCTTGGTGGCAACCGCCACTTGTCAACAGCAAGCAATACGAGTCTTATCAGTATTCGCTTGCTCCCTGGCACGCACTCGAATTGGTAACACCACAAGCGTTCGGCTCTTTGCTCCCCGAACATCGCCGCATCAGTGGGCGGCTCCACGGTGATGGCCGGATGTGGACGCCGACGCTCTACATGGGGTTGCTCACTTTGCTGGCACTTCTGTCCCGACTGTGGAAGTGCCGCGCTGGTGGAGTGGATGCATGGATGTTCGTTGCCCTAATGAGCCTTTGGTTGGCAATGGGCCAATTCGGCTTGGTCTGGGTGATCCAAACCAATACGCCCTGGCTTTCCACTGTTGATAGCGCGATCGGCGGCGGCTATTGGTTTTTATATCAATTCCTGCCTGGTTACGATTCATTTCGATATCCCGCCAAATGGCTGATTCCGTTTGCCTTGGGAACCGCAATCGTGACGGCCAGTGTCATCGACGAGTGGATCGAATCACCCCAAACCGCTCGTCGTTGGATCTTTCCCGCAGGCGGGGTCATATCACTCGGGTTGATCACTGCTGTTGTTTTGCGTTGGAATCCTGATTGGCTGATTGATCCCGGAATCACCGACCCAAAGGATCTATTCTGGGGCCCGCTGCGGATCCCAGCAGCAATCAGTGAGATCAGCATTTCCTGGTTTCACAGTTGGCTCGCTTGGATCGCGATCGCATTGGTGTTGATGCTTGCGAATCGACGACGACTCTCGCCGTCCCTAATGGGGTACGCGTTGTTGGTGATCACCCTGATCGACGTGACACTTTCCTGCAGCAGACTGATCCACCGCGTCAGTCGACCGGAGGAACAAAACACACTGAACCAGTTGGCTGTCTCCCGACCTCCATACAACCTCGACTCCGGTGCCCGCTGGATGCGTACCCGATCAGGGAGTGGCTGGCCCGACATCTGGCGTACGAGTTCCGCACCCGATCGATTGCTGGAAGTCGAATCAAGTCAACAGGCGGCGTGGTTCGGACGGTGGCACCTCGCCGATCGTGCAGCAGTCTTTAACAGCATGGCATCGATCCGCAGTGAATCGATGAATGATTTCTGGTCGGCCACTCATGCAATCACGTCAACGCTGACACCGAAACAGACCGAGCAGTTTTGGCAAGCGATTCGATCCTGGCTCTCGATTGCACACGTGCAACACACCACCAGTCAATTTGATTCTTTGGTGACAGACGATGGGACTCGACTGCAACTCGTGGAGATTCTGATACGAGCACCGACGCCCACACCACGACTGCAGGTACATTGGCAGTGGGCTCACCAGCGAACTTCTGCAACCGATGTCGCGGCAACAGCGAAACGCCTGCGAGGAATTTGGCAACAGCAAAATTCTCTGCCGGTCATCCAATCAGATCGATCACCGGTCATCCCAGCGCCCCTCAATGGTGCAGCG
>JBMYRF010000011.1:193295-249014 GCA_049602075.1 Rubripirellula sp.
CATCGACCGAACCAGCAACAATCAGACCAGATTCCCCAAACCGGTTGGCTGAGTTCGATTCGGCGTTGGTCGATCTTTCAAAGCCAGCCTTGCTGACACGAACAACTTACCAGGATGGTCACTGGCGAGCAGAATTCCGCGAACCCAACTCCGCGATTTGGCAGGCGACCGAGGTCCATCGGGTCGATGGCCTGATGCAGGGAGTGATGTTACCGGCAGGAACGTGGCACGTTCGGTTCGTCTATCAACCGTGGTGGCTGAAATGGACTCTCAGCGTAGCGGCGATTGGTTGGTTAAGTCTCGGTGGATGGCAATGCCGAAACCTGATTCGTGCTCGAATGCGAGCTCGTTTGACGCACGGAACCCCACTCTAAAAAAATCGCCGTATTGGTCGAGCCGATTGAACTCGACCGGCCACCAACGCTCAGCATTGCCAACGTTGCGGCCAACCTCATTTACCGATGCAGAATCTGCTGAAGACCCGATCGAGAATATCGTCGGTATAAACAGCTCCGGTGACTTCCCCAAGGTGCTGGGCGATCGCCCGCAACTCAGTGGCAACGAATTCTTGCCCCTCATTCAACTCGATCAATCGAACGGCTGCTTCGGCCGCTTCGGATGCCAACTGCAGTGAGTGTCCGCACCGTGCGGCGGTTCCAACAACCGAGCCAATTTCCTGCCGATCAGTTTGATCAAGCCTCTCGCAAATCTCCTTCACAACAAGCTCGATGCCTTCGCCGGTCACGGCACTGCACCCGATCCAGGGTGCGGAAATCGATTGGTCACTTTGGTCGACTTTCGTAGCGAGAAACAAGTCCGCTACCGCTGACCCTCTTTGACTCGATGCGATCTCGCGCATTTGCTCAGTCGCTCGTTCAAAATCGGTGCGACTCGCATCAACACACCATAAGCGAACCCGAGCTAATTGGGATGCGCGGCGTCCTTGCACCTGTGCTCGTTCGGAGATTTCGGTGTCGATCGATTCCAAGCCGGCCGTATCTGACAGTGTGACCTGTTTCCCTGCAAGGTTGGCTTCGCAAGTCACGGCATCACGTGTCGTACCGGCAACGTTGGAAACGATTGCCGCGTCTTGGTTTGACAGACGATTGAACAGACAACTTTTCCCGGCGTTTGGTAACCCCCGCAGCGCGACCATCGGTCGATCAGCTCCGCCACCGCGATGCCGCATGGTTTCTGCTGTTTGGCGAAGGAGGACCAGGATTTCATCGAGCCTGGATCGAAGTGCCTCTTGACCGATGAATTCGATGTCTTCGTCGACGAAATCAAGTCCGGCCTCGACGTCCGCCAAGAGGTTGAGCACCGTTGACCGGGCGTGTTCAAGAGGCTTGGACAAATTTCCGGACAACTGCTCGAGCGCGTGATCGAGCGATCCCCGGCCTTCCGCTTCAATGACGCCCAAGACCGCCTCGGCCTGGGTCAAATCAAGTCGGCCCGCCAAGAAAGCCCGCATTGTAAACTCACCCGGCCGAGCCGCTCTCGCACCCGCGTCGATCGCTCGCCGCACGATCGCGGTCAGAATTGGCAGCGAACCAAAAGTGTGTAACTCCGCAGATGGCTGAGCGGTGTAACTCCGATGCGTAGGCCACCACATCAGTGAAACGGGGACGTCGCCCAGAACCGTTCCCAAGTCTAAATGAACATCCATTCGGCGTGGCGAGCGACCTTCGAACTGGTGCTCTGGCAAGAGACGCTGGAGCACGGACGACAACTGCAGTCCCGACAACCGCACAGCCCCGCGTGGAGCGGGCGATCCGGGGGTCGCGATGGCCACGATCGTGTCTTCGACATCGACCAGCGTCATGAGGTCACTACCCGCCGTCAGAAATCAGAGGTCAACAAAGCGAAACAGGTCGAGCGGAAATCTGCCGATCGGAACCCAATCGGTCAGGTGCAACCGATCAATCAGGTGCAATCGCTCGGTCAGGGGATCGTCGATGCAATCGAAGAGCCACTCTTCGATTGAGATGCATTCACACTGGCTCCCGCCTCCCGCAGTGCGTCGCTCACATTTTGTTGCGTCACGATATCCCGCAGGATAATCGGCTCGCCGGGCCGGTTGCCGGGATAAATCGCCAACAATGGGATCGATCGACTCTGCAATTCTTCTAGCTTTTGCTTGATCTCTTCGCTGTAGTCGGTCCAGTCGGCGTACATTGCGATGGCATCGAGTTCTTCGACCAGCATACGCGTTTCATCCGTGTCGATTGCGGTCTCGTAATTGTAGATGCACGTACCACACCACTTCGCCCCGAAATCCAACATGACGGTGCGTCCTTCCCCTTGAAGTTCCTGCAAGCGAGTTTCGCTGTAATCGACCCACTTCAACTCAGGACTCTCTTGCAAACCGCTCTCGCTGAATGCCCACATACTGATTAACGTCGCAACGGTGATGCCACCTGCCCAAGCAAGTAATCGCTTTTGCAACTCTGCCCAGTTCGGTACTTGTCCGATAATCCAACAACCGAACCAAACGGCACCCAGTGAGATAAAGACCGATAGTTTCTGGCTATCGTCGAATTGAGCGAAAAACCAAGCAACCGTTCCGAGAAACAGGAACGCCATCAACTGCTTCAAGGTGTCCATCCAGGGTCCTGGTTTCGGCAACCAAGACACCAAACTTGGCCGCGCTCCAATTACCAGATAGGGAAACGCCATTCCGAAACCAACGGTTAAGAAAACCAATACGGTGGTCGCCGGCGAGAACTGTAGCGTCAAACCGAGAATGTATCCCAGCAACGGGCCGCTGCACGGCGTCGCCAAAATTGTCGCAAAAACCCCTTTGGAAAACGCACCCAGCACACCCTCGCGGGACTGCAGGTCCTGAGACGTTTTACCGGCCGCCATCCCCGGCACGGGAATCTCCCAAACATCCAGGTAGCTGAGCGCCAAGGCGAACAACGCCAGCGTCATTCCCAATCGGAAGGGAAACAGAGTGAACTGCTGGCCCCAGCCAAATTTACTGACCCCTGCCACACTGCCCAAAACGAAGAACACCGACATGATGCCAAGCATGTAAACAAGATTCAGCACCATGATTCGGCGGCGATCTTCGCCCGCTTGGTTTACAAAACCAAGAATTTTCAAACCAACGACCGGCAATACACAGGGCATCACGTTCAAGATCAACCCACCCAAGAACGCGAAACAGAGCGTTAGCCAAAACGGAATCTCTGTGCTCGCCGACGCGTCAGCATCGTTCGCGATTGCTGTATCCGCTGCCAACTCTGAATCGGGGATCAGTTCTGTATCCGGTGCCAAGTCTGTATCGATCGACCCCTGCGAATCGAGCGGGGTCAGGGGCGCGGGTGCCGGTGGCACTTGCGAGGCCACCTCATCGACCGTCACCTCGTCCACCCAGTCTGTCTCGGCCGCGGCGTCGAGCACATCCGCCGATTTTGCGGTGACCAACTTGATCCCTGCGGGCTGGGCTTGCGTTGGTTGACCAATCTGCAATTGAGCGCTGAACTTCAAACCTTGTGGTCGCTGACAACTCGTATCGGTACAAGCTTGGTAAGCGATCAGCCCGGTCAACGTTTTGACTCCATCAGATGCATCGGCCGGCACCTGGAATGGCAATTCCCAGGTCACCGCCCCCTTGTAGTAGCTGATTGGCGGCAGTGACGGCAAAAGCGTCTTAGTTACCGGCTTCTGATTGGCGACCGGGGCCCCTACCAACAGACCTGCTTTGTCCGTCAAGACAAAGTTGGTTGACGATTCTGAGTCGTCGGTTACCGCTTTGTAAACGTGATAGGTCGAATCGGGCTTGGCCGTGAAGCGAAGGACCCCTTTGTCACCTGGCCCTAACTGCTTGGGTGTCACCACCGCTCGCCATTCAACGACATACTTGCCATCGCGGAATGGCTCGGAAACTTCTGCGTCTGCAACTGCATCCGACTTGCCAGGCTGGGACGCCAAAGTAGGCTGGGACGCCAAAGTACCGTCCAAGGTTCCAGCCAGTTTGGCGGTTAACATTTCCTGAACCGGCATGCAACGATTGGACCCGCCCGACTTACAGACCAATCCTCTGGCTTGCACCTGAATCGGCCCCTTGAATCCAGAGGCTAACTGCAAATCGACTGACCAAACGACAGTGCCCTCGTGCTCTTCGACCGTCAGGCCGTTGTACAGCGACGACACACTCTTGGAAGGAGATTGATCTGGCTTGAAGGCACCAGTGATCTTGGCGGCGTCTGGACCGAGCAATTTAAATTCGGTCCGCGTAGGACCACCCGGCGGTTGGGTCGTGGAATAGAGATGCCACGTTTCCGCCAGGTTCGCTTCGATTTCCAGGCGAGCCTTCCCATCACTGTCGGCGAAATACTTCGCGGACCACTCGACCGGTTCCTGCGCATCATTCTCGCCGAATCCGCCCAAGGAAAAGTTGGGAAACAGATCGGTATCGTCAAAACTATCTTGAGCTAGCAATGTTTGACTGGACGCTGTCCCCATTAGGCTGACCAAAATTAGCCAGGTTGCGAGGGAAAGCGGTCTCAGGACGGCATTTTTTACCATGTGGTTCATACCAATCGGCGTTTTCATGTGTGCTTGTCGAATTCTAGTTGTCGGGAGAATCAGACGTCAACTTTGCCCCATCTGATTTGACCGCTCAAAACATGCTCCAGTACCGCAGAAAACGGCCCCGCGGGTCGACTCACGACCTTTCACAGCGTTTCAGCCTCATCTCGTCACTGCGAGATCCCGGCCACCTCTGAATACCACAAATCAACGCCTCCAGACGTTTCGAGGCCAAATTCACCGGTTGTTCCCTTCTCTCGGTCCCTTGACCACACGCTGCCACCCGCCCCCACCACCCGCCGGCGGCACGGAAAAACCATCCTGTTCCCTCCCTGCATGCTTGGCGGCAACGGAACAATGATGTTTCGATTCGCTAATCTCATTTCTTCAATTAGCAGGTCTCTTTTTCCGCCCCACGGACGAATAGTCGCACGCGGGCAGCGATTTTCTCGGGTTCTGCGGAGAAACGCCGGTGCTGAATCAAAATCCAGTCGAGCCAATTGGCCAAACTAATCCAAATCGAGGCTCGGTACAGGTCCTGCATCAGCCTGAAATCATCTCTCATTACCGCCCTACCTTGAGATGACCAACCCTCACGCCAACCCGCCATCACGGATTCCCAGACGGCATTGGGACTTAGACTCTCGATCACAAACTCGGTGGCCCAACGAGCCAAATCTGTCAGCGGTGTATCGATCCGAATCGCGTCAAAATCAATCAAGCCGCTAACCCGATTCTCCTGAAAGAAAAGGTGCTCACGGTGGACGTCCCGCAGCACATACTGAGTCCAGGTCGATTGCTGAGCATGGCGGCCCAGCGTTTCGGTGAGCCGCTTGCGTACCTGCGGCCATTCTCGATTCACCAGCTGGCAACCGGCTTGCAGCAGCGAGGGAGAAATTGGCCCGCCATCGGGAACAACCTCAGGCACAAGCCTCGGGATGATCTGCTGGAGTTCTTCCAAGCGTTTCAAACGGGCAACGACGGCGGGAGCGACTTGAACCTGGCCGCCCAGATTGATCACGGCCTGATGAAATCTCGAGATCGCTGCTGCACCCGCTTGAATCTGCCTCAGCGACGCATCACTCGCCAAAGGGCCTCCAGGCAACCACGGCAGCCATTCCCAATGCCGCTCCGCCACGGTACGGCGAGTCCCCGACAACCTCTCCGTAGCTAACTGATGAGCCGTCAAAAGGGAACGCTGATCAGGCAGAGAGGGGGACCAGGGAGCCGGACAGGGCACAAACTCACAGCCTGAGCGGTTGGCGTGGCAGATGACCCGATGAACTTGGTCGACCCTCTCCGCAGCCGTATCGCGAGGCCATTGCTTGAGGGCCCAAACCGACTCATCTGCACACCGGCAGCGATACACCGCAGCCCCACTAAATCCGGGTGGCACGCAATCGATCTGAACCACGCCACGATCGGCGAGCAACGACTGTATCGGCGGTGGAATCGAGGCGTGGTCCACGTTGGCCCTCTCGGACTTGAATGCGATGGATACTATCGTATGTTTTTCGATCAAGTCCCAGCGAGGCACCCGCACCAATGTCTGATGAACTTCCGCCCTACGACTCGTTCCTGCTGGTCTCTTTCGGTGGCCCTGAAGGCCCCGACGACGTCATGCCTTTTTTGGAAAATGTGTTGCGTGGCAAACGAGTTCCGCGCGAACGCATGCTGGAAGTTGCCGAGCATTACAAACAATTCGGCGGTGTCAGTCCTATCAATGAGCAAAATCGCGAATTGCTGACGGCGATCGAACAGGAATTCAAAAATGTAGGAATCGATCTGCCACTATATTGGGGTAATCGAAACTGGGACCCGATGTTGCCCGATACCCTTCGACAGATGCGTGACGACGGACGCCAACGCACACTCGCGTTCTTCACTAGCATGTTCAGTTGCTACAGCGGGTGCCGCCAATACCGCGAGGACATCGCCAAGGCTCAGGCCGAAGTGGGAGAAGGGGCACCAATCGTCGAGAAGGTCCGGATGGGATTCAACCATCCAGGTTTCATCGACTCAGTTTCCGATGCCGTCCGCCATGCGATGCACTCACTGACCAAACCAAGCGGGAATGACCAGCCCACCGACGACCAGCAACCGTACGAACAAGCCTCGGTAAGCGAGCAGAATTCCGACGCAACGGTACTGTTCACAGCCCACAGCATCCCGCTGTCGATGTCAGAGAACTGCGACTACGTCAAGCAATTGAATGAATCTTGCCGACTGGTGGCGGAAGCGTGTGGCGTGAAGCAATGGCAACTGGTCTACCAGAGTCGCAGCGGCCCACCGCAACAACCATGGCTGGAGCCAGACATCTGTGACACGATCGCCAAGATGCACGAGGAAGACGGCCTGTCTGCGCTCGTCGTCTGCCCAATCGGGTTCATCAGCGATCACATGGAAGTAATGTTCGACCTCGATGAAGAAGCGGCACAAGCCTGCCAGGAGCGAGGCATCGCATTCGCCCGCGCCGCGACCGCCGGCACATCCACCTCGTTTGTCGGCATGATCCGCGAACTCGTCGAGGAACGCATGGGGCAGCGCGATACCAAATCAGCAGTCGGACAAATGGGGCCCTGGCATGACGTCTGCCCTACAGACTGCTGCTTGTACACGCCCAGGCGTCCCTGAGACGGAATGCTCTAGCGTGACGCGAAAGACCCGAAGCTAACGCGAAAAATCATAGCCGCGCTTTTTGTCCATCCGTTTTCGACAGTCAGATCGAATCAGACGAGACGAGATCGATTCGAAAACTTCCGTGTGAAACGTTTTGGGGTATCAATTGGCAGGCGAAGCAAACGGGATTTAACGTGTTGGCGCACGCTTGGAGGTGATCTCGATCATTTCGTCGTGCAAGAGGCCGTTGCTGGCAACGACACTGCCAACTTCCAGCTGGAGAGGTGCTCCACGGGCATCGGAGATTTTCCCTCCCGCTTCCTCCACGAACAGTCGCCCCGCCGCGAAATCCCACGGTGAAAGCTTGTACTCGAAGAATCCGCCAAAGTAACCGCAGCCAACTTGGCAGAGGTCAAGCGACGCTGTTCCAAATCGTCGAATCCCGTGAATGTCATGGCTAAAAAATTCTTCTAACGTCGCCAGCGTATCTTTCATCATCGCTCCACGATCGTAGTAAAAACCGCAGCCAATCAGCGTTTGGGCTAACGAACTCGATTCGCAAACCTGGGCTGGCTGTCCGTTCCAAAACGCGCCACCGCCTCGAACAGCTGTATACATTTCGTCGCGAGCGGGATTGTAAATCGCGGCAACCTCGGCGACCCCTGACCGATAGTATCCAATCGAAACAGCAAAGTGTGGAATCTGGTGAGCGAAATTATTAGTTCCATCCAACGGATCGATCACCCATACATGTTCTGCGTCGACCCGCCCCACCAGGTTCTCTTCGCCAAGCAGTTCGTGATTGGGAAATTGCTCCGCTAAATATTCGCCAATGATACGTTCACTTTCGACATCGGCATCACTGACCAAATCGTAAGTTTTGCCACCTTGCTCTGACTTGTTGCGCATCTGAACGCCATCGCGAAAGTATCGCATCAGCACATCGCCGCCAGCTCGGGCCGCCATTGCTGCAGTCTCCAAAACGTCGTTCATTATCAAAGCCAATCGGTTGTCGTTTGAAACGTGAATCTGTGTTGCTGAACTCGCCGGAACTCGACCGGTAACTTGGTCCAGACAACCCTGTAGGAATCCCTTTTTAGGGTTTTTACATGCCTCAGGTTTTTATTTGCCGCCATACCACACGCCCCTCAGCCAACGATGCCGCTGCAATCTTTCCAGCAGATCGTCAGGAAGATCCTTGAGTTGACCTGTGTGTGCATTCATGTCGACTTGCTGGACGTTCCTCATTCCAACGAGCACCGTGCTCACCTCGGGACGCGACAGTACGAATTTGAGTGCGAGATCGGCCAAGCTGTATCGATCGGCCAGCCCAAACTCTTCCATGTCGGCACGAATTTCTTCCACTCGCTCGGCTGTCCGACGCATCCGATCGCCCGCGAAGTAGCGATGCCTGAAATCGGATGAATCGAATTCATGCTCCCGACCGTACTTCCCAGTCAACGCTCCTTCGTCTAAGGCCACCCGGACGATCACTCCGGTACCAGTTTCGGCCGCCACCGGCAGCACCTGAGCAGCCACCTCTTGATCGAACAGGTTGAAAATTACCTGAACAACATCGACCAACCCGTCTCGCATTAACTGCACAACGCACGATTGATCCTGCTCTGGAGTGCTGACTCCGATCAATCCAATCTTGCCCTCATCCTTGAGCTGACGCAGCACCAACAGCGGCTGTGGATCGTCGTTCCAAGCACTCGTCCACGTGTGCAATTGCAAGACATCGATCCGCTCGGTACCTAAACACCGCAAACGTTGCTCCACATTGTCGCGGAGGTAAGCCGCCGAATAGCGATCTTGCCAGCGGCAATAAGGACTTGGTGGCCAAGGCCCATCGGCCGGAGGCGTCTTGGTCGCAACATGCACCTGTTCCGAGCGTTCCTTCAGGACTTTCCCAATCAGCGTCTCGCTGTGCCCATCACCATACCCCTGTGCGGTGTCGATAAAGTTGATCCCCTTGTCGATCGCAGCATGCAGCGCGGCAATCGATTCGGGATCGTGCTGATCCCCCCAGCCACCGCCAATCGCCCAGCCTCCAAACCCAATCTCGGAAACGGAAAAACCAGCGCAGGAGAGATGGCGACAATGCATTGAAATGACAGCATTAGGAGGAAACAGGTAGCCCAGATGTGAAATTGTGCGGATTAGTGAACCGATTCGTAGGGGGCTCCCTAAACTTCCTGGGTTTCCAAGAGGGACTCTCCGAAGAACTAAATCGTTTCGTTACCGACTCCGAAGTACTACTCATAACGGTTATGCGTCCCATGAGGAGACGTGAGTTCCGAGCGAATCACTTCGCTTGCAATTGTTTGCCTCGAACAGGAATGGCAACGGTGCCCAAGTTTCCGACGATCCCACAACTGTCAATTTTGGTCCCTTTGACCGCCGACACGGTCGCGTTTGAACGCACTCTCATCAGTGTTTTGCAACACCGCCCACAGCACAGCGAAGTACTGGTCGTACACGACGGTAGTTATACCGATCCTTACGCCCTGGGCGACGAAGTCCGTTTTGTGACAACCGAGCGTGCCGGATTTACCGACCTGGTTGTGGCCGGGTCAGACGCTGCCCGCGGTCGGCTGGTCCATGTCCTCGCAGATGGTTTGGAAGCAACCTCCGGCTGGACAGATGAAGCCTCCGAATGTTTTGAGCATTTTGACTGTGGATCCGTCGCACCTGTGATCCGCAATGCGTCGACGCAAAAAATCCTCGCAGGGGGATGGAGCGATTTCGGCGGACGGGCCGGCCAACCCAGGACCGATCTGCAACAACGGGGCCGAACTGGATGCTATTTGCAGGCTTCTTTTTGGCGGCGTGACCTGTTACGTCGCTTGAATAAATGCTTTCACGGTTCCAGCGTCGACCAAGTCAGCGACGTCTTCCAGCGTCTAACTCGCCAGGCGGGCTGGAAGTGTGAAGTCGCACGGGAGTCGACCGTCCTGTGCAGCAGTGAATCGCTGCCGTGGAACAACAGCACATTCGCCCGCGGCATGCGACTCGGAGCTGTCTCCAATCACTTTGGCAATAGAAGTGTCGTCAACGCCGCGTTCTCGCTCGCTGCCAATCTGCTGCATCCACATCAGTTTGCCGAAGGACTCGGCGGACTCGCTGCCGCCATGCTCTCAACAGAATTGCAAGCGTCAATCGATTCGAGCTATCTCGATGAGTGTGAAAACGAAGGCATGGTAGTGAAGATGCCCACGCGTAACACATCATGGACGGCCCGCAAGGCTGCCTAGGCAGTCACGTGCCACTCGCAAAAATTGAGCATCTCTTGCGGTTCGAAAAAGCGATCGGCGTACAGAGCATGCGAACAGATTCACGCCAGCAAATCGAGCGAGAAACCCGATTTCGCGTGACCGCCGTCTTGCCGGGCCGGCCCGAGGGACGTTTTTAACCGCGTTTAAATGCCGCTGCGCTGTATGATCAGGCGTTAAACTGCGAGGGGGGCCACCGCAAAAAAGGGCGTTCAAAACATCATCAAAGCGATAGCGAGCAAGCGAACGAAGAACGCCAATCAGTTACCAACTTGCCGACCGCTCGCCAGCTATGAACATCGCTAATGGATTGCCGATGGCTTCGGCCCAGAATCGCTGGGTTCCGACCTCGGAGTCCTCTCAGCCAAATTACCCGGCGTAAAAGTTCTCTCAGCCCGACGCCGCGATGAAACAATCACAACACGGCTGGCTAGAAAAGACGGGATAAGCGGTCGGCTACACAGTGGGCATGCTCAGTTGCGAGCTTGCTCACTGCGACGTGACCCAGGTCGCCACTAGGCGAACAAGTCGCCGGTCGGAACGACCATTGCGTTGGGCTGTGCGGTATTGGTCCGGTAATACTCCGGCGCCCAGCGGTTCAACTCGATCCACATCGCGATCACTGCGATCAACATGAACAGCATGCTGATCAACAACATCACGGTATAAACGCTCGGTGGTTGTTTACGGTTTTCAGTCGAGGGTAGTGTCGACACGATCGCCCTCCTTAAGGATGCCTTCGCTATAGTCTTTCATAATCTCTGCCACTGCACGGTCCGGTTGGATGTCCCGAACCTTCAACTTGCCGACGTAACGGCCCTCGCGGGTCACTTCCAAGAAGTGTCCTTTGCGAAGACCCTCGTCATAACCAATCGACACTAAGACCAACGAAGTCGGGCGATCGATCTGCAGGATATTACCGTTGCGTTCAGGTGGTGCACCATCAAGCGGTTCGTTGATATCGATCCCCTTCGCGGTAACAACTTCTTCAAAGCGAGTCACCTGGGTCATCAGCTGCTTGTTGCGTTCCTCAAGCTGCTGTTTGAAACCGCGTAGAGTGTTCATCTCGTTGGTCAGCTGCAAAGCCTGAGCAAACAGCGCGTCGCGATCTTGCTGTTCGGTCCGCACCTGCGTTCTCAAACCAGCATTTTCCGCAGTTAACCGCTCCAACTCGCGAGCACTACTGAGCGCAGTTTGGCTCAACTCCGTGTTCTCCGCGGTAAGCTGCTGCACCGACTGCTCGCTCATTTGGAGGGTACCTTCGAGCTGGTCAAGCTGGGTTTGTAATGCAGCGAGCGCTGTTTGGCGGGCTGCTTGTTCGCGGTCCAGGTCAGCAAGCGTTCGCTGCCGAGCCTCCCGCAACTGCTCGTTCACCCGCGAAATATCTTCGATCTGTTGCTTCAGACCGGGTTGACCGTTGATGCCCGAGACCGCGACGTCGCGCCAATTGCGATGCGTTGCGTTCACAGCCAAGGCTAACGCCATGAAGACTGTGCTCAGGATCAAGATGACAGCGGTGAAAGACTTACCGAGTAAGGTCATTTTGGATTCCGTATACGATGAGACCGACGATCGGAAGCAGAGCCATCAATTACTCCGCTCCCACCAAGCTTGGCGGGGGCCAACGCAAGGTTGTGGTAGGCGACCACGCCATGATGAATAGTTTGCCTAAGTTCACCACGTCCTCCGAAGTATAATTAGGGCGGAAAAAGAGTGTCAACGAAATCACCCCGAAAACAGGCAATCACTACTCACCCCCCCTTAGCTGTCCGATTTTAGCGGAGATCCGGGAAAGGAGAGCGATCTGGCACCCGCCACAATCCGGCTGCGGCACCAAATTCCCGGCTGCGGCACCAAATTCCCGCCTGCAGCACTAAATTCCCGCCTCCCTCACCGCCAATTTTCAAGAAACCGGGTAGGCGACTTGCCGCTGGGTCGATTCCCAAGCATCTCAGCCCGATTGCCTATTCCGCTCCGAATCACCCAGCTTCCGCTCCGAATCACCCAGCTTCCGCTCCGAATCAGCCAGCTTCCTGAGAGAAACCCGATTCCTGAAAGAAAACCGATTCCCTCTGCGAGAAAACGGGCAGCCAAATGCCCGGTGACAGAGAATCAGTCGACGAAAGCAGAGTCAACCGAACTGATCGCCGAAAGAAATTGGTCCATATCGACAGTTCGCTCGTCCACCTTCGGATTGAGCGCGTTCATGATCGCCTTGGCCAGTCGCCGATCGATATTGGGGCATCGGTCAACCAGTTCCTTGGGCGGTGCTGAATCGTGATGTAACGCGGCCCTGCCATTCAAAATCTCTCCCTGCCAGGGATGCTGAAACGAGCATAAACAGTAGCAGGTGACGCCAAAGGAGAAGATGTCGACCCGTTTATCCGTATGACGGCGGCGGATGATCTCTGGACACATATAAAGCGGCGTTCCCGTCCGGTTGCCGGGCGCCATGAAGGGAGCGGTTGCCGGAACCGTCAGCCCGAAATCGATTAGCTTCACGGTCGATGAGCCCGTGGTGCAAATGAAGTTTCGCGGACAAATATCGCGGTGGATAAAGCCCTGAGAGTGAACGTATTTAAGCGATTCCGCCATATCGCGGATCAACTCAATCCGCTTTCCATGCACATGCTCTTCCTGCTTTTGAACCACGATGTTCTGCATGCTGGGGCCCGCGATGTATTCCATCACGATCACCGGCTCTCCCCGCAGGGAAACGCCAACTTCGTAGGTCTCCACCACCTTGGGGTGCTTCATTTGGAGTGCGATTTCGCCCTCCGACGGCTTACCCAAGCCTTTGAAGCGATTTTCAAATAACTCCATCTTCTCGATATCGAGAATTTTTACCCCAACCAACCGGTCATCGTGATTGTGATCCTTGGCAACAAAAAAGTTTGCCATCGTGCCGGTCACAGCAGTCCGCTGACGGCTAAAACGTTTCTCAACGTCGATCTTTCCACCGGTGGAGGATGACTTGAAGGCCGATTTGATGGAATCGAGGAAGCTCATGCAGCAGATGTCGAAGAAAAGCGGCGAAGACGCATCGCGTCACTTACCACAGTAGTCGATCGCGCGCGCTATCTCTGTTTTAAGATTCTTTCTTGGCACGATCCGGTCGATATAGCCGTGCTCCAGCAGAAATTCGCTGGTTTGAAACCCCTCAGGCAGTTCAATCCCAATCGTCGCTTTAATTGTTCGCGGCCCAGCGAATCCGATCAATGCCTTCGGCTCAGCGAAAACCAAATCCCCCAGGGATGCAAAACTCGCTGCCACACCACCCATCGTGGGATTGGTGAGCACGCTTATAAACAACCCGCTCGCCTCGGCATACCGGGCTAAAGCGGCAGAAACCTTGGCCATTTGCATCAGCGACAAGATCCCCTCATGCATCCGGGCACCCCCACCACTACCGCTAATAATGATCAGAGGGAGGTTCTGTTCGGTCGCTCGCTCGATCAAACGTGTGAGACGTTCGCCAACGACAGATCCCATGCTACCCATGATAAAAGCACTGTCAGTCACAGCAAATGCGACTCGACGAGCCCGAATCATGCCTGTTCCGGTAACGACCGCATCGCTCAAACCAGTCCGCTTTTGCTCGCCAACCAAGCGATCCGCGTACTTTCGACGGTCCGAAAAATTGAGCGGGTCGGTAGGCTGAAGGTTTTCGTAGAGTGATTCAAAAGTGCCGTCATCGAGGACTTGAGCAATACGGTCCTTCGCGGACACGTAAAAGTGGTGCTCGCACTTAGCGCAGACGTTCAGACGCTGCTCCACTTCTTTTTTATAAACTGATGCCCCGCAGCCGTGACATTTCAGCCACAGGCCTTCAGGCACGCCACGTTTCTTGGGTGGAACGGACGAGCCATCGCTCATGGAATCAGATGCATTCGAATCGACAGTAGACATACGCGAACCAGATAACTGCTGGGTGGGTCAATCCGGACCTCACTCCTAGCCATTGATGGTAGCCCCTTCGGCTGCCAATGCCGTCTGAAAACCGCTGCTGAGGCTTCAACGACGCGAATTATTTCTTGCGATGGCGAATCTTCGCTCGCATTCGTCGCTTCTTTCGCCCCACTTTGCGTCTCCCTTTCCCCGTTCTTTTGGTACCCACTAAGTCGGCTCTCCCGGTCAATCAAGTATTAAATCATTTTCCAGCGGGCAACTAGCGTACCAAAGGAATCGAGAAGTTTGAAGTGGGAAGTTTGCGAATCGAATTCGACATTGCCAGACTTTTCGGTATTCGGCCGCAAATACCTGCCCACAATCGCCCACAAGCTTCCCGTCACCACTTCCTATCATCCTGGAGCCGAATCTAATCGCGGTGGGCCCGACTCGCTTCGGAACCCGCTCAAACCTCGCGTTCGCGTTCCTGGCTATAGACCGCCAGAGCTGTCTCGAGCGTTTCCCCCGAAATCTTGTAAACCGGCTGTGCGTCGGTGTGTCGATTACAGTGGCTGACCAAAACGCGATAAAGCAACCGAAAGAGGTGTCGGGGCACGCGAAGCGACTGAAACGCAGCCAGTAGACGCTCGTAACTGACATCATCGGCGAACAAATCAGTCGGTTCGGGGGTCTGCCCTTCAGCAGCACAAGCCAGCATCCGAGCCCTCACCAAATCGTACAACGATTCACCCGTCCACTGAAAAGCCGGAATCAGATTCTGTTTGTCCAGACGAGCACGCTCGTGAAATTCACGGGTTTCGCGCTGAATATCGGCATGCAACTCTTGCGGCAACATGATTTTGAACCCGAGACCAGGATGCTTCAGCAGCTTATTGTCTAAGATCGGCCAGACAAAACGCTGCATCAATTCAGCCTTCCCACCGGTCAGATGCGGCTCATCAACCCGGTCCATCAACACGATCACGCCATGAAATCCGAGAGGTTCCAGCAAAGACTGGAACTTATTTAACAACTCGTACCGATCATCGGTCCGATCGTATCGTGGCATGGGCTGACTGGCTAATTCCTTGCTCGGGAGCGCCTGAAGCGTCTTCCTCAGCACACTCGTTTCCCGTTTGCCGACTCGCATGTGGCGGTGCATTCCCCAGGCCGCAAGTTGACACTTGGTGGTTCGGACTAACCACGGAAACGCACCAGCCAACGTCAAAATAGGCACCAGCCACATCACGGTCGCACCCAACTTGACCGGCTGCCCAGCCTCATCGACGCCCCAGTCACGAAAGATCATCCATGCTACCAGCAAACACGAGGCAACCAGCGATGCAACCGCCAACGCGGCGGGCCACCGGGTCGACAAATTGTTGTACCGCAAAATCTTGCGTAGAGCATTCCATCGCGACGTGAATGAAGATTCCGTTGACTGATCGTAGCAAGCTGCCAGCAACAACAAATCCCGCGCCGAGGTGCGATCAAGCGACTGCACCTTTGCCGGATTCAACGCTTCATCTGGACCCACGCTATCAGGATGAATGATTCGGTTGACCAGCTCAGTCACCCCGAGACAAAGGATCGCATCCATATGATCCCACAATCGCCACGTATCCAAGGTTTTCTCGGGTTTTTTGGCAACCCGGCGATTCATACGTTCGCTGAAATGATCCAGGAATGGATTGAAATCATCGTAGCGGATCACAAATACCCGTCGCTGCGGGTGCTGCTCGTTGTAACGCTGCAAATGCCGATCGACCTGCAACCGCATTGCCGTTTTTCCCGACCCCTTCAAACCAAAAATGATCGAAGTCGATGGCTCTGCAGGATCGCCGTAAACCTTGTCCCAAATCGGATGGTAAGCGCTGCTGATGCAGTACTCTTTAAAAACGGGATCCGTTTGTGCGTCTTCTTCAGCAAAAGGATTGCGGACGATTCCGTAGCGTTCAAGAAGACTCTGGATGTTCATGATCACGTCCGATACGAAATCGCGGAACGGCAAGCGGAAGAACTGGTCACTAGCAGCCAGCAACAAAGGCCAGATGGCCAAATACCGTCTCGGTTGGCCGGCGGACCCCACGATCAAAACGGTAAGCTAGTCGCCGTCCAATGGGAACCAGTGTCGTAGTCACGCCGGTCCGCGAGCGGCTGACTTCGCGGCTGCTGTTTCTCAACTCGACAGGAGTCGCGAGGCGGGCACCTGACGAGCAGGTCCCGCCCCTCGTGACCACTGGAGGATCAATCGTCGAGCGATTTGATCATCTTCACGAACGCCTCGCGGTTCGCCTTGACGACTTTTCCGGGTCCGATCAGTTTCAAAAAGTACTTACGACCCTCTGGATGCACCAGGATGGCGCCCGCCATCGCGTAGTCTTTTCGATTGACCACCTTTCCACCCGCGAATGGGCCGCCTCCGGTTCGCTCCGCGTAGCTGCCCGAAACGTCGACTAGATGGACCTTCCAATCGCCAAGTTTCATCTCTTCGACTTTCTGCTTGGCCGGATCGCCACCAACGAATTGGCCCTTCCAGCGTTGGATATTGGCCGCAACGTCGCCGCCGGCTCCCATCATCGTCAAGCGGGCAGTCGCCGCGTCATCACCATCCCCCGCCTTGGCCTGAAACTCATGCTCAAGGATCCGAGACTGAGGCTGAACACGTTTGAAATCAGCAGGAACGACCAACTCACCCGCATTGAAGACGCTGACCTTCTCGACTTTGGCCTCCTCTGCCTGCACCGAGGCAAATGAATTGAACAGAGCCAAAGCACCAGCACAAATACTCAAAAAACGCATACAGTTAACTCCAAGTGGGAGGGATCGATTCGCAAGTCGATCATTCTACGCAGCGGACCATGGGTTGTCAGGTTACATCGCCAGTTTCAGCGAAGCAGCTCCCCGAGCCGCCCTCATCACACGCCAAGGCGATACACAAGCTCAACCCGACTTCTGGGGGACAGGCTTCTGGGGGACAGAGTTTCGAGAGGCCAGACTTCCGAGAGGCCAGACTTCCGAAAGGACATTTCGCATGAATCGCAGTTCAGGCCCCCCGCAACCACCTGACTTCTACCTCTCCTGTTTCGGTTGTCCCATCCAACCTTTCGCATCTGCAACATCCGCGTATGGAAAATGCTTGACCTCTGCACGAACAAAATGACTAACCACCGTTTCAGCGAATGCCCCGATTGATGAATCGGTGACGAAGGCAATCTTCGCAACTTGCCGATGGTGCTCTTTGACGAATTTGAGATGCGTAGTCATCGCAGCGAAGGCATCCCAACCGGGAAACGATTCGACATGAATCAGTATTCCCCGCTACCCACCGGTTTTCTCGATGAAGGGGTCAATCCGTCCCGCTGCTGACACGAAGTCGCTCTCAGACAGCTCACCATCGGGCTACAGAATCACAATGCTCTCATCTTCCAACAACTGCACATCAAGCATGACCAAACACCTTGTTTTCTCTTCAGCAAAGGATTCAAAACAGCGTTCCATACCAGCAAGGTCCACTGGCTGACTTACTCGCCAAGAACCACTCCGAACGCCTGATACAAGCGAACCCAACATCGGACCAAGTCTGCCAGAGTATAGGATGTCGAAAACGCTCCGCCAGAACTGGAATCGCTCTCAGCTCACCGGGAAAGAAACAGCGTTTCCCCAAACAGTGCTTTGGCAATCCCATGTTTTCGTGACACCCGCGATCGCTCGGAGTTCGCTCGGCGAAGATGGAAGCCGCCACGGCCCATCACCGCAATCGACGGAACGAACAATGCAGCGGTTGGCTGCTAGAGCCTAAGGTAGCTGACTCGTCGACAACTGACTCAGAAAGATCAACCTCGGAACATCACAAAAAGCAGCACAGCTACCAGCAGTAATGATAGCGCGCCGAGGACACTGATCAGTCGAACCCGTTGCTTCACCTTGGGACGTTGCAGAACTCCCGCATCGGCCTTTGATTCGACAACTGCATTGCCACCAAAAGCCAACTCTGATTTGGGTGCGGCACCGAACTGGGAACTCGACTGTCCCCGTGAACCAGTTTCAGAATCAGACCGCGCCGCCCATGGAGCCTTGCTTTCTGGCAACTGACCTGCCAATTCAGGCAAAACCTGGCTTGCATCGCGCCATTGCGGCCACCCATCACGCCACAACAGAGCGGTCGCGGCTACCCGCCCCTCCGCGACCCACTGCTTTAACATCTCACTTGAAGCCGGACCGTATTGGCCACCACTGGGTGGCCGCACGTACCAGGTATCTTCGCCACTTTCCTCCTCGGGCGAAGACGTATCAGCCTGCTCATCGATCCATTCTCTCGGTGCGGGATTGTCTGCCGATCGGTCGGTCATCGCAGGAGACTCCACGGATTGCCGTCGAACAGCCTCCACTGGTGTCGAATGTTCCGTGTCCTCCATCGGTATACGAAACTTCGCCGAACAGGCAGGACAAACGCCACGCTTTCCCGCCAGCTCACGCTTGATGTTGAGCCTCTTATTGCAAACGTGACATGCGAATCGAACACCCATCGCCAGATACATCGCAACGAATGAGAAAAGAAAATAACCGTGACCACAACACGTTCGCGCAGTCACCATGAAAATCAAATCGGAAAAACGAAAGTGGGAGCCGCTACATTCTAGTTGCTCTGAGCCAAGATTTTTCGATAGATGGCTTCCGCTTGATCATAAGCCACCTTAGCGGCTTGTCGTTCCTCTTCACGAATCATCGGCCGCTTGGATTCCCAACAAGTTTTTACCGCATCGATGCACCACTGGGCGCTCCGCGCATTGCAATGAATTGGTTCACCGGCCACATGAACAAAAATTGGATTCGTGTGCACCGAGGGCAGAATCCGAACTGCGATCCACGACGAACGATCAATCTTGACGGGGACCTTGAACGATTGCCGCTGTCCATCAGCGTGCAAGTGAAGGGTCGAATGCACCTCGCCATTAACGACAACTTCGATCGGCACATTGCGACTCTGTCCAAGGCGGCACCGTTCGAGATGCCAATACGGTTTTTGGTCCAAGCGAAGACCGCGAATGCGTTCGGTCGCCGGAGTTGGCTCCGGTTGCAAGAACGCGGCAGCATCAAAGGAGACCGTCACTTCTTGAGCACTTTCCAGTTCCAGCCGACTCGGTTCAGCATCAGGGCTTTGTCGAGCGCCAAGCTCAAGGTCATTGACTTTCAAATCAATGATGTGGCTCATTCCATCCCCACAATAACTTCGTCCATCTTTCAAGCCCTGAACCCAATGGTCGTAATTCAACGGCTGATCACGATCGAGTCTGACGTAACTACGTCCCAGGCCAACGCGTTCACCATAAATGCAGGGAAAATCAGTCTCACCACTAATCCGCGATGTCATCCCGCAATTTAAAGTGTGGTACCAAATATTGAGTTCCCAAATCGACGGAGTATCCACTGCGGAAATAAAGTCGCACACTCCGTGGGCCGTCGTCACGATGAACTCGTTAGCTCCGATCCCATCAAAGGGTGGCATGGAATAATCAGGAAGCTGGCTCGCATTTTGGCCGACCCAACCGGGCGGCGCTCCACCCCACCTCGCTTTCACAAACTGTCGACTGCCATCGGGCATTTGATCGGGTAGTGCCAATCCCCATCCGCTATGGCTGTATCCGACAACGCCCCCCTGTTGTTTGCCCCAGGCAAGCACGGGCATCGTCCAACTAGGCCAATCCTCCAACACTTCTGTTCCCGGGTAATCATCCTCGGCAAGTTTCAACAGACATAAGTGGCCAGCGTGCGACGAAGGAAAACCGCTGACCTCGACATCGTACCGCATCAAATTGTCAGCGGTGGAAATCGCCGAGGCGCGACCTTCGAAGAATTGCTTTTGTGTGTACCAACAAGGCCCCCAACTCAACACACATCCGACATTCAAATCCTCGCCGAGAATATGTCGCATCATGTCCTCTGGACCGACACCCTCAGTGGGGCTGTCATAGTGCGCGCACCCCGCCGCATGCACATGATGATCACCCGAGAACCAGTTTGATTTGGCGAGATGGATCCAACGTTTCAATTGGATCACAAGATCATGCGTTGGTTGCGTGGGAATCTCGGCAGTCAACGCGATCGGCAGATATTCGGGACCACGCGTGGCAACGATGTCATATCGCCCTGGCGGCAACATCACCGCTTCACCATCGGCGCGATAAATCTGTTGGTGGAAGAAGAAATCGGGTGCCAAACGTCGCGCTGGATTGGGATAAACACGCCCTCGCGAATCGCGGATCACCAAAGCCGCTATGGTCGGGCGATCATCGATATCCTTGATACTCAACCGCACCTCAACCGCCGGTTGGCAGTCAAACAGAATCGGCACCTCATTGCGAAACCCAATGTCTTGGGTGCCTTGCCCAATATTGAACGCCAACTTGGCCTCTCGCTTTCCCGCATCGCGACTGAACAACAGCACGACGCGATACTCGACACCCAACCCCGACAACCGGCGTTTTAAGGGCTCTCGTTGCAGCATCGACAGATCGAGCCAACGATCGGGAACGTCACTTGGCTGGACGAGTTTTTCCTGGCTCATCGGTTTCTGTCGAGCACCACGCCCTTTTTGATAAAGCGGCAAGGCGTTTGGACTCTGCACCACTAATTCGGGATTGATGCCGGCTTCATTCCGCACCTTGACGAGATACGCCCGCCAACCCTGCTGCATCAACACCTTACTAACTGGACCCTCGATGACCTTCACGCGACTTTCAGCGTTGATGTGCACCTCGGCAAGACAGAGCGGATCCAAGATTGCCTGGATCTGCCTCGTTGCGTCAGCGGGCTTCTCCAATTTACCCGCCTCGCGAAGCTGCTCGATCAGCGCGGCATCCAAGGGCGAACCTGCGAACTCGAGCGCCTCGATCAACCGTTCGGTCGCGGCGACCAACGGTTGGCGGGGCACACCAAACACGGTGGTCAATTCATCACCGCGAACAACCGACGTGGCACCCCACAACGCCACCACGAACAACCAACGATTCAACATCGCTTATCTCCACCGACCGATGAAAGGAACGAAAAAAGCTTAGCAGAGGTGACAACGCGTTGCGATCAAAAGCGGTGCGATGCATGCGTTCGGCGAGAAATCGCTGTTGCCGGCGGGGACAATCGCGTCATTGACTATTTCTTCGCCTTGGCCATCTTCAGCACCGCGTTGAATTCCTTCTTCTTCACGGGCTGGACGCTCAAGCGACTCCCTTTCTGCAGCAAGACCATCCCCTCCAGGGATGCTTGTGCTCGCATTTCCCTCAGTGTCACGGGCTGATCAAACTTCTGATCCAGCTTGACATCGACCATGTACCAGGTGGGATCGTCAGGATCACTCTTTTTGTCGTAATACTTACTCCGTTGGTCAAAGGCGAACTTATCGGGATAGCCACCTCGGGTAACGATCGCAGTGCCCACCACCGCAGGCTCCTTGCAGGCCGAATGGTAGAACAGGACGCAATCGCCTTCCTGAATGTCGTCACGCAAGATGTTTCGCGCCTGATAATTCCGCACCCCTTCCCAACAGGTTGTTAAGTCGCTTTCCCGCGCCAGATCATCAATGGAATAGGTGCCGGGTTCTGTCTTCATCAACCAGTACTGAACAGCCATTGAGCCAACCTTGCGATAGAGCAGCGAATTGTTTTCCGGCCGACCATGAACCAAGCCCAAATCTGAGCCCAACCCCGTGATGACGGCAATAGCAGCAAGCCGCCGTGGACTCAAACATGAAGTCAATCTGTGACGGCTGGGCAAATTATCCGTCCGCCAGGATTTATTCCAAGTGCAGGTACTTCGGAATGCCGAAGCAACAATATGCGTCGGGATCGATGCATTGAACATCGCCAGAAGGGTGATGAGTTTGGGCCAGGGAACAGGCCAAAGCGACTGTTCCACTCTTACAGCAAGGCCCATCTATGAACGCTGATGCCATTCACACCGCACTCGGTCTCGTTTTCACCGCTGTCTGGCTGCTGGTCGGACAAATCGTAGTTGGCAGCCGCGCTTGAGGCAACATTCACAAGAACGGTCGAGAATCCGTCGGCTTTGTCGCGAAATCCTCACTTTCAGGATGCCAATTCGCCGAGGAAATCACCCTGCACGGGCGGACGCTTCATTTTGCGACCAACATGTCCGCCTTGGTCGGGTCAAGGAGTCTTCGACTCGGCCTCCAACATCGAGTCGTAGGTCTGCTGCAAATATTCGAGCGGAAACAAACAAAACGGATGCTCGCGACTAGCGAGCAGGCTGGCGCTGGTCACCCGCTTCTCCGCCTCCGCCAACTCATCTCGAAGTTGCTCACGAATCACCCGAGTCTGGCGACTTAGCGAATCGTTCAAGTGAGTCATCTCATTGTGCCAGGCTTGGCGACGACCGGGCGGTGGAATCTCCGCCAATAACTCCCGCTTACGACGCACTTGATCAGGATTGAGTTCGACCTGATCCTCAAAGCGTTCGGCCTGAAAAATGGTTTCTCGAATCGCTCGCTTCAGCGTCCGGATCGCTATTTCCCCCGAGACAGATTCACCTGCTACCGCCTGGATACCGGGAAGCTGCAGGGTCGCTGACACTACCATGAACTGAGGCGGTTGAACCATAAAAAACGACTGAATGATCAAATCATTTAACTGGTCGTACTTACCGCCACCGATCCCGTGCAGGAACAGGTCACTGAGAACCAGTCTCGCATACATTGTGGTTAACAAAGCGCGTGGCCGCAGCTTGAAGTTTGGAGCCGCCAAGGATGCCAACTGCTCTGCCGCCAGTTGCGGGAAGCGAATGTCAATTCGTTGCTCTCTTTGATCACGGTCACTCAACACCAGGTGATCGTCCGACAATTTCGCCCAAACCGGGTTTCGTTGCGGAGCATCGTCACCGTACAACCACATCGGCGCCTCAAACCATTCTCCATCTTCCGCCAGGTTTGGCACCGGGTGCGCCGAACTCCGAATTCCGTGGGACTGCCGATAATAGTTTGCTGCATCGTTGTAACAGCGATGAAACCGAGGCAACTCCGTCAGTATCGACAAGGCAAAGGCAGCGAACTCTGGCGTTCGACAAATCGGGCCCATTGGCAACTCGAGTGTTTGCAGCCCGAGCTGCCCCTCCAAACCATGACGCGCCTGAGCCAGGGCGCAACCGGCAATGCCACAGCGGGCCACGGCATAACGTGCGTGCTGCCACATTTCCGTAATGCACGGCTCCTTAACGAGCGGTGAAACAGCATCCTTGACTCGCCGGTCGAAATGATCGAATAGCTCGCGATCATGAATCGTAGTCTGCTCGTACGGGACACCCCCGCCCCCTTCGTCGTAAGGTACCGACCGATAACCAGCGGATCCATTCGAACGATTAAACGTGGGAACGCGAACAGAACACCCCGCTGCAACATCGTTGTCGATCACCAAGTTGATCGCTAACGCTTCGTTTTGCTTTGCCAGCCGGCTGAGCGTGAAATTCTTGTACCAGACGCCGGGATGAAACAAGGCTGGCTGGTGCCCCGCCATCAAAATCGGCAAGGAGCCCTCCGCCAATCTCTCTGCATCGACCCAATCAACCGACCGATAGGTGGATGTGTATTGCAGCGCGTCGTCAATCAATTTTCGCCGGGCTCGACCACGCAAACCAGCATCGGGAAAGGGTTGTTGCTGCAGCAGCGACCGGTTGCTGCGAATTAGTGTTGCAGCTGAATCAAAGCCTGGCTCAATCAGCGATTCACCATGCCGCCGCGGCGCTCGGTACGCGCGAAACCCGTGGGCCTCGGTGCTCAACGAATCCCCGGATGTTGCATCGCCAGAGTCGGATCTTGCATCGCCCCTGCCTGTTATCAATTTGCTTGTTTGGTCGTTCAAATTCACTCAGCCGAGAATTATCGAATCGAGAGCGCAGGGGCGCGTGACGGGAAAACGCGACCTCGCCGCGAAGCTTCGGCCACTGCTTCATCTAGTACTTGATGATAGTGTCGCAGGCGAGCTTCTGCTTGATCTAAAGCGCCCCCGAAGGAACGTTCCAAATCCAGGTAGATCAGTGGAACGGGAATCTCGACCACGCTCCATCCCGCCGCAGCCGCCTGCACCCAAAGCTGCAGCGGCATCGCATAACCTGTATCGGTAATGTCAAGCTGCTGGAGTGCCGAGGCCCGATAGGCTTTGAAGCCACAGAAGGCATCGGTTAACTGAAATCCCAATCGTTGATTCAATTCATTGGTGATCCGACGATTAATCGCATAGCGTTCTTCCGGCGGCGCATCGTCACCGTCATAGTTCTTCAAATAACGACTACCGGAAATCATCTCGGCATCACCCGCCGCCTCGATAAACTCGGGGATTCTTTGCGGCTGATGCTGACCATCGCAATCAAGCGTCACGAGTCCGTCAAAACCATGTTCGATCGTGTACCGGAAGGCACTGGTCAATGCCGCCCCGTAGCCCTGATTCTGGTCATGGCGGATCACTTGGATATCATCTCGCGCCGCCAAAATTTCGGCCGTCCCATCGCTTGAACCATCATCGACCACCAGCACATCAGCGGCGTAGCTGACAACCTGATCCAAAATGTTCGCGACGTACTGCACCTCGTTAAAAACAGGCAGGGCGGCGAGCCAGCGTTGCGGTGACTTTTTCTGCTCCGATTTATTCATCAGCAAACTTTTTTCAGTAGCCTTTCTGTTGGCAGGTGGTCGTTCGGTCACAGTACCGTTCGGAGGCAGCGTAGTGGAAAGCAAAGTCCACGCCTGTCCAGCAAATCCCCAGCAGCTTCAAATCCCCAGCAGCTTCAAATCCCCAGCAGCTTCAAATCCCCAGCAGCTTCAGCGGTTTCCCAACGGATGGCAGGAAACGAGCCGCAAAGACGAATGGTGGCTTGCCCGAGTTAGAAACACTCCCTGAAACCAACCCCCAGATTCTAGAAGCATTTAGATGGTGGTCAATGTTTCAAAGTGACCGCCACCACCGGATCTCGCTCTTGGCGACTGGCCCAAACCGTAAGATCGGAAAACTCATCGGCCAATCGGTCCGCCATCCTCTCCATGGCAAATCGCTCGCTGTAGTAGTGCCCGAGCAGGATCAATCCGATCCCAGCCGACTCGGCCTCCAAGCACGTGTGAAACGTCGCCTCCCCGGTAATCATTGCATCACACCCCCGCCGGCGGGCCGCTGACAAAAAACTACCGCCGCTCCCACAAGCCAGGGCGACCCGACTGGCGGTCGCATCGGCTTGGCCGACCAATCGCGGAGCACTGGCGTTGACCAAAGTTGCTGAAAGCTGGGCTAATTGCTCTAGTGTGACCGGACCGATAAGCATCCCCATACGGCCAGCGCCCAAACCATCCTCGTCGTCGTCCACCGGCAATAACGTCTCAATCTCGGTCAACTGCAACTGCTCGGCCCACTGCTGATTGATTCCCTCCCGAGCGGAATCGAATGCCGTATGCGCGCTATAGATTGCGACGTTGCCAGCGATGAGGTCGAGCAACATTTTGCCGCTGGTTGTGTCACTGGTGATCCGCTGCAGCGGCTTGAAAGGCAGCGGGTGGTGGGTGACGACTAAATCGACCTGCTCGCTTACCGCCTCGGCAACGACACTAGGCGTGATCGTCAGACAGGTCATGACTCGCGAAATCGATCGAGATCGGTCGCCGACCAGCAAGCCAACGTTGTCCCAACTCTCCGCCAACCGCAGCGGGGCCAGCCGAGCGAGTGCCTGGCAAGCCTGTTGCAAGTGAATCATGTAATCACCACAGCGAGACAGGCGACGAAAATGACATCCGCACTCATGCAACATTTCTGCCGCGACGTTTCTGCGGCAACTTACTTGGGAGCGAGCATGCAGATAATCCGGCGACCGTGCTGCTGCGGAGCCGTTTCGACTTTGCCGAATTCGCCGAGCGTTTCGATCACCATCTTCATCACTTTGTGGCCCTCCTCGATGTGGGCCATTTCGCGACCGCGAAACAACACGCTGACCTGGACCTTATCTTTGTTCTGAAGAAATTTCTCGGCACGACGGATTTTGGTGCGAATATCTTCATCGCCCGTTTTTGGCCGGAGCCGAATTTCTTTTGTCTTGGTGTGAGACTGTCCGGTATTCTTCTTTTTGTTCTTGTCGTACTTGTACTTGCCGTAATCCATGATTCGGCAAACGGGTGGCCGCTCACTCGGTGCCACTTCGACAAGATCGAGACCTGCATCTCGAGCGCGTTCTAAGGCTTGTTCGGTGGGGATGATACCCAACTGCTCGCCGTCCTCGCTAACGACCCGAATGGGTGTGATGCGGATATTGTTGTTAATGCGTACAGTATCGCGAGTCTCTTGCTGGTTTTGTCTGCGTGCCAATGCCACTAAATAGCGTCTTCTCCGACCGGAGGGCCTTCCGGTACAACGTGTTAAAAAATCGATCCTTCGCCTCTAGCGGAGGGTCGACGGAATTAAAAAGGTTAGCTGATCCGAAACCACCGCGCATTGTTTGCCTGGCGGCGTCAAGACCAATTTGTCAAAGTATCTGATTATGGGATGGGGAGCGTCAACAGCGAATTTGCCGAAAAGGCAAGATTTACCGGCTTCAAAGGGCTGATATCACCAAACACCGATCGATTCGGCGCGGTATTGACGATTCGTTTGACACTTCCCAAACTATCCGCCAGGGTCGAGTGCGGTGTGATGCACGTCTCACCTTCAGACGGTCGATGTCTACATCGGCCCGGCCAAAACACTCTGATCCGATTCAAATCGGGCGATTAGCTCAGTTGGTTAGAGCGCCACGTTGACATCGTGGAGGTCACAGATTCGAATTCTGTATCGCCCACTTCAAGAGACCCCGTGATTCCAAGCGAATCGCGGGGTTTTTTCTTGCCCGAACCTTGCATGTCGACGCGGCCCTTGCCGCCAGCAATCGACCTGGCTTTTCCCCCCGGCCATCATCTGCATCTCCTTTCGCGATTCGGTATCAGCGACCATTTTTGGCCATGCACCGAACCCGCTCCACCGAACCCGCTCAGACCGGGCCCGATTCACTGCGAACTGACTAGCTGTGGGGTCAAGCTGGCTGGGGGCAAGACGGTCAACGACACGAGCCAGCCCACCAAAACGAGACCGCCAAACGCATAAAACAACGCCAGGCACAACCCACCAACATCAAAGCGACTAGCCCGCTTCCGCGGGCTAGTTGTAGCGATTGCCAACTTGGCTGTTTTGGTCAGCCGCAACCAGCGTCCCTCTGATGCTGAAAACGCCACGAGCGACACGGATTACTGCGAACTGCTCAAATTTCGCCATGTGAAAAAACATTTGCGATCGCACTAAATGCAGAACCAAATTTCCAGTTCACCATCACACGATGAATCTCGGACTCAACCCCTCAGTACCCGCCGGAAAAAAATCGTGAATCCAACCCGCTTACTCATGACGCCCCTGCTTACTGCCTCTTTGGTCGTTTCGTGCTTCGCAGAACCGATGCCGGACCGACTGCGCGCCAAACTTGATCAACTTGTGGGAACCTGGAAAGTTGAGACCAAGATTGGGGATGAAGAAGTCGTCACCGAAACCGTGACCCTCAAATGGGGAACGGACAACAATACCGTCGCCTATCAAGGCGTGGGAGAAAACTTTTCAACCGGGCGAGCGCTGACCTTTTCCGGTGTTCTGGGCTGGTCCAGCGTCGAGAAGAAAATTGCGGAGCATGGCTTTGACTCAAAAGGAGGAACGATGACCGCGAGCCATAACATTGAGGAGGAAACTTGGATTGGTTCGTTCGAATCATCAGTTATTTCCGACGGCGAGAAAGTCATCGCAAAGAGCCTCCGTGCATTCGAGTGGCAAACCGCCGATCAATGGTCCATCACTCAGACAAAACGCACGATCAACGGACAACCCCAGGAGGACATTCGTTCCGTTTTCCGAAGAATCCAAACCGACTCGGACCCCATCGCGAAACGATTGATCGAAGCCGAGATACGCGCGATCGAAAATCACTGGAGGCAGAAAGATCTCTCAGGCCTGGTTAGCGAGTTCACCGAGGACGGCATTCGGGCAACCAACATCAGCTTGCTGCCGATCCAAGGCAGCGATGCAATCCGGGCATCACTGGAACCAGGATTCGCAACCGGAAACCCAAGTGATGGAACAGAGATCCACGCCAAAGTACTCGCCGCACGATTTCTCACAGATCAACACATTCTCGCGGATGGCACTTGGTGGCTCGTAGACAAAGACGGAGAAACGATGCGAACAGGCAAATGGGGCAACCTCTGGAAAGTCAATGCTCAGCGGAACGACTGCAAGATGCTCTTGGAATCAGCCTATGCCGATCTTCCCCTTGAAAGCGTTGCAAACCGAGATCTACCGGATGTTTCCTTTCAACTGCCTGAACAACCCAAGCTGAGGGACACAGAATTACTCCAGATGCTGGAACGAAGCATCGAACGCTACGCGCGCGGCGCCTTGAATTCAGATTCGAGCTTGATTGCCCAAGAATTCACGGTGGACGGAGTCCGAAGCGTCTCCGAAATGCCCCAAGCCTATCGTGGTCGACTCGCCATCCTCGAGTCACTCAAAGTTGCTAATGAAGGGACAAGCCCCTACGCCAAGACTGAACTCAAAGCGGTGATTCTCAATGCACAACGACTGAGCGATACGGTCGCGATTGCCAATGGTGTCTGGCAAGTCAGCGATTCAAAAGGATCAGTCATCGACTTTGGGCAGTGGGGAAATGTGCTTGAGATCCAAGACGGCGAAGTCAAATTGATCTTCGAATCAGCAGGCAGCTACCAACCCTAGCCGAGCATTTTCCAATCGACACCTGAATTCGGTGAGTGCCGTAAACGAAACGACTCACCGAAACAATGTTCACCGTAAGCGATCAAGTGTCAGTTGATCGCTGATCGATCGCTTAAGCATCCTCGGCCGCGGAGACAACAACTGCAACAAATTACAGCCGGGGTGATTAATCAAGACAGTTGCCTGAGGTTATGAATACCACCACCGTCCTGGGCGAACCCAAAGCGTTGCGAGTGCACCAAACGCGATCGATCAACGAATGGTGCACGTGTTGAAAATCGCGATATGAAGAGCCGCCCCAATCATCACCGATCAATCACCGCCTAACACACGGCCCCTTGAAAAACATGAACCGTTGAAGCTCAGGCGATGATGAGCATAGACTGACTGATGATCAACCAAAGCGTTACTTCGCTCGATCCGACTTGGGTGGAGGCCCCATTACCAGGTTGCTAAGCGATTCCTCGTACACCCAAGTTTCGGTTTCAACGACGGCGTTTTCTTGCATTACCGCGTTGTGTTCTTCGAGGAACTTCTCCCAACTACCTTCGCCGTGAACCGCGATGAAAGCGTCGCGAATCTGCTCCATTCCTGGAATGTCAGCCATGTCATTAAAGGCAGTGGTTTCGGCGTAGATCATAAAATCGCCGCCATCTGAAAGTCTTGCAATCGAAAAATCAATGGGATGACCGCAATGATCCATCGCGGCGATCATTTTTTTATAGTTGGCCTCAAGACGCTGATACATCCCTGGCTTCATGCGCCAACGCCGATGCTGTAGGTACTTGGGAGCCTTATCTTGTGGAAGTCCTTCAGAACGCAAGCCTGCAATGGGCCGCCAGATCTGGCGATTCCCAGTCCATTCTTGCAATGGCTCAACGTGTTCCAGCCAATAGGCCGCCTCTTCCATGTCCCATGAAGCCGCCATTCCCTGAGATGGATGGACGGGGTTTGAATAGAGCTCCGGAGTGGTTGCAAATCCTCGCACAAACTGATTCGTTCGCGGCCCGGTGACAATCCGCCAAGTTCCCCACTGCGAAGAGTCCGGCTTGGAATTGAACTTCTGCTGCTTCGCACGCACGTTCTCTCGCCACGATGCAACATCCTCGGGCATCACCTCAATGAACCGAAATACATAAATCGGATTTGACGCTACTCCGGGCGTGCTATCCTCGGCAAACGCGGAACCAGAGGCTGCAAGCGTGATCCAGGATGCAAGGCCAACGCCAACAACCCATGATGCCGTTTTGCCAAGTCCTTGGGCGGTAAAAAACAATTTCATCATACGTAGATCTCTGGAAGGATGGAGAAGTTGAAAACAATCATGAGTGGTCGTTTCGTCAGTCAAAGGAACACCATTAACAAAAGCTCACCAAAAGCATCCGGCGAAACCTTCGCTGCCAGCGTCACGCGATCACAGGCTCGAACAACGGCGATCCCTGACAGAGTCGCAAAAACTCTCATTGCGGCAGGGCAACCAAGCCGCTTTGCGGCAGACCGCAAATGCAACCGCACGGTGAATCAGGACCAATGCGATTGGTCGAGATTCCGCTCATGCGTCAGTGCGTTGAATCGCTTTTCGATGCCCTGAAAAAAACACACTTTTTCGGGACAGCCAGATTGACACAAGACGTAATACGGCAGCGTGGTTTCGAGAACGAAACCGAAGATTTCGAGCAAGCCGCTTAACGGCATTTCGCTGGTATCGTCACACCCAAGGCTCAAATCATCCGAGCAGGGAGATTGCAGTCCTAGCAGAAGACCAAGCAAACCAAGACGCTCTCTTACCACGTGAATTCAAGAGCACCAAAATTCAAAAACAATCGAATGCAAGAGACCGAAAAACCAAAATCGATTGATGGGAAGCGGACGTGGCTTGCCTAAGAAAACATCGACGACGGATGATTAAAGGTGACGCATCAAAGGGTTTTAATCAATAAGACTTAACGATCGGTCAATCAATCACGACAGACACCACTCGCCAAGCCGCTTGAGCCTGTGGTCAATGCATCGTCAACCCTCGGATTCCCGCCGCATCTGGCCAACCCATTCGGCAAGCTCCTTCAGGTCAGCCACATCCATTCCCGCCACAAGGTCCCCACGGTGAATGTCGTGTACCGCCAGAATATGATCCTCCTGAAAATAGACGTCGCCCCCTTCAACCAGTCCATGCAGGCGTGATTCCACCAGCGGATTATCAACGATGCCGCCGAGATGCGTTCCTGATCGCTCCGTGACACGCACCCAAAAATCTTCACCCCAACCACGTGACGGGGTTCGTTGCTCAGGCAATCGCAAGAGCGAAGCTGGGTGTTCATGGCGCAAAATTGGCTTCGTCATCTCGCCATTACATGAAGGACATGAACATCCCTGGGCATCCTCTTGATGGACCGAGAACCGAGGTGAATCGATCCGCAGCTCGACAAACTGACCGGGCTGAATGTGCCGTTTGATCACTTCAGGTGGTACGTGAAAATTTGCGGGGTTCTCGTGGTGCATCACAATGCCATTGACCAATTGATAATCATTGGAGAATGTCTGTGATTCAAATTGGTTCTTTAATTCGCTCATTGAATTCATCGACGTGGCACGAAAACTTCTACTGCGATTCTAACGGTTGGAGCAGGGAAACCGTTTCAGATCATCCCCAGAATGCAACAACACCAGAACGCAAAAACACCAGAACGCAAAAACACCAGATCCTTAGACCACCAACCAGTGGTTCCCAGACGGCAAGACGGACCGAATTCATCGTCACGCTGACCGGGACCGATGCATCCTAATTCGGCACCAGTTCGAATTTCCCATCGCCCGTGTATGGTGCCAAAAGCTCAGGATGCCCAAGTGAAATAAGGCGAGCGGCACCGCTCGGATCAACCGCCGTCGGGCCATCACTGACGACCCCTGCAGTCAACGCAATGGTAACTTTTCGATCTTGTTGTCCCCCGCGGATCGTCAGATTGTAAACGTTGACTGGTGTTGGCTGGCGTGCCGCCGCCTGGATACTCGCGATTGACAGATATTGCTCGCATTGGTTGGGAAACGCGACTCGGTTCCCGCCGGAATATGACCAACCATCCGCTTGTACATCCTCCACGGGAACGACTTCACGCTGCGAAACGAAATCAGCGTGATTGCCAGTCAATCGCCATGCGACCGGACGGACCTTTCCATTCGACTCGAGTTCGAACAGGTAACCTGTTCCACCAAGCAGCGGGACCGTCCAATCATATTCGGTGCTAACCGACTCCGCCTCGCCACTGCCACTGTTCAAAGACGGATCTGCTTGATCCTGAATAGCTTTGAAAGAAACCTTGGCCGAAATCTGCAACCGATGCTTGCCTTCGGGGACCCACAATACAAACCCACGATCACCACGATGCTGACAAAACAACTGACCACCGGTCAGCATGGGAACGTCGGTTGCCACACGACAATTCGCAAGTAAGTCAAAAACCACGCGTTGATTATTCTCTGCTTGCTTGATCGCTTGCGTTCGCTTGTCTTCAACCGCTTGCAATTCTGCAAACCGCAACTGCTGAGTTTGCATCAACAATCCGACACGCCGAATGTCGACCATGGATTCCACAATGACATAAAATAGGATCACACCGAAAAACCCTAAGACGGTCAGCGCCACGATTTCTTGCAATCGTCGCTGCCGCTTGCGAAAACCCTGCTTCGGGTCTTTTTCAAGTTCAATCATGGCATGCAGTGGGTTCGATGACGGCTTGATTTAGTGATGAGCAGAAAAAGGACTGAATGCACTCGATCGATCGCTCAGCCAAACCGATAGATTGACTTCATTTTTTGATTTGGAATCCTTGGAAGATTGCTGCTGGAAGCGAAAGGTCACCAACCGGGGCAACGTGCGACTGGGGGCGAAGTCAATTTGCTGTTCAGCGGAGATGGACATGTATCCGTTGGGACGAACACCTTCGCCTTTGATGCCCATTGACTGAGTTAGCATCTCATCATTCAACCGAAGTCGAAAGCGTCCGACGGAATCCTCCTGATCCTCAACGACTAACGCAACAACATGTTCACCCGGCGGCAACCTCAACTCGAAAGGTCCCGAATGATTGAAGACTGATTCGACCAGCAATACATCTTCGGACCCCTCTGTTCGATCCGACGGAGCATTGGTCGATTGCGGATGAATTCCAAGCTTTAACCAAGTTGGACGATTCGCTGGAACAAACAGCCTGAATAACAAAGATGCTTGCGATGCATCTGTGCGAATGGCCGGGGAACGCCGGATTGAAAGTGTTTCGGCGTCCACAGGCTCAATCGACGAATAACGCTGAACCAATGCCTGAATCGCCTGATCACAACGGTCACGATTAGCTTGAAACGACGCGTTAAGATCATCCTGAGCAAGTTTCGTCGTGCGGTAATCGGCTTGAACCGCCTGCTGTTGTTCGAGCGTATCAATTCGCATTGCAATTTCCAGGCTACGCTTCTGCTCGATGACCGCTCGTTGATGTGACTGGTAAGCCACCATCGCCAGGGCAGAAACAGTAACCAATGCCAACAACGTCCGAATTGAAAACTTCATCATGCTATCCAACAGATAATGACACGACGGAAAAGCGACCGATTAGAGAAACTTGACAAAGCTGAAAACCCACCAAGCCGCTTTCCCAGCATCGGTAACAAAGCCTCCTAGATCTCGTCGGTACTGGTAACGTGACGATAGTAGACTTCGCCAAATTCTCGCAGTGGCACACAAGCTTTATCAACTCCTTCGTCACTGTTTCCGCGAGCCAGCACGTAGGCAACGCAATCCTTCGTTGCCACCCAGCCATTTTGCAATTTCACATTCCCCTCGTAATGGGTCGCTCCATGATCCAAAAAGTAACGCAACGCTGCCTCGCGATGCTCGGGTGAATAGTGCAATTCGATCATGTACAGCATTGACTTGGTCTCAGTCCGAATGGCAGAAACGATAGTTTATGTTGTATCCGATTCTGAACTCCGAAATTAGTCACAACTCCGACATTAGTCACCTCGTCAAAAACGAAGTTCGTTTTCAAGAACATAGCGACCCAGCTTTTAGCGTCTGGCTGGCGTCATACCCCGAGAGAGAAGACAGGACGAACCCTGTGGGATTTTCGCACCATTTTGTTCTCACCAGCGGTGCACTGTGCGTTTTGAACACAGAATGCACACCCAGCGAATCAAAAGCCTTACGATTTATTCGATAGATCAGCAAGACACCCGCGACCTCCAACACCCGCGAAAAACGAGCAACCCCGGCACAACAGTTGCACCAACCGTGAGATTGGAGGTGCCAGAGTGATGCTACAGCAGATTGGTCGATTCGTTTTCGCAACAGGTTTCGTGGCATCCGCGATGGCCTCGATCGCATTGACCGCCCAAGAAACGAATCCATTTCCCATTGCCAATCATGCTGTCTGGAACGAGCACGACGATGCGGTTTACGGATTGGCATTCGCTCCTGATGGGACAGGGTTGGCATCGGGCAGTTACGACAAATCAATCAAGCATTGGAATTCGTCGAGCGGCCAAGTCATTGCAACTTTGCGAGGACACCAGGACCAGGTGTTTCGGATCGCATGGTCACCCGATGGCAAATCGTTGCTGTCATGCAGCGGTGATGGGTCAGCCATTCAGTGGAATCTCCCCCGAGGAAAAGCAGATTTCACGCTGGCCGGTCATGGCGATCCAATGATGTCCGCGAGTTACTCACCAGATGGCAATCTCATCGCGACCGCTGGGTTTCACATTCAAGTGTGGGATCAAGGGCAAACGCGATGGTCGACCCCGCACTCTCAACCATTTTTCGCCGTCGCATTCTCTCCCGACCAAAAAACACTTGCCTGCGGAACCGAAAACCATGTTCGCTTCCTTGACACCGAAAGTGGCACAACATTACCCCAAGAGATCCCCGTCACTGGAATGGTGTACCAAGTCAAATACGCACCTAATGAAAAATGGCTCGCCATCGCATCGGGCGACCAAGTCGCGATCTGGGATCTTGTTCACCACAAGATGCACAAGGCGATCGAAGCAGACACCAGCGCTTTGTTTGCGACAACCTTTTCTGCCAACGGAGAATTTCTGATTACCGGCGGTCGCGAACGGGTCGTGCGAATCTGGAGCGTGCCAAACCTGAAACTTCAAACAGAACTCTACGGCCCGGCAGAAACCATCTTAGCGATTGCGATTTCACCAGATAGCCAACGGATCGCTGCTGGAGTCTATGACGGAACGATTCACCTCTGGTCTCGGTCAAATCCCTAGCGAGACAATACGGCGAACAAAGATTTCACAGCCAGCGCGTTCACTCCATGCACCGTCAAACTCGGCCGGCCAAGCAGAATCTTCAGCGTCGGAAATTCCTACCCCGGTCGAATCTATTTTTCCCCTGAAAGAGTTCGATAAGCTTCAGCGTAGCGGCGGCCAAGTTCCCGATAGGCGGCGGAATCAAAATGCACTTTGTCACCCTTGTGGCCAAGCTCATCAGATCGGACGAACGCTGTATTTTCAACCTTCTCCGGAAGTGATTGGTGCGCCAGATCTACCTTGCGTTTTTCCTCACTCCATGGGCGTTCAGAAAACTGTCCCATCTGGCCAGCAATGAACGGCACCTCCGGTGATTTCAATTCAGCACGAAACCGTGCGATTAGCTCGTGCAATTTCTGCTCATAGACTTCCGCGAGTTGTTCCTTGGAATCGGATTCGCCCTGATGCCAGAGGATTCCCTTAAGCGTCCCCGATTCCATTGCGATTTTGGCCCGCTTGATCGCATCGTCGTAGGGATGACTGTTGGTTTGACGGTGGTACCCACCGGGCTGCCAAGCAGAGATGGGCGAACCTCCGATCGCGCAGGGGACCAATCCAATGGAGATTTCCGGCGATGACTCAGCCACCAACAAACCGAATGTGCGGCCCAGCCCAACACCGGCAACCTTCTTATCAAAGTGAATCGGATCAACGGCGGGCTTCCACTGGTTCTGCTTGGTCAACATCAGCACGCGTGGATTCGCCACGGCATCTTCCTCCGCCGTTTTCCCACGTCCCGCCATGTTGGATTGACCGACAAGCAGGAACAAATGCAACCTCTCTCGCTCTGGCAAGTCTATCGGATCCGCGCCGCCAGCAGACGGCAATGCCATGCAGGACAACGCAAACAGGACGATAAACCAGCGATCAAAAACATTGACCAAGTGCATTGGACCAATCCCAGGCAAAAGAACAAAAACGCAAAGCGGTTCAACATCATCGCAGATAGGCAATCGACCATCCATCAGTGAACGCATGCGATACAGAAAGCACTCACCCTACGGCAATCAGAACATCGCACGATGAAAGGACAACCTAACCTCGTAGACAGTGGACAAAGGCCTGAATCTGCACGCCAATTCTCGCATTGAAAAGGCCGCGAAGTGGCAAGAACAGCGAGCAAACGGCGTTTTTTTCACAACGATTTGCCCAGCCCGCATAACTGGCATTCAATTCAGGGCATCAACCAAATCAAAGCGGTGTTTCAGATTGACGCGGAAACGAATCCGGATAAATTCAATCTCGTCGTGGTGGCAAACGCAGTTCGTGACTACTTCACCACGATGCCAGACCCGAGTTTTTGGAATGACCCCGAGCCCGCGTCGCCGATCTCTAAGACGGTGACGAGGCCAGAGGCAAACCTTGGCCAGCGTCTGAGCCCAACTCACGGACACAAGACCGCGTGATAGTGCACTTTCACGCGGTCTTTTTTTATGCGCCCGTCGTTGCGGATCGGACCACAATATACGGGCTCTTCTGTAGCAGGAAACGGCATCCGGTTCCACTCATTTTTCGACCCTCAATGCCCCCTGTCCAAGGAGAGGCTATTCTGCCTGACGCTTTACTTCTTTCACGATGGCATTCTCGATGGTCGGTGCCCACAGGGTGGGCAATCCGTAGTACACCATCGATGACGCACCTTCGTAACCACCTTCACGCAAGACGCGCCGCGATGGGATGTATGCCATGACGTCGTTGGAATAGCCGGCTACCCAGAGGTGACCACTGAGCTCTGACTTGAGACGCAAGGCATAGTCGACAACCACTTCCCCACCAAGCATCACCCAGCGAAGATCCGCCCCCAACTTCCAGACTTCAATCGGATAAGGATATGTCTGTGAAAGTGGTTTTCCCGCAGCGATCTGCGACAACAACAGGCGGGCTCGAGATTGCTCGAATCGATTCCCTGATTTTTCAACTTGTCTCAATTCAGCCAGGGTCGGCAATTGCCCTAGTTCCAGATCGATGGTGGAAAACGTCGTTTCCAGCGATGGCACCACAACCGCCATCTTGCTCGTCAACAAGACGGATTCCACCGCATCTGCCAATCGTCGACCGTAGTGCTTGGCCAACTCGTTTGTGCGGCGAGGTACGGGATTCTGATCCGCTCCACAGCCAGCCCAAAACATCGCCTGACAATCGGGCAAGCGTTGCTCAAGCTCAATCTGGGCATATCCGGGATAATCTCCCGACCACTGCATCCAACTGAGCACCGTCGCATGACAAGCATATCCAAATACGACCGCCTTGAACTTGTCATCAGAACGAATGGCCAAGACAGGAACGTCGTGATCGACCGGCCCCACTAAGGTTCCCGCTGTCCGCCGGGCTGGAACTTCAGGCTGCGGATTGTTACGACGATTGATTGCGAACGTCGCCTCACCGACGCCATGCTGCAGTGTGCACGGCTCAAGGTCCTCCAACGCCTCGCCGACCAAATCAATCAGCGTCACAAGCAATTGGTCGGCATATTGTTCAATCGACTGACGTGCGGTGACGGAAACCAACTCATAATGCATTGGGGCCAAGTTCTTTCCCACCACTGGCCCGCTATGAGTATGCGATGTACAGATGGCAATTGACGAGCGTTGTAAACCAAATCGTTTTGTGATCCGTTCGCAAACGGCGGCTGAGAGTGTTCGATCGATCCCGACTAGATCAAGTGTCAGCAAGATTGCCCGGTGACCCTCTTCATCTTCCAACGCCAAAGCTTTTGCCCACAAATCAGTCGATTTTCCCTCAGCGGGTCGATCGCGACTGGCGTAACCAGCCATCCACATCGGCTCGACCGGCGTGATTCGGGCTCGCGCCGCACCGGCTTTCCAAGCGGCCACTGCCTGACTTGATTGGCCAACCAACGCAATCCAAACCAACAGCAATGCAGTACCCAACGAAACCTGCAGGCGATTCCCAGCCATGTAAATTCTCCATTGCGATAAAAAATGGATTGCAATCAACTCCACCGAACTCTTCCCGGTTATCGATCGCTGTGAAGGAAGAGATTCAATACGGTGACTAAATGCCTGAATCAAATCAGCATCATTGACGACATCGAAAACCCGGCCAGCGGGATCGCGATCATGAATACGGATTGAAATAGGAAATGGATGCTACCTAAATCATTTTCTGCCAGTAGCCGACATCAATCCAGTTTCCGAATTTGAATCCAACCTCTTTATAGTGGGCCACCTTTTGAAATCCAAATTTTTCATGCAACGACACACTCGCATCGTTCGGAAGCGAGATCCCACTAATAAGCGTATGAATGTTTCGCTCGGAGACTAATTTCAGTAGTTGCTCCAACAACCGAACCCCGATTCCGCGGCGGCAGTAGCTTGGCTCGACGTAAACCGTCGCCTCGGCTGAATTTTGATAGGCGGCTCGTTGATGCCATTGACTGGCAAACGCATACCCGACGACTTCCCCATCCCACTCAGCGATGATCCACGGTAACGTGCGAGATGCCACCATCTGCATCCGCCGCGAGATTTCCTTCGGTTCAATCGCTTCCACTTCGAAAGTCGCGACCGATTTGAGGATGTAGTGATTATAAATGCCGGCGACCACTGCAGCATCGCCTGATGTTGCAGTGCGAATCGATAGCGAATCATGATTGGTCACCGAGAAAAATCCTTCAACGAAAGAAACGACGAGAACCGGTAATCGGTTCTCGAAAAGCCGGGCTTCGATCTGTCCGAATGGGTATTCGGTTAACAAACGACGCTCTCGTCACACCGGCCGACCAGAAATGATAGAGTATTGGCCGCGTCCACTCACCCATCCGCCAGCAGGATTCCCCGATGAATCAGCGTCTTCTTGCAACCGTCTTTTTGGCCACTCTAACCTGCTTCAATATCGGATCTTGTTTCGGAGACGATTGGCCACAATGGCGAGGGCCAGATCGTGATGGCAAATCAAACGAAACCGGATTACTCAAAGAGTGGCCTGAAGATGGCCCACCACTCGCGTGGTCGGTTGAAGGAATGGGGATTGGCTACTCCAGTATCGCGGTGGCGAACGGCAAGATATTCACGCTCGGAGACTTAGATGATGGTAGCTACGCCTTCGCGCTCAACGAAGCGGACGGGGCCTTGCTTTGGAAAACTCGAATCGGTGAGGCGGGTGGTCATCGCGGGTACCCGGGTCCACGCAGCACACCAACAGTGGATGGAGACCAAGTATTTGTTCTGAACCAGCACAGTGACCTTGCATGCCTGAATGTAGCCAACGGAGAAGAAGCCTGGTCGGTCAATCTAGAAAAAGACTTTGGCGGCAAGATGATGTCCGGCTGGCGTTACAGCGAATCACCGCTAGTCGATGGCAATCGCGTCATCGCGACACCGGGCGGCAAACAGGGCACGGTCGTTGCACTCGACCGCGAGAGTGGAGAAAAAATCTGGCAAACGGGCGACTGGACAGACACCGCCGGATATTCCTCGGTCATCATCGCCACCATCCATGGCACCCGCCAGTACATTCAATTGACCGGTCGCAGCGTCGCAGGATTCGATCCCGAGACAGGAAATTTATTGTGGAGAGCAGATCGTGAAGGAAAGACTGCCGTGGTCACGACGCCAGTTATCAAAGATGATATCGTCTTCGTCACCTCCAGCTACGGCGTCGGCTGCAATGCATTCCAAATCAGCAAGGATGGCGATACCTGGACAACCGAGGAACTGTACGCAAACAAGAACATCGCAAATCATCATGGCGGTGTTGTCATGCTCGATGGCTATGTCTTCGGATCAAGCGGCGGAGCGTTTAAATGCCTGGACATCGAATCTGGTGAACTCGCCTACGGTGGACGCAGTGCTGGCAAAGGGGCAACCACGTACGCCGATGGCCACCTGTATCTGCGAAGCGAAACGGGACCGATCGCATTGATCGAAGCCACCAACGAAGATTTGGTTGAGAAAAGCCGTTTTGATCAACCGCAACGGAGTGACAAACGAGCCTGGGCACACCCCGTGGTCGCCAACGGCAAACTCTATATCCGAGACCAAGATGTGTTGCTGTGCTATGACATCAGCAAGTAAGCACCACGACATCAGCGAGTAAGTACCACGGGGTCTGCGATCCACACTTGCGAACACGCCGAAAAGCAGCCATCAAGCCTATGGCTGCTCATGGTTAGACAGTCAGTCTCGCAAGACATTCGTCAAGTGGTCCGATTTAAAGCTGGCGGTGTTTTGTGAACGCGAAGGGACACCCTTTACCACCCTTTACCACCCAGCCCGTTGGCTAGGAAATCATTAATGAGCTGCCACCCACCAAGCAATCACTTTCTAATAACATGCAAGAAAATCGCTCAACCCCATCAATCCTGTAGCAACTCCAGGACCTTTTCTCTCAATCGCGGGGCAATTCTTCGCGCCCCCGCCTGCACTAAGTGGTGCTGATCAAGGTACAGTACATTTGTACCGTCTACGGCAAGGGCACGCCCTGAATCAACAAACAGGTCAAATACTGGCAAACACTCGACATGCCCGTGAGCTGCTGCCAAGTCCCTAACAAAATCTCGTCGCTTTTTATCCGCCTCCCGCTCGAATTGCACGTAGTGCCGATGACCTTTTCTTGGCTTAAACCCCTGGGAGGCAAGAACCTGCATAACGTTATTACCATTGATACCCGCAAGCGTTGGCGGATCTTCAATTAACAATACCTTGGAGCCCTGTGCCTCGAGAAAATTCAATAAGGAACTCGAATTCTCCTGCTCTGGCCTGCTACCCCAGCGATCAGAAATGACTACTAGCTTAGGCTTCCACTCCTTGAGGCAGCGATAACGCGTTTGACAGAAAACCTCGAACTCAGCAGCGGAAAACGGTGAAACCGCACGCCTGGTCGCAGGTGGTACAGGGAAGAAAGCACTCACACCACCGACATTGAAAAACGCGACTGTCAGGCCTTGCTCAATTGCAATCGCGGCAACTACTTCACTCCACATCTTGCCGTGTGAATCTCCCAACATCACGATATCCGGTGTCCGGTTTCGGTTCCCAACAATGACTCCATTCGTTCGGTACGCGTCCGACCTATTTCCCGGCCGTTGTTCAACCGTGATACACCGAAGAGCGGGTGATAGAGTCAGCCCCGGAGTTGGATCAACGTCAAAGGTGATCCACTTTGGGACCGCAAAGAATCTTGTGTTTTCGTATAGCCTGACGCTACTCGCCATCACACAGGCCATCAATATCGCTATACCACTGCATCCTAAGATGCCCGGGACAATGCCATCCCTACGCCGCGTCGGCTTTTCCACGTAATGGAAGGTCGCGAGAGCAAATGCGTACGTCACCAGAACGAGAAAGACCTTGTCTGTGATACCTGGCCAATCGATTCCCAGAGGCGCGGCGAACAGCAAGATAGGCCAGTGCCAGAGATACAATGAATAGGAAATCTTACCTATGTGAACAACGGGACGACTTGATAATAGAGCGTTGCAAATCCCTTTTTGCCCGAAGGCGATCACAAGGGCGGTACCAAAGACTGCCACGCATAGCCCTGCATTCAATCTTTGCACAAACAAATACGACAACACGACCATGCAGAGACCGACGCTTGCACATAAACCAAGCTTCGAGTCCTTGGTAGAACTTGCATCAATTGAAAGTGCTAGCAGGCACCCGGTACCGAACTCCCAAACCCTCGCTGGCAAAAGAAAGAAGGTTGCTGTCGGCGCGTGTTTTGCTCCCCATAGAAAGACTGCAAGACTCCCAACGACCGCGACAGCCATTCCTACAGTAAGCCACTTCGCGCGAACACGAAACAAGAGCCACATTGCGAGTGGCAATATCAAGTAAAATTGCTCTTCGACTGAAAGCGACCAGGTATGTAGAAACGGTGATTCTTCACTGGCGTTGCCCCAGTAGTCTCCAGTGCTTAGCCAAAAATTTATATTCGCAACGGAAAACAAGGACGCGAGCGCCTGCTTTCCAACCAACTGCTGATCGGGCCACCAAGTAAAAAACCAGCTCAAAATCAACGTGACAAACGTCACCAAGATCATCGCGGGAAATATTCGTCTTATTCGTCGAGCCCAAAAATCACGAAACGAAAACGCCCCCTGCTCCAGCTCCTTTTTCACAATTGATGTAATTAAAAAGCCGGAGATCACAAAAAACACATCAACACCGATGAAGCCGCCCGGAATCCATTTCAGCCCAAGATGAAACAGAATAACGGGTACAACTGCAAAAGCCCGAAGACCGTCAATTTCAGGGCGATATCCAATCACCGCTCCTCCACGGGTTACAGAATGAAACGAATCCCCGCACAAAACACACGAGGACTGGAATGAATCCTAAAAACCTTAAATTCGATGAATTGCTTAACCGATTCGGGCTCAGCACGTATCGGATCTTGCGTCGTAGATAGATTCGGAGAAAGAAAATTTCTTCGTTTTTCCTGAGTTCTCTGAAGTCGCTACCGGATCTCTCGGATAGTTCGTTTTTTAAACTGTTAAATCAATCGTGGGAGGCGATGCACCAAGACATCTTCGGCTCAGGAGCATCGTAAAACGAAACACACAGATTTGCGCATGTGCTAACTCCTGCCTTACGACCAGAAGCTCAAGCTGAACGAGCACTGATCCGAAGCCGTTTTCCATATGGCAACGTTCCCACCAGCACACGGCGGTTCCCAAGCATTGGCCGGTGACAAAGCTATCGGGCCGCCAAACCCCAAGCGACTACGATCATAGCGATCGCTGCGACGCCGGCCCCCTGTTGAACATTGTCATTAGACAACACTTTGCCACTGATCCGGCACCCCAACCAGATCCGGCACCCCAACCAACCGATCGCGAGCCCAGCCAGAAAGCCGGTAAAGTGCGCCGCGACATCAGTCCGCTCGCCCCCCACTCCGGTAAACCCCAACAAGACAACCCCGCCAATCAAGGGTCGCCAACGAATCCAGCGACTCGACTTGTCTCCCCAATGCCGCAGTGCGTTAGCCACCAGTACGCCGAGCGCGGAAAAAACAGCCGTCGATGCCCCAATCGAAGTGTGGGCTCGATCTTGAATCAACGCGTTGATGCTATTGCCAAGGGTTCCCGCAATCACGATTGCAACCCACGCCACACCGCCGCCCAAAGTACGGCCGGCCATGAAACCAAAAACGATACCAAACAGCAAATTACTGATCAGGTGACCGAAATCCACGTGCAGCGTCAACGCGGTGACTGACCGCCACCACTCACCATCCCGAACCAAGCCGGCATTCATCTGACCGCGCCCAACCCAATCGATACCGTAAGCTTGGTGAGCATCTAGAACTGCGATCGCAACCAAGATCAGGACGTAGCCAACGATTCCCGCAACCGCATAGTCGTAACTGGCGGAGGCAGTTCGTGATCTCACGGAAACGTCGGAATTCTCTTCTCGGTAAGCCTCCAATTCAAGCAACGCTTGATTGGCGTCATCCGGCCGCACCTCAAGCCACCACCAACCATCGCGACGAACCGAATGGGAACGAATCCCCACCGCATCGAGCACGAAACGATATTCCATACACTGGCCGCGATTTCTGGTTTTGACAATCGCTTCGCGTTCGGATGATGCTGCCTCCATGCACCTATCCTCGGTTGCTTCCACGGTTCTGGCAATCCGGTCAGAACGGGGAATTCAGTTTACAGCTCAGTTAATCCACTATCCTTGTAAAAAACCGCTACCAAAAGCCTCGCAAAACCATGCCTCTGAATTGCGATGTGAAAACAAAACAACGATTCCACCTCGCACGAAACCCAGCCAAAGCACGTTTCTTTTTCCGGAGCGGCAGCACTTCGCTACTAGATTCGTACTACCATTGCTTCGGTCAAGCTAGCGTTCCATTGAGGAGCCGCGAACTGCAAACGGGTGATTTATCGCTCGGGTCGTGGCACACCAGCTTTTTTCATTGCAGTACTTAAAACGCGATAGCTAGTTACCACCGCGTTTTCCGCATCATAGTCAGGACGCTTCCATACTTGGGAACTCACCTCCACACAAATCGAACCACGAAATCCGCCCGCGTAAAATCGCTGACATAACTCTTCATAATCGATCGTTCCGGCCGCACCTGGTAACTCAAAGCGAACCGCTCCACCATCCTGCCGAGCATCTTTCACTGCAATCCCCGCAGTGATTGGCAACGCATCACGGATCGAATCCTTCAGCGGCATCTTGCGAAAAATGAAGTGGCTGTAATCAAACCACATCCGGATCGAGGAGGGGTCGCCCAATTGTTTAATCAACCAAGTCGCTTCATCTGGACGTGACAGCGCATGACCACGATGAGGTTTAACAGCGACCACCACACCACTGTTTTCGGTAACTTGCAACCAGTCGGCGAACCTTTCCACCGCACTCGCTTTGACATCCTCCCAATTTTTCTCACCCAGCACCGTTTGAATCACAGGTGGCTTATTCGGGGAGAGGTCGCGCGCCAAATCGAGATCCCCCTTCAATCGTTCCAGATCGCGGCGGTGTGCGGTGGTTGACCCCAGTGGTCGATAATTCGCCATCAACGAACATAATTCCAATCCGTGATCTTCTAACAGGGTCCGAAATTCGCGTCGCTGGGACACGTTCATTTGCTCGGCGGCGACGTCCCGTTCTGGTGTCACCGTTAACTCCAAACCATCGTATCCAGCCTTGGCGATCGCCTCGATCGCTTGCCGCGGCGAATACCCGGGCAATCCATATGTACTGAATCCCAAACGACACCCTGCATCGGTATCCGGTTCGAGATCGGCAGCGCCAACGCGTTGTCCCGGAAGTGACGCAGCGGCCGCGCCCGCGCCCAAAGCAGTCAGTACACGTCGCCTCGGAATCAGTTGAAAAGCCATCGCATTAAACCAAAGTTGTGGGTGGAAAGCACTGGTTGTCAACGCATCCTTATCTTAGCCCACGTCGAGGACATGTTCACTCTCACTTCGCTACAATACCGACTGAATTCAATGGCATCCTATCGAACCGATTGCCAAATCACTCGTTGTTCCCGACACCTTTGTTTTCAACGTGTGCTGGCGAGCGATGCTTAGATGTCGCAATGTTTGATCGCCGACAACGCATCAGATTGATTCGTTGCCGCAACAAGCCATGCCGCCCCCGATGAATCTTTGAAACCAAGGCAATCGCAATGACTCTGCCAACTCGCCGTGATCTGCTGAAATCAACCGCCGTGACCACCGCGGCCACGTTTGCTGCCCCAGCAATTGTTCGAGGACAAAATCTGAACGACAAGATTCGCGTCGCGATTGTTGGGATGGGGGGAAGATCGAACGCCCACGCGGAGAGCTTGGTCGAGCTAGAACAGGAATCAACCGCGGGCATCGAATTGGCGGGGGTGTGCGATTGCAACGAGGCCAAACTAAAGTCCGCCGAAAAAGTCTGGAGCGATCGTAGCGGACATCGCATCGAAACCTACGATGACATGCGACGTGTGTTGGATGATCGGTCAATCGATGCGGTTACGTTTGCAACGCCCAACCACTGGCATTCTCTGAACGCTATCTGGGGATGCCAGGCAGGGAAAGACGTGTATGTCGAAAAGCCCGGTTCGCACAATATCTTCGAAGGTCGAAAGATGGTCGAAGCGGCTCGTAAATACGATCGTATTGTGCAACACGGAACGCAGTGTCGATCCTCACCCAACATCATCGAGGGAATCGAAAAACTGCATAACGGCATCATCGGCGAGGTCTACTTCGCTCGCGGCATCGCTTACAAAATCCGTGGCAACCTTGGTCAACATGCCCCCCGCCCGGTACCCGAGGGTCTCGATTGGGATGCCTGGTGCGGTCCCGCTCCAGTTCATGAATACAGCAATTTTCAACATCGTCGCTGGCATTGGATTTGGGATTATGGCAATGGTGAAATTGGCAATCAGGGCGTGCATCAAATGGACATCCTGCGTTGGGCGTTAAAACTCGACTCCCATCCCATTCAAGCTTCGGCCGTTGGCACCAATTACATGCAACAAAAAGTCCACAAGAGCAGCGCTGAAACTCCCGGCGTTTTGTCGACTTCGATGAAATGGGAAAGCGGACAGATGATCGAATTCGAAGTTCGTGACTGGTACACCAACGCAGAAGCTGGATTTCGCGACAAGTACCCGTTCGTGCAAAAGGATTTCCCCGTCGGAACCATCTTTCTCGGTACCGAAGGAACAATGATCATTCCCGATTACTCCAGCTACTACACCTTCCTGGGTCGAAAACGCGAGGCAGGCCCGAGTGCGTTCGAAGCGGGGAGTCCGATCTCAAATTTGCCGCATTTCCGCAACTGGGCATTGGCAATGCGATCACGACGCCGTGAAGATTTGAATGCCGATATCGAGCAAGGCCACTACTCCTCTACGTTGTGTCACTTGGCGAACATCGCTTATCGTGTTGATCGCACTGTCAAATTCGATCCTGAATCCGAATCCTTCGTCGGTGATACAGACGCGAATGAATTGTTGACCCGACCAGACCGAGAGGGTTACGCCGTGCCGCAAAAGGTATAAACCCGCACCGGATTGCAATGAATAGACGAAGTGCCACACGCTTCTAGACAACAACCATTTCCATCACATACGACAGGCCAATTTCATGAAACTCGTTCGGTACCACGATGCGGCAGGCACCATCCACTACGGAAACGAACATGCCGACGGACGGATTACCCGCCTGCAAGGCGATATTTTTTCCGGAACAACCGATACGGGACAGGATGCCGAGGTATCAAAACAGCTCGCCCCAGTGGAACCGCGTGATATCATCTGCATCGGCTTGAATTACCGAAAACACGCAATCGAAGGGAATCAGCCGATCCCGGAAAATCCGATCGTGTTCATGAAGAACAGCGGCGCGTTACAGCACCCCGGCGACCCTATCGTCCTGCCGCGCAAACTGCGCAGTGACAAGGTTGACTACGAATGTGAACTCGCCGTGATCATCGGCAAGCCCTGTCACAATGTTTCGAAAGCCGACGCCCTCGATTATGTTCTGGGATACACTTGCGCGAATGACGTCAGCGCAAGAGACTGGCAAAAGAACGGTGGTGGTGGCCAATGGTGTCGCGGCAAGATGTTTGCGACTTTTTGCCCGCTTGGGCCTCGCTTGATCACGGCAGACGAAATCACTGATCCAAATTCGCTGGGGATTCGAACCGTCCTGAACGGGGAAACGATGCAGGACTGGAATACGAACGATATGATTTTTGATGTCCCAACGTTGATTGAGTTTTTAAGCAGCAGCACACAACTCGCACCGGGAACCGTGATCCTGACCGGAACGCCACACGGCGTTGGCGCGGCGAGAACACCACCGGTGTTCCTTCAACATGGAGATTCCGTCACCGTCGAAATCGACGGCATCGGTTCGCTCACCAATCCGGTCGTCGAAGAAGGAAACGACTGATCCTGCAACGATCTGCAAACAACCACGCATCGTCTCGCGAGCCTGCTGCGTGTGCTCGCTCGCTGACAACTTCGATCAGGCGTTCGCCCAGGCTTCGATATCCCACATCCCGGCAGAAGGTTCTCGCAATTCCAATTCGACCAGAGTTCCATCGGCCGGTTTGGTCGATACGCCTGCGTAAGCTTCGTTCGTTTGATTGACAGCGTTGAATTTAAACAACTTGACCAGCGCGCCCACAACCAAGGCAACTTCCAACTGCCCAAGATGCTTGCCCGGACAAACTCGGGAACCATGACCAAAACCGAAATGCAAAAAGTCTTTGGAATGGCATTTCTGAGCGGCGATGCGTTCCCACCGCTCGGGAAAAAATGCGTTCGCTGCAAAACCTGTGACCGCCTCTCCCCAATGGTCCTCGTGGCGATTGGCGTGCCAAACATCAAGCAGGACATGCGTGCCGCTCGGGATGAGCATTACGCGACCGCCCGACGTTTCAACACGGGTCTCAACAGTTGCCTTTCGCGGCAAAAAATAAAGCGAAGGTGTCAATCGCAAAGTTTCATTCAACACTGCATTGAGCTTTGGTGCGGCATCCAATTGTTCGGGTGAGTATTCATGCATCAACGCAACTTCCGCGTAGACCTGCTGCTGCCAATCCTCATTACGAGCTAAGTGTGAAATGGCCCAGGTCGCGTAGGACGTTGTAGCTTCAAGCGCTCCAGCCAAAAATACCATGATGTTGCTTCGAAGGGCTTCATCAGGAGCATCGCTACGAAGCTTCTTCCACATGCCACCTCCCGACGGCCGTGCTGCCAAGACGCGATCAGTCAGTTCGTCGAAAGCTTTAAAATCCTCGTTGGCTTGTGCATAGCGACGGCTAATCTTGGCGAGCAGCGATCGAGACAGGCCCAATCGATTCGTAATCGTATCTCTCACAATGTGAGAGATCACCCGGTCAAGTGCCGGAACATATCGCTCCCGCAAAACCTGGTATTCAATCGGCGTTCCGAAGAAACAGACGACCAACATTTCTAACATCAATGACTTTATCTCAGGTTCAATTGAAATTTGAACTCGGTTGGTACCGCTATCGGCAAGATGTCGCCGCAGAACAATTAAACGCTGCCTGATCGTGTGTCGGCAAATGTCTTCGAACCCGGCAAAGATTTCGGGATTGAAGAGTGCGGTCTTGCCAAAGGGAGCTGCTGACGCTCTTCGTTGCTGCCTCCAGATCGAACCGTTTCCGAATAACAATGTGTCTTCACCCGTTGCTCGCGCAATCCCCGCGGAGGGCAACGTATCGCGATCGAATTGCCCGTCTCGATCACCAGTTGCCGTCAGAATCGCACGGATGATCCCGGGGTCGCGGGACACCAGCACAGGTGGAAACCCGGGGAAATCGAGAAAACGATTGTGCCTTCCGCATCCCTCAGCTTCTTCAGCAGCACAAAAGTAACTCTGCAAAATCTCAATTGGCCGCTGATAATTCCAAGGATGAGGGAAGGGCAAGCTTGATCGGCCGCGAGCGAACAAGATCGGTACCCGAGACGGCAAACACTCACCCTTGAAAGGGTTCTGCAGCATCAATTGCTTTGGCAACCGACTCAACCATCGCATAGCGTTTGCGTCCAAATCTGCAAAATTTCATACCGTCCTGTTCAGCACCGCGGCCGCCATTTTAGGTTTTCTTCGTGACCCCTGGATGAACCAACGATTCGCTCCGATATTGCTCGGGGTAAATCAATCGCCTTCAGCGGGAAAACGCAACACGGAATCGGCTACCGCTGCGTCCAAACATGGATGTCGTCCAACATAATGCCATCTCCCATGCAACGCAAAACAATGGTCGGTTTTTTGACGGCGAAGGTTGAATGGGAAGCTCGGAGAGAATCCTTTCCTTCGACTCGCGCTGTCACGTAATTGCCCCAAGTTGTTACGCGCAAACTGTGCCATTGCCCAGGTAGAAAACTCGCCTTCGCCTGCGCTAATGTTTCGTTGGGATCTTCTTCTCGGCGGTTCTTGTCAAGATGCTTTTGAATCTTCCAAGAATCCGGGGTCACAATGACCGAAAATAAATGCCCGCGTTTGTCGAGCTCGCCCGGTGCCGGGTCGAATCCGAGATGAAATGCTTTCGCCGTTTCAGTAAACCGAAACCTCACTTCATAGACGGCGTTTTTTGATTCCACCACACGGCGGATCGCGGCGGAATGTTTTTCTTCGGCAATTTCGCTCCCGAGCAATACCCCATCGACGATTCGCCAATTCCCTTTCGAAAAGCTCCATCCATCACCCAAGTCCGAGCGATCAAACGAATCCTGCAATGCCAAGATGCTATTGGCCGGAGGTTCACCCGCAATCGCAGGGAAAAAGATCATCAAAGAAAAAATCACGCAATTCGTCATTCGATACATCGGTGTGCTCCGGTTAATTTACAAAACATTCAATTGGCAAATCTCAGATAACGCACCTGAACCAATTTAAAGCTTTTCCAAACCTGACTGATCAACACCGATCAGACGTTTTGGCTTACGATCGATTGTGCAACAAGCTCACCACCGTTGGAACGCGGTCGCAGTGGGTCAACTTAAGTCGGACCCCCATTCTGTCACGATCGCTTCTCGGAACGCTGTGACAGAATCCACTCGATTCACGGGCGATTCACCAGGGTTTTGTCCATCACGACCCAGGCCCGAGCGGCCGAGTCTCGGCGAATTCCGCAGATCGTCCCGCGATGCAGTATGATGTTGGGTCAAGTTGGCGAGACGTTCCCCTAACCATTTCGATTGCGATGTTACACCAACCACAGGACCGACGCGCGTTTCTAGTCGCATCGGCTTCAGGAGTCGCGGGATATTCATTTGGTCGCCCAAACCTTGCCGCCGCTGATCGATCCGTTCAATCCTCTGCGTCAAACGCGAACGCATCAGGCGGAACCACTGCGAGCGGTGGTAAAGCAAAATCGGTGATCTTGTTTTTCTTGTGCGGCGGTGCGTCCCATCTCGATACGTGGGACATGAAACCGGATGCGCCGGCCGAATATCGTGGACCGTTCTCGCCTATCAACACCTCCGCGCCCGCGATTCAACTTTGCGAGCACTTGCCTTTCCTCTCAAAGCAAGCCCATCACTTGGCTGTGATCAATTCAGTGGGCAGTACCGTCAACACGAACGATCATCACGCCGGCTACTACTACAACTTGACCGGTCATGTCCCGGATCAAACCTTCAAGTCGATGGGCAACGACCGGCGGCCATACGCTGACGACTGGCCGTTCATGGGATCCGTGGTCGCTTCGCGTCGGCCTCATAAAGGGGCGCTACCCAGCACCATTACGCTGCCACATATGCCGAGCCGAAAACCATACACGCGACCCGGACAATTCGCGGCACGGCTTGGTGTCGACTTTGACCCACTCTATGTGAACGGGTCGGTGGAGACACCCCTTTCGTTTCAAGCACCTTCATTGACGCTGAGCGGTGATGTCACAAGAGATCAATTGCAATCACGCCACCAACTATTGAATGAACTGGATCAGGCAAAAAAACGATTTGAGGGATCAGCAAAAGTCGATATTTGGAAACAACACCAACAACGAACGATGGAATTGCTGCTAGCTTCCGAAACAACCACCGCCTTTGACGTCAGCCGGGAATCTGAATCGATACGCGAGCGTTACGGCAAATCGGTCAACGCCATGAGCCTGCTGCTGGCACGTCGGTTGGTCGAGGCTGAAATTCCTTTCGTGACGGTATTCTGGAAAGGCAACGACAAACTAAAAGATAAATGCAAGAGCGCCGGATCGTGGGACACCCATGGAAACAACTTCGGCTGCCTGAAAGACAATTTGTTACCGGAATTTGATCGCGCGTTCTCAGCGTTGGTTGAAGACCTTGCCCTACGCGGCCTGCTGGATCAAACGTTGCTGCTGGTTACCAGCGAAATGGGGCGCAAGCCAAAAATTGGAGATCCCCGCTCGGGCGGTGTATCCGGAGCGGGCCGTGATCACTGGACACATTGTTTGAGTGTCTTGATGGCGGGTGGAGGGATTCGCGGCGGTCAAACCTATGGCGCGAGTGATCGTTTCGGTGAATACCCAGCTGATCATCCTGTCACGCCTGCCGACATCACCAAAACGGTCTACCACGCGACCGGAATCGAAGACCTGCAAGCTCGCGATTCGCAAGGCCGTCCGTACAACCTACTCGACACTGGCGATCCAATCACAGCGTTGTTTTAGCGTTCGGGCCGCGCCGATCCGATCTTCATTGTGAACGCCCTTACTTGCCGCTCCCTCGCTGTGGCAAGTCTGTTCGCTCAGGGAGTTTTCCGTACCAACGCGTCCCAATTGGCAATGAGCTTTCCGCTGGCGACGTCCCACAAGCGAATTCCTCCATCACTCGCGCCGGTCACGACCAGACTTTGGTCCCGATTCATCGCGACCGACAGGACCCAATCAGCATGACCGGCCAATTCTCCGGTCACGGTATTCTTGGCGGAATCAACCTTCACTAACCGGTGATCGGAACAAGCAACCCATAGCAATCCATCGGTCCGCACCAGACGAAAGCCTTCACCACCCAAGGAAACTTCAGCGATCTTTTTGGCATCGGCTAGGTTCCAGCGATGCAATTTTTTGTCGCTTCCGACGGTAAAAGCCTGTTTTCCGTCAGATGAAAGTGACACCCCACGAACGGCCGCCCCGTGCCCGGAATAGCTGACCTGCAAGTCTCCCGAGTCACCATCAAAAACTTTCGCTGACCGATCGCGGCTTGCCGAAAGTAATCGTGTGCCATCGACGCTCCACGCGATCGCAGTCACCCAATCGGCATGGCTCAACAGCGTCTTCTTTTCTTTAAACGTCGATAAATCGAAAATGCGAATCGATTTATCAGCTGAGGCAATCGCAATCTCGTCTGTCCCCGGACGAAAGGCAACGTCCCAAATCACGTCGGTTGAACGCCCAACCACCGCCTGAACTTCACCACTCTCAAAATCGATCAATCGCACTTCTCCGTAGCGTCCCGGCTGTCCACCAGCAACGGCGATCCGTTTTCCGTCTGGGTGCCACGCGAGATCGAATGTTCTTTGGCCGACATTCTCGATCCGCCGAATCAGATTTCCTTTGAGGTCCCAAACCAGGAGTTCGTGGTATCCGGCTCCCACAATGTTCAAGCCATCGGATGAAAACGCGAGGGCAGTCGCCTCCAATGCCCTTGCATACGTTGCCGGCGGCGGCGGGTGCCGGGGAGGCGGGACGACAAACGCCAACAACTCACCGGTATCCTCCCCGTCAAAGCTCGCACCAGCGTCAACCCAGGCTGAAAACAATCTTATCTGCGATTCAGCTAACGCGGGACTCTCCGCTGGCATCCGTTCAAACTCGTCGTCTGTCGTCAAGCGTTTCAACAACTCGGCTTGCTCTTCACCGTGACCGACCAGCGGGTCGACACCAGAATCCCCCGCCTTGGTGAGCTCAGCAAATGTATCCAGCCGGTAGCCACCTTCGGCTTGCTTGGCGTTATGACAAGCCACGCAGTGATCCAGCAAAATCGGCGCAACGTCCCGCCGAAAGCTAACGGCCTCATCTGCCGAAACAGGCAAAACGAACCCGACGCACGACAAAGCTGCGAGGATCAATTTAATGTTGAAATAAGAACTCATCAGTATTCATTAACGCCCAACAAACATCTTCTATACCCTTTGCGACATCTTCTCGCTTCTTGACGTGCGCAACCGCGACGTTGACTTCAAGCTCCGAGGGATAGCGGCTCAGTGCGGACAAATACAATTCCTCAACAATCGATTCGACCGATTGTCCAGCCGCTACCGCCAACCGCATTCGATTTTTTGGATCACTCAATTTTTTGTGAACGGTAGAGCCGTTGAACAATTCAATCGCCATCGCAAGATTCGAATCGTCCACCCTTTCACACGCGCAGACGGTACTGCGTTCGGGTTGTCCAAAAACCTTCAAGAAGTCGACTTTCACCAAATCGGGCGCCGGCAGATGTGTCGCCTTGGTACCCGCGGGTAAATTTCCAAATGTTTCTTGCAAACCCATGATGTGATTAACGGCATCAAGCAACTGCTCCGCACTCAACAATCTTGGCCGTTGATGTGAAAAATAGTTTGCGTCCTCCCGATTGGAATCATTCACCTCATAACTGGCCTGGTAAGTCCGGCTATTCAGAATCGTCCTCAGCAGGTGCTTCCGGTCGAATCCGTGGTCCACAAAATCTTTCGCCAGGGCATCCAACAGTGGACCGTTGGTTGGTGGGTTTGAGTCCCGAAAATCATCAATCGGGTCGACGATTCCGCGCGCGAACAATTCGCTCCAAATCCGATTCGCTTCGATTCGGGCAAAGTAGGGGTTATCGGGCTGGACCAACCAATCGAGCAATATATCTCTGCGATCTTGATCAACCGGCACCAACACTTCGCCCTTGATGGGTAACCAAGGTTGCATCGTCTCGCCGGTTCGCGGCTGCGTGACTTCGCCACTCGCAGCCGAGTAGACGAACATTTCGCCAGGGCGTCCCGTCTTGCGCCGCTGCAGTCGATTAAAGAATGCCGCCAACCCGTAATAATTATCTTGTGTCCATCGTTCGAATGGGTGGTTGTGGCATTTTGCACATTGCAATCTTGCACCGAGAAATACCTGCGAAACTGTCTCTACACACTCGTTCATGTCGGTGGCGGTGCGATAAAAGTTTGCCGGTGGGTTCGCTAATGTGCTGCCCTCACCGGCCAGCAACGCCTGAGCAAATTGATCGTAGGGCAAGTTGTCACGAAACGCCTCCATTACCCAACGATGGTATTTGTGAACGCCTTCGTCACCAACCATCTTGCCGGTCATCTTCAGTAAATCCCCCCACTTCAATGCCCAAAACTTGGCAAACTCGGGGCGATCCAAAAGTGCGTCGATGAGCTTGGTTCGCTTATCAGGATCCTGATCTTCCAAAAATGCTTTGGTTTCTTGAACCGTCGGCAGAATCCCAATCACGTCGAGAAAAACGCGGCGCAGAAACTCTCCATCTGTACTGTTGGCCGACGGCAGGTACTGCAACTGCCGAAGCTTTGCATCGACAAGCTCATCAATGTAATTGTGCGGCGGAGGTCCCGCGAATTGAAAACCCGGTTCGGCATCGATAAATAGCAGGGGCACCGATTCAATGTGCTCTAAAAAACGAATCAAAATGGCAGCTTCACCCCGTGCTTGAGGACGAACCAATCCCTGCGGATCAACCAACGCAACGCTGGTGTTCGAACTTTCATAAGCGCACAAGTCGGTAACGTCGCGTTCGGACCCATCTGAAAAATGAGCAATCACTGAAAGCTGTTGCCCACCACCAGCGATCGACATGACTCGTTTGTCGGATGGAAAGACCTTTAAGCTGCTGCACCGAGCCGAATCGGGTGGATCGGATCTCGCTCCCGCAGCCACCCAATCTCGCAAGATGGCGTAAGCCGCATCGCTCTCCTTCAATTGCTTGCCACCGCCATGATTCACTTTCATCAACGGTTTCAACAACAGTAAGCTCTGCTCCGGATCAATCCGGTTCACTCTGCGGCCAAAGTCCTCTCGGATCAGCGTCAACTCGTCCAGCTGCTTGTCGAAAGCCCGCAATGACAACCGAAACATCCCCTTGCCGCTGGGCGACCCATGGCAAGCCCCGCTGTTGCAACCCTGCTTGGAAAGTGCAACAAGCACCTCCGTTTCAAACGAGGGTTGCTTCTCGATCTCCATGTCGCGAACACTGACCGGCACAGCCACCGAACGGTCACCCAACCGGACCTGAACCGTGGTATCTCCATTCGCCTTTGCTTGAATGACAGCTGCACCAAGATCGACAATCGTTGGATCATCGGACTGAATTTCAACGTCACGCGTCCAATCACGTGGAACCCCACTCGCATCCCAACCGGT
>JBMYRF010000012.1:0-9872 GCA_049602075.1 Rubripirellula sp.
TATTTTCATCTGACAACGAGCAATTACCGACCAGCGGCAGGCGACTCGCATTCGCGCGCTGGGTCACGAGCCGTGAGAACCCATTGCTCGCCCGTGTCATTGTGAATCGCATCTGGATGCACCACTTCGGAACCGGAATTGTCACCACTCCCGCCGACTTCGGAAAACTGGGGGCCCGTCCAACTAACCTACCGCTACTCGATTGGCTGGCTGACGAATTGATGACGCAGGGCTGGAGCCTGAAAACTTTACATCGCACGATCATGTCATCTGCCACTTATCGTCAGCGAGTGGTAAACGCATCGCAAAAAGACTATGCCGGCCGCAGACTGCAGAGACTCGAAGCCGAGGCCATTCGCGATCGCATGCTGGCGACCACCGGACGCCTCGACCCCAAGTTATTCGGCCGTCCCGTTAACTTGAAAGAGGATGACACTGGTCAAATCGTTGTAGAAAGTCCACAAAAAAGACGCAGTCTGTACTTGCAGGTTCGCCGCAGTCGACCAGTCGCAATGATGAGCAGCTTCGACGCTCCAACGATGGAAACGAATTGCGAGATGCGTTCCAGTTCGACTGTAGCGACCCAGTCCCTCATGATGCTGAACGGCCAGTTTATCCTGGATCGAGCGATTGAATTTGCTGACCGAGTGGCCGAAGAAGGATTGGCAATCCAACCCCGATCAACGTTTCCAGACATCGATTTTCCGAAACCGCTCAGCCGTAGCTGGCAATATGGTTTCGGCAGCTATAACCAGCAAGCAAAACGGATCGACTCATTCACGCCGCTCACACATTGGAACAACAATCAGTGGCAAGCGGGTCCTGCCCTGCCTGATCCCAAACTTGGTTGGGTGTTGCTAAATGCTCAGGGAGGTCACCCGGGAGATCCTCATCACGCTGTAGTTCGTCGATGGACCGCCCAGGCTAACGGCTCGGTCAAAATCGATGGAAAGCTGTCTCACCCATCGGCTGCAGGTGATGGAGTTCGTGGCAGAATCGTTTCGAGTTCAAAAGGAATACTTGGCGAATGGACTGCTCAATCCAAATCGACGGACACGATTGTGTCCACCGATGTCAGCGCGGGTGACACAATCGATTTTATTACCGACTGCCAGAGCGACCATAACTCAGACTCATTCAGTTGGCCTGTAACGATGGCCTTCAGTAATGGTAGTCGAGCAATGACTTATTCTTCAGCGAATCAGTTTTCCGGACCATCTGAACCAGTTGCCACCATTTCAAGCCAAATCATTCGCGTTTGGGAGCTCGCCTACTGTCGGCGACCGACGGAGGTTGAATACAGGACGGCCTGTCGGTTCGTCGCCCAGCAGCTCGACAGCTTTCGATCAAACCCAGCCGCGATCCCGGAGGGTCGCACCGCGACTCAGCAGGCAATGACAAACTTATGCCAATCCGTTTTAAGCTCCAATGAGTTCTTGTACATCGAATAACCGACTAGGGCCGACAGCACATACAAATCAGGTGGCCATATGACGATTTCACGGCGCAATTTCCTGCAACAACAGGGCATGGGGATAGGAGCCATCGCCCTGTCCTGCTTGATGCAACAAGAGCAGGCTCAGGCGAATCCTAAAAACGTCCCCAAGACCCCACCGGTTTTCGACCTAAAACCGAAGTTGCCTCATCACGAACCACGTGCAAAGGCAATGATTTCATTGTTTCAACATGGTGGCCCATCCCACATGGACCTTACCGATCCGAAGCCACAACTGACCAAATTTGACGGGACAGATTACACGCAAGAGGTCGGATTCAGCTTTGTCAACGAAGCCAGCAAAAAGCTGATGGGGACCAAATGGAAGTTTTCCAAACACGGCCAATGTGGAACAGAGCTTTCCGAACTGCTTCCCGAAACGGCCAGCATCGTTGACGACATCTGCTTGATCCGCAGCATGCACACCGGCGCGAATGGACACGAAGTCTCGATTCGATATTTCCACGGAGGTGTCCCAGGTGTTCTCGGCCGCGCTCACCTTGCATCATGGTTGCTCTACGGACTCGGATCTGAAACCAGCGACTTACCTGCTTACATGGTACTCACCGATCCCGCTGGTCATCCCGTCGACGGCGTCAACAATTGGTCAAGCGGATTTCTACCCGCGCTATACCAAGGTACGGTTTTGCGTGCGAAAGAACCGCGAATTTTGAATCTCGACGCACCTGCACATCTAGCGGGAACGCCACAGCAACAAAACCTGGCATTTCTGCAACAGCTCAACCGTATACATGCCGCTCGGTTCGAAAATGCAAATGAATTGGAGGCGCGAATCGCAAGTTACGAATTGGCCGCGCGCATGCAAACCGCTGCCACCGACGCTCTCGATATCTCACAAGAAACAAGAGCGACACACGAACTCTACGGATTGAATGATGACGCGACACGCGAATACGGAACTCGTTGTTTGATCGCCCGTCGACTAGTCGAACGCGGCGTTCGATTCGTACAGCTGTTCCTGAATGGTCAGCCCTGGGACAATCACAGCAATATCGGGACAAATTTACCAAACGTTTGCCGTAAAACGGATAAACCAGCGGCCGCCCTAGTGAAAGATCTCAAACAACGAGGAATGCTTGATGAAGTCATCGTTCACTGGGGTGGTGAGATTGGTCGATTACCGGTGACCCAAAACCAAGGTGCTCCAGAGAAACACGGTCGAGACCATAACGGCCAAGGCTTTAGTATTTGGATGGCCGGTGGGGGAATCAAAGGAGGAATGACGTTTGGAGCCACAGATGACTTTGGTCATCGGGCTGTCGAAGATGTCGTAACACCAAACGACTACCAGGCGACTCTCATGCACCTTTTTGGACTTCAATCAAACGATTTGATCTTCCACCAAAATGGCATTCAACAAACAATCACAGCAGATCGACCCGCCCGCGTTGTTCAAGAGATCCTCTCATGATCTGCAATGCAAACAGTCGGTATCGATCGCAAATCCATGGATTGTTAGTTCGCGCGAGAATCGTATACCTGAGATTGAAACTCCGAATCCAAAATGAACGGGCATCACGATGCGAGCACTGATGGTCGTTGTTTCAACCTTGTTCGCATTACCGATGACAACCATCGGTCAAGTGCCAAGCTCGATATCCCAGTTCCTTCAAACAAATTGTGTGGATTGCCACAGCGCTCGGGATTCAACCGGCGGAATCCAATTCAATGATTTGGAATTTGACCTAACCGATCAAGAAATCGCGCGAAGATGGATTCTGATTCACGACCGTATCGCTGCAGGCGAGATGCCACCAACGGACACGGATCAACCTGTTACGGCAACGACCGCCAGTTTTTTGAAAACGCTTGGCACGGCGATTCAAGTCGCCGAACATGGCCGAAGCGATGTGGTTCTCAGGCGACTCAACCAGCATGAGTACCAAAACACGGTGCGTGACCTGTTCCAAACGAACGTGCTCGTCAATGGCCTCCCCAGTGACACGTCAACCAATGGATTTGATACCGTCGGTGAAGGGTTGGCTACTTCAGCTGAAGCCATGCAAGCTTATCTGGATACCGCAGATCAAGTTTTGGATGCGGTATTCGGTCTGCCGACGAAGCCTGCTTACATTCGGCACGAAACGAATCTGTTAGACCAAGTTGACTGGAAGGGTCGACCCCAACTGGAAAACCAAATCGGCAAGATGTTTCGACGCACAGAAAAAGGACTGGTGATTTTCCAATCGAATTATTGCCCTACCAATCTGGTCAACTTTGCGCGTCTTCGAGCACCTGCTGGCACCTATCGGGGAACGCTCCAGGTTCGTGCTATCCAAAGCGACCAACCTGTCACACTCCGCATCTATGGCGGCGACACGATCGTCAATCGACGTGAGCAACATCTTGTTGGATACTTCGATGTCCCGCCCAATGAGTGGACAACAATCGAGTTTGTTGATCGTCTCGTCGAAGATGGTGGCACCTTTTTGCCAAAGTGTTACGGTACGCGAGACACTCGCAAGGCTGCGGACACCTACCCAGAGCCAGGCATCGAAATTGGTGACATATTAATTGAGGGCCCGCTAGAGGAATGGCCACCGCCAAGCCGTGCCAGATTGCTGGGGAACATTGACACAGAAAGGGCCGATATCACCGATGCAAAACGCATCATCTCGGAATTATTACCGCGAGCATTTCGACGCCCCATCCAGTCGGACGAACCACTCCCGTACATCGAACTTTTTAATCAAGCAACCGCTGCGGGGCGAGACTTTGAATCTGCGTTGCGAGTCAGTTTAAAGGCGGTGCTTTGCTCCCCGGAATTTCTGTTCCTTGAAGTGCCAGGCCCAGCACAAGTTTCTCCGGGCGAAAGCCCCCCTCCGCTCGAAAAAATTCCTCACCGCAGTTTGGCGACACGACTCTCGTATTTTCTCTGGAGCACGATGCCGGACAAGGAACTAATGAGCCTCGCGGAGCATGGGCAACTGCGGTCCCCCGACATCCTTCACCAACAAGTGGAGCGAATGCTGGAATCGCCCAAAGCTGCCGCATTCACCAAAAACTTCACCGGCCAGTGGCTCGATCTTCGTGACATTGATTTCACCGAGCCCGACGCCAATCTGTATCCCGAGTACGATGAATTACTCCGAATCTCGATGATGCGTGAGACAGAACTGTTCTTTGAACATCTTCTAAAGAATGATTTACCGGTCACTCGTTTTGTCGATTCAGATTTCACCTTTCTGAACCATCGCCTCGCCAGTCACTACGGGATCGGGGGAGTATTGGGACAGGATTTACGACTTGTGCAATTACCTGAAGACAGTCCGCGTGGTGGACTCCTGACGCAGGCCAGCATCCTCAAGATCACTGCCAATGGAACCTACACCTCTCCGGTGCTGCGAGGTGTTTGGATCCTGAACAACATTTTGGGAACACCCACGCCGCCACCACCAGATAACGTTGGTTCAGTTGAACCTGACATTCGGGGTGCGTTGAGTATTCGAGAACAACTCGCCAAGCACCAAGACCTCGAAACCTGCGCCTCCTGCCATTCCAAAATTGACCCTATTGGCTTTGGATTGGAATCGTTCGATCCCATTGGAGGGTTTCGAACACACTATCGAACAACTGCCCAAGAGGATCAACGACCCGACATCAGACAGGCGCCGTTCACGTATGCCTGGGTGAGATACCGAATCGGATCACCGGTCGATTCATTGACGCCATTCGATGAGGATCGTGAATTCAAGGGTGTGAGAAATTTCAAACAACATCTTGCATCGCAACCGGACCAGATTACCCGCAACCTTTCTCGTCATTTACTTACTTATGCTCTCGGTCGCAAACTCGGCTTCGCTGACCGTGTCGCGGTGGAGAGCATTATCGAGAAAACCGCAAAACATGATTACGGTTTCCGATCACTGATCCACCAAATCGTCATTAGCCCCATCTTTCAAAAGCCATAATGACCATGCATCGCAGAACCGTTCTTCGTGCCGCTGGCGTGTCGTTGGCACTCCCCTTTTTGGAATCCGCTAATGCTGCGTCCCCAACCAACCCACGGCGGATGGTCGCGATCGATATCGGACTTGGACTCCATGCGGCAAATATCCTGCCCGAAAAACCCGGACGGGATTACAAGCTACCACCGTATCTACAATTGCTGTCGGACTTTCGTGATCGCTTCACTGTGTTCTCCGGAGTCTCCCATCCAGAAGTTGGCGGCGGGCACCTCTCTTTCAAGTCGTACCTTACCTGCGCGCCTCATCCGAATAGTGCCGGCTTCCGCAACACCATTTCATTGGATCAATACGCCGCCGCAGAACTTGGCAGTGAAACACGATTTGCCTCTCTCGCACTAAGCAGTTCGGGACCCGGACTCTCGTGGTCCAGGTCCGGAGTTGAAATCCCAACCTTTACCCGTCCTTCCTTTGTCTTTCGCAAGCTGTTTTTAACAGGCAAACCAAGTGAACAGGCCACCCGACTACAACAACTGCGTGACGGCCAGAGCATCTTAGATGTCGTTAGGGACAAGACACGATCGATGGAACGTCGTCTCGGTGGTCGAGATCGCGACAAATTGAATCAGTACTTCGAAGCGGTGCGCGAGGCCGAACGAAGGCTTGCCAATGCAGAAATCTGGGAAAACGAGCCGAAACCACAAGTCAACGTGGAGCCTTTGCAAGACGAAACCGATCGCAAGAAGATTGTCGAACGCATGCGTCTAATGTACGACGTGATGCACTTAGCAATCGAAACGGACTCGACCCGTTTTATCACCTACAACTTTGCGGGGATGAATTCTGTTCCGGTGATTCCGGGGATCGACATCGACTACCACAATCTGTCACATCACGGCAAAGACCCAGAAAAACTCCGCCAATTGACGATCGTGGAATCAGCCGTGATCCAAGAATTTGGTCGCTTTCTGCAGAAGCTCGATGACAGCCAGCAGGCGAATGGCTCATTGCTCGATTCGACAATGGTTTTGTTTGGATCTAACCTTGGGAACGCAAGCAGCCACGATACTAAAAACATGCCGATGCTGCTGGCTGGAGGTGATTTCGATCACGGCCAACACTTGGCATTCGACCGCAACGACAATTATCCGTTACCCAACCTGTTTGTCTCAATGCTGCAGCGACTTGGACTGGAAACAGATACGTTTGCCTCCGCCACTTCAACCATGAACGGCCTGCGGATGCTCTAGCGGAACCTTCCTGTGGTGTCTCCCACGGTTGCATCTACCACGTTTCCTTGCACCACAGAGGATTTTAGGAGCACGGGCGACTCCAAGGTTTTATGGAGAAAACTTGGGCCGGTAATTCGTCACTCTTTACGGTAAACTGCCAACTATTGTGTTCCGTCTGCCAATTGTTTGATCAATCGTGTCGTCCATGTTGACCTCGAAATTCCATCGCCCCATGAGACAAACGGTCGCGTACTTATTCTGTTTGGTCGTGCTAGCAGTCGGTTGCAACCGCGAATCGGAACATAACCAAGCGAGCGTCGATCCTGAAATCCCAAGCGAAACGTCTGAGGAGAAACTGCGTGGCGCTTTCGATTTGATGCAGCAAGGTCAGCCGGACAAGGCTCTCGAAGTGGTCCAACAGGTTCTGATGGTTGCGCCCGATGACATCGTTGCTCTGCGACTCGCCGTGGATATCCAAAGCCAACGAGATCAGTTGTGCGAGGCGGGCGATTTTGCGGTTCGCGTCGCGGAATTAGAACCCGCCTTAGCACCGTCGATGTTGGTGCGAGCGTTTGATCTACACCTCCGATGCAAGAAATTCGACGTTGCTGAAAGTGATCTGAAACGGGCGGTCGCCGCCAACCCAAATGTGCCACAGGTTCATCGATTATTGGCTCAATTACTGAACGCGCAGGGGCGGCGAATCGAAGCGAGCCAACACGTCCGCGAATTGATTCGGCTGCGGGATATACAGCCGAATGAACTGCTTAGTCTGATCGACTTGCGAGGACCGTTCCTACTCGCTTCCTTTGGAGAGATTGCCAACTCCCTGCCCACCTCCCTCTTCTCCGTTGGTGAAGTTCGACTTGCGTACGCTTCTGCACGAGAGGATCCCGAAAAGCACTTAAAGACTTTGGATGAAGTCATCGAAAAGTTCCCCGGTAGTACCGCGGCAGTGGCATTGAAATGTCGCATCTTGGCCGACACTGATCAGTTCGCCAAATTGGCTGCCGTCTTTAGCCAATTGCCTTCGGGAATTGAACAGCAAGCCGAGTACTGGTTTGCTTGGGGTGTCATGTTGGCTCATCAGGGACAGGATCGCGAAGCGGTTCGGGCGTTCAGCGAAGCGATCCGTCGCGATCCGACGGATCGCGAATCGTTACGTGCCATGATCGCATCTTGCTTGTCACTGGAAGAAACTGAACGGGCTCTCTTCCTCCGTGAACGGTTATCCGAACTAGATCTTATCTTTCGTGTTGCGCGAGATGCCGATCAGGAGCAGGCTCGTTGGATTTCCAAAACACTCGAAGCTCATGTCCGGCCTTGGGAAGCTACCGCATGGCTAATGCAGGCAGCTCAGATCGCTGGTGATGTCGCGAGTGTCATACCGGAACTCGATCAGCGACATACCGCAATTGTCGCCTGGGAGCAAAACGGCACCAAGGATCAATTGCTAACCGCGCGGCTGGATCAACTGCTCGGCTTCAAAGCAGATAAGTGGCCAATGCCGGATCGCAATGCGATACCTGATTTGTCGAATGCACCATCAGAAGCCCTCGTTCAATCCGATGCAAAATTTATTGACATAGCAACCGAGGTCGGAATCGACACAACTTTCCGCAGTGGCTTTCCCCTCGATGGCAAACCCTTCTCTACTTATCAAGTCAACGGCGGTGGACTGGCTGCCCTGGACTATGATTTGGACGGCCGGTGCGATGTATACGTGGTGCAATCCGACGGTGATCCACAAGTTGAGCGTGGTTCGGTCGCAAATCAGATGTATCGATTGTTACCAAATCAACAATACGTTGACGTTAGCGAAGCATCGGGGACAGCCGACCGCCGCTTCGGCCAAGGCGTGTGCGCGGGTGATGTCAATCAAGACGGATTCCCTGATCTTTTGATCGCAAACATCGGCATTAACTCGATCTATCTCAACCAGGGAGATGGAACCTTTCGTGAAGCCACAGAACTACTAACAGACAATCCATTCACCTGGACATCGAGTCTTGGACTCGCTGATATGGATGGCGATCGATTACCCGAAATTATCGAAATCAATTACATCGATGATCCTCAGGCCTATGTCATCCAATGCACTGACAACTACATGGATTGTCAGCCCCAGGAATTCAAGAAGAGCCATGACCGTGTCTTGCGGGGCCAGGCAGACGGAAGTTTTTCGCCATGGCAAGCTTTTCAAACAGAACTTCCAAGCGCCAAACTTGGGTTTGGATTGGTGGTCGCCAATTTTGATCACAAATTTGGCAACGATTTCTTCGTCTCGAACGACGGCGACTTCAATCATTACTGGGTTAGCGGTGAGGCATCCGATTCTCAAAAATCAAAATTCACCCTGCTCGAATCGGCCAATCTGTACGGTTGCAACATCGGACGTGGTGGAAGTAGTCAAGCGTGCATGGGGATCGCCTTTGGCGACTTTGATCGCAACGGAACGCTCGATCTACACGTCACAAATTTTCACAATGAACCGGTAAACCTTTTTTCCCAAACGAAATCGGGAATATTCACAGACCTGGCATCCAGACTTGGTTTGGTTGAACCATCGTTTGGTGTCCTTGGATTTGGAACCCAAGCCGCCGACTTTGACAACGATGGCTGGCTTGATTTGGCGGTTCTGAACGGCCACGTTTACGATGGCCGTGCCGATGATGTGCCGTTTCAAATGCCCTCGCAACTACTGCTTGGCAGTCCCACCGGATTTCGGCTCCAAGATGCTTCGGTCGCCGGCCCTTACTGGCAAAAGCAACAACTCGGCCGCACCCTGGCCCTGCTGGATTGGGACCGCGATGGCAAAATCGATCTACTCGCCAATCACCTCGATGAACCGGTCGCTCTGCTAGAAAATGAATCTACCACCGGCAACTGGCTGCAGGTTGAATTGGTTGGCGTTAGCAGTGAACGAGACGCGATCGGAGCAGAAGTCATTGTCGAATCGGGTGACCAAACATGGCATGGCTGGCAAACCGGCGGGGACGGATTCATGTGTACCAACGAGCCAATCGTTCACTTTGGTTTGGGCACAAGCGAAAACATCACTCGCTTACAAGTCACGTGGCCAAACGGTCGTTCAGAGCAATTTGATGGTCTGAAAATGAACGGACGCTACCTGTTGATCGAAGGGCAAGCCGAGCCCCATCAACGGTAAGACGAGCCGCAACGGTAAGACGAGCCGCAACGGTAAGGCGAGCCGCAACG
>JBMYRF010000012.1:9971-130654 GCA_049602075.1 Rubripirellula sp.
GCGAGCCGCAACGGTAAGGCGAGCCGCAACGTTAAGGCGAGCGGAGACGTTAAAGCGGGGAGTGGTCGGAGCGTCGAAACACCGATCCTTCGCCCTCAACCAATAAGTACTGAGCATCGGTTTCCAGGTTCTCAAAATTCTGGGTCAGACCACTTGGCCACTGGACCTCGATCCGGTCGATCGCACTTAGATTGCCGATGCCAAAATCGACGACCGCTTCATGACTGCAAAGAAAGCCGTCGCCACCGGTCTGCCAGCCAACCCACCGTTCATCACCAACCATCAGTGTCACGATGGCGCCGACAGCATCGCGTTCGCTTTGAGTGCCGACCAACTCCACTCGAATGCTCCGCCCGCCGCTACCTTGATTCTCCAACAGCGCGACTGGATCATCGAGATGATTTGTCACCAGATCTGGCTTACGATCACCATTCCAATCCAAAGTCGCCATCGTTCGCCCCACCGTCGTTTCGGACCAATAACGGTCAACCAGTGTTTGCCCATCAAGCAGCACGAAACCGTTCGGACCGCCGCGAAATAGTTGTGGACGCATTGCAAAAGGCTGACCCAACCGGGGATCTTCTCGGACATGTCCGTTGAGCACCGCGAAATCGAGCCACCCGTTTCGATCCAAATCAACAGCAACGGTTCCCCACCCTACCGTTTCACGACTAGGCAAAAACAATCCCATCGAGGAACTAGCTGGCACGAACAATTTCGTAGGGCGTTGCAGAAAGACATCGGAGGGCTCATTCCAAAAATTGGTGATCTGAAGATCAAACGTTCCATTGCGATCAAAGTCACCAAAGGCCACGCCCATGCACCCCCGAGCCAGGCCATCATACCCGACCGCACAGCCGTAGACGCGGGCGCTTTCGACCAAAACTCGGTCGGTGGTGTTTGATTGCCCTTGACCAACCCAAAAGTGGTTAGGGCCTGCATCATTCGCAATGAACAACTCGTTTCCCGTTTGCTTATCAAAATTCGCAATCACAGCCGCAAAGCCATAATAGGGGTCGGAAGCGATCGTCTTACAACCATTCCAATCGATTACCTCACCGTTCGCGGTTACCTGCCAAACACGATCCGCCGCCGCATTGAAAAGCTGTGGGTTGCAGTTTCCACTTGCCTCTGGGGTACATCGTTGAACGAGAACTCGCGGATCATCGACGTAATTGACTTCGACAATCTCAGGCAAATGATCACCACTGAGATCACCACAGGCAAGCGACGTGGTCCATCGCCCCGCAGTATCGGGACTCCCCAAGGCTTGCCGCCGAAAAGTTCCATCACCGTTGTTGATGTAAACAAGATTGGCACCCACATTCGCGACCAACAAATCGGAGAAACCATCTTGGTTCAAATCAGCGACTTCGACCCCCTGACCGTACCCTCGGTCGCCAGTCCGGGTGGCTGATGTGACCTCAGTCCAATGGCCACCCGCCAGATTTCGAAACAGGCTGTTAGGCTTGGAATCTGTGGACTCGAATGCGTCACCACCGCCCTGCGTCAAATATAAATCCGGCCATCCATCGAGGTCATAATCGATCACGCCGATCCCACCCCCAGTCAGTTCGTGCAGCAACCGTGAGCGATCATCCGGATCTGCGTCACCGTTGTCATAGCGAAAATCGAGTCCGACGTCCGTCGCCACATCGCGCAGGTCGAATTGAAAATTACCGGTATCCGGATCGGGCCGTACCTCGGTGCTATCGACTTCAATCGAACCAAACACTTCATCAGTCGGAAGTGGCCATTGGGAAAGATCCAAACCGCACAATGAGAAGCCATCATCCTCGCTCGGCGAATCGGCCAAATCCTGACGCGTCTGCTTGATTTTTTCCCGCGCTGCCTCTGACCCGCCGTAGGTTGTTAGGGCAACAGAGCGCCAACCCAACGACTCCCAGGGTCGATGCAACTCGAGCATCAAATCTGCCATCCGATTCAATTCTTCGCTTGAACCTCGTTTTTGCCCAAATTTCTTCGCCAACGTTGCCGTTTCAACCAGTAGCTGAAATCGACGCGCGACTAAGTCGGCTTCCGCATCCCGACCAAGAAAACGCAGCGATCTTTGCAGACGGTCGTAAGAAAATCGATCCGTTGGATCACGCTGCACTGCCTCGGCCAAACAACGAACTGCATCACGATGACGATCTTGGCGGTGCAGCCAAACTCCTAAGGTCGCCCAATACTCTGGTTCGATTTCGATCCCGGCGGGTGCCGTTTCGATCCAATTGCGCAATGCCTCGTCATCCTGAGCGTCCCCGTACAGTCGCCCCTCAAATGCCGCAATCGGAAGTGAATCGGGAAATGCTTGCCGTAATTGCTGGATTAAAAAGATTGCTCCCGCAAGATCACTCTGCGAATGAGAAAGTCGTGCTTGCGCGAGCATGGCAGGATTCAATCGTCCACCAAAATCAGGTTTTGGCAGGGACTCATCGATGAAGGGACTGCCTAACGTCGTCATCGCCACTAGATCACGCTCACGAATTTTCCCCAACTTTGCTAATTCGCGAAGGTGGTGACCAGCTTCAATCCGCCGACCTTGGTTGTTCAGAATTGATGCCAATTTACGATGAACGCGGACCACGTCTTTCGTTTCTTGAAGCAGTTGCTCGAGTTTCATTTCAGCCGTTGCGTACTCGTTTGCGTCGACCAACAATTCAACCGCCAACCACCGTAATTCGGCCATTTTCTCAAGGTCATCCGACTTGATCGATTCCAGGGTTTCCAACGCGGCCAGCGTTTCCCCTTGGGAGGCTTGGTACTCGGACCACAGTTGTAAGACGTCTGGATTATCGGGATCGGAGATCAATAACGGACTGAGCATTTGTTCCGCGAGCGACCGATTTCCGTTTTGCAGATAATCCTGGATCTCTTCAATCTTCTGCTCAATTGATTTTGGCTTAATCAGATCTTGTTGCTCGCGCTGCCTCTGCCGACGAAGCAATTCATCAACGTCCTGCTCGCTCTGGCTCGAACCGCAACCGACGACAATCAAGCTGAACAAGACTGCACCTATCGGCCCCAACACAGTTCGCCACTGACGATTATCGACTCGCATCGGTCACCTGCTCGTTTTTCTTTCCAGCCGAAGGCACCAAACTGTGGCCGGAATGATCGGCCGGTTGTTGGTGATGATAGGCAAAAGCCTCACCCGATCCTTCAACGATCCGATAATTAAATTCCACGGGTAGCGTACCGAAAGATTCACGACTACCTGACGGCCAAGTCACGACAACCTCTTCCAATTCACCTACGTCCCCGACACCAAAATGGAGACGACGCTGGTTGCTACACATGTATCCATCACCTGCCGACAACTGCATCGTGACATTGCGTCCACCAACGCGACAAGATAATTTTGTGCCGACCGCATCGCGCTGTCCCCTCGTCGATGTGAAGGTAAAGTCGACCGAATTGCCGGCTTGAACAGATTGATTGATCAACAATGCAAGCGAACCGTAGATCTCGGTAATCGCCAAATCAACTCGGCCATCACGATCTGCATCCAGAGTAACCAACGCCCGACCCAATTGATCTCTGCTGAAATAGCTACCCAGCGATTCGTGATTCGCTTCGACCCAACGTTGTTCGCCATCAAGGTGGAATAGTTGCGGCGGCATACGATAGAGCGTTTCCGAGCCTTCGACCTCGTCGACATGCCCATTGGCGATCACCAATTCAAGCGATCCATTGTTGTCGAAGTCGGCCCACTCCGTTCCAAAACCCAACATTGGTATGGATGGCTGCGCGAGCCCGACCTGAAAAGAACGGTCGGCCCAGAAACCCGGAGCGATTTGTTCATAAAAAGTATTGTGATCGTTCGCGAAGTGGGACAGAAAAAGGTCCAGGTCACCATCACCGTCTGGGTCACCCGCTGCGATACCCATCGATGCCTGAGACTGCGATTGCCCACTGACTCCCAATCCCGACAGGAGCCCAACATCGACCAGACCATCCTCATCGCCTCGGGTGGACCAGAGATGATTGACAGTCATGTCATTGGCAACATACAGATCGATCCCCGGGTAGGAGTCCAACTGAGCGGCTAAGATTCCCAGCCCCCGCCCGGGTGAATCCTGCACCATCCATTCTGACGTGACGTCTTCAAAGGTTCCGTCACCGCGACCACGCCAAACACGATCGGGTTCGGGATCAAAGTCGAGCGGCACGCATGTCGCCAAGCCTTTATTAGAGCGACATTCTTTTTCGTAAGGTTGTTTGCCAGCGCAATAAGCAACCTCATACAGATCAGCGACTCCATCACCATCGATATCCGCGATCAAGCCGCAGGTTGTCCAATGCTCACCATCGAGCCCAACCTGCAGAGAGACCTCGCTGAAAGTGCCGTCACCATTATTTCGATACAAACAATTTCGACCGATATTGGCATCGAGAAGATCAGGAAATCCATCTTCATTAAAATCACCGACACAGATGCCTTGGCCAAACCCTCGGTCGTGATAGCTGGCTGGCGTCGTGACTTCGATGAATTGCCCATCCAGGTTTCGAAAGAGACGATTCGGAGCTGAATCCAACTGGAGCGGATGTCCGTCGAGCACCGCAACTGCCAAATCGGGCCAACCATCCAGATCAAAATCAATCACACCGACGCCTCCACCCACACTTTGATAAATGGAATGTCCCGAGATCCCGGGTGTTTCGGCGAATTTCGTCTCGTGCACCAAGCCTCGCTCTCCTGCTTGTTCGGCAAACCGGATCGATCCTGACTGGGCTAGGCCTCTTATCGGCTCTGCAGTCACCACCCCACCCCAGTCGACCTCGGGCAGATCACTCAAATCCATTTGTTTGCCCAAGTCGTATTCGGGCAGTTGCCACGGCGTCTGAACGGTCAGCTTTGACCGGATCTTCATGTACTGGTCGCGGATGTCAGCCTGGATCTGATCGGGGAGTGACACAGCAAGCCGTGCCCAACCCTCAGCCTCCCAAACTCTCCCCAAGTCGAGCATCGCTCTGGCAACCCCCAGAGCGGCTTCCTGTGAACGACCTTCGCGTTCCAAGTGAGTTTTCAGTCGATCTCGCAGATTCGTCCGCCGAATCATCTGCTCGGAGACTTGCTCAGCTTCGATTGCTCGATCGATCTGGTTCAGTGCAAACAGGAGATGAGGAAGCGCCTCGGGGTAACTCGCCTGATCAATTCGTAAAGCCGTCCAAAAAGCTCGAGCAGCCTGAGCAGGCTGTTCACGATGCCTTGCCCAGAGGCCCGCAACCATCCAATACCCAGCGGTTTCTTGAGCTGCTGCGGGAAGTCGCTCGTGCCAACGGTTCAATTCGTCAAAACGCCCCCGCTGGACGAGAGCCCGTCCATAAAGATTGTGAGCCGGGATGAATTCTGGATGACGCCTCAGAACGGGCTCCAAGCGTTTAGTGACGTCATCCCAGCGCATTTTGACGTCATCGACTTGGGCTAGTCCGAATTCCGGTCGCAAATCGCGGGGATTCTCCTCGAGCAATTCGCGACACCACTCACCATCCGCTTCAACTCGCCTTGGATCCGCCAACACCTGCAGTAATTGGGGATCCCCTTGGCCATGCTGAGTCAACCAACGCATCGACGGCAGCGTCTGGTCCGCCAAACCGAGCATCGCAGCCAGACCGACGGACTCTGCGTGAGCCTCGGCGTTTTGCGGATACTCAGCTGCCCTCTGCTGCAAAACCTGCAGACATTCATAGGCACTGCCGGTGGCCATCAACTCAACCGCCAATTTGGAAAACAACGAAGCCGAGGGTGCTGCGCCGTCAACCGCAAGAGCGGCTCGATAATTGGCGACAGCTCGTGCGTGGTCGCGAAGCTGGGCTGCGACATCACCAGACAATTCCAAGGCCTTCACATCGTTCGGTGCTGTGATCAGATGCTGCCGAAGTGCTGCATCCGCAGACGCCAAATCACCGCGTGAGAGAGCCCGCGACGCCGTTTCCAAATGATTGGTGGAGGAAGCGATCCCTTCAACCGGAGAAAAGTCGCCTTGTGGGGAATTTTCTACCGTTTTTCGTTGATCACAACCGATCAAAACCACCAGCAAGGGAAGCATGATCCAAAAGAGAACAGGGCCAGCAAGAAGAGGGCCACGGGCGAGACGAAACGATATCAACCCAAATCACCAGAATTTTGAAATTGAGTGGGTGGGAGCACACCCTCGATGGGTGACAGCCAACTCGCTTTCAGCGAATTATAGCGGCTAAGTCCTTGACGTTGACAAATTGATGGTTGACACTCGCCCCCTAAGTAAAAACGCTCTGTAGAGGGGCTGTACTTTTTCTTCCTTTTTGCTCGGGATTCCATCGATCATGACACGTAAATTCCTTTTCCCTTTGTTTTCAATCGTTTTCGCATCAGCTCTGTGCATCGCTGGCTGCTCGACCAGCAACGAAGCGACCTTCACTGAATCTGAGGATCCCACCGCTGAGGAAGAAACGGAGGACGAAGACTACATGCAGGCCCTCGAAGAGGATATGAACCGCATGCAGCAGCAGTAATTTGAGGCAGCTCCGCCCCTCGAACTTGAATTTTGGCTCAAATTCTCGCCCTGCATTGACTTAGGGCGAGAATTTTCCTTGTATGTTGATCAGACTAGTCTTAGAATTAGCGTCGATAAATGTCCCGTTTTCGATATCCGAGAACCGGCAAATCGATCGAATTTATCTTTTTTTTCCTTTTGAGGAGTACTCTATGTCTTCTGTTCGCAAGAAGAAGGCGGGTTTTACGCTCGTCGAGCTTTTGGTGGTCATTGCCATCATTGGCGTTTTGGTCGGCCTCTTGCTGCCAGCCGTTCAGGCTGCTCGCGAGGCGGCACGTCGCATGAGTTGCAGTAACAATTTCAAGCAAATTGGCTTGGGATTGCACAACTACCACTCTGCTTATAAGAATCTACCGAAAAACTGTGGTGGAACTTATCGAATCCGGGGCGTCAACAGTGGTGACCTGAGCAACCGTAACTGGCTGAGTTGGCTCGTCGGAACGTTGCCCTTCGTCGAGCAACAAGCTCTTTGGGAGCAAGTTGCTAATCCATTCAACAAAAATCGAAGTGGATCCATCCGCCAAGTACCGTTCCCATCGATGGGTCCTGTGCCGTGGAGCCAAAACTACCAGCCTTGGTTGACGCAGGTTCCCACCTACCGTTGTCCAAGCGATCCAATCGAATCTGCTCGAAATCGTGTTGCATTTTCGAATTACACCGTCTGTACCGGCGATGCGATCTTCGAACAGCAGCACAGCGGAATCGATGATTATGGCGTAGAAATCCTCAATGGCACTTGGGGTCACGAGGCCGCCACACGGTGGGGCCGAGGCGTATTCCGCAACCGTGTCTTCACAAAGTTCCGTGACATTAAGGATGGTCTCTCTAACACCATTATGGCTGGTGAGAACATCGTTGGTGACCGAACTTGGCGTGCAGCAGCGACAATGATCGAGCTGGACAACAATGTTTGGGATCAACCGCCATCCTTCGCAAAGCAGTTCTTGGATCCGAAGCGTCCTGCTTACATAAATACCGATCCTAATAACGGCGGACTGAGTGATAGGGGTGGTAAGCCTGAATACGACGGGAATCCTAACCACCAACGTGGTCGCCGATGGTCAGATGGTCGTCCAATGTATGCGACTTTCCAAACCATTTTGCCACCAAACAGCTACAACATCCAACGTTGGCACGGTGGCGGTGGCGCATTTTGCGCGTCTAGCTATCACCAAGGGGGTGCTCACGTCCTGATGGCTGACGGTGCGGTTGTCTTCATCACCGACTCAATCGAAGCCGGTAATCAGGACCAAGTGCCCTACGGTCGCAACGATAACGTCAATGGGATTCCTATCAACTCGCAAGCTGGACGAGAAAGTCCATACGGCTTGTGGGGTGCTCTGGGAACTCGAGCGTCAAACGAGCAAGTGGAAGAACAGTTAAACCAGTAGGGTTTCATCACTCTTTCCACGAGAACATTCTCGCGGGCGTGGTCACTTGACCACGCCCGTTTTTTTTTGCGCCAGCTGCCCACACAGGCATTGCGCCCGCAGCTCCACAGTCAACGACGACTTGAAAACCTGATCAATCAAAGGGGTCTCCACTGGAAATCAAGCTCCGATGGGACGAGAGTCCAAAATCCACGCGTACCACAGGCAACCCGAATACGAGCAGATACGCCAAATTTTGCGACTGCCGATATACTGACGCAAATGGCTCATGACCGCCGCAGATCAGAAATCGCCGCAGATCAGAAATCGCAGCAGATCAGAAATCGCAGCGTCACAACGTTTAAAACATCGATCACTGCACACATCCCGACCCTTTCCCGACCTTTTCCTTCGATCCTCCACCATGCACCCGAAAACGCTTCGGCTCGTAGCTCTGCTGGTCTCCTGCTGCTGGTTTACCATGTCCGGCTGCGATCGTTCCACGGACGCCCCTAAGGAAGCAGTTGACAATCCAGTGACGCCGACTGCTACTCCCACTGCCGAACTCGAGACGGAGCAAGCGGAACCGACGCCCGCTCCCACCCTTGACCGTGATCAGCAGATGAAACGGGCAATGGCACTGATCCGCGATGGAAAGATCGACGAGGCCACCGCAGGACTTAGAGAACTGCTGATTGCCGACCCCAATGATGCGGAAGTACTCTTTCGGATGGCCCATCTCAAAGCCGATACCGGCGACTATCGCTCCGCCATTGAGCTGTTAGGTTCCATCCCCGCAGAACATCCCGAGGCAGGTCTCCCGGCCCTCGGCCAGGCAGCCGATTGGTGCATGTCTTTGGAACGCTACGATCAAGCAGAATCAAAGTATCGCATGGTTCTGCAACTAGCAGGTGATGTCGCGGTCGCTCACCGACAACTTGCCTATTTGTACAACCGACAAGGTCGCCGGCACGAAGCGGCGGTTCACCTACGCGCCTTGTGCCGCATGGGAAACATTCAACAAGACGAATTACACGCGTTGATGGTGCTCGGGCACGCGATCTTGGACGACCCCAATCAACCCGCCACCGGTCCCCGTCCCTACTATCCGATTGGGGCGGCCGCGGAAGCTCGAATGCTGTACACGGCCAATCGCCATGTCGAGGCAGTTGAAGCGTTGGACGAATCGGTTCGTTCTGGAACTGCCTCTCCATCAATCGTCGCTTTTTATGGCTTGTTAGCAATTGAAGCCCAAGATCTCGAACGGTTTCAATGGTGGCTCAATAACGCGGATCAATCCGTTCAGCAATTCGGGGAGTACTGGGCCGCCATCGGCGCCTATCTGGTATCAGAACGGCGATTCGAAGAAGCGATTCGAGCCTTGGGCGAAGCGCTTGTCCGCGATCCAACGAACATCGGTGCCATGCGACGGATGCATCAGTCACTCACCGCGCTCGGCCAACCCGAACAAGCTGACCTGTGGATGGATCGCTATGGAATTCAGCGTGAAGTCACCTTGGCCAGCAACGAAATCGGTCAATCCGAAACACCCGCTCCTGATTCGTATCGCAAAGTTGCCGACGGGTTGGACCAATTGCAGCGACCACTGGAAGCAATGACATGGCGAATGTTTGAGGCTTTTCAACGAAAGGCCTCACCAGCAGAAATGGAGACGTTCAATCAGCGTCGATCAGCGCTGTTTGATTCCGAGAAAGCCTTTCCTAATCGAAATGACCGTCTGTGCGGCATCGACCTGGATCAATATCCGCTACCCGATATCGAACTCACCGAGGCAGCCAATGCGGCTTCTCTAAGCCAAGCCGAGCAAATCAAAACCTTTGCCCCCGCCAAATTCAAGAACGTCGCTGGCGACGTAGGTTTAGACCACACTTATCAAGTCGCCAGTCAAGCAGTCCCCTATCGATTTGCACTTTACCAATCGCTTGGCGGTGGGATCGCAGCGCTCGATTATGACCTCGACGGTGTGATTGATGTTCACTTAGCGCAAGGCAATGGCGACCCTCCTTCGATGGTGGGTGAACTATCGAACATTCTTTACCGTAACGTCGACGGTCATTTGGTGAATGTCACCGAATCAGCCGGCGTGCAAGACACCCGTTACTCAGTCGGACTCACCAGTGGAGACTGGAACCAAGATGGCTTTTCTGACTTGGTCGTCGCGAACATTGGCAACAAAGTCTTGTTGATCAACAACGGTGATGGCACATTCAGACGACAAGTATTTGACCGGGACACTGAGCACAAAATCTTGACCAGCTCGGTCGCCATGGGAGATCTCACCGGTGATTCACTGCCCGATCTCTACTCACTTCAGTATGTCGAAGATATCGAGATGTTGGATCGGCCAAAGATGAATGAACAAGGTGATATCCTGACGGTGTCTCCCAGTTCGTTTCAGCCTGGCATCGACTCGATCGCTGTGAATGACGGCAGCGGCAACATGTTGCACCAGAGCATCAGTGACTCGAGCGACGACGCCAGCACAGGCTTGGGTGTTGTCATCGCCGACTGGGATGGCAAACCAGGCAACGAGATTTTTGTGGGCAATGATATTCGAGCGAATCAATTGTGGCGGCGATCATCAGAGAATAACAACTGGATCGACATCGCAGCGGTCAGCGGGTGTGCACTAGGCGTTGGCGGTGTTGAAACCGCTTCCATGGGAATCGCGGTAGCAGACTTTGACGGCAACGGTCAACGTGACATTCACATCACCAATTTCTATCAAGAACCCGTTAGCCTGTTCATGAATCGCGGCGGAATTTTCCAAGATCGCTGTGTTCAATATCGACTCCATCGCGACAGCGCGGCAGTTCTTGGTTTCGGATGCCAGGCATTGGATTACAACTTGGATGGACGTCCGGACTTGGCTGTCACCAACGGCAACATTGAAAAAGCACCTGGTGAACCGCTTGAACAATCGCCACAACTCTTCGTCAACCTCGGCGATCAGTTCCAGCTTTTGGACGTCGAGGACTCCTCCGCTTATTGGCAAGGCGAATACCTGGGCAGAGGAATGGCAAAATTGGATTTCAACTTGGACGGCAAGCAGGACCTGCTGATTACGCACCTCGGCTCCCCCACCGCCCTGATGGAGAACCAAACCGAGACGGACCATCACTGGTTGTCCGTTCAACTCGTTGGTGTTGAATCGGAACGCGATGCAATCGGTGCCCAGGTCAGTGTCTATGCAGGGGAACGGAGCTGGACAAACTGGATCGTCGGAGGCGACGGCTACTTATGCCGCAATGAACCAGTCGTGTTTTTTGGACTCGCCGGCACAACCAGCGTAGACCGAGTCGTCGTGACTTGGCCGAATGGCCAACAGCAAACCCACACTGAGATACCGACCGACCGCCGCGTTTTACTGATCCAAAACGATCCGCAAGCGTTTCTACATCCCACATCCCCACTCGCAAAGTGAAACTTTCATCGTCGCACCGCATCAGGGCTTAGCCCCGGAGATTAAGGTGCCATCGCCTGCAATTTCTCAAGCCGTTGCTTGTGTCGCTCGGCCAGATCAGCGTGCCGAGCTGATTCGAGCGTTCGCCCCTGCAACTGCAGAATCGCACTTAGCAGTTGATGAGCATCCACATAATTGGGTGCCAGCTTAACCGCCATCGTCAAGGCTGTCACCGCGCGAAGGGAATCCCCGGAGTTTTGCTCCGCGACACCAAGCTGGAAGTAATCAAACGGCTCGGCCTGATACGTGGTGACTTCACGGTAGTATTCAACTGCCTTCGCGAAATCGCGGCGCTGATAGGCAAGCTGACCAAGCAAACGAAGCGATTCGATTCGAGGGCGAGATGGCTTGGTTTCGGTGTCGACTACCTCGCTGGCCAAGTCTTTCGAGATTGCCGGCTGCCCCTGCGAAAGCGCCAACATCGCGAGGATCGTATTCACATCGGCGTCTGCCCTGCCCTTGTTCTTGACATCGATCAACACCTTCGCAGACTCGATACCATAATCTTGGAACAAGGGGTTCTCACTCTGCTCCTGAGCGACCTGGAACTTCGCTAATGCCTCACAGCGGCGGCGATCGAGTTCCGATAATCGCGATACATCGAGGACCGACGTTAATCCAACAATCGGCTCGTTTCCGGAGTTCGTCCCATCGTGAATCCCAATTCGGTGGTGATGGAACGCCGTATGAGCCACCTCTGTATCTTGTGCAGGCATATGACATTGGGAACAGTCATTGTCAGCCAAATCGATTCGTTTTTGATGGCTCTCACCGCAGGCCGCATCGTCGTGGCAAGAGAGACAAATCGAACGGTAGAACGCCTGCGTATCGCCTGGTGGCGGCGTATGGTGGGGATCATGACAAGTGATGCACGTCAAGCTTTCAGTTTGTTGATAGCACTTGCTCATATGCAACTGTTCCACATGCCCCACGACGCGCATCGTATCGTCACCGAGGCGATACTGATAATCGATTCGATAATCCGTCAGCGGAAGTCCAGGCCGATAGTCCCACTCATCCTTGCCCGACATCAAAGCTTTTCCTGCAGCCTGCAGATGGCACTGCTGGCAGATCGCCTCAGATCCCTCCCGAGATAACTTGACCGGATTCACAATGGTGTTATCGTCACCGCTAGTTTGCTTGGCAACTTCATGCCGAGCCACATGAAGTTCACCAGGGCCATGGCAACGCTCGCAACCGATCGTGAGTTCTTGAACTGTGAAGTCGTTTGGGTTTCCCTGCTTTTGGTCAATGCTACCGACATGACAGAAAAAGCATTCAGAAGTCAGCTTCCGCCCAAACCCGGGATGGAAAGGCAAATCGTATCCGGGAGACATCGCCCAACGCTGAGTCTCCTCGTAATATGAGAGTGGGGATTGGCCAAAAAACTTGCCATCCTGATAGACATAACTCTTGCCATGATCGCCCGAGCCAATGGTGTAAACAATCGGCTTTTCTGTGGATGCTAGTTCCGTCCCGTCCGCACCGCGAAGAATCTCTTTGTGGATCAATTGATCGCCACGACGCAGCACCTCGTAATCGTTCCCCGAAAGCTGGTGCGTGAACGATTTCGAAGTTAACTCCTTGTCCGGATCGACTCTCTCCATTGATCTGCTGTGCCTAGTTTCCAAGTACGTTTCGTACTGGTCTTTGTGGCACGAAATACACGCTTTCGTGCCAACGTACTGCACATCAAGATTCGCGTTGGCTGGCTTCTGAGCCACGCTCGATGGAATCCAAACGACCGCAGCGAAGAGTGCGGAAAGTAAAAATCGGCCCATGAATGGAACCATTTTGTGAATGAGGAAGCGTGTCTCGAAGCAAATCAGGAAGGTACCGGATCGATTCTATGCCGTCTACACAACCGGGATTACTCCTTCTTGATCACCGTCCTGGCTTCCTAGCGGACACTCAGACCCCAGTTTCCCGACAGGCCGAATCAGAATCAACTTTCAGCCTTGCTCTCTTTTTTATCAAGTTTATCTGAATCGTGAATAATCGCCATCTCCAAACGCCGGACAAGCCCCGTTAACGCCGCAAACCGAAGATTTCACGCTAGAATAGGGTCGGTAGTTGGAAATGATCTTCCAGGTCCGTTCGAATAATTGTTGCCGGGCAATATTTGGGTGGAAAACATGCTCACTGAACAGGTTTCATGGCGGTTGGATTGATGTTGCGATGCTGGACCATTTTCCTAATCGTCGTTTCGGTTGTCGGCTGTAATAATTCAACGGACACCAAGCAGAACGAACCGGCATCCGGTGAGATAGATCGTTCTATCGAACCACTTGCGGCTGCCCGTGCTTCGATCAATCGCGGTGCGATAGCGGATGCGAAAAGGTGGGTTCAACAAGCTTTAACAGCCAATTCAAAAGACGCCGAAGCTTTAGAGCTTGCGGGAGATTTGGCCGTCCGCGATGGCGACACCACCAAATCAATCGCTTTCTACAAACTGTCAATTCAATCAGCCGATACTCCATCAAAAGAACTTTACGATCGCCTGGGTCAGCAGTATGTCAATGCGGGTCGACCGTTTGAAACCGTTGACCTATTGCAGGTCGCCGTTCAACAATATGCCGACGACCCCCTACTCCGGCAGAAACTGGTCGGATTGCAAGCCGCTTTAGGGATGCAGCAAGAAGCAAAGGAGCATTTGCAATGGCTGGTGCAACGCGGGCACGGAAATCCCAATTTCTTGTTGATTCTGTCCGATCTAAATCGCCCTCAAACGGTTGAATCAACCTGCCAATACGCACTCAAACACTACCCGCAGGATCAACGTCCACAATTCTCGTTGGCAATGTTGCCGGCCTACCACTCGCGTTGGAGTGAGGTCGCGAAGAAATTAGAACCAGTTCTGAAAAGCCACCCAGACTTTGTCTCGGCCCAAGCATTCTATGGTCGCGCCATCGTCGAATTAAATGACGAGGTTGCGATCGGCAAATGGTCGAAGTCGCTGCCTGATACGATTGAAGAACATCCGCAATACTGGCTAGCTGTTGGAATCTGGGCCGAACAGCAAGGCAAAGAATCTGAAGCCGCCAAAGCTTACTGGCAAGCAGCGAAACTTGACGCCAACAATAGTGAAGCGCTGAGTCGACTGTCAGCAAGCTTGATTCGGATGGGCCAAATTGACGAGGCCAAACAAGCTTCAGAGCGAGCTTCGAGGCTCGCCTCACTTCGTGACGAAGTCGATGCAATTCTGTCTTGGCGACAAAACTCTCAAACCGACGCAGTCAAGATCGCGCAGTTACTCGATGCCTTGGGGCGGCGATGGGAAGCAACGACCTGGCTGCAATCAGCATTCCCTATGACCCAGAACCTCGACCCAGGGTTACCTCAGATATATCAATCGATTCGCTCAAAACTGACCAGATCGACGCCTTGGCAAAATCCCGACAACTTAGTCGCAAGCAAAATAGACCTCACAGATCTTCCTGATCTTCAGTGGCAGCAATCGGTAGCTTCCAAAACAAGCTCATCGGTGGCGCTCGCGAAAGTAGAAATCCGATTTACTGACCAGGCAATCACACGACACCTTCAACATGAATGCAAGCTAGGAAAACCTCCTGGCGAGGAGGCTGGCTTGTCAATTTTTCAATCGGGAGCCGGTGGGGTAGGTGTCATTGATTTTGACCTTGACGGTTTTCCCGATGTTTACCTGACCTCCATGGATGGCCAACCAAAGCAAAATGATTCCAGTTCGAATCGATTATTTCGGAATGTTGCCGGCCGTTATCAAGAAATAACCATGCTGGCTGGTGTTGAAGATCTCGGATTTGCTCAAGGTCTCGCAGTTGGTGATTACAACGCCGACGGATTGCCTGACTTGTACGTCGCAAACATCGGCCAAAACAAACTCTACCGAAATAACGGTGATGGCACCTTCACCAATGCCACTGACCAAGTCGGACTGTCCGGAGTACTCTGGACGACTTCGACAGCGATGGCTGACATCGATGGAGATGGGAATGCCGACATCTATGAAGTCGGATACTGTGCTGGCGAGCGACCGTTTGAACAACCCTGCATTGATGATGAACTACAAGAGCCACGGTCCTGCTCCCCCGGTGCTTTTGGTGCCCAGCGAGATCGCATATGGCGGGGGACCGAGCACGGGACATTTGTCGAGGTGACCAATCAATGGCTCGGCAAGCATGAGTCCGGCCGGGGATTTGGAATTATCCTAGGTCATCTGGACCGCAATCCCGGTTTGGACATTTTTGTAGCGAATGATATGACGGCGAATCACCTGTGGTGCGCTGCGCCGAACAACGATCGCTTTCAGTTATCCGAACAGGCCACCCTTCGGGGCCTCGCACTGAATGAACGATCGCTCTCACAGGCCTCAATGGGAATCGCAGCAGGTGATCCCGACCAAGATGGTGATATTGACTTCTTGGTCACCCACTTCTCGGGCGACTACAACACGTACTACGAACAGGTGGGCGACGCCTTATGGGCAGACAAATCACACCGTGTTGGGCTTGCCGAACCCTCCGATCGCATGCTCGCCTACGGAACGCAATGGATCGATTCGGACAACGATGGCACGCTAGAGTTGTTTATCGCCAATGGCGACATCGATGACTTCACTCATCAAGATCGGTTGTTTCGCCAACCTGCCCAATTTTTCCGCCGACGAACGGATGGTCGATGGATCGAGTCGGATGGTGCCAAGCTCGGAGACTATTTCACAAAGCCTCGCTTGGGTCGATCCGTTGCAACCCTCGATGCAAATCGTGATGGCCAGACGGATCTATTGGTGACACACCTGTTCGAACCGGTCTCGCTGCTGATCAACGAAACGGTCAACGACAACAGACAAGTTCGCTTTTTCCTTCGCGCCACCAGCAGCCATCCCGATGCGATTGGATCTGAAGTCGAGCTTCTGATTGATAAGACAGAACAACGTCAGCAATTACTAGCAGGCAACGGATTCCAATGCGCGAACGAGCGGTGTGTCTCTTTCGGAGCGGGGGCCGCCGACAAGGCGGAGAAACTCGTTGTCAAATGGCCAGGCGGAGCAATCGAGGCCTTCGGGTCAGTCGAAACGGGCAGAGACTACTTACTGGTGGAAGGAACTGGCACGGCATTCGCCCAAACTCCTTAGACATCAACCGACGGAGACCGACCGCAAACACACCCCGTTCTGCCAAACCAATAACAACCTTCTAACGTGACTGCAGATCATCGGAACGTTCAAAGCCGGTAAGTCTCTGCTTCACCTTCAATGATTAGCAGCCGGCTATCGATAGGCACCTGATTAAAACTCTGCCGTTCTCCGGAGGGCCATTGAATCTCGACCGAGTCAATCTTTTCCAAGCTACCCAAGCCAAAACAAACCAAGTTCTCATTGGTGCACAAATACCCGTCCCCTGCTGTCACCCATTCCACAAACTCTTGATCTCCAGTTCGCAAACGCACGCGAGCACCGATGCTGTCACGCTCACTAACCGTACCAACCAGTTGCAGCTGGAACCAGTGATTTGCTGACTCAGTTCGATTGATCAGCAGAGCAGACGGCTCGTCGATATGAGTAACGACAAGATCCATCAAGCCATCGCGATTCACATCCGTTGATGCCAGGGTCCGACCCAGATGTTGTTCATCCCAGTATCCAGAAACATCCTCAACCGGAATCAACTCGAATCCGTATCCTCGATTTGTGAACAGTTGGGCCGGCTGACGAAACGTTCCTTGATTCGTGACCGCATCATCAATGTGCCCGTTTGTTACCACTAAATCACGTAATCCATCATTGTCATAATCGATCGCCTGAGTTCCAAACCCTAACACACCAAAACTGTCCACTGCGATTTTCAATTTCAGGTTCTGATCCTGATACAAGCCGGACTCACCAATGAATAGACTCGCACTTTCATTCTGGTAGTTCGTCACGTGCAAATCGATCGTCCCATTGTTTTTTAGATCGGCAGCCGCAACCCCCATCGAAGCTGTCGAGGCTCCGGTGAAGCTAAACGCACAGCCACGCAATGCCGCTACATCCACCCAACCTGTCGATTGATCAAATGACCAAAGTCGGTTCGGTTTCAAATCATTCGCCACAAAGATTTCATTCCCACTCTTTCCATCAAAGTCTGTGATAATGATCCCCAAGGAGGTCGCGTCACGAGCTGAACCGCCTGGCGTCAAATCACGAATTTCGAACCCCCCTGCCCCATTGTTCTCAACGAGGTGATTCTTCCCTGGCTGAAATTTGCTCGGCAAAATGGGTTGCAGCGGGCGTCCGGTCTCGTCGACTGGTGGCTTCATGAATCGCCGTGGATCGTCGACATAATCTGCCTGAAAAATGTCTGGCAACCCATCACCGGTTAAATCGGCAATGGCGGCTGATGAGGGAATGCGGTTAGATTGCGACCGGTCAGCAATCTGCAAGCGACGAAAGGTGCCATCACCTTGGTTAATCAGCAACACCTCGTCTGGCAAGTTGCGCAGCACCAAATCGGGAAACCCATCTTGATTCCAATCGCCAGCTGCGACCCCAATGGTATGAGCAAATTCGGCGACACCGGCAAATTCTGTTGTCTCCACAAAATTCGCATCAACCTGTCTCATCAACTGATTGGACCGTTGGCTGGTCAAACGCGGTGGATCACTCGCACCTTGCGCAAAATAAAGATCAGGATTACCATCCAACTCGTAGTCCAGAACCGCGACGCCGCCACCCAACATTTGATGGATTGAGAAACTCCAACGCGTCGGCGTGCTGGCCACAAAAAACGTGTGATCTAGCCCAGCGTCGGGAGCGATATTCACAAAGCTCGCCGGGGTGATTACGTGCTCGGTTCGGCGACTTTCATCGGCACCGACAAGCGGCTCAATGGTGTCAATGGTCGGCAGCGGATATTGCTCAAAATCCAATCCAATGATTCGCTCCTTCGCACTTGGAAATGGATTTCCGTTAGCGACTAACTGCTGTCGCTGTTGACTCACCTGCTGCCTTTCGGCCAGCGGAGCTTCCGCGTAATATTGTTGAACCGCCTTCCACAGCAGAGCTTCAAGCGGTCGGTCCAAATCGTTCAGCCGTGCTTCTAGCTGACCAATTGCCATCAAGTCAGGTGGCTGCTTTGCAGCAACAAGATTGTTTGCCCGCAGACTTTCTCGAATGTCCGTCCAGCGTTCAAAAAACTGCTGTGCCGTCTCCTCATCTTCAAGCACCAAGAAAGCTTGTCGCAAACGACTCAACGAACGAAGGTCGGTCGGATCGCGGTCAATCGCTTCAGCCAATGCCCGGATCGCCTCCTTGAAACGACGTTCACCTATCAAGAAGGCACCAATTGCGGCCCAATACTCCGAGTACTCGCGTACGTCTGCATCTGTTTTCGAGAGCCACCAGCGAAAACTCTCGTCGTCCTGTGCTTCGGCAGCAGCTCGTCCAAACAATGCAACCATCGACGGCGGTGCGCTCTGATCAGAAACCAAAGGACGCAATAGATCGATGGCGTCGGCATACTGCTCGTCTTGAAAATACTTCCTTGCGATTCCGGACGCTCCGATTGGCCAGTAGGCAGTCGGTTCTCTTGGAACCTGATTGGATTCGGGTGGCGCGTCATACATCGCATCACTCAACGCGATCAGAGCATGCAGCTCATCCTGTCGCACATTCCCTTGCTTGCACAATTCTTGAATATAAATCGCGGCTTCATGGCGACGCCCTTGGCGGTTCAGTAGGTGTGCGAGCGGGCGAAGTGCGGGCGCCGCGTTGGGAGCACGAGCAAGCACCTTTTTATAGAGCTGTTCCGCCTCCTCATATCTCTCCAAAATAACGCACCAGTCAGCGGATTGCCCCAAAGCGGCCAAGCCCGCTTGTGGATGATCCTCCGGGATCTCGCTTAAAATCTCCACTGACTTTGACAAATTGCCCGCACCAGACTCTACCTGCGCGAGCCGAAACAAGACTTCCACATCACTGGGATCGATCAGCAGCAGTTCGTTCAAAGCAGCGGCGGCATCGCCGAAGTCGCCGCGATCTACAAGCATTTGAGATTTTTCCATCGCAGAAGCTCGCTCAGATTCGCGAGTTTCTGATTCCTTACCGATTGACTGCTCGTCTTGCAAAACTGGACTTGGCACCTCCACAGGAGGCGGGATCTCCTGGCGGGGTGTCTCCCTGGAAGCAGTTGATTTCGCAACCTCCGTATCAATCGAAGAATCACACCCCGATTGCAACAACGATACGATCGCGACGCACCATAGGCCCACTGACCAGAACGAAGAAATGATTACCGAGTGCTTCATGATCCAAACTCAATAGCAGGCCGATGAGTTCCTGCGAAGGTATACCGCATATTTCCCTGCCATCATCATACACATCCAACGGCAAATCCACGGAACACCACAAGCCTGAACGATTCCGTTATTTGGTCATAACTGCCAGGAACGGACTCCACATCAAGTCTTCACTTGCCACGCAGGATTGGGATCTTGCCCCCAAGAAACGCCCAATTTTACGGGAATTCGAGCTCCGGAAGATGCCAGCCGAGTGCCAATTCGGCTAGAAGCACGCCAATCGGGACAGCACTCGAGTCGAACTACGTCTATCAGCGATCGATGCTAAGCCAAGCGATCAGTCGCAACGTGGTACTGAGGATCTTCTGAAAGGTTGACTTCCACAAAATCGCCGGCTCGGTCAAGCAACCCACGACACTCGCTGCTGAGATGGGTTAGGTGAAGCCTCTTACCACAGGCGGCGTACTTCTCCGCCAGCAAGTTGATCGCTTCCAGTCCTGATTGGTCGTACACCCGCGTGTAATAAAAATCAATCACAACATCATCCGGATCACGCGATGGATCGAACAGATCTTTAAAAGATGAAACGGAGGCAAAAAACAGCGGACCATGGAGTTGGTAGATTTTCCCGCCATGCTCATTCAGGTGAACATCAGCATCGAGATGGCTAGCATGCTTCCACGCGAAAACCATCGCCGAAACGATCACACCAAGGATGACCGCAGATGCAAGGTCGTGCATCAGCACCGTGTAGGCCGCAACCAAAACCATCACGGCCATATCGCTGCGGGGCATGCGGTGGAACATTTTCAACGACGCCCACTCAAAAGTGCCGATCACGACGATGAACATCACACCCACGAGTGCTGCCATTGGAATCTGCTGAATCCAAGGGGCAAAGAACAAAATAAACAACAACAAGCAAACAGCAGCAGTGATTCCCGACAATCGGCCACGACCACCAGAGTTCACATTGATCAACGACTGGCCGATCATGGCGCAACCTCCCATTCCTCCAAACACCCCGCAAAGAATGTTGGCAGCACCCTGTCCAATGCACTCACGATTACCCCGGCCCCGAGTCTCCGTGATCTCGTCGATCAACGTCAAAGTCATTAATGACTCAATGAGACCGACACCCGCAAGCGTGAGCGCGAATGGGAAAATGATCCACAACGTTTCCAGGGTCAACGGTGGCACTGCATATTCAAGAAAGAACAACTGAGGCAAGCCACCGCTGATGGTTGCTTTATCGCTAGGGCCAGGAAGACCTGTCATAGGTTGAAGGTCCGGAACTGCTGGAATCACCAGTGCCGCATCGACCGAAACGGTATCCACTGCGGGTGCAGCGTCCAACTGGCCAGCTTGAAAGCTCACCAACCCAGCGGTCGCGACCTTGTTTTTACCTGCACTACCTGCATGACCTACAGGCGAAAGATCGGCATCGCGTTTATTTTTCGCAATGCTGGTCGCTGCCGCATTCGAAGTGAGCATATCGCCAACGGTCGCCACCAAATTCTCATCGCCGCGATTCCCTGTTCCTGCTGCGTAATGATTGACCCCAATCGACAAGAACGTCACGGACAAAATCGCAGCCAACGACGGCGGAATCGATTTCGTCCACTTGGGCAGCAGCCAAATGATAACCATCGTCAATGCCACCAATGACAGCATCACGAAAAGTGGAAAGCCGCGCAAGAAAGTTAGTTCGCCAATTTCAGGATTGAACGTCTTGAAACTTCCAATCTGCGCAAGACAAATCACAATCGCCAAACCATTGACAAAACCGAGCATCACAGGATGTGGCACCAATCGAATCAACTTCCCAAGCCGTAAACCGCCAACCACGATTTGGATGATTCCGCATAAAATAACGGTCGGGAAGAGGTACTCAATTCCATGGATTGCGACCAATCCCACAACAACGACCGCCATCGCACCGGTTGCACCGGAGATCATTCCAGGACGCCCACCAAAACATGCCGTAATCAGGCCGATAAAAAAAGCAGAATATAGGCCGATAACCGGCGAGACACCGGCAACGAAAGCGAAAGCGATCGCCTCAGGAACAAGCGCCAGAGCAACCGTAAAGCCGGAAAGAAGATCGTCCTTGGCTGAAGGGGCTCTCAACCGAAAATATTGAAGCATAGTAGTCAAACATGAGGTGTGATTTTTCCGCGAGTCGTTGCTTTCGACCGAGAAGACAGTGGGACTATAATTTCCGGCCGTTGTCAGTCAACGCGACTTCCATCGCCTTGACTGGCTCGCCGGGTCACTAAACTGAACAATCAACGGGTGATGGCGAATATCGACGCCCCTAACGTTCGAAAGGGGGAAACCAGTCCTCAATCGTGGAAAATGCTCGGCACCCAAAAGGTTCTCAAAAAATGCCGAAGCTGCTGAGCTTTCATCTGAATTGCTGGTCGAATCGATTGCTGATGGTACCCTCCATGCCCCATGAAGACGTTTCAGAAAGCCCATTCGGCACGGCAGCGGTGAAATTCCGCACGCTGTTATGGTGTCAATTTAGCTCGGCGGCAGACATCGGGCCTCCTGGACTGTAGCCGTCATCGAAGAATCGTTGTTTTTAGGGGTAGAACCAGGCCCGCGACGATTCCGCTCCCGTTATGTCGAACTCAACGATTTCAATCATGAAGCGAGGGGACCAAGTCTCTCGCCGAATGCTTGCCAAGGAGATCAAGATGTGCCTTGAATTGAAACTGCTTCGAGAATGCAAACTGCACGAATTATTCGCCAGCGAAGACAAAAAGAGTTTGCTGGAAGCAAGCGGAGTATGCGCCACCAATCCCGCAACCTGTCATGTGATTTTTGATAACGCGAACGCCGTAGGATGCGTGGATCTATCGCTGGAGCCAACTAATAAAAATCACATGATTCCAGTACTCAACGTGGGGATCGGTTTTGAAGACATTACCTTTGACCCCAAAAATCAACGCTACCACTTGATCATCGAAGCCCTCAAGAACGGCAACAAAAATTTTCAAGGACTCGTATCAGAATATGACAAGAATTTCGGGTTCAGAAGATGTACCCTGCTTGAGCCTACGTTTAAGAAACGCAACAAGGGCTTTGAAGGGGTCGGGCATTTCTGGCGAGGGAATGATGAGTATCTTGTCGGCCTCGCGGAGGCGGCAACCGGGTCGGAAAAACACTCGGGAAGCGGACTCCTCTACGTGTTTCGCCGAGCCTATGACGGCACCTGGGCGACTGAGCGAGAAGTCGAACTGCCACCATCGGCACGTTTCAAGGACTACGCCGCAATCGCCCTGCGTCAGAACCGAGTTGCCGTCGTCTCCCAAGAATCAAGACGCGTTTGGATTGGCGAGATCAACGAAGCCTTTAATGGATTCAATCAGATGGTCGGTGATGTCTATCGTTTCCCAACAGACAACTACTGCAACGTAGAAGGAGTTTCATGGGTATCCGATGATCAAATAGTAATGGTGTCAGACTGTTGCAAAAAAGATCAAAAGAAACGTTGCCGCGAAAAGGATCAGTCGATCCATCTCTTCCAGATTGCGACGGCTTGATTCAATCGAGATCAACACCAGAGCGGTCCATCAACAAATCCTCAAGGTGGTCTCTCTAGTCGCCATCTACAACGTGAACCTCCGAAACCGGCTGGCGATCGCAAGGCGAGAGCTTGATTCACAAATTACCGCATTCGCCTTGAAACAAGATCATCACTTGGTGTCTCCGATCGGCAAGAAGTTATTTCAACGAGTCGAAGAAGAAACTCACAGTTGCTGCTAACGCAGCCATGATTCGCCAATCCCAAATTTCGTCGCCGACTCAAGAATTGTCACCATAGCAATACCCACTGCACACTCCCTGGTCCACTATGCTTGTATTTATTCCTGCGCTCGCGTTAGGCGATTTACAGCGAACCACTTTGTTTACCTTTTTTAGCATTTGTCTGATGTACCAACCATTGCATCTTGGATTTCTTGGCCGACTCACATTGCTGATGGGGATCATCAGCATTCCAAGCTGGGCGAGCGGCCAGGCGCTTCGGACGATTGCCAACGTGGTGCAACCAGCAGAATCTCAACCACTCACCAAGATCCTATTCGGTTCGTGCATCAAACAGGATCGCCCGATGCCGATTCTTCAAACCATTGTTCAGCAACACCCGGATTTGTTTGTCTTTCTTGGCGATAACATCTATGCCGACACAACGGACATGAATCAGATGCGTGCTAAGTACGCGCATCTGAACGCAAATACCAGCTTTAAACAATTGATTAATTCGATACCCGTAATGGCGACTTGGGACGATCACGACTACGGCGCCAACGATGCTGGCGCGAACTATTCAAGACGAGCAGAATCCGAACAAATATTTTTAGACTATTGGGGCGAGCCAGCGGGTACCGCTCGACGGACGCGACCAGGTGTCTACGATGCCAAAACCTTCGGACCGCCTGGCAAACGAGTGCAAGTCATTCTATTGGACACGCGGTATTTCCGAGGGCCGCTGACCAAAGGTGAGCGGCGAGTGGGCGGTCCCTACGTGCCTTCCGCCATGCCCGATGTCACCATGCTAGGAGATCAACAATGGCGATGGCTCGATTCACAATTGAAACAACCAGCTGAATTGCGACTCATCGCTTCCAGCATTCAGTGCGTTGCCGAAGCTGCCGGGCAGGAAACCTGGTCCAACCTTCCAAAACAGCGTCAACAGCTTTTCGATCGAATTGCGAATAACGGTGCAAACGGAGTCGTCATTCTCAGTGGCGACCGACACTGGGCCGAACTGTCTGTCACAAAAATGCAAACTCCCTATCCCATCTATGACCTTACCTCCAGCAGTCTGAATCAGATTCATGCAAGAGGAACACCAACCGAGAATCAATACAGGGCGTTGCCAAAGACGTATCACCTTGAAAACTACGGAGCGATTCTCATTGATTGGGAAAAGGCCAATCCCGAGATCCATTTACAAATCCTTGATCAAAGCGGCACGCCCCAAATTGAAAAAACCCTGCGGCTTAGCGAACTGCAAAAGCACTAGCCCTGTCGAAACCCGGCACTCTAGGCTGTTCCGAAGCAATGATCGTCCAATTGATCCCAATCGACCGTGTACTACACCAGAATTTCATCGATTACCCGGGCCGGTTCGACGCCTGTCAGCTTTTGATCCAAGCCTTGAAAAGGAAAACTCAAACGCGAGTGGTCGATACCGAGCTGATGAAGCATCGTGGCATGCAGATCTCGAATCGCAACGGGATTCTCTGCGACGTTGTAGCTGAATTCATCTGTCTCACCATAAGTCATTCCTCCCTGAACACCACCGCCCGCCAACAATCCGGAAAAGCAACGAGGATGATGGTCACGCCCGTAATCAGTCATCGTCAGATTTCCTTGTCCGTAGACCGTCCGACCGAACTCCCCTGTCAACACAATCAAAGTATCATCAAATAAGCCCCGCTGTTTCAAATCATTGATCAGTGCAGCAACGGGCTGGTCGATGTCAAATGCCTGACCTGGTAATTGTTTTGGAAGAATTGAGTGGTGATCCCAACCGCGGTGGAACACTTTGACAAATCGAACTCCACGCTCAATCATGCGGCGTGCCAACAAACAGTTGCGAGCGAAAGAACCGTTCTTGCCCACCTCGGGGCCATAAGCCTCTTCAACATGCTTGGGCTCGCCTGACAAATCGGTCAATTCCGGCACAGATGCCTGCATACGAAAAGCCATCTCCTGCTGTGCAATCGTGGTTCGAATTTCATTGTCCCCAATCTCGGTAAAATGCTTTGCATTAAGTTCTTTCGCCGCATCGAGCATTCGTCGCCGCACCATCGCGTTGATCCCCTTGGGATTTGAGAGGAACAGAACAGGATCGCCGGAGGTCTGAAAAGCGACTCCTTGATGTTTCGAGGGCAAATAGCCACTTCCCCACAAACGACTATACAGCCCCTGCACATTCCGAGTCCCACCTGTCCAGTATGCCGAGGTGAGAACGACGAAATCAGGCAGATCACGATTGATCGCACCCAAACCGTAGCTCAACCATGCGCCCATACTTGCTTTACCAGGGATTTCAGATCCGGTGCAGACAAAAGTCTTGGCCGGATCATGGTTGATCGCATTGGTATTGAACGACTTAATGATGCAGAGATCATCAGCAGCCTTTGAAAGATGAGGCAGCAATTCGCTCATCCAAATTCCATTTGAACCGGCCTGCTGAAACTTAAACATCGACGGAGCAACCAACTGTTCCTTACCACGCGTCATCGCGGTAACGCGCTGCCCCTGACTGATACTCGCCGGTAACGGTTTGCGAAAATATTTCTCGAGGTTTGGTTTGTAGTCAAACAAATCTACTTGGCTGGGTGCTCCAGCCATGAAAAGGAAAATAACATGCTTGGCCCGCGGTTGGTGATGCCCCTTCGCCTGCGAATTCTGTGGTAATAGCGAAGCCATGGCAGTGGCACCCAAACCCATCCCAGATGTCTTCAGAAATTGGCGTCGGGCCTGCTGTATCAGAATGTCTTGCTCAATATTCATCGTTTCTACTCGTCCCCTATCGGAAGGACCAAACTCTCGATTTTTTTCGTCTGCAGCACGCTAATTGCGAATCATGAAGCCGCATCGTCCATTACCAAAACGTCCGTTACCAAATTACCGGCAAATCGCTACTGTCGCGTCTTTGTAATGTCTAGGTTGTACAAGGTATTCACCAACACAGTCCAAGCTGCCAATTCCTCAGCTGAAGTTCCCTCCAACGAAGCTCCCTTGGTAAGTTGCGACGAGAGCTCTGGCACTTCGCGATAGAGGGCCTTTAGATCGTTCAACGTTTTCTCAAGCACGGCGGTTTCAGTCGCATCTGGAATCTGTGACGTCACGGTCTCGTACAGAACACTCACGCGTTCTTCCGGAGCCTCCCGCAGCATATTGCTTGCCAGTTGGCGAGCTGCCTTTAAGTACTCCTGCTCATTCAACAGCAGCAAGGCTTGCAGTGGAGTATTTGTCCGCTCTCTGCGTGCGATACACTCTTCCCGCGTTGGCGCGTTCAGAATCGTCATCTGTGGTGGTGGCAGTCCCCGTTTCCAGAAGGTGTAGACGCTACGTCGTCGAATCTTGTCACCAGTGTCCGCTGTAAACACATTGGGATACGAACTTGGAAGCGCAACCGCCTTCCACAAACCGGCAGGCTGGGGTGGCTTGACACTCTTTCCATACATTTCGCTGACCAACAACCCACTGGTAGCTAAGATCTGATCGCGAATGACCTCGGAATCAAGACGATACCGAGAGGCTCTAGACAACAGTCGGTTCTCGGGATCACGTCCAAATTCGTCTGGAGTCGCATCCGATACCTGGCAATAAGTCTCCGACAATACCATTTCTTTGAACAGCGCTTTGACATCCCAGCCATTTTCGACAAAGGTCCAAGCGAGGTAGTCAAGCAACTCAGGATGACTCGGCCACTCGCCCTGCGTCCCTAAATCCTCGGATGTCTTGACAATCCCAACCCCAAAGAGCTGTTGCCAAAATCGGTTCACAGCAACGCGGGCGGTGAGTGGATGCTCACGGCGAACAAACCAATTTGCCAAATCCATCCGCGTGGCCAACTCGGCATTCTTGGGCTGCAATGGCGGCAGGAACGCAGGCGTTTGTCGCGTGACTTGCTCACCCAGATTGGCATAATCACCTCGGAGCATAATGTGTGACGGACGGGTTTCGGTCCGTTCTTTCATCACCATGGCTGCTGGCAGCGTCAATTCAAATTCATTCCGTCCGGATTTTGCGTTGGCCAGTAAACCCTCCGCCTCTTTCAGCTTCTGCTGCAATGCAACCTTCTCCTCCTCAGCTTCCTTCTGCTCAGTTTCCTTCTGCTCTACCGCTTTGATCCGTTTCTTGAGTTCATCAACTTGCTTCTTCGCCATCGCTTCTGCCTGTTGCAGTTGGGTGGCTTTTGCCTCTTGCTCGAGCGTCGCAAGGCTGATGTAGGGCGGCTGTAAACCTTTCTTAAAATCAGATCCCGATCGACCACCCGTTTCCGGGTTGGCGTCAATATTGTTGAAGAAGGCGTACAGTTGATAAAAGTCTCGAGCTGTAATCGGGTCGTATTTATGATCGTGACAGACAGCACACTGCACCGTCAGTCCCATAAAGCTCGTACTCACAGCCGTCACACGGTCAATGACGTTTCGCGCTTGACTCTCTTCTGGAAGCATCGTGCCGCGATCAATAATCCGATGCAATCGGTGGAATCCGGAAGCAACCAACTGATCCTTGGTTGCCTCAGGGAATAAATCGCCTGCCAGTTGGTACCGCACAAATTCGTCGTAGGGCAGGTTTTGGTTGAAGGCGCGAATCACCCAATCTCGATAGGGTGATTGGTCGCGAAAATGATCGTGGTGAATTCCATTGGTGTCGGCAAATCGAACCAGATCAAGCCAGTAGCGGGCGATGTGCTCGCCAAACTGCGGCCGTTTGAGTAATCGATCAACGAGTCGCTCGTAGGCATTCGGCTGATCGTCACTAAGAAACTGCGCAATTTCATCTCTAGTCGGAGGCAACCCTGTTAAATCGAGAGTCAGGCGGCGAATCAATGTCCGTCGATCGGCTCGTGGTTTCGGATGCAGTTCCTCTCGTTCAAGGTTGCGCAGTACGTATTTATCGATGGCGTGATCACTCCACCCCCTATCCAAGACTTTCGGTTCCCGAGGAGGCTTGGGGGCTTCGAACGCCCAAAATTTCTCGTACTGCGCCCCTGCCTCGATCCATGCCTTGATCAGATTTTTTTCTACATCAGTCAGCGGCTTCTTATTCGCATCTGGCGGCGGCATGATCTCGTCAAGATCATTCGTGATGATTCGCTTCCAAACTTCGCTCGATTCGAGTGACCCTGGTTTGATCGCTGTCGATCCATCAACAGTCCGAAAAGCACCCTCCTCTCCATCTGCACGATCGAGACGCAACTCTGCCGCCCGTTCATTTTCATCGGGGCCGTGACACTGGAAACATCGATCGCTCAAAATTGATCGAATATCGCGATTGAACGAAACGGCATCTTCAACATCCTGGGCGAACCCAGTCAGAAGACAAAAGCTATTCAGAACAAATGCTAAAATTACAAACCGATATTGATGGTTCATTTCTTGAATGATCACCGGGTTCTAGTCCACACGAATCGCCAACTCGCTCGCTGACCCACTATCCTGGTCACGCGAACTGGCAATCGTAGCGAAACGAACATCGCTCGTTTCACCACCGAATCCACACCGATTTCAATTGTACCAACGGAACCCGGTGATCGGTGGTGCGATTGGCCAATGCGTCCATCGCCCACACCTCGGCATCAAGATACCAAGGTGCATGAACCACTCATCATACGGGTCAGTTACACGCGCCGAAAACCAATAATTTCCAGTGCAGCTCAGCTGCAAACCATTGGTCTGGCAATCCGCAACGCGTGATCGCTAACTCTGGCGGGCACCCGCTACTGCCCCAGATCGGGATCTGCATTGCGATCAAACGGTGGGTCAAATTCGACTTATTCCAACGGATCGAACGGCAAGTTCTGAAATTGAACCAGCGGATTAGCGAGAATCTTCGTTTCGGGCCTCGCATTGGCGAGTCCTTTTAAAGCCGGACCACGTGTTGCTGGCCAATCCGGATACTGACTTTTCCACAATTCATGACGCGTTTGCATTCGATTTAATCCGTCCTTGGAGTGAAGCAGGTTAATCAGCATAGGATTCTTCTCACGCGTATCGTGCAGCAAGAAGTAATAGGCGGCAGCAATCCCTGAACTGGCGGTTGGATCCGAAGAGATACAGTGCTTCTTGTAATTTTCTTTGACAATCGCACCGAACGCCGGACCAGCGTAAATAAAGACATGGTCCCGTCGGCCGTGAGTATCACCTTCCAGCAATAATGCGGTCTGGTCCAGACCATCAACAATACGATCAGTCGGAATCGCATCCTTCGATTCAGCCAACCGCGCGAGGGTCGTGTAAAGATCGGTTTCATGAACGATATCACCAACAAGCTGACCGGCTTCAACCACCCCTGGCCACCATGCAAATGCTGGAACTCGAACGCCTCCCTCAAGAAAGTCGCCCTTTCTGCCGCGAAAGATCGTCGACGTCATTCCCAGCCCCGGTGGAGGATTGCGGGCCATTATCAGCCATCACAACTACCCCGGCTGGTTGCCAATCTTTACCGCAGAGCCTCGGAAAGCGGATCGACCAATCGAGGTCACACTTTTGGGCACAGTCAGTGGTCGAAGAGCCTTGCAGTCTTTGAAAGCGTAGGCCCCGACAGTCGTTAAGCTCTTCGGGAAACGATCAAGCGATAACCGGGCGCAATCTGCGAAGGCATAATTGCCAATACTGGTGATTCCATCCGGGAGCACCACTCTCTTTAGACGACTGCACTTCCAGAAGAGTCCGAAAGGAATGGTCGTGATCTCGGGCGGTACGACAATCTCCTCGAGGCTGCTGCAATCCTGGAATGATTTCTGCCCGATGTTGGTTACCGCAACAGGGAGGTTGATCTGTTCCAGACTGCGGCACCCTGCAAACACCGTTCCGGCCCGTCCACCGATGTCAGTCACACTCTCAGGAACAATGACGCGTGTCAACTGAGTGCACCCTGCAAAAGCATTCGGACCAATCTCAGTGGTGTGGTTCGGAATGACATACTCTCCGCTGCGACCACTCCCAAATGCCAGCAGTTTGCTCTTCTGTTTGTCAAACATCACACCATCAACACTGGCAAATTCAGGATGGTTTTCGGCAACCGCGATATATTGCAATCCATCACAACCGTTCAAAGTGCCCGGCCTTAGAAAACGCACAGTCTTAGGAATTCGAATTCCTGTCACTCCCTTACACGACTCAAATGCGTTGTCATCAATCCCGTAGACTTCGTGCCCATTAATCGAAGATGGAATCGCAATCTCCCCCTCGGCTTCAGGCAGTACACCAGTGATGGCTACCCGAGTGATGTGCTTTTCATCAAACCACTGCTGTCCATGTAGTAGCCACTGGTTGTTGTAGATCGCGTACTGAAACGGGCCTGTGGTTCCGCGCTCGAGGTAGGGCTCGATTGGATCACCCGCCGTCAATAAACCTGCATGAAATAGAGTGGCCGTGAGAATGACCAAAACGAAGGTTATCTTGTTCATGCGGAATCTACCTTTGCAGCGTTACTCGAACTGTTCTTTTTGCAAGGTCACATCACGGTGGGCACCAGATTCTATACCTTGGATGGCCCTATTTTACGACCGCCTCGATCACCCGATCCAACGCCTGCCAGTCGTCGATCTGTACCGCGACACTCGTTCCTTTTGCACCCTCGCTGGTAGGTCTCAACGGCTGAGTGATCCTAGGCGCCAGATCCTGACTGGGCATGCTGTAAATGAAGGGAATGTCTGGTTCACTTTCGTGATTGGAAAACTTTGTTCGAAAACTCTTACCTAATGCAGAAATCTCGGCAGTAAAATTTGCGCCCTGATCCTTAGCTACCATTACTTCACTCGATAAAAACACAATACCACTGAGAGCCGCTGGCGTAAAACATTCGACATAAACGTTGTACGTCCAAGTCGCCGTTGAATCACCGACTTCTGGCTTCGGGGAGGGATACTGACCCCATGAGGTGCCATCGGCCACTGCCGACGCATCCATCATCTCGGGAATCTGCACGCCCCAGTATTGTTTCCATTCCGAGATATAACGTCGAACGTTTTCAAGGTAGTAGGGGTTATCAGAATACTTACTGCCCACTGTCTTGTAATCTTCAACCAGACTTGGAGCATCCTTTAAAAAGCTGGGTGCGATCCAATTCTTGATCGGAACGTTCGTTTTGCTCTGCATCAAAATGATACCGACAGGGCGTTTCGTTTTCGTGGCGATTCGGTGACCGAACGCGGCAGCCAGCCCGAATGCATCTTTCCAGTAGGACGCGAATCGATTTTTGGGTGTTCTTGAAACGCAAACGCTAAAACGACTCGGCGCATCTTTGCCCTCACGCCCTGATTGGTTCTCCATCATCCGCACAATCTGACCCGACGGCTCAAACTCTGGGACCTTGAATTTGACAGCCGGTGCGGCAACGTACCAGACATCACCAAAGACGATCCCATTTGCAATCCGTTCGTGAACAAGCTCACCGTTAATTGTGAAGGCCACTTTCAATTGATAGCTTTTTGGGCCAGCTTGCATCGCTGGCAACGTCACCTGCCATTCCGCCATTTCAGGTGTGACGTCAACGGTTTTCCGGATGTCACCAAACTCAAAGTGCACCTTGCATTCACCCTGCTCTGGCTCTGATTGCCATTCACCAAAATTTCGGGTCGAACCCCATATCGTGACTGGCTTATCTGCCTGCAACACGGCATTTTCGCGAAACTGGACACTCAGCAGCGGCATCTTGCGGTATTCGTACACCTTCCCGACGGTCGCTGGGTCGACGATTTCGCCAGCAACTTCCAACGTTTCATCAGGCCAATTCAAGCTGGTCACCATTTCATGATCGAAATAGATGAACGGCGTCATCGGCAGCAGAGCTTTGTTGTAAAGATTGGGCTGAAATCCAACCTCGCCGGTCGCATAGGAGACACCTCGCGGTTGCTTCACTGCGGGCGATGTGACGATCACTTTGTCACCATCAATCTTCATGTTCGCTGGATGCCAAACGCGATCCTCGCCAGCCAGAAAGAAAAGCTTCACCTGATCATCACCGTTGGCGATCACTTTGGGATCGGCATAGCCTGTGGCATCCTGCTCGCGTCCAGCCGCATTGTAGGCAGTCTCCGCAACCAACAAGCCACCAATTGCATGTTCGAACTGGAGCGTCATTTGATCGCCGATCACCTTATATGATTTGAACATCGGTCCATCGGCAATCACTTTGCGACCATATTGCTTCTGGAGCGCATGGAGTGCCAATCGCTGGCCAGGGACTGCTTTACATTGGTAATGAATTCCACCTGTGATATCAATTTGGCTCGCCATCCCTGTATTTGGGATGTCACGAGCCAGCCATGTCCCCAATCGCATCTCGGCGGTTGGGCCAATGCTAGGCTTATTAACCTCTTTTCCAATGGCCCGCATCCCAGCACTATAAAATTGGTGGAAATAGACGGGCAATTCGGGCTTGCCCCAAACAGCTCGCCACCCGCGAATCAAACTGTGCAAATTGTTGTAATAAGGCAGTCCTTCGCCCATGTTTGCATAACCTTGATTCCAGATCGCTCCACGAATAGCGAAGGGCACCACAGGGCTAAGGCGACCATTGAACAGCCAACTTGCATCGCGATTACTTTTCAAATTACCTGGAACCGCTGCATTGATTTCCTTCGCCCGATCGCCCCGCTTGCTCGCCGCTTCACTAACGGCAATCTGATCCTCTAAAGATTGGTAGAAAGCATCCCAGGCCTGCTTGTGCTCCGGTGTCGTAGGATCCGTCTGCAGGCATTGCAAATGAATCGCTTTGCTGTACTCATCGTTCGCCGTCGCGAATCCTTCACGCGGCACCCAAGCTTGGATGGCAGTCTGGCTGAATGAGCAATTGAGAATGCCGATCGGAACATGCAACTCTTCGTAGAGATTATGTGCAAAAGCAAATGCTATCGCGCTATATTCCATGTAGTTGCCATCATTCCAGACGCCGGTCGCCTTTTTGATGGGATGCAGTTGCGAGGTGACGGACGTCACCTGAAACTCTCGAATTGGAACAGTTTTTCCCTCAGTCTCCGTCGCTAATTCCTGCGCCAGCTTTGCGCATTTACTCTTTGCGACCTTCCACTGCATATTGGACTGGCCAGACGCCAACCAGACCTCGCCGACCAAAATGTTCTGAAGTGCAAGTTTGTTGCCTGTGCCTTCAACGATCATCATCTCGGCAGGCACAAAACTGGCCTGCAATGGATCAAGTTCGACCATCCACCTGCCGCCGATTCCGGCGATCGCAGTTTTCTGTTGACTCGCAAATTCAACAGTGACTTGCGTCCCCGGTTTACTCCAGCCCCAAATCGGCACTGGCATATCACGCTGCAACACCATGTTGTCACAAAACGGTGCACCCAACTCAATCGCCAAGGGACGCGGGTCGGCATCACTCGCGGGGACATCGGCCGCCTGCACACAAAACGGCAGACCGATCAGCATCAAGACGAAAACGGTGCAGCGAATCATTCGAGTCAGCATTTCAACAGTACAAGTTGTTAGCAGAGTGACAATTTTCTGCATCGGTCGATGCGTTCTTTTTGCCAATGCGAGATGGTCCACGCAATCACGCCCACCGCAATATGAAGCAACGCCTTGTGTGCAGCCATCGGAGCGAGGACTACCTCACGGGGGTGAGCGTCAATTGCTTGACGGCCACTCCGTACTGCGGAGGCTGGTCGCGCCAAAATCGCAATCGGTTTTCACCCTTCTTGAGCATCAACGTGACTGACTCACTCTCCTGCCAATCTCCAGCAGTGAAAGGCAACTCGATAACGAGCGGCGTGTCAGAAGCATTCGCCGCAACATTGATTCGTTGTTCGTAGTTGGCGGTTACAACCTGAGCGGTCAAAGCATACTTACCTGCTTGCGGTGCGACGACCTTGTACTCGAAACTCGATTTCGTACCTTGGCTGGGTCCGGTTGGATCCTGCTTTGGACTGAGGCTGTAGTAATTTCGGGCGTAGGTGTCAGAGATTCGCTCACAGACATTGCCATAAATATCGAAGAGGCCCCATGGGTTCGGTTTCTTTTGACCCACTGGATGAGACTTGGCCTCCGCGTTGCCCTTGAACCAGGCATAATCTCCGATCAGTGAGGGGTCATCACCAAAAAACCATTTCGTTGCTCGGCCAGCCCGACTGGCGTATTCCCATTCGGCCTCGGTAGGCAACCGCACATCAAGCCCGGTTTTCTCGGCGAGCTTCCCACAAAATGACAAGGCATCTGGCAAGCCGACGTTGTCAACCGGACAATTCTCACCCTTCGTAGATCGACTGGGGTTCGAGCCCATGATGGCCTGATATTGTGACTGCGTCACCTCGTACTTCCCAAGGTAAAACCCATTGGTAATTTCGACTTCATGTTTTGGTAACTCGACACACTCAAACCTTCCATCGGTTTTGCTTTCGCCACCCATCACGAAGGTACCGGGCCTGATATAAACCATCTCCATCGTGACTCCATCGCCCAAATCAAGCGTCAGATTACTTGGAGCGGTGGTGCCGGGAGACGAGACGGCCGCACGTAGACCCCAGTTCTCATATTTTCCATAACCACCGCTAAGCATACGCTTTCCCGAAGTACATGCATTCGCATCGCCTTTCCACGTACCGCCTCGTAGAACGGTTTGACCTTCCGGAAAGAAACGTGGCAGAAAAATTTGCAAACCACCGCCAAAGCTTTTCATGGCAAAGACATCCCGTGTATTTCCGGATGGCTTGTGGTAGGCGGCAGCCGGGATCGAGATAGCGCCACCAGCGCTATACGTGACCTTCTTATCTTCTGGTGTAACTGGAGAAGCCATCACTTGCTCCGCTACTGTCGGCTCGTTGGCCTCTCCAAGATCTTCACCGAGTGCATCCAGGGTGACAACTTTTTCCTCATCGATGATCGACCGCTGGGTGCGTAGAGCAACACCGTTCCAAAAGGCTGGTTCACCACCACTTTCACCATAAATCCTTGTTTCTCCCAACACGTCGCCCGCCCACTGCGCCCGCTTCACCTTCAAGTAAGCGTTCCGGTCACTTCGCGCCTGTGTACTGGCGAGGAAATCGACATCTTTGTCGTACCGTGTACTGGTCCAACCACAGCCCCAGGCTCCTCCGAGATTGACGACCCAACCCTCCGGCGTCCAGTGCGCCAAGGCGGCGTGCCCCCGACTGGGTCTTGCTGTTGTTGGAACGCCAAAGGCTCGCAGAATGAAGCGTCCAAAAAAAGCCCGCCGACCGCATACCCCGCCGTTCATCAAAATGTTCTGGTACTTCTGCAACTCCGGTCGGTCATACTTCACATCCCCAGATCCATACTTCACATCCGAGCCGACGATACTGACGTAACGCCAGCCAAAATTTGGATTGTAGATATGATCGGGACGGTAATTCCGGAGCATCTCGCGGCCCCACGTCAGCGTCTCATTCGGCTCGTCTCCATTGACGACCATGCGAAGCTCCCAAGTACTCAGTCGCTCGAAAGCGGGATCAAGTTCGCCGTCCAGATAGGCCTTTTCAAAATGCAGATATCGTTTCACCGGATCGATGGTTTCTGGCCTATCGGACTGGGCCGTTGGATTGACCTGCTGAATCGGCACCGCGTGCTCCAAACTGACCGCGAGTGCTAGCCGTTGCAAAATACCGTTGTTCGCTTTCTCACTCACCTTCTGGATATCGGTATAGATCTTTATCGCTTGACCGTACTGTGCTGGGCCCTCGCTGCGTCCCTCCCGCTTGGTTTTTGCACCATCTGCCACCAGCATCTGCTGCATGAGATCTGCATCCGATAACAGCGTCTCAATCAACACCGCCTGCCCCCTTCCCTGTTGGGCGAACTCAGCGAGACCTTGAGGTGTGGCCTGAAGCAGTACAACGTATTTTACGAATTGAGCATCCAGCGAATCAGTGCTAAGAAACTCATCGAGCACCTTGACCTGGTCACTTTTCGGCAACTTTCCAGCGAGGTCAGCACGCAACCGCTCTAACTCACCAGCGTATTGTGCCTGAAATTTTTGACCGACATTCGTAAGCGGCGGTTGCTCTTCTACCGGTGGCTTGGCGGCCCAGATATTTGTGGCACCCATCACCAGAGCGATCAGCACTCCACTTATTTGAAACTTACGCGTCGTTCTCATCAATACATATCCTTGTGTTTATTCTTCGTCAGCTTGGCCGGAACTCTTCCCCTCGCCTCGCCAAGGTTTCTGCAAACTCATGCCAAATGCTCGCTCATGCTGAAGAGTTAAGACAGCACGACGATCAACGCAGCAGATGGCTCCGAAGTACTCATTCTTCCTTCTTGAAACTCGCGTGAAGCGTTATCTTGATCAGTCAGGGCTTTCTTGCTTACGGCTTCCATTCCAGACAGGCGGTAAAACCGCCTGTCGATTTTGCCAAGTATATCCCGCAGCGAACCGATTTGCGACAAACTCGATTCATAATCCGTGTCAGCAATACGTTGTCCCCAAATGCCTGATGTAAATCAGGCCGGAAATCAAAGCCGAATCAATTCAGGAATCGGCAACTTGGATCTTTTCTTCTTGGCAGCCTACCGGGAAAGATCTTGGGGCAAATCCAGCATGGCTAACGTTCACGCTTGGACACATCCCGTTTTTTTCTCAAGGTGTCCCATGTATCCAAGGGTTGAAAGGACGGGTCGCCATAGTCCAGTCCGGCATGACTCTTTTGCATACTCTCAAGATACGCAGCTAATTCTTGAGTCATAAGTTTCACTCGTTCCGGATGACTGGATGCGATGTTCCGCTCTTCGCTCCAATCGCTGGAAAGGTCGTACAGCTCACCAACAGGCAGAACCAACTTGAAGCGATCCTTTACGAGAGTCGCGTTACCTCGTGCTCGGAATGGAATTGACATTTTTCGTTTGCTTTTTTGACCAGTCAGGATAGGCATCAGATCCTGCCCGTCGATCGGACGATCATCAGGCATCCTGTAATCGGTCAGCTTCGCGATCGTCGGAAAATAATCGAGGGTCGAACAAGGAACGTCGCTCATCGAACCGGCTTTGATCCTTCCGGGCCACTCCGCAATCGCTGGCACGCGCACACCTCCGTCGTAAAGGCTGCGTTTACGACCACGCAAGCCGGCAGTGACGCCCGCTTTTTTTCCCCTTGGCTCCTTTCCCTCAGGCCCATTGTCTGAACAGAAACAGAGCAGTGTATTATCGGCAATCCCCCAATCTTGGAGGCGTTGACGAATCCGCCCAACTTGTTCGTCAAGCTCTGTGATGCAGCCATAGTAATGCGCAGCTTCACCATGCTCTTCATACATAGCGAGATATTCTGGCCCAGCCTTGATTGGTTCATGCGGCGCATTGAACCAGACAACCGCCAAGAAAGGCGTGTCATTTTTCACAGCTTGCTCCATGAAAGGCACGGCCCGATCCACCACAACACGTGCTGCTCCGCCAAGCAGGCTGGAATCATCACCGGACAAAACTACCCCGTCATCATAAAACGGATTCTTATCGCTCCCGGGGTCCCAAGTCGAGACCGACGACTCAACGGCAAACGATCGATCGTAATCACGCTCCCAAGGAGGCGCGTAATTTTCGGCTGGCTTACGACTGGGACCTTTTGGAGAATGGTTTTTGCTAAGTGTTCCCAAATGCCACTTTCCAAAATGTCCAGTTGTGTAACCTTTGCTCTTCAGCATCCTTGCCAATGTAATTTCCTGCGTCGGTAGATGGCCAACATTCGCGGACCAAATTCCGTAACGGTAATAATGTCTGCCTGTTAAAAATGTCCCACGCGTTGGTGAGCAGACCGGTCCCCCAGCGTAGAAGTGCGTCAGCTTGACGCCCGCTTGGGCCATCTGATCGAGATTTGGTGTTCTGATGATCTTGTTGCCATTGAAGCCCGTATCACCATAGCCCAAGTCATCGGCCATCATCAAAATGATATTGGGAGGTTGGGCAGCAAGGCAAAACGAAAAACTCGTCACGAAGAACAAGAGATACAACGCGATTCGAGACAGGCATTTCAACATTCCACCGCTACGATCGCTTGCGCGCCGGGGATTCACTCGAATCCTCATTTCTCACCATCCCTCTCTTCTCGGGGTTTCCGTTGCCGCTGCGAACTTCGTTCACGCAGGGGCTTTTCGTCATGCGAGGTTTTCTTGTTATCCGTACGCCACTCCAGATATTTCCGCCGCATCCGACCATCCATAGCTGCAAGTTTTTCATCCCAGGAAAGATGGCGATCATAGATTTTTGCGAACAGCGGGTAATTACCATTCGGCACGCATTCGTCTTTCCAGGTTTCGAGTGCTGAATCGTAATATCGCTGCATTTTTCTCAATGCGGCTTGATGATTGACGTCAGCAATCAAGTTGGTCATCTCAAACCGATCGTTCACAAGATGATAAAGCTCCTCCGCCGGATTCATTTCATGCGAGTAGGGCCAGTGAATGTACTTGTATTCCTCGGTGACCACGGTCAATTCGTGTGTTGGTGCATTTCCCCACGCATTGATCAGCAGCATTGACTCACGAACTCTGCCAGTAGGATTGTCCAATAATGGACGTAGGTTTTTTCCATCCATATTTTTTGGGATTGGAATTCCGGCAAGGTCAAGAATCGTTGGCGCGACATCAAGATTACCAACGATAGCTTTACACCGCTGACCGAGACCCGATGCAGGATGGCGGGGGTCATAGAGAACCATCGGCGATCGACTGCCCTCTTCATAGGGCAACACTTTGCCACCAAAACCGTGTGCCCCACAGTTGTAGCCATTATCTGACAGAAACAAGATGACAGTATTGTCAGCCATACCCTGACGGTCGAGTTCCGCCCGAATCATTCCTACTGCAACATCGATCCCGTAAACCAACTGCTGATACTTCCGCATCGTCTTTTGAAAACGGTCCGACTCAAAATCATTAATGGTCAAATACTGACGACCGCTTTTGGCCTGCTCAGGTAGATGGGCGGCTCCTCGCTGATCGTAATTCGGTGGCTCTTCCCAAACCGTCTCTGCATATACCTCATCAAATGCCGGATCGGGCGACATGGGGCCGTGCGGTGCTTTAAAACTAACGGAAAGACAGAAGGGTCGTTCATCTGTGGCCGCAGCTTTGATGAAGTCCCGCGACGCGGCACCCACCGCTTGAGTCACATGCGGGTATTCCGCGGCGTATTTCAAAAAGAATTCATTTTCGGCCGTTTGATAACTACCTTGCCCTGGCCACCCGCACCAGTGATCAAAAGAATCGATTGGAATATCTTCATTGTGGTGGTAGCTTGAATCACCTTCTTCACCTTTCACCGCAAAACCGAACTTCCCCACGAAACCGGTCAAGTAACCAGCGTCACGCAATAGCACGGGATAGGAACGCAACCATTTATCACGCCGGAGTGGCCCGTGACTGAAGTTGCAACCTGTCTTGTACTCGTACATCCCAGTCATGATTTGGGCGCGACTAGCCATGCAGATTGATGTCGTATCGTAGGCCGCATCAAAAATCAGACCAGCCGATGCAAGCCGGTCCAGATTCGGAGTTTTTACTTGGGTATTTCCGGCATAGCGGACCGAGTTGTAACTTTGGTCGTCGGTCAACAGCAGAATAATGTTCGGCCTTGCATTCTCGACCGCCCAACAATTCAGGGTGCAAATTGCTGCCCAGGCAAGAATCACAAACGATGCAAAATAATGGCGACGCATTTTCAAAGACTCTTTTGGTCAAGCAAAAGGAGCGACAAACACTCTGATGGAAAGATCACTCGGCACTGATTTGCAAGGCGTAGGCAAAATCACATGGTGGCTCGGACGGCATCGAAACCTCGAGCCCATCATCCGTTTGCTTCCAGTCAAGTGTGCCATCGTGTCCGAGCAGACGGACGGATTGGATCGTGATTTCGTCTCTGGTCAGTGAGCGAACCAATAGCTTGCCATCCGCGGGCCAATTGAGCGCGATCGCATAAACCGCGTCGCCCTTCGTTGTAAAACGAATATCTTTCGCCGTGAATTTCTGCCGCCAATCCCACTGTTCCTTCTCTTCGCCTTTGTTATTACGTTTGATTCCACGAGTCACGGTGGGGCCTTCGGCGTGAATCTTCCACGGTCGTGTTCCATAAATTGCTTCACCATTGACTTTCATCCATCGACCAATCCCACGCATGATATCTTGCTCACCCTGGGAGATAGATCCATCCCCTTTTGGCGTCAGCGACAGCAGGAAAACTCCGCCTCGGCTGACAACATCGATGATACTCCGGAGATGGTAATCAGCGCCATCTTTGTACTTCTTGTTATTGACGTAACTCCAGGGATAAGCGATCGCTCGATCAATCAGAAACCAAGGACCGACATCTGTTGGCATATCACGACCATTTTCATAGCACTTCAACCCAAAGGGTTCGGGGAAATTGAAGTCTCCCCCATGCTTGTTACAAACAGTAACTGCTTGATTATTCGCAGCCGCCTGATTGTAATACCGGGAAATCATGTCCAAGACTGCTGACTCCGGTGGATGGTCATGACGCATCGATGTTCGCAGGCCATCGAACCAAATCATGTCTGGTTTGTATGTATCGACAACCTCCGTGATCTTCGCGGTCCATTGCTCGGTGAACTCCTGAGGAGTCCCAGTCCACTCGTTCCAATAAAACTCTCTGTATTTCGGATCAAAGACATCCCACTCTGATCGCATCTGCGGAGTTACATCTTTCTCTTTCATCGCGCCCGTCGTGTAACCAAAACTGCGCCCATGATGAAACGTGGCCAGCAGTTTCATGTCGTCATATTTCCGGACCGCGGCGGTGATCTCGCCATAGATGTCGCGTTTTGGTCCCATCACCGCCGAATTCCAACGATTGACCTTACTGTCCCATAACGCGAAGCCGTCATGATGAATCAGACAAATGCCGCCGAATTTCGCACCGGCCTCATGCATCAGCCCGACCCACTCGTCCGCATTGAACTTGGGCGCGGTAAACATCGGTATGAAATCTTTATAGCCAAACTGGTCCAACGGTCCATACTTTTCGGTGTGATAGGAGTAGACACCCTTCACATCTTTCCTTGATCCCTCGTAGAGGTTTCGCACGTAATCAGGACCACCGTGAGCGGGGACAGAGTAAATCCCCCAGTGCGTGTAGACGCCGAACTTGGCGTCCTTCACCCATTCCGGAAGCCCATTGGTCGACAGAGATTCCCAGGTCGGCTGATAGGGCTCATCAGCGACGACGTTGGTTGCAAAAAAACCAAAACATATACTTAGTAAGAGGTGACACTTGAATCGGTGCATATCTGGAATCAACTGTGAGGAGCAGGAGTAAACTGGGGACGGGTTCTTAGATTGAGTTCTGATGTTCACCGTCATCGCGAAATCAAGACATTGCTTGTTCAACTCGCTACCTTGGCGTGAACTCAGCGAACGAGCCGGGCATTTCCAAGACCGCCTCGTGAAGTAATTGCTGCATCTCGCGAACTCGCGATCGCTGTGATGGATCGTTGAACAAATTGTTTCGTTCCAGTGGATCGGCCGTGATGTGATAAAGCTGATCGCGGTCGTAGTAATTTGGATAGAACGACTTGGCGGGACCTTCTGACCCTCGCCCGCCTGGCCGATCAGCCAAGTGGGTGTAAGGCAACGAAGGATCTGCGGGAAGCGTTTCGGGCAACCGAAAGGCCAGGTATTTCCAACCGTCCTTCAGCACGGCTCGCGTCGCGCCGATTTCAAAAAACAGGTGTTCGTGAATCTCCTGGTCGCTCCCTCGTAGCACCGAGGCAAAACTCTTCCCATCGACCGAGTGGCGTTGTTCGGTTGGAACATCACATAGCTCCAGAATAGTTGGGGCAAAGTCGATGTTAGAAATGCGGACAGGTGACTGACGGCCACCTTTGAATCGTTTCGGTGACCAAACAAAACTCATCGACTTGATCCCGCCTTCGTAGAGGGACCCCTTTCCACTTTCCACTCCATGATCGTCAAAAAAGAAAACAATCGTATTATCAAGTGCGTTTAGTGCTCGCAGTTTGTCGAGCACCGCCCCAATTCCATCGTCAAGCCAAAGGACGTCGCAAGCGGTCGGCTGATGCGATAAACCGGCCTCGGCGACTCGCTGCGGTATCGTTTCGCGACTTGGTTGCACAGCGAGCGGCTTCTCCAACAGCCCTGCCGGCGTGGCTAACGGGTCACCGGTATACTTCTTGTATCGCGGCCCAGGCCCGTGATTTAGGGTCGTCGCCATGTAAAGAAAAAATGGCTTGTCACCTTCACTCCATTGATCCAAAAATTTCAACGCACCGCTCGTAATCCAATCCATGTTGTGGAATTCAAGCGCCTTACATGTGTGCCCGGGTAGATTGCCGTGGTAGAGACTCGCTGCATAGTCGAAGCCGCAACCCTTGAACGCAGCAATCAGCTTGTGTTGTTTTTCTGCATAGTATTTTTCAACTTGCGCATCTCTTGGATCTGCATCGTCTGCGGGCCCCTCTTTACGACCAACGCCTTTCACCTCGATGACGTGATTCTTTCCAACTGCGCCGGTGAAATATCCCGCTTGCTGCAAAGTTCGAGCAACGTTGGGCGTCTCGGAATCAAGATGACAGTTCCAGGTGATGTTGATCTGCTGATCACTGCTGGCGGCTTTCCGAAAGCTTGACGATCGACTGGCATACGTTCCAGTGAGTGCCGTGAGACGTGACGGGGTGCAAACAGGGCTGGTCACGTATTGGTTCGAAAAAACGATACCTTCCGACGCCAAACGATCGAGATTTGGGCTCAGATTCCGTGGTTCGCCCCGCTCATCGCGACCTTCTGGTAAGAAGTTGAACTCCTTTCGCTCTTGGTCATCAGAAATGATGAACAGAACATTTGGACGCGCGGCATCCGCCGCTTGCTGAATCCGCTTGCCTTGCGGTTCGGTGGCCCCCGCGACCTGAGTGATTGCTAAAGGCAGCATGATCAAGATGACGAAGCATATGTTTTTCATTTGGATTTGGCACTCCAAGTAGGTTTGGTGTCATCCACAATCACACGGATTTGATCCAATGCGGATCCAGCACCCAAGCTCAAAATTAAGGTTCGTTTATCGGCAGCAAGCACAACGGTGTCTCGATCCGGCTTGCCTGGCGGATCTTTCCGCGGTGCCTCAATGCCACGACGACTCTGTTCATAAATCCCCTCGGAGTGTCCCAAAACGGAATCCGATTCTGCCAGCTTTCGACTACTGGCGATTAACCCCAGAATTGGCTGATCAAAGGTAATCTGCCCCATGACCATTGTGCGATTGCGATCACTCGGATTGAGCTGCAGCAGGTAGCTCCGAACGCGACTGGCGGTACTCAGAGAAAGGGTAGGTTGATCACGCAGCCTGCGGTATTCCCCCGGTTCTAGCACGTCGACTCGTAGTGCCGATTCCAACAGAACATTCCGCCGTTCTGGAAAAACGACAATGTGCTCGCTGTCCTCGAATCGGCCAGGAACAAAGCCTGGACCAGGTGAAACGAATTTCATCACTCCGGTTGTCTGGAGGACGCCTGAGTTAATTGGCCACGCGTGTTCGAAGGCTTCCGTTTCAAATTCAACTGTTTCGATTGTCGATGAAATGCGATCGGCTCGTATAGCATGCCCTTCAACGATCCGTCGCGCCGGCACATACCCAGAGCTTTCAGATTGCGAGTTGACCTCTACTTCACCTTCAAATACCGAAACGTTTGTGAGGCCATCGTTGCCAACGGATACGCCAAAAGCAGTCCCGAGATCAACGACCTGCAACGCCGGTGTTTCGATGCGAAATCCAATTGCTGCCTCCGGCACATGAGCGGTTAGGATTCCACGATGCAATTGCACTTGGTTCCCACTGATTACTTCAAACTTTGCTGGCCCTTGCAGTGTCGCAGAGACCCCGTTGGCAAAATTCAATCTTGCCAAGCCGATCTTTAACTGCAGAGTGCCAGGTCCAATCACCGCGCCTTCGCGTCTTTCCTCCACCCATTCTGCAGCAGACTGATGAACGATTCTTGCGATGCCACCTCCATTCATTGCATCGTCTGATCTGTGGCTTCTAAGAACCGCAAAGGCCAACATAGCCGCTGTTGCCATTGCGACTGCAACCAATACGTAACTTTGTGGCTCCCGCAATCGCGACTCACGATGCCTAACATGGGTAGCATGCTCAATCGATTCAGACTCAGCTTGCATCGCATTCAACGCGTCGTGCTGAATCCCGCGCCGCTTTAAGGACCGCCTAACATCTGCATGCAATTCAGCGCGTTCCGCGAATAAAGCCACACACTTCGATCTGCTTTCCAACCACTCCAAAACCGTCTGTCGCTCTTGCTGCGAAATTTCACCATCGAGGAAGCGGTCGAGCAATTCATCATCCACCTTCATCCTTCAGCCTCCGCTGCCAGTCGCCGGTGAATGCATTCTGCCAGCGCGCCGCGAACTCGCGTTAGCAGCACACGAACTGAACCAGTCGTCGAATCGGTCGCAGACGCAATAGCACTTGCTGGCATCTCATCGAGATATCGCATATCAAGCAACCGTCTCGATCGCTCTGGTAAGTTTTCCAGGCATTGCTCCAAGGCTTCACGTCGCTGATGTCTCTGACCACTACGTTGTACGATAACTTCACCAAGTTGCTTGAGGAGCTCATCGGAGAACACTAGATGATCTCGTTTACTGCGTCGGTAAAAATCGATCACTCGCGATTTTGCAATCCAAAGTGCCCAAGCGACAAACGGACGATCGGGATCATACTCCTCAAATCTTCGAGCCAGCTCCTGGGCGATCTGCTGCACCACGTCCTCGGCATCATGAAATCCCGAAATCGCAGCAAAAACATACGCTGACACCGACGGCTCAGCTTGCAGCCATCGCCGTGTAAATTGCTGCCGTGTTCCAGTTTCGCGTGATTCTTGACCCACCTAGTGGACCTCCTTTAGCCGGTATGCCGCCTGCCCCGCCAATTCGTTAACAAGAAAATTCAGGCAAGTTGAGGATTGACCAAGATTAGCGGACCTGCCGCTTGAGTGGTTCTCGACCGCCACCGCTGACGCCGATTCCTCTCCCCTGTTTTCGGATTGGCAGCGTATACTATGGAATCAACTCTACGCGAATTCTGGAGTCGGCAGCTCATTAGGCACACCAGCGAACCTCGGTGATTGCCTGCACGCCTATCCACAAAAATCGATCCAAAAAGGAAGAACACGATGTCCCACATCGATCAATCGAACCCCTACGCAATCGGCCGTGATGACGCGGTCGCCTACCTGCCCGAAAATGCGCGTACGACCTTCCTGCGGAAAACCTACAGCCACCTGACTGGTGCAATTTTAGCTCTGATTGGGTTGGAATTCATATTGCTCAACGTGGTGCCGGAGCCCGCAATCCGCGGCTTGGTTGCTCGAATGACGTCAGGATACGGATGGCTAGTCGTTCTCGGATTATTCATGTTGGTCAGTTTCGTAGCCCAGAGGTGGGCCATGAGTGGCACCTCAAAAGCCGCTCAGTACGGTGGTCTTTCGCTCTACATCGGAGCTTGGGGAGTCATGTTGCTGCCCATGCTCTACATTTGCATCAATGTGCTTGGTGAACCTAACTTGCCAGCCATGGCAGGATTAATCACAGCGATGGCATTCATGGGCTTAACGGCCTTTGTCTTCATCACCAAGGTCGACCTGGAAAGTTGGGGCAAGTATTTGATGATTGCAGGATTTGTATTGCTAGGGATCATCATCGCTGGCCTGATTTTCGGTTTCTCGATGGGATTGTGGCTCAGTGGAGCCCTCGTCGCGTTTGCGTGTGCTCACATTCTGTACGACACCTCCAACGTCCTGCACCGGTTTGGGACGGATCAGTATGTTGCCGCTTCTCTGATTCTGTTCGCCGATGTGGTCCTACTGTTCTGGTATGTGCTGCAAATCTTGATGTCGCTCAGCAGAGACTAAATTCTTTATCAGACAGATAAGCGAACAAGAATTGCAAAACCGACACTCACTCGAATTGACGCAGATGCATTGATTCGAGTGCTGGGTGTATTCTGGCTCGAAACTTGATTCACCAAGGCGCAAATGCTGCCACATCGCCGCATGATGATGGCGATGGCTGCACCAGCATGATTGGTGCTGCTTTAAACCGCGATCGAGGCATCTCTCAGCCTAGCAGACCTGCCGCTGAGGCTTTCCAATTGTCTAGGACGCCTTTCATGCGCCGCCCAAGTGTCAAATGTTTTGAATTGAAACATCATGAGCCTCGAAAATATCGGATTGTTGATCTTTCTATTGTTGGTGAGTACACCAACGGCATGGGCTGCTGACCAACCACCCAATATCGTTTTGATCATTGCTGACGACCTCGGCTACTCAGATGTTGGCTTTAATGGCCAACGCTTTTACGAGACGCCGAACATTGACGCGTTGGCCCGTGACGGAATGATCTTGGCAGATTTTTACTCCGGCGGCCCCAATTGTGCGCCGACACGAGCCTGCATCAACACCGGCATGTATTCTCCCCGACATAAACTCTACACACCCGGTGGAGAGGCAAAGGGCGATGTCAAGTTGATGCGATTCGCCGTCCCAACGAAGGGACAAAACGATCTGATCTACAACACCGTCGTTTCGATGCCCAACACCATTGACGGATTCCATACGTCGATCGCCGAAGTGCTGGGAAGTGCGGGCTACGTCTCGGGGCGGTTTGGCAAATGGCATTTAGGCGAAGATCTGCAAGGATTCACCGTTTCGTCTGCAAACGGAAAACCGGGTGTCGTTGGAAAAAAATTCTATGGCAACATCGACGTGGCGGAAAAGCTAACCGACGCGGCAGTCGAATTCATTGAACAGAACAAGAAACAACCGTTCTTTCTGTACGTTGCGCACTGGGACGTCCACAGTCCGCTTCGCGCTCGGAAGGGAGTCGTTGCTAAGTACAAGAAGAAGCTTGAAACTCACCAAGACAAAATGGATTGGGATTGGAACCCAATCTATGCAGCCATGCTCGATGCCGTCGATACTTCCGTCGGTCGTATCCGCAACAAAATCAAACAAGCGGGCGTTGAAGATAGCACACTCTTCATCTTTACGTCTGACAACGGCGGTGCTTCATTCGCGACTACCAACCATCCGCTTCGTGGAGCCAAAGGAGCTTTCTTCGAGGGCGGAATTCGCGTCCCCACCTGCGCCGCTTGGCCCACCGTCATTCAACCCGGAACACGCAGTGACGTGCCGCTTACTAGTGTCGATTTCATGCCAACTTTCGCCGAGTTGTCCGGCGCATCACTGCCCACCAATCAGCCTGTCGACGGACGTTCCTTCACCAAGGTCTTGCGGGGAAAACCCGATCTTCAGAATCGCGCGATCTATTGGCACTACCCACTCTACCTTTCGGGGTCCGGCTACAACAAAGTCCTGCCGGTGTACGGCACCAACAAAATGAATTGGCGGGCAGTCCCCTCTTCTGTCATCCGCAAGGGCGACTACAAACTCATCTACTACTACGAATACGAGAACTACAAACTTTTCAACCTACGCGATGACGTTTCTGAGCAAGAAGATCTCGCCCAAAAGATGCCTGAAAAGGCCGAGCAACTACGCGATGAATTAATGAGTTGGGTGAAGGCTGCCAACGCCCCTGTCCCCACTCGACCTAATCCGAAGTTCGCCCCCTAGGCCAGTTGTGCGAGACACTTCGCTTTGTCGCTCTACGGCGGTTTTACAAGAACACAGACAATTACTCGCTTACCAACTGGCCGACTGATGCGGGACCGCGGCTGTCGACGCTTAAAGGTTGCTCGAGCGAACAAAAGATAGAATCAAGGCCAGCGTTGATTCAAACGCCGCCTTCGTCCCGTCACACCTGACGATCAATCGATGATACCGCACTCACGCCCGGCTCGGCCTAGCACGTCCAGCGCGAAATCGAGCTCTGGCTGCTCGTGGCTAGAAGTAATGCAAGTTCGCAAACGCGGCGCATCCATTGGGACAGCCGGGTAACAAACCGGAGCCACCAACAATCCTTCACTCCTGCAAATCTGCGTAAACTTGAGCGTTGCATCATTGGTTCGAGTCATGATCGGAACGATCGGTGTTTCACTGGTACCCGTGTCAAACCCCAAACGCTTGAGGCCCGCAAGGTAATACTCCACGTTTTTCCAAATCTGGGCCACACGGAAAGGCTCGCGCCGCAAAACTTCAAGAGCGGCGATCGCAACATTCGCGTAGACCGAGGGCAAGGCTCCGCTGAAAATATATCCGCGTGCATGGTGCCTCAAATAGGTAATGATCTGCTTGTTGCCCGCAACAAATCCTCCACTCCCTGCCAGCGACTTGGAGAGCGTCCCCATTTTGATATCGATATCACCGGGTGCCAGTCCGAAGTGCTCCTGAATTCCGCTACCGGTCTCGCCCAAAACTCCCATACTGTGAGCTTCGTCGACCATCAACAGTGCCTTGTGTTTTTTGCAGATCTCCACGACGCTCGGGAGGTCAGCAATGTCACCCTCCATGCTGAAAATTGCGTCTACAATCACCAAGGTGCGACGACCGTTACTCTCAAGTAAGAGACTCGTCAGTTCGTGCATGTCGTTGTGCTTGAACTCACGAAAATCAGCACCCGACATGCGACATCCGTCGACAATACTGGCGTGATTCAGACTATCACCGACGATGTAGTCGCCTGGGCCGACGAGAGAAGAGATGGTTGCGAGGTTGGCAACATATCCGCTACTGAACACAATCGCGTCCTCAGCACGCATCCAATCGGCGAGCCGGAATTCTAAGTCACAATGGTTTGATGTTGTTCCTGTCAACAAACGCGAACCATGATGCCCGGTTCCAAAGTCGGCGATCGCTTCTTCGGCAGCAAGATTCAATTCTTCGTGCCCCAACAATCCAAGGTACTCATACGAAGCAAGCATTAGCATGCGTTTCCCTTCGCATTCAACCCAGACGCCTTCGTGGGAGCATATTTCCGGCTCGAAAGGGTAAACGCCCTGTTCTTTGGCAAGATTGACTTTGCGATTCAGGCGCGTGAAATAACTGATCGGATCATCCTCAACCTGTTCCTCTGCGGCGCTCATCGAATTGAGATTCTCTTTGCTGGACGCAACTTCTGATGGCTCCAAATCCGAACCACTTCGTGATTCTGCCGAAGCGGCAAGCGCAGGAACGGAATCGAGGTGGTCACCGATCAAGCGGATCGTATCGAGTTCATAGATCAATTCGGGATTCAGTTTTTTCCCTGTAGCATCCTCTAAGGCGGCAGCGATGGACATCGCTCCCAGGGAATCGATTCCGAGGTCGAACAGTGCAGCATCGTGATCGATTTTCTGAATACGCATTGACATCTCGCGCCGCAGCCATTGGCAAACGACGTTCTCAATCAATTCGTGAGTTGTTCCATCGGTCAAAGCAACTTGGTTTGTAGGTCGATCCAAAGCCGTATTCCTTAGAAAAAGTTCAATTTCGGCCGCAAGGTGCGCCGAAATCACTGCACAGATCAGCGCATCATACCGTTCATCACTGTTTCCTGGTGATGCAACAAGATCCGTAGGCGGATTAGTGCGGCATTTTCAACGCTGATGCCAGTTCCGCAGAACGGGTGGTCTCAGCAGAAAATACCGAACTGGAAGAGATGAACGATTGGGCAATTGTTTTTGCGAACCGCTAAGAGGCTAGCGAAAGCAGGTGACAAATACGACCCGGGCAATGATCGCACGCTCAGGTAAATGTAAACGTTAACCAAACGAGCCATTAGCACCTAGCAACGACTAGGATGATCCATGACGCAGCCTGGACCGGCAAAGCGAAAACAACTCGGTCACGCTCCACCTGATGGCATACGAGATCGTCGTCATTACGCCCCCCAACGGAGGATACCTGCCTGAAACTCATGCCAAATGAAGAGTCCCGATCATAAAGCCGAACTCCTTAAAGGGTCCGAACTTCAATTCGCTGTTCCAAGAGAAAACACAATGCAAGTACTAGTCACCGGGGCCAGTGGTTTCATTGGCCCCCATCTTGTTGAACAACTCATCGACAGAAAGGACCGTGTTCGATGCCTCGTACGAAGCACATCGAACGTTTCGCAACTGAACCACCTCGATGTTGAGTTGGTTTACGGGGACGTCATGGACCCAAGCTCTTTGGTAACTGCAGTATCAGGTTGTGATGTAGTTTTTCATCTTGCAGGACTAACAAAAAGTGTGTCAATGGAAACACTGCAGAAAGTAAACGAGGATGGTGTTCGTAATGTGGCGGCAGCTTGTGCGAGCCAAGAAACACCTCCGGTACTCGTTGTACTTTCTTCGCTGGCCGCCGCTGGTCCAGCGCCTCGCGAGCGACCACTTACCGAGTCCGATCCTGCAGAGCCCGTTTCAAAGTATGGAAAAAGTAAATTAAAGGGCGAACAAGCCGCTTTCGAATTTTCCGACCGTATTCCGATCAGCATTATTCGCGCGCCAATCGTATTTGGAGAAGGCGATCTTGATGGGCTCGCCATGTTCAGTTGTATCTCTCGGAGTCGTCTGCACATCATGCCAACGCTACGCAGCTATCGATACTCGTTTATTCATGCAACTGATTTAAGTATCGCGATGATATTGGCAGCAGAGGCAGGTGATCGCATATCAAATGCTGAATCTGAAAAAGGCATTTTTTATGTCGCCGCAGAAGAAAACCCAACTTACGAACACTATGGACGAATGATTGGCGAGGCAATGGGCGTCACTGCTATCCCCTTGCCCAGCTTTCCTATGACCGTCCGCGTCGTTGGCGCAGTTAATGAACTCTATGCTCGCATCAGTGGCCGAGCGCAGATCATGAACTGGGATAAAACGCGAGAAGCGCTTGCTGGCTCATGGGCGTGTTCGGCAGAACGCCTACAGTCACAAGTCGGCTATCGTCCAAAAGCATCACTAGCAGATCGTCTTTCACAAACCGTCAAGTGGTACGTTGAGCAAGGCCATCTGCCAAAACGATGAACTGCAAGCCCCAACGAGGATGAAGCGGCGAATCCTAAATCGCGATTCCAAATCGAATAAATCGAATTAATGGCAGTAGCAGTTGCCTGCCCACGCTTCGAATCAATCGATCGATCGATCCAAACGATTCGAAACAGAAACCACACAGTCGACACACCTCCCGTCTCCCAGGAATCGAGCATCTGGCGGCACGAACGCCGACTCACAACCAATAATCCCCTAGAACGGCCCCGCCAGACTTTCCAACCGCTCACTCGATCACATTCAGGGCATTCACTCGTCGCCCTCGCCACCGCCGTGTGTCAGGCAAACTCTGCATCTTGCCGATCGCTTCTTTAAGTTGAGTCTTCTCGGCGGGATCACTCCAACTCCTCCCCGCAACCCCGTCCAAGGCAGCTTTGAGAAGGTCAAGGTTTTCACTCTCCGATCCAATCACAATGCTAGAGAGCAAAACCTGGAACTGCTGCTCTGGCGAAAACTCGTCCAGCAAGTCATCAAGAATGGGGACACGATAACCTAGCTGATCACCATCAGTGAACCTTGCGAGTGTCTTCTTAGCGGCTTCGGGGGCCAGCATTCGCTGCAGGCGATACGCCCGCAAAAAAACCCGATGGCAGGCATCTGATGGTGAGCCCCATGAATCAACAGACACTTCGATCGCATAGGGATCGATTGCGGCTAATCGGTCCAACAATTGGTGAAGGTACGCTTCGACACTCTCGTCAGTCATCGCTTTTTTCCGACGATACAGATCAAAGGTATCAAACTCGCAACTGTCAAATACCCGATCACCATACTTGAGAAAATCGACAACTTTGGGTGAACAAAAATCATATTCCTCAGCAAGTAATTGAAGGATCTCATGAGCCTCCCAGGCACCTTCTCCGCGAATCGATGACAGACAAATCTCCACAGCCTTAGCTTTAACTTCCTGGCTGATTTCCGTAACCTTACCTGGCTCTAACTCTTCACCGAGAAACTCATTCGGATCAGGAATCCGCAGCTTGACCCAACTTAGCGTCCCCTCGATCGGCTCATCCGAGATCCTGACCACAGATTCGTCCATGAGTTGATCAACTTTTTGGTCTTTGATTTTCAGAACCGCTTTGACGCGATAATCCCCTCGCCTGTCATGCCAAGTCACTCGCGTTTCAGTCTGTTCAACAGGTTTACCCATATACTTGATGGCCTCGGCGATTGGCATGCCTCTTTGTACTAAACCGGTCCGCCCTTCGATTCCATAGCGGCGATCCACCTCTGCCTTTATCTGACTGGTCGTTAATTCCAACGGGATTTTTAATTCCATCGACTCGACCATTGTTTCATAGACCGTCCTCGGACATTGCAGGTGAGTCCACTCAAATGACATAAGTCGCATCTGCTCACCCAGCACTTGTGCTTTTTTGACAGCGCCACCCGGTAGCAAACTGAATCGCACCAAGCACTCGTTTTCGATGTTGTAGACGTGGTGCACCATAGGCCCACAAAAGCAGCCGCCATCATCCAACCAATCAACAACCTGCAACAAGAACACACCATAAACCGCTTCACCGGCAGTCAGGCAATACGCATGCCGGAAGCGATTGTCGACGGTTGTCAAAACACTCCCGTTGACGCGAACCTGATCCCCCTGATCTTTCCGCTCGAACGTTAACAAGTGATGCTTCGGGTACCGCAGCTTGACCCATTCGTCTTCGTAGGCCACCCAATCCTCAAACTCAATCTGCTGAAAAAAGCTTTTCAATTCTGCTGACGCGGTTGACTTTTCGTTGAGGAATTTTCGACTGATGAATTCTCTATTGCGAGGCTCGCCGTTGATTCTCCACCACTCCTCTGCGGGAGAATCCTGCTGTAAGGACGCCACAAATAGCAGCACTGTCAAAAATTGGATGCTCGTATTCATAACCAAGATTTTAGCCGGTTGATCGAACGGATGAAATCGAAAACCGCATTTCATGACCGCATTGCGATTGGGGAAACCGTCGCTGATCGACTGTGTAATATCGCGGTCAAAGCGTGCAGATGCCGCTGCCAGGAGCAAATACCAGATCACAGCTGCTCATAACGCCACCGCAAAAAGACTTAGTTTCACGAAGTTTGCATGGCGGGCCAATGCTGTAGAACCGAAAGCTATTGCCTGAGGTGCAATCGTCATTTTCACTACATGCAATAACCGAAAACGTTCTCGGTCGGCATACAACCCACTTTGAGTGGTCCAAGGCATTGCGTCCGCCGATGCAACGATAAATCGGTCCGCTCAAAGCTCGCTGGACACGGTGTCCTCGGGATAAAACTCGGAACGGAAGAAAGCAGATTGGAATCATGCGTCGATTGTTCTTTCTTGCCATCACATTTGCTGCATTATTCATCGGAACAACACGGACCCTATCCGCGCAGACCCAGGATGACACCGGCCTGTGGCTAGCTGCCTTGGGGAACGGAAAATTCGAATCGCTCGGTAAAGATGCACGTCTGCGTTGGTGGTTCGATGCACATTATCGTCTCCGCGACGATAGCGGCGGATTTAACCAAAGTATCGTTCGGCCCGGTCTAGGATACGCATTCGCGGAAGAACAGAGTCTATGGGCCGGTTACGGCTGGATCCGCACCTCACCATTAGTGGGCGACGACTTTGATGAACATCGCTTTTGGCAGCAGTGGACAGCCACACCATCCCTCGGCGATTGGCTGTTTCAGCATCGCAGTCGGTTTGAGCAACGCTGGCTTGAAAGCGGCGATGATGTTGGACTTCGCTGGCGACAATTCGCTCGCGGCCAAAGGGTCCTTAGCGATTGCCCACAGTGGTCGTTTGTAGTCTGGGACGAAATTTTCTTTCATCTCAACGATACGGATTGGGGAGCGAATACAGGCTTGGATCAGAACCGTGCCTTCATCGGCTTTGGTTTCAAACGTTGCCCCCACGCACGAGTTAGAACAGAAATCGGATACCTGAATCAATTCAGTAACCGCCAGGGCCGCACGGATGAAATGAATCACGTCCTTGCGATCAACTTCTTTTTCTAAACGCGTGGACGCAATAAGTGGAAGCCACAGAAGGTACAGCTGCCTGGAAAGCGGATGCGGAATCCCTCTCACCAAGCTCAGAATTTTCGGGTGACCGAAATCCGCTTTCGCCCCACATCAATTTCCAGCACCTTTACCTTTACGAGATCGCCAACTGCTACGATTTCGTTCGGATCCTTGACGAATGAATTGGACAGTTGCGAGATGTGAATGAGGGCATCCTGATGAACCCCAATATCAACAAATGCTCCGAAGTGGGTGACATTCGTGATTACACCCTCCATCACCAAGCCGGCTTTTAAGTCCTCGATACAGTTAATCGCATCATCGAATTGCACCACACGGAATTCACGCCGCGGATCACGACCTGGTTTTTCTAGTTCAGCAATAATGTCGACCACAGTTGGCAGCCCGAAACACTCATCAACATAGTCAGACGGCTGCAATTTGTGAGTGAGTCCGGAAGTCCCTACCAAGGCTCTGGGATCAACCTTCAATTGCTTCGCCATTCGAGCGACCAAAGCATAACTTTCCGGGTGCACCGCCGAATTATCGAGCGGTTCTTCTCCACTGCGAATGCGCAAGAAGCCGGCCGCCTGCTCAAATGCCTTGCTACCCAGCTTTGCAACCCGCATCAACTGTTTTCGATTCTTAAATTGTCCATTTTCATCTCTATAGGCAACGATGTTCTCCGCCAGTTTTGGACCAATACCCGCGACGTGGGACAACAAGGAAACGCTTGCCATGTTGAGATCGACCCCAACCGCGTTCACGCACGATTCCACGGTCCGATCCAGGCATTTACGAAGCCGACTCTGATTCACATCGTGTTGATATTGCCCCACACCAATTGACTTTGGGTCGGTCTTCACCAACTCCGCCAGCGGATCTTGAAGTCGCCGAGCAATGCTGATCGCGCCACGAACCGTCACATCCAAGTCCGGAAACTCCTTGATCGCCACTTCACTGGCAGAATAAATCGAAGCTCCTGACTCGCTGACGATCACCTTGGTCAGACTCAAGCCGTGTTCTCTTAATAAGTCACCAACAAAAACGTCAGTTTCTCTGGAAGCGGTACCATTTCCAATCGCTATCAACTCGATGCTGTACTTTTTGATTAATTCCAGGACCCGCTTGGTAGCTGATTCACGGTCACTCTTGGGTGGTGTTGGATAGATGGTGCTCGTTGTTAAGAACTTGCCCGTCTCATCGACCACCGCAAGCTTGCAACCTGTTCGGAAACCAGGGTCAATTCCCAAAGTGACCCGCGGCCCCGCCGGTGAAGCCATCAATAATTCATGCAGGTTTTTCCCAAACACATCGATGGCATCCGTATCAGCCTGTTCCTTGAGTTTCTGCAGAACAGCCGATTGAGTCGCTGGTTGAAGTAGCCGGTCGTAACAATCCTGAATCGTGGCCAGCAATTCGCGATAGAATTCAAATTGCCGGTTATGAATGAAGCGGGATTTCATTCGCGCGACTGCCCTCCCCTCCTCCATAGCAATGCCAATCCGCAACAATCCCTCGGCTTCACCTCGCAGCATTGCCAACAATCGATGGGAAGGAATTTTCGCGACTGCTTCCCGATGGTCAAAATAGAGTTCGAATTTTTCGGCTTGCGATTTTTTCCCCCGCTTCACGTTGGAAGTCACCCCGCCACTCTTAAACGCATCCTCAACCATCCAGCCTCGCAACTCGGTATCTTCAGACCATTGCTCGGCCACAATCTCGAGCGCGCCTTGCAAGGCGGCATCACCGTCTGGCACTTCTTTTTCTGAATTCACGAACTGTCCAAGCAACGCGGTTCGCGACACTCCGATCGGTTCTTGAAGCATCAATTGATCCGCCAAGGGCTGCAGTCCACGTTCGCGGGCAATTGCGGCCTTGGTGCGGCGTTTGGGCTTAAAAGGCAAGTAGACCATTTCGAGTTGTTGCAACTCTTTGCAGCCTTCAATCGCAGCCAGCAGAGCCTCGGTCATCAAGCCTTGTCCTTGAATGCTCTTGACAACCGTTGCCTTTCGGGCAGCGAGTGCGGCTGCCTTTTCAACCGCATCCTCGATCGACCGTAGCGCGATCTCATCGAGTCCTTTCGTTACTTCTTTGCGATATCGGGCAATGAATGGAATCGTATTTCCCGCCTCCAGCAACTCCATCGCGGCTAGGACCTGCTGGATTCGCAAATGCAACTCGGCGGCAATCGCCCGGGCCCGTTGCTCTATATCCTTCTTTTCTGGCATTGCTAAATCACCAATTATTACGAGCGTTGTCGGATCGCTTGTTGATAAAAGTGTCGAACAGCTCGGCCACTGATCGTCTGTTTTTGCATGAGTTCTTTAGCGACCAACTCCACTGCAAGGGCAGTCCCCGCATCAGCCAGAAGATGCTCTGTCAGGGCCAGCAAGCGTCGCTGTAATCGCTGGTGCTGTTTTTCGCTACTGGCACGATGGCACAACAAGCGTCGGATTGAATTTAAATCCTCTGCCGCACCCACCTCACAATATCGCCCAGTGAACCGAGCCTCGGCCACCATCCCGGCAAACAAGATCACAATCTCATCATCTAATTCACTTTTCCCATGGGTCGACCGGCCTTTCTGGAGTTCGCAAACACCAAGCCGATACTGTCCCAGCCAAGAACGCCCAGGAACGATGGTGACTTTCTTGATTGGACAACCAAAGGACACGGCCATCACCGCATGCCCAGCTTCATGATAGGCCGTCGCCTTTGCTTGGGACTTGTCATCAGCAACCAGATCATCATGGATGGGATCATTGCCCCTCTTCCCATTCAATTTCATATCACCCTTCGTCAGCGTTGGAAATGAGTATAACGGCCGCCACTGCATTGACCATCCACTTGAACGAATCACCACACAACTGGACGCGGTGATGAATCAGGATTCGTTGACAATCGTTAACCATTCGAAATCATGCTCTCTTCATTCGAACCTTGCTTTCGAATGAATGATTGACATGTTCTATTTGCAAAACACAAATCCAGTAAGCTGGCCTTCAGCTTAAGATGCCCGATCAGATGAATCACTTCGTCGACGGGGCCAGTTGCAGTGGGCCTAAACGCAATGCGCAATGAATTCCAGACCGCGAGTGTTTCACGCAACGATTCCAATGTGTCGAAACAGGTGGCATCGGATTTAGGAGCGAAATCCTCCAGCGCGTTACCCTGGCAATAAGCTCACGCGAAGATCGCCGGACCAGCTGCCAGCCCCGGTTTCTCCCACAAATAAAGTGGTACAAGCGATCCAGTCCGCGAAGCCTTTCGACGACTGTTTTCACGAATGTTATTGGGGTTACTTGGTACTGCGAGAGCATAGCGGGTCCAGTGGATCGAACCGATCAGGAATTGCCGTCCAAAACGGCTCGGAAAAACTCCCTGGAGCGTCACCAAAGACAAAAAACCGCTGTAACCTGATGGCTTCGCCCCATTGCTTGGCCCACCGATCCTGGATGGGCATCCCCAAAACCATGGGCGACGCATCTTCCAGAACCGCAGGCAGCACCTGCTGGCTCGATGGGAACAACCACCGTGACGACAAGGCGGAAACTGACTGGTGAACGCCTTGTCCCGGCCAGTTCGACATTCAGATCAGGATGAATTAATCTAGCGAACCGCGATGCGACGTGTCCGGGATAATTCACACCTGCATTTCGGACTCTTTCCAAGTACGACGACGCACTCGCCCCGCCCTTTTTGTGACATGGTCTACCTCCTGTCTTCCCGCCCACCTGCAATGACAAAAATCCTGACTGGCTTATTGGTTGCCGCGTTGTTTACAACGTTGGTCATAGCGCAAGAGCCGCCTGAGTATTCGGTACTCTCACAACCGACCTATGCCAACAAATTCAACCTAACGGATCAGCAACGCGCCGAGGTGGCGAGAATCCTGGATCGTCGTATCACCGAACTGGTGAACTCACCGGCCACAGACCGTGAAAAGATACTTGCGGCTTCGAACTCCGAACTGGCTCAAGTCCTGACCGAGGAACAGCGACGAGCGTTTGCATCATCGGCTCGAGGCGGCAAGCTTCAATTCAATTTCAAAGAGCAAAAGTGGAGCACCGTTCTCGAATGGGTTGCAAAGCAAGCCGGCCAATCACTTGTAATGGATGCAGAGCCAACCGGTCTTTTTACCTACACAGATACAAATGAGTACACACCGACGGAGGCAATCGACCTACTAAACAGTGTATTGTTAAGCAAGGACTTTACGCTGATTCGGCGTGAGAAAATGTTAGTGCTTGCCGACACAAGTGAGGGAATCCCTTACGACATCGTTCCGCAGATAACCGTCGAGGAACTTGCCCAACGAGGCCGCTTTGAGATCGTGACGGTTGCGTTTCCATTGGGAACACGACCAGTTGACACTGTCGTCGAACAGGTCACCCCGTTGGTTGGTCCCCACGGCCAAGTTACGCCGTTGGCTGCTGCAAAAAAGTTGCTGGTCACGGAGGCAGCAGGAAAACTGCAGGGTATCAATGTACTGATCGCATCGATTCCCGAAGCCACAAAACCCAAACCTCCGCCGATAGTCAAGCCACCCGAACCGGTTTTCACAACCTACCCAGCACCCGGTCTTGATCCGGTAGCGACGACAGAAACCTTACACGAGCTTTTTCCGACGGCACAGTTACGCTTCGACCCCAACGCTGACGAAGTGCATGCCAATGCCATTCCTGCGATCCAAACTGCAATCAAGAGCAGCATTGAGAAAATGGTGGCGAATATCTCTGGCGACAAACAACCACGATTGCGTGCCTACCCCGTTGAGCCGAACCAAGTCGAGGAAATCCTTCGTCAACTCACACTCGTCCACCCTGAAACGAATGTGATCAGCGATCCAACCAACAGCCGAATCTTAGTCGTTGCGAACGAAGCAGAACAAACCAATCTGCAACAGACACTTGAAGCCATCGGGATACAAGCGACGGACAACCCGGACGAAATGACCCAGGTTCGGATTTACGCGGTCGATAAGCAGATGGTTGACCCTCTCACCACACTTCTGAAGGAAGTGATTCCACGAGCTTTAGTCTTATCGAATGCGGCCCGGATCGTGGTGCGCGGCGAGGAATCAGAACAAACACTCGCAAAGAGCACAATTGATCAGTTCCTCGCAAACGCCGAGACGCAACCAACCCTGATTTTCTATCCACTCAAAAAGCCGCTCGACGATTCGATTCTCACGGTTCTGTCTGAACTTTCGCCGCTCGCAACGATCTCACAACTCGCTGATCAGGACCAGTTAAGCGTTGTGGCAACTCCCGAGGATCATAAAACCATTTCGAAAACGCTATCCGATATTGAACAGCTAAGACCGACCGAACAAAAACGAACTTTACGAATCTTCCCTGTCTCAAAGGATCAAAAAGCACGGTTGACAGCAATCACGGATCAATTGGATTCGATCACCGGGACAATGAAAATCGTCACGGACGCAAGTCCTGATGAGATAGCAACATGGGGATCAGAAGAACAGCACGTCGCGTTCGAGCAATTATTAACGCAACTGAAAAGCGAGGAGAAATCAGTTCCACTGTCGGCAAAGCAGCTACCCGTGGCCGTCCAGGATGGTTCGACGCTCCTAGCGATGATGAAAAAACGCTTCCCCGATGTATCGATGATTATGAACGATTCGGAGGACACAATCTCAATCTGGATTGACGACGAAACGTTCGACGCTGTGCGTCTTCAATTCGAGGAATTCGTGGCTTCGATGCCAAAGAAACAGGAGTCGAAACTCGAGACCTACGGCATCGAGAACGCGGATCCGACAATGCTGGTATCCACCCTGCAAACATTAGCTCCCTCCGCAACCATCTCGGTCGACGATGGTGGGAAACGCCTGATCGTGATGGCGAGCTCAAAAGAACACCAGCAGATCGCCGAAGCAATCGCGAAACTTGTTAATGCCGACCGCGCGAACTCCACAGTGCTGATTTCCTATCCACTCGAAAAAGCTGATGCCGAAGCAGTGGTCGCGCTATTGTCCGGCATCCAAACATCTTGGAACATCGTGGCTGACCCAAGATCGAATCGCGTCTTGGCATCCGCCCCCCTTCGTGAACAGCCCCGCATCGAAGCGATGATTCAGCAACTAGATGCTGAACCAGAGAAGAAAAATGAGACGGTGGTGGAATCTTATCCGTTTCGAACACTGGACCCCTCGACGGTAGTCTCCATGCTGCAAAGCCTGTTTCCGGAAATGCAGTTAACCGTAGATGCGGCTAACCAACAAATTGTCGCGTCCGGAACTGGCTTGGAACAACAAAGATTGCTCGCCGCGATTGAGCGGGTCGATGGCCGTGGCCCGACCATCAAAACCCACGTTGCCGCCTATCCGCTTGGTGATGCCACGGCTGAAGAAGTCACCAATGTCTTAACGCAATTAGTTCCCACCGCAGTCATTTCAGCGAGTCCAGAAGCGAACCGAGTCTTTGTGTGGGCTGATGAGGATTCTCATCAAGCGATCGCGGAGGCAATCAGGGAATTCACGCGGACCAGCGCCGATGAAACAAGGATTTTAAAAATTTACCCGATCACCCAACCACTAGCGGAAAGCGTGATTGCGATCCTGCAGCCGATGGCTGAAACGGCATCGCTATCGCTTGATTCATCCGCAGGCAGCCTAATCGTTTGGGCAACCCAAAGCCAACAGCAGACGATCAAGGAAGCGCTGGAAGCACTGGCGACTAACCAGCCCACCAATTCCGACCACACACTAAAACTACACCGCAGTACGCCGGATACCATCCTAATTGCCAATCCGATTCTGGCAGAACTCTTCCCGCTAGTGCGAATCATCGAATCTGCTTCCCCAGATCAGTTGGTTGTGTGGGGCGACGAAGCAGATCAGGCCAAGATTACAGCCGTCCTGACCGAGCTGGAACAAGAAATATCGCAAGCCGGCTCAAATCAAGAGGCTCGTCTCTACTCGCTCGAAGACCTCACCGCATCCACTATCGAGACCGTTCTGGATAGTCAGGTTCCGCGGGCCCGTCTACTTGAAATTACTGACCGCAATATCTTGCTACTTGCTAACGCTGATGAGCATCAACAGATTGGGGACATTTTGGTGAAACTGCAAACCACTATGGGTGAGCAGAAAAAACCGGTGCTTCGAAAGCACGCAATTCGCAGCGACCTAATCTCAAAGTTCACTGAGTTCCTCACGACTGCGCTGCCTGCGGCAAAATTGCTCACCACTGAATCAAACGATTCCGTGTCGGTATTCGCCGTTGAAGCCGATCAGGCTGAAATCGAAAAATGGATCAAACAATTTGAATCTGAAATCGAGCAACCGGCACAACGTAGCGTTCGTGTCTACCCAATCGATGCTGACAAAATCGAGGTCACATCGCTGTTAAACGCGATTGACTCGGAAACCAGTGAAGGATTGACACTTCAGCCGAACACCGAAACGAACAGTCTCGTTGCACGCGGGACGGAACTTCAGCACCAGAAGCTCCAAGCGGCGATCGAAGCGATTGTCGTTCAACTTCCCGATTCGGAAAAGCTCACGACAAAAGTCTACCGTTTCTTCGATGGTTCCCCAACCAACGCAGCGACCGCGCTCACTTCGATGTTGCCGGAAGCAACGATTGCCGCGGATGATGACGCATCGGTACTGGTGGTTAGCGCAACGGACAAACAACACGACGTGATCGCAGAGGTGGTGGACCAGATCGAGGCGACCGAACCAGAAGCGAATCAAATCACCCGCATCTATCGTTTTGATCGTGCAACGGCAGAGACCGTTCGAGATGCGTTTGCAATGTTAGCACCAAAAGCGATTACGTCTTTTGATGCGGGATCCAATGTGGTCATTGCCACAGCAACAGCTCAGGACCATATCATCTTCAACGATGCTGCCAGTCAACTAGAAGGACGTCCCAAGGGCAGTTTAGTTCGGGTCTATCCGATCGATCGCCGTAAAATGGCAACCAAAACGCTGATGGCCGCTCTGGACGACCCACTCAAGAATTCACTGGTGATTCAGGAAAACGAGATCTCTAACAGCTTGATCGCTCGCGGAAGTGAAATCGATCATGAACAACTGCGTCAAGCCATCGACGCCATCGTTGATGAACTTCCCGAAGCAAGCAATGTACTGACTAGTAAGGTCTACGCTTTGAAACTGGCGGACCCGAAAGTGGTGGCAAAGGCGCTTGCATCTCTGACGCCCGAAGCAACACTCGCTTCTGACGGGAACTCAGGATCGCTGATTGTGACCGCCAACGATGAGGACCACCAACAAATCGCGGCCGTCATTGATCAACTCGACGTGCCAACCGGTCAGTCTCCTATCATGCGTGCTTATCCAATCCGTAATGGAGACGCAGGGGCGATCTACCGGTCCATCTCAGCTGCTTTTTCTGGCAATTCGGAATTCGTGATTTCATTTCAGGACATTACCAAGACTGTCTACCTGATCGCGACGCCACGAAATCATGCGGTATTCGAAGAACTCCTGAAATCCTTGGATGCAACGCCACCAAATCGTGCACCGCGTCAAGCGAAGGTCTATCCGCTGACAAATCTCCGAGCGGCAGATGCTGCTGCAACCGCGACCGCCATCACTGATGGACTCTTTCCAAAGCCAGACATCCGGCCAAATCCACTTACCAATTCGCTGGTGATCGTTGCCAGTGAAACACAACACGCTTTAATCAAGGAATCGCTGGAGAAGTTGGATGGTAGTGAAAAGCAACTTGAAGTATTCCAGCTTTTGTCAGCAGACCCCGTCGTGGTTGAATCCGCCATTTCGGAACTTTTTAGAGATCTACCGAACGGAACGGCTCCCTCGATCTCGACGGACTATGGCACTAGCAAACTTTTCGTAAGATCCACTGAGGCTCAGCTCGTTCAAATCCGGCAACTTCTGCAAAAGCTAGGAGAACCAACGAGTGAATCAAAGATGGCGGACGGTTTGGGAAACCAACGTCGAATCACCTTTCCAGGCGGCACACGCGACGTGGTCGAACAACTTCAAATCGTTTGGCCTAGAATTCGACGCAATAAGATTCAAGTCATCACACCGGCCAACAATATAATCCAATCGTTGTATCCGGATAAAAACCAACAGGGCGGGCGCGGTGATGTTGACGAAACAACTCCCAATGACCGGGCTTCATCCGGTCCTGAAGATGACACCACTCTGCTGCAACGCAGTAAGTATCGAGCAACACACTTGGTTGTGGCTCAAGAGACAACCAGATCAGCAACGCCGAAAGAAAAGACGGCTGCTGAGACCACCGAACAGAAAGAGATCGAGACTGGCGTCGCGCTACAGGAACCAGATGACGAAGAACTCGCGCCAATCCTCGTTTTTCCCAGCGGCGATAACATCACAATTCGGTCGGATGATCCTGACGCATTGAACGTGCTGGAATCTCTCCTACGTGCCATCGCCAACTCGCAAAATGGGCTGGCAGTCAATTCGAATTTCTCGGTGTTTCTATTACGAAACAGTGGAGCGAAAGACATCGAATCTTTATTCGAAGATCTGATCGATGACTTACCGTTCCAACGCGGAGGGTTGAGTGAGATCGTGGTCGTTGCGGATGAACGATTAAATGCCCTCATCGTCCATGGTACAATTCGCAGCCGTGAGCTAGTGGGTGAATTGTTGGAGGTACTCGATAAACAAGACGTTCGCGATCCCTTACAAGCTTTTCGACCGGAGATGCTTCGTCTACAGAACACCTCAGCCGAACGCATTTTGGCGATCCTAAAAAACGTTTACAAAACACAGCTGACCAGCGGTGGGGGACGAAAGCCGGTTGCGATTCCCGAAGGTGTTGATTCGACGGTAGCCTCTGTGCTTCAACAGATAAATGCCAAGACAGCAGGCCCACTACTCACACTCGACATCGACCAGAACTCCAATGCCTTGATCATGAGGGCACCGCCCGAACTGAGGGAGGAGATTGCCGGATTCGTCGACGAATTAGACAAACCAACGACGACCGAAAGCAATCGCCGAGTAAGGGTCATCCGCCTAAAGCAAAGCAACTCTGATCTGATGCAGTCCGTTTTGGAACAATTCATAAATAACAATAAATGAGTCATGGCACTTAAATTCGTGACCGTGCCTCGTTTCCCCGAACTCTAAATGTCGACTACATGACGGCTCGCTTGCGAATTTGAGTTCGCGTTACGTCATGAGCGGAAAAGCCGGCAGACGAACTGGTTGGCTTCTCGATTCTCGCGAGCGTTCGTTTGCGTTGGTCACAGCGAAGTGAGGGCATGCAGAAAACAAGGGGCTTGGCAATCCAATACGGTCCACGGACGTCGGCAGTCTCGCACTCGGCCCCCCAAGCGCCACGCCCCCCGATGGATGCTACTGGAGTCGATGAGGTGCTTTTAATGGGATCGGCGGGACTACCACCCTCAAGCCGCCTCCCTGCCCAACCGTCAAATTACCAGCATTTTCAAAACCTTGCGCAACCCCTAAACTATCACCAGCCTGCGAGAGGCCTGATCTGAGTGACCGAGCGTATCGAAAGCGTCACCGGGCGGGAAACCCGCAGGAAAATCAGGATTCCCCCGGCCTGAACCAAGTGCCCACCTCCCACCTCCCACCTCCTCCTGCACTGGCACCGACTTTGTTCTCGCGTGAACAGGCTTTGGAAGTCATCGCGAAGACACACGGACCTAGCAACGGAGTCTTCGATGTCGCAACAACTTTCATCTGAGCCATTGGATCGCCGCAGGCTGGCTGTCATTGCCGAGGCGATCAGGAATGGGCAACCCCTTAGTTCGATCTCCTCCGACTTGCAATTTGCAGATTCAACACAATTGCTGGATGCGGTTGGCACCACGCTTCGTCTGCCGGTCGTCGATCTGGCTGAAATTGAAGTCGATGAGAGCCTGCTAGAGGGTTTCCCGGTTCGCCTGATTCATCGACACGAATTGTTTCCCGTCGCTCGGCGATTGGACCATTTAGTTGTCGCAATTAGCAACCCTTTTGATTTTCACGCGATCGACACACTGAGCGCTGCAGTTGGGGAAATGGTTCAACCGGTCATCGCTGACCCGGATAGTGTGCGTGATCTTATCAAGCGGTACTTGGGTGTGGGCGCCGAAACCATTGATGGTCTACTTGCGCTTCAAAAAGACGAAGATGACCTTATCGAACTCGGCTCACTCAGCGGGCAAGACCTTGAAGATGCGGAAGTTGCCCAGCAGGCATCGGTCGTCCGCCTTGTAAACGAGATTCTTTCTGAGGCGATCGAGACACGCGCAAGCGATATTCACATTGAGGCTCAGGAAAAAGGGATCAAGATTCGTTATCGCATCGACGGTGTGTTGCAGAAGCAAGCGACGCCGCCTGAAATGAATCAGTTCCGCGCCGCAATCGTCAGCCGCCTAAAGATCATGGCGAAGTTGAATATCGCGGAAAAGCGAGTTCCCCAAGATGGCCGCATTAAATTACGGGTCAAAGGTCGAGAAGTCGACATTCGTGTTTCAATTATTCCCATGCTTCATGGCGAAGGTGTCGTGATGCGGGTTCTGGACAAGGAAAACCTACGTTTTTCTCTCGCAGACATCGGCATGCCAGAAAATGTCTACCTGCGATTCCAGAATCTGATTCGTTTACCGCACGGCATTGTGCTGGTGACCGGCCCAACTGGTTCAGGTAAGACAACAACCCTGTACAGCGCATTGAGTGAAATCAAGGACGAAGAAACGAAGATTATCACAACAGAAGATCCAATCGAATATCAGCTCGAAGGAATCAATCAGATCCAAGTGCATAACAAGGTTGGCCTGACGTTTGCCGCAAGCCTTCGCAGCATTCTCCGGCACGATCCGGACGTAGTCTTGGTGGGAGAAATCCGCGACTTGGAGACTGCAGAAAATGCGACGCAAGCGTCGCTTACGGGTCACTTGGTTTTCAGCACGCTGCACACCAATGACTCGGCAGGTGCATTCATGCGTTTGTGTGACGTTGGAGTAGAACCGTTCCTAGTGAGCAGTACGTTGGAAGGCATCATGGCTCAACGGTTGGTGAGAGTTTTGTGTCCGGAATGCCGCGAACCCGATCTTCGCAATCGTGCTGATTTACCGAATGATTTTCCGTACGAAAGAATGCGAGATAACGGGTCGACCGCCTATCGCCCCACAGGTTGCTCCTCATGCCGAGGCAGCGGTTACCGTGGACGAATTGGGATATACGAACTATTAACCAGCAACGACGAAGTGAGAGATCTGGCGACCTCTCGAGCGCCGAGCAACGAGATCAAAAACGCCGCAAGGCGGGGTGGAATGGAGACACTTCGCGAAGACGGATGGAAAAAAGTGTTGGAGGGAATCACGTCAATTGATGAAGTCTTGCGAGTGACTAAAGCAGATTGAAAGCCGGGTTGTTTTTCGGACGGGTTAACTTCAATTGGTGAACCCCGATGGAACCAAGCTTGGTCAGACGTAAACCATGCCAAATTTCACCTATCGAGCAAAAACCTCCACCGGCACCGATGCATCCGGTACCATCGCGGCAGGCAGCGCGCGCGAGGCGATGAAGTTACTCCGGCAACAATCGTTGTTTCCAGTCGACGTTCAGGATGAAGTTGCATCCGCGAGTTCGTGGGAGAATCGTCTTGAAATTCCCCGTCGCATCAAAGGAGAACTCATTGCGGACACGTTGACGCAGCTAAGTGACCTCCTGAATGGTGGCGTCTCGCTGCTCGAGTCGCTGGCAATCCTTGCGGAACAGTCGCCAGACGAAAAACTCAAAGAGGTCTTGGCTGACATTCGCGATCAAGTCTCTGATGGGAAAAACCTCGACGAAGCAATGGCAGCACACCCGAAAGTGTTCTCCGATCTCGTTATCAGTATGATCCGTGCAGGCCTGGAGGGCGCCTTCCTAGAAGAATCCTTGCAGCACGTCGCAAAATTCCTGCAGAAGCAGGATCAGCTTCGCGCGAAAGTTGTTGGAGCGATGACCTATCCGTTCGTTTTGATGGGTGTCGGTGCTCTCGTGACTTTAGTGTTGGTGCTATACATCGTTCCGATGTTCGAGCCCTTCTTCGAGCGTCTTGAACGCAGTGGTACCGGACTTCCATGGGTAACGGTTTTGTTATTAACGGTCAGCCATGGTTTGCTCACCTATGGTCTATTTGTGGGCCTAGGTGTGTGTGCGATGGTGGGTGGCATCACCCGGTTAATCCAAACTGAACGGGGAACACGGTGGTTTGACGGCTTCAAACTGAAACTACCGATCGCTGGTGACTTATTTCATTCGGCAGCTGTATCCAGGTTTTGCCGAGTCCTAGGAACCCTGCTGCGAAACGGTGTACCCATTTTGAAATCACTTGAAATCAGCAGTGAGTCGACTGGAAACTCACTTCTTGCAGAAACGGTCCGCGATTCCGCTGAGAACATCTCCTCTGGCAATTCTCTTGCCGCTCCGCTGGCCGCAAGTGGTCTGATCCCAGCTCAAGTCATGGCCATGATCCGCGTTGCAGAAGAATCAAATACACTTGACGCGGTTCTGCTGAAAATCGCGGATCGAATGGATGAAAAAACAGAACGAAAACTCGAATCTTTGGTTCGTTTGATCGAACCCCTGATGTTACTGGCAATTGGTGGCGTTGTGATGTTTATCATCATTGGCGTTTTATTGCCGGTGTTCGACATGAATACGGCCTTGGACTAGTCTCGAAATCACGCTCACAAACAAGAAAGAAATGAGTACAGAAATGAATCAACACCGACGTGGCCGCCGAGGCTTGACCCTCATCGAATTGATGATTGTTTTGATCATCTTAGTGATGCTATTCGCGATCGCAGGTCCCCGTTTGCTCGGGACACAAAAGAAGGCGGATATCAAAGGAACGAAAGCACAGATTGGTAACTTTGAAGCTTCTCTGCGGCTTTATGCCGTTGACATGCGAACGTTTCCAGGCACCGAGGATGGTCTGGCAGCCCTGATCAAACCTCCGGCGGACGAAGCAAAGGCGAGGAAGTGGGATGGACCTTACCTCGATGATGAAGTGGTTCCGGCCGATGCTTGGGGAAATGCTTTTCTGTACGAGTATCCCCCAAGCAAAGGAAGCCGTGACTTCCCAAACATTTCCTCACCGGGGGAAGACGGTGAACCGGACACTGAAGACGACATCACAAATTGGCGTGAAGGATTGGATTCGTCAGAAGGTGATGCCAGCGACGTACCAGAAGCGAGCGACATCTTAACGCAAGAATGAAGTCCAAGCCGAAGCGAACTGCATTGACGTTATTGGAGGTGATGATCGTACTCGCCATCTCCGCATCGCTAATTGCGATCGCTTGGCCCAGCATTCGAAGGCTAACTGAACGGACCGCATTGAAACAAGCCGCGTTGGACGTGAAAGCCGCGCTGGCAGATACCCGTGATCGCGCGATTCGCAGTGGTGAAAGCATGTCCTTCCATTATGTCATGGAGGCACCGGACTACTGGATTCTTGCGGCAGAGACATTCCCAGTGGACCAATTAGATGCCAACGCTCCTTCGAATGAATTGCGGCTGACGCCCATCCCGGCTTCCGATCCAACAGTTTCCGGCCAACCACCATCTGGTGAGCGTCCCGATGACGCCAGTGAATTGCCCGATGACATCTTGTTTTTAGGTTCTTTGGATTCAGCAAAGGTGGATTCGATCGCGGAAGCTGCCGGCGAGCTTTCGGAGATTCGCATCCAAACCATCACCTTTTTTGCTGACGGAAAAGGGACACCAGCGACAATTCGACTTTACAGTCCCGAGCGATCACAATCGATTTCCATCGATGTGCGTCGATTGACTGGTACGACAACCTTGGGCCCTATCGAGAGAGAAAGGCGAATGGATTCGGATCGGCAGCCATCCCCTCTGACCAACGGGGTACCCGAACTGCCATGATCCAGTTACTTCGCAACGTGGATTCGAAAAAACCTGCACGAATCGATTCGGAAAACCACTGCTCTGGAAAACCATCTGCCCGTTTTGCGTTTTCTTTACTCGAGGTGATTTTGGCGACTGCAATCCTACTCGCCAGTAGCATGACCTTACTGCGTCTACTGTCCGTGGGATCGAAACACCAGATCCGCGCGGAACGACTCGCAAACGCACAAATCATCTGTAACTCACTGATTGACGAGTGGTTGATCAATCCCAAGATCCGCCGGGAAACCATGGGAGAACCCATCCCCGGCGTACCACAGTGGCTATACAACGCTGACATCGAAACCACGGAATTCCCCGGATTATCTCGAGTCCATATCGCCGTATTCTCGGAAGAACCGTCAACTGCTGGCGAATCTGCCAAAACGACGGAACGACGTCCCACGTTCGAACTGGTTCGTTGGATGCGAATCCCAAACCCCGTTACGGCCGAGCCATGAGCACAACCAGGCTGAAACGCGAACGGGAACGACAGGCCACTCTTCGGCCTGAAAGCCATTGGCATCTAGAACCCACAGATGGATTCACCCTCATCGAAACCATGATCGCACTTTCACTCGTTGCAGTGTTAATGGCGGTGGTCTTGACGATGTTCAGCATTTACACACAGCTAGAGCAAAAAGGTGTCGCGGCTGCCCAAGAAGTCGCGATTCTGCGGGCACTGCACGGACAAATGCGAGACGACTTGGCTCAAATTGTTCCATACCATTCGGATCGCGCCCCAATGACAATCGATCCGCAGTCCGATGAAGAAACAACCGATGACTCGTTTGTAGAAAACGGTTTCTTTATCGGAACCTCAAGTGAGATTCACTTCGTGGTTGTCGAACGCCCAGATCCATCGCGACCGGCCCTGGCGAAAGTGGTTTCGTACCAGCCAATCTCCAACTCAACGAGGGTCAGGACAGAGAGAGAAAGTAACGAGAGGATTGTTTCGGCATCGAAGCAGAATCTTGGTGAAACGCAGACAGGGATGGAACGCCGCAAGCAAAGTTTCTCACAATTTTCTCGGCAACAAGAACGAAAAGATCAAATGAGCGGCATCGCGATGGCAGGACGGCAGCTAGAATTAGACGCTGATGATTTTTTGCAGGTTGGCCCCACCACACTGACGCGTGAAGTCACGTCTGCAGAAGTCGAAATCACCATGGAGCAAGTTGATGCGATTCCAGAAGTGAACCGATACCGTTTTCGGTTTTTTGACGGCACACAATGGAATTCCGAATGGGAAAGTACGCTGACTGGTCGACTCCCATTAGCCATTGAATTCCAACTTGATTTGGACACCGTTGAACGCAAAATTTCTGTTGGTCAAGAATCAGGCGACCGAAAGCTGAGCGACGCGTCCAGTCGCACAGGAAACCAAAACCTGCAGCTTCAGGAACGAATCCCCGGCACCACTCGGACACCAATCAACGTCCCCGCGTCGGATTCCCGAACGACGGCAATTTTTACGACACAACCAACAACAGAATCTGAGATGCTCGATGATCGCCTGACTCATCGTTGGCTGATCACCATCACAACGCTGTCGGCGTCGGGAGACTTGGAACAACGCCTTCCCAAAACGCAGGAGAGATTCATGCAGGGGAACGCGCTGCCATGAGCACTCCGATTCGATCAGCTACCGTTTTGGTTGTTGTGTTGGTGATCCTGATGATTGTCAGTTTAGCGGCATACAGTTTTACGCTAACGATGGAATCGGAACACCTTGCAATTCGTAATACAGGTGATCGACTGATTGCGCAGCAGGCCGCTTATTCCGGCGCAGAAATCCTGACCGCTTTATTGGAGTTGCCACGCCAAGACCGCTTGGCGGCGAAGGCCAGACTTCGAGACGGACTTGAACTCTGGCCATCAGTGGATGACCCAACCGTCGACATCCAAACATTCGTCGACTTCGGCCTTGAAGGCACGGCCAATGCGGGCTTCCCACTGGACTCAGGGAACTCAAATCCGCGTTCTAATAATCGCCGCACCGCGAAGCCAACGACTGCTGGCTCCGACGCGATGTGGGTGGCACCAACTCGCATGATCGATGAATCGTCGAAGTTGAATTTACATTCCCTGTTGGATTGGGATCTCGTCTACCCGGGTCAGGCTCGCAAAGCTCTTCTGCAGTTGACTGAGATGGACGAATCTACCGCCGACCAAATTCTGGATTGGATTGACGCGGATAGCCTGGAGCGGGGCCAAGGTTACGAAGTCAATGCGAGAAACTCGATCCCCCTCTACATCGAGGAATTACCCCGGGGTACGGGGAATCCCGATGAGTCGCTCCTGAACGCTCGCCCCGCTTGGCTGGACTCTCTGACTGTTTCCAGTGCAGAAAGAAATGAAGCGTTCGATGGGCAACCGCGAATCGATGTGAACCAAGCGAGTCTGCTAATTCTGCACCAGCAACTACTCAAGGTCGTCCCACTACCATTGGCGAACTATATTGTTGCCCTACGGCAATACGGCCAATCTCGAACCAGCGGAAAAACGCAAGAGGCGGCAGCACTAACTCTTGATTTTAATGTCCCAGCAACCACAAGGATCACCAGTCTTATCGACTTGCTCAATTCACAAGTTGCGATTCCCATTGAACGCGGTCGTGAAACCGTCCCGAGTCCGATTGACCCAAAGTTTGGGTTAGCCGGTATGGCAGTTGGTCAAATCTTGGATCACTTAACCCTTACTTCGAGTCCCAGATTAATCGGACGCATCAACCTCATGGAAGCTTCACCGGAAGTCATCGCGGGAGTGCCAGGACTCGACAATACGCTGGCGCAACAAATTGTGACGGGCCGGACTGTCAATCAAGAAACCACCTATCACGCGTACCAAATTTTGTCCAATGCAGGCATACCTCAGATCAGCATAGAACGTTCTCTGCCTTACCTGACAGTGGGTGGCGATGTTCTGCGAGCTCCCCTCGTGGGTTATTCGAATCAAGGGGATATTGAATATCGCTACGAAGTTCTAGTCGACGCCTCACGAAATCCAGGCCGATGGAGTGCAATGGTCGAGGATCGCTTTAATCACCAATATCCATTTCAAACACAATAACTTCGATGTCGCAATTAAGTTCTGTCAATTTCATCGAGAGAATGAGGAAACAAACGGATGCAATTGCGTTAGTGGATTTGAGTGATTCACCAACGCGTTTTCTGATTGTTAAAGCCGGCGAGCATCGACTTACGATCCTCGCGAAGGGTTCACTGAACGAGGAGTCCGAGGAGCTCACCGTTGCTCAAAAGTTACGTCAAACGCTCGCCGAAGAATCCCTCACTTGCACGCGGGCAGCGGTTTTATTGAGCCGCCCCGACCTGGAAACCGTTTCTGGGAATCTGCCGCCGGCGGACGACGAAGAATTGCCAGCACTGGTCGCCAGCATGGTGCTTCAGGAAATGGATGATACTGATCGCGTCATCGATTTCTTGACGATTGGAGACGAGTCGACCGAAGCGGCCACTGATGTATTGGCCATCACCTGCGAACGCGACAAAATTGATTCGGCGCACGAGGAGTTTAAGAAGGCTGGTTTTAAACTGGAGTCGATGACCTATTGTGGAATAGGCGCACCGGGACTGTTACGAGAAATCGCACATCCTCTACTACCATTCGTCGTCGTCATCACTTCCAACAAGATACGAACCGAATTAGTGGTTTTGCAGCAAGGGCAAGTCTGTCTCTTTCGGACCATTCAGCGAGGTTGCGATCAAAGTGAGGCGTTCGCAGATAGTCTGGCCGCCGAACTACAACGAACGCTCGCATTCGTGGGCGCTGCCGACGAAGATGCCGTTCAAACCTATTTGGTGGGTGACCGGGGGCAATTCGAAGGAATCGCATCAATCTTATCAGAGACCCTCTCCTGTTCGGTCTCCGTTGTTGACATCACCGATCATGTCGACCACTCGCTGTTAGCATCGTTTGACAGCGCGGCCGGCTTTGCCAATCTGATCGGCGTTGCAACCGCCATTGGACAAGATGATCTCTCTCTTGACTTTCTCAATCCACGAAAGATTCCGCAAGCACCCAGTCGATGGCGCAAACCGATTTTTTGGGGAAGCATTGCCGTGCTCGTGCTGGGCGTCCTTGGCTGGGCTGATTGGTCAGACCGCTCGACGCAATTTGAAACAATTGCACGAAAACAAGAATCACTAAAGGGACTGCGTCGACGGGCCAACCGATCCAAGTCCTTGCAAGACATCGTCAACGCGATGGAAACCTGGCAAAAAAGTGATATCACCTGGATTGATGAACTGGGTGAACTTTCGAAACGCTTTCCGCAACAAAGCGACTCGCTCGTCCGGCGTCTGTCTGCTCAAGCCACAGCTAGTGGCACTGGCATCATCGATCTGAGCATGCAAGTGAAATCACCAGAGGTTGTCACATCACTTGAAACCGCAATTCGTGATAACCGACACAGTGTCAGCAGTAAACGCGTTACCGAAATTGCGGACCCCGCCGAATTGACGTGGTCCTTTGAAACACGCATCACCTTCCGGCCGTTACCGAAACTCGAACTGGCTGATACCGCCACGTCGCAGGGCGATGAAGCAAAAAACGAGACAGCATCCGATGGCAGCGACGCCCCGCTCCCAGAGACAAGTGTCACCGAGGAGGAAGGAACAGACCCAATCCCCGAGGAACAACTTGAAGGAGAGGAGACCGCACAATGAATCCGCGAACAAGAATCCTGCTGATCGCCATGGCAGTCATCGGTTTCGTGTGGGCGGCTGATGCCGGCTATCGGAACTTCATTGAAGGACCCGCTGAAGATCGCGCCAGACAAATTGCCAAACTTGATCAACAAATCAACGGGGCGCGAGATCTCATCATTCAGTCCGCTCAAGCACCAGACACTTTGGATCGCTTGGAACGACTGTCGTTGCCGTATGACCCGGAACTGGCAAGGGCGGGCTACCAAGATTGGTTGCTCGACCTCGTGCAACAATGCGAACTGACAAGCACCAGCGTCGACGCGGGTAATCCAGCCACTGTGACCATCAAAGACGCTCAAACGGGCAAGCAAAAGGAAATTTATCTTCGCTATGGGTTCTCCATTCGTGGTCGAGGTAATCTGCTTCAGATCGTTGATTTTCTGTACCGGTTCTATCAGGGAGGCCACCTTCACAAGATTACCGCATTGAGTATGAATCCGGTTTCTCGCGGACGCCTGATCGATTTTAGCGCATCCATTGAGGCCATAGGTTTGACACGTTGTGAACGCAAAGGTGATCTCTCTCGCGAAACAGGATTCCGACTCGCTTCAAAGCGGCTTCAAGATTATCAATCGATTTCCAGACGCAATCTGTTTGCGCGTCACGGTGACGCGACGCTTGCAAAGGTGGTCGTCACCGCAATCACCATTTCAGCGGAAGGGACCACGGAAGTTTGGATTTCGCGGGAGGGTGGTGACACCGAAGTCTGCGCGCGCGGCCGTGTTCTCGACATCGAAGCACATTCCATTGAAGTAGTGGACATCCTGCCAGATCGAGCCGTATTGGATGTCGATGGGAGAGTCCTGACGGTTCGGGCAGGTCAGAGCTTACAAGAAGCGGAGTGATAGACCCAAACCACGACTGAAGACCCAGGCAAGCTAGCGAAGCTAAGGAGGCCTAGTCAAACCAGCAGAAATAGTGAGGCAACCCCTGCAACTTGCGATTGACAGACTTTTCCGAACTGTTGTAGTCCCTACTACAGGACCGGAATAGAGACCTACCTCGGCTCTGAATCATCCCTTCGGATTACCAACTTCTTCAAAGCTGCGCCGCAGGAACGCGAATGACACTTCTTCGATGCGCCGCGATCCTCTCGCTGCTCGTTGTGATGGCGACGACCTCGTATGCCCAGTCACTCTTCGTAGCCTACCCCTGCCAGCACCAGCCTGCCGAAGCGATGGCCAAGCTTTTGCAACCTCACCTGTCGCAGCGGAGTGATGCCCAGCTTGTGATCGACAGCCAGGGTAAGAGAGTTTTAGTCAGCGGGCCAGAATCAGTGCACGTGCTTATCCGGCGTGTGATTCAAGAATCGGATGTACCTTCGGGCATCAGGCCACGAATCAGCAATCAAGTCAACTTGCGATCGCTGCCATCCCCTACCCAGACCCTGCCCTCCCCTACCCAGATTCTGCCTTCCAATACTCCAGCGAATCAGAGTTTCTTTATCGCCGTGCCGCGAGGACAACTGGAGGCGATTCAGCAACGGCTTGCCGCGATCTTTGGCACGAAGCTACAACCCGCTCAACCAAATGATGGCTCAACGTGGCTGCTGTCGGTGCGGGGAACGCCCCTGCCAGTCCGTTTTCAGTTCGATTTGGTCCGCAGCGGTATCCGAATAACCGGAACGGTAAACATAGCGGACCAATTAAGCGTCCTAGTTAATGCCCTGGCGGTACCAAGTGAGAGAGAATACCGCACCCAGGTCTTTCGTCTTGAGCGGGAACAACATGCAGGGCTGAGCGGAGCTGTTTCACGCATTAATAGGGACACCCCTGTCAAACTCCAAATGCCACAGCCTGGTGATCAAGGGCGTCTTCAGATTCCAGCCGGAACCATCGGCACGATTCGCCCTGTCGCTTTTCAGAATCCAACACCTCCCGCCGCCAAGCCTCCAGCCACACCGCCGGAAGCAACGATCCCGCAGTTTGAGGGAGTCGAAATCGAATCGCTCCCCGACCTTGATGTGATCATCCTTCGGGGGCGAGATCCTGACCTGGAAAAATTAGCGGAAGTCATCGAGCAGCTCGAGCGAATCAGTCGCGAAACCCAGCCGGAAATCAAAATATTACCGCTCAATCACGCATCGAGTGAAAGCATTGCGGCCATCATTACTGAGACGAGTCAAGACTTGGTGGCGGGCCGTCAAGGGAAGGTCGCTGTGACCCCGCTAGTCAAACCCAACTCGCTATTATTGATCGGCTGGGGTGATGCAGTACAAGCCATTGTCGACCTAGCCACTCAATTAGACACACCGGTCACCGCCGACACTCAATCCGCCGTGTTTCGCCTCAAACACGCCAGGGCCGAGACGGTCGGCGAAACGATCGAGGGTTTCCTGTCAGGCCGTGAGGGCATGGGTCCCAAGGTTCAAATTGCCATCGATGCACGAACCAACACGCTGATCGTTTATGCATCGCCAAGAGATTTGAAGGAGGTCACGAAACTCGTCGAAGATCTTGATCAACCCGGCGGAAAAACGGTGCATCACACACGCATCTTCCCCATTCAAAATTCTCTCGCCGCCGACGTCGCTGAAACACTCGAGTTGGCAATCACTGAACAATCCAGCACGCTGGCTTTTGAGGTGATGAACAACACGGGTCGTCAACTCATTCAGTCAGGTTCTCTTGACCAAGTGAATATCACGCCGAATGTTCGAAATAACACACTGATCGTGACCTCGCCGCTCGAGAACATGCGACTGATCGAGGCTTTAATCCGACAGCTCGATACCCCTTCGGGCCAAGTCCAACTCAAGATTTTCCAGATCATCAACGGCGATGCGGCGAGTATGGTAGAAACTTTGCGTTCGCTTCTGCCGTCTGAAAGCGGTACGACCACGGCCGGGATTCAATTATCTACCGCGAAAGGCGAAACGTCTCTCGCACCCTTAAGATTTTCCGTTGATCTGCGCAGCAACAGCATCATCGCAACGGGAAGTGAAGGTGATTTGCGAATTGTCGAAGCCTTGCTGATTCGCTTGGATCAATCAACCGACCAGCAACGGAAGAGCACGGTCATTCAGTTAAAGAATGCGCCGGCGGTCGATGTCGCGTCGGCCATTAACCAGTATCTGCTGAATCAGCGACAGATCGAGGCAGCCATTCCTGGTGACAGAAATCCGTTTCAAGAAATCGAACGAGAGGTTGTCGTCGTACCGGAGCCTATTGCAAACAAGCTCATTTTGGCCGCAACACCACGCTATTACGACGAAATCAAAGCCTTGATCGACAAGCTTGATGAACAACCTCCTCAGGTAATGATCCAGGTAATGATCGCAGAAGTCGCCCTAGACAGCGTCAATGAGTTTGGCATCGAATTGGGTGTTCAAAGTAGCGTTTTGTTTGATCGCAGCCTGTTAGGAGATTTGCTCACAACGACCAATTCGACGCAAACCTCAACGCCGGGCGGAGTGACGACGGTAACCGAGGAATTGATTCGAGCAGCAACGAACATCCCCGGTTTCATCTTCAATTCAACGGACAGCCTGGGAAACAGCGGAAGCTCCAACGCAATTGGAAATTCCGGTGTGGTTGGAGGACAAGGCATTTCAAACTTCGCGGTGGGCCGCGGCAACGCCGACCGTGGATTTGGCGGGCTTGTTCTCTCGGCCAGTAGCCGCAATGTCAGCGTGTTGCTGAGAGCGCTCAGTGAGTCACGGCACGTGCAAATCCTAAGTCGCCCGCAAGTACGAACCCTCGATAACCAACCTGCATTCATTCAAGTTGGGCAGCGTGTACCCCGTATTGTTGGCTCGACAGTCAATCAAAACGGTCAGTCAAACTCCGTCACTTTAGAAAACGTCGGCCTAATCCTCGGTGTTACGCCGCGCGTCAGTCCTGACAACACGGTCGTCATGGAGATCGATGCAGAGCGTTCTAAATTGGGCGAAGAAATCGACGGTGTACCAGTAGCGGTATCGATCGACGGCACAGTTATCCGTTCGCCGCGAATTGACACCATTACTGCGCAAGCAACCGTAAGTGCCGCAAACGGAGAAACGATCATCTTGGGTGGTTTGATTTCGGAAGATCGAAGAGGTGTTCATCGGCGAGTCCCAATCATCCAAGACATCCCTATTTTAAAACATTTGTTCAAGTTCGACTCAGAAGAAACTCGTCGTGCTGAACTCCTGGTCATTCTGACCCCGCATGTCATTCGCTCCATCGAGGACAGCGAGCGATTAAAGCAAGTCGAAATCGCCAGAATGCATTGGTGCGAAAGAGACGTATATCGGATTCATGGTGACATTAATGTGGCGACCGTTGCGTACGAAAACCATTTTGATGCCGCCAATCCACCCGTCGTCTATCCCGACCTGAACCCTAGCGGTGAAATGGAACCAGTCGTAGTGGATTCATTAGATGCTATGCCTGAATACACTGCCACGCCACCTGCAGGGGTGAAAGCGGTGGATCAAGCACCAATTTTTCAATTCAACACGGCGCAGGATGAACCTGAGGAGACGCAACCCCGATGACGCGAAGCAGCGCTCAACTCGTCTTTTGCCTCACTCTGTTCATTCCTTGGTTGATCGGATGCACCCTGATCAAGCCAGACTGGACATGGCCAGGGAAGCCAAAAGCGACCATTCCCCAAAGCGTCGTCCCTATCTGGACCGATACTGTTTTGTACCAACCCGGCGAACCAGGGGTACGTGGGTTTGGCGGTCGTATTTACTTTTACAACGAAGGCAAAACGGACCCAATTCCGGTGGACGGGTCGTTGACCGTTTATGTGTTCGACGGTGATCAAAACGACGTCAATCACACCAAACCATTACGGAAATTTGTTTTCACAGCGGATCAACTCAAGAATCACTACAGTTCCAGTGAACTGGGTGATTCCTATAGTGTTTGGATTCCCTGGGACAAGGTTGGAGGACCAAGTCTGTCGCTCAGTATGATCACTCGTTTTGATGGTCGAAATGGCGGCACCGCGATCTCGGACATCGCGAACAAACTGCTACCCGGCGCCACCAACAGCATCGATCTGCAAATGGCCGAAGTTCCCGACGAAGCGGTCCTCAGGCAGGTGTCTCATACTGAACCCGTGATGAATGATCTGGAAAGTGACCAACATCATTCCGATCCGCGGGTAGATACCTACTCGCTGACACTTCCAACAAGTTTTCAGCGACACTTGAGGTCCGAATCCGCAGAACCCCAACTGAATGTTTTCAAGGCTCAAGATCAGACCGCGATCAGTCAGATCAATTCGAGGGCGAAGAATCGAAAGGACGATCCGGTGGCGGAGGAGGGATTGGAATTGGAGGCCCTTGCACCCGAATCGCATTCACAACCTCCGAGATTCCCGGCTCGAAGAGAATCAAGGTCTCGGCCAGCCTCTTCTCGGATTCGGACGCAACCCATCCCCGGAGCATGGCCGTCCGCCCTTGCACCGACACCTCGATCAGCGAATTCGAGGCCAGCCGCACGGCCCGCTGTGCCCTCGCAGTAACGCCATCATGCGGCGTAATTAGCTCCCCATCAATTGGGCGTTCAAAGCCCAATACGATCTTGGGCAGATGCATCTCGCCCTTCTTTGCCGATCGCATGGGACGATTGATCAGACGTAAACGATCCGCTGGCGGATTGAGCCCCGCGGTCGAAGAGAGAATCGTGTCGGACGTTTGCGCCTGCTGGCTTCCAACGAAACCGTCCCTTTCGCTTCGATCCGCTCCCACGAATGCCGCGCGACCACGATTCTGACGTAAAAAACGTTCTGTCCCGGTAATTTGGCCCACCTCTTCCAGGTTACTAGCACTCGGCTGCCGCGTGAGCGGACGTCCGATTTGACGGGGGCGTCCAAATACTTGGGCATTGCACAACGTTTGCCCCAGGCCGACCACGCTCAGAGTCAGCAGCAATCGTCGGGAAAAACTTGCAAGGATCTTCGTCATGGAATGTCTCTGTATTCCGGTCAAAATTCCAAACTCTACCCTCTAGTTTAACCCATCATCAAAGTGAGGCCGAAGCTTTTCTGCAACGAATCGAGGCACGATTCCCCATACGAATCCGAACGCCGGCCTACCATCTATTGATCGCTAGCATTCTCACTTGATTTGTCCCGATAAAACTTGGCCTGTTAGGACCATTGACCTCGCGGCATAAGGCAAGGCAAGTTTGCTCAAACTTGACCTGAGCTACGTTGAGCTTTCTCAATTTGGTTGTTGATTAGCTGGAAAGCGTAGAACCTTGGCACGTTTGGAACGCGATGCCTCGCCATTGTTCACGCATATCGTGGGAAACTTGCAATGAATGTTTCAACCGTACCAACGCTTCTCTTCTGGATCACCATAATCAACCTTGCTCTGCTGATGGAGCGGAGGCGACAGAAGCTTTTCAAGGACGGGAAGGTCAAGGGAATGTGGAAATGTCGTAGATTGTTGACTAGCTTGTTTGCAGCTGGGGAGGTGGTTGCCGCAAGCAGATGTGTTTTGCAAGCAAAACATTTAAGGTAACTTAATGATTTAGCATCTCCTGCTTTCTGGCTTTCCCGTTTTGTTTACGTCTTCCCACTGCTGAGAAGATTGGTTGAACTTAAACTCGGTGCCAGGGGGGCGTGATTAGCGTATCGTTTTCGATCGGCCAGCGTTTTGCGGGATCATGGGGAGGGACTGCGATAAGCTACCCCGTCTGTAAGAACTGCCACTTGTTCTGCATACGACGCTTCAAGATGGGGCTGAAGTAATCTAATTTCCAACGGTTGTTAACTAGCAGTTCTTCAAGTTGACGCTGGGACAGTTGATCATTGGAACGCTTTGAATCAGCGTTGTCAGGTGACTTTGGGTCTATCGTAATGTACGCCGCCACCTTTGGTTTACCGAAGGCTTCCCATCGCTGCAATTCCTGATCGCATTTCCAGTTGCGTCCATCTGGCAGTGTTACGAGAGCGTCATTCTCTATCCGCGAGCTTATTACAAACTGATCCCCCGTTACTTGACCAGCCTGTGAGAATTGCCAGCTGGCTTGCCTTCTAAGATTTAACGATGGCTTCCAATAATCCAAGTGCCACCTGTTGTTGACAAGCAGTTCTGAGAGCTGTTTTTGGAATATCACGTCTTTTGGTGTTATGGCTGAAGGAGTTGCCTACTGCTGATTGACACTAGGTTTCTTCGTTGTCGCTTGCGAATTGGATACCTCCTCCGATTCGATCGCTGGGCGAGGGAGAACTTGAGCAACTTCAGTATCTTCTTGGAGGGCTTTCAACAACGCGATAGAAATCACGACAGAAACGACTAGCAAGCCACTTACCAACAGCGGTTTGTTCCAGCTCGTTTTCTTTTTACGTGACGTTCGTCGTGCGGGAGTTACGGAGGGGGAAATGATGGAGCTGGCACCTGCGAGGGCGCTTTGCGAACTTTCCTGAACCATCTCTCTGCCCGCTTGAGATTGCATCAGTGCCAGATCGTATTCTGCTTTACACGCTGGATTCAGCAATGTAGCCCGTGCCGCCGCAACTTCGTTGAGTGGCTCCTGGGAGAACTCCAATTTTGGTCCGATTGCTTGCGTTCGTAGGTGACGGATCTGACGCTGTGCGGCTGATTCAATGACGTCGAAATTCTGCTCCAAGACAGCAATGCCAAGAAGTCGATAGAGATTCGGTGGATGATCCTCGGGCAGAATTCCGAGCCACGTGTAGTAGGGTTCAAATAGTGCGTCAGACATATGGCTCTTCAGCAAGTAGCAACGATAACGATTAGCAGCAAGCAGCAAGCAGCAAAACATGTCGTTTGTGACGCTCCGAGAAAAGATTACCGGCTCCTTTTACATGTAGTTGTGACGCGTTTGGTGAGGGGATTGGATAGAGCTTTCTATGTGGATGGTTTAGCTGCGACAACGCAAAACTAGCGGCAACTTACCCATCCTCCACCGCGCGTTTCATGCCAATCAATGGCAACCTGCTTGGGATTAGCCCCCCCTCAGGTTCCCCGTAACAGGCTGATTTGGGGATAGGCCATCGTCGGTGAATGCTGCTCGCTAGCATTTTCGGCGACCTCACTTATTGTGGATTTAGCCGGATCAATGAGTGTTGACCGCTTGATGATTCACCAAGAAGTGGTCAACATTTGCAATTGAATCTGGACGGGCTGCGGTTTCGGATTCATGGGGCAACACCGCAGCAATCTTGTGGAGGCATGGGGCAATGCTTGCGCGGTTGAAGACGTTTACGCTCTTGGGCATCGAAGCGATGCCCGTCGATGTCGAAGTCGACATTTCCCCAGCGGCAATGCCAAAGACGATTCTGGTCGGCTTGCCCGATGCGGCAGTCAAAGAAAGCACGCACCGGATGGAACGTGCGATCGTCAACAGCGGTTATATCCGGCCAAGTGACCGAGTCGTCATCAACCTCGCCCCTGGAGATCTACCCAAGCAAGCGGCTTCGTTCGACCTGCCGGTCGCGTTGGGCGTTCTCGCCGGAAGTGGGCAGCTCGCCGCCGAGCAACTGGATCAATACGCCGTTATTGGCGAACTCGCTTTGGAGGGACTCGCGCGACCAGTCAAAGGAGCGTTATCCATCGCCATCGAAGCAGCCAAAAACCCGCTACTTCGAGGATTGGTTGTACCAGCGGCCAACGCTTGCGAAGCCGCTGTCGTCGATCGCCTGGAGATCATCCCGGTCGAGAGTCTGACCCAGGCGATTAGTTTCTTTTCAGGGGAAGTCGATCTCGCTCCAGCACCCAGCCAATTGCGGCATTGGTTTGAACGCTTCAGCAGTTATGACATCGACTTCGGAGACGTTCGCGGCCAAGAATCGGCCAAGCGGGCGATGATGCTTGCCGCCGCAGGACGACACAATCTGATGATGCTCGGACCGCCCGGCAGTGGCAAGACGATGCTAGCTAAGCGGATGCCGACTATTCTGCCTCCACTCTGTGCGGCTGAGTCGATTGAAACGACTCGCATCTACAGTGCGCTGGGTCAACTTCCCGCCGGACAACCGTTACTGGCCAGACGCCCCTTTCGAAGCCCACATCACACGATCAGTGACGCGGGCTTGGTGGGTGGCGGAAGTCCACCAGCACCTGGCGAGATCAGCAAAGCACATAACGGGATCCTGTTCTTGGATGAACTTCCAGAGTTCAATCGAAAAACACTCGAAGTGATGCGACAACCGCTGGAGGATGGCATTGTCACCATTTCCCGCGCCCTCCGAAGCTCGACCTTTCCTGCGGATTTCATGCTAATCGCCGCCGCCAATCCGTGTCCCTGTGGCTATCGCAGCGACCCCCGCCGAAGTTGCAATTGCACGCCCCCGCAAGTCGAAAAGTACATGTCCAAAATTTCTGGTCCACTGATGGATAGAATCGATCTTCACATCGAGGTGCCAGCGGTGCCATTCGAAGAACTTTCATCATCCACGACCGCCGGCACAACAAGCGATCAGATGCGTGAGGAGGTGTTGCGAGCACGTATGCGACAAACAGATCGCTTCATCAACTCCATCTCTAATGGAATCCCGGTTCGATACAACGCGCAAATGACCAGTCGGCAAGTGCGTCAGCACTGTGAACTCAATAAAGCTTGCAAGCAAATGCTCCGGCACAGCGTGGAAGAAATGGGGCTTTCAGCACGAGCACACGATAAGATCCTACGTGTCGCCCGCACAATCGCCGATGTCGCCGACGACGACTCACTAAACGAAACCCACCTCGCCGAGGCGATCGGCTACCGAAGCCTGGACCGCGATTTGTGGCAGTAACAGGGCCGCATCTGCTTTCTTCATCAACCGGGGCTTGGCAATCAGGCGTTTCGACGTCAGCATTCTTCTGTTAACGTCAGGCCGTTCTGATCACACCCATCCCATTCAATCAAGATCTAGATGACATCATTAGATTTCACCGAATCACTTGAAATTCAGGCCTCCCCTGATGACCTCGACGATGACGGTTTTGTCAGTCTTTGGAATATCGCCTCAGCTTCCTGTGATGGTGATTTGGTAAATACCCGAACCTTGGCCGCTCAATTACTCGGATTTCTTTGCAAAAAAAAATGTGAGTTCGTGGTCGTCAGTACAACGGACGTCGAATATCTCGACGCTTGGTTCGAACGCGACAATAAACTTCTATACGACTGGAACTTCGACAGCGAGACGGTGGATGTAGTGAGCCAACATATCGAAGTACCTTTTTCCAGTCTCGTGTTGTTCTTGGATAATCAGAAGTTCAATCCACAGACAAAGCATAGCCCGAAACGAGCAGACAGGGTCGAATGGTGCACCACCCAGTGGAACGTTGGTTAGAGATTTAACCAGGACAGTAGTTTTTAAACGCCGCAGTTACTCAACGCGGCGGTCACTGGACCATGGATGGAATCGGCAGCACTCCATCAAACCTTTTTGAACACCTTGGTTTGATCGACGTCGGTCAATCTAGTGGGGCTCCTCAGGCTAGTGGAACTCCTCAAGTGTGACGAATCTTCTTTCACGCTCGATTCCTCGAGCAGACTTCATAAACGCCGGAGGCTGGGCACCGGATGGCCGTAGGCCCACCCATGACCACGTTCTTCTAGCAAGCTTTTGGGGCCCGCGACTTCGAAAACAACAGACACGGGCTTCACAAGAACATAGCGACCAGAGGGTCGCACGCACGCCAGACCTTGGCATCAAATCGATACAAGTCGATCTCTTTTTGCAGCAATTCCTTAGTCGAATCCACGCGAAATGGCCGAGTTGGCGGCGTTAACGAGCTTGCACCATGGCAAGCGGCTAGCGGCAACAACTGCTAATTGAAAGTTCAACCAGCCCAGCCACCGGCAATTTCAGTCGCTGACGAGAATCGGATTTGCGCTCAAATCCGATACCTTGCCAATTTTCTTGCCGTTTACCCACCTATTGAACTCCGCTTTTATCATAATGTCGGTCTTACCGAACACGACGAGAACGATTTCAAAATCACCGATCGTCGATCAGCTAATCCTCACTGTAAACAACGCTTTAGGAATCCGAGATGGCCGTACGAAAGCCGCTGATACATTCTCTCGCTGTAGTAATCGCCCTGTTGCTTACATTCCACACAGCATCAGCGGTTGAACTGCCCGATCCCGACGGAAAATCGGCGGACATGAGCAAACCAGTGCAAGTCTACATCTGCCTGGGTCAGTCCAACATGTTGGGATTTGGAAAGACGAAAGGGGGCGAGGGATCGGTCGAGCACGCCGTAAAAGAGAAAAATCTTTACCCTTATCTGATGGACGATGAAGGTAATTGGACGGTGCGAAACGACGTACGCAATGTTCGTGTGATGGGAAGTGGCGGCGGCGGTGCACGAATGTTCAATAATGAATGGATGACGATTACCGGTGGAAAGATCGGCCCCGAAATCGGCATCGGATATCACGTAGGAGAAGCCACGGAAGCCCCAGTCATGATTCTGAAAAGCTGCATCGGAAATCGTGCACTTGGCTGGGACTTGCTGCCACCTGGCAGTGAATCGTTTGAGTTCACTGACAAAAAAGGCGTTACCTGGGTTCATCCTGGATACAAGGGATCCCCTGAGCGTTGGGAAAAAGGAACAGAGCCCAAAAAAATCAATTGGTATGCTGGCTTACAGTATGACGGGGATATCGCCCGAGCAAAGAAAGTTCTCTCTGAGCTCGACAAGTATTATCCCGGAGCCAACAGTTACGAAATCGCCGGTTTCTTTTGGTGGCAAGGAGATCGGGATAGTCGCAGCGAAGCGCTCGCCAGTCGCTATGAAAAGAACCTCGTACAGCTCATCAAACAGCTTCGTAAAGACTTCGACGCGCCGAATGCCAAATTCGTCTGCGCCACCTTGGGGCAAACAGAAAAAGGAGCGACCAATAATGGTGGGAAACTTCTCGATGCGATGTTCGCGATCGATGGTGAGTCCGGCAAATACCCCGAGTTCAAAGGCAACACTGCCACCGTCTATAGCCACCCTCTCTCAAAGGGAAGTAGCTCGGGCGGCCACTACGGTGGTAATGGCGAAACCTATATGAACATCGGTGAAGCGATGGGCCAGGCAATGGTTAAACTGCTTTATTCTGACAATCAGTGAGTCTAATAATCGTGATGGGCCACTGGCTCACAATCGTCATCCTGGGATCAGCCTGCGATCCTCCGCGGGCTGATGAGTCTCTCTCAGTTCCCTTTGAAGCGGTCAACGGAATCAATCAATTCTGCATTGACTGTCACGATCGCGATACGTCCGCAGGTCGCATCTGATTTGATTCGCTGACCAAACTCACCAACGATGAAGGACTCGAAGAGCGGAATAAGAAATCTACCACTCTCGTATCCGAATCATTGATGGCGTCGCCCGGACATGATTGGAAATAAGTGTGTTGGCATCAACGCGGGTTTGGTCGTCATGGGCTTCGGTAAAACAACTAACCTTACTGCCAGCATGCTTGGAGTGCATCACTACGACACTCACCAGCCAACAACTGCTGGCCATGCATTTTCAAGACTCGCGAAATGGCTGGCCGTGTTAACTGCCAGCAAACCATGAAAACGAGTTAATCCACCATAGATCGCGTAATGGTGATGGAAACGCAGCATCATCGGTCAATTTACCCAACGACCGTTCCACACCACCGAAGAGCAAAAAACCTTGTGCAACGAGTACCTTGTGCAACTGGTGCGTTAACTGACTGAAGACTCAAGGGAACTCGATCGAGTGCTACCCTGACAGAAAGGTCAACTGCACCACAAATAATTTGCACAGCAAGTTTCTCTCGAGCCGCTACGGGCGTCGATATGAATCTGGGCGAGGAGCACGGAAAAGCGATTAAAAAGATCGTCGATCCTGTTTGAAACAAGACGATCTAGTTAGATTCACCTTTACCAGCTAGGACCCTTTCGATCGGGATTACAGCAGAATCTCGATCAGTCCCGAGAACGTCACCGCATCTTCCGTATCAATGCTGGCCCGCTGCGAGGCAGTGTGTCGAATCACTGGCATATCTGAGATATACATCGCCCCAACTTTCCAACCGATTTGATAACCGTGGAAGAAGGTACGCGTGGTGAAATAGGTTTCGACGGTTGCTGCATTCTTGCTGAATTTTTGACGGTCCGATCCAGAAACCGTCTGTCCGATGAACCGATAATCGGTATCCATATCAAAGTAGCCAATCATCAGATCCAAGTTACTAGCGCGTCCTTTGAAACAACCATCCCAACCAAACACCGCCTTGCCGCCGAGATAATCGGTATAGAGTTTTTCTCGTAACACTTGGATGGAGTCGTAGTCGGCGTCAAACTTTTGGTCGAATGCCATGTAACTTGCTGAACATCCGGCCGACAGACCGCCAAACCTTGTCCGCCACGTATCGCGAAGCGTCACGTCGATGCCGTAATGATTGACGTCCGACTTCAATTTTGTGCGGGTACCGCTAAACGAGTCGAGAATACCGGTCGCTGGATTTGGAACATTGATATTCCCGACGGCACTTTCTGACTTCAGTCGTGCCACGCCAAAGAACATGTTGGATTCAAAGCTGGTCCGTGTTCCTAAAAAACGCCGCACAACTTTGAAATCGGAGAAGTATCCAACCCCGTCCATGTCATCGCTGAAGGCGGAACCGCTGCCGTTGTCACCAAGCTCGTAGTCCGGCAAAAAGATCCCCCAGGCGCCTCGTGTCGAGGTGAGCTCCCAGGGCCTATCGCTGATCGTACTCTGCGCGAAAACCGCAGGGACATTGACCAATCCAAATGCTAGCAAAGTAAAGACAGCCGCAAGACGCATGGAGCACCGTTTCATTCATCGGCGAGGGAAGTGAGAGGCTTCAACAGCGATATCGAGTCGGAAACACTGTTTGTTTCAGATGATTCAGAAAAAAACTGGGCGAACTGTCGCACACTCCCCTCAGTTGTTCGCGTTAGGCAATCTGCAAGGGAAACAAGAAGCGAGAGAGGCCACGCAAGAAAAGAAAGAAGTGCCGATTAGTTGAACTAGGAGCCCGAATTGCTTCTTCAACTTGGATCGCCTGGAAGCCTCAGATCGGATCGACACAGGTGGGATCTTCGTGCCGGACGTTGTTCACATGACGGCTTACGAGTGTCGTCTTGAGCAAGCTCTCGGAAGCTGGCTGCAGCAATTGCTTCAATTTCGTTAGATCCCGAAAACCAGGATCGAGCCAACGCTGAAAATCGGTGGGATTCAAAATCACTGGCATCCGATCATGCACGTGGGCCGTTGTCTGATTCGCTTGCGTGGTGATGATGGTGCAACTGCGAATTGGCTGCCCATCTTCGGCAAAACTTCGATTGACGTCCCACAGACCAGCCATTGCAAACGGCCCACCTTTAATCAATTCAATCAAATGGGGCTGCTTACCGGTCTCGGTTTTCGTCCATTCGTAATAACCGTCAGCCGGAATCAAGCATCGATGGGCTGCTAATGGTTTTTTGAACGAAGCTTTCGTGTCAACTGTTTCGCCACGGGCATTGATCATCCGATTACCGATGGCGAGATCCTTGGCCCAAGGCGGCACGAGCCCCCACCGCGCTTTGACCGCAGTTGGCGGTTGACCAGCCGCCTCTCGAAGCAGACACACGATTGGTTGGGTCGGGGCGATGTTATAGCGGGGCGGATCGTGAATAGGGATCGCTTCGGGGATCAGCTCAGGCAGCAATAATTGGCACCAATCAGCTGCGGGAGCTCGCAAAGTAAATCGACCACACACGATTCACCTCGTCTCACAGGTGTATTGAATTGCGTATCTCGCAGCAAGTCGCTGGTGCGAAATCGTACACCAATTATCGCCGATGAGGGGTGGTCAGCCGTGCCAATTCGATCACATCTGGCTATCTAGCTTCCCAATCCTCAAAACGGGAAGGCTTTCCCGGGAAGAATTCCCGCGCGATTTGTAAGGATAGCGGGGCAGCACCGCCTCCAGTGCTGCCCCGCAGTTGGGCAATGCGACCGCGATGGGGAACCGCAGAAACACCGACCCAAATGGTGCAGGGAGCAAATCGGGTGCCAAATGATCCGCGTTGGCTTCCGCTCTGGACGCCGGCTTCCGCTTTGGGCTGGAGATCGGGTACCACAGGATGTCAAGCAACCAGTTTCCTTTCCGAGGGCCTGAGCGTGGTTCGCCATTTGGAGAGGAGCGATTAAGCTCTTGCGTTGTGAATTCGCCCCCGATCTGTGGTCGCCCGAGTTTTGAACTATCCACTTCTGTTTCGCGTGCTGGGCATCGTCTGCTTATTGATCGGCGGATCGATGAGCTTTTCGTTGCCTTTCGCTATTCCCGCCTTGGCCGACCGCACCGACTTGGAGCGACCGTCCGCGTTCGAGTCGGGAGGTGCGAAGGCGCTCGCGGCGAGCATGGCAATTTCAGTAGTGGTGGGCATCTTTTTGACGGTGATCGGTCGCCGTGGCAAAGGGGGTGCGTTGTATCAAAAAGAGGCGATGGCGATTGTCGGATTGAGCTGGGTCTTAGCAACCGTTTTGGGCGCACTACCCTTCTACCTCAGCGGCACTTGCTCGCGTGAGGATACCCCGCTGACATTCATCGAGGCGATGTTTGAATCCCAATCGGGATTCAGCACGTCGGGCGCGACCGTTTTGACCGACCTTGAGTCTCCCGGCTTGGTACCGCATTGCATTTTGTTTTGGCGATCTTGGACGCACTTTTTGGGCGGACTTGGAATCGTCGTGCTGTTCGTGGCGATTCTGGGACAGGGCTCTGCCGGCAAGGCGATGATGCGTGCCGAGACCCCCGGTCCTACGAAGGAGGGGGCGATGCCACGAATGCAGCACACAGCGCTCGTGTTTGCAGCGATCTACGTTGGACTAAATGTTCTCCTGACGGGAATCTACACGATTGAGGGGATGACGTTTTTTGACGCGTTGTGTCATGCCTTTGGCACGATGGCGACCGGTGGCTTCAGCACTTACAACGCCAGCCTCGGGCACTTCAACAGTCCCGTCATTGAATACACGACGATCGTATTCATGGTGTTAGCAGGAACGAATTTCACGCTGCTTTATCTCACGTTGCTGGGAAGCCCAAAGAGGTTATTCCGCGACGTGGAATTTCAAACGTATGTCGGCATTATCCTGCTAATAACGATCGCCGTCGTATTCTTTGGATTCCGAAACCAAGACACAGGCTTCGATACCATTTCAGAGGCAACACGGCACGGCTTATTTCAAGTCGTATCGATCGTGACCACTACCGGTTACGGAACAGCGGACTTTGATGGCTGGAACAACTTCGGTCGCGGAATTTTGTTGCTGTTGATGTTCGTCGGTGGCTGCGCCGGCAGCACGGGCGGTGGGCTGAAAGTCATCCGGCATATTCTGTTTTACAAAATCCTGCGTCTTGAGATTGAACAGGCACATCGCCCCCGCGTGATTCGATTCATCCGTGTGGGTGGAGCGACGATTGATGATCCAAAACTTCCACATGGAATCGTTGTTTATTTTTCGATGATCCTGGCGATCTTCGTGTTCGCTTGGTTACTGCTAATCACGTTTGAACCAAACAGCACTTGGGATGTTGTAAGATCCTCTGACTTGTCGGGCGTTGATTCACGGAGTGTCGAAACGACCGAAGAGATTGCCAATCGCTTGGATGAGAAACTTCTCGATTCAGCCAGTGCGGTGGCGGCAACACTCAACAATATCGGCCCCGGTTTGGGGGTAGTTGGCCCGACACGAAACTACGCTGGATTCAGCCAGGGCGCGAAATTGTTGTTCGTCTGGTTGATGATGCTTGGCCGAGTTGAGATTTTCAGTGTGCTGGTGCTGTTTTTTCCGAGTTTTTGGCGCCGTGTCTAGGCTTCTAATGAGCCTCAACTGATGGCATCCCAGCATTGGTTGCTAAACTAACTGGTGACGTTTTTGCGGAACCACAAGATCGGCAACCATCGTGGTCACCAACCCCATCGACGCCAACATGACAATCAAGCTCTTGAATCAGACCAAAACGCCGATGCGATGGTGGATTTGTTTGTTCCTCGCTGTGTCCAACATTACATGGCTGTTACCGGTTCAGGCACAAGTCATCCGGCGTGAGGGACGCGAACGATCAGCGGTCATCATTCCACTAAAGGAAGATATCAACCCGCTCAGTGGAGCGCTACTTAAACGTAAGTTTGAAGATGCGGTCGATTCAGGCGTCGACGTCATTATCCTCGATATCAATTCACCAGGTGGATTTACTTACGTCACCTTTGAATTGATGGACATGGTTTTAGAGGCCAAGGAAGTCGAGACGGTCGCGTTCATCGAAAAAGACGCGATCAGTGGCGCCGCATTACTCTCACTGGCATGTGACCAAATCATCATGCTTCCCGGTGCGCGGATGGGGGATGCAGGCGAGATTGTGATGGGAGCCGACGGTGCCTATCGCTACACCGAGGCAAAAAGCCGAAGTGTGCTCGCTCAAAAAGCCCGCGATACGGCAGCGGCAACAGGTCGCCCACTCGCGTTAGCAGAAAAACTCGTCGATAAGGATATGGTGGTTTTTGCTGCGACCAATCAAGCCAACGGTGAAACCCGGTACTTCTCAGACAAAGAATGGGAATCATTCAAAGACGCCGATCAATGGGTCAAAGGCAAGCCGGTACGAGAGGCTGGCAAAGAGATGTTTTTCATTGCCAACGGACAGCGAGCAGTCGAATTGGGAATGGCATCGCAAACAATTGAAAATCGATCTGAGTTGGCGGCAACATTGAACGTGTCCGAACCGATCCCGGTCATGGAGCGAACCTGGATTGATTCGATGGTTTTCCTTCTCAACACGGGTGTCGTGACATTCCTGCTGATCGTGATTGGGCTGATCGCCTTGACGATCGAACTGGGGGCACCTGGCATGGGCGTGGGCGGACTGGTTTCGCTACTTTGCTTCAGCCTCTTCTTCTGGAGTCGATTCCTAGGAGGTACTTCGGGATGGCTGGAAGTGACTTTATTTCTCGTTGGTCTCGTTTTTATCGGTGCCGAGTTATTCGTGATCCCCGGGTTCGGAGTTTCAGGTGTCGGTGGGATCACGCTGGTCATCGGCTCGCTCGTGATGGCCTCGCGTCGATTCATGCTGCCACAATCAGGTGAACAGTGGACAGGACTTGGCTATGACATTCTGTTAGTCGTCAGCGCGTTCATTGGATTTTTGTTCGCACTGATTTTTCTATCGAAATTCATCGGTGATATTCCCGGGCTAAGTCGATTGACGCTGAAGCCACCCGTCATCGCCGAAGGTGCAGTTGCTGGAGTAGCGGTTTCTGCCAGCGAAATATTGCCAGGTTGGCAACGCGCAGAGGTCGGCGACGTGGGTCAAACTGTCTCGCCACTGCGGCCCAGCGGAAAGATTCAAATTGATGATTTTATGGTCGATGTCGTCACTGAAGGTGAATTTGTCGAACCATCCATCGAGGTGAAAGTGATCGGCAAGCAGGGTGCACGAATCATCGTCCGGCCGGTGTGACACACCAGTTAACAAGACTTGGAAAGAAAGACTGGTCCCAGAAGTTCCTAGACGGCTTCGTTTGCTAGACTCAATTTTTCAGCGTTAACCCTCGCTGCAGTTCGTCACACACCAATCAACTTGGCAATTCTGCTGACCGACTTTGTCATGCCACGCAACAGATGCGAATAGATGACCGACCCGTGTGCTTGATTCGAGTGAACTCAAGATGGGAACAAATTGCGAGTGACTGAGCGGGACCGGCGAATTCACGCCAACGAGATGATCATTCCGCTTAAAACGGCGGCGAGTTCAATTCTTCGACCTGCTCGTTGAGCGTCAATGCATCGTAGGCGAAGCCGAGACCAAGCAATCCACCGGTGCACAGATAAAGAAGTCCCGTCAAATACTTACCCATGTAGAAACGGTGGACTCCAAACAAGCCCAAGAACAGCAGCAGACACCAGCAAACGCTGTGATCGATTCGGCCAGGGCGATATCGACGGTTCGCCTCTTCCGCCATCGACGGGATCAGAAACAAATCAATAATCCAACCGATCAATAACAGGCCACCGGTAAAAAACCAGATCACACCAGTTAGCGGCTTTCCAAAGTAAAAGCGGTGCGCACCAATGAATCCAAAGATCCAAAAGATGTACCCCACGATCACCGGGTGACTGGGAATCGGATCCCCAGAAACATAATCAAAGGAGTTGTTTGTCGCGGTCGCAGTCTGCATGATCTCTCGCGGTGTTCAGGATGATCTCTCGAAGCGTTCAGGGAGAAACGTCACGAGGCTTCATTCGGTGATCTTGTGCAAATCTTGGCAACTTTGCATCAGCCTTGCCTGGAAAGAAGCCGATCCCTATAGTGTACATATTTACACGCCCATGCCCGCAGCCCATTAGCACACCATTTATCCATGCAGTATGTCGAACTGCATTGCAAAAGTAACTTCTCGTTTCTGGAGGGAGCCTCCCATCCAGACGAGCTAGTCGAGCAAGCATCACGACTTGGCTATTCTGGAATCGCGCTAACCGATCGCGAATCAATTGCCGGTGTGGTGCGGGGCTACGCACCTGCTCAGGAGCTTGGCTTGCAGTACATCGTGGGCGCTGAAGTCCATCCAACCGATGCGCCTCCGATGGTGCTGTGGCCAAGGCATCGCGCTGCTTATGGCCAACTTTGTCGACTGCTTTCACGTGGACGACTGCGGGTTGAAAAAGGGCATTGTGAACTCCACTGGAATGACATTGCCGAACACAGTGAGGGCATGCTCGCCGGGCTGATCCCTCATTTCTCTGATCAGCCCAACACACCGGACGAGCTGCGGTCGCCCCGTTTCACTCGATTCTTACGGACACAGTTTCGTGACGTTTTTGCTGAACGAGGTTACCTGCTATGTGAACTGCATCGAGGAGTTGACGACACGCAGCGGGTGGAGCGTTTGCGGAACCTGTCACTACGTCACGATGTCCCGTTGCTGGCAGCAGGAGACGTTCATTACCACGTGCCTGATCGCATGTTGCTACACGACTGCGTAACGGCGATTCGACACGGCAGCACAATCGATCAAGTATCCGGCCAACGGTTTGCCAACAGTCAACGACACTTACGATCGTTAAGCGAAATTGGCGGACTCTACAACCAAGTGCCCGATGCCATCGCCCGTACCATGGAGGTTGCTGAGCAGTGCACGTTCTCGCTCGGCGAACTCCGGTACGAATATCCCAAGGAGATCGCTCCACCCGGGATGACCTTGATCGAACGACTCAAACGATTGACGTGGGAAGGCGCTAATCAGCGATGGCCTGATGGTGTACCAGCGAAAGTGATTGAGTTGCTTCGTCACGAATTTGAGATCATCGCGGAATTACATTACGAGGCATACTTTTTGACTGTCTGGGATATGGTTCGATTTGCTCGACAGCAAAATATCCTTTGCCAGGGAAGAGGTTCGGCTGCGAATTCGACCGTCTGTTACTGCCTCGGAATTACAAATGTCGATCCCAGTCAAACCGACTTGCTATTCGAGCGGTTTGTCAGCCGTGAACGGGATGAAGCGCCTGATATCGACGTCGATTTTGAACACCAACGTCGCGAAGAGGTACTGCAATATCTATACGACAAATACGGTCGTGATCGCGCGGGTATGACAGCCACTGTGATTAGGTACCGCACTCGCAGTGTGATTCGTGATGCAGGAAAGGCACTTGGTGTCTCCGCTGATGCCATTGATGCAATCGCAAAACTCGGTGGAAATGGCGCGGATTTATCCGATCGCTGCCGGAGCGGTGGACTGGATCCGGATTCAAGTGTCGGAAAGCGATTCATTTACCTCATTGAGAACTTGACCAATTTCCCAAGACATCTCTCGCAGCACGTCGGTGGGATGGTGATGACGGCCGGTAGTTTGTGCGAACTCTGTCCAATCGAGAATGCCGCGATGGAAGGCCGAACGGTCATCCAGTGGAATAAAGATGACCTTGATGAATTGGGGATTTTGAAAGTCGATGTCCTCGCTCTGGGCATGCTATCAGCGATCCATCGTTGCTTCGACCTGGTTGCCAAGCATCACCAGCATTCGTGGTCACTCGCCAACATCCCTGCCGACGACGAGGCAACTTACGACATGATCTGTGCGGCCGAGACGGTTGGTGTCTTTCAGATTGAAAGCCGCGCGCAAATGAGCATGTTGCCGCGTCTCAAGCCCCGATGCTATTACGACTTGGTAGTCGAGGTGGCAATCGTTCGTCCGGGCCCGATTCAAGGCAACATGGTCCATCCTTATTTAAAAGCTCGTGAAAATCCAGGGTCAGTGCGGTACCCCAACGAGGCTATTGCTGGAGTGCTAAGAAAAACGCTCGGTGTTCCGATTTTCCAGGAGCAAGCGATGCGTTTGGCCGTCGTAGCTGCTGGATTTACGCCGGGCGAAGCGGATCAATTGCGTCGCGCCATGGCGGCTTGGCGGCGTCCGGGCGTGATCGACAAATTTCGCATCAAACTACTCGCAGGAATGCGATCACATGGATTGACCGGCGAATTTGCTGAACATGTTTTTCACCAGATCCGCGGCTTCGGTGAATACGGCTTCCCCGAGTCCCACGCGGCCAGCTTTGCATTACTGGTTTATGCATCGAGCTATTTGAAATGCCATTACCCCGCGGCATTTTGTGCGGCCTTGTTGAATAGCCAACCAATGGGTTTTTACGCACCAGCACAACTCATCTCGGACGCTCGCAAACACGGCGTGAAAGTCCATCCTGTCGACGTGAATGAAAGTGACTTTGAAACGACGCTTGAAGGCGATGCGACGAAGAACCAACCGGGGATTCGCCTGGGGCTTCAAACGATTCGTGGCTTTCCCTCCGAAGTGGCGAAGCAGATTGTGCGATGTCGCAATCGCCAGCGATATCGAGACATGAAAGATTTTTCAAATCGTACGCAAATTGGAAAATCCAACTTGGCCATACTCGCCGACGCTGATGCCCTAGGATCACTTGCCGGCGATCGACGTGCTGCAATCTGGCATTCGTTATTGCATGAAGAATCACCGCGGGAACAACCACTGTTTGAGAATCTTTCAGAAGACGATCGAGTCCCTGAAGCGCTCAAACCCATGACTCCGCTGGAAGAAGTTCATGCCGATTACAACACAACGGGATTAAGTCTCAAAGCGCATCCGATTTCATTTGTCCGAGCAGAACTGAAATCAAAACGCTGCGTATCAGCAAACCAGCTTGATTCACTGCGAGATGGGCGGTGTGTCCGTGTTGCAGGATTAGTGCTGCTTCGGCAGCGACCTTCGACGGCAAAAGGGATCACCTTTGTGACCCTGGAAGACGAAACTGGATCGATCAACCTAGTCTTGTTTGCGGCCGTTTGGAAACGTTTTTTTCGTGTTGCCAAGACAAGCAATACGTGGCTGGTCGAGGGCAAACTAGAAAACCGAAAAGGAGTGATTCACGTCATCGTTGGACGAATCACTGACCTTGCTGACGAAGTCGATGGCCTGAGTATTCGCTCACGTGATTTCCATTAGTCGCTGCGAAACCCAGCGACTCGATCACGAGACGAACTGATTGCCACCAGATTCGGAGGACCGTTCCGATGTCAGCATGTTAGACGCCGAGCTACAAAATCGCAGGTGCCGTATATCGGGGGGACAGAAGGACGCATTCCTCGATATGCCACTGTTCGTTTCCCCTCGAATCGACGAGGCAGTCGAGGAACATGTGGATCTTGGCCGTTGTTTCGCCACCCGCGTCTCGCCAGATAAGCTCAGCGTGATCGCGACCGTAGGAATAGTAGATGTGAGCCGGTCGGTCGAGCACCCAGTTCGCTCCGTCGCCGCCGTTTCGGATCGTTTCTACGACCCCGGAACCTTGGAAATCGGCCAAAATCTTCTCACCCTGCTCACTCAGCGCGTAGTGCTGATCTAAATCCATCGACTCTGGGAAGCGATTGGCATAATCCTTGCCCAGTTCAATGGCAAAGTAATCATCTCCGCGGGCAATGACCTCAATGTAGTCGCGGCCAAATTTTTCCGCCTTTGCTCCGAGAGTGACATCCTTAAACCAAGGCAAGCAGTATCCAAACACTCCAAAGCCTGTCGCGAGTAGCATCCCAATCATCCCTGCCGTTGTACCGACTGGCCGTGTTTCGTTTTCACCGTCCCCGGGACGCCGTAGGGCAATGAGCCCCATTAGGAACGCGGCTACGGGAAAGACCAGCAACGGCTTCGCAAACACAGCCAGAACGCTGAGAAGCCCTAGCAACAAGCACAAAAACCCAGAAATCCGAAAAGGTGTCCGGAATTCTGCCTCCTCGTAGCCAGTTTCCGCGTGCATTTGAGGGACATTTGGGAGTCGTGAGTCAGTGCTCATGGCAGCAAGGCAAACCAAGTAAGGACGGATACAGATAACGGCTGCCGATTGTACGGCTGGATCGGTCGGTAAGGCTGTACGGAGTGTTCGGGAGGATGGTTCGTGGAAGTAAAACTTACCCGACGAACAAATTTGCAGACCAAATACCGCAGACCGCCACCACACCTCCGCGGCCAGTCGTTCGCGGCCAGCCCCTCGCCAGCGGCGTTGATCCAAGGAACATTGGAAATACCACAGAAATCGAGATCAAAATTCGCCCCAGATCCGAGCAGGGGTGACGGCCGAGATTTCTGCTCACACGCCAGTTATACCGCCCCTCATGATGCCTGCTCAGCATGCTCGAATGGAACTAGGCGACCCGCCTCGACGAATCCGCGTGTGAGGGGAAGCTGGGACACAGATTCATCAGCCGAGCGATTTCTTCGGCGGCCCGAGCGGAAGCCCCCGGTTTAGCATGCTGACGGCAGAGCTCATCCAGCTGGCGGCTTAAGCGGGAAAAATAAAAGGGATCACCGAGCATCGCCCCGATCGATTCCGTTAAAAACTCGGAAGCTGGCTGAGGACTTCCTACCGAGATGTACTCGGGAAAAACTTTGCGGCGATCCATCAAATTCGGCAAAGTCACGCTATCGATCCGGACCAATAATTTTGCCAACAGGTGCAGCAATCGGCCGACTCGATAAATCACAGCGGCAGGCGTGCGTCGTGCCAACAGTTCCAAACTCACACTGCCACTGACCATCATCGCGCATCTTGAGGCTTGAATGACTTCGCTGGCTCGGCCGACATAGAATTCCAGAGGAATCGCGGAATCACTCTCCTGCAGTTGGTCTCGACACCACTGGCACTGTTGATCTCGATATGCGGCCACGAGGAATCGCGCGTCTGGGTACTGGCTATGGAGCTGGCGAATCGAGTCGAGCATGACGGGCCAATTCGCGTGTACTTCATGATCGCGCGAGCCGGGTAAAACAGCTACCAAACTCTGTCCTCGATCCGCTATCGAATTGAACCGGTTCAAAACCTGTTTGTCCAATGAATGCTGTTGGACGGCATCGAAAAATGGGTGACCCACGTAGGTGCAGGGAATCTGGTGCCGCTGGAAGTACTCCTGTTCGACCGGCAGGACAGCTAGTACGTGATCGACGCTGCGGCGCATTTTGTTGATCCGCCAACCCGCCCAAGCCCAGAGCTGTGGAGGACAGTAATAATACACTGGAATCCCGTACTTCTTCGCTCTCTTGGCGATGTGCCAATTGAACCCGGGAAAATCTACCAGCACCACGGCGTCGATTTGCTCTTGCCGAAACACAGCCTCGGCTTGATCGGCGAGCGCGAAGAAATCACGCAACTTAGGTAATACCTCGAGCACGCCGACAACTGCGTGCTGCGTTAGGTCACTATCGATTTGACAGCCAGCGGTCTGCATCGCTGGACCACCAAAACCCCGTAAGGTGATTTGAGGATCGATCCGTTGCAATTCGGTAGCCAGGCGGGCAGCATGCTGATCACCGCTCGGTTCACCGACTGAAAAAAAGATCGTGGACATCCTTACTCCCAAGGCTCATTCGAGTTCTACCAGTAGGAAATTAGGGTGGTGACCGTCAATGCGAATTCTGGGTTTCACGCATCGGTTGCGGATTCCCAGACCCGTTGCGGATTCCCAGAACCGTTGCGGAGGTTTCCCCCCGGCACGCTCAGAAGTCGCCCGCTAGCATCTGCAGATTTGATTCGGATAGCTGTAAGCTGACGGCTGATCCGCTGTGACGGCGTTCAAATCGATGATTGAATGTTGGATCGGGCCAGACCCTGGCTTCCGACAACTGGCTTCCGACAACTGGCTTCCGACAACTGGCTTCCGGCAACTGGCTGCTGTGAATCGGTTCCCAGCAGATCGATACAGCATTCTGTCAACGCAAAAAAAACGACCCGAAGAGCAAAGCTCATCGGGTCGTTTGATGCTCACGTCTGAAGGTTTCAGCGTGTTTACAGTCTCACTGAATTAGCGGACATAAACAGCGCTGGCCTGAATGACGCGACGCGAAGTGGTCAAGCTAGCACTTGGATCAACGACGGGCTCCGGCATGGGAGCGGCTTCCATTTGTGCAGGGGCAGTAGTGCAACCGGCTTCGCAGCCGCAAGCTGGCTCGCAGCATGAATCGCAGGAGTTACCCTTCTTCATGTGGCCGAACAACTTGGATAGCAGGCCGCCCGATTTTTTGCTGCACCCGCTGTCGCAGCAAACTGGAGCTTCGCAACCGCAAGCGGGAGCTTCGCAACCGCAAGCTGGCTCTTCGCAACCGCAAGCTGGCTCGCAGGTATCGCAATCGCTATCGCAACCGCTATCGCAACCGCTATCGCAAAGATTGCACTTAAACAGTTTCGAGAGCAGTCCACCGGAGCGTTTTCCGCAAGGATCGCAAGCGGTGTCACAGCAAGCTGGTGCTCCGCAGGTTGGCTCTGCACAGCAGGTTGGTTCTGCACAGCAGGTTGGTTCTGCACAGCAGGCTGCCTCTTCGCAGCCACAAGCTGGCTCTTCACATCCACATGCAGGCTCGCAAGTGTCACACACTGCGTCACATCCATCATCGCAGCAAGCGTTTGCACTGCCGCAACCTTTGATACCGAGCATTCGGTCCAAGAGGTCAAAGCCATAACTCTGAGTGCTGATACAGCAACCGAGTACGACCATCATTGTCATTATTGTCCGCTTCATTGGAGCCACGTCTCCCTTTCTCGCTTTTGCGGGTCGTAAATCATGGTGCCAGAACACTCGGTCAATCTTTCCTCAGTAAGAGCGTTTCAGATCGGGAGATGCAGTCGGCGGACGAAGTCGCCGGCGAGCGCATCTCGAAATCATCCTATGTCGAACACTAACGGGTCGGGTGCGGACACCCGGCCCGCCGACTTCGTTCAGTTCGACATTACTCGCACCTGAGAGCTTCGAATGCCCTCAGAAGGATTCACGTTCTGTTCAGTACACCAACAGGCTTGACATCCGATGTCAGGCCTCTGGGTCCCCGTTGGGCAGAGGTGGCTGGTGCCACTTTTGTGCCTTCGGTTCTGTAACGGTATCGACCTTGGTTCGGCCAGTGATAAATGTTCCATGGGATTTTTGCCCGCTTGGAAAGCTTTAACGATTGAGCAAGAAAAGCCGCGTCGCGGCACAACCAGCAATCCTTGACCGCTGCGCGTGGCGTAGCCCGAGCAATCGGTATAAACTGACCGACTGAGCGATTAGGCGGCGTCCACTGGCGGCCAAACCACCCACCAGGGGGTGGTTTGCCAAATTCGCTTGACCCCGCCCTGACCGCCCGCTTGAGTCGCCAGCCACATTCCAAGGCCGTCCTCAGTCGCGTGTCCTCCCCACCCCAAGTCATCGAGTGTCATCCCCACCCCAAGTCATCGATCTGAGCAGCTTGCCGGCGATTCCCTGTCCATGCGGGACCGCTCGGCGGGCCTTCGCGGACCGAGATGACTACCCAGGGACAGTGCATTTGACTGAGATCAGCAGCGATGCAAAACGTCACTACCATTTAAAACAAGCTGAGATCTACATCGTGCTTGAATGCGATACAGGGGCTTCGATCGAACTCGACGGGTTGTTGCACCCTGTCACCCCCATGACAGCCGTGATGATTCCGCCCGGTGTTCGGCATCGCGCCGTCGGGCAAATGAAGGTCATAATTTTATGCACACCGAATTTTGACCCCACAGATGAGCATTTTGACTAACTTGCCATCTGACTTTTTAAATAATGATTCCTCCCCAACCAGTGATTCTTCCGAGACTTCCGATGCAATTCAGTTTCTATCCGTCGAGTTGTCGACTGATCGTCGCCCTACTGGGCACCGCCATCTTGTCCACGGCCAGCACGGCGGGTGATTGGCCTTATTGGCGAGGGCCTCATTTCGATGGCACTGCTGAGGTATCTGGATTACCCGACGACTGGGATTCCAACGGCGGGGAAGGCAGCAATGTGCTGTGGACCCGAGATGATATTGGTGGGCCCTGTACGCCAATCGTGATGAATGGACGTCTTTACACCATACAGCGGGCGGAACCTGGAACACCACGCGAAGGTGAACGGGTGGTTTGCTTGGATGCCAAAACTGGTGAGACGATTTGGGAAAATCGTTACAACGTCTGGCTGTCGGATGTGCCTGCCGAAAGGGTTGGCTGGAGCAGCGTCGTCGGTGACCCAGAAACCGGCAATGTCTATGCCTTAGGTTCCTGCGATATTTTTCAATGCATCAACGGAGAGACAGGGGAAACCATTTGGAAGATTCCACTGCACGAGCAGTTTGGAATGCTAAGCACCTACGGAGGTCGAACCAATTTCCCGATCATTCACGAAGATTTGGTGATCATCAGTGGCATCATTATCAATTGGGGTAAGTCAGCAAAGCCAAACCATCGGTTAATCGCGATGGACAAACGAACAGGAACCGTTCGCTGGTTCGGCGGCACTCGGGATCTACCCTACGACACGACCTACTCCGCACCCAGCCTCGTCACCATCGATGGTCAGCGTCAGCTGGTGATGGGAGCAGGCGATGGATCGATCTGGGGATTCCAGCCGCGAACAGGCAAACAACTATGGCACTATGACATGTCGTTGCGAGGCATCTTTGCGACCCCATTGGTAGTGGGTAACACCGTATTCGCCAGTCATAGCGAGGAAAACGTCGCACCTTACAACAATGTAATGGGTGCCGTCGTGGCATTGAAAATCAGTGGTACTGGCGACGATACCAAGGTCGAGGAATTATGGAAGCAAATGGAGGTCGTCGTTGGCTACAGTGAGCCAGTCTTCATTGACGGCCGGCTGTATGTGGTCGATGACCGCTGCAAGATGTGGATCTTCGACGCCGCAACAGGTGAGCCGATTGTGGAACGCAAAGCGTTCGTCGGAAGCCGGCAACGGGCGGCACTACTGCACGCCGATAATAAGATCTACGTGTTAACCGAGAATGGTCGATGGGCAATCATCGAACCCACAGAGGACGGATTCGAGGTAATCAACAAAGGTCGGGTCAGAGATACCGGCTTTGCCGGTTCGCCAATCGTTGCCGATGGTCGATTGTATTTCCCCAGCACAACCGCTCTCTACTGTGTAGGCACGGAAGATGGCAAGCAAGCATCCGTTGATATCGCCAATAACATGGGCGAGGAAACCCCTATCAGTGAAAATCCGGATATCTCACAGTTGCAAATCGTCCCCGCAGAGCAACTACTAAGACCAGGGCAAAGTATTGAATTGACGGCATTCGCCTACAACCAATTGGGACAAAAATTAGCCGATCCTACAGAAATTAGCTTTAGCGTTGATGGCCCTGGGTCAATCAATGGCTCCACCTATACCGCCGACAACGATGCAAAACATACCGCCGCCACGATTTCGGCAACGGTCGGCGACGTAACAGGAACGATTCGAGTGCGAGTGGTTCCAAATTTGCCTTGGAAATTCACCTTCGATGATCTCAGTGATCCGCCACTTCCGTGGGTCGGGGCGCGGTATCGCCATATCATTCGTGAAGTCGACGGTTCCCCTGCCCTGACTAAAATCACGACCATTCCAAAGGGTGCCCGCAGTCGCGCCTGGATGGGCCATAGCGACTTATCGGAGTACACGATTAGCTCCGATGTAATGGGAGCTCGAATGAGCGACCAATTACCAGACATTGGACTGACAAATCAGGGCTACGTATTGGACCTGATGGGTGAGAGTCAACAATTACAGATTCGCACTTGGTCGGCCCAATTGAGACTCGATTCGCAAGTACCATTTGCTTGGAAAGAAGACACTTGGTACCGGATGAAGTTTCGAGTCGACATCGAAAGTGAACCGCCCGCCGCAGTGGCAGTTTTACGAGGGAAGGTCTGGCCACGCGATGAACCCGAACCAAAGGAGTGGACGATCACAGCGCGGGATGAATCGCCCAACCTTTCAGCCAGTCCTGGCCTTTACGGCAACGCGAAAGTCGCGGAACTTTACTTAGACAACATCGAAGTTGTCGCCAATTCAGACCAGCCGTAGTGGCTGCGATCAATAAACTCCACATCTGCCGACACCGGCATTCGGATTGATCGTCGCACGGGCGATCAGTCCACGATCACGAAAAACAACACTCCCAACCAAACCGTTAAGTAACCATGCAAAAGAACGAATTCTCCGCTTGGACCCTTCTGCTCGTCGCGCTGGTGCTGGGCAGCATTTCCACGGTGACGCTCGGCGGATGTAAACCGTCAGATGTGGTCGATGTCGATGCTGCCAATGTCGACCCACCAGAAACGGCCACGACGGAGAATGAGGCTCCAACGACGGAGACCGCGACTGACGAATCCGCGACTGACGCAACTACCCCTGAGGCAAGCTCGGAAAACACCAATGCGAATCCTGATGCGACATCCGATGCGAGCTCAGATTCGGCAGATCAAGCGGCCGTTGTTGGTGAAGCTGCCCCGGCGGGGCCAGAGTCTGCATCCACACTGGTCACAAAAGTAGCGGAGGATAATGCTCCCAAGCAGATCATGGAAGCTGGAGGGGATTGGCCACAGTGGGGTGGGACTCGTGAAAAAAACAACGTGCCTGGTGTGAAGGAGGTACCGCTGGAATGGAATATCGGAAAGTTCGACCGGCGAACTGGTGAATGGGACGCCAGCCGAGCGTTGAACATCAACTGGTTCGCAAACCTAGGCAGCCAAACGTACGGCAACCCTGTTGTCGCAGGTGGCAGAGTCTTTGTCGGCACCAACAACGGAGCCGGTCATCTAAAGCGATACCCTTCAAAGGTCGATCTTGGTTGTCTACTCGCATTCGACGAAGAGACCGGCGAGTTTCTGTGGCAACACAGCAGTGAAAAACTGATCACCGGCCGTGTCCACGATTGGCCGCTGCAAGGAATTTGCTGTGCCCCGCTGGTAGAAGGCGATCGAATGTGGTTCGTCACCAGTCGTGGGGAAGTTCGCTGTCTCGATACGGCCGGCTTTTACGACGACGAAGATGATGGACCAATCACCAACGAAATGGTCTCTGTTGCAGCAATCATGAACGCGGGTCCAGCGGCAGCCGGCCACGCAGCCACCCTGGAAGGTTTGGCGGCAGGAACGCTATCTGACGCGGCCAAGAAAGCACTCGCAGATGCAGGATCCGCTCTTGAAGGAGAGGCAACGGTCGAAACCGTAGAAGCTGGCAAGCATTGGAAAGCGACCGGCAATTTCGGCGGTGTTCAACGAACCTTGACCGTTCGGCAAATTGGTCCGCGAATCAAATTCATGAAGGCACTCGGTGTCAACGACAAACGAGACGCTGATGTGATCTGGGTTTATGACATGATGGGCCCAGAAATGGGAATTAGCCAACACAACATGTGCTCGTGCAGCGTTACCAGTTATGGAGACCTTTTACTTGTCAACACGGGCAACGGTCTCGACGAATCGCACTACAACCTGCCCGCTCCAGATGCCCCAAGCTTTCTGTGCATGGACAAGAACACCGGCGAAGTACTGTGGACCGACCGCTCACCTGCTAAAAACATCCTGCACGGTCAGTGGTCGAGCCCAACCGTGGGCGTGTTCGACGGTGTTCCACAAGTTTTGTTCGCCGGCGGTGATGGCATCTTATACAGTTTCGTCGCAAACCGTGGTAACAATGGAGAGCCGGAACTGCTTTGGAAGTTCGACTGTAATCCCAAGACCAGTAAGTGGATCTTGGGTGGCGAGGGTACTCGTAATAACTTGATTGCGACACCGGTTGCCTACGGCGACTATGTTTACATCGCTGTCGGGCAAGACCCAGAGCATGGCGAAGGCGAAGGCCATCTGTGGTGCATCAATCCCACCATGCGTGGTGATATCTCCCCAACCCTTGCTGTGAAAATCGACGAGGAAGGGAAACGGGTGCCAATTGCACACAAGCGGATCCAAGCGGTTGAAGAAGAAAAAGGCGAGATCGAGATCGACAATCCCAATTCCGGCGTCGTTTGGCACTACAGCATGAACGATGGCAATGAGGACGGCGAAATCGACTTCGAAGAAGAGATGCATCGAACAATTGGAACCGTGGCCATCAAAGATGATGTGCTTTACGTCGCCGATTTTTCAGGTTTGGTGCACTGCCTGGATGCCAACGGAACCGATGACGGCATGCCAATCGTGCACTTCACTTATGACATGTTGGCACAGAGCTGGGGCAGCCCACTGATTGCTGCCGATCATGTGTTTATCGGTGACGAGGATGGTGATGTCGCTATCTTCGAATTCGGTGCCGAAAATGTTGAACCCATCGATGAAATCAATATGGGTAGCAGTGTCTACAGCACCCCCGTCGGGGCGAATGACAAGCTGTTCATTAGCACGAAGGACAAGCTATTCTCAATTGGAATCAAAAAGTAAACGGATTCCTGATCCTGTAATCCAAACCTGATTCTATGATCCAAAGCAGTTTTGCCGATGAATTGGTTGTCGGCAAAACTCGTTTAATCGGGCAGCTCTTCCCGTTTGATATCAAAGCAGAGGTTCATGCCAAAAGTACTACTTGACTGCGGAAACTGCGGTCCCGATTTCAATGCCATCCGCGCGATGGCGGAACAACAATTCGGTGCGGAAGTGCGACAATCGCATGGGACCGAAGATACGCTTGATCTTTTGCGGGCTGGCGACATCGATTTGGTAACCGTCAATCGCAAACTGGATCGTGACTACAGCGATGGAATCGAAGTCATCAGAGCGATCAAAGCTGATCCGGAAGTGTCGTCAGTCCCCTTGATGTTGGTCACCAACTTCCCCGAGCACCAGGCACAAGCCGCCAGCGAAGGCTGCGTGCCGGGGTTTGGCAAACTTGCGATTGGTGATCCAGCCACGCATGCACTTTTAGCGCCATATCTGGGATCTTGATACGCTCTGAAATACCGCTGTGACTAAACGGCAGAAGCCCGCCGGTCACCCCCTTTTTCACCAACTTTTACCAGGCGCCAAACTTCTCTGACTGGCCTTGTCCTGGCAGAATCCGGTCAGCGGGGTGTAAAATAAAGTTCGCGCGTGTCTTTTGATGACACCAGATTCCTGTTGCAAGCAACTATCTGCTGAGATGAAGGGGCCATGAACGGTAGCTATCGAAAAATGCTTGCCGCTAAGATCCATAGCGCTACGGTAACGGGCGCAGATGTGAACTACGAAGGCAGCGTAACGATCCCGCCAGAATTGCTGGAGGCAGCTGAAATTCACCCCTACGAGTCGGTGCATATCTGGAATGTGACGCGAGGGACACGGTTAGAAACTTATGCGATCACGGGACTGCCGGGCTCAAATGACATTTGCGCTAACGGGGCTGCCGCCCACCTGATTCGCCCTGGCGACCAGGTCATCCTGGCTAGCTACATACTCGTCGCCCAGGATAAGATCGCCGAACACCGGCCAAAATTGATTTTTGTCGACGAATCCAACCAAATCACTCACTGTGGCCCTGAATTGGCGGGTCCCCAACAACGGAGCACGGCCCCTGGCCGCTGAGAAACGCGTGCAAGGTATCGGCCTTCTCCTTATCGCTGTCATGATCGGTCTGTTTGCAGGCGGGTTACTGGGAACCCAACCGAGTGTTAACGGCTACTTGGCCCAGCATCTTGAGCACCCGCTACAAGCAACTGTCATATCGTTTGCCAGCGGGACAGCGATTATCCTTTTGATCACCATATTGGGGGGAAATTTCCCTCCAATATTCAGTTCGCCAGCAACGGAAATGCCGTGGTGGGCTTGGTTTGGCGGCGCAATTGGCGTGGTCATGGTGACCACCTCTCTAATCCTTGTTCCGCGAGTCGGTTCGCTGCCATGGTTTGCGGCGGTCATGTGCGGGCAAACGGTGGCTGCGCTAGTTCTCGATCACTACGGTTGGCTCGGAAACCCACGAACCCCCATTTCATCACTTCGGCTCCTCGGAGCGGGGCTTCTGATTGTGGGCGTGCTCGTGATCGTCCAAGCTAAGCGACTGGAACACATCGAGAGAACGCCGTCGGAGCCCAAAATGAAGGCCTCCACAGGCCTAGATGACAGGCCATAAGCTGAATCAGTTAGCGGAAACCATCCGAAAGCATGGAATTCACGGTTGAGGCAAATTTTGTCCCGTCCTATGGTATTGGCGACCCAGACCTCTGGTAATATCGACCCAGGTTCTCCGGATTCACATGAAGTACTGCCAACTCGATCGAATCACATCGCTCCAGCCAGGGGTCCGACTGACCGCTGAGCGGACATTGCGGGATGAAGAAGAGTACTTGAAAGACCATTTCCCACGGTTTCCAGTGATGCCCGGCGTCATGATGCTCGAAGCCCTTCAGCAGGCTGCAATGTGGATGATTCGCACCGGTGATGATTTTCGCACCCCATTGGTGTTGCTCCGAGAAGTCCGAGGCGTCAAATTTGGCGACTTCCTGTCACCTGGGGAAACCTTGGAAATCACCGCGGAGTCGATCAAAACAGTTGGAAATCGGACGACCGTCAAAGCAACCGCCACAAAGCAGGGACGAACGACCGTCTCGGCCAGGTTGATTCTCGAACGCTGTGGAACGGAAGAACCAGAGCGATTGGAAACTGACGAGGACGTCCGCGCCAGAAGCCAAAAACAATTTCACGAACTGTTCAGTGATGTCCCGTTGTGCAAATGATGACGGAACCCCCAAACTTTCATCTACCTAGAACACCCTTGAAGACAAGAATAAGGATTCGACATGTCAGACGACGAAATTTTCGAGAAGGTCCAAGAATCATTGATGGACGCGTTAGGAGTCGATGACGACGAAGTAACCCCTGAGGCCACGCTGGTTGGCGACTTAGGTGCCGAGTCGATCGATTTCCTCGACATCGTTTTCAAACTCGAGAAAGCATTCGATATCACGATCCCTCGTGAGGAATTGTCACCAGAAGATATTTTGACCAACAGCCAGTACGTGCTTGACGGAGTAGTAACGGCCGATGGCATGGCGGAACTTAAACGCCGAATGCCGTGGGCCAATCTAGAGGAGTTCGAAAAGAGCCCAAAAGTTCAAGACTTCGGCAACTTGCTCACGGTCGGTGACCTTTGCGCCTACGTTGGCAGCAAGTTGAGCTGAAATCTGGGAGAGCCCCGGAATCTGTCGTCGATCTGATATATCCCTTTTTCATCTTTTGATTTTTCGTCCATGCGTTGGTTTTGGGTCGATCGATTTACGGAATTCGTTAGTGGCAGTCATGCAAAGGGCATCAAGAATGTTGCCCTCGATGAAGAAGTCCTGGACGAATACCAGCCTGGCTTTCCCTACCTGCCGTCCACGGTCATCATCGAAGGCATGGCACAGATCGGTGGCATCCTGGTCGCTGAGCACTTTGCATTTGATAAACGTGTCGTACTAGCGAAGGTTGGAAAAGCTGCGTTTCACCAAGTAGCACGCCCCGGCGACCAACTTTGCTACACGGTCAAACTGGACGGAATTCAGCCGGACGGGGCAACAGTGGCGACAACCAGTTATTGTGGAGACGTTTTGCAGGCTGAAATCGAACTCATGTTCGCTTTCCTGGAACCGAACCGAATCATGGATGGACCGTTATTCAAACCGGGTGACTTAAGAGCCATGCTTCGTCTAATGAATTTCTTCCATGTTGCCGTCGATCGCAATGGCGATCCCATTCCCGATTACGCCAATCTGTAACCCAGATCAACAACCCATCGTTTTCTAGACTGTTTCCGTTTTCTTTTCGCCCAAAGCATTCCCATGCGTCGTCGCGTCGTCATTACCGGCATTGGAACGATTAACCCCATGGGCCACGACCCGGAAACGGTTTGGTCTGGTCTGAAGGAGGGCAAAAGTGGCGTCGCTAAAACCACCTTGTTCGATGCCAGTGGGTTCCCTACCAAAATCAGCGCCGAGGTCAAAAACTGGGACGTCTCTGCCTGCGGTGAGAGTGTCGATGAATGGAAGAACCGAGGGCGGCACACCAGGTTTGCGGTTGGAGCGGCCAAACAGGCGGTCGCTGATAGCGGCGTCGCTGAAACGATCAAGGACCCAACCCGATTCGGTGTTTACCTGGGGAGTGGCGAAGGCAACCAGGACTTCATGACGTTCAGTCGGATGATGGCAGCAGCGATGAAGGATGGTGAATACGATGCCAGTAAGTTCATTGCGACCGGGCTGGAATTGCTCGACCCTGCGATGGAACTCGAACAAGAACCCAACATGCCCGCCGCTCACCTGGCTACCATCTTCAACGCTCAAGGACCAAACCTGAACTGCTTGACCGCTTGTGCCGCGAGCAGTCAAGCCGTCGGAGAAGCCACCGAGATCATCCGTCGAGGTGAGGCTGACGTGATGCTGGCCGGTGGAACCCATAGCATGATTCATCCGTTCGGCGTTACCGGTTTCAACCTGCTCACCGCGTTGAGCGAAAGCAACGAGGAACCCACCAAAGCCAGTCGGCCCTTCGACCGACTCCGCAATGGATTCGTGCTGGGTGAAGGCTCCGGGATGGTCATCTTGGAAGAGTTGGAAGCAGCTCAGAAACGAGGCGCCCAAATTTATGGCGAGATCGCGGGCTACGGGACCACAGCGGATGCCTACCGCATCACCGACATTCCTCCGGACGGACACGGGGGAATTGCCGCAATGCGGATGGCAATCGCCGATGCTGGCTTGAAACCAGATGAAATCCAGTACGTTAATGCCCACGGAACGAGCACTACCGTCAACGACAGAGTGGAATCTTTGGCGTGTAGAGAAGTCTTTGGTGATGCGGCTCTCAAGATTCCCGTCAGCAGCACGAAGAGTATGATGGGCCACTTGATCGCTGCTGCTGGTGTGACCGAAATGATTGTCTGCTTGCTGGCGATTCGTGACTCCGTCCTGCCGCCGACAATCAATTACGAAAACCCAGATCCCGATTGTGATCTCGATTACATACCGAACGAAGCACGAGAAGCTTCTGTACGTTATGCACTGAACAATAGCTTTGGTTTCGGTGGCCAGAATGTGACGCTTTGCCTGAGCCGATTTGAAGATTGATCGAAGCGAGTATGCGAAATTTTTCTGAAGCTGAACTAACGGCATTTCTCGACGAAGCGCTCCCCGCTGGTCGTTGCAGCGAATTGGAACATGAGCTTCGCACCAACGCCGAGTTGCGAAACCAGCTGATCGAAGCTCGTGGTAGAGAATCGGCGGGATTGCACACTCTTGGCGCAATCTGGCGACGTGCTCGCCTGTCGTGTCCCGATCGAACCGAATTGGGGCAATACACACTCGGCACACTCGAATCTGATCAGGCTGATTACATTCGATTCCATCTCCAAGTTATCGGGTGCCGCTATTGCCAAGCTAACCTAGCCGATCTTGAAGCGGCCGCTGAAGCTAGCGATCAACCACAGCAGCGACGTCGCCGATACTTTCAAACCAGCGCGGGCTACCTTAAGAAATAAGTGCCCGGTTTCATAATTGAAGCAACTCTCACCCTATGAAATTGACCCATCACGGCGCTCACGAGGGTGTCACCGGCTCCTGTCATCAACTCTCATGGGCTCGCAAGAAGAGCTTGCTCGTCGATTGCGGAATCTTCCAGGGCGATGATGCAAAAAAAAACCCAAACCCGGAGATTGAATTTTCGTTAGAAGGCATTGAATGCCTGTTGCTAACCCATGTTCACATCGACCACGTCGGTCGCATGCCCTATTTGTTGGCGGCCGGATTCGATCGCCCGATCTACTGCAGCCAACCAACTGCCCGATTGCTGCCTTTGGTCATGGAAGATGCACTGCGGATCGGGTTTACCCGATCGCGAAACCTGATCAAGAAATTCCTACATCACATCGGTAAATTGCTTCGACCGCTACCCTATGGCGAGTGGACTGTAATCGAGGATGGTGTCGAAATCCGTTTGCATCCCGCCGGACATGTTCTCGGCTCCACCATTTTTGATGTTGATTTACCCACCGGCGAGCGGGTGGTTTTCTCCGGGGATGTCGGAACCGGCAGTGATCCATTGTTGCGGAAACCAGTCCCACCTGAAAAAGCAGACTTGTTGGTACTGGAAAGCACTTACGGGGATCGTCTTCACGAGTCTCCCGAAGATCGGCAGGAAACGCTCGAGAAAGTCTTGCGTCGCACCCTGCACGACCGCGGCGTCACAATCATCCCGGCATTCAGTCTCGGCAGAACTCAAGCTCTGCTTTACGAAATGAATGCCATCTTCAATCACGTGCAACAAAGCGACGGCCGATCACTGATGAAACAGGTCGACGTGATCGTCGACTCACCGCTCGCCTCGAGATTTACCGAGCTTTATAAAGAGATGAAGGATTACTGGGGCATTGAAGCACAACACTTAATGCGTACCGATGATCAACCGCTCGTCTTTGAGAATTTGACAACTGTGAACGATCATCGCGAACACCGCGATACGCTCGAATACATCACCCAGCACCGGTTGCCCGCGATCGTGGTTGCAGGCAGTGGGATGTGCACCGGGGGACGAGTCGTTAACTACCTGAAACGACTGCTTGGAGAAAAATCCACTGACCTGGTCTTTGTTGGTTACCAAGCCAGCGGGACTCCCGGTCAGTTGATCAGTCGTGGTAATGACTGGGTTCGCCTTGACGGTCGGAGATATGATATCGCGGCGGATGTCCATCGAATCAACGGCTATTCCGCACACGGAGATCAAGCCGATCTGATCGAGTTTGTTGAGGGGATGCAGCAAGCTCCAAAGGAGATTCGATTGGTACACGGTGAGTATCAACCTAAAAGAACGCTGGCAGCCGAGTTGACCAAACGCGGTTACAAGATTGTTTAACCCCATGCCAACCGAAGGATCAAAGTTGGACAGTCAAACCAACGCAGATGTCGCGATCATTGGTGCGGGCCTAGCCGGCCTGACTTGCGGTGCCCTCCTAAGTGAAGCGGGTAAAAAAGTCATCGTCCTCGAAGCAAGCGATTGCATCGGTGGCCGGGTTGCGACTGACATAGTCGATGGGTTTCGACTCGATCACGGGTTTCAAGTTTTACTCACTGCTTACCCGGCTTGCCGTAACATGCTGGACTACGATGCGTTGCAGTTGCGATATTTCGATCCGGGTGCCTTGATTCGTGCTAACAGAAAATGGCGACTGCTTGGTGATCCATGGCGAAAACCAAGTCAAGCTATCGCAACCTTGATGAATCCTGTCGCTTCGATCGGAGATGCCTTTCGAATTTTGCAATTGCGCCGCGATGCGAGACGTGGTTCACTTCGTGATCTTTATCAGCGCCCACACCAAACGACGGAAGCGGAATTGCAAAACCGTGGTTTCAGCAAACGCATCATCGACGACTTCTTTCGCCCTTTTATTGGCGGCGTATTACTTGACGATTCGCTGCAAGTTTCGAGCCGAATGCTCCACTTTGTTTTCCGCATGTTCTCCAATGGTGGCATTGCAATCCCCGCCAAAGGAATGGCTGAGATTCCAAAACAACTTGCCCATCGAATGCCATCTGGTGCGATTCATCTTCAATGCACAGCAACACGCGTACGCGGCAAAGAAGTTCAACTCAGCGATGGCAGGATCCTCAATACACCAGACATTGTCGTAGCCACCGAAAGCAATGCTGCGGCAAAACTGCTCGAGATCCCAAGCATCGAAACGACCTGGGGTTCGACCACCACGGCTTACTACTCCTGCAACCATCCACCCGACGATCGCAAATTGCTTATGCTGCGAGGAGACGAATCAGGACCGATTCAAACGCTCACGGTGCTCACCAACATTGCTCCTGAGTACGCTCCGAAGGGAAAATCTCTGATCTCGGTCAGCTTGGTTTCCTCGGGTGAACCATGCAAAGACCTTCCATTGATCGACCAATCTATTCGCGGCCAGTTAACAAAATGGTTTGGCGATCCGGTTGACCAGTGGGAACCGCTAAGGATCTACCAAGTCCCCTATGGTCTTCCACGGTCCAGTTTGGAACCGATTCATCGTTCGATTCATGCGTCTGATTGGGGCGGACCAGATCATGTCTGGATTGGGGGGGACCACAGCGAAACCCCAAGCATTCAGGGGGCTATGAACAGCGGTATTCGAATTGCCGAAGCGATCCTCGGGTCAGTTCCAATCCCAGTGCACTGAATCATCTAACGGCGACTTCGCTTTTACGACGACTCATGCTGTGAAGCGAACAAGGACGTTCCGTCAGTGGAATTACTCGGACAGCAACAGGTCCCACTGAATAATCTCGTCGAAAGTGTCATCGGCCGCGGTCTTGTCGTCAGCTTCAATCTTTTCGTCAGCTTCAATTCTGGGAAGCGTTTCGATCAACCCGGAGACCTCTGGATCAGCGAGCGTCTGCATCAGCGCAGGTGTCGAATAGTTTTTCGGGACTCCCCGTCCAACCGATTCAGACTCGATCATTCCCAGACGATCCTCCGTCATCTCGAGCAACGAGTGAAGCTTTATATCATCTGGGTTCACGCGTTTACGTTGGCGGTCTTTCTCGTTTATCTCACCTCGCTTTGCTCCGTCCAGTGAATTCGCATCAACCGGTTCAGCAAGCCGCACAATCGCTTGAGAATCAAATTCGCGTGGACGATTCGGATCATATTCTCCGAGCGAAATGCGACGAACCGCAGGGGCCGTCTCAATCTGGATTGAACGGATTTCAAAGGGCGTTCGCAATTCAAACGCCTCCGACCTTTTGCCGCGATTTATGATCGGTTGGGTTTGCGGGTCAACCTTGCGAATCATCGCCGCAAAATCAGTCGCACTTTGCTGAAGCGGCTGAGCGCGATCGGCAATAAGTTGCCTGGCCACACGGATGGGGTAAGGCAGTTGTGATGACGATTTGGCAACCTGTGGAGGGGCTACGCGCATCGACAATTCGCGTGGTTCGCGTGGCGCTGCGGGGCTAGCGGTCAAACCGTCGCGCTTCGTTTGGTTTGTGGCAAAAAAAGTCCCGCCACGATCGGTTCCGGCGCCAAAGCCTGAAATCAAGCGAGCTCGCAAAAAGGAAGAACCAGTCGGCTCTTCAGCCATTGAAATCGCGGGAACGACCAGCGCAGCACAAGCGAATAATTTCCGCGTACCGCGCAACTTGCGGATTCGCTCATCCATGAGACCGCATCCTTCAGGGGAACCGAGAAACGGAGCGTTACTTCCTTACAACACCTGTGGTCGTTTTCGACTTGCTCAAATGTCGCCGTCCAATGATTCCATCATTCTGGGCACAAGTGCCAATTTCAACGGGGCGCAGCTCTCAGTATCCGCCGCAGCCAGATTAATTGCAGATACCAAACAAGCAGCGGAAGCCGACCAAACCATACAACGGGACTCCAATCAACCTCCCAATCAGATCAATCGATGCAACCGAACCAATCTCATCGCCTGCTCCCTGACCTCACTCCAGAGGCCGAATTCGAATATCGCGCCATCGAACTTCAAACGGCCCGCTGTCACTCGGTATCGAATGCACTTGCAAACCAATGAAGCCGAGTTGACTAGATTCCGGGTCGCTGACGTTAGCAACCGCAACACCGTTGACCCATGTCTGAATTCGGTCTCCCTCGGCGCGAATTACAAATCGATTCCAACGGCCATTTTGGTAGGCATCTTTGATCGGTTGCTCAACTGTGATCCACCCTCGCCCAGTTCCCTCACTGTAGACGTAACCACTCTCACCCGGCGCATTTTCAATTTCGATCTGCGGGCCATGAACTCGTCCATTTTTGAACTCGCTCTTACTGAGGGAACGAATCTGAACGCCGCTATTCAGCCCGACCATCGCATTGACTTCGAACGTTAACTCAAAATCTCCATAGATCGCATTGCTACACAAGAAGGAATTGGGACTACCCTCGGCTGTCTTCCCTACAATGACGTTATTCTCGACTCGGTAGGTTGCTGTTCCGTTGCGTTGTGTCCAACCAGTGAGATTTTTTCTATTAAATAAAGGGGTCCAATCAACCGTTTCGATGTTGGGTATCGACTGAGAAAAGGCGGGTTTGGAGTCATTTCCCGACAATTGGGAGACGAAGCAAGCCAACGCGGCGAGGGCGACAACAATCGACTTCATGACAGATCTGAACTTGAACGACACGGGATCAAGACATCCTTTCGCGACTACTGCTCTCCAATTCACTCACCATTAATTCTAACATCAAATCTCGCGGCTTCTAAGCTGACGCCTCTGCTTTTAAGATGCTAGATCCAAAACCGGAGTAAATGAATGTTTAAGTTTGCACGCGGCCCCTATCCGGCCACCCGAATGAGGCGGGTACGAAACCATGCCTGGTCTCGACGTCTCGTCCGGGAAAATCAGTTGAGTACCGCCGATTTGATTTGGCCATTGTTCGTCTTTGACGGGCCCGGCCGCCAACCCGTGGCAAGCTTGCCCGGCGTCGACCGACTCGGGACGGACCAAATCGTGGGTGAGGTGGTGCGAGCCTGCGAACTGGGGATTCCAGCAATCGCCATTTTCCCGGCGACCAACCCGGAATTGAAAACCGAGGATGCGGCCGAAGCGATCAATCCCGACAATCTTGTGTGCCGTACGGTGCGTGCTGTAAAGCAGGAAGTCGGCGATCAGATCGGCATCATCTGCGACGTAGCACTCGACCCTTACAGTAGCCATGGCCAAGATGGGCTCGTTCGAAATGGACGAGTACTCAATGATGAAACCATCGAAGTCCTCTGCCAACAAGCTTTGGTCCAAAGTGAGGCTGGCTGTGACATCATCGCACCGAGTGACATGATGGATGGTCGGATTGGTGCCATCCGCAAGGCACTTGATGAATCCGGCAAACAAGATGTCCAGATCATGTCTTATGCCGCGAAGTACGCGAGTGCTTTTTACGGACCATTTCGGGATGCCGTCGGGTCCGCCACCAACCTTGGCGGCGCGGGAAAAACAACCTACCAACAAGATCCGGCACAAAGTGATGAAGCCTTACATGAAGTCGAGTTAGACCTCGCGGAAGGTGCTGACAGTGTGATGATCAAACCGGGCATGCCGTACCTCGATATCGTCCAGCGAGTGAAGGAAACATTTCGGGTACCAACCTTTGTGTACCAAGTCAGTGGTGAATACGCGATGCTGTGCGCAGCCGATCAGGCAGGCATGTTGGATCGTCGATCGACCGTATTGGAAAGTTTGATTTCAATGAAACGAGCTGGTGCAGATGGAATTTTGACGTACTTCGCTGCTGAAGCAGCAGGTTGGCTGTCAGAGTAATGAACCACGCCAGTCCGCCCCCAGAGACCGAACTGGAAATCTTGGCCCGACGCGCCAGCGAACGATTTGCCTGGCACTGGTCGAAGATCCAAATTGCCGGCCAACAACGCTCGCTAGCGGTCGCCTCTGATCCCGACGGAATGCTGTTGGATGCGTGTAAACGCCAAGATGCTGGGGAAGAGGGTGTCATCGATCCGTTTTGGGCGACGACTTGGCGTGCCGCTGCCGGACTGGATCAATTTCTCGCTCGAATCGATCTCGAGCAGGTACCAGTCTTGGAACTTGGCTGCGGAACTGGACATGCAGGCATCGCAGCAGCTTTGCGAGGCGGACAGGTCGTGTTGACCGATGGAGTGAGTGACCCGTTGCTGCTGGTGCAAATGAGCACCTGGGAGCTCCGCAATCGATGCCAGGTTAGGCGATTACGTTTCGGGATAGATCGTTTGCCCGGCCCGACCTTCCCAGTCATCCTCGGTAGCGACGTGACCTACCTAAGACAACTCTGGCCCGACTTGGACGCCTGCCTGAAAACACATCTCAGCGAGGGCGGACAGGTACTATTGAGTGATCCCTTTCGCATCATCGCCAACGAATTCCGCGAATGGATTCAGCAACATGGCTGGCGTTACGAAGAGCACTCGATCGCGTTAGAGGATGATACTGACCATCCCATCCGGGTGATGAGCCTACGAAGAGAAACGTCGGAATCGTAAAGCTTTCCAGCTGGTTCGAACCAAACCGATGCAGCAAACCTGAACCCCATGACCCTCGGCAGCATGGATTCAGTGACTGAACTGGTATACCAACAAAAGCTGGGCACGGCAAAAACCGGCACGTCCCAGGATCCGAAACCTTTGCCCAAGCAGCGATGCTGCGATTCGATTGAAAACTTGAATCACTTCATGAGATCACGTTGGACCGACGACGTCCAACACTTCAAAATTTCCGGATCGAATGCAGTTCCACTGTCTCGTCGCTGCAAGGCCAATGCATCGTCATGCGTCATTGACGAACGGTAGGGACGCCGGCTGGCGAGAGCTTCAAAGACATCCACTACCGCACAGACCTTCGCCCACTGATGAATTTCGCTTGCACAGCACACCTGCGGATAACCGTTCCCGTCCAATCGCTCGCGGTGCTGATAAACCATCATCAGCTGACGTTTGACCAGATCATCTCGAGAAACCAATTTCTGATAATCGAGGCTAGGGTACATTCGAACCCTTAGGAATTCCTCCAGACTGAGAGGCCCTGGCTTGCTGAGAATTTCCTCCTCGACATCGAGCTTGCCAAGGTCGTGCAACAAGCCACCTGTCGTGACCTGCTCAATTTCCATGCGGGAAAACCCGAGTTCAGCTACCAAAATACTACAGTAGAAAGCAACATTCGCTGAATGGTTAAAGGTCGCTTAGTCATCATGCAGTACTTTGAACAAGTCGCTGGCCGAAAACTCATCCTTGGCAAGGATTTCCGCCACCAATACCCCTAGTTGTTTTGCAGCATTTACTGCCTGATCAACGTTACCCTTGCTGAATGCCAAATAAATAACGTCACGAACCACCTCATTCAGAGCGTTGGTTGGCGTAGAAAGCGGAATCGACGGAGGGTCATCCACCATCACAATCTTTCGCAAATATTTCTGATAGTCGGTTCGTGACTTTTTCGAAATAAAGAATTGATGAACACCGTTAATACGCAAGCGAGCTAAGTCCTCACGCGTAATCGGGTACTCAGCACTGCGAAAGAGCATCAGTCGATCTTAGCCGGCCTTTTTTTGGTACAGATCGATTCCAGTAAATCGCGTTGGCAGTGACGTAGCGACGCTGATCGAGAAAAACTCAACATCTGACATCATTAGAATTCACCGATTTTGAACAGTGGTCGCTGGCAAGCCCATAGATCCATGGTCGCACACAGGTGTTGGGAAGCAGCAAGATTCCAAGCGTTGAAATCAAATTGCTTCGACCGTCCACGCTAAATGTCTGGCTTGATCGGCAAGAAAAAGCCAATCGTGCCATTCCAAACGGCCCCTGAAACGCATTCTCAAGTCTGCGATAGCAAGTGTTCAATTGGCATCCGAAGTTTGAAACTCTCTTGGCAAATCGTATTTACCCGCAGCAACCTTCCGGGTGGTAATAAGAATCTCAGGTTTCCCCGCCTGATCTTTCGTAAGCACCCAAATCAAGGCTTGCTTCGGATCACTGGGGCCCGTTGACGATTTATCTGGATTTGCACCGACGACCAAATCGGTGAGAACGCTTCGGAGCGTTACATTCGATTTTTCAAAGTCACGCACCTGTTGATTCTGCGTAATCCCACTCAATTCCAAATCAGCACCGATGATTCGCACCGGCGGAGCAACCGCACCTTTAGGGAGCTCGGCCTTGAAGGCCCCCACAATGGCATCGATTGCAAACTCCAATGACTCCTGATCAAACGAAACCGACATTTCTTTTTCCAACATTTCCTCGACAGTAAGCTGAAGTGCCGGATCTGTTTGGGTAGCGGCCATCGATTGACCGCTTGTGTTCATTGCAAAAACGACGGCGACGCTCAATTGAGGAATGGATTCGATTGGCAGATAAGAGTTAGCGATGACGATGCCATCGGTGATCCCGTAACGGAATTGACCTGAAACGAATCGCATCATGGAGGGTAATCGTGACGCGAGTAGCCGCCATGAAGCGTCTGGCACAGAGGTCACAATAAAATCTTCAGCCCACTGCGGCCATAAGTCGATGGATGTTTGCAGTTTCTTTAACAATGCAGCCTCACTCGTGCCACCGCTGGGAGCCAGCCTCGTTTCCAAATAGCATTGGTCACCAACGATATCGGCCGTAACCAAAGCGCCTGCGACGTCTGGAATCAAAACTGCTTTTAAAGGGTCCACTAATTCGGGAACCACCGAACTTAGCATTTCACGACCATCAGCAAACAAAAAGTTCGGCGTGATCAACGCAACGATGTTCGCTTCAGCGCTAGCCGCACCCCAGAGACGTTCGGTCGATCGCGCCAGTGGGATCGCTCCGCCCTCCGCTTCCGCCACCTCGCTCATCCTCTGGATTGAACCGACAGCGAAACGGGCCACATCAGAACCCTCTGTTTCCGGCAAGTAATAAGCGGCGCCATCGACCGAATCTCCCGCGTAGATTGTGGCACCAGATGATGTGCGTGAAGCTGCAGCCTGCCACAGTTCAATCAATTCCTTTTTGGGTCGTGCTTCGGCCAACACGATGCTCAGCGAAGCTTCCGGCCAACCACTGGTTCCCGGATGTAATGCAACGGTGCAGCGCGTGATCTGATCCAGAGGGATCTTCGAGGTCGAGGTGACCTGCTGTATCAAGTTTTCCAGATCAGGTGACAGGGCAGCCTGCAAATCTTGGCCGTATTCAGTGCTGATCACCGAAGCAACATCCCAGCTAAGAATGACGGCCGGTCCGGGCGGCAACAGTTCAAGAGACGGCGCCTCGGATTCGGCGGCATACGGCGGGACGTAAAGCAGCCGGTCATCTGAGACTAACTCGTAGCCAGCGACAGCCTCGTTCTCAACTGGCGTCGTTCTTGAATCTTCCGGAGCCCGGTTCGTTACCGAGGGGATGGTCGTGGGCATCGGTGGCCGGCGACGTGGTTCAGGTTTTGTTTCTTGCGAAGGCGGAACCAACAAGCCGATCAACAGGACCAGGACTGCAACGCATAGCCCACCCAAGATGATCGGCGCCCTGCGATCTTTTTTCTTCCTTCTGCGGCGGGGCGGATCGGACTCGCTCGTTGACGAATCCTTCGATACGCCTGCAGACTCGCTACTGAGTTCAAGCTGTGGAGTCATCACAGCAGTATCAACGGCCGGTGGTGCCACTGTCGCCGCTGGTTGCACAACCGCCGGCGATGGGGTCGGTTCAGCAATCAGTGGGACTGAACTCGGACTAGCTGGTGTTTCTCGAACCGCCTCGACAGCAGGTGGGATTTTCGTTTCAGCGAAAGATGGATCAGGCACCGTTGGTGCATCAGCTGATTCGCGAGGCGGTTGATTCCGCTTACTGGTCTTCGAGGACACCGGCTTTGCCGCATCCCGCGACCCCGTCACAGCACCATCTTTTTCCCGAGCAGGCTTCGACCGGGTGGCCTCCACGGAGGCTGGCGGAACCGACTTGGCGGTCTCAGTGGACTTCACTTTTTGCGTTGACTTAGCCTCTTTCGTTGACTTAGCCTCTTTCGTTGACTTAGCCTCTTT
>JBMYRF010000012.1:130751-221668 GCA_049602075.1 Rubripirellula sp.
TGCGTTGACTTAGCCTCTTTCGTTGACTTAGCCTCTTTCGTTGACTTAGCCTCTTGCGTTGGCTTAGCCTCTTGGGTTTTCCGTTTAGGGTTATCGCTCTTTCCGATTGGGGTTTCTGACTTGCTCGGTTGATTTTCCCGTCGCTTGGTTGCTGCCGGATCCTTCGCTCGCCGCGAACCAGGCGTCTCGGTTTGAGAAACGGTCGGTTGCGAAATCCCTGATGACACAGGCGGCGGGATTGGACCAACCGCTAGCTCTGATTGAACCATTGGACGAGCCGCTTGCAGGGCGGTCGCCAATTGGTCTACGGTGCCAAACCTAGCCGCAGCGGTCTTGGCCATCGCGTAGGCAAGAACTCGAAACAGTGGATCACCTGCTTCGCCTTTTGCAACAGCTTCTGCTAATTCCGGTGGTGTTTCGGACGCATGCAGCGCGACGGCATCTTCCACCGTTCTTGCTTTGACTGTCGGCCGCCCAGTGAGCAGACGAAACAATAGGCATCCCAAGCTGTAAATGTCGGTTCCAACGTCGCAGGGATGAGCCGGATCAAGAAACTCTGGCGCAAGGTACGAGTTGGGTGAATCCAAGCCATCCAACCAAGTGCTGCCAAAATCTTCCCACGGAGTCGCGGGTGGCCCGGCGGGGTCTCGCAAAAGAATCGCGGTACCCTCAGTGGTAACCCAAATGCGGTCGAGCCGCAGGGCTCCATGAACCAGCGATCTGGCGTGCATGGCATGCAGGGCTTTGGCGACTGCGATGCCGACATCCACCACCTGTTGCGGCGACAGTGCCACCCCATTCTGTGTCGACTCGGCAAGTAAAACGCCTGCTGGCAACGAACTAAAGATCGACGTGGTCACGTCATCGCGGCTGACTTCAAAACCCTGAAGTGTTGTCGCGGAGACTTGTTCATGAGCCTCAAGCCAAAGGTCCCGCCCGCCTGACAATGCTTCCTCAGAGGCACGCAGTAGCACTCCAGTACGTCCATCTTCCGCATGCCGAACGGAGATCCAGTGAGCGAAGGGAGGCTTCGCGGGATCTCGAAGAATCAGCCATGGCCCTACCCGGATTGTGCCGAGCTCAGAGGCGAGCAGCGATCTCGCCTGGAACTTTGTCAGCACCGAAGTTTTTACCAAGAACTTCGCAAGACTTCTGGCGTCACTCGGTGGCGTATTTTGGTGCGCGCGGGTGTAAACCGAGGCCAATTCCCTACAACCGGCGGAATCGGTAATCCCGACCCGTACCATTCTGGTCCAAAACTCGCTCAGGGCGATCGACATGGGCTCACAACGAAAAGAGACGCGAAATGCAGCACTAGGATGATTCTACTTCATCATCAGGTTACTTTGTTCCGACATGGAAGCGGGCAGTACTCCAGCGGGGCCCTGATCTCCGACTGCCTCAAGGCCGCAGTGGTGAACAGTCCCCAGCACAGGTACACTTTCGCTAAGAAAAACGAAGCACCAGCGATGAGAATAGGTCACTTTTGAATATCGTTTATTTAAGTTCCGAGGCGGTTCCCTTTGCGAAGACGGGAGGGCTGGCTGACGTCTGCGGCACCCTCCCCTCTCGGGTTGCCGCGATGGGGCACCGAACGGCTGTAATCATGCCGGCTTTTCGAAGCGTTCGGCGTGCAGAGGTGGAAGTCGAAACCACGGACGATAGCTTCGCTGTCTCGATGAGTCCAAACAAGCTGGTCGGGTGTCGCTTGTTAACGGGCCGATTGCCTGAAGGAGATGTGCCGGTCTGGTTTCTTGATCAACCCCAGTATTTTGATCGTGATTCGCTGTACGGCACACCTGACGGCGACTACCCGGATAACGCCGAACGATTCGCATTCTTTTGTCGCGCCGCGCTGTTGGCGATCGAGCGAATCGGTTGGTCGGTCGACATTGTGCATTGCAACGATTGGCAAAGCGGCTTGGTGCCAGCTCTGATGGCTGCACAGCAACGACGCTGGATGAGAAAGGCCGCCACCATTTTCACGATCCACAACCTCGCCTATCAGGGACAGTTTTCAAAAGATGCTTTTCGTTGGACTGGCTTAGATTGGAAGCACTTCAACCACAATGAATTCGAATATTACGATCAGCTGAACTACCTCAAAACGGGCATCGTGACTGCAGACGCAGTCACCACCGTCAGTCCGCGATACTCCGAAGAAATCCGCACTCAGAATCACGGCTGCGGACTCGATGGGGTTCTTGAAAGTGTCACCGACCGGTTGACCGGTATCACCAACGGCATTGATCGCAATATCTGGAACCCTTCATCCGACAAAAAACTAACGGCGAAGTACGACGTCGATAATTGGCGAGAGGGAAAGCAACTCAACAAAGCAGCGATTCAACAGCGATACGATTTAGAGGTGAACAACGAAATCCCTCTGATCGGCTTGGTTGGACGGTTGGCCGATCAAAAGGGCTGGGACCTGATCCTGCCTGTCCTGCGTTGGCACCTGAGTGAGAATCGTCCGATTCAATGGATCGTGCTGGGCAGCGGAGACCCCCGGTACGAGCAGGAACTGCGTGATCTAAGAGAACAATTCCCGGGTCGCTTCGCACTTCACGTCGGCTTCAGTGATGAACTGGCGCATCGAATTGAGGCGAGCTCGGATATTTTTCTGATGCCAAGCCACTACGAACCTTGCGGTTTGAACCAACTTTACAGCCTGCGTTATGGCGCAGTCCCGGTCGTCACGCCAACCGGCGGGTTAGCTGATACCGTCACCGACTGCGACGAGCAATCAATTGCCGACGGAACGGCCACCGGATTCCATATTCGGAGGCTTGACCCAAATGCCCTAGACGAAGCGATTGGGCGGGCACTTCATATCCGGTACCACCAGCCCTCGATTTGGGACCAAATCGTTACCACCGGTATGTCCCAAGACTGGTCTTGGAAGAAAAGCGCCGAACAGTACACCTCGCTTTATGCGAAAACGCTGGCCCTTAAAACCCAACCAAAGTAGATCGTGCCCCACTTGATGGCAAAACGCTGTTTCTAGGCGAATCGAAGGAGACAAACGAGCATAATGCGGTACGATTATGGCTCTTGTAACTGGTTCACTATGACGTCCCCGAATCGTCGCCCGCGGCGAACCACGTCACCGCGATGGAGCCCTCGAATCGATGGTCCAATCCACCAAGCAAGTGCCGTTGGTCGCACCGAGCGATGGGCGAGGAGTCGTTCGCGGCAATCCGACTGCAGAGTCACGACTCGACCCGCTCACTGGCAACTGGACCATCTTCTCACCGCAGAGAACGGGGCGGCCGGATGAGTTCGTCGATAGCGATGTCCGGGCAGATTCCAAACTGGAATGCCCTTTCTGCCCAGGCAACGAGAAAGCCACACCTGACCCAGTCTGGTCCGGTCGAATCTCGACGGAGGACTCAGGCTTTGAAATCAGCCAGTCAGGGCAAGAAATCTCTAACGCGGACTGGTCCGTTCGCGTAGTTCCGAACAAATTCCCTGCCGTAAACGAGATCGAAACGGCGTCCCCGAAGCGAGTCGACGCCAACCTTTTCCAGCGATCCGGTATTGGTGGCGGCCATGAAGTCATCATCGAATCTCGCCAACACGTTGAGTCGCTGACTGAGTTGGATCTAGCAGAGCTCAGCTTGGTTTTTCTTGCCTATCGCGATCGACTGCAGTATTGGCGTTCGATGAGCGGGATTTCGTATCTAAGCGTCTTTAAGAACGTCGGTGGACGTGCTGGTGCCTCCTTGAGCCACAGCCATAGCCAGCTTATTGCGACCAATCGCCTGCCAGCCCAGATCAAGGATTCAATCGACTTAATAAGCCGCCATCGCGCAGCCACCGGTTGCTGCCTGATGTGCGATTTAGTGCGGGGTGAGCTGAAGTCCAAACAGCGGATCATTTGGGCAGATAACACCTTGGTCGCATTCTGCCCATTTGCCAGCCATCTTCCGATGCAGGTTCGGGTCACGACTCAAGAGCACGAGGACTGCTTCGAAAATCTCGACCATTGCCGGCTTGAATCCATTTCACGCTTGGTCGGCAGGGTGGTTTCATGGCTGGAAAAACTGCGCCCCGGCACCGCATACAACTACTGTCTTCACACCCGTCCACCCGCGATGGACGACACCCACGAGTCATTCCATTGGTGGATTGATATTTTCCCGAGAATGACTCAAGTGGCCGGTTTTGAGTGGAGTAGTCAGTGCATGATCAACCCGATCCTGCCAGAGGACTCAGCGTCGAAACTGGGGGCTTGCGCCCGTGCGGAAGATCCCCGCTACCTCTAAGGCCTAGAAAATCTGGAAAACGGGGAAATTCTGGTTCCAACCGTCGCCCCGCTTCTCAGTTTCAGTTGATTTGAACGCTTTCGGTCGCCGATAAAGATCTTTGCGTTGTCCTTATCGGCTAGGGCGATCTCCGCGACGATAACGAGTACGGAATCCAACCCGACGCTATTTTTCGGATGAACGCCTCAATTCATGGCGGAGGACCATTCGGTACATGGCCCTACACGCCTACAATCGGTAGGCGTCGACTGTTCGACTCGATTTGCATTCTCAAGCTAATGACTATGAAGCCGCAAGCTTATCTTTGCCTGGTCCTCCACAATCACCAACCGATCGGCAATTTTGACGGGGTGTTTGAGCAGGCTTACCAAGACAGTTACCTGCCCTTCCTGGATGTCTTTGAAGGCTACGACCCGCTCAAGATTTCGCTCCACACATCAGGACCGCTGATGATGTGGCTTGCCGAGCGACACCCCGAATACTTGGATCGAATTCGAGGGTTGGTCGAGGTGGGGCGAATCGAAATTGTTGGCGGTCCTCAGTACGAACCCATCCTGACGATGCTACCCCAGAACGATCGAATTGGGCAAATTCAATCCTATGGTGCCTGGCTGGAAGAAAACCTTGGCGCCACGCCCGCCGGGATGTGGACACCCGAACGAGTATGGGAATCCTCGCTGACGAGCGATGTCGTCGATGCGGGAATTCGATACACGATTCTGGACGATTTTCATTTTCGCGCCGCGGGCCTTCGTGATGAACAGTTGACCAACTACTTCATCACTGAAGACGACGGGCGTGTACTGAAAATTTTCCCCGGATCAGAACGCTTGCGTTACATGATTCCGTTTTGCCCCGCGTCAGAAACGATTGAATACTGCCGAGAAGTTGCCACCAACAGCCCGGGCGCCGTGCTGACATTTGGGGACGATGGTGAAAAGTTCGGGACTTGGCCGGACACCAAGGCGCATGTGTACGAGCAAGGCTGGTTGCGATCGTTTTTCGATGCTCTCTGCGAAAATCAAGACTGGCTGAATACGGCGACGCTCGCGGAAGCGACGGAACAAACACCACCAGCCGGAAAAGTTTATCTTCCGGATTGCAGCTACCGAGAGATGACCGAATGGGCGTTGCCTGTTGAAGCTCAGGAATTGTTCGACGACGTCGTGCACGACATGGAAGATCACGCACGGTGGCAAGACCTGCGGTCCTTCGTTCGCGGTGGCTATTGGCGGAACTTCAAAACGAAGTATGTCGAGACAAACGAAATGTATGCCCGCATGATGAACGTCAGTCGCCGATTGGCCGAACTAGAGGCATCCGGGACGGCCGCGGGTCAGCTCGCAGAAATCCGAGATCACCTTTATCGCGGTCAATGCAATTGCCCCTACTGGCACGGTGCATTTGGAGGGATCTATCTGCCCCACCTTCGCAACGCCATCTACTACCATCTGATCGAGGCTGATACACAACTCGATCGCATCAGTGGCGGAAACCCACAAACGGTTCAAGCGACTGCCGACGATTACAATTTCGACGGTTTGCAAGAAGTCAAACTAAGTAACGAACAGCTCTGCGCTTGGTTCGCCCCTGGTTTGGGCGGGCGAATGTACGAACTCGATGTACGCGGCATCGGTCACAATTTGCTGGCGACCTTAATGCGACGCCCCGAAAGCTATCACCGCAAAGTACTGGCTGGACCGAGTCAAAGTGGCGAAGATGTGGCCAGCATTCACGACCGCGTGGTTTTCAAGCAAGCTGACCTTGATAAACGCCTTCACTATGATCACTTCGCTCGCAAGAGCCTGATGGATCACTTCTACGATAACGATGCTACCCTTGAAGCCGTGGCAAAATCCGAAGCGATGGAGCGTGGAGATTTCGTCGAGTTACCATTCGAAGCCAAATTGCGACGGGGCTCCGATCGTGTTCAGGTTCAGATGCGCCGCGATGGAAACGCTTGGGGAATTCCAATCACCATTACCAAGGCTGTCACGATGGTCGCGGGCAGTGACCAACTATCGGTCGCCTATCTGCTAGAAAATCTACCGCCTGGCAAACCTTTACATTTTGCAATCGAATGGAACTTCGCCGGCTTACCCTCCGGCGCCGATGACCGCTACTTTAGTGACGCTGAAGGAAACCAGCTTGGCCAACTTGGTCAACAACTCGACCTGCACGACGCACAAGGCCTCAGCCTCGCGGACCGTTGGCTCGGAATCGATGTCTCGCTGCAATTTGATCGGCCGAGTGGGATCTGGGCATTCCCCGTCGAAACAGTGAGCCAGAGCGAAGCTGGATTCGAATTGGTCCACCAAAGCGTTTGTGTGCAGCCGCACTGGATCGTCACTGCTGACGCAGAGGGTCGCTGGGCAGTCCAAATCGACCTCACTTCCGCCTGCGAACAAAAGGCCGAAACGCGAGGACAACAGGAAACGATCCAACTGTGAACCTCCGGTCGCTGCGTGAGGGCAAAGCAGTTCCTTCCGCAGCAACCAGTCTCAACTGTAGAAGGGCTCAACTGTAGAAGGGCTCAATAGAAACCTTGGCCGGCAACACGTCGGCTGGCAGGAATTGGGCCAGCTGGGAACTAAGTAAGTCGCTTGGGGACGGGGAACTCAAGCATGAACTTCGTCCCACGACCAACTTCACTCTGCACACTGATCCGACCACCATGGGCTTCAATTATTTTTCTCGCGGTCGGTAAGCCTAACCCCGATCCACCTTCTTTTGTGCTGTAGAACGGCTCGAACATGTGCAACACGGTGTTGTCGTCAACACCGCGGCCCGTATCGATCAAATCCAATGCGACTGACTTTCGCGTTGGATAGGTTCGCACCATCAGTTGACCGCCTTGCTCCATTGCTTCCAACGCATTCTTGACGAGGTTCATTAGTGCAGCCTGCAGTGAATCACTGTGCAAAAGGATGGCGGGAAGGTCGGGATCGAGGTACTGCTCGACATCGATCCCATCTGCATCAGCCTGCGCCTGATAAGCCCGCAGCACCGTTCCGACTTGGTCATTGAGGCTTCCCGGCACAAGGTCGATATCTCTCAAACGTGTGTAGCGAAGAAAGTCGCGTAGCAGCGCTTCCATTCGCTCGCACTGTCCCCGAACGATATCGACGCGATCGAGAGAACGCCGGCTGATAGGCGAGTCGATTTCTTGGATGTCCTCACTCAACAAATCAATGTTCATGTGGATCACCGAAAGCGGATTCTTGATCTCGTGCGCCAATGAACCGGCCAGCTCGGCCAGTTCTTCGTAGCGCACCCGCATTGGATCTTTTTCGTCGCCTTGGTTCGATTCACTCATAGTCACTAATTGTAGCCTGCCTCTGCCCGATCGAAGACCGCCCTCCAAACTGCACCCTTGCCGAATGATCATGGCGCGGCGTAGGCTAATCAGGCGTATTTGTCCCCCCTTCACTGCCTGATATGCCATGTCCAACGCCACCAAAGATTCCACCACGGCCGCTGACCCCTATTTCCAGTCTCTGTTCGCAGAACGCATTGGTGGGGCCGGTTACGGCAAAGACACCGAAATCTACAAGTTCGAGAAGATCAAGCGAGCTAAGCGAAAAGCTTTGAGCGAGCACCCAGACCGCAAACTCCTTGATTTCGGCATCGGCGAAAATGACTCAATGGCCGCCGAGTCAGTCCGAAAAGTGATGGAATCGGAAATCAATTGCCCCGAAAACCGAGGCTACGCCGACAACGGTGTCGCCGAGTTCAAGCAGGCAGCTGCCCGCTTCATGCAAAGGCAATTCGGCGTGACGCTCGATCCCGCCACAGAAATCAACCATTGCATCGGCAGCAAGCCTGCTTATGCCATGCTGCCAGCCTGCTTTATCAATCCGGGCGATGTCACGCTGATGACCGTTCCCGGATATCCGGTTGCCGGCACCCACACCCGCTATTACGGCGGCGAAGTGTTCAGATTACCGCTCCTAGAAGAAAACAACTTCTTACCCGATCTCGACTCGGTTCCCGATGATATCTACCGGCGAGCCAAGATGCTGGTGCTGAATTACCCGAACTCACCGACCGGTCGAACGGCAACACCAGACTTCTTTGAGAAAGTCGTTGCGTTAGCCAAGGAAAAACAGTTCATTGTGGTACAAGATGCCGCCCACATCATGCTCACTTTCGATGGGAAACCAATGAGTTTCCTGGAAACCCCGGGAGCCAAGGACGTGGGTGTGGAAGTCCACTCGCTGAGCAAAGGCTATGACATGATTGGCTGGCGAATGGGATTCGTTTGTGGACATGAACGAATCGTCTCTGCCTTCGCTGATGTCAAAGATAACAGCGATAGCGGCCAATTCATTGCCACACAGAAGGCTGCAGCGGCTGCGTTAGACGACGATGCGATTCCCCAGCAAGTTAATCAGAAATATCGCCGCCGCATGGAAATGCTGGTTGCCACTCTTCGCGAATGCGGATTCGAATGCGAAATGCCGGGTGGAACCTATTTTCTGTACGCAAAAGCACCCTCCGGAAACCAAGCAGGTGAGACTTTTGCCAAAGCGGAAGACGCGACACGTTACCTGATCGAGCGGTTTGGGATCGTCACCGTGCCGTGGGATGACGCCGGCCCTTACCTACGATTCAGCGTCACCTATGTCGCCGAAACGCAATCGGAAGAAGAAGCCCTGATGACGGAGACCAAGAAACGCCTCGGCGATGCGGGCTTGACCTGGGCGTAACGCGTTGCAGACAAGAATCGGCACACCCTAAATGGTGGTGCAAGGGCCTTCAGGGCTGCTTCAACGCGGCCCTGTTTGGTCGACGCTGGGCCGGATTTGCCAAGCGTAGAGAATATACCGAGAAGAGCTCAGATGGCCGATTAGGACAGAGTCTTTACCAGCTTGGTCAGTCGACTCTTAGTGCGAGCTGCTGCGTTTCTGTGGATCAGATTCTTGCTGGCAGCTTTGTCGATGCTCTTTTGAGCGGCTCGGTACTCGCTTTGAGCCTGATCGTTGTCGCCAGCCTTGACCGCTTCCCGAACTTTTCGGATTTGCGTTCGCATCGTGCTTTTCTCAGACCGATTGTGCAGTCGTTTTTTTTCGTTCTGACGAAGTCGCTTTTTGGCGCTGGCAGTATTTGGCATGGGTAAATGGAACGCACGGCAGTGCGTTAAAGTCAGGCAAACGGGTAAAAAAGTCTTTTCCGGGCCTCGGAGTATGGCGACTCAATCGCAACCTGTCCAGAGTCGATTCCGCGACGATCCAGGCGTTTCGTCGACAAGGAGTGTCCTATTATCCCTTCTCCGGTCACAATGCCTGCATGAATGGTCGTGTTTTTCTGATTGGTGCTGGCCCCGGCGACCCCGGAATGTTGACATTGCGGGGTGCGGAACTGCTGCGTCAGGCCGATGTGGTCCTATATGACGGGCTTTGCAACCCCGCCCTTCTGCAACATGCCGTCGACGCCGACCACATTTGCGTCGGAAAACATGGGCAGTCAAGAATCTGGAAACAACAGGAAATCATCGACGAAATGCTGCGGCATGCGGCTGCTGGTCGCCGTGTTGCCCGTCTGAAAGGGGGTGATCCAGCCGTATTTGCCCGAACCGCCGAGGAGGTCGCTGCCCTGCAGCAAGCGGGAATTCCGCTGGAAGTGGTCCCAGGAATCACCACAGCCCTCGCAGCCGGATCTTTCGCTGGCATCCCGGTGACCCATCGTGGCCTTGCATCCGCCGTCGCCTTGATCACCGGGCACGAGGAACCTGAAAAGCCCCAGTCGGCCCTCGATTGGGATGCCCTCGCCAAATTCCCCGGCACGCTCGTCGTCTACATGGGTGTGACGACCGCTCGATCCTGGACTAACGCGCTGCTCTCAGCGGGCAAATCGGCCGACACCGCCGCTGCAATCATCCGACGTTGCAGCTTGCCCGATCAGCAGCTAATCCGCTGCCGTTTGGACCAGGTCGCAGACCAACTGACCCCGGCGACCCAATTGCGGCCACCCGTCATCGTCATCCTCGGACCCGTGACCGAACTGGCCGACGCCATCCATTGGGCTCGAAGCCGACCGCTGCTCGGTCAAACCGTTTTAGTAACCCGCCCAGCAGATCAGGCAGAAGCTTTGGCCGACCCTCTGCGGCAACTCGGTGCCCAAGTGCTGGTCCAACCTATGATCGAAATCCAGCCCCTGGACGACTGGACCACGGTGGATACCACGATTGAATCGCTGTCCAACTTTGACCTCATTGTCTTCTGCAGCCGCAATGGAGTTCAATCGTTCTTCAACCGAATCCTCGCCACCGGGAACGATCTTCGCTGCATGGGCAATCTTAAAATCGCCGCCGTCGGTGAAAAGACCGCCGGCAGCCTGAGCGAATTCCATCTACGAGCCGATATTGTTCCTCCAGATTTCCGAGCAGAGTCACTGGCCGAATCATTGACGGAAGAGGCTCGAGACAAGAACGTTCTCATCATCCGTGCAAGTCGCGGCCGTGATGAACTTTCATCTGCTCTACAACAAGGCAGTGCAAGCGTCACCCAAGTTGTGACCTATCAGCACCTGGACGTTGCTCAAGCAGACCCTTCAATCATCGATTTGGCACGGGCCGAAAAGATTGACTGGATCACGCTGACCAGTCGCGCCACTGCAACCAACGCATTCACGCTGTTCGGTGATGCGATGAAGAAAATGAAGATCGCAACGCTAAGCCCCGTTACATCCGCCCGTGTCAAAGAGATCGGCCTGCAAGTGACTGCGGAAGCGGATCCTTACACGATTGATGCATTGATCGAATCTATCCGAAAGGCATCGCCATGATTCCCAAGTCTTATAAGCGCATGCATCAATCGAATCCCGAATTCATGCAAGCCTACGAATCCTTTGGACAAGCAGCACGGGGAGCGGGTCCCTTATCTGACCGTGAGATCTCACTGGTCAAGCTGGCGATCTCGATCGGAGCTGGTTTAGAAGGTGCCGCCCATTCCCATTGCCGAAAAGCACTTGAGGCAGGCTGCTCCCCCGAGGATCTACGACATGTTGCCTTGGTTTCGGCACCAACCATTGGATTCCCACCCATGATGCGTGCCAAATCGTGGGTGGAAGAGGTACTGGAAAAGAAATCAACGTGAGCACAAACGAACTTCGTTTACTCGGAACGGTTCTCTGTGGCGGACAGTCACGGCGGATGGGTTGTGAAAAAGCAACCTTGCCGCACGAGCAGGGTGGAACATTCTGGCGTCACGCCGTCGAGCAGCTGGTTCCCTTTTGCAACGAAGTTTGCCTGGCTGGAAAACTAACCGCGACAACCGATCAGATGGTGCTCGCTGATCAAATCCCTTCGGGTGGTCCGGCGTGTGGTGTCGCATCGGCTTTACAACATGCTTCTGTGAATGCCTTCGATGCCGTATTCATCACCCCCGTCGACATGCCATTGCTAAAGACAGATGATTTGCAACGCTTACACGAGCTTTGGCAAACTCATCAGCACCAAATCGTGGTTGCGGTTTCGGGCAATGAAAGCCGGCTAGAACCCTTGGTCGCAATCTATCCAACTCAATATGCCGGCGCACTCAAGACTCTTTCAAGCGCAGAAGATCGTAGCCTTTATCGTTGGATCAGCGGTCACCCCCATCTTTGCGCCCCACTGCCAACCAATTCATGCCGCAATATGAACACGCCGGAGGATTTACAACGTGGCTCCCAAGTTTCGCTTTGATCATCCTGATCGCGCACTCGACGCACTCGCTGAGAAGCTGGCGATCGTGCAAGAGGTTGAACGATCAAAAAATCTTGTTGGCCGTGTGCTCGCCTCAGCAGTGGTGGCAGATCGCGACAGCCCGGCGGCGGACGTCTCGGCGATGGACGGATATGCAATCCGGCTATCTGAACTGCAAACCACAAAGTCAATCTTCGTTACGGGTGAAAGCTCGCCTGGCGGCCCACCGCCCATCCTCGAACCAAATTCCGCAGTCCGTATTTTCACCGGTGCCATTGTTCCGACCGAAGCTGATCTGGTGATCAAGCGTGAAGATACAGAGGAATCTGAACTTCGTATTCAACTGCGTGAATCAGCTATGCAATGCCAAGCTGGCGAACACATTCGCCGGACCGGTGAAAACGCGACCGCCGGAAGTGTGGTCCTGAACCCTGGAATTCGTCTCACGGCAGCCCATCGGGCAACCATGGCAAATTTTGGTTCCGATGAGGCAGATGTTTACGCTCCCGTCACCACCAGCATTATCACCACGGGCGATGAAGTCGGAGTACAAGCGGGAACCACACCCCAACCCTGGCAACTCCGTGACAGCAACCGTGCTTCTCTCTCCGCAATGCTCGATCCAATCCCATGGACCAAACTCCACGCCATCGATCACGCCGACGACCAGCAAGCTACCCTGCGAACCGTCTTGGAAAACCATCTCGAAAAATCAGATGCTGTTTTGCTGACCGGCGGTGTTTCGATGGGGAACTATGATCACGTTCCTGATGTGATCCGCGATCTAGGAGGCGAAATTGTCTTCCATGGTTTACCGATTCGCCCTGGCAAACCAGTCCTCGGCGCGGCGACAAAAGACGGAAAACTGATCGTGGGACTGCCGGGGAATCCTGTCAGCGCGACAGTCGGATGTCGCCGCCTAGCATTGCCACTACTCGCAAAAATCAGTGGGCAAACTTATTGGAACCCACCCTGCCCCGTCGTTGGATTGAAAAATCCTGGTGACAAAACTATCCCACTGCACTGGCTGAAATTGGTTCGCCTGAGTGAGGCCGGTCTTGCCGAAGTTGTGATTAGCCAAGGATCTGGTGACTTGGTTTCACTGGGACAAAGCAGTGGCTTCGTCGAAGTGACAAGCGGCCAAACTGGCGAAGGCCCCTGGCCCTATTACAGCTGGGAAATTTAAGAACGGCTGATTCAGAGATCAGAACCACAACTCAACCGATGACCATTTTTTGCACTTGTTACGCCGTGGAGTAGGCTTGCTGGAATCTTGACGTCCCGTTTGCGAGCAAGGTGAATTACAAAAATCGCTTTCATGGCAACGACTGAGGAACTCAGGCTTTTACCTACTCAGAAACGAATCTGCCATCAGAAAAAAGTTACCGAGACGGCAGTGGACCAACACCACTGACACGCGGCCAGCAAAGCTTTCACGCAAAATTAAGAATAACGGCTGAATTCAACAAGAGCGCGCAGTGGACAGTGATTTCGAGAAAAACGGTGCCGCGTTCTTCGTTGCAATTCTTGCTTCTGACTTCCTGTCTGATTCGTACTTGTACTCGTACTCTGCATCGCGGTACTCGTACTCGATTCGGCGCGGATGTGAGCGAACCGTTTGCAGTCAACGATCATCTTTGCGACGTTTCAGCTTCCTTACTGTCGCGCGGACTCGAGTAGGAGTACGAGTACCGGCCTACGGCCTGAGCACGATTGGGATCAAAGAATCGAAAGCCAGAACGACCTGCCTAAAGATGACCCTCGAGTTTTCTTTGGACGGCGAATCATCGTCTTTCCAAACTAACGTCGCTAAGCCAGGATTTCGGAGGCGACCGTTCCGTGAACATCCGTCAAGCGAAAGTCACGACCAGCATATCGGTAGGTCAAACGCTCATGATCTAGGCCGAGCAAATGTAAGATGGTGGCATGCCAATCATGAATGTGGCATTTCTTCTCGACCGATTCATAGCCGTGCTCATCCGTTGCCCCGTAGCTGTAACCACCTTTGACCCCGCCGCCCGCCATCCACGTGGTGTAACCGCGATTGTTATGGTTTCGGCCATCGCCGTTCTGTGCGGCAGGCGTACGCCCAAACTCTCCGCCCCAGACCACCAACGTATCCTTCAATAGATCACGCTGTTTCAAGTCTTGCAGCAATCCGGCAATCGGTTGGTCACATGCCGTGGCTCGCGCCTCATGATCATTTGCCAGATTCGCGTGCTGATCCCAATTGCCGTGGGTGATTTCGACAAAACGCACCCCAGCTTCGACAAAACGACGGGCAAGCAGGCATTGTTTCCCAAAACTCTGTGCAGGCCCTTGATCCGCGCCGTACATCGCCAAAGTCGATTCACTTTCACCGCTGAGGTCCATCAATTCTGGCATCGCATCCTGCATCCGAAATGCCAGTTCGTATGATTCGATCACACCTTCCACCCCCGGCTGATATTTGTCGCGCCGAAGTTTCTCACGATTCAACGATTGAATCAGATCCAATTGGCTTCGTTGCTGGCTTTCAGAAAGCCGTCCGTTGGCAATATCAGGCACGGATTCCCCCGTGCCAACGCCTTGAAACCTTGCTCCCGCTCGCATCCCGGAACGTCCAACCTTGGTTCCCCCGTAAATCGCCGGCAGGAACGAACTGCCAAAGTTACGAGAACTTCCCGCGGGCGGACTCAAAGAGATGAATCCAGGCAAGCTTTCATTCTCAGTTCCAAGACCATACAGAGCCCAGGCGCCAAGCGATGGACGAATAAACTGCGCCGTGCCCGTGTGCATTTGCGTCATCGCACCCGGGTGAACCGGTTGATCGCATTGCATTGAACGGATCAAGCAAAGGTCGTCAGCATGCCTCGCCACTTCAGGAAACAACTCAGATATCCAGAGTCCGCTTTCACCCCGTTGGCGAAACTCCCAAGGTGATTTTAATAGTGATCCGCCATATTTTCCCTGCTTGCCATGGTCCTTTACCAATTGCGGCTTGTAGTCAAACGTGTCTACGTGGGATGGACCACCCTGCATGCAAAGAAAGATCACGCGTTTCGCTCGAGCAGGAAAATGCGGAACCCTAGGCATCAACGGGTTCCCTGATCTTGTCTCCAGGTCAACCGCGCGCGCAGATTGGGAGAGCGTGCTACTGAGCCCAGCGAACGCCAGGTAACCAAAACCTGCAGATAATGACTGCAAAAGGTCACGTCGAGAATACATTAGCTGTTTACCTCAGATAGAACTAATCGATGTACCGAAATTCGGCCGAAGCGAACAGACTCTGGCAGAGTGCGGACAACGTCTGCTGACCACTAACGCCCTGAAACTGAAATTTCTTAATAAAGTCGATCGCTGCGGATCGCTCTCCAAGGGTTGGCTTTCGCCCGTAAGTCAACTCGAACGCCGCTTCGATACGTTCACCATTCGCTGAGTACTCGCGAATCAACCGGCGAGCGAATGCGTCACTTGAATCGATGACAAACCGATTGTTCATCATGTACAGCGCTTGATTGGCTGTATTGGATGATTCTCGCGTTCCCGTCACCGCACTCGTATCAGCCAAGTCGAAAACAGCTAACGAGCGCGGCTCTTGATCGCGAACCATCGGCAGATAAACACTGCGGAACTTCGCGTCTTCCATGTTCAGTTGATTTGAGTATTGATTCGAAATCCGCTGCATTGTTTCGGTCATCCTCGCCTGCGCAGAGCTACGATCAAATCCGGCAACTTGCCCTGCTCTCCCCTGACCGCGTGGATTGAACCGGCCGCGTGTACCCGGACCTCCACCAAAACCGCCGGGTCGACCACTGAATGCACCACGCTGACCATTCTGACCGCCAGCAAATCGTTGCCGCATTTCTGCCTGCATCTCAGCACGAGCTTGAGTCATCGCCCGTTGTGCTAATTCACGTGGATCCCCCAAGAATCCATCACGAACACGAACATAACCCGCCTTTGCAACCTCCGAACCGCGGGGCCGCTCATAATCCACTTCACCACTGATGCTCAGGATGGCGTCGCGAATTGCTTCTGCATCTAATCGCCGGGGATGCGCCCGCCACAACCACGCATTGTCGGGATCTTTGTGGTGGCTTGATTCGTCATAATTCGAAGCGACACGATAAACACGACTGGTGGCAATCTCCTTCACAATCGTCTTGACCGACCAACCTGATTCGACAAATTTCACCGCCAAATGATCGAGCAACTTAGGGTGGCTTGGTGCTTGACCTGTCACCCCGAAATTTTCGGTGGAACGAACCAATCCCTGACCAATCAAGTGCTGCCAAATCCGGTTAACCATCACTCGTGCTGTGAGTGAATTTTCATTGCTTCCAATCCACCGAGCAAGTTCCAAACGCCCACTGCTGTCACTTGAAAATCGGGGGGACTGATCACATAAAACCTGTGGGAAACCTCGAGCAATCCGTTGAGCGGGTTGGTCAATCTCACCACGAACAAGCAGCCTCACATCACTTGGTGTTTGAGTTTCCTGAACACCCATGCAATAAGTACGCGGGTTGCCTGACTCATCAACGACCGCCAACTTTGCCGACGCCTGTGCAATTTGGTTCGTAATACGCAATCGATCACGAGCAGCATTCTGCCCACTGGCCTGTTGCCGGTTTCGCCGGAGATTGCTGAGTTGGCTTATCAGGTCGGTAATCTCTGAACGCAACTCGGTCAGTTCGCTTTCTGTGTAACTTTTATCGTAGGGGTTCGGATCCTTGACCGGCACTAACAACAGGCTGCTGCTGCGTCGTGCTTGTGCTGAACTAAAAGAACCGAACTCTGAAGGCGGATTGCCAAAGTAGGTTGTCATGCTGCCGAAAATCCCGGCCATGGCGTAATAATCAGCTTGAGGAATCGCATCAAACTTATGATCGTGGCAGCGTGCACACGCTACAGACATTCCCAAAAAAACCCGAGTGGTCGCATCAATTTGCTCATCAATTAGATCCGCGGAAAACTGCACCCGGTTCTGTTCGTTCACGTTCTTTGGTCCCATTGCCAAAAACGTCGTCGCAATCAAATTCTCAGCCCATTTCTGATCACTATTTGCTGGCAACAAATCACCCGCCAGCTGCTCCTGCACAAAGCGATCAAATGGCTTGTCTGCATTAAAAGCGTCAATCACGTAGTCACGATATCGCCACGCATGTGGATAGGTCATGTTGACCTCTCGCCCCGTTGATTCCGCGTACCGTGCGACATCCATCCAGTGTCGGCCCCACCGTTCACCGAAGTACTTACTATCAAGCAATCGATCCACAACCATCGAAATGGCTTGATCTGGGCTCTGCTGGTATTGCTCGGTGAAAAAAATGAGTTGGGCGGGTGTGGGTGGCAAACCGACGAGATCAAAACAGAGTCTTCGCAGTATGTGATGCGGATCGGCATCATCCGCTGGCTTCAATCCCTCTGCTTCCAGTTTTGCCAATATGAAGCGATCCGTCTTGGTACGCGGCCAAGATCCGTGACTCACCTCGGGAGCTGAATCGTCTTGCGGATGCTGGTAGGCCCAAAACGCTTCTCTCGCCTGCTGGATATCCGTTTCAGAAATCGTCGCTCTGATCTCTGCTGTTTGTGTTTCGCGTGGATCGGGTGCTCCCATTTCGATCCATCGTTGGAAATCCGCGATCACATCCCCCGCCAATCTGCGGCGCGGCGGCATCTTAAAATCCTCATGCAACATGGCGGTGTACAGCAGGCTATCCTCGGGACTGCCGGGCACCACGGCCGGTCCCGAGCTGCCGCCAAGCAGTGTTAGTTGCTTCGTATCTAGCCGCAGTCCGCCACGTACATTGCCAGACTTGTTGCTGTGGCAGCCGTAGCACTCTTTGACAAGAACTGGGCGTATCTTGGCTTCAAAAAACGCCTGCTGGTCCGCTGAAATGGGCTCGGCCGCCGCCACCGGAGCGATCATCACGGCGCAAGCCAGCGACGCGATCGCCTTTGAAAGGGGTCCATTCCGTACCATCTGTCGCCACCCTGTAGAAGTGAATGCAGGAAAAAGAGTGCCAGAACCCGACTATAAACTTATAGCAGCGACAACCCGTCGAGGATCGTTTTCATCGGGCAAAACACCACTCCTCTTTTCTAAACGGGACGCCAGGCCGTCGCAGGACAGGAATTTCCTCATTTTATCGCCACAGATTTCCTAACCAACTTTCCGGGCGAGCCCCTCTATTGGAGAGACGGAACTATTCTCGATGTGGCATGCGCTGGTAAAGACCCTGTCGCCAGTCCAAAATCGAATCACCAGCCGTCATCTGGCAGATCGCCCAAAATCGGACCACGAGCTGCACCAACGTCAGCTACATTTCCTCCGATCCGACGATCAATACTGACCTCGTACAGCTCTGAAAGCGAAACACTCCGTCGTCACTGGCGTTCAAACGATAGCCTTGTTCCCCTCTCGATTAGTGCTGAATGTCGGAATTGAATCTTGCTCCTGAACTCGTCGACAGAATGCGTCGTGGCGATCCACAGGCCCTGGCGGATGTATTCTCACATTTCCGGCAACAACTAGGTCGCATCGTTCGATTCCGACTCGATTACCGATTAGCAGCTCGAGTCTCCGATTCAGATGTGCTGCAGGAAACGTTCATAGCGGCGGCAAAGCGTCTCGATCATTTTTCAAACCATCCTGAGATGCCGCCACTTCTTTGGTTGCGTTTGATCGTGGGCCAGCAATTAATTGATCTTCACCGCCGACACTTTAAAACGGAGATGCGAGACATCCGCAAAGAGGTTTCGCTTCAACAGACGATCTCGCCCAATACCTCGTTGGCACTAGCGGCAAAACTTGCTGGGTCGATGGTATCGATGACAGAAATCGTTGCTCAGGCCGAACGCATTGAACGCCTGGAAACCGTCTTAAACGAGATGGACCCGATCGACCGAGAGGTGATCGCTCTGCGACATTTTGAAGAACTTTCAAATCTCGATACCGCTCAAGTGCTAGGAATCACTCCTTCGGCATCCAGCAAACGCTACTTAAGAGCAATGACAAGACTTGGCGAACTGATGAAGCGATTTCATACAGATATGGGTTCGTCCGACTCGCATAAGAATAACCACCAACAGCAGGGCCCCATTGATGAGTGATTCGATGGATCCTGCCGAGCACAACCAACAATGTGGCCATAGCCAGCAAGAATTGGATGCCATCGCAGAGTCATTTTCTGCCGCGATCCGCCGCGGTGAAAATCCTTCGATTGACGACACCATCGCCAAACATGGAGATCCAACAGGCCAACTCAGATCACTGCTGGAATCAATTGCAATGATCGAGGGACTCAAATCCTCGGCGATTCAATCGAGCGCCCCAACATCCTCCAAATTCGCAAATCTGGCTCAAATCGACCATTTAGATGACTACAAAATCATTCGTCAGATTGGCCGTGGAGGAATGGGCGTCGTCTTCGAAGCCATTCACCAACCCCTATCGCGGCGTGTTGCACTAAAAGTGCTCGCCACGCGTGCGTTCGAACAATCCAGAGACCTACAGCGATTTCAGCGAGAAGCCAAAGCAGCTGCGAGGTTGCGACATACCAATATTGTCCCGGTGTTTGGTGTCGGTCAGGATTGTGGCTTCCACTACTACGTGATGGACTACATTGACGGCAACAGCCTGCGTGAGTGGTTGCAACAACGCACCGGCCAACCAGAATTCGATTTACCTACCGTCGATGAGGGCTTGGATCAAACGGCAAGCGAGATCGACTTTGCCAACGCGCAATCCACCATAGCCAAGGGCACCGGCCATACCAGTTCATTGGGATGGCAATCGCCCAACCACATGCGTTGGGTGGCGCAAACTGCCACGTCCATTTGTGATGCGCTGCAATATGCTCACGAGCAAGGGATCCTGCACCGCGATATCAAACCCGCCAATCTGCTTGTCGACACGGATCATCGCGTCTGGATCGCTGACTTTGGCTTAGCCAAAGTCAATGAGGCTAAAGAGGTTACCGGGACTGGCGACTTACTTGGTACACCTCAATATATGTCGCCCGAATCGCTCCGCGGAATCTACGATGTCCGAAGCGAAGTATATGGTGTTGGACTCACAATCTTCGAGATGCTAACGGGCCAAACTGCCATTCAGGGTCGTACAACAGCCGAGGTGATTCGAAATGCGGGATCAGGCGTCAATGCCTCTCCTCGAAAATTCAACGCTCAGATCCCACGTGACCTCGAAACGATTGTCCAAAAATCTTTAGCGACCGAACCAGCCAAGCGCTATTCAACGGCTGGTGAGCTACGGGACGACTTGACTCGATTTCTAAAAGGCCATCCAATTTCAGCTCGACGTGTTGGACTGACTGAGCGACTGATTCGTTGGTCGCGTCGGGAACCGGCAGCTGCAAGCATGACCTTTTCAACCTTCCTGTTGTTGATTGCCTTAGCATCTGTCTCAGCAATCGGTTATTGGCGCACAAGTGAATCACTAGCCATGGCAAGCGCGGCAGAATCCAAAGCGCGCACATCGTTGCAAGAACGCACCATGGCACTCGAACAAGCGGAATCTCAAAGGGTCCGCGCGGAAGCAAACTTACAGGTCGCGCTGAAAGCCTTTGACCAAATCATGCAGAATGTCACCGATCGTGGCATCCACGCTGATGCCGATTTCGCGGGCGATGCGACCGATAGGATCATTCCCAATGTTACGCCTGCGGACGCGAGGATGCTCCAATCATTACTCGGTTTCTTTGATGAACTCGCTGCCAACAATAGTGAAGACCTGCTGGCCGAAACGGCATTAGCCGCACGCCGCGCCGGCGATGTTTACGCTTACCTAGGTAAACTTCGCGAAGCGGATCGCGCCTACACAGATGCAATGGAACGATACCGTCAAATGGCGGTCACCCGTCCCAACGATTTGGATCCCATTCTGGCTCAGGCAGAAACCATGAATGAACTCGCGGCCATTTTGAGCCTACGCGGTCAGATCAACCGAGCGATGCAGATGTTCAGCAATACCGTCACCCAGCTCGAAACCTCGGACAACATTCTCGATTCATCAGAAGGGGCCTTTCAGTATGCACGAGCGCACCGCTTGTATGCCTCATTAAGTGTTCGCATCGGTCTGGCCGATTCACTGAACTTGCCAGAACGAAACACGTTTCGCTTCAAACGCAGTCCAATCGGCACCATGCTCCGAATGCGAAACGAAGATGAGTTAGCAGCCGCCGACGAGGCTATTCAAACGCTGGAAAAACTTATTTCAAATTCGCCCAATAATTCCAAGCTGCTAGCCGAATTGGCGCGAGCATTCCGAACAAAGTCCAAGGTGGCAGGTCGCGCGAATCAGCCCAGAAGCTCAGAATTTGCGATGCGCCGTTCAATCGACCTGTTCGAACAATTGCTTCAGGAGAACCCTCGCTCCGACGACGCTCGCTACGAACTGGCGATGACATTGTCGAGCGCCGAAGCTTTCGGATGGAATCCATTGCGTCGCGCACGGCGAGCAAACGAACTAAGCATGCTATTGATGCAGCATGACCCGAATCAGACGCGATACCGTTCCCTTCGTGCCCGATCTCTCGAAAGACTTGCCCAGCACCAAAAACAAAATCAATCACTCCAGGACGCTGAGCAAAATCTCAGCCAGGCGATTGGTCACTATGACAAACTGCGAACGCTAGTCCCAGAACTTCGCATTTACCGCAACTACCAGGCAGCCGCTTTGGAATCGATGGCTGACATAAAACTGCAGCTAGACGACAAAGCCAATGCAAAGGTGAACCTTGAACGCGCACTTGCCCTAGTGCGACCGGCAACCGCCTCACAGAAACTGACCCCGCTGGCACGCATTCAAATCCAGCGGCTAAGGAAAAAACTGGAAGATCTTTCGCCGCCACAGCAGTGAATCAGAAGCAAATCTATAGGGCACACGATACCGCGAACGGCAGCGACGCGTAACGTCTTCTTGCTGCGTAGCATCGGGTTTGTGGCTGTCAATTTTGCCTTGTTCCCAGCTGTATTTCTCAATCGCAGGGGCGATCCTATCGACCCTGCGACGCGAACTACCCAAAGCCCAAATTAAGGACTCTGTTTTCTCTTGCCGCGATTCCGCCGCGCCGCAGCGGCTCGAGCATCTTCTTTTGCCATGTACTCGTTTCGCAACTCATCATCTTCAAAATTGACAAGCAGCGGAGTGATCGGATCTTTCAGCCGCCCCAATGACTCGGCCAACTGCTTCCGAAGCTGCAACTTTTTGCCCTGCGTGTTTGGATCATCCACCAAATTGTTCAAGCAGTCTGGATCGTTCTCCACATCAAACAATTCTTCTACGACTCGATGGTCAAATAGCTGCAAACGCGCGGCGATGTCTTCTTCTTGTGCTGCACGTTTCACCATTTGGCGATAGGTTACCGTTCCAGTGGTGGCCGTCGCAAATTTCCGCACCCCATCACTCCATGCGTTGTAAAGATAGAGGTAACGGGGCGTGTGAATACCACGCATTGGATGCCGATTCCTCCCTGAATTCTCGTTGTACTGAAGAATCACAAAATCTCGTCCTGACTGACGCTCACCCCGAATCAGCGAAGCAAACGATTTCCCTTGCAGACGATCCGCCTGTGGATGCTCATATTCCATCACATCTAATAAGGTCGGGACAAAGTCAACTGCCGATACCATATGCTGCTCATCAACACTGCCTGGCTTGGTTACACCAGGCCAACGGACGATGAGCGGAGTATGCGTACTGTGGTGATACAACTGCGTCTTCGCGAAGGGCAGTGGCATTCCATGGTCGGACAAGAACATCACAAATGTATTCTCCTGTTGGCCTGCGTCTTGCAACGCGCTCATGATTTCGCCAAAGCAGTCATCGGCGCGTCGAACAGATGAATAGTAATGAGCAAGCTCTTTTCGAATCGGCATATCCTCAGGGAGGAACCCGGGTATCGGAACTTCCGATGCTTCAAAAACACGGCTGGGCACGTGACGGTCGTCAACCGTTGCCCCACCCTTTCCCTGTGCATAGAAAGGCTTGTGAGGATCAGAAATGTTGACCATCAAACAAAATGGCTTACCCGCCTTCTTCGCCAGCGCTATCCCTTGGCGAGTCGATGCGCCATAGCCTTCCGCATCCTTGTTGTGATATTTTTTTCCAGATTCGTCACTATCCAAAATCGCGTCCCAAGCGTACGGCAGATAGGGTGTTGAATGGCTTACCTTGCCACGAATCGCCGCAAAGTAGCCGGCCGATTTCGCTAAATCACACAACACCAAATAATCAGGATCTCGATTCTGAACAAACCCTTCCACACCATTCACGTGTGAAAACAATCCTGACCACATAATGTTACGTCCCGGCATGCAGTTTCCGACAATGACGTGTGCATGATTGAAACGCATTGACTGCTTGGCAAAGGAATCGATGTTCGGCGAGGTCCCCTGCAGAGAACAACCAAAAGAGCCAAGCGAATCGGCACTCATGTCGTCTACAGTGACAATCAAAACATTGGGCGGATCCTTCGCCTGAATCAATCCGGCAAAAATCAAAACGGAGCTCAATGAGTAAATCAGACTTCGGCTGAGCGATCGAAACATGGTCACTTATGGCGTACGAAAGGATGTGGGCCGGAGACGAGTTCTCGGCGATCTTTCTAGTGTAACCACCTAGCACCCAGATTTCGGCGTGCCGGAAAGGTAAAACCGACTCCCAGGACAGATACCCAGACGACTGAATCCCACGTCCGTTTAAAACTGGCGAACGGCTTCCAGCGAACAAGCTGGTCGCCGCCACCAAGACGAGCTCTAAATGCTGTGCTAAACTGCCGCGTAAAAGTTCAGCCGGTCAAACTGACCGTCAAAAGCAACTTGGATCCGAGGTGCGACATGAAGGCGATGCTACTTACCGAATATAAGAAGATGGAAGTCACCGAGGTGGAGGAACCTCAGGTTGGCCCTGACGACGTACTCATCCAGGTCGAAGCCTGCGGCATTTGCGGAAGCGACATTCATGGATACGACGGCAGCACTGGCCGCCGTATTCCACCTCTCGTGATGGGACATGAAGCTGCTGGATGCGTGGTGGCGACCGGTCAAAATGTGACAGATCTAGCGGTGGGCACTCGCGTCACCTTCGATTCAATGGTGTCGTGCGGGCAATGCGACTTCTGCCGCCGTGGCGATGCGAACTTGTGCGACAACCGGATGGTTCTAGGTGTTTCCTGTGGAGAATACCGCCGCCACGGGGCGTTCGCAGAACGGATCAGCGTTCCCCGTCGCATTGTCTATGAACTCCCCGAAACGCTTCCTTTCGAGCATGCGGCGTTGATCGAAGCCGTCTCCGTCGCCGTTCATGCTGCGAACGTGACTCCCACGCGACTTGGCGACACGGCCGTTGTTGTAGGCACAGGGATGATTGGCTTGCTTACCCTTCAAGCTGCCCGAGCGGCGGGTGCGACTCAAATCATTGCGGTTGACATCAACGACAAACGCCTTGAAGTTGCCAAATCACTTGGTGCCGACTACGGCCTTCGCAGTGATCAAGAGGACATCCCGGCACGAGTTCGTGAATTGACAAGCGGGAAAGGTGCAGACCTTGCTTACGAAGTGGTGGGAGCCACACCGACGATCAAAACCGCTATCGAATCAGTGCGCAAGGGTGGCAATGTCACCTTGATCGGAAACGTCGCACCGACAATTGAGCTACCACTTCAATCTGTCGTTACCCGTGAAGTTACCTTGCGTGGCACCTGCGGATGCAACGGCGAATATCCTGAATGCATTGACTTAATGAACCGTGGCATCATCAACGTCGCCCCCTTAGTCACAGCGAAAATCTCGCTCACGGACGGACCTCTCTGGTTTAATCGCTTGTACGAAGGTGATCCAGAACAGATCAAAGTCGTTGTCCAACCACAAACGACTTAGCGTAACAGTGTACGTCACACGATCAATCGAACATGATTGGCGTCGCTTACTGATCGAAATCATACTCGGATCAGGCATGCTGCTTGATCATCACAACTTCGCTATAGTCCGACTGAAATTTGACATCGTCCATCACACTGGTAATCAACATCAAACCACGACACTGCTCCAACTCAAACGATTCGGGAGTTCCGGGTGCGGGGATCGTTCGCATCGATCTTCCCGGACCATTGTGTGACACGAGCACACGAGTGTCGTGTTCGCCAATTGAAACTTTCAATGATACATGTCGGTCTCGATAGGTAGCTTGATTCGCTAGTTCACGCAGTTCTTGGTGGCCACTCTCCTCGCCCGACAGAATCCGAGTGATGAGGGCTTCTTCTTCACCTACCTCTAGGTTACCGAAGCAAATCGCGTTGAAGAGCGCGCTCACCACGGCGGTAGCAACGCGAATTCGCTGTGTTCGATCCATACATTTCGCCGCTGCCAAAGACTGGATGAAGTAAGTCACAGCGGGACGTATCGACGATAAATGATTGCTCAGCGCAATACTGAACTCAGGATGCAGCAACTTTCCAGACAACTGGTCGAACAGACGATCGGCTTTCGACAGCTGCAAGGTTTGGCAAACAACATGGTCAAAAAGTACCCGCAGCGAATTTTTAGGAACGAAGTTAGCCGCACCAAGTGCTAACGCGTCCACCGCGAGATTCTCCGATCCAGGCGAGGTCACGACCACGGTTGGGATCGTGGAATATCGCGCCGCAATCTCCTGGACAACCTGCATTCCATTCATTTCAGGCATCCGCAGATCGGTCACCACCAAGTCGGGTACCGTTTCATCCAACGCCTGCATCAACTGCAACCCGTCTCCAACACAATGAACCACGTGCGATGCTTCTTCCAAAAGCGAACGCATGAGCGCTGTATGAGTAGGGCTATCGTCCGCAAGCAGAATCACCGCCATCTTTTCTTAAATTCCTAAACTCGGTTGCCGCTACGGTTATGATTTAGTCCTCTGTTTTAGCTGATCCTAGGCGACAAGTGGGGCTGGAACACCGATTCCTGACATCCGCTGTAGTTGTCGCCAACATCGTTAGCGAGAAACCATCATGGTTCTTAGATTCCCGTTGTGTGTTTTTATTGGCCTCGCCGTTCTCGCCCTCTGCAGTGGACACATCTATGCGGACGGCCCTGCTGACAACCAGCCCGATCAGGTGCGACCGATACCACCCACAGGAATTGAGATTTCATCGACTGTCGTAGAAGCTCTGGAATGGCGTTGCCAGGTTCTTCGCGCACAGTGGCAATCGGCGTTAAAAAAAGATCCATCCATTGCAGTGATGGAAAGCGAGGTACTTGTCTTTCCTCGTGCTGTCGAAATGGTGATCGAATTCAACCAATTCTACAAAGCCAATGAACCGGAGCAGGCGTCAGTTCTGCTTGACGAATCGGCCCGTCGAATCGAGATCATTCAACGGGGTGGGTCTTGGAGCGATGTAGTCGGGATTGAAGTTTCAGAGGAGCCACAACTCGTCATTGGTGGGTACACCAGCAAGATTGACGGGTCGATTCAGCCTTACGGAATCGTCATACCAGCAGGGTTCGATCCGACAGATGTTCGGCCAAGAAGATTGGATATCTGGTTTCATGGCCGTGGCGAAAAACTCAGTGAAGTAACATTCTTAAACAAACAGTCCCGCGATCTCGGACAGTACGCGCCCGATGACACAATCGTTCTGCATCCCTACGGACGCTACAGCAACGCCTTCAAATTCGCTGGCGAAGTCGATGTCCTAGAAGCCAAAGAGTATGTGCAATCGAAATTGCCAATTGATAAAAACAGAATCAGCGTCAGAGGATTCTCAATGGGTGGTGCTGCGTGCTGGCAGTTTGCAACGCATTACGCTGATTGCTGGTTCGCAGCCAACCCAGGCGCAGGCTTTTCTGAAACCCCCGAATTTCTCGCCTCTTTTCAAAATGAGGACGTTCGTTCCACTGCACCTCAATTCCAACAAAGGCTATGGCAACTTTACGATTGTCCGCCATGGGCGATCAACTTAGCGCAGTGCCCAACGATCGCTTACAGCGGAGAGATCGACCGCCAAAAGCAAGCCGCCGATGTAATGCAGAAATGCCTTGATTCAATCGGGATTGATTTGGTCCATGTGATCGGCCCACAAACTGGACACAAAATTCATCCAGACTCAAAAATCGAAATTGAACGACGCATGCAAGCGTTGGCGAATGCAGTTCGTCCATCGATTCCTAATCACATTCAATTCACCACGACGACCTTGCGTTACCCCAGCATGCACTGGGTCAAACTCACCGGATTGGAGAGCCACTGGACACCAGCAACCGTCGAAGCCGAAGTCGACGATGCACTGTTACGTGCTAACACTGAAAACGTGTCACGAATCGCATTCGAATTCAAATCTGGACAATGGCCGGGTAAACGAATTGGCCAAATCACGGTTGAAATCGACGGCGATCGACTAGCCGGTCCGCTCGTACGTTCCGACCAATCTTGGGCATGGGAATTAGAAAAGCAAAATGATCATTGGGCTCCCGCATCGAAGGAATCGACCCTTCATAAACGCCCGGGATTACAGGGCCCCATCGATGATGCCTTTATGGATTCGTTTCTGTTTGTGCTACCAAGCGGTCATTCAGAAGATGAGGTCGTCGAAAAGTGGGTTGAATCAGAGTCACTTCATGCAATGCACCACTGGCGAAAACATTTCCGAGGCGACATCCGCAAGAAGTTGGACAGTGAGGTGACCGCCGACGACATGGACTCAGCGAACCTGATTCTATTTGGCGATCCTGATTCCAACCGCATCATTCAACTAATCTCCGGCGAGCTTCCACTGCAATGGGAAGCGGAGCGTATAAAGCTAGGAGAATTCGAAGTCGATCGCAAACATCATGTACCGGTGCTGATCTACCCTAATCCACTGAATCCGAACCACTATGTGGTCATCAACAGTGGATTCACCTTTCGGGAATACGATTACCTGAACAATGCTCGCCAGACCCCCAAGCTTCCCGACTGGGCATTACTTGATGTGACGGACGGCCCCACCAATCAGCTGCCAGGCAAGATCCGCGCTGCCGGTTTTTTCAACGAGTCCTGGATGCCTTGATTGCCTGGCTAAAAAAACGAGTTGCCAACGGGTGACTCCTTCGAGATGGCCACGTGATCTGAGCCGATTCAATCGCAGCATTCCACCGGAAGCGGGAGAGGTTGCGTACGTTCGCGCAATCGATCAAGCACTTCAGTGCGGACCTTCACGAGGTCAGCGATCGGTTGCGATTCAGAAGGATGCCGAATTGAGAGGCGAACCGAACGGCTAATGCCTTCGATACGTTGAATCGCATCGGCTGTAACCCGTTGCGCGATGCCACGATTCCTGGGCTCGGCCAACTCGGCAACCGCCGACAATTCCGCCTCGAGCCGCGTCAGTTCGCCGAGCACGCGACTCGCCTCGTCGCGGGGAAATCGATTCGGACTTTCACCTTCGCCGCTAGGACCCAATTCGTGATGGGCTTGTCCCGCCTCATTGGGACTCCAAGCTGACTTCTCAAATGCCAACGCGTCCCCCTTTGACACCTCTTTTGAAACGGTGGGTGACTGTTGCTTTTCCGTCATTTTGCGAACAACTTCACCGCGGTGCACGGTAATTTGCTGCGGTGCCTCGATTCCAACCTGCACCCGGCTGCGTTGCACAGCAATGACGCGAACGACGACCTGGAGTTCGGGTAACTCGATCGTCTGCCCCTCTTTTCGCGACAAAACCAACATAAATACCTCCCTTGCGTAATGTGGTTGAAGCAGAAAGGTTATCGAAACCCGATAGTGAACACAAGTCCACTTATTCAATTTTCCACTTGTCAAGGATGGCGTTGGAACCAGTCGATTACCGCCGCGGGAATCCCTTCATGCCCACCCTCAAAAATGGTCAATCTGGCGGGCCCGCTGCGGCGGCGGAGGTAATGTTGACGACCAAATACTTCATCAAAGCCTTCATCGCTTGGCTGGGGTGACTCCAGGCGGCCAGATGGTTGGGAGATCAGCATCAACTCACGTTGGCTAACCGGTGGCGTTCCACTCGCCTTGGCGAGTGCGTTAAAAGCCCAGATCGAGTGCGCCACCGGAACACTTCCTTGATGCCCATCCTTAATTCCCGCGGCAATATCGATCGGCACTTCTTTTGCTCCACCGAGAAATGTCAACGGGCTTCGTGCCGCATACTCTTTATCGACTTCAATCGACTTTCCAGGCGGCCCTTGGCAGCAAGCTTCCAGCATGTTGCCGTAACGCGAACCACGATGACGTCTGTGCCACGCGGTCAGGTCGCTAATCCCGACCCAAGCACTGGCCGCCTTCCAAACCTGTGGATGTCGCGCAACCATCAACAAAGTCATATGCCCACCGCCCGAGGATCCGGTCAGATAAACACGACCTGGATCAACCTCGTGCCGATCAATGGCCCATTGCACAGCATCCAAAATATCTTGCTGTGCGAGCAGTGACCCACAGGCTTCAGGTTGTGAATTTGGTCCTCGAAAATTGGGTGCTAAAAAGATCCAACCCTGATCCGTCACCAATTGTTCCAACGGTGTTCGTTGATTTAAATCAGCACTCCATGAATGCAAATTGATCACCAAGGGTACTTTCCCCGAGACACCAGCACGAGCAGCAGAAGGCAAAATCAAAATCGCTGGCTGCTCTGTCCCGTCAGCAATGGATCGAATGCTGACTCGCTGACGCTTTAGCGGTAGCGTCTGACTGACAAACTGAATCTGAGATTGGACAGCCGCTGGTTGATCGAGGTTCTCAAGAGCCTGTGTCGCAACCCGCCCCGAAGACGGATCACCCACGTCTCCAGAACAAACGGTAACAACCAGGCAGGCGAGAATCGTTACGCATGCGATTCGCATCAATCGTTCCTCTCTCACGGACAAGGCCTAGGCGAGCAAACCTTCAATGCGTTTGCCGGGCTGACCATCCAGTAGTGACTGTTCTCGACCATTCAAATCGAAGGAGACACCCTCCGGATCCATTCCAAAAAGATGCAACAGGGTCGCGTGGTAATCAAAATGGTTGACAACATCCTCGACGGCATGATGCCCGAACTCATCGGTGGCACCATGAACGCCGGACCGAAATCCACCACCGGCAACCCACATTGAAAACCCGTAGGTGTTGTGATCACGGCCGATATTGGTTTCATTTTGGATGACGGGCAAACGCCCCATTTCCCCGCCCCAATGCACGATGGTGTCCTCCAACAAACCACGTTGCTTGAGATCTTTCACGAGGGCAGCAGCTGGCTTGTCAATTTTCTTGCAGGCGGCAGGAAGTGATTTCACAATGCCGCCGTGATGATCCCAGTACTGATTCTTCGTAAACAACTGAACGAAACGCACACCACGTTCAATGAGCCGGCGAGCGATCAAACAACGCTGCCCAAATTCACGGGTTGGCTCCTCATTGATGCCATACATTCGATGCGTCGCTTCAGATTCCAGGCTGAGATCAGTCGCCTCATCAGCCGCGAACTGCATTCGCTCAGCAAGTTCAAAATTTGCAATCCGCGCCTGCAGTTCAAGCTCACCTTGATGTTGCTCCAAATGCCGACGGTTTAGCGACTGTAGCAAGCCTAAATAATTCGCCTGTATCTCGCCCGACAATTCCGGGGGCGGCTGCAGGTTCAGAATCCGTGGCTCGACCGGCCGGATCACCGTCCCTTGATAGAGCGAAGGAAGAAACCCATTGGACCAATTCAGCACCCCTTCAACTGGCAGGCCCTTTGGATCTGTCATCGCGATGTAAGCGGGCAAGCTATCGCTTTCGGCACCGAGAGCATAAGTCAACCAGCTTCCCAGGCCTGGCCGGCCCGACTGAGGCCGTCCCGCATTCATCGCGTGGATCGATTGACCATGATTATTCACGCCCGTATGCATCGAACGGATCACCAGCGCATCATCAGCAATCGTCGAAAAATGCGGCAGCAACTCTGAAACATCCGTTCCATGCTCACCGTACTTTGCAAACTTCCACGGTGAACCAAACACCTTCGAACTGGCCTGAGCGGCATTGTCGTACTTGATCTTGCCCGGGAACTTCTGCAGATGCAGCTTGTTCAGCAGCGGTTTCGGATCAAGCAAATCAATCTGGCTGGGACCACCTTGCATGAACAGAGAAATCATCGCCTTCGCGCGTGGCTGATGAATAGGTTGCTTGGGCTGCAAATTGAATTCTGGTTTTTCCAGATTCGGTTTCTTGACCTCTGCTGTTGTTCGTTGCGCTAGTTGATTCGCAATCAAGAACGGCCCAGCACTCATCGCAGCAGAGGCCAAGAAATGGCGACGCTTTAAACAGGTATGACCAAAGCTTGGCATCTTTTCACCCGGAACCAACAAATGTTTAATCGATATAAATGAACTGATTCGAGCTGAGCATAGCTTGGCACGCCGTTGCCAGGGCTAAATGCTGTGCCGCATCAATCGACAACTTTTCGTCGCGTGTCTGAAACACCTTGGTCTGACGATCGACGAAGGACAACAAATCGGACAGAACCTCCGCTGTGGGCAACCTTGAGAAGCAAATCCGCCATCCCAGTTGCAACTGCTGCCCGAGATCGCCACCGGACCGCTCAATCCGATCGGCCAACTCCTCGGCACGGTCAATCACAAAAGCGCTATTGAGCATGAACAACGATTGCGTCGCAACGTTCGAATAATTGCGACGGACACAGTTCGGCGACACGGTTGCCAGATCAAAAGTTTCAAGCACTGCAAGTGGCCGCGAGCGACGAACTTGGACGTACACACTACGACGCCCCATGCCTTCGAATTCGGTTTCGGTACCACTTGGTTTTCGCTCGCCGTCAAGCATTTCTTTGCCCAAAACAATTTGCCCAACCTTATCTTCCCTTACCGGAACAGGTACGCCATGCATTCGGTTCGAAATCATGCCACTGACGACCAACATCGCATCACGCACAGCCTCCGATTCGAGTCTGCGCACCGACATGCGTCCAAGGAGTTGATTCTGAGGGTCGATCTGATCCTGTTCGCCCGAGCGACGTGAAGATTGCTGATAGGTAGTCGACAACACCATCAAACGATGCATCTGCTTGAGACTCCAACCCCTATCCATTAATTCCGATGCCAACCAATCGAGTAATTCAGGGTGTGTCGGCGCTGTCCCAAGCGAACCAAAATCACCAGGTGTTGCGACCAAGCCACGCCCGAAGTGGTGCAACCAAACTCGATTCACCAAAACCCTTGCCAGTAGTGGGTGCGAACCACTGGTCAGGTGCTTGGCATATGCCAAACGTCTGCCAGTTGTGATGTGATCATCATCGTCACTAGGAATTTCGATTGACTGGTTCGTCCTTAAAACCGTCAATTCATTTGGTTCTACCTGTTCACCTGGTTGGTTGTGGTCACCGCGAATGAACAAGAAAGTTGGTGGTGCGTGATCCACAGGCTCGGTCAACACACGCAGAAACCTTTCCTTTGGTGCTTCAGTCCGGATCGCAGCAATCTCTGTGGCAAGATTCGCTAACTCCGTTTTGGCATCTTGCTGGCGGCACACTAATGCCGCCTGCCGATATTGCCGCACCTCCTCGGCAGCCTCCGGCATCACATCTTTCAAAGAAGCGGCAGTCACGAACACATGTTCATATTGCGTTGCGAGAATCTGCTGAGACTCAGATCGTTCCGCTGGATTTGCCGCTAACAATTTCCTCAACGGTTCCTGAACTTCAGCAGGAACACTAGCCAGTTGTATCTCTTGGGCCTCCTTGACGTAGCGATCCTCGCGTTGCTGGGCAGCCTTTTCGATATCCCCGGCTCTTCTGGAGCGTTGCTCGGCATACAGATAAAGCGAACCTGTCGAGATATTACCGACACTCGGGTATTCTTCGAGCAATCCGACTTGCTCATCCGTTCGCTTTGCTTTCTCTGTAAGAAATGCGGACCGCAGTGATTCTCGCACATGATCCGGAACGACAAGCAATTCTTCAAACAGAGTCCGATCGATGTGTTCTTGCTGGCGAACTCGCCTTGCCTCTTCGGCTTGTTTGGCTTCCGCCTCAACTTTTTCACGTTGCTGCTTGTCCTGCGGACTGTACAACGAGACGCGTCGTTGATTCGGCTTCTTCCACTGCTTCCAATCAAGCGCGGGTGCAAAAATGGCACGCAGGCGATAGTAATCCAATTGGCTAATCGGGTCGTAACGATGGTCGTGACAGCGCGCACAACCAACTGTCAAACCAAGCAATGAAGTCGATACGATATCAATTGTGTCAGCGATGTTCTCGTTGGCCGCCTCTTCTAGGTTGACGCCGCCGGTCCCAGTTCCGTCCGGTGCCATTCGTAAGAAACCGGTAGCTGCCAAACGTTCAATTCGTTGGCGGTCCCAAACCTTTCCGCCTGCGTTGTCATCACCCGCCAATTCATCGCCCGCCAACTGCTCGCAAACGAACTGATCGAGAGGCTTATCTGCGTTGGTGCTGTCGATCACATAATCACGATAGAAATATGCGAACTCCCGCTCCCGATCTGCTGTGGCGAATCCATCCGAGTCTGCGTAACCAGCGACATCCAGCCAATGCCTTCCCCATCGCTCACCATATCGTGGCGACGCCAGCATACGATCGACCAGATTTTCGATGGCCATCGGATGGTCATCACTGACAAATGCTTCGACCATCCCCGAATCAGGTGGCAAGCCCCATAAGTCGAAAGCCAGCCGCCGCACCAGGGTTGCTCGATCAGCCTGCTCCGAAAAATCCAGCCCATTACGTCGCAAGCGCTCGAAGATAAAAGCATCGATTGGATTCTTAAAACGCCGGTCCCGAGCATCCGGCACCGGTGGCCGTCGAATCGGTTGAAACGACCAAAAACTCCGTTCCTCGTCAGTGAAATAATCGCCACTGTCAAGCGACTCCGGTTCATCGCGAGCGGTAACCGCTCCCTCGGCTATCCACCGCCGCAAAACACCAGTTTCCGCATCGCTCAGTTTCGTCTCACCAGGCGGCATCTCACCATCGAGCACTCGCTGCAGTAATAACGACGCGTCAGGATCACCGGGCTGGACCGCAGTCCCGGAATCACCACCAGCAACGATCCACCGCCGCAGGCGGAGATCGAGTTCCCCCTCACTAACGCCCGCTTCACCATGACAGTGGAAGCAATGCGCTTTGAGTAATGGTCGAACATCTCGTTCAAACGTAAGTCCACTGCCAGCAACGACGACGGTGGGGGAAATCAGGCCCACAATTGCGAGGGCGAAGGCAATTAGCAAACGCATTTTCCAGGCGGGGTTTGGTGAAAACGCGGAAAGTTGAACTGTAATAGCTTAGACAAAATCCTGACGACTTGCCGATCATCTTACCTTTCGAATCGAAGAATTGGCTTGGAGCCAACGACGGCGACTGCCCACTTTGAAAACTCAGCACGATCATCCTTTGCCAGATCGTGTACAGCAAAGTCATCAAATAGACCGATTTAGCAAGCATTTTGGGCCGATTACCAACATCAACGGCCGATCAGTTGCTGAACTTCAACTCCTGGCTATCACCCCTGGGCAACGGCAGTCATACTCGAAGTCTCAAGCTAACCTATTATCCAGTAGGAACGATGGATGTGTGGAATCACGGGTGCTGTGTGGCGAGAAAATCGACATGCGATCTCACCAGTATTGCTGGGCCAGATGACTGATGCGATTGCCCACCGTGGCCCTGACGACTCCCAAACTTGGATCGGCGTGGACCACCGCGATGCTTATGGTCATCCAATCTCGGTGGGCCTGGGATTTCGTCGGCTCAGCATCATTGATGTCGATGGTGCTCGCCAGCCGATGGCCAATGAAGACCATACCGTTCGGATGGTTTTCAATGGCGAAATCTACAATTATCAAACGCTACGACACCGTCTTGAAGGTCGAGGCCACAAATTTGTGAGCCATGGCGATGGCGAAACGATCCTGCACCTGTACGAAGACCTTGGCACCGACTGCTTCAAACAACTCAATGGGATGTTCGCCGTCGCTATCTGGGATGCCGGCCGGAACCGACTCGTGCTGGCGCGTGATCGGATCGGCCAAAAACCACTCTACTACGCAACACAAGACAATCGCCTCGTCTTTGGCAGCGAACTGAAGTGTTTAGCCGAGGTCGAGGGCGTGTGCAACGAGCTCGACCCCGGTGCGATCGATGAATTCCTGATGTACGGGTACATCCCGCACCCAGGCTCCATTTGGAAAGGCGTCCGAAAACTAGCACCCGGGCACTTCGCAGTCTTTGAAAATGGACAAGTATCAGTCAGCCAATATTGGGACTTTGATCCGACCGTGGAACGCCCGATCAGCCAAGCAGATGCCTGCGAAAACTTCCGAGAACTGCTGACTGATTCGGTAAAGCTAAGGATGCAGAGTGATGTGCCACTAGGTGCGTTCTTGTCTGGTGGTGTTGACTCTTCTTTGATTACTGCGATCGCGCAATCGGAAAGCTCAGATCCTGTCCGGACTTTCAGCATCGGCTTCCCTGTTGCAGACTTTGATGAAACAGCTTATGCCGCGCAGGTCGCGGAACACTTAGGAACCAAACATCAACGGTTTGAAGTGACGCCCAGTGGCATCGACATAATCGAGAGGCTTGTTTGGCACTACGACGAACCCTTCGCTGACTCTTCCGCAGTCCCGACCTGGTACTTGTCAGAATTGACCCGCAAAGAAGTCACCGTAGCGTTGTCAGGCGATGGTGGAGACGAATTGTTTGCAGGCTATGAACGTTACTATGCGCTGTGGCTTAGTCGTGTAATCCGGCAGTACTTCCCAATTCACAAGTTCCCCGGCGTAGGCTTGGTGCAACGCCTACCAGATTCCAACCGACGGCGTTCGATCATGCGCCGCGGCAAGCGTTTCCTGGAGGCCATTGACCAACCAGATGCCCGCCGCTATCTCAACTGGCTACAAATCTTCCCCGAGTCGATGCGGGCTGATGCTTACACGGATGATTTCCTAGCTCAACTCCCGGGCGACGACCCATTCGAATTTCTCGATTCAATCTGGGCCCGAAGTGAGGGGCGAGATGTAGTCTCACGGGCATCGATTTCCGACATCCTGTCTTACTTACCATGCGATTTATGCACCAAGGTTGACATTGCGTCGATGGCACACGGGTTAGAAGTTCGGCAGCCGATGCTCGATCATCGACTGGTCGAATTCGCAGCATCACTGCCAGTGCAACTTAAATTTCGGGGCCGTCGCGGAAAACTATTGATGCAAGACACATTTGGATCAATGATCCCCAAATCCATATTCACAAGAAAGAAAATGGGATTTGGTATTCCGATTGGAGGCTGGTTTCGAAAAGAGCTAAAACCGATGGTCCACGACACCCTGCTCGCGACCGACGCCCGAATCCAACCCTACTTTCGACCTGAATTCATTTCAGAGATGGTCGAATCACACGAGTCAGGACGGCAAAACCATGGCTATCGGTTATGGAATCTATTGATACTCGAACAGTGGATGAGACGCTGGACATAAGGCCCAGTAACCACTTCGAGTTCAATTCCAAAATCTAGTTTGACGTACATGTTTGTCTGCCGCTCGAAGACGAATCCGCACAAAACCGCCGACACGAGCTATTAAATTTGATAGCGGCAAACGCAAGAGATGTTATGGAGAGGCAGAGACAACCGTGACATAAACGCCTGAAATCTAAACTTCTTGAGAAACGCCTTCTCGCGAATTTCGACGCAGTGTGAAGCCGATCAATGCAGAACTGCCGATTAAAGTTAGAAAGCCACCGAGAGTCATCACGCCAATCGCGTTGAGACGATGACGCACTTCGATGTTATCCTTGGCAGCGATCATCGCCCGGCGCAACTTGGGGCTAAATTGCAATTCAACAGCGTGCTCGTACCTCGGCGTATCTCCCTGCAAGACCTCTCCATCGTATCGCCGCGTGACAAGATCTCGATCGATCTCCTCATCACTGATCACAAAGACGAAGTCGGCATCTTGATGACCAGTCACCTGTGCAATCACGGAGTTGACAGCCGCACGCTGCATTACAAACAACTCGTCAAGACTCTGATCCATCGTATCACTCGGCCCTGAAACCACCACAACCCTAGCGGTTCGGTCCTCGGCATCTATGAGTTGATCAATATCAATCGTTTGATCGATCCACGCGGGCCGATCCGATGGATATTCCACGTGATCGAGTGGAGCCACTGATAATGGCGTCGCCGAGTGATTGTCTGCAGTCTGTTCTGCAAATACTCTCGAACTCGCCAAACCTACTAAATTTTCGGCCAATATCGTGCTAGAAGGTGCCAGCACCAACAAGATCAACCAATACGAAGATTGCTTCATTGAACCACTCATACGATTGGACTCCCGGCAACAGGATTGAGCGACTTTTGACGCGGCACTCGAGGATTGATCCAAGGCGCCGACAACTGGATGACAATGGCCGTTCCACCGGCGACCATCATGCCAGCAGGCTGAGGGATTGGGATGAATTGATGCACCACCCATTCTGCCACCACAACCACGGTGATTGACCAGAGACTCAGGCGAGTCCGTCGTAATGGATCCACCGATTTCCACCAACGCAGCGTGGCGAACAGCAGAGCAAAGTGAGCCATCATTCCCGATGCAACGGGTGCTCCATCACGATACAAAGCATTTGGCAGGTGAGTCGCGTCGACATCACGCACCAACCCTTGCTCCAAGGGCAACATCAAAAACTGACTGAGAGCATAAGCACCCGCACCGACACCCGCACCGACACCCGCGAGCACGAAACGCCGCGGCAACCCTTCACCATCTTCCTGCTCCCATAGCTTGCCGATTACCAACATCGCCAATGACGAGGCCAAAACGATTAACGCCACCCAGCCATAGGGCGCGATCGTCATCGCATCAATCGATTCATGACGCAAGCCGATCATTGCCGCTGCCAACCCCAAGCCAGCAGTTGTGCAAGTCGCCGCGATCCATGAAGTATTGAGTTCGGCAACCCGCACCAAGGAACGCTTGGCTCGTAGTTCATTCCGCATCGAACTACGCCATTGTCGCCGCGTGATCGGGCGAGCAACAACCTTCGTCGCGGTCGCTACACGCTGCGCCTCGGCATAGCTCGGCTGCTTGCGCCCAAGTAACGACATCTGTCGAACGATGTAATACGGAACGTAAATGACAGCCAAAAAGGCCAGCAGTGGCAGCAGCCAGTGAGTATTCATCAGCCCGATGGTGATCGCGGCAATCAACACAATCACCTTCGCACCAGGTGATCGATCGAGCGTCATCCACCAGCGATCCAGATCACCCAAACTTTGCTTAACCGCCCTGGCAATCGGTTCCTCGTTATGCGTTCTCGTGGACGAGCGCGAAGAAAATTGGGTCCCTTTTGTTGCCGCCTCAGTAGGAATTGACTCATCGACAGCAATCGCCTCGAGTGGTTCTTCCGACTCAACCACTTCGGCAATTAGTACCTCTTCGGTATGTCCCACAGTGGAACCACCTTTGATTCCTAACGCCGCCAACAATTCACTGACATTGGAGAACCGTTCAGCAGGATCTTTTGCCAAACACTTGGCGATCGCACTGCGGTAGGGTTGCCGAACGTCACGCAAGTCGGCCTGTGCCGTTAGATGCTTGACGATGATCTCGTGACAACTCTCACCATCAAAGGGAACTCGACCAGTCAACAGTTCATAAAGGATGACACCTAAAGCGTAGATGTCGATTTCGCGCCCGTACTGACCGCGTCCAATCTCAGGAGCCATGTAATGAAACGTACCAACACTCTCTGTGTGCCCACCGCGATGCGACGTCGAGATAAATTTACTCAACCCGTAATCACCCACTTTGACGATTCCCAAGTCATCAAAGATGTTGCCAGGCTTGAGGTCTCGGTGCACCAGTCCAGCCGAATGCAAGTGATTGACACCAGCAGCAATCCCCGAGAACCAACGCCGGGCTTCTGCCTCCGGTAATCCGTCGGGAGCCTGGTCAAGAATTTGCCGCAGGTTCAAACCTGCCACGTATTCCATCACGACCCAGGATTGCCCTTTTTCGTCCTCACAAACATCAAACAGTGAGACGAGGTTGGGATGTTTTAAATTCAAGCAATGTGAAACCCCTCGCAATTCAACTTCCAGATTCCGTTGAATCCGCTTGAGCGCGACTTCCTTCCCCGCTTGGCTGACCGCGAAATAAACTTCGCCAAAACCGCCCAATCCAATCCCCCTGCGAATCGTATACGGAGGCAGCGGGGTCGATCCGGGTGGATAGGTGTAGGTCATAACTTGGGAATTCGGCGTGCCGTTCAACAGCTGGGTTTCCTGCAAAACCTCGTCTCCGGCGGAAAGACGCTGTGCCTCCTGCTCCGCAATAGGGAGGACACTGTAATGGGAGACATCCGCCGCCGCACCCTCTAGATTGGGAGATTTGGCAGTGGCGTTCCCGCCCACTTTAAGTTTATCTAGAAGTAGAGTCATGAGATCTTTTATCCCGTGAGAAACATCACGCGAAATGACGGCTGTTGCCAGTTTTTGTCCATTTTGAAAGGCCGTCTTCGCATCAGAATCGGGCGCGCCAGTTCTTCCCTCGTCGGGCTTTTCCCCCCCGAGCGACTTGATTCGCGGCATGTTCATGCTTTTTCCAACGTGATTGCAAGATTTTCCAGCATCATCCGTTTACCGGGCAGCAATCGCTGAAAGTCGCCATTGGAACCTTCCTTCGCCAGCCAGCTATCATCTTTGCGCACAACAATCACCCGATTTGGAATTCCCCGATACGCAATGTGACAATCGTCACTCGGGCCAATCAACACGGTGTCCCCAGCCAGTACCACAGCATCGATGTGATCGTCAAAGCGATGAGGAGCCTCGAGTGCTAAGACGGCAGAATTACTGAGCGGGCTCGGTTTTCGCAAAGTCATGACTGCAGATCCCTGCACAGGGAGTGTCTTGCCATTCTGAATCAGCTCTGACCGCCTCGGCTTCTTTTCGTCAATCCAAAAGTAGTCTTCGCCGGACCGCTGAATCATTCCAGCTCTCCGCGGCCAGTCGGCTCGCACACAAACATCCGCTTTCGGTCCCTGGCTCCAGCCGCCGACCGACCACGGACCACCGGTTAACAGCAAAAAACCTCCGCAACCGTCCACCCAAAGCCTCCAGCACGGGTCTGGAGGTGTGATGTTCGATTCGGAGGGTTGTCTTGCTGACACGGATCAGCCTGCTGTGTCAGAGGATGCTTCCAGTTCGACCAATCAAGGTCTATTAGTTAAGTTCAATCGATACCAAGCTACCCGCTGGGACAGCCTCAGTGCCTTGAAAATAACTCGTAATCTCGTCGAGCAAATCTTCTTCACTTGGCTCGTCGAGATCGATCTCACCGAAGTACTCAACATCGACGCTCATCGTCTCTTCTTCGACATCGATTCGCGTTGCGATTTCGTCGAGCAACTCACGAGTGCGTGACAGCTGACTGTCGTCCAAGTTTAATTGGCTGCTGGTCTGAGCAACTCGCAATGCACCGAGTCGTGCCTGCAGATTCTCGACTTCGACTTCCAGTTGTCGCTTGGCACTCAACATAGCATCCATTCTTTCATGTGCTGCTTTCAGCGATGCCTGACGAGCCGACAGCATCTGCTCTAATTTGTCCGCCGTCGCGCGACGGGTCTTGTAACGCTTGAACCGGTTGCTGAGATCGCTTTTGACCTGAGTCGATGTGTAGGTCCGTCCAGCGTAGGTGTAATACTCATTCTCACCATCCAAGTCATTGGTCAGACGCTGAATGTCCGACTGGGCTTTCGCCAACCGCTCGTCTGTTTCGTCGAGCTGTTTTTCCAAGCGAGCAACCTGTACTTTCTCCTGAGCAATTCGCTTCGCGTTGCTCTCGATCTCGGGTCGGAGATCGGCAATCAACTGACGTGCTCGCTTTAGCTCCCACTCCATCGGCATTGCATCATTAGCCGAACTTCGCAGCCAATTTACGCCGCACCGGGCATAGCTGAATAAAGGAGTTCCTAAACTCACTGTGGATAGAAGTGCGACGACACCTCCGGCCATAAGGGCTTTTTTAAGCATTGTAATCCCCTCAAAAAGGTGGCTGATACGGGCGGTCAATTCTGAAAAATGGTGACTAGATCTCGCACCTTTCCGCCTCACAAACCACCATTCGCGGCGGTTCAGCCAATCTTGGGAAATTCTGCTGATAAATCCTGCCGTTTATCACGAACTCGCCAATTCACCGCCCACAGAACTTGCCGGATCGAAACGAAGATCCCAAACGAACGGAGTTGGCGTCAGAATGCAAACTCCGCCTCGAGTCCCTCGGAAATAAGTCGATATTGACGGCCGCTTGAGATAAAGTTTGAGACACCGGTCAATTTGGCCGATACGTGGCTTAGGTACCTGCCGCGTCGGCAAATCGCAACAGACGCGTTCGCTTTTTGCGACAACTTGAATTTCCTGGCGAACACCCAAGAAACGATAAACCATTACTGAGAAACAACTTAGGACAACAAATTCACTTCCGGCTGGATTCGGCACATTGCTTGCAATGAACCTGTATAAACTGCTGAGGCTCTTAATTGCTGGAGAGCCTTTGCCAAGGTAGCCAAGGATCTGGAAGTCCAGATCAGCTTGGCTTGTAAGACAAAACGCCGCCGCCCTGCACCATTACGGAGCACCACTCCGATGACGACCTCAAGCGATAATCGAACACCCCCCCCGACATTAGGCGGGGACCACTGGTTCGAATTGACGGCCACACTATCTGAAGAATCAAAAGAGACCTTCGGTACGTGGCTCGGCCGCGAGCTGGAATTGATGGTGACAGATCTTGAAGGATTCGAGACCCCAGATTCTCTACGAAAAAGTTTGCGGCGGTAAATTGCGGCGGTTTTCACCACAGGCATTTTTTTCCTGACCGCCGCCTGTTCTTTTGGACCATCGCCACACAATCGGCCCCTCGCCAAGTAAGCTTTTCGAAGTTTCTGTGACATCGGGAAGTGGCTTCTGTTTAATCGGTATTCCAACCGATGTCGCTGTTTTGCACCCGCTTGCTTGCAAAGACACCGACAATGCGACGACGCCCTTGCCACCGGTTTTCCTTCATCAGAATTCTTGCCTCCGGCATCTTCTTCGTCGGTTTGTTTACCGCCAGCGTTCACTTGTTCGCTCAGGACAATGCTCCCACCCTTCGGCCCGAGGCAGCTGATTCCGATTGGACACAAGCCGGTTTCTGGCAGACGCTTGATGGCCAGGCCCCCGAGCAGGGCTGGGATTTCGACGGTGGAGAAATTCGGCTCGAGCGACCACGCGGCAGAAACGGCAGCCTGTTGAGTGCACCTTTACCAGAACAGTTTGAACTGTCGTGGAAATGGAAAATCGCTTCCAAGGCGAATACTGGGTTGAAGTATCGCGTTCGAAAATATGGAAATCGGTGGCTCGGCGTGGAGTATCAAATCATCGATGACCAATCGTTAACACAACAGCCAGAGACCGGTAAGACAGCATCGATCTATGACCTGTTTGCACCCGAACCCAACACAACTGCACAACCACCTGGTGAATGGAATCAGTCAAAAATCGTTGCTGTCGGCAACCGCCTGGAACATCACTTGAACGGAAACTTGGTTTGTGCGGCAGCAATCGAAGGTCCAAGTTGGGATCGCCAAATCGCGTTGAGTAAATTCTGGGGAGCGCAAGATTTTGGCCAGAGTGAGGGTGAAAATCGCATCATGCTCACAGATCACGGCGGGAAAGCTGCTTTCAAAGACTTTCAGTTTGTTGCTCGCGAAGCGAATGACGACGTCGCGGTAGCCACACGACAGGGACCATTCCTTGGCAACGCGATCCGAAACAGTTGGGCTGATCAAAACTCGATCGTGCTTTGGACCCGAACGACCGCTCATCCAGAAATGAAAGCTGATGGAGCGAAATTCGTCTCCATCTCAAAAAGTGAAGCCGCCAAGTACGCGAAACTTGACGACCCTGCCAAACTGCTCGGTGATCAATTGCCGCCGGATACTGCATTGCAAGATATGTTCGGAGCTTGCCCCGGCACAGCAGGTGAGGTGCGACTGACCTACTTTCCCGTACTGCAACGAAAGAATGTTCAAACTACCGAGTGGGTTACCACCAACGCCGAACACGACTTTACTGCTCAATGGAAACTTGACGATCTGCGACCGAATCGCCAATACGCAGCTGTCATTGAGGCTCGACCGGTCGGGTCAAGTGAATTAACGTCTGTCGTGAGAGGATCGTTTCTTACTGCCCCCACAAATAAAACTAAACAGAATCTCACTTTTTGCATGACAACCTGTCACGATTTTATTCGTCGCGACGATGGTTTAAATGGTCACAAAATCTATCCCAGCATGACCGAACTCGCACCCGACTTTGTCGTACACGCGGGCGACATCGAGTATTACGACAAGCCGGATCCTTGGGCATTGACGATGGAGTTGATGCGGTTCAAATGGGGACGTCTTTTTGCGTTACCAAACAATCGTAAGTTTTATCAAACAACAACATCTTATTTTTTAAAAGACGACCACGACACGCTGAAGAATGACTGCTGGCTCGGCCAGACTTACGGGTCTGTCACTTTCGAGCAAGGTGTGAAGCTTTTTAACGAAGAACAGTTTCCTTCCCACACACCGCGTTATAAAACCGTGCGGTGGGGACGCGACTTACAAATCTGGCTTTTGGAAGGTCGCGACTATCGCAGCCCTAACAATCTGCCCGATGGACCTGCGAAGACAATCCTGGGTGCTGAACAGAAAGAGTGGCTTCGTCGCTCCCTGTCCCAATCCGATGCCCGGTTCAAGCTGATCTTTAGCCCGACACCCATCGTCGGACCGGACCGTCCCAACAAACGAGATAACCATGCCAACGATGTTTTCGCCCACGAAGGAAACGAACTCCGACAAATGTTCACCGACCAGGACGGCGTGATCGTGTTTTGTGGCGACCGCCATTGGCAGTACGCTTCGGTCGACGAAAAGTCGGGATTGTGGGAATTCGGCTGTGGACCGGGTAGCGAAAAACACCAATTCGGATGGAAACCAGGCGATCGCCGTCCCGTCCATCGTTTCTTGCGAGTCGCTGGTGGCTTTTTGTCTGGTGAACTCCGTTACGACGACTCCGAATCAGGTGAGAGCCGATTGGTGCTCCAACACCGCGGTGTGAACGGCAAAGTTGTCAGTGAATTCGCATTCCCGCGGCAGGAAGAGAACAAAGCAACCCCAGGCGAAACCCAGCAAGAAACCCCGACTGATAAACCTGTCAAGAATTAGGGTCTTTCCGAATGAACCACAACTTTCGGTCCCAGTTGCGATCCGGCGAGATCTTGATCGGGACCATGATCACTCTGCCAACCGCGGCCACTGCGGAGATTCTGGTCGACGCCGGATTCGACTGGCTGTTCATCGATGGTGAACATGGGTCGCTGGAACTATCCGATATCCTTTCTATTTTGCAAGCTGTTGGCCATCGACTCCCTTGCGTTGTTCGTGTACCGGCTGCAGAAGAAGTTCCGATCAAGAAAGTACTGGATCTTGGTGCCGCAGGAATCATCGTCCCCCAAGTCAACACATCAAAACAAGCTGCCGACGTTGTCCAATTCGCCCGTTACGCACCCGAAGGACAACGTGGTGTAGGTTTGGCGAGAGCCCATCGTTACGGAATGGGATTCCAAGAATACCTTGAATCTGCGAACGAACAGATCGCGGTCATCGTGCAAGCAGAGCATCGCCTTGCCGTCGAAAACATTGATTCGATTCTTCAGGTCGACGGAATCGATGCGATCCAATTAGGACCCTATGACCTCTCCGCAAGCCTCGGCAAGATGGGTCAGATCGATGACCCTGTCGTCGTCAGCGCGATGGATCGTGTTACCCGAGCTTGCCAATCCGCCGGAATGCCATTGGGGCATTTCGCCATTTCGACCGAAACCTCGAAAGCCTACATCGAAAAGGGTTACACACTGATTTCCATCGGTGTTGATACGCTGATGCTTGGATCCGCTGCGAAGCATTGCTTGAAGCAATTTCGTTCGTGAACCGAGTCGATGTCAGCTTGACTTATGTAAGTTATCACCAACGTGGCCCAATCCCGAATCAGTTGGTGTGGCTTTGAATCAGATGCAGCAGTTCAGCCGTAGGGCTTTGCAGCGTCATCACTTGTGGGTTCCCGGCTGGGTTCGCTTTATCCCGAATAATGACAATTAATTCTTGATTTGAATTTGGCAAGATCGCGGATGGCTGGGCCAATGCAGCGGTCGCTTGAACTTGCCCCGCAGCTGTTCCCTGACTTGCTAATCGAGCAGGTGAGCGCTGATTTTGATTATTTGAGGGTGGCGTACTCGCTAACAGTTCAAGCATTCCAATGCGTTGCAATTGCCAATGAACGTTGCCCGGACCGGCGTAGATCCCAACGTCCTCCTTATAGTCCGCTGAGTTACAAACACCGACCAAACGTCCCGTTGCATCAAACAGACCACCACCACTGCGGCCATCGATTGGCGCGCCAGCGATTTCCAGATTGGAAACGCCCAAATGTTGATTGTACTTGTTGATACCGGTAATGCGCGTATCACGTCGTGAAGGATCATTCCCACGATCGCATCCGAAACTAAAAGCTGGCTGCCCGTTACGAACCATCTGATCGGATCCGATCACCTGAACAGGCTGGACCGCGAAACCGGGTTTGATCGACACCAAGGCAATGTCCCTTGCATCGGCATCAAAGTCGATGACTTGCCCAGGTACGGTCATGGTTCGTCCACCCACGAACAAATCAACCTCGATCTTGCCTTTGCCCTGATTCTCACGAAACAGATGTCCGCAGGTCAGCACGAGCGCTTCGTCACCATGGGTATCAATAATCGTACCGGTGCCAGCTCCATAGCCTTGTGCGTCATGGACCCGTAGTCGCACAGTTGCAGCGTGAGCCCGTTCGACAGCATCTGCGAGCGACAAACTTGGCATCGGCTCACTGTCACGTGGAGCCTGTGTTGCCGAAACCAGTTGTTCTGACGACCCACCACTGGCAGGATCAAGTATGGCCAAATGCGTTTGTGGCGTGTTCAAGCCGCCCTGAGTAGTCGTTGTGGAACGGGTCGGAATCAGCGGCCCACTCGGATCGATTGCGAGTGCTGCACGCAGATTCTGGGCTGATTGTACGCCAACCAATCGAGTGACTTCTTTTCCCGCTGAAACAACGACAAAAGTTGGAGTCTGGCGAACGCCAAAGCGGGCCACCAATTGTGGTTCGACCTGCACGTCAACACGCCGCACCGGAATCCCAGACCGCTCCAATTCCGCCAACGTCGGCTTCACCACTTCGCAGGGCGGACAGTGGCTACTAGAGAATGCGATCAGAATGGAATCGGCCACGGCTTTTGGTGCCGTCATGCCGGTTATGGCTAGAAAACCAGCTATCACTACCGCGAACATTCGCTTCGTCACGCTCGTCCCTCCTTGGACCATGCTTACGACTCTGTTTGGGGTCACTCGTCTCGCCACATCCTGCTTTGATAAGAGTCATCCCACCGCTGCTCCACGGCCTCCATGCCTTGGATCCTCGGCTTCGGAATACTCCATAACCCGATCGGCCGAAGGCAAGGGCAAACGAACCGAGCGGCGTCGAACTTGAGCCTTTTTTCAGTTTCACGCGAATTTTCCCGTAATTTAATGCCAGCGGCCCATTAGCGTCGCGTCGTCGAAATCGATCCAGATGATTACAATTCCTCCGCCGCCGAAGACAATTCCGACCTGATCCACTTGCCTTCGTCCTAATGCTGTCGTCGCTAACTTCGGTTACTCGAGAAGCCCCATGTCACGCCAAATCCTCGTTACCAGTGCCCTCCCCTACGCCAACGGCCCCATTCACATCGGGCATTTGGTGGAGTACATCCAGACCGACATCTGGGTCCGCTTCCAGCAACTTCGCGGCAACCAGTGCATCTATATTTGCGCGGACGACACGCACGGCACGGCAATCATGATCCGTGCCCGAAAAGAGGGACGTACTGAAGAAGACCTCATTGAAGCGACGAGTCACGAACATCAGCGTGATTTCCATCGATTCGGGATCAACTTTGATCACTACGGCAGTACCAATAGCGAAGCGAATCGTAAGATTTGTGGAGAATTTTGGAACGCACTGCGAGAGGCCGACCTGATCACTGAACGGTCCATCGAGCAACTGTACGACCCCGATGCAGAAACGTTTCTGGCTGACCGGTTTGTCCGAGGAACCTGTCCCAAATGTGGCCGAACAGACCAAGCAGGCGACAATTGCACGTGTGGACACACCTACAGCCCCACTGACTTGGTCGACCCCAAAAGTACACTCAGCGGCGCAACGCCGGTTCTTCGTGAAGCGACCCACCTCTTTGTTCAACTAGACAAACTTCACGACTGGTTGGTCGATTGGGTCAACACCAGTGATGCTCTGCAAAGCGAGGTCGCCAATTATCTAAAAGGCCACTTTCTGGCTGAGCGTCTAAGGGATTGGGATATCAGTCGACCCGCTCCCTATTTCGGGTTTGAGATTCCTGATTCGCCCGGGAATTATTGGTACGTTTGGTTTGATGCTCCAATCGGATACATCGCCAGCACTCAACAATGGTGCGACGGCCACGGAGAACGCCTCGAACATTGGTGGAAAAACGACGATTGTGAAGTCCACCATTTCATCGGCAAGGACATTACGTACTTTCACACTTTGTTTTGGCCTGGCATGCTAAAAACAGCAGGATACAACTTGCCAACCAAAGTTCACATTCATGGATTTTTGAATGTGGACGGTAAGAAAATGTCCAAAAGAGACGGGACTTTGATCTCCGCCGACACTTATTTGAAGTATGCAGATCCTTCCTATCTGCGTTACTTTTACGCGACCAAATTGACACCCCGTGTGGAAGACTTGGACCTCGGTGTCGAAGAGTTCGCCGAGAAAGTCAACAGTGACTTGGTTGGTAAGGTCGTCAACTTGGCTAGCCGCGTGGGCAAGTTCGCCCATGGAACCGGATTGTCTGAGAACTACCCTGATGACGGTGGACTCTTTGAAGCTGCGGCAGCGGCCGGTGATGAGATCGCAAAGGCTTATGAGGCTTGCGATTATTCTCGGGCCATGCGGCGCATCATGGAATTAGCAGACGCTGCAAATCCATTCGTCGAACATGCCAAACCGTGGGAGATGAAAAAAGATCCAGCGAGACAAGACGAATTGCGGGACGTTTGCACTGTCGCGCTCAATCTGTTCCGACAGCTTGCGATTTACTTGGCTCCGGTCTTGCCTGACCTGACCACACAGTGCAGCGAACTGCTGGGTGAAGACATTGTTAGTTGGGAGCAAAGCCGAACGCCCTTGCTGGGGACGTCGGTCACAAAATTCAAACGTATGCTAAATCGATTACAAACAGAGGAATTACAGAAGATGATTGAGGAAAGCAAAGAGCTTGCAGCGGCCGAAGCGGACACAACCGCCGAGCCCACCTTCAATGACAGTGACCAGCCGCTAAAGGATGAACCGCTCGCGGACGAAATCACCATCGATGATTTTTCCAAGGTTGATCTACGGGTTGCCCGCGTGATTAAAGCCGAGCAGGTCCCCGAAGCAAACAAACTACTTAAGCTGACCCTCGGACTTGGTGGCGACGAGCAACGACAAGTCTTCGCTGGGATCAAGGCTGCTTACGAACCCGAGGCGCTGGTCGGCCGATTGGTGGTGATGGTCGCTAATTTGAAACCTCGAAAAATGCGGTTCGGACTCAGTGAGGGCATGGTCACCGCTGCGGGTCCCGGCAACGCCGACGTATTCATACTGGGCGTTGACGACGGAGCATTACCCGGCCAGCGAGTTCACTGAGAAAACCGCCTTAGTTGATGAAATGATCCGACGACCGATTGAATCGTTTCAACGTTACCTGTTGGATCGGATGGTATTACGACCATCCCGGCAACCGATCGAGTTCGCGCCTCAACAACGCGTGATGCTCTGCAATGGCTCCTCGCCGATCGAGTGCTTCATGCAGGCAAATTTTGATGCAGACCGGTTCACTCCTGAACTGGTCGTGTTGAAATTCCCCGGAACAGCGGGGCGAGCCGAGCGGTCCGGCCCGTTTCCGATGTCGATACTTAGCGCTCTGCGTATCGCGATGTGGACTTGGAATCCGCCTGGATACGGTCGTAGCACGGGCCCTGCCAGCTTGCCCAAAATCGGGATGGCTGCCGTCGAATTCTGGGATCAAGTCACGGGAAGATATCCCCATCAGACTCCCATCATGCTGTGTGGGAACAGCCTTGGTTGTCTCACAGCGTTGAACGTAGCTGTGACCACCGAGGCGAATCCGGATCGCTGCGGAGTTGTATTACGAAATCCACCATTGCTGAAACCGGTCTTCAAACGCGAGGCCAGACGTTACCCATTAGGGGTCTGGGCGGGACCGCTAGTCGACCACCTTTGTGATTCCATGGACGCGATGGCGACAGCACGGCGATGTCATTTACCAGCGGTGTTTTTGCAATCTGAGCTCGATCAGCTCGTCCCGGCGTCTTATCAAAACAGGCTCATACGTGCCTACCGGGGGCCCAAGCGAACAGTCATTCTCGAAGGACTCGGTCACGATTGCATTCCGACCGAAAATCATCAGCTAGGGATCGGGCAATCAATCCATTGGCTGTGGGAGAACTTGGCCACTTCATAAAACGACGGGCATTGTAAAGATGCTCGGGGCCGGTGATCCAGCAACATCGGTGATCCAGAAATGCCAGTCATTCAATCGCAGCACGCCCCAACCGGATTATTGAAAAAGCATTTCCATTCGTGCATCAAGCCCGTTAACGCAACGATGCCCGCGATTCTTCCAGCATGCTCAACATTTCAGGCAAGATCAATTCCGATGGCAACGCGTAAGTAACAACGCGACCAGCACGGGCAATGTTGATACCCACAACACGACCGAGCGAATCAAGAAGCGGCCCACCACACTCATCGGGAGCAAGAACGGTGTCATGTTGAATGACGCGGTCGAATCCACTTAGTCGAGTACTTCGCTGACCATTCACCATGGTATCGCTGGCGGATTCTCGCATCACGTTTAGCTCTCGGATACGTGCGTCGATCTCCAACGTGTCCAAGCCCTCGCCCTCATTGGCTCGCAAAATGGTCAAACGCACATTTTCCCCCGGAAACATCCCCCGCAATCGGTCGATGACTTCTTTCCGCGTATTTCCCTCGCGGCCGTTGACGGCAACGATGAGGTCCCCCGGTTCAATGCCTGCCTGGGCAGCTCCGCTTTGCGGAAAAACATCATTGACCAAGGCGCGTCCACTAACATCGTCCTGCAACATTACTCCGAGCCGCCCTTGATGTCCGACAGGTCGTGTCTTGCTGACGCCAACAACTCCCAAACCAATCGGCCGCGCCGTCCGGCCCACACTGACCAAAAAGCTGGCAGTTGGCGGCACGTTGGTCGAAAATTCGACCGATGGCAACTTGATCTCGGCATCGATTCGCAGCATCGCAAGATCATTATGGCGTCGAACGGCGGCTACGCGTGCTGGCAACAAACGACCATCATGGAGACGGACTCGAATCGGGTCGCCGCTCAATTCACTCCGCTTGGTCAACACATAACCGTCTTCTGAAACAACGGTTCCCAACGCGACAGGACGGCCACCACTGAGCACTTGGACAACCGAACCCTTTGCTTTTTCAGCGATTGGGCTAACCAAACGAATCATGTCTGCGTTGTCACGCCGCTCGTCCGCCATTGAAGCGGCAGGAGCAACAAGCAAGCAACCCAATAACACTGTGTAATTCAATCGTTGCATAGCTTTCCCATAAAAAGATTTCAGCAAGATCATCTGCGACCGAGCCATTGCCTAATTTCCAGAGGCACGTCCGACTTCGAGAGTTAAACCCAATCGAGTCCCATCACGCAGAACCCATAAACGCACTCTTTCACCTGGCATCGTTTGGGCAACCGCTTCACGTAGCGAATTGAAATCGGTCACCTCGTCCTCACCAAACTCGACAATCACGTCGGCAACTTTGATTCCACACTGTTCCGCCGGTGAACCTGGCGCGACGTAGGATACGACAGCTTCGGGCGCTTTCGCATCGCCCCGCACCCCAATGACCGGCTTGAAGCCAGGCAAAAAACCCCATGCTTCACCCGCCTGCATGCGATCCCAGGAAACGTCGTAATGGTCGATTGGAACATGCAAGTTATCGGCTACATCGTTTCCAATGCGGCTATGCACCGCGATCAATTTGCCCGACAGATCAAATAGTGGCCCGCCACTATCGCCACCGACCAGGGCACAATCGGTCACGATTGCAGAATCACTGACCGCCAAAATTCGTCCGATTCTCGTCACGGGCCCACGGCGGCGGTCGTAGCCACCGGGATGACCAGTTGCAACACACCACATACCGGGTACAAGATCTTCACTCGCCCCGAGAGAGGCAAAGGGATAGGGCTGACCGTTGTTCTGGCCCGGTTCGATCTTGATCAGACCGGCATCCACGTGGCGATTCATTCCGAGCGTTTTTGCGTTCACTCTCATCCCATTGGACAAGGTCACCTTCGCCACTCGTCCCGGCCGCATCGCGACATGGGCGGCAGTCAGGATGTAGCCGTCATCTGTGACAATCACACCCCCACCCTGCGCTGGACCAATTTGAACGCTCACCGCACAGGAAACCGCGGCATCTGCGACTCTTCGCTGTTGGTCTTCCAGCCGGCGCAACTGATCGATGGTTGCCGGCATGCCCCCCTTTTCATACAGTCGCACGAGCTCTGTCGCTAGCTCCACCTCGGTCCCGGAGGAAGCTTCCTGGTCGGAAGAGTCCAGAGTCTCAGCAGCGGCCTGATCAATCGATGAGACTTCGATAGGCGGATCAGGTGAGATCGTCTCCTGGGCCTGGCTGACACCGTCAATTGAGGCTGACAACCAAAGCAATGCGACGAAGACGGCCTGAGACGCTCTAACCGACACTAAAGTGGCGGGAGAGGTGCTTTTTGATCGAATTCTCGCCAAGATCGGCCTGGGGTAGCTCAAACGCAAAACTGCCTCGCTCCGTATAGTGGTGCTCATATCTAGCAAACCTATTGTAGCTACTAAGGAGCCAAGCGGAAAAAGTGACCCTTTATCGTAGAAAACCGACAACTTCACCGAAAGTTTCGCCCCCCTCCGGTGCCGCCAGTTCCGATTCGTCGGGTGCTTTGGTATTTGGCTGCGGTTACTTGGGGAAATCGGTCGCTGAATCTCTGCTCGCTTCCGGGACCCGCGTTTGGGCCACCACACGAAGCCGAGAGAAGGCCGAGCTACTCAGCGAGACCGGAATTGAGCCCATCATCGCCGATTGGTGTGAACCAGCCACACTGCGAGATCTGCCCCGCGTAGAACGCATGCTAGTCGCCGTTAGCTATGACCGAACCAGTTCGCAATCGCGTTGGCAATCCCAAGTCGGCGGTCTCACCAACCTACTCGACAAACTCCACCCCACCACCCAAATCTGCTACATCAGCACGACCGGTGTTTACCATCAGACCGATGGCAGCTGGATCGACGAATCCTCCCCGACATCCCCGCAACGCGCGGGCGGAAAAATCCATCTTGAAGCCGAGGCCTGTCTTGCATCCGCGAGTGCATCAGGACAGAGAACGATCTTGCGTCTGTCCGGCATCTACGGTCCGGGCCGTGTTCCCCGCGCAGCCGACGTCATCGCAGGCAAGCCAATCGCATCGATGCAGGAGGGTTACCTGAACCTGATTCATGTTCAAGATGCAACTCGCGCGGTCATCCAATCTTGGAATCGCCAACCTCACTCGCTCTATTTGGTAAGTGATGACCAACCGGTTCGCAGGGGCGATTTTTACGGTGAAATCGCGAAACAAACCAATTCACCAGAACCTCAGTTTGTGATCCCTGAATCAGACTCGCCGAAGTCGGCGCGATCGGAGAGCAACAAACGAATTCGTAATTCACGAATGAAATCCGATTTAATTCCCACCCTGCGTTTCCCCAGTTACCGCGAAGGCTTGGCCCAAACACTTGCGGCGATCACCTCAGAGACCAAACCGGCGAACTGACAGCCAATCCGGCCCAAACGACAAATCCGTGAAAGGGTTCAGGTTTGCCCCAAAATTAGACGCTTCCGCTAATACCTCGACGGCTTCGAGCAGTCCGCGCGGAACGACTGAGACTCGACAAACAAGCTGGCCGAAACGTTCGATCAGTTGGTCAATTGGCATCAACTCGCCCAGTCAACAATCCATCCGCACAGCGGTTTTGCAGAAGTTTGCAGTGCGTTTAGAGGAAGATCCAGCTCGATAGGGGGAATCGCACAGAAAGCGTGGGGTGCTGGCCTAAGAATCTCCAGTTCGTACAATAGACTTTGAACTGAAAGCGTTCTCGCACCTCTTCATCATGATTGACAGAAAACCGATCTTCCCGGGCATTATTGAGCTCAATTTCCAAGCTGGTGAAGTGCTTGGTTGCAATGTCTATCTGGTCTATGACGCGAACGAGTGGTTGCTGATCGACATCGGCTACGAGGAAACGGTCGAAGATTTCATCGAGATCATTCGCCAACTCGATTTTCCTTTTTCACAGTGCAAGACGCTGATCGCGACCCACGCCGATGTGGACCATATACAAGGCCTAGCCAAAGCGAAGCAAACCCTAAAAACCTCGGTCACGGCACATCCGAATGCAGTGAAACCACTGGAATCTGGGGACACACTCATCACGCTTGCCGAGATCGAAGCTCAAGATTTAAAGCTTTCGATGCCACCAGTGAAAATCGAACATCAGGTCCAGGATGGAGACACCATCTCGGTTGGATCTCTCGAACTGGAAGTTTGGCACACACCCGGCCATACTGACAGCCAGTTGGCGTTTCGCATGGGAGATGTCTTGATGAGCGGTGACAACATCTACCGCGATGGCTGTATCGGGGCGATTGATGCCCACCATGGAAGCGACATCAAGGCATTCGTCCGATCGCTTGAGCGAATCCGTGATAGTGACGTCAAGTGGCTGGCCCCCAGCCACGGCCCGATCTTTCGCAACGATCCCGAGTTGTTGGATAAGACGATCCAGCGAGTGAAGGGATACCTGCAAATGGCCGACTTCGGCACGCTCGCCGACCGCTGGCCTTTAATGGACCAGTGGGACGAAGAAGTCGCTGAAGGACGACTTCCCGAAGGCCTCCAACCGTTCAAATATGGGCCTGCCGGCCCGGCAGGATGACGGTTATCCATCGCAGAGGGTTCGAATTATCATAGGGCTTGGCGACTAGGGCCAAGCACCCAGATTCCAACGCTATACTGCAAAGCCTCATGACGCGTCAGATACCCTCCACCGATGTTGATTTCGTGGAAAAACTGTTTCTTGGAATCGACGTTGGCGGCACCAACGTCAAGCTGGGATTGGTCGATGCCGAGGGTATCGTGCACCGGCGTGGCACGACTCCAACCCCCGAACTGGGCACACCTCAACGCATCTTTGACTTTGCCATGCAATTTGCCATGCAACAGCTTGAAGATTTGGCTCGTTCGGAACGCGATCTCGCGGGGGTCGGATTAGCTGTGCCCGGCGTACTCGACACACGAGCTTTCGAGCTAAGGGAGGTCGTCAATTTGCCGGGATGGCACGGCCAGCCGCTGCTCGAACTGCTCTGCGATGCCTCGAGTCTCCCCTCGGCAGTCGTCAACGACGCGAATTCGGCAGCCTATGCAGAACACACCTCTCGGATGTTAGGGGATCGGTCCTTAGCACTGATCACACTCGGAACCGGCATCGGTTGCGGCTTGGTGGTCAACGGCAGTCCCTATGGCGGTGACCACGGCTGTGCAGGTGAACTCGGGCACATTGCTATTCGCTTTGATGACGATGCCCTACCTTGTACCTGCGGAAGTCGTGGACACTTGGAATCGTACGCAGGTGCCGGCGGGTTAATCAACCGATTGCGATCCGCGATCGAGGCAGAAGGACCAAATCATTTCTCCGCAGAATTGTTGTCAGATCAAGTCACTCCATTGAACATCGCTGCGGAGGCTGAAAAAGGCTCTGAAGTCTGCCAGCAATTGATCGACGAAACGGCTCAATGTGTGGGGCAAGCCATTGGTATGCTCGGCCAGGTAATCGACCCGGAAGTCGTTCTGCTCGGAGGCGCTATGACGTTCGGGGGCAACGCAACGAATACGGGACGGCAGTTCTTGGAACGCGTTCGCGCTACCGTCAAAGCCACCACACTCGTGCAAGTTGGAACTAATATGCAAGTTAATTTCGCCACACTCGGCAACGATGCCGGTGTGCTGGGAGCAGCGATGATCGCAAAACAGGTATCTCAGCCGTGAATAGCTACCCGAACGAACGAGTCCCTTGCCGCATCTTCGACCGCGCTTCCGATGCAAGTGTGGCAGCCGCTAAGGAGATAGCGGAGCTGATTCGAACCAATGCCAAGCAAGGTAGGCCATGCGTACTCGGTCTCGTTGCTGGATCATCGCCCGCGAATGTCTATAACGAATTGGTGCGTATGCATCGCGATGAGGGACTGTCATTCGCGAACGTGATTACGTTCAACTTGACAGAATACTTCCCGATGCAACCGTTCGAATTGCAAAGCATCGCACGGTTTATGCATGAACACCTTTTCGACCACGTGGACATACAACCAAGCAATGTTCACATTCCAGACGGATCTGCGCCTAGGGATGAGGTGAACGCTTTTTGCCAACAATACGAGCAACAGATTCGTGATGCTGGCGGAATCGACATTCAGTTGGTCGGTGTAAGCCGCACGGGGCACATTGGATTGAACGAGCCCGGCTCTGATCGAGCATCGAGGACTCGAATGATCACACTGGATCGTGTCACGCGAACGGACGCTGCTAGCGATTTTTTCGGTGCCGAGAATGTTCCAAGATACGGAATCACAGTCGGGGTTGGCACCATTTTGGAAGCCCGACGAATTTTGGTGCTGGCCTACGGCGAGGGAAAGGCCGAAATCGTCTCTCGAACCGTCGAAGGATATGTCAACGCATCGGTCCCAGCGACCTTCATTCAAGATCATCCAAATGCGTGCTTTTTGCTGGATGATGCCGCTGCATCGACTTTAACGAGAATTCAATCTCCCTGGCTGCTCGGCGAAGTTACCTGGGATGATCAGATCACACGACGGGCCGTCATCGACTTGGCGGAAGGTGTCGGGAAAGCAATTCTTAAATTGACCGACGCAGATTACAACGAACACGGATTGCAAGACTTGCTGGCCGCCCACGGAAGTGCTTATGACATCAACTTGCGAGTCTTTCGACATCTTCAATCGACCATCATTGGCTGGCCAGGCGGAAAACCAAAACATGCCAAACAACTTGGTGATCGCCCCGGCCATCGTGATGACATCTACCCGAAGCGAGTGATTCTGTTTTCTCCCCATCCAGATGACGATGTCATCTCTATGGGCGGCACACTGATTCGGCTGGTAGACCAAAAACATGAAGTCCATATCGCTTATCAAACCTCCGGCAACATCGCTGTCTTTGACGAAGATGCTTTGCGTTTTGCTGAGTTCGTTGAAGATTTCTGCAGTGAATTCGATATCCAAGCTGAAGGCTTAAGCCAGCTTCAATCCCATATCGATGAATTCCTCCGGAACAAAAAATCGGGCCAGGTCGACAGCACGCAGATGCAACAACTCAAAGGCCTCATTCGCCGTGGCGAGGCGAGAGAAGGAGCACGCTGCTGCGGCGTCGCAGATGACCAGTTGCACTTTTTGGACCTGCCCTTCTATCAGACCGGACGAATCAAAAAGAGCCCGATCTCCGAGAACGATATCGAGATCACAGTCGACCTGATGCGGCGAGTCAAACCCCATCAAATTTACGCCGCAGGCGATCTTTCCGATCCACACGGTACTCACCGAACCTGCCTTTCGGTCATCTTGCAATCTTGTCTCGTTTGTCAAAACGATCCCTGGTACGAAGCCTGTGCGGTATGGCTCTACCGTGGAGCTTGGCAGGAATGGGCACCAAGCGAGATAGACATGGCGGTCCCACTCAGTCCGCAGGAAGTGGAAAGAAAGCGAGTTGCGATTTTTAAACACGAGTCGCAAAAAGATCGTGCGTTGTTCCCCGGATCGGATGTCCGGGAATTCTGGCAACGCGCGGAAGCTCGCAATGCCGATACAGCAGGTCGCTATGATGCACTCGGGATGGCTGAATATGCCGCCATCGAAGGATTTGTCCGCTGGGATGGAAAGTCCGGTATCGAGCTCTAAACCATCGCCAACCGGCTCGTCTTCTTCCTAAGCTTCTAATGGTGGATCATGATCACGACCAGTCGTCGCCTCGCATTGAAACTAATCGGACTCGGCAGCACCGCACTGGGAATCAGCCGACAAGTAGAGGCCGCGCAGCAAGCGATCCCTCAGGCCACCCCAAACGCGAAGCCGTCGACCACCATTTCCTGGTCAAATACCCATGACCGAGTCTGGCTCTGCGGCCAAATCTGGGCCAACCCAATGGAGGATTGGCGAGTCATCGACGGCGCTGCTGAGTGCCAAAGCAAAGGTGGTAACCGAAACCTGCAATTGATCACGCATCAAGTCACCGACGCGGGCGGCACCATCGACATGGAAATTACCGTTCAACAAGTCGAATCGGGCAAAAATGATGGTGGTGTTGGGTTCCGGATCGGCAATCGCAGTGAGCTAAACGAATACCGGAGCAACAGCTTTTCCGGTGGCGGCGTTGACGCGGGACTCGAAGCTGGAAAGATCGTCTTGGGGCGTCAACAAGCCGCCCTCGACATTGATATGTCGCGACCTTTGAAGCTTAAGTTGCAAGGCAAAGCTGTTCGTGGTCGCTACCTTTTGACGCTGACGATCATCGATCCGTCCAAAGACGGTGAAGTGTTGGGGCAGTTGACGCAAACCGTCGCGGCGGACTCCATCCTAGGGAATGTGGCGTTAGTCAATAATTTTGAAGCAACCAAAAATAAAGTCCAAGGCTCTCGCTATCGATTCAACGACTGGATTGTGGGAGGGACAGCCTTCACCGAAGACTTGAGTCGCACGTTCGGCCCCATTCTGTGGTCAATGTATTCGCTGAGTGATTCACGCAGTGACGAAGGCTTCGTATTAAAGATGAGTGCCCTGACTGGCCCACTCGGTGAACAAGACAACCAGGAGGTCGAATTAGTAATCCAACGCGATTCAGGCTGGCAGTTGCTTGGTAAAGCAGAACTCGATTCGGATGCGTGGACAGCAACATTTCGAATTCCCAATTGGGATGAGACTGTCGAGACACCCTACCGGTTGATTTACCGCGAGCGGGGGATCGATGGTGCCGAGAATGAGTCGACGTGGTCTGGAAAAATCAAACCCAACCCAAGCGGCCGGCCACTTCGTATTGCCTCACTTACCTGCCAAAACCATTACGGTTTTCCCTACGAACCTGTCGCGAACAATCTGCTACGACTCGATCCCGATCTGCTTTACTTTTCTGGCGATCAGTTATACGAAAGCCACGGCGGCTATGGACTCATCCGAGAACCGGCCGATGCGGCGATTCTGAACTACCTTCGCAAGTACTACATGTTTGGATGGTCATTCCGCGAAGCGATGCGGGACCGTCCAACACTTTGCATCCCTGATGATCACGATGTTTTCCAAGGAAATATTTGGGGAGAAGGTGGCGCCCCGATGGATATTCAAACCGGGGGTGCATCCTCCAACGGTGGGTACCGCGAGCCAGCCAGAATGGTCAACGTGGTTCACAAGACGAACGCCGCGCACCACCCCGACTATGACGACCCAACCCCCGTCCAACAAGGAATCAGTGTCTATTACGGCGATATGGTTTACGGAGGTGTTGGTTTCGTCATCCTGGGAGACCGCCAATGGAAAAGTGGCCCCCAACGAGTCGATACCGGTAGTGGCCGCGCTGACCATGTACGCGATCCCGACTTTGACACGCGCACCCTCGACAAACCTGGCTTAGTCTTGCTCGGCGAGCGGCAAGAAGCGTTCTTGAAGCGATGGTCGAGTGACTGGCGCGGCCACTCGATGAAAATTGTGCTCAGCCAAACCGTCTTCGCCGGCGTTGCTACTCACCATGGGCGATACGACGGATACCTCAAAGCTGACCTCGACTCAGGCGGATGGCCGCAAACCGCCCGCGACCGAGCAATCAAGATTCTTGGTGAAGGGATGCCACTGCACCTCAATGGCGATCAACACCTGTCTTCCCTTCTGCAGTATGGCGTCGATTCACAACGTGATGGGTTCTGGTCCTTTTGCTCCCCAGCAATCTCGGCGGGATACCCACGCTGGTGGCGACCTGATGAATTGGGGATGCCACACAAAAACCGCCCACAGCATGGCCTCGAAAATACCGGGGAATACCAGGACGGACTCGGCAACAAAATTTACGTTTACGCCGTCGGTAATCCCGAGGTGGGAACGAAAAAAAATCGCTATGAGAAAGCTCATCAAAAAGGGAGCGGTTTTGGGCTCGTCACCGTTGATCCAGAAGCAAAAACCTACACCATCGATTCGTTTCGCTTCCTGATTGATGCCACAGATGGTAACCCGGACAACCAGTTCCCCGGTTGGCCTGTCACACTGCAGCAGCGCGAAAACGCGGGCAAGAACAAGCTTGACTGATCCCAATGCATCGTGGCTTACGGGAATCCAATTGGTCGCTAAAATACTGACATGACATTAACCAGTCATGCAATCGTCTTGTTGGCTAAACTTTTCAGCGGCTTCACCGTGCGCTGGATTGATTGCCAACCCGATACATGCCAACGAATCTATTTTGCCAATCACACCAGCCACCTTGATGCGGTGGTTCTCTGGTCGGCGTTGCCTCGCGAATTGCGTCGTGTCACTCGACCGGTCGCAGCCAAAGATTATTGGTCCCGTGGATGGCTGAAGCCCCACATTGCGACGAGCTTCAATGCACTACTCGTTGATCGTAAAGAGATCAAAGTTCATAAGAGTCCCATCGACAGCATGTTGAATCAGATGGGCGATATCTACTCGCTGATCATGTTTCCCGAGGGTGGGCGTTCATCCAGTGACGACGAAATGGGAAAATTCAAAAGCGGGCTGTACTACATGGGTAAAAAGCGGCCCGATCTGGAACTCGTCCCTGTCTACATCGATAACGTCAATCGAATCCTGCCGCGTGGCGAGGTATTGCCAGTCCCACTGCTCAGCTGCATCACGATTGGGCCACCGATCTTCCTTGAATCTGGCGAGCCGAAAAATGATTTCTTGGCTCGCGCTCGCGACGCGGTCCTGCAACTGAAAGATCGTTGAACGAAATCAAGACCAGAACTTTGCTCGGTCATTCATTCAAGACTTCGCGAGAACCGGCTGATGGCAGTGAGTGTCGACGGTTTACGACGGTGATTTTGAACCCGCCGAAACGCCAAGTCGCGGCGTAAGCAACGCCCGCTCCGCCTTCCTGGAAGACCGAAATGAACCTGTTAGGAAAGTGCGGGCTGCGCGGTGTAAAGCTCCAAAATCTGACTTTGCACCTTTACTGCTCGAAGCAAAACCCACACTTGTTCTTTTGAGAAAGGAGTCTGCCCATCACTGCACAGCAAGTCGAGTTCGTTCGCGACTGCCGCATGTTGATCCGAAGCCGACTCCAGACGGAACGTCGCGCTCTTCCAAGCCAAAATTAGAGCTTCTTCGTCGCGCAGATGATCCGGATCTTCCGCTTGAGCCAATACCATCAGGGACAATCTGGCGATGTCGACTGGCGAGAGATTGGGATTGAGCGTTAAGAGCCGCTGTGCAATTTCGTGACAGGTCATGATTAATGGACCGGTTATTACACCACAAGGATGCTCAACCGGAGGATTAACTTAGGTATGAGGTGACAGTCGGATCAACAAGCCGTTTTCATTTCAAACGACCATTCACCATCCGCGGCGGCCGTGCAAGCTGAAAAGATTTTCGAAAGAATAGGTCATCTTTGCTGGTAGGGCAAAACAACCCTCCGCATCTCTGGCCGACGTTTCGAACAAGGCAGCTTGCAACGGAACGAGGCCTCGCTTCGCCGGTCCGTCACTCCGTTTCGCCCGCTCCACGCGAATCGGCCTGCAAACTGGCCAGATAGGAAACTAAATCTCGAAGTTCCCGCGTTGACATGAACTTAATTAAATCGCTGGGCATCGATGACTGACCTTTCCGCCTCGCACTCACCTCATCCTGCAAGATACGAACTTGGCTCCCATCATTTTGAATTAATTCGACGTATTCGTCTGTTTCAGATTTCACAATTCCCGTGAACACCTGTCCTGAATCATTGGCGATGACCGCCGTCTCAAAGCCCTTTGCGATCTGAGCACTCGGCAAACAGATTGATTCAAGCAAATAGCGACGATCCTTTTGACTGCCAATCAAGGTCAGGTTTGGCCCGACTTCTCCACCAGCCCGATCAACCTTGTGACAGCGAACGCAGGAGAGCTTTGAGTTCTCAAAGAACAACCGCCGCCCAGCCTCGACATCCCCACCCTCTAACGCCATCAACCATGGCCCCAAGGGCTCAGATTTTGCGGTCGCACTTAACCGCGCATCGAGTTTTGATTGCAAATCATCGTCTAACTTATCTTTGGATGCCTCGAAGACATTCAAATGGACGTCGGGGGCAAGCTCATTTCGGAGCCAACGTTCTACAGCATCAGCAATCACTTGCCGCCCCTCAGTTGTCTCATCTTTGGCCAGAATATCCCAACCCAATTGCCGAATTTTGACATTACGACTCTGAATCGCTTGGACGAATTTCGGCAATGAATTCTTAGCATCATGGGTGGCGAGCACTCGTAATGCAGCAGGCACCAACTCGTTGGGGGGCAACATTTTGACTTGATTGGCTAAATTCACAGCGACTGCCGGCTGCAGCCGTGCCAAGCTTTCTAGCGCGGTTGCCCGTTGTTCAGGCTGGATTTGACTGTCCCTGACCCGTTCAACCAACATTGGCGCGATTTTCCGAATTCCCAAGCCGGCCGCGACCTCGATAGCTGCATCGCGGACAACATCTTCAGCGGTCATCAAACTCTCAATGTGTCGCTCCAATGCGGCTGCCGCCCGTTTCCCATCGCGAGGGTTTAGGGGTCGATAATCGTTCACCACCCGATCTCGCGGATCCGGTCGAGCCCAATCTGCCAACATCCACAGCGCCTCGACTCGCATTTCAGCCGGTGCGGAAGTTCGCGAGGCATAATCCCCTAACGCCTTCGCAGCATCCTCGGTCCCCAGGCGGAAATTAGCGTTTAAGATTCTCCGACTCAAATCGCCCTTTGCCGGCTCGTCATCGATCAAACTGGCGAGCGACTGCATGGCAACCGGAATGGGCAAATCGTGAATCGCCCGTGCCGCCTCGGCAACAACTGCGTCACTGTCATCATTCAAAAACTTTGCTAACTCACCACTACGAAGTCTTCGTAGTGCAACGGCGGCAGCCAACCGTACCGATTCGCTGGGATGTCGACTCAATCCAGCCATTTTTTCCGGTTGATTCAAACTTGCTAAGTAAACCACACCAGCATGGCGAATCGCGGGGTCACGATCTTTATTTTCTGCGATCATTCGGATCACTGTGGCCAAAGCTGGTTGTGCACGCAGTTTTGCGAGTGACAAGCAGGCGAAGTACCGGACTCGGTCTGACGTATCGGACATCAGGTCCTGCAACTTTTCAGTTGACCTGACATCCAAACGTTCTCCAGCCATTTTGGCTGCTGCCGCTCGCAGCGTCGCATCCTCGTCGTTGAGCAGAGGCCGTATCGCCACCAAGAGTGACTCGAGTCGCTCTGGCTCGACGCGCGCAATTTGATCGATTCCCCAAATCGCGTGCAAACGTTTCGACTTTCCAGCCTCAGCATCATTCAACACGCCGGTGAGTGTTTCCACATCTGCACGACGGGCCAATTCCCACTGTGACTCCAATCTCACCCGTCGATCAATATGTCCGAGGTGGCTGATCAATTGCTCGGTCGTCTGGCCAGACCATTGCGAGGCCAACAACTGCTGAACCTCTTTTACGACAGGTGTCTCACTGTGTTGCGGATCGGTCAGACGATAAATACGGCCTTTTCCCAAGCCGTCCCACCCATCAACCCAATCGCTGACGTAAAGTGCCCCATCCGGCCCGAAAGCGAGGTCTGTCGCCAACACAGTCCAAATCGGGTCGGAATCGGTTTCTAGCTGATAAAAGGCACCGCTGGGTGAGAGTTTAAAAGTACGAATCCCGCTATTGGCGGGCCCACCACGAAAATCACAAATGAAAAACGTATCCTTCAATGCGTCACCAAATCCCGTCCCTGGATAATGTGCGAAGCCGCTTGGACCGTCACTGAAATTGGCGATGGGCGGTACGATGTAGGCTGGCTGACCAGCATGGATTGGCTCCCATATTCGCTCTCGATTGAATGGGCCACGATCAGGCAAATATTGGTAGTACATTCGCCATCCCGAATCGCCACCTTCTAACAGATGAACGATTCGAGCTCGATCACCGCTATCACTGTTGTTGTCGACCGAAAATAAATCACCAACATCGTTGAACGCCAATTCTTGCGGATTTCGCAATCCCGTGGCAAAGACCTCCAGGTTCGAACCGTCTAGTTCACAGCGAAACACAGCGCCAGATGATGGGTCTGCTAACAGCCTCCCGTCTTCTGTCGTAACGTGATATCCACGGTCACCAACACTGAAGTAGAGTCGGCCATCGGGTCCCATGACGAAACCGTGCATGTCATGTCCCCGAAACGCGACGCGGACTCCAAAACCATCAGCCAACACCTTGCGCTGATCGGCGTTCCCGTCGTCATCCAGATCGGAAAGTTTCCAAAGCTTGGGAATACAGGCGTAAAAAATTTCACCCCCGCGGACCAGCACACCCGCCCCAGTTCCATCTTCGAGCCGATTGAATCCATTCGCAACCACGTAACTTCGGTCGACTTTGCCATCGCCATCGGAATCTTCTAATCTTCGGATCCGGTCATCATGTTGCGCATAGGTGATGGCGGCTTCACCCAAGAGCCGCTTGTGGTAATCGATCCGATCTTGAACCGTTTCAGACGCCAGATCAGCCAGTTGCCATACTTCATCATGTGCGCGATTATCGGTGACACCGCGATTCTGGCGAAATGTCTCGCAAGCGAAAATCCGTCCGCGGTGGTCGATATCGAAAGCGACCACATTCGCAATTTCAGGCTCTGCAGCGAAGAGTGCGATCTCCCATCCTTCGGGAATCCGAATCGCGGACATCGCCTCTGCCCCCTCGTCCGATGCTGCCGCAATCTCAGGTTCAAGTGGCTCTGGTTGCTTAAAGTCAGCCTGTTGGGCCTGAATCGACGTCGAAACCATCAGGAAACCAAATCCAAGCAAACAAAAACGCAACGAGTCAAACATTCGAAAATATATTGCCTATAAAGGGAACAACGACTTGTACGCCATCTTGCCGAACCGAATACGCGGCAACACACAATTCGGTAGAATTCCGCCTACACCGCGTGTCCTAGGATACTCAGAGACACAATAAACTGGCAACCAAGATCACCGACGCGAATCGCTCCAACTGAGTGAATTGACGGGGTTTTGCCACGCATGATCCAAGGTTGAAAATCGTCTGCTCCATGACCGAAAACACTGAAGAGCCACTGGACCAAGGCAATCCCCCCTCAGCAACCAATTCGTCCCCCTCGACGACAGATTCTGAAGCGGCAGACGTTGTGGTGGAAGACGCATTCACCACAGACATCCGTGTCGGCTCTCCTTTTGCCGTCGACCCCACCATTCCTGCGGCAGAACGCCCGATCGAGCCCTTCTACGACGTCGGCCCAATCCGATATACCGCGATGGGTGCTGTCGCGGCTGCGATCATGGTGCTCGGATTTGCTTCTGTCGCGGCTTGGTGGTTTCCCAGTGGTGGAGCCTTGATTGCTGCCTTGGGTTGTGTCCTATCCGTCTTTGGCTTGTACTCGGCTTTTCGAAAAACCGCCATTTCGCTGCTGGCAATTCACTTGGCTCTGTTCGTACTCAGTTACAGTCGCTCGATCGTTTGACCGGGCTTTGGGGGGATCGCTGCATGCTCGACCGAATCACCTGCTGGTTACTTTGTGGACTGTTCGTGTCGTTCGTATCAGCTGAGCGGCCTCCAGACCAACTTCGCGTCCTTAGCTACAACATTCACCACGGTGCCGGGACCGATCAGAAGATCGACCTGGAAAGAATCGCCCAGACGATTCGCAGCGTTGACCCCGATCTTGTTTTTTTGCAAGAGGTCGATCGTAACGTCACCCGTAGCGGCTCGATTGATCAGGCAAGTCAATTAGCTGAGCTCACAGGTCTGCAGGCTGTCTTTGGCGCAAATATCGACCTTCAGGGAGGGCAGTACGGAAACGCATTGCTGACAAGGCTTCCCTTGATCGAACATCAAAACCACCGACTCCCAAACTTGGATCAAGGTGAACAGCGAGGATTGATCGAGGCCAAGTTTTGGTTTTTCGGCATGCCGCTGAAAGTCTTTGGAACGCACTTCGACCATCGACGCGATGATCGCGAACGGGTTGCGTCAGCGGTTGCAGTGAACGCACGCGTCTCCTCCACCGCAAATACGCCTGCGATCTTGGCAGGTGACATCAATGCGATCCGTGAGACGAAAGTGCTTGAGACACTTGCGAAACAGTGGACCATTGCGGGTCCAGAGCTGCCAACGATTCCTTCCTCACATCCGACCCGGCAAATTGATTTCGTTTTCTTTCGGACATCCGATCAATGGAAGGTGATTGAAACGAAAGTCTTGGACGAACCAATCGCCTCAGACCATCGCCCTATCTTTACAGTCCTGCAATGGATCGAGAGTGACATGGCAAAACGGCAACGACTTGAAAATCGTCGCCAGATCCTCTCGACAACCGATCACAACGGCGAACGTTCACTCGCCGAGAATTCCGATCAGTGGCAATCGCGTGCCGCCGCGATCCGACATGGTATGGAATCCGTCATGGGTCGCTTGCCCTCCCGACAACAGCAACCACCAAACGTCACCGTGCTGCAAGAAGTCGATTGTGGCAGCTATGTTCGCAAAAAAATCATCTTCCAGTCTGAATCAACAAGTCAGACACCCGCCTACTTATGCATTCCAAAATCGCTTCTCGACCAGAACAGCCCACCGGCCCCCGCAGTCCTTTGTTTGCACCCCACCGACAATAAAGTGGGGCATGATGTTGTTGTCGGACTCGGCGGTAAACCCAATCGACAATACGCCAGTGAACTCGCTGAACGCGGTTACGTGACGTTGTCACCCAGCTACCCTCAACTCGCCGATTACCAACCCGATATCCAAACACTTGGTTGGGAAAGTGGCACACTCAAAGCGGTCTGGGACAACATTCGAGGAATCGACTTGCTGCAATCGCTGCCATTCGTTCGCCAAGATGCAATCGGTGCAATCGGACACTCTTTGGGCGGACACAATGCGGTTTACACCGCTGCTCATGACACCAGAATCAAAGCCGTCATCTCAAGCTGTGGTCTCGATTCCTACCAAGACTATTACGGCGGTGACCCAGCTCGGTGGATGCCCGGACAGGGCTGGACACAAACTCGCTACATGCCACGACTAGCCCATTATCGAAATCGCTTGGAGGACATTCCTTACGATTTCCATGAGCTCATCGCATTACTTGCGCCAAGGTACGTGATGGTTGTCGCACCACTCCACGACAGTAACTTCCGCGTCGAAAGTGTTCGGCAGCTGACGACAGAAGCCGGCAAAGTATTCGCATTGCATGGTCAACCAGATCGGCTCATCGTTCATCATCCTGATTGCCAACATGACTTTCCAATAGAGATGCGTCAGGCTGCTTACGAGATGCTGGATTCTGCTTTCTCGCATGCCCCGCCACGTTGAACATGACCGCTTGGCATCCTGCATAAGGTTGCCCGGAACTCTTCTGATTCCAAAATCCTCGAGGCACCTTAGCGTTCCTCCAGGGACCTGCCGCCGACAGCTACAATGGATCGGTGAAATCGTACGAGCTAATTACCTCGCTAAACTTATCTTGCAGATCTGTGCACGCCAGTCACTCTTTCAGCATCCTCTAGTCACACATCCAAGCCAAATCGCAAAAAACAGGCGATTTCTGCCGGTTCTTGGATAACGGCACTCATTTTGCAGTTCTCAGCTATTCCACTGTCCTAACTGGAGATAACCGATGACTGGTTTACATTCCAAAACCACAGTCGTACCGATTGATTTCAGCGATCTTTCGTTTGAAGCTTTAGACAAGGCTATCGAAATCACCGGCGATGGCACCGTTCATGTCGTCCATGTGCTGATTGAAATGACCACCATGGAACCAGGCAACCTTTTTGGAACTGTCACGGATGAAAGTCGGATTGCAGCCGTGAGGGAGAACCTTGAGAAGCGTCTAAGCGATCCCAAATATGCGAATGTCAAAATACACACGAAGATCGGTGATGCCGGTCGCGAAATCGTGGAACTGGCAAATGCAGAAGGAGCCGAACTAATTGTCATGCCATCGCATGGCTACGGATTCTTCAAGCACATGCTGCTTGGCTCTGTCGCTGAGCGGGTCGTGCGACTAGCTCGATGCCCAACCCTGGTGCTGAGACCTTAAGTCTAGGCATGAAACGGGCATGGATTTAAAGCATTGGCTTGGGGCTGAATCGATTCAGCCCCCAAGTAGTTGAACCAAATCGAATCTCAGCCTGCCATTACCGAATGGCTACAAGCGCCACGCGTCGCTAGTAATTAAATCCTATTCTCGACTGAATTTCTCCAGCCACTGATCGGCACAAAGTCTCACCGAAAAACGAACGCCTGATTGCATCTCGTTTCGCTGACTCCTAGCCGCAATCATCCAATCCTGCGTTCACACTTTTCAAGAAGTAAGAGCACGCAACGGAGGTTACGTGCGTTACAAAACGACAATGTCGAATTTCTAGCGCCGCCGTAAAGGCTTGCGGGCTCAAGACGTAACCGAACCGCCTCACAAATCGGTTTTGAGCATGTCCGAGTCCCCATACGATTTGGGTCTACTGAGCGCGAGTGACGCTCGATTCGTTGCAGAACACGGCATCGATATCGTCGAGAATCGCTTGCTCAGCATCGGAGACTTTACCGAACCCAAGTGTTCCTCCCGAGGCTTCCGCGACCGTTCTGGCTTGCTGACGAACTTCGTTGGCCAGCGCCTCACGCGAAGAGTCAGCGAACGACGAACAGACCGCACTGACATATTCCTTCCACAAATTCCATAAGGAGCGTGGTGGATGCTTGTGTAACCAGGTTTCAAGTAACTGCAACGCGAGCGGCTGTTCTTCGATTCCTCGACGCAATGCCGCATTCATGACTGCCTGTCGCTCCAGCGGCGTCACCGAACCGTCGGCCCAAGCGACAAAAACCGCAGGCACCAATGCCAAGGCAGCTACCGTCATGGGTTGAAAGCCACAATCAATCAAATCTGCCAACAACTCGTCATCCTGAAAGCTCGTTACCGAGGCGAGTTGCTCTTTCAGACTTTCCCGCTCATCGGCTGCCTTCAAATCTGCCAGCAGTTTCTGATCAACTTGGCGAAAAAATTCGTCCTCTAACGCTTTCCCCCGTTGATGAAGTGCGTCTTGATCAAACATAACTTGCTCCAAAAATATTGTCGGTGAAGAACCACACACCTGATTCCGCGTTCAATTACCGCAATCGATGTGCCGATTAGCGGGCTAATCAAGACAAAACAGATGGAGCCGCGTTATTCCGTCATTCGCTAATTCTCATCCGGCCGACGGCGATCCTGCCAGAGTGCGGATTTGCACATGCTAGATTCGATCTGTGTCATTTCGTACTGTGTAGCTCGCGAGGGGCGTGCGCGGTCGCACGCGGGAGTAAATAGGCCAAACAGGGTGACACGATTACATCCCCCGCTGCCCAGGGCCGCTAAACTGTTTGATCCGGCCGATGGAACTTTCCTCCCAAACTTGCTTCGCGGGAAACATTGACGCGAGTCGCCAGCATCCACCCCGGCTAATGTTACAAAGGGGACGAGACGCGGAGCGTGACTCGAAACTCTCGTCCAACTGATACCGAACTGGAAAAAGCGGTCGGGTCACCCACACCAGATTGCTTGTTCAACTCACTCTTTTTTTCGTCGTTATGATGGATCAATTTTTACTTTTGCAAGTTCGAAACAGCGACGATCCGATGCGGCAGCAAGAGGTCTCCTGCTTTGCCCGCGCCCTGCACTGCAAGCCAGCACAAATCGGAGTGTTTGATCTGCTTAGCGGCTTCCCCACGGGTGCCGACTTGGAACCTTACGATGTGGTGCTGCTTGGTGGTAGTGGCGATTATTCGGTCGCCGAAGGCGGTCCGTGGCTACCGCCTGCTTTGGCGGCGATGCGAGAGCTCTATGACCTCAACAAACCAACGTTTGCCTCCTGCTGGGGTTTCCAAGCGATGGCCAAAGCACTCGGCGGCGAGGTAGTTACCGATAAAAACCGTGCGGAAATCGGCGCTGTCGAAGTACACCTGACCCAAGCTGGACGACGTGATCCGCTGTTCGCACCCTTAGGAGATCGATTTTTCGCACCCATGGGTCACCAAGATTGCGTTACAAAACTCCCGAGCCAAGCGGTGTGTCTCGCCTCATCGGACAAAGTTGCCAATCAGGCATTCTGCATCCCAGGCAAACCCATTTACTGCACTCAGTTCCATCCTGAACTCGATCGCGTCGCTTTGCTGCAACGGCTCCGTGCCTATCCCAGCTATGTCGAACAGATCAGTGGCAAATCGATTGAGGAATTCTCGAAAGACCTAAAGACGACACCCCAAACAGATGCCCTGTTGGCGAGATTCATGCAGCAACTGCGGACGTCACCAACGGTATACCGATAGTCGTATCAATCGATTCCCTGCAAGCTCGGGTTGTCGTGATAATCGGCTGGAATCGCTGGAGTGCGTGCCTGAACAGCTTTCGCACCGCGGTACGCCGGCCATTGAATTCGCTGGCTTTCATAGCGGGCAGACTCCCACTCACGCCAAGTCGGACTTTCAGCTTGGACCTCGCGATACTTCGATTCCAAAAGCATTCGCATCTCCGCGAATCGATCCGGATAGCGTTCTTTAAGATCGGTCGTTTCGCTGATATCCTCGGACAGATTGTAAAGGTCCATTCTGCCAAGCTTTGCCGTCTTGATAACGTGCTGATCCATTGAATCAATGCCACCACGTTGTCGAATCGGATCGGCGTCCAGTTCAGCGGAAAGTTTCCAATCGCCAATTCGAATCGCAACTTTGTGATTTCCATTGGCACCGTAAAAATGCCAATAGAGTGGTGTTTTACGTCGCACTTTCCCACCGCGCCAGAGGGGAACAAGACTCGCTCCATCCAGCTTTCGATCGGTGGGTAATTTGATTTCAGCCAATTCACATAATGTCGGAAGTAGGTCGGTTCCAATGACCGGCTCGTCCGATTCGCCTCCACCCATAATCTGCGTTGGCCATCGCAAAATTCCCGGAACGCGAATCCCACCATCAGTCACGTAGCCTTTTTTGTCACGTAGAGGACCGGCAGACCCATTGGGATGATATGCCGTCTTGGCCGGTCCGTTATCACTAGTGAACAACACTAGCGTCTCATCGCGCAAACCAAGCTCATCGACCGCTTTCATCAAATCACCAAAGGCAGAATCCATTTGAGTGATGTTGCCATGATGGGCAGCATAGCTGGGATCATTTGATGGGTACAACTTTTCAAACTGAGGATGGGTCGCGATCGGCTCATGCGGCTCGTGAAACGAGACAAACAGAAAAAACGGACGTTGCCGATCACGCACTTCCCTCAACCAATAAACCGCCTCCTTCGCAACCAGATCGGCTGCGTATCCCTTTAACGGACCAAGAGGAATCCCGTTGCGGACAAAGTTGTAGGGATTCCGATGGTTTGGCAAACAATTATTCTGCGTTGCAAACCAATGGTCGAATCCATGATCACCGGGTTGCGGTTGTCCTGTTAGATTGAATCGCCCATTCAGGTGCCATTTACCTGTCAGTGCTGTCTCATATCCGGCATCTCGCAACAATGTCGCAACCGTGATCTCGGTAGTCGGCACATGCATCGGTGACAGCATCGGAATCCAATTGTGAATCCCAATACGCATCGGTGTCCGCCCAGTCATCAACCCCGTTCTCGATGGAGAGCAATTGGGATGCGCTGAGTAACAGTTGGTCAATCGCATACCATCACGCGCGAACTGATCCAGATTTGGTGTTTTTAATTCGGAATTACCATAACAATGCAGGTCGCCGTAACCGAGATCATCACATAGCACGACCAAAAAATTTGGACGTTCATCACCCGATGTCTGACTCGACGCAAGCAGCATGAATAATCCACAAGCGACGGCAATGAGACAACGTCCCCGTCCCAAATTCCGACAGTATCTAGGATTCAATGATCCACCTCACAGAAAAGCAAAACCGTGGTCTGCCGCGACAAATCAACCAACGCCGACAACAGAGCTTTCTGATAAGATAATGGGTTGCGGTTGCTGCTCAAAACGGAAACCCTACCCACTGCTAAAATCCTGATCGTCTTTCGATGCGATCTGGTCAGCGGAGATCAAGACTTGTCGGCAAAATCCAAGCAGTGATGACCAAGACATCTGCGGAAGGCAAGCCGGAAGATTTCAGTACTTTCGAAAGCACCCATTTTTTCACTCAGCAAAACTCATGTCTCTGATGAAATCGAACAGTATGCGATCATTTCACACATTGCTCTTGTTCACATTACTTCTGCTGGTAACGCCGATTTTCGCCTCGGCTCAAACGCTCCCGCGTGCCACGCCTGAATCTCAAGGTGTCTCGTCGAGTGCCATTGTTGATTTTATCTTGACCGCGGATCAGACGGTTGATTCGATGCACAGCTTCATGCTGCTACGTAATGGAAAGGTTTTAGCTGAAGCCTGGTGGGCACCTGAATCACCCGATAAACCACACATCTTGTGGTCTTTGAGCAAGAGCTTCACTTCGACCGCCGTGGGGTTAGCCGTTTCAGATGGAAAGCTTTCGATCGACGATCGCGTCGTATCATTTTTCCCGAGCGAGGCCCCCAATGATCCGTCAGCAAATCTCGCAGCGATGCGTGTTCGCGATTTATTGACAATGACCGCAGGGCATCAAACAGAAGTCAACCTGCGGCGATCAAACGATTGGGTTCGTGGGTTCTTGAACCACGAGGTCCCGCACAAACCGGGAACACATTTTCAGTACAACACCCCTGCGACGTTCATGCAGTCTGCAATCGTCCAGAAAGTCACTGGGCAAACGGTGCGAGACTATCTCGACAGCCGTTTGTTCCAGCCACTTGGGATCGAAACGCCAACCTGGAACGAGAGTCCGAATGGCATCTCAATTGGAGGTTACGGTTTGTATCTGCGAACCGAGGACATTGCGAAATTCGGTCAACTGTTCCTCCAACGAGGGATATGGCAAGAGAAGCAGATCGTGCCATCAGATTGGGTCAAGATGGCAACGAGTAAACAAGTCTCCAACGGAACCAATCCGAATAGCGACTGGAACCAAGGTTATGGCTTTCAATTCTGGCGTTGTCGACACAACGCGATTCGCGGTGACGGCATGGCCGGTCAGTTCTGCATCCTGCTGCCCGATGAAAATGCCGTTGTCGTGATGACGGCGAATGCGCGAGATATGGGCGCGGAATTGAATCTCGTTTGGGACAAATTGCTACCCGCTTTTCATGACGATCCTCTGCCGGAAAACTCCGCAGACCAAACCAAGCTCAAAGCCGTTTCCGCAAATCGAAAAGCATCTCGGTAACGGCCCCAAACCTCCCGTTTGGTTTCACCCCCCTGATTGCCCAACACTTCATTGATGGGTGGAACCGATCGGTGGGTGGGTCGGAATTCAAAAAGGGACCGCAAAACGGCTTATAGAATTCGCTTTGGCGAGATTAACTGGTTGGCCAACAACAGACCGCCGACCAACGCCACCCCAAGAATTGACATCGAAAAAGCTAACTCCACCCCACGAATCGTTTGATTATCGATCATCGCAGTCAATGCAGAATAACCGATCGTTCCCGGAACCAAGATCAATAATCCTGGTGTCTGCGGAATGATCGCCGGCCGATTGAACAGACGAGCGTAGATGTTGCTCCCGCAGCCAACCGCCATCGCGCCAAGTAAAGCCCCCACTTCCGGCCCCGCCATTTCTGTCATGGTACGACTGGTCAAGAAACCGCTGATCACAACCACCATGATCGCAGGCCACTGTGACATCGGCGCTTTAAAGACGACGGCCAACGCGATCGGCGTTACCGAAACCGCAATCCAAAGGCACCACCCCGGCAGTGGGTCCACCGTGTCGCGCATCGGCTCGATCCACGCATCGGTCAACCGCCACGCGATCGCCACACCCACAACCAGTGTGAACAAGCTGACCATCGCACCAGCCAATCTCGCGCTACCCGACGAAAGGTGTTGCAATGCAAGCTCAGTGAGTGCAATCGTTAGCGTGAGCCCTGGAATGGGGAGAATCAATGCCGCCATCGTGATTAGGCGATCGTTTACCGGCAACCAATGCCCCAAAGCAACCGCACAGAGTGCGACGGTGAACCCCAGAAACGGCTCCAGCAAACCGCGTTGAGTGAACGCTGATGCCGCCATCGCAAGGTAAGCAATTGCGAGGCCAAAGAAACCAGCAATCAATGTTTCCAGCCAGCTGCCACCAAAAATGACAGCCACGCCCGCACAAGCAATGGCCGAGGCGAGCAAGGAGACAGGCAATCGAAACGGTGGCGGGTCCGATGCTGTTTGTTCCAAGCGTTCGGCCGCACCCGAAACACTAATCCGACCAGACTCCAAATCCTCTAAGATCTGATCAAGCGCTAACAGTTTGCTGATATCTGTTTCTTCCGCTTGAACACGACGAACATAAGTTCGTTGCGATTCGCCGTACCCCAACCCCACGATTAGCGCGGTCGGGGTATACAAAAATTCGCTGTGCACTCCCTGCGTCGTAGCAACCCGCGTCATCACTCCTTCCAGACGAAATGACGGAGTCCCGTAGCGATGCAATAGCTCCGCGGCGCGCAGCAGGAAGGAGTCGATTTGTTCGAGTTGTTGGGGTTCCTTCGAAACCGATTCAATGTGTTTCAATCGGAATTCCCCGCCACATTTTGGTCGCTTTTAAACAAATCAATCAAAACTGTCCTTCCACCTAGACCCAAATATCCGAGGTACTGTCTCCACCCGGAAAACGAATCTCGTGTGCACGGGCCGGGCCATTGGGCTCAGCTCCAAAATCGACAAAAAATCGGTCGTTGAGCTTCAATCCCCCACGATCAGTATCGCAATCCAATTGAAGCATCCATGAACCCTGTTCGGCCATCTTCGGATAGAACTGGTTGTCCCAAACACTGTACAGACTGCTGGTGACGTACAGTCGTTTACCATCAAGACTGAGTTGCAACATCTGTGGCCCACCGGTCAGCGACCGATCACCCCATGCCGGAGCGTGACCAATCACACCACCGAGCCAAACTTGGCCGGTGAGTCGAGGATTCTCTGGAGAAGAGATATCGTACTGGCGAATGTCGCCGTGCAACCAATCCGAGAAGTATAAGAATTTGTCATCGAGCGATAACACGATGTCGGTAATCAACCCCGGCACTGGAAAGGGCCAACCCTCCGTTTCAACAGGATCGACCTGGATAATCTTATTCGCTTTCCACTCACCCGCTGATTTTTGCCAATGAAAAACGGCGCTACTGAGTGCGGCGCCAACGAAACCATGCGTACTTTCTGGATCGTGGTGAAAACGCACCTCCAACGGAATCATTCCATCGGTTCCAAGATCAATCGACTGGGCGATCTTGCGCTTTGACCAGTCCCAAAAATGCAGATGGTGCCCAAACTTACCCGCCTCGACATCCTCCAACTTAAAGCCGTTCTTAACGGTGTTGGGGGCCGCCCACTCGCTGCTGATCATGACATCATGTCGCGGCTGATACCAAAAATCGTAATTGAAGTTCATCCCGTCGAGCGACTTTTCCCATCGCCCACTGATCTCGAAATTTGAATCAATTTCCAAGAACCCGCCTGGCGCATTACCAGCAGCATCACCCAACATCGAAATCATCATTACACCATCCGCGCGGCAATGAACCGTGTGAGGTGTGGAAAGGTTGGTTTGACGGGCGATGTCGGCACCTGAGATGGTCTTGTGAAGCTTCAAATTGACCGGGTCAACCGCATCGACGATGTAGATATTACCGGACGCCAAACCAGGCACGACCAAGTACCTTCGGTGTCCTTCACCGTGACAACTGCTGCAAGCATTCCATCCGTAATGATGAAGTTCGTCGCCAATGTGCGGCATTGGAAAGCGACCGACTACTTGGCTGTAAGTCGGTGACGTTGGATCAACATCGACCGTTGCCATGTAATCGGGGCGAGACTGTTTGGTACCGACATAGATTGCCGGAACGAACGCAAATTTTTCCCGTGGTGAATTGATCGCATCTTGAATGGTTGCATAAGTTGGATGGCACTCCGCGTGTGCCGCGTGATCTCCATGCTCCGGATGATCCCCACGCAAATTCGCCATGCCGCCCGCGATAGTCGAAGCGGTCATACCCGCCATAAATTCCCTACGTTTCATCGACTTTAAACCTCAAGTAAGAATAATCTGTGAAACGAAAACCCAATCAAAGTAATTCCGGGATCGGCTTTCCGTTCTGTTGCACAATAAAAGTCGGACGCCCGCGGTCATCCGCATACGTCGTATGTAATGGAACCTGCATGTGATGATAAATCGTCGCTGCCAAATCAGCCGGTGTCACCGGCCGACTCTTGATTGCACCACCATCTGCTTCTGTCGAACCAATCACTTGGCCATGTCGCATTCCCCCACCAGCCAAACACATCGACATCACATGTGGCCAATGATTGCGACCATCTGTACTTCCCTGAGTCCCAAGTTGTGGCGTCCGTCCGAACTCTCCCATCGCAATAACTAAAACGTCATCCAACAGGCCCCGCTGATCTAAATCGTTCACCAATGTCGTGATCAAATGGTCGAACAGCGGCAAGAGCGGACGAAGACCTTTCGAGATCCCACCGTAGGGCGGGATGTTGTCCCCATGGTTGTCCCAAGTGCCCGACGCGGTGTGATAACTCAAATCAATCGTCACAAAGGAAGTGCCCGCCTCCACCAACCGCCGCGCCAACAAAGCTTGCTGACACCAAAGATGGGAACCGTACTGCTGCCGAACTGACTCCGACTCGGACATCATATCAAGCGCTGTCTGGACTCGCCCACCCGTCAACATATCGACCGCTTGTTGCTGATAAACATCCATTGCCGCCATCGTTCCCGAGGCGTCCAATTCACGACGCATTTGGTCCAATTCTCGGAGCAAGCCTAATCGCTGATCAATGCGTTCAAAATCCAAATTTCGCGGCATCCGAAACATCTGAGGACTCGAAACCTTGCCCGTGTCCTTACCGACCAAATCGTAGATGGGAAGCTTCGCCGCTTGATTTGCGATGAAAGGATTGTGCTGCTGACCCAAATGCCCAGCGTAGGCAATATGCGAGGGTGACCGCTGAAACGCGATGTATGGTGGAACGTCTGGGTGATTCGCCCCCCGAAACTTACCCACGATCGACCCAATCGCCGGACAACGATCCCCTTTCGGATTCACCCGCGGTGCCGCCTCCAAATGCCCCGTCTGCATGACTTGATTTGGTTCATGACTGCTTTGCCGGCAATCGACCGAACGGATGATCGTGAACTTATCCAGCATGGCTGCCTGCCGAGGCAGATGCTCACAGATGAATTCACCCGGGATCGCGGTCGAAATAGGCGAAAAAGGACCACGGTTCTCCAGCGGGCGATCAGGCTTCATGTCCCACATATCAATATGGCTCGGCCCACCGGTCATCCACAGCAAAATCACACTGCGCCGCGACGACGTTGCTTTGACTCCCTCGGCAGACAATGCCCGCTGACGCAACAACTGCGGCAACGACAATCCCGCCAGTCCCGCCATCGACGCCTTGAACAGATTGCGGCGACTACGAAAACAGAGTCCCTCCGGTTGCGTCGCACCAAAACTGGTAAAGGCGTGACCCGCATGGCCACCCCAGGCTGAATTGTTCCACATCGCTTTCACCTCGGATCAAATGTTCCCGCCAGTGTACGGCCTCGCTAGCCATTGAATCCAGCAGGAGCCTGGTGACCCGCGAGCACAACTTGACTTCTCCACCTCGATTCTATACCCTGAAGTGTACTTTTAAGGCTTTTGTCACCAAGATGTTCGTGCGTCAGATTCGTGTGCAATTGACTCAAGCACCCATTTCAGGACGGTTTTGCAAAAAGATGACGAGCCGCCTCCACCTTGTCGCCTGTTTTCTGCTGGTGCAGTTCGTGTCGTCGCTCGCTCCGGCGTGGGCTCAATACGGTGACTACGAACGGGCTCCGATCAATTACAGCAATGCGGAAGTAAACGACGCGGTCGCCCAGTTAGTCGACAAAATGGCAACGGGCGAAGTCTCGCTGAATTACGAACCGGGGCATGGCTATTTACGTTCCGTTTTGGAAGCTCTTGATGTTCCGATCAGTTCACAAACGCTGGTTTTTTCCCGAACTAGCCTGCAACTGCAACGCATTTCACCGCGCCGACCACGAGCCCTCTATTTTTCAGACGATGTCTATGTCGGCTTTTGTCAGCAGGGCGACGTTCTGGAAATCGCGGCAACAGACGCAACTCAAGGTGCCACTTTCTATGTGATGAAACAGGACCAACAAAGTTCACCGACCTTTGTTCGCGACAAGGGTGTTTGCCTGTCCTGCCACGCATCTAGCCGAACCCAAAACGTTCCCGGCTATCTGGTACGAAGTGTGTTCACGGATGTATCGGGGCGACCACGTTTCGGCAGTGGCACTTTCTTGACTGATCAAACGAGTAATTTTTATGACCGTTGGGGTGGATGGTACGTCACCGGCCAACATGGCACGATGCGGCACATGGGCAATACGCTTTGCCGGGGCGATGAACATACATTTGATCGTGAACCGGGCGCGAACCACCAAGAACTCTCCAAATATTTTACGGTCGATGACTACCTCAGTCCTCACAGTGATATCGTCGCATTGATGGTGCTGGAGCATCAAACACAAATGCACAATGCCATCGCCGCGGCGAACTATGAGACTCGGCTAGCCCTTCATCAGTGCCGCGAGATGAACAAATTATTAGAACGTCCGGATGACTACCTTTCCGATAGCACCAAACGGCGTATCGCATCCTCTGTCGATCGTGTTTTGCGGTACTTGTTGATGTGCGATGAATTTACCCTGACCGATCGGGTCGTCGGAACATCGGAGTTCGCAAACGAATTCACCGCCCGTGGCAAAAAAGATTCGGCTGGCAGATCGCTCCGCGAGTTCAACCTCGAAACACGTTTATTCGAATACCCCTGTAGCTACCTGATCCACTCGCACGCTTTTACGAAATTGCCTGACGAAGTCCGTCGCCCCATTCTGGGTCGCCTGAATGACATTCTTTCCGGCAAAGACACGGCTCCCGAATTCGACCACCTTAGCCCTGCCATGCGACAAGACCTCACCGAAATCCTGCGAGACACGATGCCGGAGCTCAACCAACTGTCTCAAAATCATTAGTCACTATGCATCCCCGTGCAGATTTCTCCCGTGCAGATTTCTCCCGTGCAGATTCCTCCCGCGCAGACTTCCCTTCTTCACAGATCGCGTGCCCCTTTGATGGGGCTTCACGAACACTACTCCCATGAAGCGTTATTTCTGCCGAAGTAATTGCTCTTTCGGGATACCACGCATTTCGCGACTCCCGCAAAGACACGCGTCACTCGCGACCTTCAGGCTCAAATTTCCACCGCCGATGCTACTTCGGGGCGACGCCGCAGGCAGGCAGCCCCGATTTTGGCCTTTTTCGCTACCGACTCGAAAGCTAACACGGCTGGCTCAGTCAAAGTATCCTATGGCGTTCCGTTCACCCACCTTCGCTTAGGAAACAATCGGATGCGACCTCTGTTACTCGTAGGAATTTTCGTTGCCATGGGCGCGTGCGGCGTATCGCCAGCCATGGCTCAACAAAGCAACTCCCAATTAAACGTAAAGCATCTGATCGATACCCACATTCATCTCTACGATACAACGCGTGAGGTCTACGATTCTGATCACCCCAACTCCGTTCCATGGCCACCGACGGACGACCAGATTTTGCATAAACCGCATCTACCGGGGGAATACCACAGGGTCGCGAAACCAGCTGGCGTGACCGGCGTCGTCATCGTTGAAGCAAGCCCCCGCGTCGATGACAATGACTGGGTCCTTGACTTGGTTGATGACGACGATTTCTTTGTCGGTTTGGTTGGCAACCTCGATCCTCTCAAACCATCGTTCCAAAAAAACCTGGACCGATTGAAGGCGGACCCCCGTTTCGTTGGCATTCGCTTCCACTTGATGAATCGCGGCGTAGGAATCAGCAGTAATCCACAGTTGCTGAAAAACCTTCGCTACCTCGCCGACGCTGGCCTGGCCCTCGATGTTTTGATGAACGAAGAGGGACCAGACACAATCGATGAAGTTAGTCGTATCGCCAGCGAGGTTCCGGAACTGAGGATCATCGTCAACCACGTGCTCGGCTACAACATTGACGGCAAGCTGCCAAACCAAACCTGGATCAATGCCGTCAATCGACTGGCCAAGCACCCCAACGTCTCGGTCAAAATTTCTGGCTTATTTCAACGATCAACAACCCAACCGGCTCCCCAATCGATCGAATACTTCCAAGGCTTGCTCGATATTCTTTGGAACGCGTTTGGTAGTGAGCGGTTGATTTACGGTAGCAATTGGCCGGTAACAAAAAAGACAGGTGATTACGCAAGCTTTGTCAAGCTTGTCAGTACCTATTTCGCTGACAAAGACCAAGCTGCCGCCGAAAGTTTCTTCTGGCAAAATGCGTCGACGGCTTATGGCTTAAACCTCAAATAGCCACCTTGGTCCGAGAAGGCAATCTGCGGAGCAGTTGTTTCGCGGTTTGCCCTTGACCAATGCGAATCACAGATCGCGCATCGTTTCCACCGCTAACTTCTTGCGTCGCAAAATTCGTGCAACGCAAAGACATCGAATGTGAAGCGAACCAGCGGAATCCTTAAAGAATCAAATCTTTCAAGACGTAGCCACCAATATCGGTCAGGCGACGGAGTCGCCCGGCGTGCGGATAACGCAATTGCTCGTCGTCTAATCCCATCAGATCCAAGATGGTGGCATGCACGTCACGAATCGGAATCGGTTCTCCGGCAGCCCGCAGTGAGAAATCATCGGTTGCCCCCACAGTCGCTCCGCCCCGCGTATCTCCGCCGGCCATCCACATCACCAGACCATACTTATTGTGATCGCGGCCTGGTTTGTTTCCAACGTTACCTGGGACAAAAGGTGTCCGGCCCATTTCGGAAGCCCACACCACCAACGTCTCCTCCAACATCCCTCGCTGCTTGAGATCAGCCAATAAACCCGCGACCGGCTGGTCAACTTCTTGCGAGTGTCGGGTCATCCCGCCCTTCACATCGCCATGATCATCCCAACTATTTGAGTTTATCTGCACGCCATGAACTAACAGCGTGTATCGAACTCCACTCTCTGCCATTCGACGCGCCATCAGACACTGAGTTCCAAAACCGGCCGTACGAGAATCATCCAAGCCATAGAGTTGGCGAATATGATCCGGTTCACTCGATAGATCAACTAACTCTGGAGCCTCCGTCTGCATCCGAAAAGCCAACTCATAACTAGCGATCCGCGCCTCCAGTTCGGTTGACTCTGGGTATTGGTTGTTAAACCGTTGATTTAGCTTGCGCAGTTGTTCAAGTTCTGCACGCTGCGATTGGTCGCTAATTCCCGACGGCCGCGTTAAATTCAAAATCGGCGACCCTTCATTCCGCAGTAGCGTTCCCTGGAATGCTGCCGGCAAGTAACCATTCCCCCACACGTGGCCACCATTGACAGGCGCCCCTCGGGGATCCTGAATCACGACGTATCCCGGCATGTTGGCATTCTCGGTCCCCAAACCATAACTGATCCAACTGCCAACCGATGCACTACCGGGAAACTGACTGCCCGTCGTCACCTGCAACGTCGATGGTCCATGGTTTGGATTTTCTGTTTCGATTCCATGAACGAACGCCAAGTCATCGACGTGGCCAGCAAGCCGCGGAAATAGCTCGGACAGATACCGGCCTGACTGACCATGCTGCGAAAATCGAAACGGACTTCCAACGATTGAATGAGCATGGGTGAGCCGACCCTGCAGCTCACCCTCCACGTGATGGGATCCCGGAATACGTTTCCCATGCAGCCTGGTCAACTCTGGCTTGAATTCGAAGGAATCCATCTGACTGACGCCTCCCTGCATGAACAGAAAGATGCAACGTTTGGCTTTGCGAGGCAGATGAGCCGTCTTGGGTGTGTAGGGATTGGTCGCCGGCCCCGCAGCTTGCAAGACATCCGCCAACGCCAGCGATCCTAGCCCGTTATGAACGTTCGCCAGCCAAGTACGTCGATTCAACATCGCAAGTCAGGTAGTGGGTTCGTGATTGTTTACAGAAATCGATTCAAACGATCCGGCGAAAGCGATCATGCACAGGGAACAACAATACCCCAAGCAGGCGTCGAGCGAGCCACAAATCGACGCACCAAGCCATCTCATCCTCATGTTCGCTCGTCAAATTGAAAATACAGAATGATCAATTCAGATACAGAAACTCACTTGAATTTAACAAGATCCGACAAACACTGATCATCGCCTCTCGATCATTATCAAATTGCGAGTAATGATCGGCCAACTGTTCAATCTCGTCGGTTGTCGCAACACGGCACCATGCGACCTGAATCGCGTATCGAATCCGGTCGATAGGCTCATCACCGGCCTCTGCAATCACGCGATCAGCGAAATACGGCACCTCGGCGGTCACCAATGGACCATTGTAAAGCGCCAATGCTTGCAGCGGCGTCGTACTCTCCAAACGCTTCGGGCGCGATTGATCACAAACCGGTGCGTCGAAGACTTGCAGCATCGGCATGTTCAAGGTCCGTTGTTGATAAATGTAAATACTACGTTTGCGTCCTTCCGGTCCATATTGCGTCGCCCACTTCGAATTGTCGTATCGAACCCGTTGTTCAATCGCATCGGGCAAGGGTGGAAAAATCGGCAACCCAAAATGCTCTTCATTCAATCGCCCGCTGACGTGCAAAATCCGATCACGCACCACCTCCGCCCCCAATCTTCTCAGCGGATAACGCCATAGCAGCACGTTCGCCGGATCTCGTTTCGATGCCTGCTCATCTGCCCGGGCCGATATTTGCCGGTACGTGCTGCTGTTGCAGATCATCCGGTGAATTGACTTTAGGTGCCACTGGTTTTTGATCAACAAGGAAGCCAAGTAATCGAGCAATGCTTCGTGCGATGCCCCCTCACTGAGATTGCCAAAATCACTCGGTGTTTCGACAATCCCTCGGCCGAAATGTCGATACCACAGACGATTAACGATCACCCGGGCGGTGAGCGGATTGGACGGCGACGCGATCCAGTCGGCCAACGCTTTCCGGCGACTTCGGGTCGGCCAGCGTTTGAAAGTATCGAGTCGAAGCGGTGCCGGTGATTGATTCCCCGTAATCGCACTTAGAAAACCAGGCTCCACTTCTTTTCCGGGGTCATTCCAGTCGCCACGCAGCATCACACGTGAGGTTGGTACACCCGGCTCGTAGGGCGGACCGATGGAATGGCGTAAAGTCATCGCCATCGGTTGCAACCGCTTCAGTTGCCGAGGCAAAAATTTTTCCAAGTTTCTTAGCGATTGAACTTCCTGGCGTTCCTCAGCAGTGATTCGTTCGTCTGTCACATCGTTGATGACATCCTCGATGCCGCCAGCAACCTTTGCTGTTGAATTAACGAAGGTCGCGATAAATTGTCCCTGACCACCGATCTCAAACAAATAGGATTCATCCTGATCACGGCTAGAGAAAACAGTAACGATTGAGCCTTTTGCATCCTTCAGCATCGTCAGGAATTGAGGATCGCCTGACAGAAAATCATCCTCAAATTCAACCGCCGGCTTATCCGAACCCGGCAACGTTGACAGCGTTGGTTGCAGTGCAGGATCCGATTGCCGCAATGTGAGTTGCCCCACTTTCGCCCGCCACTGCTCCACCTTCCGCCTCCCCTCAGAATCCTGGGTGAAAGCATCTTGACCAATCGAATTTGTGGTCGCGGGATCGCCATCCAAATCGGAAGCGTCCAGCCACAAACGAAGTCCTTCTAATTGCGAAAGTGAGCTGACCGGCAATTCGATTTCCTCTTCGCTCAACGGACGGTTGAACACCAACAAATGTGCGAGCTTCCCGTTAAAGAATGCTGCCTCCGGTTTACCGTTGCCGTTGGTTGCAGCACCGAGCGACGCGTACGTTGGCTGCTTGATGCCCGAATACCAATGACCACGATTCGCGCCTGCCAGACTTCCTTGCATCGTTGACGGACGTGCGTCCGTAAAAAAACCCCAACGATTCTTGTCCGCATTTACTACTGTGATATGGGTTTGGTCGTCCGTTACCAAACGCTGGTCGAAGAAATAGTCATTCCCGAAATCACCGCCGAGGGACTGAATTCCAAAACCTGCAAAAACGCCGAGCCTTTGGTTCAAACGTTCAATGAGTGCGGGCAGCTTTTGCTTTGCTGCGTCCGCCTGGCTGCGAAGCTCTTGGGTTTTCTTCGTGGCCCACTCCGCTTCACCTTCGCGGTAAAACGCAGTCGGTGTGGGACCACCAATTTGAAAGGCATCTCCGCGAAGCGGTGGAGGAATCTGAACCGTCGCAAAGAACGCCTTCATCCGATAGAAATCTTCGATCGGAATCGGATCGTATTTGTGGTCATGGCATTTCGCACAGCCAACCGTTAGACCTAGAAAGACACTACTGACCGTTGAGGTCATTTCACTGAGCATTTCGTGGCGGGATTCGTCGCCACGCGGTTCTGTGAATGGGGCGAGTCGCAGAAACGTCAGCGCCACGAGATTTTCGGCCGGTGGGTTAGGCAATTCTCCCGCACCCGTGATATCAACCAATTCGTCGCCCGCTAATTGCTCGCGAACGAATTGATCATACGGTTTGTCACGATTCAGTGAATCGATAACGTAGTCGCGGTATCGCCATGCATGCGGCAAATCGGGATCACCTTCGTAGCCCGCCGTGTCCGCGTATCGGGCGAGATCCAACCAGAATCGCGCCCAATGCTCTCCGTAACGTGGATCATCCAGCAACTGGTTGACCAAGTTCTCGTAGGCATCAGGTTTCGAATCGGCTAAATGCGACGACAACTCCTCCGGAGTGGGTGGTAACCCAATGAGGTCAAGATAGAGACGCCGAGCCAAAGTTGTCTTATCCGCCATGGGTGCGGGATCGATTCCCGCCTCATCCAACTTTTCTTGAATGAAGGAATCAACGTCATTCGACTTCCAGTCCACCCGCGCCGTGGTCGGTACAGTCGGTTCGGCAACAGGACGAAATGGCCACGACTTCGTCTCCGCACACAATCGGTCCGGCGAACAACAGACCGCGATCAACAGGGCACAGATGAACGAATGGGATGGTGCGAAGATGCGAAAAAACATGACAGTTGCAAGCAATGGCAAAAGGCTCACCGAATCGGACGACGTGGCTCATGATACTCGCTTTGGACCAACCTCGTTGTGATTCACCCAGGCCTGTACGATCATCTGCGAATCAAGTTGCTTCGACACCACCCACCCGGGCCGAATTAGCCGTTCGGTCTCGCTGTGGAAATTTACCCGTGCATCTGCCAAATACCACGTGACTTGAACTTCATCCCCACCATAGAATGAGGGATGGCAGCGGTATCGGATCGGCGAACTGAACATGGCGCGAACGAGCTTGACACGATCAACATGAAATTTTCGATGGCGGAATTCTGGGGCATGCTCACTTTGTTGACCTGCACATTCGCGGGTATCCGATGGCTGTTCTCTTTACCGGAAGCCTTGGTCGCCGTGTTGGTCTTGTCTATTCCGATCCGCGCTATCGTTGACGATCTTGTCAAACGAATGGAACTGGGAAACCCAAAGGGTCGACGGTTCCCTTAGCAGGAATTCATCTCCTACCTCACGCTGTCTCCTACCTCATGCGATCTGTCCACCTCATGCTCAAGGAACAAAGGTTGCGATTTCATTTCCTCCTCATGATGGCCCTGCCGTTTGTTGTAACGCCCAGCATGGCTGACGAATCATGGTGGCAGTTTCTCGGTCCGCAAGGGAACAGCCACACGACATCGGTCAAGCTACCAATCCAATGGACAGAGGTTAAAAATGTAGCTTGGAAGACAAAAATTCACGATCGTGGCTGGTCGTCACCCGTTATCTCCGGTAACCAGATCTGGCTAACCACGGCGACCTTGGACGGTAAGCGTTTGTTCGCTGTTTGCATCGACAAGAACACCGGCCAGGTCCTTCTCGATCAACAAGTTTTCACTGTCGACCGACCACAAAAGATCAGTGCGGCCAACACCTATGCCACACCCACACCGGTAATCGGCGAGAATCAAGTTTTTATCCATTTCGGCACCTATGGCACCGCGTGTTTGGCGACCGAAACCGGCGAGCTTGTCTGGGCGCGGCGAGACCTAAATTGCGATCATGAAACAAATGCTGGGCCGGCTAGCTCGCCAACTCTGATCGACAATCGATTGGTCGTACACGTGGATGGCCGAGACGTCCAGTACATCGTCGCATTGGATACTGCGACCGGAGAAACCGTCTGGAAAACACCCCGTTCCTATGACTATTCGACGGTCCCAGTCAATCAACGAAAAGCATATAGCATGCCTGGACTGGCTCCGTACCGCAGCGGCACCCAATTGATCAGTGCTGCGGCCCAAGGTGTTTACGGCTACGGTACCGATGGCCGCGAACTTTGGCGCGTTCGCCACAAAGGATGGTCCGTCTTTCCACGACCTGTCTCAGGCCACGGACTCGTCTTCACCATTGTCGATCGCGACCATCCCGAACTGTGGGCAATCCGGCACGACGGCAGCGGAGATGTGACGAATACGCACATCCAATGGAAAGAAACTCGCGGGATGCCGGCACGGTCTACACCACTTTTGATTGGCGACCTACTCTATCTAATCAATCGAGAAGGCATCATGACCTGCCTGCGGGCAAAGACGGGTGACTTGGTCTGGAAACAACGCCTGGAAGGGGCCTACTCGGCTACGCCTATCTTCGCGCAAGACCGAATTTACCTGTTCAATGAAGAATCAAAATGCACCGTGATTCGTCCTGGAAATGAATATCAAGTGGTCACAGAAAATGCATTGAACAATCAAACGCTGATGGCGACCCCTGCTGTTGATGAAAACGCGTTTTACGTGCGAACCGAAAACTATCTCTATAAGCTGCTCAATGGAGTTCAACGAGAATCAGACACCGAGCCAACGGAAGAATTCATCGGCAAATGGGACATCGGTCGATCCAAAGGAAAGCCTGTTTTTGTAATGACGCTAAAGGCTGATTACACGGCGACGAAAAGTCACGTCCCAAACGCCACCGGAACGTGGAAATTGGTTGACGGTGAAGCAAGGGTTATCTGGAGTGATGGTTGGCGCGATATCATTCGAAAGCAAGGCAACCGTTACCAAAAGATCGCCTTCCGACCTGATACAGATTTTGGTTCGCCCCCCGCCAATTCCGAATCGGCTGACAAACAATAACGTCACGCCCAAGCGTTGTGACACCCTGATTCATCCGCACGAAAAACTTTTCAAGGGTGGACGTCTGAAAAATGGGCCAGCTGAACGCATGCGATTTTTCGTCTGATGACATCCGCCGGCCGTGAAATGTTCGGAATTCTGATGCAAGTTTGATTCAATCGGTTGCGAGTGCGAGACCTACCAGTGACAGACTTTTTCTGGCGTAAGGCAGCGTTGCAACACGTCACATCGGCCAGATCAAGAAGCAACGCAATGAAGGCTCGGCGAAAAACCAGAATGGCACCAAAGACCGCTAGCACCAGAGACCGGCGGCTAGCAGCGTTCCGCTCAGGAGTTGTGGGTCGTAGCTGGGCTTGCGATTTCAAAGTCCGTCAATCCTGCCTGAGGATTGAATCATCCCGGACTAGAAAATGGATTCAATCGCTGTGGCCGAGCGAATGACGAATGTCGGGAACGAGCCGTAGTGTTTAGCCCAAGACAACTGTTTAACATACTCGCACTTGAATTCGCGAACTCGATACTGGCTACACAACGCAGCAAATGCTTCGCTGGCGTACACTTCGCCGGGTGGCGTCTTTGGCTCCAGCCTCGCAGCTCGACTGACATGGGTTCCCGTGTAATTCTTGATACCGGTGATCGGATCCACGCAGCCGAATACCGGCCCGGCATGCAATGCGATTCGCATGTTCAAATTCCGCGGCAACCGATGTTTTCCCCATGCATTTCGGGCTATCTGCTCCCGTGTAAATTCGCAGATTTCCAGCGCACAAAGTCCTGCCTCACGGACATGATCAAAGACCAGGTAGATCCCATCACCCCAGGTATTACGAACGACATTCGTCTCCTCATAGCGACGAATGATGTTGCCGATTGGGTGCATGAAATGTTCGATAAACTGGCTTACCTGATGTTCGTCGAGTTTGCTGAAATTGACCGCGTCGCCAAACAACATGGCCATTACACGCGTGTCGGTCGTTGCATCGCTCTCGTCGAAGACTTGGGCATCGAGACTAGATGGATTTTTAAGAACGGGCAACTCAACCGCAGGGGCGGGTTGCGATGGGATGCTGGAGATCGGTTCTCCATAGCGTGAAACGTCGATCTGATGAACCTCCATCCCCAAGTCCTGCCATTGTTTGACGACATGCGCGGTACCGCCTCGGCCTTGACCTGGACCGCCATCCCACACGGTCAAGCCAATCGGTTCGCAATTTTCGCCCTGCAATTCCGTTGCCCGCAAAGTGGCTAACCCGTGGAGCACCAAATTGGCATATTCGAATGCGATCCCGTCGCCGCGGGTTCTTTGCGGCGAAGCGATGATCACCTGGGTGGCATTGTTGATGACTTCGTCAAACAGTGAATTCCATTTTGGGCCCGCGAAAGCAACGCTCTGTTGCCGAAAGGGCTCAACATCAAATGGTAAGATAATCCGGGATTCACCGCCAAAATCTTGAATTGCTTTCTGGAACAATAAATCAGCACCACAGGCAGCCGATGAATAACCAATGAACGCTTGCTGCTGAACTAACCATTGCCGTATCGCTGTATCAACATCTGCGGTTGCCGCATCAGGAAAACGCGGCTTCTGGCGGCTTTCGGCATCGATCATATGACCGCTAAAAGCAACCACGGGCGAGATCGGCAGCCATTGGTCCAATTTCGCACGATCTTCTTCTTGAAGGTCTCCCCGATGAATCCAGTAATCGAGCAACCAACGCGCATGTCGCCGCGTCACGTTCAAGTCACCATAGTTCAATTTGGCTAGCGTTTGCGCGTGAGTGTAGTGCCGCGCTGCTTCCTCAAAATCACCCTGGCTCAAGGCAACTTCACCAAGCGTTGCCCAATGCCAATAAGTTTGTGCGACGGGTACGCCTTCGGCGGTCACACGATCAAGATCGGCTTGGCATTGTGATCTCACCTGGATCGCAACTCGCTCCGATTCTTCCCCGTCGTCGAGCAAACGTAGCAGGGTTGCAACATTGATTCCTGTCCAAAATCCTGCGGTCGATTGGTGCGCACTGCGGTAGCGTTCTAGCGAAATTTCGAGTAACTGCCGACGGTTTTCTGACGTGATTCCCAGCGAAAAGGCTTGATCTTTATAAGTTCTCGCTAGGATCCCGAGCGTCTCTTGATCGACATGGCCTTCATCTTGCAATTTAGAAAGAACTTTTTGAGCGGGCGTGGGACTGCCGCTGCGGGCCAGTGCAAGTCCGTAGATCTGCCGTAGTTCGACATCTTGATCCCAAGGTGTGAATGGTTCGCCACTGCCATCGTCAACGCTCAATTCCAGTGCCGTCAGGGCCACTTCTCTCGCCAAGGGTGGTTCACCTAACTTCAGGAAACGTCTGCCGAGTTGGCGATAGAGCTCGGGCTGGCAGAACCACGCTCGATCATCATCACTACGGGCGTTCCAAATCTGCAACAGCATCCCGAGTTCCAGTTCGCTTGAGTCAGATTCTGCCTGTTTCAACTGCTGAATGAGTTCATTTGCAGTTTTCAACGCAATGGCGTCCTGACTCGTCGAGGCTCGCTTGCGTGTCGGACCGGGTGTAATTCGATAACCCAACGCCAAGATGGCGTTCACAGATTCAGCAGCGACCATGTGACGAGCCAGAGCTTCGGATTCCTCGAGCTCACCGTATGGTATCAAACAGGGATGCTGCTTTCGCGAATCATCGCGATCTGGCCCATACGTCCAACCTTCGGCAATCTTTCGTTCCGCCCATGCTTCGTGCGTATGAAAAGCCAATGCGTTAGTCAACTCCTCGATATCAGCGGATAGAGGAAGCGGGTGCGTATCCAACGGCATGGGTTTGTAAGTCATTTCAATTCGGTGCTGATGTCTATGATGTCTATTTCGTGTTCGGGGCGCCACGGCGGCCTTGAGCACGGCTTCGATAATGTCGCAATCGTCATCTTGTTCGATCTTTGTCAGTTGTTCAAAGGAAACCAGATCTAGGTGGCTTTTCTTTTGTCATTCCGTTTCGCTCCCACAATCCATCTTTCCGCGTTACACTTCTCGGCTCAAATTTCCTGAGTGCTGATCAACATTTGATCGATCAAACCGGCAAGATAAGCGGAAAGATGAGCCTCACAGGTGTTCATCGAGGTCGGTGTGTAGGTCGGCACTGCATCAAGATCATCCGCTATGTCCTCGGCTGTAAAATACCGCTTCGTCGGCTGGCGTTGCAACGCACGCATGCAGATTGCCTCCAATTCAATGGAAATCGTTCATTGATTTGTCGTGGTGGCCGAACATCGGCTTGTATGGTTCGCTTGACGGTTCTGTGTACATCGTCGGCTTGGAAAGGATTGAATCCAGTGATCGCACGAGAAAGGATTCTCCCGAGGGAAGGGGGACAGGAAATGTCTTGTTCTTTGCCTGCTGAAATTGTGCCTGTCGCCAATTGTGCCAACCAATTTTTAATCACAGAATTGCAGTTCAATTCCCTGCCGACAAGCGAATCCACACACTGGGTAGGGGGAAGGTTCGCCTGAATGACGAGAGCTGGTTCTGCATGCCCCGTGGTCAATGGGTCGCTGCTCAACCCGCTCCGCAATTGTTCTCTTCTCACTCAGCACTCCATTAAAAATGGCCCGGCAGGTACTTCGAATCTTGCGACCTACCGGACCTGCCGGGCCGGTTGTTGATTCGGCCCAACGGGGCAACGCCCGCCCGACACGGGACGACGACCTGAACTTTGCACTTGCACGCTCCGCAGGGCGTTAAATGACAGCCTGCGAATTCCGGCATGACAGGAAAACAGCCTGCCGCAAAGTGCTGGCAGGACGCAAACCGTTATTGTTGTTACGGTTGTCCGGCTGGTTGTTGTTGCGATTGGCCGAACGGACGTTCGACGTTTGATTGTTGAACGACCCGCCACGCAACACACGGCGCTCGGCATCTGCGACGAGGCCTGTCTCCGGTTCATCGGCTAACGCCTCATCAGAGGACGCTGCGTAGCTTTCGTAAGCGTCGTAGCACCAGTCGAATACGTTCCCCTGCATGTCGAACAAGCCGTAGTCGTTTGGTTTCAGGCTGCCCACGGGATGCGTGTGGCTCTCGCCGTTGGCTTGATACCACGCATAGCGAGGCAGCAGGGTTTCGGTGACACCGTAGTAACG
>JBMYRF010000013.1:0-105105 GCA_049602075.1 Rubripirellula sp.
CTGACGGAAAAGGTGGTCCTGACGGAAAAGGTGGTCCTGACGGAAAAGGTGGTCCGGACGCTCACCGCAGTCCCGACGGAAAAGGTGGTTCCGATGCCCAGCGTGGATCGGATGGACAAGGTCGATTTCGCGGTCCAGGCTCGGGGCGTGGCGGGCGTCGCCCAAGTGAGTTTCGAGGACGGGGCCCAGGTGGGCCCGAAGCTGGCCGTGGGCCCGAAGCTGGCCGTGGGCCCGAAGGTGGGCGTGGGCCCGAAGCTGGGCGTGTTCGCGGTGGAGATCGGGGCGGCGATCGAGGCACTTCTGGTCGATCGCGCCCGGAGAGGGATCGCGCTGAACCTGATGCGTAGTCAATAAAAATCTGTTCAATTGAATCAGCGTTTCGAAGCACTGTGGATACCACAGTGCTTTTTTATTGGACCAAGTGCCTGTGGCATCGGTATCGGGTGCTCGCAACACCTACAATCTTCGGTGTCGGTGACCAAAGCTTCTGTGCTCCAGCGAGTCAGTTTTAGAGGCTAGAGCGACGAACAAGATTTTCTATTTTCTCTTGCCACTTATTTAATTTCTTAAAATGAACATACGCGGCAGATTGGGTGTGATCAAAAACGTCCAGTCAATGTTTTTGTTGACGGCCTCAAGATACATTCTCTTCGCAGCCTGCGGTTTCGGATGCGGTCTCCTCAGTCCAAAGTGTTTCTCTGAGGAAGCGGTAGAGAAGCCGAACGTTCTGTTCATCGCGGTTGATGATCTGAATGATTGGGTGGGGGTCCTCGGTGGACACCCTCAAGCGGTCACCCCCAACATTGACCGGTTAGCTCAGCGCGGTTTGCTGTTTCGTAATGCTTATTGTTCCGCACCTGGATGCAATGCCTCGCGAACGAGTCTGTTGATGGGGCTTCGGCCGTCTACCACCGGGATCTATAAAAATGCTCACGACTGGCGAACAACAAACTTGGTAGAAGATGCGGTGCACTTGCCACAGCACTTCAAAGATCACGGGTATCTCACCTTGGGAGCGGGCAAGCTCTTTCACTCGCACACTTTTTTTGATCCGAAATACCTTTCCGGCTTTAGTGACCCGAAAGCTTGGGATGATTATTTCCCGTCACTGTCACAGCAAATGCCTGCGGAGGTTACTCCCGATGATTGGCCAGTCAATAGTAATCCCAAGTTCTACGGAGGTCACTTTGATTGGACGCCTCTTGATATCGAAACATCTGAGATGGCGGACGCGAAGGTTGTTGACTGGGCAAAGGAGCAGCTAGGTCGGAGCCATGACCGGCCTTTGTTTCTCTCGGTGGGGATCTATCGCCCACATGTACCCTGGTATGTTCCGCGTGAGTTCTTTGAAAGGTTTCCGCTCGAATCAATCCAGCTTCCAGTTCATTTGGCGGGAGACATCGATGATTTACCCGCAGCGGGTAAGGAAATGGCAAAGCTCAAGTGGCACGAATGGATCGTTGCTAATGGACAGTGGAAGAAAGCGGTTCAGGGATACTTGGCATCGCTCGCATTCGCCGACGAAATGGTTGGGCAGCTGTTGGACGCTTTGGATAATGGCCCAATGGCAAACAACACAACGGTCATTCTGTGGGGTGATCACGGATATCATCTTGGTGAAAAGCAACATTGGGAGAAATTCGCGTTGTGGGAGAATACAACGCACGTTCCGTTGATCGTGGTTTCACCAGGGCAAACGACTCCCATGACTCAGTGTGATTCCCCTGTCAGCCTATTGGACCTCTATCCGACGTTGGTGGATCTTTGCGGATTTCAAAAACCACCACAGCAGATCGAAGGAGAAAGTCTTGTCCCATTCTTTGAAGATCCAAATCGGCAGACCAATAGGGTCGCCATTACCACCCAGGGCAAGCAGAATCACAGCGTTCGCTCGAAGAGATACCGCTACATTGTTTATGCAGATGGTACTCAAGAACTTTATGATCATGATACAGATCCGCATGAGTGGAAGAATCTGTCGGCGGATCCTGCATCATTGCCTGTGATGCAGAAGCTCGCGGGGTTGTTGCCGGCCGACAACAAAGATCCGATTACGGTCCCTGAAAAGCCGCCGGCGAAGAGCACAACGCAGCCGCCGGCAAAGGGGGCGACAGCAAACGAAGAATGAGCGGTTAGGAAAACAAGCTAGCGATTGGTGATCTTGTTAGGAACGTCCAGTTGTTTCTGCAAAGTGAAATTGCTCGGACACGCATGGGCCAATAGCGATTTCCACTGGGAAGTGCCGCTCGGTGGATCGCGCTCACGCTTCACTCGCGCGGTGATTGACGAACGCAATTGGTGAATCGCCTTGATCTGGTCGCATCTAATGCGACAAACCTTTAGGGCAAGCCGAATCAGGATGCTCGGCGCGAGAGCGTGAAAGCCGGTGGGGCTTCGTATGTGTTCTGGCTTTTTGATTAGACAAATGGTGGTGTGTTAAGCCTCCTCTCCCTTCCAGGTAGTATTCCGCAAGAATTCCAAAAGTTTTGGGGATGGGCGAGCGGCAAAAGGAGGCAAGAGGAAAACGCCAACTCATTTTCGTTCACTGCGGATCTGTGTTTCACACGATCTGCGCAGACCAAATGTCGAAGCAAAGATGGGTTAAAAAAATTTGGCCTTGTACGTTTTTGGTTCGCAAGCAGCGGTCAATTGAATGCGTGGGCCGCCCGATTCCGGCTGGAGACATCTGCGGGCGATTGATGGATTACAACGATTTGGGGTTCAAAGACCTCATAGAACGCGCAGACCGCCTAGGTTTCCAGTTGTTCAATGGCATCTTTGCATTCGCCGCAAATTTTTTTCCTCGGACGATAGATAAATATACCCGGGACAATTTTTTTGCCTCGTAAGATGTTAGCTCTGCGAATTGGCAATGACCTGGGAGCCTGGTGATGTCAAACCGTTTGCAACAATTCCGTTCTGAATTCGTCTGGAAAGCCACGCGGCAAAGACTTTACGGACGGCGCGAGCATGTTGAGAAGATTCTTGCGGCACTTCAGCGGGCCAATCGGGGACAGGGTGCTTTACTTCTGTTGCCCGGTGTTTCTGGTTCCGGGAAAACAACGTTGGCAGAGCTGCTTCGAGAGCCAACCATCGAGGGGAATGGCTACTTTCTGGCCGGTAAGTTCAATCAGTACGACCAGAACGCGCCCTTCGTTGCTTGGCGGCAAGCTCTTGTCAATTTCTGTGAATGCGTCTGCCGAGAAGATGAGACAAACCGAACTCAATTGTCCGAAAAGATTCTCGATGCGGTTGGTGATAACGGTCAACTACTGGTTGATCTGGTTCCTGAATTTGAAAGCGTGATTGGAAAACAAGCACCAATCGCTTCAATTTCTCCGTTCGAAGCTCGTCATCGTTTCGCCAGTGTTATTCGAGCACTGCTAAATGTGATTTCGAGTGCTGAGCATCCGCTGGTTCTGTTTCTTGATGACTGGCAGTGGGCAGACGCAGCATCTTTGGATCTGTTGTCTGAGCTGAATGTAGGCTCGACACTTCGGTATTTGTTGCTGGTGGCTGCATACCGATGCGATGAAGTTGATTCTTCGCACCCGCTGACGGAGAAGCTGACGTATCTTGAGACCCAGAATATCCCGATGGAGGTTATCGAGATCGAGAATTTGAGTCTTGGTGAACTTTCCGATTTGGTTTCTGATTCCTCTTTGGTCGATCACTCAGGCATTGGCGAGCTGGCAAGAGAAATTCACACTTTGACGGAGGGGAATCCATTTTTCGTGCACGCGCTGTTGGGGTTGTATCGTCAACAGGGTACAAAAGTTGATTGCGGAATCCGTTCTTTTCTGCACTCGAAAACAACGCTGCACGCTGGTGTTGTTGAGATTTTTGCTGAAAAATTCGCGCAGCTCGATCCTGAGAATCAACAACTCATCTCACTTGCTGCTTGCATAGGAAATCGCTTCGATTTAGACACTCTTGCTTTGATCAATGGCAGTACAGCGGAGCACTGCGAAGGTAAACTGCTAACGCTGACACCTGATTATGTGCGGCCAATCGGGATCAATGCGGAGGGTGAGAACGAGGCAGGAATCCAGTGGTATCAGTTTGTTCATGATCGGGTGCAGCAAGCCGCTTATGGTGCGATTTCGGACGCTGAGATGCCGAAAGTACGACTGGGGATAGGTCGCAAGCTGCTTGCCCAACTTTCAGCAGAGCTGGTGGCTGAACGAGTATGTGAGGTGGTTGAGCATCTCAATTTTTGCACCGATCTGATCGATAGCACCGATGAACGAATTCGCAGCATTGAGTTGAATGTGGCGGCGGCAAGAAAGGCTAAACAAGCGACCGCGTTTCGGTCAGCGTTTCAATATCATATTGCTGCACAGCAGTTCATGCAGGATCCAGCGACGGTGCGAGAGCTTTGGCAGAATCACCACAACTTGGCGATGACGCTGTACCGAGATCACGCAGAAACAGAATTCCTTGAAGGGGATCCAAAAACGGCCCATGAGTTCATTCGAATTGCGGTGGAGCACGCGAGTTCACCCGTTGAGAAAGCAGAATCACTGAATTTGCTGATCGTTCAGCACACACTTCAGGCAAAGTACTCTGACGCGATCGGAGCAGGTCGAGAAGCATTGGAAGCTTTGGGGATTTTGTTGCCCAACGATAATTACGAATCAGCCCGTGATGCCGAGATCTCGAAAACACATTGCCTGCTGAAAGGTAGATCGTTCAGGGAACTGGCGAAGCAACCAGAAGCATCGGATGCGAAGATGCGGGCCGCCGCCAGAGTCCTTATCACGATGGGGCCGCCTTGCTATCGATCGCACCAGTCGCTTTGGAGTGTGATCGTACCGAAAGTGGTAAACATTACTCTGGGTTTTGGCAGCATTCCTCAAATTGGATACAGCCACACCGCTTTCACCGGACTCTTGGGGTGGGTTGGGAATGATTACTTATTAGGGAAGCAATTTACTGAATTGGCTTGCGAGGTGATGAGCGGGGCTCTTGCCACACCCTCTGATAAGGCTGTTTTCCACCTCATGATTGGGAGTTCGGCGCGACATTGGTTTCAGCATCTTGCCGATAGTAGTGAAGAATACGCCGAGGCCTATCGTGTTGGTGTGCAATCAGGCAATCTTCAATACGCCGCTTATGCTTTCGGGCACAACATGTATTGTCGCTACTTTCAAGGCGCCGAATTGTCGGATGTGATTGCAGAATCTCAGGCTTCGTTGGACTTTAGCAAGACGCGACATAATCAGTGGGCAATCGATTTACTTGAGGGAGGGATGCAGTTATTCGGTCAAGCTGTCGGTGCGGAGTGTTTTGATTGTGGATCCACCCCGTGGGAAGCTGCCTATCTTACGCGGGTTCGCAAGCATCATAATCAGCAGGTTGAATGTATTTATCGCGTGCTGAAAACGAATCTCTGTTTGATCATGGGCGATTATGAAGCGGCGATTAAATTGTCGGATTCTACGGTTCCGCTCGTTCCCATGGTTGGTACCCAGGGATTGTTGCCGTGGGCTGAGCATGTCTTTGCGCGTTTCATGACCTTGGCGTCTGGGATTGATCAACAGGAATCATCCGGCGAGACAACCAGTGAGCTCCACGAGCTGCAAGAACAAATCGGCATCTGGGCTGAACATTGTGCAGAGAATTTTGAGCACAAATACCTGCTCGCCACCGCCGAAACTGCGCGAATCGAGGGACGGTATACCGATGCGGCAGAGAGATACCAAAAAGCGATTGAATCCGCGCGACACGAAGGATTTGTACAATGGGAAGGGCTCGCCAACGAACGGGCCAGTCTGCTATGGCGTGCCCTTGGCGATCATCGCCTAGAGCACCTTTATTGGCAGCAGGCGTTTTATTGCTTTGATCGATGGGGTGCCAACGCAAAGCTGCGTCGAATGGCCAATGAATTTGCAACGCGGTCGAGTCAACATCGGTTGGCTGACACAGAGCTTGGTCAAGCTGCAGGCTCTGTATCCTTGCCAGACGCCAAGTTTGCGGAACGGATATTCGACAAGCATTTTCAGCTGTTGCGGCAGCAATCTCGCGACCTGACAGCGTTTCAAGAAAAGCAAGCCGAAGCCTCTCAAATCGACGAACTCGCGAATGTTGCAGACGTCCTGAGAAGTGATATTGCGAAACGTCGTCGATCGTCGGAGGAGCTCCGACGGAAATGGGATGCGGAACGCGACTTAAATGAGGAATTGGAAAGGCGGGTACAGGAGAGAACTCTCGAACTATCCAAAGCCGAGAGTCGATTCAGAAAGGTGCTAGAGTCAGCTCCGATTGCCATGGTGATGGTTGACACTCGTGGTGTGATTCAACTCGTCAACTCTGCAATGGAGGAGTTGTTTGGGTACCCGCGCAAGGAATTAATTGGAAAATCGGTTCGGACACTGTTTAGTGCGGAGACCAAGAAGCGTTTACAGGGTGAGGGTAATGAACTTCGCCGTGGTTTGCACGAATTGATGAAAAGTGAAGCGTTCGAGTCTCGATGTGTACGGCAAAGCGGCATCGAATTTCCCATTCAGTTAGGACTCAATGAAGTCGCGACCGAAGAGGGGGTCTTTCTGTTGGGAGCCATTCTCGATGTGACTGTTCAGCGAGATACGCTGATCGCCATGCGAACCGCCAAGGAAGAGGCGGAAAGTGCGAATCGCGCGAAAAGTGCATTCCTCGCGAACATGAGTCATGAAATCCGAACCCCTATGAACGGGATCATGGGAACGTGTGAATTGGCGTTCAAGACAGATCTTGATCCAGAACAAAAAATGTATCTCATGACCATGCAGCGGTCGGCCGCTGCGTTGCTGGATATCATCAATGACATCCTGGATTTCTCAAAGATTGAAGCGGGGAAAATCGATTTAGAGGACAAGCCGTTTAGCCTACATGAGTTAGTTAACGATGTTATTCAACTGTTGACTCCTAATTCGCGGGCGAAGCAGATCAGTTTGGATTGTGAGCTCGATTCTCGGTTAAACAGAAACTTTCAGGGGGATGCAGGACGCTTGAGGCAGGTGTTGTTAAACTTGGTTGGTAATGCTTTGAAATTTACCAACAAAGGAAGCGTTCGCTTATCTGTTGATGTTGTAAAGAGCCAAGACTCGTTTGCGACCATCCAATTTGACTTGGAAGATACTGGAATTGGAATTGCAAAGGATAAGGTCGACATCATTTTCGATCCGTTTTCGCAAATCGATCTCGATGATAATCGTCGATACGGGGGAACAGGATTAGGCCTTTCGATTTCCTCCAGACTTGTGCGTCTGATGGGAGGAGAATTAGCCGTTGAGAGTGAACTTGGGCGTGGAACTAAGTTCTCGTTTTCTCTGGAGTTACGCGAAGCGGTTCCGTGCGAGAATCGGCGGGAGCAGGTGCTGAAAACACAGCAGACGCCACGATCCTTGAATGTTCTGGTTGCGGAGGATAATCGGGCAAATCAACTGGTCGCAACTTGTTTGCTGAAAAAACGCGGGCATCGGGTTTTTATTGCGAGTAACGGTGCGATAGCGATCCAACAGTTTCAGCAGGAACGCTTCGACCTAATACTGATGGACGTTCAAATGCCTGAAATGGATGGACTGGAGGCGACTCGGAGAATTCGTGCGAGCGAAAAAATGTCCGGAACGAATACACCAATCATTGCTGTGACTGCTGGGGCCATGCAGGGCGATCGTGACCGCTGTCTCGAAGCAGGAATGGATGAGTTCCTTTCCAAACCGATTGATTGGAAAAAGCTGGATGCTTTTCTCGACCAATTGCTTTCGCCGGCACCGATTGTATCGGGCGGGCAGGATCTCAGTTTGGACTTGGGGAATCACCAAACAAATATCACGCATCAACCGTCCACCGTAGAAGAAGCGGTCGGAGCGACACTCGGGGATCTTCAAGTCATGATGGCCCAGATAGCGGAGCCGATTCTGACGGGAAACACGTTTGGATCGGACAAGTCGAATGATCACCTAGCCGGGGCGACCCATGCGGTCTCGATGACATGGAAAGCTGATTGTTCCGCGCTGGTTGAATCCGCCTGTTCTGGTGGTAGGCAATACGATCATGGGACAGACAGTTAAGGTCATTCATCGCGATTACTAGGCTCGTAACGTGATTCGACCCGAATAACCAGTGGAAATGCTTTTCCATCTGTCGAAAGATCTTCATTCGATTTCGCCTTTCCGCGAATAGCTTTTTCAGCAAACACAATTGGTTGCGTTGTCGGGATAGACGCGGGTGTATTGCCTTTTTGCATTGACAGCGAGGCTGATGGAAAACAGGTTTGAAGGCGGTTCCGGTCTAAGCCTTCAGTTTGTTGAAGCGACTGTTCGAAAACACTAACTAGGTGCGAGTAGTAGCGTCGATTGACGAACTGGGAGTCGTAGACTTGGATAGAATTCACAATTTGAGGGACTTCCCGACAGATTACTTTGAGTCCCGCGAGCGGTTTTGCGAATCGGCAAAAGCACTTGGCGCAAAGTTGTTTCGGTATCCAATCGCAGTCGATCAATCTTTGTCGATCGATGTTGCAACCCTCGACGCGAATGCGTCTCGCCAACGGCTTGTTGTTTCATCAGGGGTACACGGTGTTGAAGGCCCGCTCGGTTCTGCGATTCAGTTGTCGATGATGCGGATGCTACTTCAACAGAAGTTGCCCAGCGATCTTGGGTACACACTGATCCACGCAGTTAATCCGTTTGGGTATGCTCATCATCGCCGGTGGAACGAAGAGAATGTTGATTTGAACCGTAATTTCAAGTGCAGTTCAAACACCTACAGTGGCTGCCCGGCGGGATATAAAGATTTCGAATCTATTCTGAATCCCAAGACGGTGCCGTCACGCTTGGAACCTTTTCGAGTGAAAGCGTTCTGGAACATTGCTGTTCATGGTGTCCAGGCGATTAAAGAGGCTGTTGCAACGGGGCAATATGAATTTCCACAGGGGTTGTTTTATGGGGGACAGGCGGAATGTTTTTCTTCACGGGTTATCCGTGAAAACCTCCGGAACTGGTTGAGCGAATCTAATGAGATCGTGCATCTTGATGTGCACACTGGGCTCGGGCGATTCGCTGATTATCGACTGCTGCTTGAGTGTCCTGCCGATGCGCCCGCAGTAACTTGGTTTCGTGATTTGTTCGGACGGCCAATCGTAGAGGATGGTGGATCTCATCCAACCTCCTATGACGCCCGAGGAACCTTCGGTCGATGGGCGATGAGTCACTTTGCTTCGCTTGACTACCGATTTGCGACGGTCGAAGTGGGGACCCATCCAATTGTTCGTGTTTTAGCTGCGTTGCGAGCTGAGAATCGGGCTCATCATTACGGCACGCTTGGTTCAGATGTTGAATGGGCTCGTCAGGAGTTGAGAGAGTGTTTTTGTCCGGCGAGTCCGAAATGGCGGCGAAAAGTTTTGACTGATCAGTTGAAGTTGGTACAGCGTTGCGCGCAGCACTTGAAACAAGGTGTCGGCAACCGATCCGAGGCGGTCGGCTCGCGCTGATCCGAAAACTACCAAAGCGGCTTGAAAACGTTGGAGGAATGGCGATTAATAATTTTTTTGTGCACAAGCAGTTGCCTTTGCCGCCCATTTGGCGAGCCGCTTAATTGTGCGGATTCAAGTGCCTAAATGAGGCCAGCAGCTTTTCTCCAAATCCAAAAGACCGCCAAAAGGGAGACAAGCATAGCGGCTGTAAGAGGGTGGCTCCAAAGCTGAAGTCGTCGAATAGCAGGAGGGGGTTGCGGTAATCCAGCAAGAAGTTTGACAACCTCCTCCAACTCGTCTGCCTGGACCAGCTCCCCGCCCGATACTAACGCTAATTCTTGTAGAACCTGCGGCCGAGCGGGGATACCGACTTGTTCGAGGTCCTGGCCCTGCACATAGATGTTGGTTTGGAGTGATTTTTCCGTCTCTTTGCATGTAACAGTGACAGCATGGTTGCCGGGTTCGGTGGGTGTAAAGCGACCTTGGAAGACTCCCCATTGTTCTCCTTCTGCTACCAAACGCATCGTATCCGTCTCGCCTGACGGTGCGACCACTCGGGCCACCACTTCGCCACGTTGGACCGGTTCACCGCTGGTGTCCATAACGTGCGCGCTGAGCGTCAGCGTTTGGCGGATCTCTGGCTGGTCGGGAGTGTGGAACAGCCGCATCGTCTCTCCCTTGGCCATGTTTCGTTGGTAGGCCATCCAGCGAACGACCTGCCCCCAAAAGCGATAATGGTATTTATCTTCTACGCCCTTCCGCCAACGCCAGGCACCGTCAGTTCCCATAAACAAGACCTTGCCCGCGCCGAATGTGCGGGTTACCAGCAGCGGGATCCGGCCATATTGATTGGACATTTCCTGGTGGACTGCCAGAATTTCGGTGCCCGGTTTTGCGCGGATGACCGGCGCGTACCATTGAAATCCTGGTAGATCTTCCCAAACCTGAGCATTCGCGGATGCTGTGTCTGCGAGCTTAGTAAGAAGGGAGTCCCGGCCACGTCGGGTCAGTTCAAATTGCGCCGCCGTGCGTGCTCCCCAGCCGCGTTGATTCGCTGAATCCAACGTCACGGGATAGAGTTCTTTGAGGGATGTGTCCAGCAGACTGAACTGCCGTCCCTGCCATCCGGGGATCAGCACCAAACCGCTTGCTTGAACCTCAATCAAGCCTTTCAGAAGATCGCATTGCTCGTTGGTAAGTTGATTGTCGTTCAAGCCAACGTCACCAAGAAAAACGACATCGTAAGTGACCAATTGATCGAGTTCCTGCGGAAAAACCTTGATGTAATCTTCCGAGCCACCGCCTGCCTTTTCGAGACCCGGGTGGAATAGTAAGCAGGAAACTTCGACACCCGGGTCACGAGACAAGGCATTGCGAAGATAGCGGTACTCCCAGCGAGGTGAAGATTCGATGATGAGTACCTTCAGTTGCTCCTGGCGGATCGCAATTGGTGCGGTCTGTTCGTTGTTGTCGATGATCGTTTCATCATTGTGCAGTGGAACGTTAACTGTGACGGTGTAATCACCCGTCTTGTCCATTTTCCAAATAAACGCTTCGTCTGTCCGGCCCATCGGTGCGATTTGCAGTTCTTTGGTCTGACTGTCACCTGCGGATGTTGTGAGCGTCACGGTCGTCAGATAGGGCTGCGGCAAACTGCTTTCAATTGAAAAGGGGATTCGAACTGCTTTTCCCGCTGCCCCGAAAGAGGGAACTTGGACATCCGAGAGCGCAATGTCCGGCAGTCGTTTGGGGCTACCAGTCGCGACGGCGATGATGGGGACATTTTTGATCCGCAGTCTAGACGCGGCTTCCACGGGAGCACGCCCATCGTTCCAGTCACCATCGGAAATCAAGACGACGCCCGCGAGTTGTTCGCGGCGTGATGTCTCGAGTAAGGGTTGGTGCAGGTTCGTTCCTGGATTTTGTGATTGATCTTCCGGGGTACTGATCGGTTGAATCACGATGTTCAATTGGTCTCGGAGCGAATCCCACGCAGCCGGGTCAAGCAACGGTGCGACCGCCTGTGATCGTGTCATCCGTTCTGGAGTGGTCGATGAGAGAGCATCACGCGTCGTCATGCTTTCGGAATCGTCCCAAAGTACGGTAACCGTGGGTTTTGAATCTGGTCGATACTCCTGAACCCACTCAGGCTGATTCAGGAGGATCGCAACCAAAATCACAATTGCTAACCGAAGGAGTTCGAGACCTGCCTGAGATTTCGAATATCCGCTTCGACGCCACGCGTGTTGGCCCAGCAATGCTGTTGCGAATACCGCAACGATCGATAAGACGATAAAGAATGGTGAACCAAGGAATGTCAATTGCTGTGTGGTGATCAAGTTGCTGATCCTTGTCCTAGCGGACGATCGCTTCCTGGTTGGTCAGCAATTGAAACCCTTTTTGACTTGATCCGTTTGGGTAGGCAGAGGGCCGCTTCGGCGATCAGAGCGATTAGCATACCAATAAGAAAGAGACGCCAGATTTCCTGTATCAGCGAGGATGAATTGCCAGCACGATCATCGATGCGATCAAAATCAAGATCACCAAACAGCGAGGTGACCTGATCACGGGGGACGATAAAAGCCTGATCCTCTGCTTCACTACGATTCACTGCTAGCAGTCGCTCCCCGTCGCGGTAAATACCGGCGTGGAGTGGATAATCGGTGGAGAGGCTTTGGGAGTTGCCTGCAATTCGCTGCCAACCTTGACCGCGCTGAGGGGGAGTCGTGCCAGCGATCAATTGTCGCGTGTTACCTTGTGTCTGGGTACCGATCGCGATCGCCCGCTGGATGATCGCGTAGATCACGATCCCATCGGTTGCCAGGGAGGAATCGGTGGGAGCCACGGTGGTTCCCATGAAATAAACCTCGCCTTGTTCAGTGATCACCTGGGAAAGCAATGGGTCGTCGCCGTCGAGCGTTGCCAACGAGATCGTGGCTCCCTGAATCCCGGCGGCACGTTGCACGGTCAACTCACCGAGTGGTAAAGCCGCGCCACTTTGTGTCGACGAAAGTAATCCTTGGTCGCCGACCCAGGTCGAAACTTTACTTTCTTTATCGCGCCATTGCGTCCAACCCACGCCGGCGTAGGACTCGCCCCCGATCTGCTCGGGTGGGAAAAACAGTATCGGGGCTTTGACTTGCTTTAGCCAGGTTGCTGGCGGCGTGTCGGGAGCGGGAATCGCTGCCTGCCAGATCACCAGGGCTGGCTGGTCGTCTGCTGTTCCAATCACTTGCTCGGGAGCAAGGATTGTTGCAGAGCAAAGGATATTAGGCTGGGGTGGAACGGAGGCGACCAGTTTTAACGGGACGACCGCCTCTGGATCTTCAGCGACGATCCATGTTTTTCGCTCGACGCTTTGGTCATAAACAAAGAAATATTCGTTGTCGGCTGGATGAGAGTCGTTGGGAATCGAGATACGTCCCCAGCCACGTGTTTGGTTGCTATCGATCGGGATGGCGTAATTCACCAAATCGAATTGGCTGCCACTCATTTCAACTTCAAATTCGGAACGGGCGCCGTCGATTTCTAGGCGAATTGGAATGCGAGTGAGTTCGTTTTCGGTTGCTTCCTGTTCGATTCTAAGCGATAGCAATAGCTCCGCACCCTGTTCTCGTTGAATACGCTGGACGGAGGTGACTCGCAATGAGCGATTCCGTTTGTCTATATCAGGATACGCCAGCAGGTGAATGCGAATCATTTGAGGGAGCTCTAGCAACGATCGACGTACGGTTTCCCATTGTCCACTGTCTGGTTTCCAGTCAGCTTTTCGCACATCGCTGCATATCCAAACTTCACATCGGCTTGGTCGATTGCTTCGTAAATACTCCTCCGTTGTTTCCAGCATTTTGGTTAGATCGGCGGTGGCGCTGACCGGTTTGGATTCGGCTGCTTTCAGCAGATCTTCTGGGCTTTCGAACTCTTGAGGTTTACCAGTCGCGCTATCGATCAGCACATACCGACCGGAGGGGAGTAGATTCAACGAATCAACCAACTGATTCAAACCTGATTGCAGTTTGGATTCACCTTCCGGGCCGCGTTGCGTCATGCTGGCAGAGCGATCGAGTAACACAATGGTCGTGTCGGTTTGCCCTCCCGCCGCGATGCCTAGAAAGCCGCTAGAGAGCGGCCGCGCGACGGCGAATAATAGTCCTGCCACTGCAAGCGTTCGCGCGGCAAGAATTAACCACTGCCGAATTCGAGCATAGCCGCGAGACATCTTGTTGGCGGTCAGCAAAAATTGCATCGCCGCCCAGTTAACCGTTTGAAAGCGGCGTTGGTTGATGAGATGAATGATGATGGGCAGCGCGATTGCCGGGAGAGCAAACAGCATTGCCGGCTGCAAGAAACTCATCGCAGGCCTCTTCCTCGCAGGCGGCCCGACAAAAATCGCAACAAGACTTGTTCGTAATCCTCATCAATGGTGATCCGGTGATAATCGACCGCCGATTCAAGGACGATTTTGCGGACTTGTTGAAGGTAATCTTCGACCGCTTTCTGGTAGCGATCGGTGATGTCGCTGGGGTCCGCTAAAAGAGCGGTGCCTCCCTCCAAGTCGACAAATCTCGTTGGTCGTCGAAACTCGAATCCCAACTCTTGTGGATCGAGCAAATGAAATACGGCAACATCGTGCTTTCGGAATCGCAAGTGATCAAACACTTCGCGAAGTGAGCCTGGTTCTACAAACAGGTCCGACAGGATGACCACCAATGCCCGGCCTCGTGTTGTTTCGGCGAACTCATGCAACCTCGCGACCAGTTCTGTCTCGCCGGTTGCCTCGGTGTGCTGGAGAACGTCGTTGATGCCGCGAAGATGCGGGGCGGTTCGCCTGGGCGGAATGGAGCGGGTGATTTCTTTGCCGATGCAAGTCAACCCAACCGCGTCCCCTTGCTGAACCGCCAAGTAAGCGAGGGAACCGGCCAACCGCCTTGCGTATTCCAGTTTGGTGACTTGCTCGGATCCAAACGCCATCGAACCACTGGTATCCAGGACCAGGCACATTCGAAGGTTCGTGTCAGCTTCAAATTCTTTGACGTAATAGCGGTCGGTCCGACCATAAGCCCGCCAGTCCAGCCTTCGTAGGTCGTCGCCGGGGATGTATCGTCGATATTCCGCAAACTCGACGCTCGCTCCACGGTGTGGGCTCGCGTGCATTCCGGATACGCTGCCCACCATGGTGCGACGAGCCATCAATGGCATGGATGCCAAACGGGCTAACGCTTGTGGGTCAAGAAAACGACGGTTACGGTTGTCGCCAAGCACGGAGGAAAGAATGGGGAGCGGGGGGAGGATATTAAATCCCCATTGTAGCTAGCGAATCACTTTTCCGGGACTTGTCGCGGAAGCTTGTTCGGCTGCCACGCCGTAAATCAGAAAAATGCGGTAAATGCCCGTGCTGGTGGGCGATCCGAATACACATCGCTTGGATCGACGTGCATCGAATCGGCTGCCGCAGTGGGGCGTACTTGTTTCGGAAGGCCTGCGATTTGCGGGGCTATGCTGCTCTCGATTGGCGGTTTTGCGATGCATCTTGTTGAGCCTGAATTTCAGATTCTCGCCGGGTCTGCCGAATGATCTGTTCGGCGATTTGACATTTTTGGGTTAGTGCAGCGAGTTGTTGGATCTGTTGTTCCCGCTTCAGATTCGATTCTTCCAGATGCTCCTGCTCGACTGTCAACGCTTCACGTAGGTCTGCACACTCCCGCTCGGAACTCGAAAGACGTTCAGCGAGGGCTTCCAGCTCTGTCCGGCACTCGCGGCGGGTCTCATTCAGCTGATCCCGATGGTTTGCGGTCAACCTTTGCGTGTATTGCCGGAGCTTTATCACTTCCTGCTCAAGTTTGGTCGCCCGCTGTTCCACATCTGAATTCATCGATTTTAGGTAGCTGCATTCGGTGTCGTGGATCTGCTGTTGATCGCGTGAGCGAACACTGGCTTCGGCTGCATTTTCATCAAGCTCACGCCGCAGTTCGATGAGTTGTTGATCGCGTTCAGCGATTTTCTGCTCGGCTTCTAGCAGCAGCTTTCTCAGGCGTACCAATTGGACACGGGCGAACTCGCGATCATGGGCTTGATCACCAATATGAGTTCTTGTTTGCGCGAGCTGGTGGTTTAATGCTTTGGCTTGCTCCTGAGCGATTCCTCGCAGTTGATCGATTCGTGCTTCGTACGGTCGCGTGATTTCTGCGACGGAGTTTCGCTTGGATAGTTCAACGAGGGGAGACGTTTTTCGTTGTGGGGCGAGGGAATCATCTGAGGTGCCGGCTTCGAGCAATCTCTTGTTGGCTTCTATTTCCGCGCTGCTCAGCAACGTTCTGTGTTTTTTCGTCTGCTTGATAGGCTGAATGTTCGTTTGACGAACACCTCGAGCAAACCGCCAGCTTGATTGATGATTTGTGTCAAAAGAGTTATCGTCAAGCCACCACATCGCAATTCATCTCCCGCGTAGCCGTCTGGCCAACGCATCGAGCGGATTCATCCAACCATTGGGAGGTCGTGAAACAGCAGTTGAAGAGCCAGGGGCTACCTCGCCTGGTTTCGACCAAAGCCGACTCTACTGAATCGGCAGTGATTGAAGCGAGGTTGAAATTTTTTGTTGATTAATGGCCTGCTAATAGAGAGGGGCTGTTCATTTTGCCGCAACTTTGCCCCTGCATCCGATTCTGCCTCTTGTGAGCGAGAACGGCGGCGACCGGATGTGTTGCGAGCTTCCACGATTGCTCGCTGTCCTAATTGTTTCCCTGGCTCTTGTTGTCTCTCGCGAAAACGAAAGCATGTACCCGCGTTGGCAGGCTGGTCCGCGGGATTGTGTCAAAATATCTGCCAGGCTTTTTCTTCGAGTTGTTTCTCCAATTCAGGAGCGTTTGCACGTTCGAGTAAATCGTAGTAAGCGTAGGGATATTTAAAAACGTGCCCGATTCCTAACGATTGCTTGCCGCGGTTCTGCCAATACTTCACTTGGTTCGGCCTGAGTTTGCTGATGGCATGGTCTTTGATTTTTCGATCGCCGGGTTGCGGTCCGTTTCGGGTAACGGTGACATATTTTCGAAAGGAAGTCCGACAGCTTTCGGCCCATTCAACATCACCCATTGCGGCCAGTTCGACCAAGGACTGTCCAAACGTCAGCATGTGGCCGGCAAATCCCTGACCAAACCCGGAGAAACGATCGATCGCATCACTCGCTTCTTGGAGGATAAAGCGGGATGCTGCGGATGCATCACTGAACGGTGGCGGATCGACATCGTCGTCCGGTGTCACGTCACGCCAAGGAGTAAATGCGCGGATCAAGTTGCATACCCCGTCGACTCTTGCTGGTGTTGCTGTTTCTGGAAGCAGGCGGAATCCTTTAATTGCGTGCATTGCAAAAATTGCATCATGTCCCACCTGACGCAAAACGCCACCACCGGCGGCTAAAGTTTCACCAATCTTTTTTGCCGGATCCTCCATCGGATCTTGATCTGGGAATGGTTTGCATAACTTGCTGGGAGCCCAATTAAGATCGAACAGTTCGGTAATCCGAGCCGCTGCCGCATCCTGTAATTGATTATCGACACACATCAGGTGTGCCGAGATCATGGCTGCACCGCGATGCCCATCAGCGAAATAATTCATCTCGGGCGATCTTGCCAGAGCGTTCAATCCAAGGTGGACCAACCGTTTGTCAGTGACGCTCTTTTCTTCAGCGATTAGCCGACGACCCAGGTCCGTAGTGCAAACACCTATCAGACTCGCCGCGCTGAACGCAAATTGACGACGCGTAAACATCTTATTCTCAGTGATCTTCGGGGGGCATCGCACCGAGTGGCCTAGCCCATCGGTGTTGCTTTCATGCTGCGGGTCGCTCGAATGCTGTGGAAGTCAGCTAGGGTTTAAACTTCCTGATGTTTGGACATTGAGTTTGATCGGCAATTGAATTTGAAGTCGCGCGCCACCGAGGGGACTCTTGCTCGCGATGACGGACCCATTCAGTCTAATGCAAATTCGTCGAACCAACGCCAGTCCGAGCCCATGCCCTGGTAGTGTTTCATGGTTGGCTCGATGAAAAGGTTCGAAAATTCGTTCACGATGGCCTTCCTCAATCCCGTTGCCATCGTCATCGACAGTGATCAGAAGATGTTCGGAGTCCGCGGTGGCTGACACCTCAACTTTCGTTGTGCCGAATTTGCAGGCGTTTCCGATCAGGTTGCCGATAGCACGTGCTAAGCCGTTGCGGTGAGTCAGGAAGTTGGTGGGCGCGTCGGAAAAAACGGTTTGGATATTCAAGTTTGGTACGAGGGGGCGGTGTGATTCTACGACTTCCTCGATGAGTTCGGGGACGTTCACAGTCACTTGATTGGCCATTTGATTGGCGTCACCGAACCGGACGTAATTAAGTAACTCTCCCACTAATTCGTCAAGTTCTTCGGTTGCTGTTTCAATCGCGATGATCCGAGTGTCGCGTTGCTCATCGTCTCTTGCGGTGCGGATCAGTTCGGAGGCAAAGCGAATTCGTGCCAGGGGCGTTCTCAGTTCATGGGAAACAGCTTGCAATAATTCTTTTTGGTCCTTGATTGAATTTTCAACGTGATTCGCCATCGTATTGAAGGCATGTGAGAGTTGAACTGTGTTGCTGGATTTGTCCTCGATTCGAGCTGAAAAATCTCCGTTTGCAATTTCCATCGCGACTGCTTCGACCGTCCGTAATTGTTTTGCAACGGGCCGAAGTAGAAAAGCGATGGCGACCGCAGCGAGTAAAAATATCGCGGCCAAAGCAAGCAGTTCAACGTAGTCGGAAGGTCCGACGAATTGTGGTAGCGGGCCCAGTTCAACGAGGTAAGGGGATGAGGGAAGACTGGCCTGGATCATGCCCCAAAAATAAACGGCCTCACCCTGATCCAGTCGAGCGTCCATCTCCGCAGGCATTGGCCGTTCGGAACGGGCAATCACACGAATCGGGTATTTAAATCGAGATTCCAAACGCTCCATCGTTTGGAGGTATTCTTCTTCGCCGCCACGAATGATCTCGTCGCGTGCTAGGAGGGCACCTCCCCCCAATGCCTCTTCGATGACGGCTATATTTCGTTCGAGGTTTTGCTTGGTGTACACATAGTTGGCGATCAACGATGCGACGAACAAAATTAAAAGTACCCCAACGTAGAAACGTAAAAAAAGTCGCGTCATATCGATTACTTTGCGAGGAGATAGCCGACGCCACGTACCGACTTCACGAGTTGTGGGTTGTTTGAGTCATCGCCGAGCTTCCGACGCAGTCTCGAGACGCGTAGATCGATGGAACGATCTTGCCCATCGTACGGGAACTCGAGCAGTTGGATATAGATTTCTTGGCGTGACGCGGGGGTTCCAGCCCGTTCTGCAAGAAACTCCAGCAAGTCGAACTCGGCAGTAGTCAATTCGATTGGCTGCTCGCGTAGCGTTGCTTCACGGCGCGCTCGGTTAATTGCGATTTCGCCAACAAGTAGCTGATCCTTCTCGCTACCGTTCATTGCTCGTTCAGTGCGTCGTAAATGACTTTTTAAGCGTGCCAGCAGCGCCCTAGGACGAACCGGTTTACTCATAAAGTCGTCTGCTCCCACGTCCAAGGCGACGACCTCATCAACCTCATCGCCGCGAGCGGTAAGCACAATGATTGGTCCATCAAACTGGTCACGGACCTTGCGACAAACGTCGAAGCCGTTCATTCCAGGGAGGTTGATATCAAGAACGATTGCCTGGTAGGAGTGAGATATGACTCTATCAACGGCCGACAAACCGTTGGTTTCTACCTCGATTTGGAAGCCTTCCTCGGTGAGGAAATCTTGGACCATGCCTGCTAAATTAGGGTCGTCTTCTACGATGAGAATCTGATGCGGCAACGAGATCACTCCTGTTCGATTAGCGTTTGCTTGAAACGTGCAGATGCAACGAGTGGCCACTCCAAGGACGCGTCAGCAAATCGGGATTGAGCGAGGCGACTCACTTTCAACATAGGTGAGAGAACTACGTATCAAACGTTTTCCTCTCGCTAGGATTGTAGGCGAAATGGTGTCCAGTGTCTTTCTAACGCCGAAGGTGTTTGCACGATCTAATGTAGATCGCGAGCACCTGCGATTGGGAACGGTGACGCCGGTTCAAAAGGTATTTCTCTGCAGATCAAGTGAGTTCTTGCGGAATGCCTGCTGAAATCGGGCCGAGTCAGCAATGTCACTGCGGCTTTTGGCGGTGATATGGCGGGGAGTCGGTTGATTTCAGCTCGACGCAAAAAACGACCAATACGTCATCGTTGATTGGCGGCAAGCGAGCACGCAGGCAACGAAAAGGACGTCTAGTTCACCATCTCTCGATTGCTGGTTTCTGGAATCGGATTGGGGCGAATCGGTTCAACAAGCCTGTTTTAGCGTTAGCTTCCGTCGCTTGGGTTAGAAAAGTTGATTTATGCGAGGCGGTTGCAGTGCGAGAAACGGCCCCGGTAAAGGAGGGCAATGCGATCTATCTCGCCCCAGCGTGGAATCGCTTGCTGAGGCGTTGCGAATCGACCCAATTGAACTGTTGATCGGGGTATTTTGAGGCAGTCCACGTCGGCGTTCTTGATGATTCTCGCATTTGGCAACGATGGCTGGAAACGAGTGTGTTGATGACCGGTGAAGCGTCGTCGCTTGGCGTTGATTATTTGAACCATACGGAGTCTCAGAACGATGCCCGATTTTTATCAGCATGATTTGGTAACGACGATCCACGATTTGCAGACCGGGCGACTCGATCGATTGGAAGTGATGCTTCGTGACGCATCACTTCAAAACCGAATCGGACTTGTGTTGCCTGTCACTGCGGCCGATATGCGGGCAGAGCCGTTTGATCGCATCGTTCGTGAATTGGTGGATGCCGATTACGTCGACACAATTGTGGTCACCCTAGGTGTCGCCCCAGACCAGGCCGACCTTGATGAAACGTTGCAAAAAGTTTCAGCATTGGGGAGCCGCGCGCGGGTGCTTTGGACCGATGGGCCTGAGGTGCAGTCGATGTATGACGAATTGATCGAAGCAGGAATCGCAGTGAATACCCCGGGAAAAGGGCGCAGCGTTTGGACTGCTTTTGGTTGCCTGTTGGCTGATCCTGAGATCGATACGTTCGTACTTCATGACTGTGATATTGTGGATTATGACCGCTTATTATTGGCGAGACTGTGCTTGCCAATGACACATCCAGCCCTCGATTTCGAGTTCTGCAAAGCGTATTACGCGCGTGCGACGGATCGAATGCACGGTCGGGTTGTGCGGTTGTTGGTGACGCCTTTGCTCCGTGCGATGATGCAGATTTTTCCTGATAGCGAATTCATTCGGTTTCTTGCCTGTTTTCGCTATCCGCTGTCAGGCGAGTTCTCGTTGACACGCAATCTAGCGCGTTCCAATCGGATTCCCTGTGACTGGGGGCTCGAGGTGGGGACTTTGGCCGAGGTTTATCGCAACACGTCATCGAAAAGAGTGTGTCAGACCGATTTATGTCGCTTGTATGAACACAAGCACCAACCTCTTTCGATTGAAGATCGAAATTCAGGGCTGATGCGAATGGCGATCGATATTCTGACAACGGTGTATCGGACACTGGCCAGCCAAGGGGTGGTGATGAGCGGGTCGACCTTTATCACGCTGCGTTCTTCTTATTTGCGTGTCGCCCAGAACTGCATTCGGCAGTACGGGGCTGATGCCTTGGTAAACGATTTACAATTTGACAGGCATCAAGAGGAGAGCACGATCGATGCGTTCGCTGGTTGTATTACAGAGGCGGCGGAGCTGTTTCGCGCGGACCCCAATGGGAAAGAGGCAATTCCGAACTGGACCCGTGTTCGGGCTGCCTTTCCCGGTTTCACCAATCGGCTGCGGGACGTATCGAAAACAGCCGGCTGAGAAAATGAAATGGCCCCTGAGAAAGCCTTCGAGGTAGGTGGCAGTCAGGGGATCGTGATCACCGTGGGGCTTTTTGAATCGCTGGATTGCTGATCGGTGGGAAGTAATCTCTGTGGCGGAGCCTCGTTCGTTCTCTGGGAGGATGGTTACGCATGTTTTCCCGCCGCCGCTTTTTCTTCGGCGGCGCTTGGTTTCAGGTACCGCGGGGCAAGTTGCAGCGGGTTGACCCATTGCCCAAGGTGGGCACCAAGGAAGCCGAGCAGGCCGGTTCCGATCGCATCACACTGCCGTTTCATCGCTGCTCCGGAACGGTTTCCGAGGGTTTGGGCATCGCCGGCCAATCCAATGTCGTCGGGCAGTTTCGCCAGTTCGGTTTCCCAGGCCTCCGTTTGCAAAACATGGACGCTCGGTGGGTGCGTCGACCAGCCTTGCGGAATCGAAGCAAACTCGGGAAGTAGGCTTTTTTGATTAAAAAGCCCCGCGTAAACCTGATTTCGGTACGCATTCAAAGAGACAGAGACTGTTTTTAAATCAGGGGCCTCACGCATTGTTGCTGCCGCGATTGAAGCAAGGGAATCGACCGCAATTAGTGGGATACCGAGTCCATAGCTGAGCGATTTTGCGGTCGTCACACCGATTCTGAGCCCAGTGAATGAGCCTGGGCCGTCGGCGACGCTCAGAAATTTGGGCATCGTATCGGATTCGCGACACCACTTGAAAGTTTGCTCGAGTTCGGGAGCCAGTGTCGCCGCAGTTCGCGAGGTTGAACTAAGATTGGAAAATCGGATCGGGTCTAGGCCTCGTAGGAGGGCAATGGAGCCTTGCCGCCCCGTGGTCTCGATGGATAAGTGAATGGTCTGCCGGGTCACTTCGATCATCGTTTTGCCATGATTTGGATGCAAGCTCTCAGTAGCCCCCCCAGAGGGCTGTTTATGGGATTGCTGAAAATTTTTAATTGCCCTTACAATCCGGGCGGTTGAATCGTTATTTCATTGATTGAAGGGACCGGTTGAGGTCACCAGCGTATAGACTGTCTGGGTTTTGTAAAATGCGGGCATTCGAAACTGACGAAACACCAAATGCCTGCTTAGCGGGCCTCAGTGAAGCCCATTCTTAGGATGTTCTGTTGAAACGAGCGTTGATTAGCGACATTCACGGTAACCTCGAGGCACTCGAGGCGGTGATGGACGATATCAACCAGGTGGGTGTGGACGATATTTTCTGCCTTGGGGATATCATCGGGTATGGGCCCAATCCATGCGAGTGCCTGGATTTAGTAATGAGACGCTGTAAGGCAACGATTCTCGGCAACCATGACCAGGCAGCCCTGTTTGACCCGGACGGGTTCAATCCGATGGCTCTGCAGGCCATTTATTGGACGCGGGATCAGTTGGATAACGGTCCGGGCTCGCCAGCGCAAGTAAACCAGAGGTGGGATTTTCTGGGGGAGTTGCCGCGGTTGATTGACGAGGACGAATTCAAATTCGTCCATGGATCGCCTCGTGATCCGACCAACGAATACGTCTTTCCCGAATACGTCTTTGATCAGCGGAAGATGGAGATCCTTTTTGGAAAGGTTAAGCAGTTTTGCTTTATGGGGCATACGCACTTGCCCGGTGTTTTTTCAACGAATTGTGAATTCATCTCACCGGATGAATGTGATTACACGTTCGAGCTGGGGCGTGAAAAGCTGATGGTCAACGTCGGGAGTGTCGGACAGCCTCGTGACGACGATCGGCGTTCATGCTACGTTGTCCTCGACACGGACGCTGGGACGTTGAATTTCCGCCGGGTCGAATACGAAATCGATAAAACGGCAAACAAAATCTACGACGTCCCCGACCTCGCCGATGGGCTCGGCGATCGACTAAAGCATGGTCGATAAGCGAACTGCACCGATTTCACTGCGACCAAATTGACACGAACCGCCATCGTCAGCGATATCCATGGCAACTACACGGCATTGCAAGCCGTGCTGGAGGATATTGACGGTCAAAATGTTGACCGGATCGTTTGCCTTGGAGATGTAATTGGATACGGTCCATCGCCATGTGAATGTCTGGACGAAGTCAGTAAGTTCGATTTTTGCGTGTTGGGGAATCACGACAGCAGCGCTTTATTCGACCCCGAGGGATTTAACCTCGCCGCCGAGAGGGCCATCTTTTGGACGCGATCCCGGATTCAATCGCCAGTTGACGGCGCGGAGGAGGGGCGGCGTCGGATGCAATTCATTTGCGGGTTGCCTCGCGTTGTAGATGAAGGCAGTTCGTTGTTTGTTCATGGTTCGCCGCGTAGTCCGACCAACGAATACGTCTTCCCCGAGGACACTCAGAACATCAAGAAGATGGAGAAGTTGTTCTCGTTAGTGCCGAGTATTTGTTTCCAGGGACACACGCATGTGCCTGGAATCTTTACCTGCGATTTCCGGTTTGTGCGACCGTGTGAAATCGGAGCGGGGTACGGAGTCGGTGACCCTAGCCAACGCGTGATGGTAAACGTTGGCAGTGTTGGGCAGCCACGCGATGGGGACCCCCGCAGTTGTTACGTTGTCTATGACGGCCAGAGCATCGAATTCCGACGCGTCGAATATGATGTCGAAAAAACCGTTCAGGCGATCGAAGCGGTGCCTGAGCTTGATGACTTTCTCGGTCATCGTCTTCGAGAAGGTCGGTAACTGATTCTGTTGGTGCTGGTTGGTCGATGCCAATCGCCGCCAAGCATTGGTTGTTTTCATGCGTCTCACTTGGGTGATGCAACTCAGCTCGCGAAACTAGCGGCGTCGGCGATCTTTGCCAAATCTCTTGACGGTCGCAATTAGGATTGGCCGTTCGGATGAAAGCAATCTGCTCAATTCTTCCGCTCTACCACCGATGGAGTTTGCTATGCGATTTCACTTGCCTGCGTTCGCCCGATTGATTTGCATGCTCGGCATTTGTTTGTTTGCGGTCCAAACAAGCGGTGCAGAGCACCCGCACGTTGTGCTGATCATGGCGGATGATCTTGGCTACGGAGACGTGCAGCCGTTGAATCCGGCTTCTCGGATTGCAACTCCTGCCTTCAATCGACTGGCACGCGAGGGGCTGACCTTTGTTGATGCTCACACTCCTTCCTCGGTTTGCACGCCAACAAGATATGGATTGCTAACCGGAGAATATTGTTGGCGAACGCGACTAAAACGCGGCGTGCAAAATGGATATGGAGCTCCCTTAATTGCCGCCGAGCGTTCGACTATTGGAACCGTTCTTGGCCGAGCTGGTTACCAGACTGCGGTGGTTGGGAAATGGCATCTCGGGTTGGGTTTCGTGGGAAATGAGAAAGAGGGAGTTGATTTTAGTCAGCCATTGTCGCACCACCCTGGGAGCGTCGGATTTGACCGGTCATTTATCATTCCCGCATCACTCGACTTTCCGCCGTACTTTTATTTCAAAGACGGGCTGGCAACCACGCCGGAAATGGTGGATCAGGCGGGGGTCAAGTTTCCCGCATTTACCCGACGTGGACCGCGGGCAGCAGACTTCAACATGAGAGGCTGTCTAGATCGTTTGACGGATGAAGCGATCGCGGTCGTGCAGTCGATGAAAGATTCTGAGCAGCCGACGTTCCTGTACTTTCCGTTAACGGCACCCCACAAGCCTGTGCTCCCAAGCCTGCTATTCAAGGGCTCGACAGAGCTTGGTCCCTACGGAGATTTCTTAAGGCAGGTCGATGGAGCGATTGGGCGAGTCATCCGCGCGCTCGAAACGGAAGGAGTGCTTGAAGAAACGCTTTTGATTGTCACGAGTGACAACGGGTCCTTCATGTATCGCCTAGATGAAGACGCGATGGATCACACCGAGGACGAGACGGTTCAGGGGTACCGTACCGAGAATCACACTGCAAATGGTCGCTGGCGTGGCACGAAGGCGGATATTTGGGAGGGAGGCCATCGAGTGCCTTTCTTTGTACGCTTGCCAGCGAAGAAGCTCGCAGGTACGCGGGTCAATCGAGTGGTGGGGTTGGTCGACGTGATGGCGACGCTAGCCGATTACCTTGATATCAAGCAGGTCCCCAGTGATGGCCCTGATTCCGTCAGCTTTGCCGATGCGTTTAAAGATCCAGTCAATGGCTCGGTTCGTCCGCCATTGATTTGTCATTCCGCAAGCGGAATGTTCGCGATCCGCGAAGGGAAATGGAAACTGGTTGCCGGGAATGGCAGCGGTGGCCGCCAGTCTCCGAAGGGAAAGCCGTTCGAGGAGCCATGGGCGTTGTTCGATTTAAGCAACGATCCTGGAGAGTCGACCGATGTGGCCGCTAACCATCCAAAAGTTTTTGAAAGTTTGAAAAAAACGCTGTACGAAATCAAAGGTAATGACTGATTGTGCCAGACGCTGGGGGGTGGTAATCGCCTGGGGTTTCGCTTTTGGATCGGTGCCGCTGAGCCCGCCGGAAATTTAATTCCGACTTAGGGCGGGGCGTTTGCCATTTAAGAATTCGCGAGCCGTCTGCCAGCATCTGGACGGTGAGGATGGTCAAGAAGGTAACGCAACACCCGATACGAACGTAAAAAGATGACGCGACACCGATGATGTCGACGCCGCTTAAAATACATTCCGAAGAGCGTCACTTAGAGAGTCCCTAGTTCTGCTCGGCCGACCGATCACCGCTCAAGCGTTGCATGTACGACGGCAAAATTCCTACATAGCAGTTACAGTAACTACACACCGCGATGTTCTCTGGAACCGAAGTGCCACAACGGGTGCAAGGTCGAGATTCCACTGAATCCGGCTCGATATTGACTCTTGCTAGCTCACCCATCTCATTCAGGATTCGCATCACACCTGTGTCGGTGATTTCACGGTTGCAGGCTGCCGCAGATGCGGTCGGTGGTCGGAGCGGTTTTGGTTCGGCGAAGGTGAATTCAACTTCGCATTTTGGGCATTTCACGATTTTGCCAATCAGTTTAGCACCACCCCTCAGGCGATGCCCTGACGGACATTGAACGATAGCTTTTGATTCAGGTTTCACTTCTTGCATTGTAAATTCCCTCGCTTGATTATCCCCCCGAAAGAGACGACCAATCCATCGGATCGTCTTTCAATTCAACCACTCGCGTTGTCGCAGGTTTCGCTCGATCTCATGCCACTAAAAACAGGCTGACTTAGCTCAGTGAACCCGTTAGTAGATTATTTCGATGGCAAGTGTTATTCGTTGCGGGAATGCGTGGATTGCCAAACATCGTATTTTTATTTTTCCCGGATTTAACTGTCGCTGCGGCTGCCCGCACCAGGGGGTGGCTGGCCGCTTCGCTGGCGGTGTCATTTCCGTTTTCGATTGCAGCGATTGCATTGGTCGTGGAACACAATCGTTTGCATGCGGCGTTACTTTGTATCGCCTTGTTAACGTACGGCCGCCGATTTAGTCGGGTTATTTAGTTGGGCAGCTTGGCATGTCCCGACTGCCACAGTGGAGTGCGCCGAGGCCCCAGATCAAGTCTCGGCAGTCGAGGGAGTCGACGTCAGCTCCGCTCAATTCCTGAAGGAGCGAAAGGGCTTCGGCATCGGTTGGTGCGCCAAAGGTGGGAACGATTAAACGGTCCGGTCCCAAACGCAAGAAGTTACAGTAACTTTCTGGGACGCGTTGGCCGTCGATTTTCCTTGCCGGTGGAATCGGTAGGCGATGAACGGCAACGCTTGGTTCGGTCGATTGCCCCCAGAGTTTCAGTTGTCGATAGACGTGCTCAAGCGTTTCATGATTGGGGTCATGGCGGTCATTTGACGAAGCGACGACAACATTTTGGTCGTCGATGAATCTTGCAAGTTGGTCGATATGTCCATCAGTATCATCACCTTGTAGACCTTCGGTTTCGACCCAAACGATTTCATCGACACCGAGTTGGCGATAGAGTGAGCGGGCAATTTGTTCTTTATTGGTTTCAGGGTTCCGCGTTTGGGTTAGGAAGCAATCGGTCGTCAACATCCTTCCGCGACCATCGAATTCCATGCCGCCCCCTTCGATGCACAGTCCACCCTGTTGGCACGCAACCCCATCGCTGCGACACATCTTCTCCGCTGCTGCGTTGTCGTCATCCCACGGAGGATACTTTCCTCCCCAAGCGTTGTAATGCCAGTCGATGGCATGAATCGAATTGCTTGGGGGGTCGTAGAAAAAAGTGGGACCGTAATCACGGATCCAGCAATCGTTGGTTGGGATGTCGACGATGCTGATGCCGTTTGGCAAGACGCCGCCGAATGCTCGCCGGCATCGATCCGCAACACTTCCGTCACCCTCGCCGCCGTCGGCCAAGATCCGCACCGGCGTCGACTTGGCGACGAGATTTGCCCAGTGGACATAGAATGCAGGGATCTGCTCGAAGCGGCCGGGCCACGTTTCCCGATTGTGGGGCCACGCAAGCCAAAGGCACGCCTGGGGTTCCCATTCTGCGGGAACGCGGCGACGCGAGCTTGAATCGAGGGAATCGCTAACGGCGAGAGCGGAGTCGTGTGACGGCGGTGTCACGGGCATTGGCGGTTACTCGACCGCGATCTCTTCCTTCACCTTTTGGATGAAGTGTGGGGATTTTCCTCCCTTGCTCAATTCGGTCGCCCGCTTTTGAGCTTCATTCTTTTGGTCAAACTCAAAAACTGCAACGCGTTTTAGGTTTTGGCTAAAAACACCCCAGTAGAGCTTCATTCGGACGTCGGCAGCAGCCTTTTTCTTCGACTTCCGTGTAGTTTTTTTGGCTGCCTTTTTCTTCTTGGATGCACCAAGTTTCTCAGCAGCTTCCGCTTCAGCGGCTAACGCCTTCCGACTGACGACCTTGCGGGCCATAGAGCAATAGGGGGTATTGGAGGATGAGGGGACGGTTTATTCGAACGAAGAGAATACCACTTCCGTCGTAAATCGTCATGGGGAGAAGTCGTTATCCCGCTCCACAGGAGCTTTTCCGAGGCCGTCCCTGTCGATCAAGCAATTTTTTCGGGGCGTTGTCCCACTTTCAGCCCAATTTTTGCTCCATCGCAAAGCCCGTTTTACTCCATCGCAACGCCCGTTTTACTCCATCGCGACGCCCGTTTTACTCCATCGCGACGCCGGGCTCAGGTACCGTTTTCAGGCTTTTCGCTATGGAGATCTCTGACGCAGAGGCGGCTGATTGGGGTAATCCTGAAAAGATTGGCGGTTTGTCGCCGGGGCGGAAACGCTCGGAAAAAGAGTGGGGTTAAGCCCTGAAAAGGCGAAAAAATACCGGCATTTTGGGTCTGTCGATGCGCCAGCTGCTGGTGAACCGATGCCTTAAAAACCGGCTTGGAAAGGCAGGTCCGAGCCATTGGGAAAGGATCGCTATCCCCAGAGGCCGATCTCGCTTATGCTGACGGTCGGGCGAGCGTGCCCTCGGCAATATCCACCACCTGGGGGGGTATGCTTGGGGTACTGTTCAACATACCACTCATTCGTATTTTTTGACGCGAGGTGGGGCGACACTAATGATCGTCGCTCATTAATCCCCGCGATCAATGTCACCGGAGGGAGAATCACCACATGCAGGTCAATGTTTCGGCGCGTCACGGCAGCCTTCAGGCAGGGGATCAACAAATGATCACAGAGAAAGCTGAAAAGCTTCGCCGCCTTTTTGACCGGATCAACGCGATCGAAGTGACGGTCGACCTGCAGCAGTCAGACAAGACTGAGGTGGAAATTCAAGTTTCGGCTGAGCACGCGGATGATTGTGTCGCGCGAGGCGAGGCAAACACTGTTCTCTCAGCGTTTGATGTTTCGCTCCATAAAATCGAGCAACAATTACGTCGTTTGAAAGAAAAGAAGACGGGGCATCGAGCCACCGGACACAAACACATCGATACACCGGCGGCGTCAGACGAAGACTAGACCCGGGGTTCTCCTGGGCGCTTCTGATTCCGATGCGGCCAAAAAAGTTTCTGCTTCCGCTCAATTTTCAAGGACTCTCGATCATTCTCGATCGGCATTCGACTGAAGGGAGCCGCCTGAGTGACGAGGATTGATTCACGGGCGCGGAGATAACAAAACAACTCCTACATGGGACATCCAACAAGGAATCACATTGAGATGAAGTTTTCAGATTTTATTACGAAGGACGCTATCCGAGCGGAATTGAAGGCTGAAACGAAGGAGGCGGTGATCCAAGAATTGGTTCAAGCTCTCTTGGATGCCGGCGAGATTGAAGCCGACCAGCAAGAAGACATCGTCGCTTCCATTATGAAGCGAGAGGAATTGGGAAGCACCGGCATCGGTCGAGGCGTCGCGGTTCCGCATACAAAACATCCAAGCGTTCAGAAGTTGGTCGGAACTGTTGGTGTCAGCGAAAGCGGCGTCGACTTTGATTCGCTCGATGGCGAGCGAGTCCAGTTGTTCTTTCTGTTAATCAGTCCACCGGAACGGCCGGGAGATCATCTTCGTGCACTCGAGAACATTTCTCGACAGCTTCGCGACGAGACATTCTGCCGGTTCCTCAAGCAAAGCAAGACGGCTGACGACATCAATCAATTGCTAAAAGAAGCAGACGATAACCAATTTGTTTCTGGCTAATGAATAACGCCCCGCTTCGCCGAATCGTGACTGTGAACAATCCGGAAGGCCTACACGCCAGGCCCGCCGATATGTTGGTGCGTACTGCCAACAAATTCACTGCTGAAATCATGATTGGCAAGGATAGCGAATTCGTCGATTGCAAAAGCATCCTTTCGTTATTGACGCTTGGTGCCGCACAAGGCACCAAGTTGACTATAGCGGCCCAGGGTGATGACGCCGCCCAGGCGTTGGAATCGATTGTCAAGCTGTTCGACGGGGGATTTGATGAGACCAATTTGGTCAGGGGAGTGGAACCGGCGGTTGATTCATGACCGGTCGGTTGCACGCAGCGGTTGAGATCGAAATCGCGATCGCTGTCACTTCACCAACACATTACCCATAAACGCACACACGATGGATTGCCTCACGATCCTTAAGCTCGCTGAATCGCTGCCAAACGCCATCGATGCTTCGTTGGTGTCGCCATTGCAGCGGTCGCCACAGTTTGTTCGTGAGGTTCGATCCATCGAAATACGATGCTCGAACTTCAAGGCATCCCTGTCTCGCCGGGAGTGGCTATTGGTCCTGCCTTAGTGCTGGACGCCGATGGCTATCGCATTCCCCGCATCATCCTCGCCGCCGATCAAGCGGCGGGTGAGTATGTGCGTCTGCGCAATGCGGTCGATGCGGTTTCGGAGCATTTGGAATCGAGCCGCATGGAGACAGCGGCCGTTGCTGGCGAGGACACCGGCGATATCTTCGCCGCCCAATTGCAGATGCTGCACGACCCACGCTTGCAGGCTGAACTTGGGCGACGCGTGCGTCAGGAATTTCAGTCGGCGGCCTACGCGGTGAATCGCGTTCTGCATAACTATGCTGCTGCGTTGCGTCGCTTGGATAATCCACTGTTGGCAGATCGGGCGGAGGACGTGCTCGATATCGAAAAGCAGTTGTTGCTTGAACTGGGGGCGGTCAACCGACAACCACTCAGCGATCTGTCCGAGCCGGTTGTGGTGCTCTCGCACAATTTGACCCCCAGTGAAACGGCCAATCTGGATCGCCGCTATGTCCAAGGTTTCTGCACCGAAATTGGTGGGCCAGGTGGACACACCGCAATCGTCGCCAAAGGTTTGGAATTACCTGCGGTCGTTGGGATTGGGGATTTTCTTGATAGTGTCGGGGAATCGGATTGCGTGATCGTCGACGGTGATCGTGGTAAATTGATCATCGCACCCGACGAGGCGACCCTCACCAGTTACCGCCAACGCATCGAACAGCGGCAATCGCTGAGCGAGCGTTTGGCCGAATTGCGGGACTTGCCTGCCGAGACGGCGGATGGGGTTCGGATTCGGTTGAGTGCGAACATTGAATTTCCAAACGAAACCGAAGCCTGTCTCAATCGTGGGGCGGATGGAATCGGGCTGTATCGTACCGAGTTCCTCTACCTTGCAAGCCAGGTGGAGCCGAGCGAGGAAGACCACTACGAGGCGTACAGTCAGGTTGTGCGCGAGATGAACGGACGCCCGGTGGTGATCCGCACGCTTGATCTTGGTGCAGACAAGATGGGGCACCGCCCGCTATCCGAGCAGGAAAATAATCCGTTTTTGGGACTGCGGAGCATTCGGCTTTCGTTGCGAAATCTCGACATTTTTCGTCCGCAGTTGCGGGCCATTTTGCGAGCCGCCGTGCACGGCGACATCCGGGTCATGTTTCCACTGATCACGACGATCGGCGAATTGCGACAAGCCCGAATGTTGTTGAAGGTTGTCGCGGAAGATTTGGCGGATGCCGGTATCCCTTACCGCAGCGATATTCCAGTCGGAATGATGGTCGAAGTGCCTGCTGCTGTCGTGATGCTTGAGCGTTTTGTGAAGGAAGTCGATTTTTTGAGCATCGGCACCAACGATCTTGCCCAATACACGCTCGCGGTTGATCGGAGTAACGAGTACGTTGCCGATCTTTATCAGTCGAGCGATCCGGCTGTGCTGCGTTTGATTCAGCAATGTGTCGAGGTCGCCGATGCTTCTGAGATTCCGCTGGCGGTGTGTGGCGAGATGAGCAGTAATCCTGGCCGGGCACTCTTACTGATTGGGTTGGGGGTGCGAAATCTAAGTGTTCCCCCTTCCGCCCTGCCGAGGGTCAAAAAAGCGATACGTAGTGTAACCATCGAACAGTGCCGGGAAATCACTGAACGAGTGATGACGCTCGAAGCCGCGCGTGATGTCGATCTCTATCTACTGGACCGTCTCAGTACCTTTGTGCCGGAGTTAATTGTTCACTGACTCTGCTCCCTTTCATCCCTTTTACGTTTTTGTTGCACCCTTGATACCGACCGTGACCACTTCACAGCCCACTCCATCCGAAACTTCGCAAGAATCCGCCGATGCCCCCGTTGCGGTTCGGATTCGTTACCGCATTCGGTTTGCCAAATCTGGGTTGTTGCGATGGATTAGTCATCGTGACTTGGCTCGGTTGTGGGAGCGATTACTTCGTCGCGCCGCGTTGCGATTATCGATGACCGAGGGGTTTCATCCGAAACCGCGTGTGGCGTTTCCTTCCGCATTGGCATTGGGTGTGGAAGGTGCCAATGAGGTCGTTGAGATCGAGCTTGCTGAAATGTTGACGCCGACCGAATTGCTTGATCGGTTGCGTAACGACGACCAGCCGGGGTTAACGATACACAGTGTTGGCCACCTGCCCGAGGGTTTCGGGAAAGCTCAGTTGGCGCGGGGGATCTATGAGATCAACGGTCCTCAGGACGCTGATCATGGGGCTGTTGAGGAATCAATTCAGCGGCTGATCGCCCAGGAAACCGTTTCGGTAAAGCGAAAGAAAAAGAACATCACGATGAATGTCCGAGAGCATATCTCGGAGTTGAAATATGAATCGGGAACGCTGCATCTGTCCTTGGAAGCGACCGATGCGGCTTCACTCAAGCCGGGCGACGTACTCGACCTGCTTGGTTTGGAGGATTGGATCGAACAAGGGGCATCCATTGTTCGCACCGGCGTGATTTTGCAACGAGAATTCGAAAGCGATGACTCGGGCGTTATGGCCGTAGCGGCTGGAAACAAATGAAACAAAAAACATACACAATCCCGGTCGGCGTCCACGCCGGATCTGGAAAATCGACTTGGCACCAAACGCGGAAGCGACCCTCGGGTTGCTTCGCATGGTTTGTTCTCCAAGTCATTTCCATACCGACGTCTAGCCGGCTCTACACCGTACGAGGTGCTTGTCGATGAAGAAAGAAATGCTGATCAATGTGCTGCAGCCCGAGGAATGTCGGATTGCGATACTGGAAGACAATAAGCTCGAAGAGCTTTACATGGAGCGAAAGAGTGTCGAAGCTTTCGCGGGAAATATCTATCGCGGCAAAATCGTTAATTTGGAACCGAGTATTCAAGCCGCTTTCGTCGATTTTGGCGTTGGACGCAATGGTTTCTTGCATATCAGTGACGTCGAACCACAGTACTTTCGACAAGGTGGATATGATCCCGAAGAAATCATGCGCGAGTCGGACGAAATGGCCGAGGCAGCAGCTCGACGGGCTCGCGAATCTGGCCGTGGCAGCAAGCATGCCTACAAAGGGGGACGACCCCGAGTTAAGCCACCGATTCAGGAAATTTTTCGGCGTGGCGATGAAGTTTTGGTGCAAGTGATCAAGGAAGGAATCGGTACCAAGGGCCCCACGCTCAGTACTTATATTTCGATCCCAGGTCGGTATCTCGTGTTGATGCCTTCGCTCTCTCGCGTTGGTGTAAGCCGCAAGATTGAGGATGACGATGATCGTAAGCGTCTGAAGCGTTGTTTGTTGTCGCTCAATCCGCCAAAAGGACTGGGGTTCATCGTCCGAACCGCTGGAGCGGGGCGGAAAGAGGTCGAGCTGCAGCGCGACATGGAATACCTGTTGAGGCTTTGGAAGGCGATCGCCAAACGCGTGCAAAAGACCTCTGAGCCGGGAGTGATTTACGAAGAAAGCGATTTGATCATTCGTACGATCCGCGACATCTTTAGTGACGACATCGATCAGATTTTGGTCGATGAAGCGGAGTCTTTCGAAAAAGCGCACGACTTCTTGAAAATGGTCATGCCACGCGTGGTCGATCGGCTGAAACTCTACGAGGGTGATGCACCGCTGTTCCACAAATACAAGCTGGAGCAAGAGATCACAAAAATCAATCAGCGACAGGTGCACCTGAAAGATGGCGGCTCGATCGTGATCGATCCGACCGAGGCGTTGGTGGCGATCGATGTGAACAGCGGAAGCTTCCGTGGCAATGATTCAGCCGAGGAAAATGCGTTCCGCTTAAATATGTCGGCCGCGAAAGAAATTGCTCGCCAGCTTCGGTTGCGTGACCTCGGCGGGGTAATCGTTAATGATTTCATCGACATGCGAAAAGAGAGTCACCGTCGCAAGGTGGAGAGAACTTTGCGGGATGCGATGTCGAGTGATCGGGCGAGAACCAAAATTCTTCGCACCAGTCCTTTCGGCTTGATCGAAATGACCCGGCAGCGAATTCGCCCGAGTTTGAAACGCAGCATTTACAAGGACTGTCCATGCTGTGACGGGCGTGCCCTGGTGAAGACGGCAGAAAGCATGTCGATTGAAGTGATTCGAACACTTGCTTTGGCAGTGCAAAACGATCACATCAAACGGATCACCGTACGTGTGAACGATGAGGTTGCGGCTCATTTGAATAATAAGAAACGCCGCGAAGTCATGGAAATGGAAGACGTCGGTGAAATGACCGTGCAAATCCTTGGCAGTGAAGCTCTCTTCCCCGAGCATCTCGAAATGGATTGCCGGGATACCAACGGGGAACGGGTAGAAATCGATTCGACCGTTTGAGAATGAGAAGTTGACTGACAATGATTTTGTTTCAAGCTGCTTTTGCCGACGGTTTTCGTCGGCGAATCGGTTTGCGTGGCAAGTCTCCGTTGATAATCGCCGGCTCCTTGGTGTTCCGCTCGCGTGGCCACCAGGCATCGTGCGGCCTCCTCCGAATCGAAGCATAGGAATTGATATTTTGGCTCATCGGTTCAATGTTGCTTGTGGCATTTTTGGTTGATCGCGATGCGGTGCTCGGCACGTTACATGGCATGCTCGCATTCTCATTAAACTGACGGGAACGAGTTGCATCGAATCTTTTGCAGGTACTCACGGCATGATTGAATTAGGCGTCAACATCGACCACGTGGCGACGGTTCGCCAGGCACGAAAAACCTATGAACCGGATCCGGTGATTGCGGCGGCCTTGGCTGAGCAGGGGGGTGCCGACGGGATCACGTTTCATTTGCGAGAAGATCGGCGACACATTCAAGATCGAGATGCGGAGCTGTTGATCCAAACGGTTCAGGTTCGAACTAATCTTGAGATTGCGTGCGCTCAGGAAGTGGTCTCCATCGCCTGTCGGCTCAAGCCAGATTGGGCTCTTTTGGTACCCGAGAGTCGACAAGAAGTTACGACCGAGGGGGGCTTGGATGTCGCCGGTGACTCCGGAAGTGTCGCAGACGCGATCAAGCAACTGCAGGATCATGGGATCCTAGTCAGTCTGTTCGTGGATCCTGATGCCCGGCAGATCGAGGCTGCTGCCAATTTGGGGGTGGAGGCGGTAGAGTTGCACACGGGCCCCTACGCGTTGGCGAAGGGTGATGCACAGATTGAGCAGCTCGCGCGTCTCAGCGAGTCGGGAAAAGCGACGACTGCTGCGGGAATGCGATTACATGCCGGGCACGGCTTGAATTACGCCAATGTGCGGCCGGTCGCAGGAATCCCTAATATGGCCGAATTGAACATCGGCCATTCCATTGTCAGCCGAGCCGTCATGGTCGGGATGCGCGAGGCGGTTGCGGAAATGCGGAGAATCTTGGACTTGTTTTGATCAACTCTCTCTCCGACGGGCGTTACAATAGAGGTTATGAGTAGAACACTTATTTTCGGCTTCGCCGCCGTCGTCTTGTCTGTCGTCGCCGCTGATGAACGGCGGGCGCCCCGTCCGCAATTCTCCGAGGGTCAGCTCCGAGGGGTCTTTTTTGAGAAGCTCGATGATGCTTTTCGAGGCCAACGCCCCTCGCTTTCTTCGATTCGAAAATCTGCCCAGGTTGCTCCGATCGCCGCTGCGGGGCAAAGCACGGGTGGCGGATCATCTGATGCGGACGGAAAAGATGTTTGGTCGCCTCTGATTGGTCCAGCTTCACTCGAGGATGAAGTGAAGCGATTGCGATTGCACTACGATTCGGTCGTCACCACGCCAGGAGCTTTCAATAGTGGCGGTTATCAAGACGCGCGGTTGGATCTTACTGCGTTGGCGAGCTTGTTCGCAGTGATCAGTGAACATGGCGGTGAGGTGCGTTGGAAGGATCAGGCAGCGGTTGCCCGCGATTTGATCGCCCGTACGGCATTCAATTGCAAAGCCGGTTCGACCCAGGTCTATAACGAAGCAAAATTACGGAAGGCTGATTTGCAGGACTTGGTGTCTGGAACCGGGATCACAGGACGAGAATCAGATCCAGACACTGACTGGACGATGATCGCCGATCGCAGTCCGATGATGGAGTATGCTGAACTGTTGGTGGAATCGCTCGATGAAGTGACCCGGAACGAGGGAACTGCGAAAACAGAAGTCGATTCGGTTCGTCGAAATGCTGAACTGTTAGCCATGGTTGCCGAGATTTTCACACGCGAAGGGATGGACGAGGCGGATGACGAGGATTACGTCAAGCTAAGTCACGCGATGCGTGATGTTGCGAAGACCGTCGTCGCTGCAATCGATCGCAGCGATTGGGAATCGGTCACTGCGGGTGCCAGCCTCATCCGGCAGCGTTGTGACGCTTGTCACGAGGAATACCGGTAACGTCGGGCCTGGTCGCGGTGGTCTCGCTTTCGGTCTTAGGGAAGTAAAGGCATCGCACTCATTGCGATGTGTCGCGGTTCAGCCGTATTCCGATTCTTTACCAGTCAGCGAGTGGTCCGTATTCGTTTTTCACTGCTTGGTGGTACTGGCTATCGCAGAAATCATCGGTCATGCCTGCCAAGTACTCGCCCACGACCTGGTGGACGGGGCGGCGTATCGTTCGCTGGCGGAATCTCAGTGGCAGTCGATCGGGCTGCCGCACCAGTACCTCGAATAGGGTTCGTAACCGCTTTGCAGCCGATTCACGGACCGGAATCAGCCGGGCATGTCGATAGACGGTTTCGAACAGAAAGGCTTCCAGTTCGGCTCGCTCACCTGCCAGTTCTTCGCTATGTTTCAATCGGAGCCCCGAGTCGCTGACTTCGCCCGTCGTTTGTCCGTCGATTTCCAACAGCATTTCGCTGGCGACTCGCACCAGATCGCTCACCTGTAGGTCGATCAGTTCATGCACGAGTAGCTGCCTCATTGACTCGGTGGGAAGCGTGCCGTGTCGGGCGTGAGCCCGTTCTTGAGCGCGTCGGATCACCGCCAGGTCCGCAAGTTCATCGATTGAAAGTAGGCCCATTTGCAGGGCGTCATCCACGTCGTGTGCATCGTAAGCAATCGAATCGGCTGCATCGACTAATTGAACCTCCAGCATTGGCGATCGACCGACAGCTGCTTCTGCCTTGTGCGCCCGGACATCCTGACCGGCCAAGACTTCCCTCGATAGGTTAAGTCCAGGAAATGGCAGATATCGCTGCTCGAGTTCTTGCACGATGACCAGTGCGAAAGAGTTGTGCGAGAATCCGCCAACCGATTCCATACACTCGCTCAGTACGTCTTCACCGCAGTGGCCGTACGGTGGATGGCCGAGATCATGCATTAAAGCGAGTGCTTCGGTCAGGTCTTCATTGAGCCGAAGGGAGCGAGCGACGGTTCGCGCGACGGACGCAACTTCAAAGGTGTGCGTTAAGCGGGTTCGATGGTACACTCCCATTTCACCAGTGAAGACCTGCATTTTACCGCTCAGGCGTCGAAAGGCGCTGCTGTGCAGAATTCGGTCTCGGTCGCGAGCAAAAGGGCCGCGGTAGGAGTGCCCCTCCTCGTCGTGGAGCCGACCTCTGCTGTCGCAACTGTGCATGGCGTACGAAGCCAGCAGCACGTGTTCGCGATCAACATAGCGCCCCAGATCAAACATTGCGTCGGTCTTAAATTGCTCCATCACGTTCCCTTCCAGCGGTAATTCTACCTCGAATCACCCATTCCTCCCACACGTATCTGGCCTTGCCCGTTTCATCTTCCCGCCGCAAATCAACGTCGTCTGTGAAGGCGTCTCGCCCTTCACGCAGCGGCAAAGAGCTTGACAAGATTCGAATGCGTGGTGTGAGGGTTCACAATCTTCGAAATGTGGACATTGATATCCGCCGCGACGCGATGACTGTGATTACCGGCGTGTCCGGGAGCGGCAAGAGCTCACTTGCGTTTGACACGTTGTACGCGGAGGGCCAACGCCAATACATCGACAGCCTTTCACCTTATGCCCGGCAATTTCTTGATCAAATTCCGCGCCCCGATGTTGATGCGATCGATGGATTGGCGCCTACCTTGGCGATTGATCAAAAGCCGGGGACTTCGGGCACGCGGAGTACCGTTGCAACCGTCACGGAGATTTATGACTACTTGCGATTGTTATATGCACGCGTTGGCATCCCGCATTGCAGTGAGTGTGGTTCGTCAATTTCCCAACAGTCGCCCGATCTGATCCGCCAGGCGTTGTCAGCTTTGCCAGAGAAGACAAAGCTAGTATTGATGGCTCCCTTGATTCGTGGTCGTCGGGGAGCCCATCGTGATGTGCTGGAATCGATTCGAACAGCTGGCTTGATCCGAGCCCGCGTCGACGGCGAGATTTATCTGCTCGATGACGTGCCTGCACTCGCGCCCCGTAAGAATCACACGATTGAGGCGGTTGTCGATCGGTTGAGCGTGCGCGAAGGAATTGAACCGCGGTTGCATGAATCGGTGGAACTTGCGCTCCGGCTAGGCTCGGGAGTCTTATCGACATTGACCCAGAACGTGGCCGGGAATTGGCACGAATCGCTTTATAGTACTGCCATGGCGTGTATCGAATGTGGAACGAGCTTTGCAGAAATCGAGCCTCGGACTTTTAGCTTCAATAGTCCTTATGGCGCCTGTCAAACCTGTGACGGTCTGGGAACAGTTGGCGAAGAACGAAGCGTTTGTTCTGATTGCGGTGGTGCACGGCTTAGAGCAGAGGCCCGACGTGTCACGATTGAAGGTCTCGGGATTCACGAGTTGACCGCGATGCCACTCGCCGAGGCCGATGCCTGGATTGCGGGACTTGCTGAACGGTTGCCGTCATTGGCGGCAAAAGTTGCCGCGCCGATCGAACGCGAGGTGCAACGAAGGTTGGCATTTTTGCAGCGTGTTGGTGTCAGCTATCTGACACTTGATAGATCAAGCGAATCGCTGAGCGGGGGTGAATTGCAACGCGTACGCTTAGCAACCAGCATCGGTAGCGGGCTGGTCGGGGTTTGCTATGTCCTGGATGAGCCGTCGATTGGATTGCATCCGGCGGACCACGATCGCTTGGTGGAATGTCTGCGTGATCTGCAGCAACAAGGAAACACCGTGGTCGTCGTTGAGCATGATGAAGCAACGATGCTCGCCGCCGACGAACTCGTAGATATCGGACCTGGAGCAGGCCGGCATGGGGGGCATGTTGTCAGTCATGGAACGCCAAAACAAGTTGCACGTGACTCGAAGAGTTTGACGGGGCAATATCTTAGTGGCAAAAGAACGGTACCGATTCCTGAAACGCGACGAGCCGTTGATGATGCAAATTGGATCGAGCTCGAGGGTGTTACCACGCACAACCTGAAGCATGTTAATGCGAAATTCCCGGTGGGTCGGTTGATCGGAGTGAGCGGGGTTTCCGGCAGCGGTAAGAGTTCTTTGATCAACGATACACTGTATCCTGTGTTGGCCGATTTAATGGGTTTGAAGGCGCCGGCCGCAGGGCCATTCGAAGCGATCAAAGGGGCCGAAGCTATCGACAAACTGGTGCCGATTGATCAGGCGCCGATTGGACGAAGCCCGCGAAGCTGCCCTGCGACCTACTGTGGCGTGTTGGATGAAATTCGAAAGGTATTTGCCGCCACCCGGGAAGCCAAAACACGAGGATTCTCACCCAGTCGTTTTAGTTTCAATTCCGCCGCTGGCCGCTGTGAACTCTGCAAGGGCCATGGCGTCGAGCGAATCGAAATGAACTTTTTGAGCGATCTCTTCGTGACTTGCAGTCGATGTGGGGGCAAACGCTTTAATCGCCAAACGTTGCAAGTGCGTTTCAAAGGCGCGAGCGTTGCTGATATTTTGCAGATGTCGATCGATCAAGCGAGCGAGTTTTTTGAGAATGTCGAACGAATCAAACGTCTGCTCAATTCGCTGCAAGCGGTAGGCCTTGGCTACTTACACCTCGGGCAATCAAGTACAACGCTTAGCGGTGGGGAGGCTCAGCGGATCAAGCTGGGGACAGAATTGTCTCGTCGTGGCAGCGGGAATACCCTGTACTTACTGGACGAACCGACGACCGGTTTGCATTTTGCCGATGTGGAACGCCTAGTTGGTGTGCTGGGGAAATTGGTTGACGCTGGCAATACTGTGTTGGTGATTGAGCACAATTTTGATTTATTAGCGGCCTGCGATTGGATGATCGACTTGGGCCCAGAGGGAGGGTCCGGCGGAGGTTCCATTTTGGACGCCGGGACACCCGAGGATTTATCTCGCCGGTCGACGGCATCCGGTCGGTACATGAAGCAGGCATTATCAAGATGAAATTTTTGGATCGTCTCGACCGCGTCATCCGCCCGATTGCGGTTCCCAATTTGACCCAAATCTTAATTGCCGGCCAAGTGGTCGTGCTTGTGGCGAGTTTGCTAGATCGGAATACCAATTTGCTGGACCGGGTGCCGCTGGTTTGGGAATCCGTGTTCCAGGGTGAGGTTTGGCGTCTGCTGTCGTTCTTGTTCGTGCCGTTTTCAGATAGTCCAATTTGGCTTTTCTTTTCCTGTTACATCTTTTTCATTTTTGGCAATTCGCTGCAATCGATCTGGGGATACGTCCGCTACAACACATTCCTGTGGTTAGGAATCGTGTTGACGATTGTCGCGGCTGCTATCGCACCGGAGCAAGCGGTCAGCAGCCAGTTTCTTTATATGAGTGTGTTTCTCGCCTTTGCAACTTACAATCCAGATTTTGAATTGCGGTTGTTTTTCGTGCTCCCAGTGAAGGTTAAGTTTCTTGCCTACATTCAAGTGGCGTTTTATCTGTTGGCGTTGATGAACGGCCCGATGGCAGCGCGGGCCATGGTGTTGGCGTCGATTGGTAACTATCTCGTTTTCTTCGGGCCGATGCTGTTTCAGAAGATTCGAAACAAGCAGCGGCAAGTGCAATGGGAAGCCAAGCAGCTGAAGGTTACCAGCGAGCCGAGGCACACTTGCACTACTTGCGGGATGGATAGTAACTCCAATCCAAAAATGGATTTTCGCTACTGCTCAAAGTGCGATGGCGAGCACGCCTATTGCGAGGAACACTTGCGAAATCATCAGCACGTGCTGCCGTCGGAATGATCCCTTGGACGGAGGGAAATTGCCTAGAGGCGGCTCCCGACGACTCGATCGGCTTTGCCAATCAACCACTGGATGCTGTCTTGAATTCGGTCCGATGTGCCCAGTCGGTCACCTAAGCCTGGTAAAGCCATCAAGCAAAACAAGAACAACACGAATCCGCCGAAGGTGACCGCTGACAGGCTAGGGTCGGCATAGTGACGCCCACCAACTCTGGTCAGCAGTGATAAACGAATTGGTTCGGGTGGGGTTAAGTCGCGTAACCGCCGCAACCCGATCTGAACGTGCCCATCCGGAGCATTGAAAAACCACTGCGGGTGAACTTCAATTTTTGCTCCATCGTGCTCAAGTAGCCAAGGACGACCCACATTTAGTTTGGATGAGTTCTTTGGGGACATCAGGACAGTGAATCCGTCAATTGATGTTTCCTGGACCGTTGCCTGCACTTTTTTACGGCGATCGCGGATGATGCCAATCGCGTTATCATTCGCCACGCGGAAACGGCGGAAATTGCCGTCCTGATGATCAGCTGAGGGTGGTGGGGCATTCATCGGAATCACAAACTTTGCGGCGAAGGCACGGATGGAAACCCATTAACTTGCCGAGAAGCGATGCACACCTTAGGAGATCAAAACTCGACATTGGGAACCCTACCGGACAAACGGTAGTGATGTCGAGAAGTTGAGCGATTCGCCACATTTAAGGGTTTCTCAAGTCGGGATTATGTCGAATACAACGGTTGTTGCGACAGCATGTGCGCTGCAAGTTGGAAGCTATGCGGGTCACAACTGTTATGCAAGGTGGCGGCATACCATGCGTTATGAGTGTTGTTCGTGTCCGAATAAATAAGCGATGGGTGTTGTGCATCGTGCGCATGCCAAGGGATGCATCATTGGCGGATACTGATCGAAAGAAATGCCGCGACCGAATCAACGTTGTGGACTCCTGATGATCTGGGGCATCCAGGCATCGGTGCTAACGCAAGATCCTCAGGATTCGCTCTGGCTGTCTCCCGACGACCTTTCGCTCGCTGGTCAGCTGGGGGACAGCCTAACGGATGACGGCGATATTGGTGGTGATCTGCTCGGTGTCCCGCTTGATGGTTTGGGGGATCCTTTAGAGAGACTCGGGCCTGAATCGAATGAGGGTCCCAACCATTCGGGTGATGAAACGACTGCGGCAGCTGATCCCCATGAAGCTATGTGGACCGAAGATTGTTATCCCTCCGCCGAAGCTTGCCGGTCATGTCATCCTGCCCAACATGAGCAATGGCGTGCGAGTGGCCACGCGTATGCCGACGTGTCACCGATGTTCTCCAGATTCGAGCAAGCGATGACGGATCTCACACGTGGAACGGTTTGGTCGTTTTCTGCCCGCTGCCATTCCCCGGTCGGAACTCAATTAAAGATCCCTCGGGCAGCCAGCATGCTCGAGGCGCCTCCGGTGGTACGTGAAGGGGTTACTTGCATCGCTTGCCATCGCATCCGTGAACCTTACTGGCGCAGTAATGGCGATCGCCGAATAGCGTCTGGCGACGTTCACCAGGCGGTTGGTTCAAGTGGAAACGGCGTCGGCTTACGGGAAGCAATTCAGCGGGCTGACGAATTGAAGCTCGGTGTGCATGCCGATTCGTATCATGCGAAGACTTTTCACGGTGAGCCAGAGCGGGGGCAGCCAGAGCGGGCGATTCCTAAGTCGAGCTGCTTTTTCGAGTTGCTGAAAAATAGTGACGTTTGTGTTTCTTGTCACCAAGTTGCCGTGGGGAACCGTTATCAGTTTCCGGTGTCCAATTGGACACTGCTGTGGTTCGATGCGATGTATGGCTGGCGAGGAGAGCTTTCGGCTGTTGACGGCACCTGAATGGAATATCGGTGGAAGTTTGAAGAAAATATACGATTTTTGCGACCGCGAATTTGGCCTGTGAATGTGGTGCCGGAGTTGATTTTGATCACACTGAGTAAGAACGCTGCGTTCAAAAAAATAGGAATGGTGATGTCATGCGTAACCAGTGCAGGAACAGGCGGCTGGGAGTGAATACGGAGGGTGAAAATGGAACTTAAACGTAAGCCAATGACAGCGATGTTCAGACGCGTGGATCTTCGGGCGTTCAGACGGAAAATATGCGTTGTAAACGGCGACCGGCCAATCCTAGCCATTGCAAGTTAATCTTGGCGATGGGCAACGAGCAAAGATAGCGACGAAGAAAAGCGATGACGAATAAACCCTCTGTAAAACGCCGTCCACGCTGGAGTCAGCGACCAGCCGATGAAGGTTGGCGGCGTCGCATGTACGACATCATTTTTGAGGCGGACGATACGGCCGGGAAATGGTTTGATATCGGTTTGTTATTGGCCATCTTAGCCAGTATCACAATCGTATCGTTGGAAACGGTGCCGGCTTACCGAGAAAATAGAGCCTTGTTGTCTGCCTTTGAATTGATTGAGTGGTTACTGACCGGTTTGTTCACGATCGAATACGCGCTGCGGTTGGCGTGCGTGCGCCGACCAATGCGTTATGCATTCAGCTTTTGGGGCATTATTGACTTACTGAGCATTCTGCCCTCTTACATCACAATCTTTATCGGTCCTTCGTCCCGGTCCTTTGTGATTCTGCGGTCGATCCGTCTGCTCCGCGCCTTTCGAGTATTAAAACTCTGGCGGATGATGGACGAGGCTGACGAGTTATCAAGCGCGATTTGGCGGGCGCGAAACAAGATCATCGTTTTCGTCGTGGTCGTGTTGGTGGCGGTGACGATCAGCGGAACCCTGATGTTTCATATCGAAGCACTCACCGCCGACGGGATTAACACATCAAGCCAGTTTACATCGATTCCGCAAGCAATGTATTGGGCGATCGTGACAATGACCACAGTTGGGTACGGAGATGTGGTTCCCCAGACAGCAGCCGGGAAAATGATTTCGGCCGTCTTAATCCTGTTGGGATACAGTTTAATTATTGTTCCGTCGACCTTTGTCAGTGCTGAATTCGTCAACCAGGCAACGCATCGCAGCAGTCAACCTTGCCACCATTGTGAGGCTTACGATCAACGCGAGGACGCAAAGTATTGTTATCGTTGCGGTAAACGGTTGGATGGATGAGCGACGAAGTCTTGGGCTGCAGATTCGGAAGTTGGGCCGAGTTTGACTAACCAAGTTCCGATTCGATTTCGTCTTCGTCGTAGCTCAGGACTGAGTGGACTTTATGTGGTTGGAGTCTTTCGGCCCCACCAAGCTGCACAAGATGGATAAGGAAACTGCAGCCCACCACCTCGGCTTCGCATTTTTCTAGCAGGCGGCAGCAAGCTTCAATCGTACCGCCGGTCGCCAGTAGATCGTCAACTAGCAGCACTCGCTGTCCTGGTGTAACGCCGTCGATGTGGATTTGCAGTTCGTCCGTCCCGTATTCCAATTCGTAGGCAAACGAATGGAGATCAAAGGGGAGTTTTCCCGGTTTTCGAATCGGTACAAATCCTGCCCCCAACTCGATTGCCAGCGGTGCCGCGAAGATGAAGCCGCGAGCCTCTGCAGCAGCAATGACGTCAATCTTTTGGTCCCGGAACGGTTCTGCCATCGCCTGGACCGCTGCCTGCAGTGCTTCAGAGGCTGCCAGCAACGGCGTGATATCCCGAAACAGAATTCCCTGCTTGGGATAGTTGGGTATGTCTCGGATGTATTTGGTGAGATCGACCATGGTGGGATAACCGAGCCCTTGGAATGCGTCAGGCGATTGTTGAAGGAGCCGTTGCCTGTCGCGCGGATACCGCGATTCTTATGAATCCGTAATCTACTCACGCCGGCGAAGGCACGTAAAATTCTATCTGAAAAAGGTTAAGTCACCGCCGGCCGGTGGGGAAGGGAGTAGGTTCCCAGTTGGAGACGGTTTGTTAGGATAAACGAATGAAATTTACAAAGATGCACGGCGCCGGTAACGACTATGTTTACATCGATTGTTTCGCTCAGGCGGTTCCCAGCGATTTACCAGAGCTAGCACAGAAAATTGCGGATCGGCGTTTCGGGGTAGGCGGCGATGGTTTGATTTTGATTCGTCCGAGTGGGTCCGGTGACGCTCGTATGCAGATGTTTAATGCAGACGGTTCGGAATCAGAAATGTGCGGCAACGGATTGCGATGTGTCGCAAAATATGTATACGACCATGGGATTGCTCGGAAGCGGCAGCTCACCTTGGAAACGGGAGCCGGCTTGCTACCAGTTGACTTGGATATCGGATCGGATGATCGCGTGCGACAGGTCACCGTCGATATGGGGCCACCCAGATTGGATGCGTCCGAAATTCCAACGACTCTCTCGGCCGCGGGGCAGATCGTCGACCATGAATTTCAGGTAGGTGAACAATCGCTACGTGTCACTTGCGTTTCGATGGGGAACCCACATTGCATTGTTTTTGTCGATCGGGCGACCGATGATTTGGTGCTCGGACTTGGGCCACTAATTGAGAGGGATCCACGTTTTCCAAATCGAATCAATGTCGAATTTGTAGAGGTTGTTTCACCAGGTGAGGTGAAGCAACGAACTTGGGAGCGAGGTTCGGGCGAAACGTGGGCTTGTGGAACAGGGGCCTCTGCAGTTTGTGTGGCTGGCGTTCTGACCGGGCGAACCGAGCGATCAATTCTCAACCATCTATTGGGCGGTGATTTGACCCTGGAATGGAAAGAGGATTCTGGGCATGTTTGGATGACAGGTCCCGCCACGGAAGTGTTTAGTGGGGAGTGGCACCATTGAGTGAGCAACCGCACGCAATTTCGGTCAGCGAACTAACGGGTCACGTCAAGGCAATCCTTGAAGGCACCTTTCCTGGAATCTGGGTTTCCGGCGAGATCTCCGATTTGTCGCGTCCGCGAAGTGGGCATTTGTATTTCACCCTTAAGGATGAACAAGCGCAAATCCGGGGTGTGATTTGGCGGAGCACCGCGATGCGGATGTCGCAAAAAATAGAGGAAGGTCAGTCGGTACTCTGTTTCGGCGATGTCGAAGTTTACGCCGCGCGAGGTGCGTACCAGCTAATCATTCGCAAAGTCCAGCCACAGGGACTCGGCGCGTTGCAGTTGGCATTTCAGCAACTACAGGCGAAGCTGCATGCCGAAGGCCTGTTTGCGGCGGAGCGAAAACGCCGTTTGCCGAGCTACCCGAGCCGAATCGGAATTGTGACTAGCCCTGATGGTGCTGCGATTCGCGATTTTCTCAAAGCGGCGCGGAATCGCTATCGAGGTGTGGAGATGGTTGTCATCCCGGCCTTGGTGCAGGGCCCTGATGCACCCCGCTCCATTGTTGAGGGAATCCGCGCAGCACATCGATTGCAACCCGCACTTGATGTGCTAATTGTTTCGCGTGGGGGTGGGAGTTTAGAAGATTTATGGTCCTTTAATGAAGAAATTGTGATTCGCGAGTTGGCCGCGTCGCAAATCCCGACCGTGTCCGCAGTGGGACACGAAGTCGATATCACGCTGAGCGATCTGGTTGCGGATGTTCGTGCTTTGACCCCTACTGACGCGGCGACCCGGGTGCTGCCCGATGCAGATGCGCTGCGAAGAAATGTGGCAGATCTGGCAATGCGATTCGATCGCAGTATGCGTGTTGCTTTGCAAACACGGCGAACCGCGCTGGATTCCCTGGCCAATCGTCCAATCATGCGGAAGCCACATGAAGTGATTCACTTGCGCTCCCGTCTGTTGGACGAATTGGATGCCCGGGCGAGGCGAGCGATGTTTTCCAAGTTGCGGCTCAGTCAAGCCAAAATGGCGACGGTGACCGCTTCCCTTTCGGCTCTTTCACCACTCGATGTACTAACGCGCGGCTATAGCGTTACTCTTGATCAGCAGGGTCAGGCGATCACAAGCACCGAAGAGTTACAGTTGGGCGATCGGATTGTGACCCGACTTAAGGGTGGACAAATTGAATCGATCGTCGATCAGATTTCGGATGGCGAAAAATTTTAGGCCGCAGCGTCGCAGTCTAGATGAGATACCGGGACGCGAAGAGGGGCTGCTGGAATTGCCAGGGAGCGTTTTGTTGAATGCTTTAGCAGGGGTTCAGCCAAACATCTGTTCAATGTTTTCGATGTAATCGAGAGCCTCTTCTAATTCGACCACGTCGGCTCCCGGGACTCTGCCTTCGCGGTCGCAGTTGTTGAGGGTGCGTAGATCTTCGAACCAAGGATGAGCAGTTAGTTTTCGTCGTCGCCGTGCCCCGATTGTGCCATCATGTAGTTGGTGCGCTTCCATATGATGTCGAATCAACCAGCTTGTTCTTTCGCTGATAAAACCGTCAAGCGCTTCCAGTCCCGCCAGTGTGTGGTCCTCGGGATCAATTGCTTTTCCAATATCATGCAGCAGAGCTGCTAGCAGGAATTCTTCGTCGTAGGGCATTTCTTCGCGAGCAAGCTCAAACACCTGCAGAGAGTGGAACAATGCATCGCCTTCGGGGTGGTATTTTAGATTCTGACGCACATTTTCTAGAGGAATCAACAATGCTTGGAACACTTGAAAACGATCGGGAGTCGCATCGATTTCGTTCAATCGTTCCTGTTGTGCGTCGGGGGCAACGCCATGCTCGAGCGCGATCAATTTTTCTAACTGGGATATCGTCGCATGCTCAATCGCTTTGTTGGTAATCGAACTCCGAAATCGATAGCCGAGTAGCGAGGGATGGTATACGGTCAATTCGACCGGAAACTCGTCACGCACGTGAAGGTGCGAAAAAACACGCTCTTCACCATCTTTGGTAATCCGCTTCCGTTCCAGTTCGTAATGGCAACCCAGATCGTCCAGCTCGACTGAGATCGAATGCGGGTTGGCGGCGAACACATGCACATCGATATCGGATCCTAGACGAATGGTTCCGGTGAGGACGCTTCCAATCAGTTTGGGATGAAACGCGTCAAGTTTTCGTAGCCACCAAGCGGCTCGCAAACGCATGGCCAACAGTCGGTCTCCTAGAGAGGCACCTTCATGCATGCGGGCAAGTACTTGAACCTGCTCACGAATCTCTGCGTTGGTTGGCAAATCAGTCGGTTTGACCCAGCCCTTGTTTAGCCGCTTGGCAGCTTTCTGCTTCGCTGAGTAATATTCGGCAACCTCACGAGAATACATCAAGCGGGCTGCTTCCCAAGCAATTTGTCGTCGGAGTTTTTGATTGGCCATGAATTGGGTCGATGTCGTGCGGGGTGTCCTCCGCTAAAGAAGTAAGCATCTGCCCGCGTTGTGCGTGGCCTTGGAAATGCATTCTTTGTAGGGTGGGTTGACTTGCCAGCGGTTGTCGGGCTAACTGCGTTTTCGTGCCGGTGGAAACGGTCTCTGGCGGTGGATGCGTTGTCAACGGGGAACCGCGTAGCCTTCTGCCGAGTGTCGCTGATGCTTGCGTGAAGCTTGCAAATTTAAAGATGCGGTGACCGCAATCGGCGAACTTCCGCGAATCAACTAACGCCATAGCCACTCGCGAAATCCTTCAACTACCAAGTCATGTTTTGAAAAACTTTGCCAGGTTAAAATCGCTGCTAAAAATAAAGCGGTCAACAGCATTCCAAATCCACGATGGGGTGCTGGCGCAGGTTGTTGGCGAATTTGAAAACGCAAATTGCCTAATAGGGTGTTCCAAAACCGAAGTGAGATATTCGGTTCAAAAGAAACCACCTGTGTGTGGTCGATGAAACGATTCCCGTCGAGCCGCAAGCGGATTTTCAAGTTCGGTAACAGGACCTGAAGGGTTTGAGGTTCACCGTTTGCCTTTGGGTCGATTTCACGGGCAGCAGCCAGTAGCGGCTCGTACATCTCCTCTGGCGTCCGTCCGATCACCACCAGTTTTGGCTTCGATGAAAGGACGATTAATGCGACGCTCAAGAGGTAAAAGGCTGCCAACGCGAGCCAGACGATTGGGCCAAACAGCGTGGCAGCTGCCGTCGGGAAAAACAGTTCGGCTGGTCCGACAGCCAGCATGCCGGCAATCGCCATCGCAAGGGCTGTCGTATCGCGACCACCCGTCGTGATGAGCGGGCGGCCAGCCAGGCGAATCCCACTGATCAGTGCCAGGTATCCAATGAGCGGAAGTATTGCCAGGAGCAAGGCGAACGGCTCGATCGATTCCAAAAAGCTAACCATTTGATCGGTCGCGAGCCTTGTTCTGATGTCAATTCGGATTCGACCGTTCCAGATTTCGCGAGTGTGTCACCAGCGGCGTCCGATTTCTACTTTACCGACGATGCAAACCGTCAAATCCATCCTGTGAGGATACTGGAAAAAACGCCTTCAAAGGCAAACTTTCCCCAGAAAAACATCAACCCAAGAATTCTCTTTCGACAAATTTGGTGTCGTGTTGACCGCTCAAAAACTCTGGGTGCTGCAACACTTGATCATGAAATGAGGCGGTCACTGCAATTCCATCAACTTGCATTTCCGCCAAGGCTCGCCGCATCGTCGCGATGGCTTGGGCTCGAGTTGGGCGATGGACGATCAGTTTGCCGATCATGGAATCGTAGTGTGGCGGGACGGTGTACCCTGCGTAGACATGCGAGTCGAATCGAACACCGAGTCCTCCTGGAACAAACAGATGTTGGATTTTTCCAGGATTGGGGCGGAACTGGTACTTCGGGTCTTCGGCATTGATTCTGCACTCAATGGCGTGCCCAGTGCATTGAATGTCGTCTTGGGTGAAGGGGAGTTTTTCGCCGGCTGCGACCGTCAATTGAGCCTTGATCAAATCGATCCCAGTAATCATTTCAGAGACTGGGTGTTCAACCTGAATTCGAGCATTGACTTCAATGAAGTAAAAATTGTCGTCCTGATCAACAATAAATTCGACGGTTGCCGCGTTGGAGTATTCTGCGCCACGAATCATTCGCACCGCAGCATCACAGATTGCTTGGCGTCGTTCTTCTGGAAGATTCGGACTCGGTGCTTCTTCGATCAATTTTTGGTGACGTCGCTGCACACTGCAATCACGTTCAAAAAGGTGAACGACGTTGCCGTGCGCATCCGCAATGATTTGGACTTCGATGTGTCTGGGATTGCCGACATAACGTTCCAGGTAAACGCCTGCGTTTCCAAAAGCAGCCTGGGCCTCATTGCGGGCTTGCTGCAAGGCGGTGGCGAGTGACTCCTCATCCTCGGCAACTCGCATCCCCTTGCCACCACCACCGGCGGTGGCTTTGATGAGAACGGGGTACCCAATTTGCTTGGCGACCTCGATCGCGGCTTTATCGGTTTCGATCAAGCCATCACTGCCGGGAACCACGGGAACATTGTTGGCGATGGCCATCGATCGAGCCGTATTCTTATCGCCCAGTCGTTCCATGGCTTGGGGGCTCGGCCCAATAAATTCGAAACCGCTGGAACGACAGACTTCGTTGAAGTGAGCGTTCTCGGCAAGGAATCCATAGCCTGGGTGAATTGCATCGACGTTCCCGACCTCGGCCGCAGCGATAATCTGGTCGATCTTGAGGTAGCTTTCGGCGCTTCGAGCTGGCCCTACGCAATAAGCCTCGTCCGCGAGCTGAACGTGCATCGAGTCCTTATCGGCTTCGCTGTAGACCGCGACCGAAGCGATACCCATCTCACGACAGGCGCGAATAATCCGGAGTGCGATTTCGCCGCGGTTGGCGATCAGAATCTTATCAAACACAGCAAACGATTTCCGAGATCACGGGGAAAGCTGCGCCAGGAGGTGGCGACATCTGAGTTGGGTTTTAGCTGGTACAAGCACAATCAAAGACTAGCTTGTCTTGATCCGAAACATTGGCTTGCCGAAATCGACCGGATCTTGGTCATTGACCAAGACTTCGGTAATGACCCCGCTGCATTCGGCGGGAATCTCATTGAATACCTTCATCGCTTCGACAATGCAGATGATGGTGTCCTCAGAAACTCGGTCGCCTACTTTGACATAGGGTGGCGAGTCGGGGTTGGCTCTGCCGTAGAACGTTCCAACCATGGGGGCATCGACCGTGACTGTTCCAGCCGTGTCGGCGGCAACTTCTGCGGCCGGGGCCGCTGGTGCAGCGGCAGCAACTGCTGGGGCTGTCATCGGGGCTGCCGCGATGGGGACTCCGCCTCGGCATAACTTAATTTTCTCATCGCCCTGTTGGAGATCAACCTCGACTAGGTCGTGGTGCTCCATCAATTCGATGATTTGACGCATGCGTTCTAGGTTGAACACGTCTTCCGTTTGTCCGTCTTTGTTCATCGTTGGATCGCCATCAAAAGATAGATTCGTTTGTTCTCGCGTCAGCTACTTGCGATATGCCGTCGTTCCAGTTGCCTGCGACTCGATCGGAAAACGCCTGTTTTTACGATCCGGGCCAGAAACGAAACTGGTTCAGAGCCAGGAATCCTCCAGCCAGGACATCGTTTGAGGCCAGCATTTTCAGCCGGAATCTAAGCCGGTGGTTTGGGCCGATGGTCTGGGGCGGAGTTCTGGGCCGGAGTTTGTCGAACTCCGCTGACCCACTGTTTTACAGAATCAGACAAGAATCATCGAGTCCCTTTGGCAGGCTGCTCAAAACCTCATTTCCAGTCGGGGTGATCAGAACATCATCCTCGATTCGAATGCCGAAATCGCCCTCAAAATAGACGCCTGGCTCGACCGTGATGATCATACCTGCCTCAATCGTCTCGCTCGAGGACGAAGAAAGTCGTGGGAACTCGTGAATATAGAGGCCAACACCGTGGCCCAAGCCATGTTTGAAAGCCTCCCCCATCCCCGCTTTCTCGATGACGCCTCGAGCTGCTGCATCGATTTCCCTCGCCGCCGCCCCCGGTTTCATCGCGTCAATCGCCGCTCGCTGCGCTTCGAGGACCACCTCGTAGGCTTTTCGGAATCGATCGGATGGTTGGTCACGGTAAAACGTACGGGTTAGATCGCTTGCGTAGCCTTCAAATTTGGCACCCCAATCGAGTAGCATTGTGGTCCCGCTGCCGAGCTTGTTGGTGGATGGCTCGTAGTGAGGCAAAGCGCCAGCGGCGCCCGCCGCGACAATCGGTGCGAAACTGCACCCCTCGGCGCCAAGTGCGCGCATTTCCGCTTCTAACCGGTAAGCGAGATCTAGCTCGGTCCACTCCGGGCTTAATTTTTCTCGCAACGTTGTCCACGCCTGCTCCGCGATTCGAACCGCTTCGCGTGTGATCTTGATCTCGATTTCGTCCTTGAACATCCGTTGGCTTTGGATTTGACCGGTCGTCTCGACCCATTGAATGTCGTTGTTCTTGTCGGTCAATCGTCGGAAACCATCGAGGGTCAGGTCGTCGGCTTCGATTCCAACTCGACGGTACCCACCATCTTGGAGAGCCGATTGTGTCAACTTAGGTAGCATTTCGCTTGGGGAGCGGATGATCGCGGGCAGCGTTGGGCACTGTTGTGCGATCTGGGTCTCATAGCGACCATCGCTCAGAATCACAGTGTCCTGGTTTGAGACGAGAAGGTAGGTTGAATCACCGGTAAAACCGCACAGATAGCGGACATTCGTTTCGTTGGTGACGAGCATCGCATCGATGCCAAGCTCGTCCAACGAATCGGTCAGCGTTTGCAATCGTGGAGGAAGTTTGGACATGAGTCATCACTTTCGAGAGCAGCGAGTGGGAAAGTCAGCGAGTGGCAAAGTCAGCGAGTGGCAAAGTCAGCGAGTGGCAAAGTCAGCTGGGCAAGGTCCTCAGCGGCCTGACGCATTTCCTTCCAAATCGAGGATGAGGCGTCTAGCTTGGCGGCCGCTGGTGCCCACCAGTCTAAAACCAATGAGCCACTTCTTTCAGTCCGGTGACGGGATCATTCACTGGCCAGTATTCCAGTCCAACGTAACCTTGATAATCCGTTTTGGCGATGGCTTCAAAGATGGAGGGATAGTGCAGTTCACCGCTCGTTAATTCGTTTCGGCCTGGATTACCTGCGGCATGAAAATGACCGATTTTGTCAATGTTGGCGGTAAGGTTCGCGATCAGTTGACCCTCGCTGATCTGTTGGTGATAAATGTCGTAAACAACTTTTACGCGCGGGCTGTTGACTTTATCGATGATCTGGAACGCCTCGTCACTGCGAACCAAATAGTAACCAGGGTGGTCGATCAACTCGTTCAATGGTTCGATCACCAAAGTAATCCCAGCTTCCTCCAGCATGGGGGCCGCTTGTAGTAGCCCATCAACCAAGGATTGGTGTTGCTCGGTTCTGGACAGGCCGGGGACGACGTCGCCAACTTGGGAAATGAGGGTTGGGCAACCAATTCGCTTTGCCGTCTCAATTGAATCTCGAAGGCCTTGAAGATACGCGTTGCGGCAGTCGGGGTTGACCAAGCTGATAAATTTGGTGCAGCAGGCGGAAATAGAGAATTGGTGGCGTTGTACACCCGCTTCGATGGCCTCCAAGTCCCGATCCCACCATCCCCAAAACTCGAATGCCTCGATTCCTGTCTCAGCAACAGCGGCTAATGCCTCCGATGGGCTCATTTCCGAGAAAACGGCATCAATGCAAACAGACGGACGAAAACGACCCATCGGGAAAACTCCGGTTTTTTCTTGGCAACAAAGGCGGTCAGTTTAGCGAGAACGACCGACGAGGCGTCGAGAATCCCAGCCGCCCTTCGGGGGATCCCCGTTGCCCGATGGAGTATCCCAGTTGTCTGGTCAACTGACTATCATGAGGGTTCTGAGTCTAATTAGCGTGCCCCATTGCTTCCTGTTTTGCAACTAGGTTTGTCTACCATGAATGTTCGCTCCCGGCATGTCTACTGCTTGCCGCTCGCCTTGTTTGTCTTTTCGATGTTCCCTCTTTCTGGATTCGCGCAAGACGAACCGGATTCCGCAAGCGATACGAAAAAATCTGAATCGGTAACCGTTACCGGTGTTCTAGAAGGCATCGTTGCTCATGAATTGACCCCGGATGGTGAGCAGATCGACGCCTGGGTATTGAAGCGAATTTTGCCGCACGGCAGCGCGGTTAAAAAGGGCGACCCCGTTGTTTGGTTCAACACGGAAAGTGCCGAAAAGAAGCTTAAAGCAGCTGAAACCGAGCTGCGTTTGGCAAAGCTTGCATTAGAGGATGACGAATTCAAACACCGTCAGTTTTTATCGGCACAGCGACTCGATCGAGAAGCTGCTGCGAGAGCCATGAAAAAAGCGAGGCAGGACCATGACCATTTTGTCCAAATCGACCGGCCGCGAATGACGCGAACCGCAAAATACAACATCGAAAGCTCAATCGCATCGTTGGAGAACGCCCAAGAAGAACTTCACCAACTCGAGCAAATGTACAAGGAAGACGATTTGACTGAGGAGTCAGAGGAGATCGTACTGAAGCGGGCAAAGCGAGCGGTTGAGTCGGCTGAATACCGTTTGGAAGGTACAAAAATTGCCAGTGAGCAAATGTTGAAACGTGGTATCGCTGAGCAAGCCGCCCAACAGGCTGAGTCGCTTGCGCGGGCAGAATTGACCTACCAACAAACCGTTCGCGATCTTGCTTCAGCCCGGCAAAAACGCGAGATCGAAATGGCGAAAGCGAGAGCGGCATTTCAAGAACAGGCGAAGAAACTTGAGGAACTTCGCGCTGAGCGTCAGAGGGCCGTTATCAACTCACCGATCAATGGAGTCGTGTTGCACGGGAAGCTGACCCGTGGTCGGATCTCCGAGAAAGCGAGCGTGCTGGGTGCTGATTCGAAGCTGACTGCCGAGCAAGTCATCGCCACCATCGTCGACACGACTAAGTTGCAGGTCCGGGTTGATTTAGCTGAAACAAACCTTTCACGCCTGCAAGTAGGACAAAATTGCAGTGTTTCTGTCGCTGCAGTGCCCGCCTTTGCGGGAAGAGGCGTGGTCAAATCGGTTAGTCGCGTGCCTTATGCAGGGACAAAATACGACTGCGTCGTTGCTCTGAAAAAATCAAAACAGGCTGGCCTGTTGATGCCGACGATGACCTGCACAATGGATTTTGCCACCGCCGAGACGAGCAAAGATGATGATGCAAAATAGTCTTGATTGGCTTTCCCTCACCATTGGGGTGTCGATCGGTGCGTTCATCGTGATGACGGCGGCCCCGCGGGATGCGTACGCGCAGGAAGAGGTCTCCCAGGAAAACTCGCCTGAAGCGGCGGAGACGCCTGGTATCCTGAAGGCCCCGCTCAATTTCGATCGCGAGCCTGTCCTTCCCAAGATTGATCCGCCTACCGATCAAGACATCGATGAAGCGATTGCCAGGGGGGTCCGCTTTTTAGTGGCTGATCAGAATCCGAATGGTTCTTGGGGATCGCCAACGCGGACCAAGGCGTTGAACATTTTTGCGCCGGTGCCTGGAGCCCATCATGCCTTCCGCGCCGCAACGACCTCGCTTTGTATCTCTGCGTTGATCGAACTCAAACTGCAGAACTCCAAAGCGATTCAAGCGGATGCAGTCGAGGCTTTGGACCAAGCGGAAGCGTGGTTATTGGAACATCTGACTGGACTGCGTCGCGCGACCGGAGAAGCGATCTACAACGTTTGGGGGCACTCCTATTCGATCCAGGCGTTGGTTCGCATGCACCAGCGACATCAGGGCGATGAGTCAAAAACCAGCGAGATTGAACAGTTAATCCGCTTGCAGTTTGACATGCTGGGGCGTTACGAATCGGTTGACGGTGGTTGGGGCTATTACGATTTTCGGTACCACGCGAATCAGCCTACGTCCGATTCGATCAGTTTCGTCAATGGCACGGCACTTATCGCCCTGGCTGATACCCGAGAGATCGGAATGGAACCGCCTGAGCGAACGGTGAAGCGAGCAATCGCGGCAACGGAGCGGCAAAGGAAGGCTGACTTCAGCTACCTGTATGGAGAGTATTTGAAGTACCAGCCCATGCGTGGAATCAATCGACCAGGAGGTAGTTTGGGACGCAGTCAGTGTTGTAATGCGGCGTTGCGGATGTGGGGTGACGAAACAATCACCGACAAAGTGCTGATGAATTGGCTGTATCGACTCTATGTCCGAAACGGCTGGTTGGATATCGGACGGAAACGCCCAGTCCCGCACGAGGCTTGGATGCAAGTCGCTGGCTACTTTTATTATTTCGGGCACTATTACGCCGCTCGGTGCATTGATCTGTTACCGACGGAGAAGCGACCGGGATACCAGTCATTGCTGGCGAAGTTGATGCTCGATCGTCAAGAGAAAGATGGATCTTGGTGGGACTACCCGCTGTATGATTATCACCAACCTTATGGAACAGCTTTCGCTTTGATGACACTTCAGAGATGTCGGTGACAGCAAGCATCTGAGCCTCCAAGTAGTCGACGCCCTCGTCCGTTGACGAGGACCGTTCCGACGTACCATTCGGGTGGGACGTTGCTTAGCGAGGCTGTTCGGCACCAGTCGGTCGCGAACTCCGGTGCTAACCGAACGATTTTGCGACAGAACCATGTTAGCGACAGAACCGTGTTTGCGACGTTTCTGGCTCCGGCAGCCTACCCGCCAAAGGTGTCGGTGAAGGCTTCCGGGTTGAACCCCACCAGAACCGTTTTGCCAACTTTCAATGTTGGGGCACGGAGATTACCGGTTGGGCCGAGCATCATTTTGATGAGCGTCTCGTCGTCGGGGCGATCCTTTTTGAGATCGATCTGCGTGACCTTTTTACCTTTCGCCACCAGCAGCTTGGTCATCCCGTTAAGCAGTTGGAGGGCCTCGGGGCCACCCAGTCGCTCTTTGCGGGCGTCGATTTCTTCTCGAATCTGAACATCACGGGGCGCAAGAAACTCTTGCGCGCGGGTGCATGACGTTCAGCCCTTGCGGTGGTAGCTCCAGTCAATTTTTTTCTTGGCCATCAGGAGGTTGCTCAGTTGAGGCGGGGGATCAGTGCGGTCGCGAGTGTCATATTGTGACCTTTTGGCAAGCTCGATCAAGCAGTCTCAATTGGGGCGTCAGGGGCGAAAGGGTTGTTGTCGCTGACCTGTTCAATAATACTTCTGTAATGATAAAGGCTGTACATATCACGTTTCCTGCCCGTGTGAGATAGAAATGAAATTGTTACTGAGCTGGTGTATCGCACTCGGCCTGAGTACTCAGGTAATTGCCGAGGTGTCGGTCAATTCATTGACTCAATCGGAAGAGAAAAGCGGTTGGAGGATGCTGTTCGACGGCAAGACGACCGACGGTTGGCGCAATTACAAGAAAACCGAAGTTTCAGATGGATGGCAGATTGCCGATGGTGCCCTGACCCGAGTCAGTAAAGGTGCTGGCGATCTGATCACTGACGAGCAGTTTGACAACTTTGAGTTGTCGCTTGAGTACAAGATCAGTAAAGGTGGCAACAGTGGCGTGATGTTCCACGTGCTTGAAACGGCCGGAGCGCCATGGCACACCGGACCGGAGATTCAGGTTCAAGACAATGTAGATGGCCACGATCCGCAAAAAGCGGGTTGGCTGTACCAGCTGTATCAACCCTCGATGCAACCCGGGACCAGTTCACGCATTGATACCACGCGACCTGCGGGAGAGTGGAACCAACTTTATATTCGAATCAAGCAGGGCGATTGCGAAGTCTGCATGAATGGCGTCCGTTACTACCGCTTCAAACTTGGCGATAAAACCTGGAAGGATCGTGTTTCAAAAAGCAAGTTTGCGAAATTCGAGGGTTTCGGAAACGCCGGGAAGGGGCACATCTGTTTGCAGGATCACGGCAACAAGGTTTCCTACCGAAACATCAAGATTCGTGAGATTGGTGAGGACGGGACCGTGCCTCAGCCGATTGATGGCAAGCTCGCGTTGACGGGCAAGCTCGCGTTTTCCAATCTGAAATGGGACCAATGGGAACCGATTGATGATTCTGGAAAATTGCGGCCTTTGCGTTTGATGGAACTCACCCACGCCGATGACGGCACGAATCGTTTGTTCGCAGCATCCCAATACGGAGCGATCTGGACATTCGAGAACCGTCAGGATGTTGAAAAGTCGCACATGTTCCTTGACCTGCGTGGCAAGGTTTATGACTGGAAACGCCCAGGCGCCAACGAACAAGGTTTGTTGGGATTGGCGATGCATCCGAATTTTAAAGAAACCGGTTTGTTCTACGTTTATTATTCGCACCCTGATAATAAACGATCGATTGTTTCGCAGTTCAGTGTTTCGAAAGCGGATCCGAATCGTGCAGATCCAGATTCCGAAGTGGTACTGATGGACATCCCGCAACCATTCCAAAATCACAATGGTGGAGCTATCGAGTTCGGTCCGGACGGCTATTTGTACATTGCCCTAGGCGACGGCGGATTTCGCAATGATCCGCTCTCCAACGGACAGAACCTGGGAACGTTGTTAGGATCGATTCTTCGTATCGATGTTGATCATCCATCGGACGGAAAAAATTACGGAATTCCGGCAGACAACCCTTTTGTCGACCGCGATGGCGCACGACCCGAAATTTACGCCTATGGCGTTCGTAATCCCTGGCGAATTGCGTTTGACAAAGAGACGGGCAAATTGTGGTTAAGTGACGTTGGCCAGGAATTATGGGAAGAAGTCTTAATCGTTGAGAAGGGTGGAAACTACGGCTGGAGCATCCGTGAAGGTTTCCATCCTTTCGGAGAGGCAGAGGCCTTGAGTAGCGGTCAAGATCCAGTTGACCCAATTTGGGAATATGATCATCAAATTGGTAAGTCGATCACCGGTGGACGTGTCTACCGAAGCTCGCGTTTGCCGGAACTCACGGGGAAATATCTATATGCCGATTACGTCACCGGAACGGTGTGGGCTCTTTCCTACGATGCCGCAACCGGAAAGGTGACGCGGAACGAGCAAGTTGTCCCCGAGAGTATTCCGGTCCTTGCCTTCGGTGAAGATCAGGCCGGCGATGTTTACTACCTGACCACCAGTACTCGCGGCGAATGTATTCATCGCTTTGAAGCGAAGTAGTTCGCGTGGTCGTTTTGAAGCGAAGTATTTCGCGTGGTCGCAAATTTGTGAACAGCACCGAATAAGATTGCTGAATCGCGAGGAAGGCAAACCCCTTCCTTGCGATTCGCCGCGAGATTATTCGAGTTGCTCTCGTTTATCGGTAGCGGACACCGATCTCAGTGCTCGACTGAATACAACGTCGATTTGCTTCGCAAAATCATTTGATCGTTGACGATTGCGGGCGATGCCATAAATCCATCCCCGAGCTTGGTTTCGGCAAGACGGTTGTATTTGCGGCCCGGTTCGAGGGTGGTGATATCACCGTCCATGCTGAATAGGTAGATCCGGCCATCGGCATAAATGGGCGAGGCGGCGTAGTCGCCCTTCGCGCGTTTTTGCCAAACAATCTCTCCCGTTTCTGGTTCGCGACAGGTGACAATCCCATCGTCGCTAGTCATATAGAGTAGGCCATCAATCAAAAGCTGCGAGGATTTCTTGGCGACCCCTTTCTGGTCGGACCATGCGATATGCGTGGCAGTCACGTCGCCACTACCTGTTGGTTTTACTGCGACCATTGATCCCATTCCGTTGGTGATGAAGACGAGGCCTTGCCCGTAAAGTGGTCTCGCCGATGCATTCATTCCCTGGTGATAAACCTTCCACAATGTTTTTCCATCAGCCGGATTGTAGGCGACGGTTGCGGCGGCACTCGGGCAGATCAGCTGGGGCTTACCATCAACATCGATCACGTGGGCTGTGCAATACGCCTTCATGCGATCGCCATTGTCGGTGCCGTACTCGATATTGCGGTTCTGTTTCCAAACGGTTTCGCCGGTATTTTTGTCGAGTGCAACAACGTATTGGACATCGAAGCCATCGTAGGCAACAAACAATTTTCCGTCGTGCAGAATCGGCGACGATGCGGGACCGCGATGATGGTCGCATTCCAGATCGAGTCGTTTCCAGAGAACTTTACCGGATCGACTGTCCAGGCAAGTTGTCAGGTAACTGCCAAAATGGATATAGACCCGGCCGGCTTCGACAATCGGAGTCGGTGTAGCGTAGCTGTTGAGTGGATGGCAAAACGCTGGCTCGGCATTTTCCAACAGTAAAAGATCGTGGATGACTTTGCCACTCTGGCGATCGACGCAAATCGCGTACATTTTGGTGCCATCTTTGGTGGCGGTGGTCAACCAAATTTGGTCACCCCAGACGACCGGTGACGACCATCCCTTTCCGTGGATTGGGGTTTGCCATTTCACGACGGCTTCATCGATCGCAACGGGTAGGTTTGCATCTGGGGCCTGTCCGTCTCCGTTTGGTCCACGATATTCCGGCCAGTTTGACTGTGCCGGCAGTGTCGCTGTCAAGCAGGTCATTACCAAAGAGAAAATCAACAAACGCATGTTCAACCTCACCGCGGGATGTAACTGTAGCCCTCCGCATGATAGGCACTGCAGCGGCGAATTTCTAGCGAGAGCCGTACGCAGTCGCACATCAAACCCGGTATCCTGAAGCAGGAAAGCTGCAAAACGCCTGGATCAAATCATGACCGATTCTTCAATGTACAATTCGTATCAGGGACTTCCTGAACTCGCGGGGCTTTGCTCCATGGAGCGGGCGGTAGACAGTCAATGGAGTTTGGAGCAAAGCGTCGGTCGCTTGAAACGCTTGCACTATGTTCTGCGACGGGTCCACGAAATCTTGACGGCAAAGATCACAGCCGAACCGATTTACGAATTGAAGACAGCTTTCAGTTATCACGCCTACCTTTGCGCCGAACAAGTTTCACTTATTCGGCGTCGAGTCGGTGAGATGCGGGAACCACCTCTGGGATTAGACAAGGTTCCTGCTCCAGCTATGCAACGTTTGATGGACGAAATCGAAGCTGCTCCGACGACCGCCGAATTGCTTGTTGGTGTTTATCACTTCTTGGTGGATGAAATCCTTGCTAGTTGCCGACAACTGCAAGCCGACGCGCATCCGCTGGCGGACGCGCCCACTGTCCGTGTTGCCCGATTAATCGATTTTGAGTTAGGGGACTTGGCGGAGTTCGGTCAACGGGCAATCGCCCGATTAGTCGATGAAGCGAGTCATGATGCAATGGCAGATTGGATCGACCATCTACGACAATGCCTTGCTGCGGCGGGTGGCTTGGATGGAACGAAGCCCGTGATGAACGAAATGCCGCCGCGGTGGCATGAGCCGGTCGCAATCTGTTACCGAAAAGAGCCGGCGCGTGATGAGCGGTTTCAGGACCCTTACAATGCGGGAGTCAATCCGGAGGCATTTCTTTACGACGAGTCTTTCGATCCGCAGGATAAGACGCTGATGATGTATTACAAGCGTCTGCGGGAAATCGATGTCCCGGAGATGATGGCCAGCATCCTGGTTGATCTGCGTGAGGAAGAACCGTGGGATTTTCACATGGAAATGTCGCGGCAATTATGGGACGAAGCGCGACACGCGATGATGGGAGAGGTGGGGTTCGTTTCCGTCGGAATCGATTGGACCCAAATTCCGATTAACTTCACTTGGTCCCGAAACCTGAATCTTCAATTGGATGCCCGGCAGCGGCACGGTGTGCTGTTCTTTATCGAGCAAGGACTAATGCCACGCACGGGCAAGCGATACGAATGGGAAGTTGCGACCGAGAGTGGCGATCCACTGTCCAAGCTTTTTCAGGATTTTGATTGGGCCGATGAGGTTTTGCATGCTCAGATTGGTCGTCGTTGGTACGTGCCCCAGCATCAGTCGTTGCAGAAATCACTTGAGTACGGCAGCGAGTGTTGGTCGCAAGTATTGAGTCATTGGCGTGAATATCGAGAGCAAGGATTGACCGACCATCGCAACTGGTGGCCAGAGCTTTACCAGAAAGCTTGCGAGAAATGGGGGAAGACGCCCGATCCGCGCAGCATGGCATTTTGTACGACCTACGAAGGCAGTCGGGCCGATCTCGAACGCATTGACCCAAAATAAAATTCAGGAATTCGTGTGAGCGTGAATCGTAATCACGAACGCGATCGGAAATTCGATTTCTCGGGCAACGCGAGTCTTGGGCTGACGGCGAGTCGTCGGATTTGGCGGTAGTCGCGAAGTCAGCATGAGGCAATCCATTTTGGTCGCGTCAACCTGCTCACATGGCACGAGCGAATTGGGCGAGTGTGAGAATTCTCCGGCTGGTGCCAGATCAAGTTAGCGATGGCCTTTACTCGTCCGTTGGGAGATTTTGATTGTCGAACGACAGGTGATTGTGGAGAAATTCATATGTTCTTTCCCCGTTGATAGTGTGAGGTCCATTGAAGAACTCGATTTCTGTTCGATCGCCAATTCCCAGTTTGTTGTAGTGGCGTCGGATCTTCGCATATTCCCAAGCAACCCATTCGTCGATTCCTACACCATCATCATGCCCTCGTTCCACCATGAAGGGGCGTGGTGTCATCAACATGCCGAGTTCGGCATAATTCGCCAGATGGCCCATGTTCCATTCGAAGATTTCGTACTCACCGGTCCAGAGATAGCTAAACGGAGCGTCGGTCGATGCATTTTTTGCAACCCATTCGTTAAAGTCCGCGCTGCAGATGGATAGACAATAACCTGGTTCGTTTCCACCAGTGGGCAGCATTGGCGGAACACGCATCGCTGTTTTGCCGCCGTACGACAAGCCGTAAAACGCAATCCGTTCCGAATCGACATTCGGCAAATCAGCCAGCCACCGCAAGGTGACGAGGTGCTGGGGGATGATGTAGCTGAATAATGAGCGGCCCAGCGGGTTACTCTTGCGTTGCAGCGTTCGGAATGCATCTTTGCCGCGATAGGGATTTTGTGGAGCGTAAACAATGAAGCCACGGCGGGCCAACTCGGCACTAAACGATTTGTAGGCGCGGTATCCGCCTGATTCAGGTCCGCTAATGGTGTCCATTGGCTCTCCTTCCAAGCCGTGTTGGCACACCACCACCGGCCTTTTTTCATCAGCCACCATTTCTTTCGGTAGTAACAAGATTCCGGCGGCGATGACCTCGGGATAAACATCCAGTACGACTTCATAACCCGTGAAATCAGGGGTGTCCAGGATCTTTCTTGAACGCGGATTAGGGGGCATGGTTGGAGTTGGCAGTTGCCCGAATAACTGTTGCCAGATCTGCTGCCGCAATGGTTTTGCAGATGCGACCCATTTTTCAACGGAGTGGCGATCCAAGGCGGAAAATCGTCGCTCGCGAACGCGGTGGCTTAGCTGCAATATTCGCTGTGTGTAATCGACCAATTCTTGGACTTGTCGTCGCTGTCGGTCTTGGGGGGAGAAGCCAACACGGGCGTCGCTAGAAAGGTCGGTGAAGCCGCTGCTACCCCTGTTGTCGGTGCCCGCGATCTGCCCGAGCCATTGATTGAGAATTTCTGGTTGCAGCGGAGGTGATGGCTCTGTTTTCTCGGGTGATTGAATCAGTGATTTGATGGTGTCGAGTTCACCAAGTTCGGCACGCAACCGACTCCAATGTAAACTCGCTCGCCGAGTTTCACGTCCTGCCGATACTTTTTCCACGCGTTGGATTACGCCAGGGGCTGCAACCTTTCGGTCACCGGTCGGGGGCCCGTCGACGACTGGAATTGCGGCGTGCGTTTCGATAAATAGAAACCGGGGAGCAATCAGCCCGGCTAATTCTGAATCGCCGAATTCGCTAAGCAAATTCCAGACGTTGCGGTAGATTGGTTCGTTCCAGATGCTTTCTCGTTCATCAAAATAGCCGCTGACGATCGCCGCATCGATACGTTTGTCGATCGCGGCGCTGTAGAGTGCCAGGAGTCCACCTTCGCTAACGCCAACCACGGCGGTTGGCAATGGCGTGGCCCGATTTCGTAATTCGAATTGGTCAACTGCGGCGAGTATTTTTTGGACTTCGTAACCAATGATGTGGCGACCCATTTCAAAAGCTTGTCGGTAGATAAACTCTCGGTGGGTCAAATTCGTTTTTCGTCCGATCGTTGGATTGGCGCTGAATGTTGAATCTCGATTGATCAAGGTGGGAACAAGAACTTCGCAACCTTGAGCTGCCAATTCTGCGGCAAATGGAGTTGCGCCCGGTTGCAATCCGGCGAGCATTTCGGGGGTCCAATCGGCATCGCCTAAGGCGACAACCCGAGCGATTGGCTTGCCGCTTGGTTTCAGGAGTAAGCCTTCGGCGGTCACCCCTTCGAGAACCTGCCAGCGAACTGCATGAATCGTAAAACGACTGGATTGGGCCACCAGGGAAGGTGATTCGGTTGTGCCGATCAGTTCAATTCCAGTCGGTTCAACTCGGCGGTCGACAACGCCGATGATTTTAGCGAACCGCTGTCGCGCCGGCAGCAATGATTTTTCGTAGGCTTCTAGCGTGTGGTAATCCGGTTGCCACCTCGACTCTCTTAACTCTCGTGACTGGGCGAGGGCCGTGAGTGCAAATCGATCAATGCCCTCGACCATAACAACATCGAGCGGTCGTTCCTCCTGCAGCAAGCTGGTCCCCGGCAGAGGTTCAGCGGCGAAAGTGAGGGAGGAGGCTAGAACGCAAGCAAGAGTGACGATGCAACGGATCATCGTAGGGGTAACTCAATGTGATGAGGGCTACGTAGACGCGACGCCGTAGTTTTTCACGGCGAAACGTTCTTACGCACAATGAGAAAAATCTTAGGCTTTTATATCGCGGGTGGTCCGAGGCAACGCAATTCATCATCGACCCGCAACAGCAAGTGTCCCTCGGCGAAGGCGGGAGTGGCGCCTACGGGGCCGCCAAGGTCCATGTCGCCGAGTTGTTCGAATCGATCACCAGCTCGCAACACCGTCGCCTTCCCGTCCAGGCTGATCATCAACAACTTATCGCCAATTAAGACGGGGGATGCACCAAAGTTGCCACCGATTCGTTTGGGACCCCAGACGGTTTCACCGGTGGTGGCGTCAATGCAAGAAGCGATCCCTTTGTCGTCGATGATGTATAGGCGTCCGTCTTGTACTGCCGGCGTTGGCACATACGGGGCGCCGCGGTCGATCCGATAAAGTTGCTCGGGTTGGTCACCTGGGCTGCTGGGGATTTTCACTCCTACCAGATGGTTTCCTCCTCCTCCACTGCCGGCTGTGCCAATGGCAACATCACCGACAATCAACGGTGTACTGCAGGAACGCGTGTCGAGAACTTTCGCATTCCACAGCATCTTGCCTGTCTTGGCGTCGAGGCCGAACAGGCCGTTGCCCGTGTTTGAGCCGATGATTTGTTTGTTATCGCCGGTCCCGTAGATTGCGGGTATCCCGTAGCAAGAACGCGTTGTGTCGAGCATCGTTTCCCAAAGCGTATCGCCCGTTTCGCGATCGACTGCGATCATCCTGCTTTGGCCAGGTTTCTGTCCCTCTTTTAAGCGTTCGGCTTGCTGCGAGTTGAAAAGGAGCACCATTGATCCAAAAATTCTTGGCGAGGTTCCAAAGCCGTGCTGAGATAACCAGGAACCGAAGTCTCGCGACCAAATCTCCGTCCCGTCGTGGTCAAAGCATTTCAGCAGGGTTGAGGTTGGGCCGGCCCAGCAAGCAAACACATAGTCTTCGTCCGCGGTAGGCGTACTTGATGCGTAGGTGTTTCGTTTGTGCAGGTGGTATTCGGGTTGAGCGTATTCTTTGACCCAACGTACTTTTCCAGTGTGAAGATCACGGGATTCGAGAGCGATCTTTTTGGTTTCCGGGCGCGACACCAAATGATAAATTCGCCCTTGGTGGACGATTGGGGATCCAACGTCTCGTGAGCCCAGTTTTTGTCGCCACTTGTAATCCGCATCGGTCCAGGAGGAAGGGATCGAGCCTCCTACAGCAACCCCTTGCCCATTGGCGCCATGGAATCTCGACCAGTCAGTCGGTTCCGCTCCTACGGCCGAGGTCAGGAAAATCGCAAAGCTGAGGGCGAAAACTCGTGGGGAATGGAGGGGGAAAATCATTGTCGATTTGGGGCAACGAGGGCAGGAAGGGGTCATGCGGATTGGCCGCGTTGTGCCAAACGGGAAATGCCAGCACGCCCGCATTGTAATGCGAAAACGATGGCCGCGTTAATCGATGCAGATTGACGGTCTAAGTTTTCAAATCCGCTTGGACAATCTCCGGTGCGATACCTCCCATCTAACACTCACCGCCGGTCCCATGTCTTACCATCTCGAAATTCGTCACCAGCTCGAGTCGTTTTTCGCTGAACCCCGTCTGTGGAACACGCTCAGCGGTGGTGTCGCCTTTCGTGAGACTTATTGGCTCGCTCCTTGGTGCCGGCATTTTGGTTAGGGAAACCGGGCATTTCTCGTCGTCGTGCGAAACTCGTCAAAACATATTTGTGGTCTGCTTCCGCTCTATCAGAAACCGAACGGGAGCGGGCGAGTACTGTCGATGATGGGAGACGGAGGCGTTTGTACTGATTGTGTTTCAGTGCTTTCGCTACCCCAGGAAGCAGATCAGGTCGGCCAGGCGATCGGGAGATACCTTGCCGAAATCGCGAGTGACTCCTTGAATGGATGGGACTTGCTCGACATCGATGGAATCGTTGAAGGCGATGTCGGTATGTCCGCCGTCGCAAGGGGGTTGAAAGCGGGCCAAGCGACATTGCATACGGTGTCGCGAATGCGAACTTGGTACAAGCCAAGTGATGAAAACTGGCAAGAACATTTAAAGCAGTACAGTAAGACCACACGCCGTCGGATGCGACGCATGTTGGAAAAATTCGGTCCAGGTAAAAAATACGAAGAGTTCGTCGCGAAAACAGAAAGCGAGTTTGACGAGTACTAAGGAGCCTTAATCGAAATGCACCAGCGCCGCTGGGAATCGGTTGGTGAGTCAGGAAGCTATTCGAATCGGAAAGTTCGCGATTTCATTTTCGAGACGGCGAAGGCATTTCTACAGCAGGGGTGTTTACACCTAAACCTAATGCGGCATGAGGGGCGGAACCTGGTAGCCGAACTGTGTCTGATCGGTGAAAACCGCTTCATGTATTCCTACAGTGCAGGCTATGACATCGAAGCGGCCACCTTGGATCCTGGACGCTTAGCCAATGTCGCCACCCTTCAAGAACTGTATCGTTCGGATCTCGCTGTCATCGATTTCATGCGAGATGATGTAACTTATAAGAGCCGGTTTTCAACAACATCTCGGCGGATCCTGCGGATGCGGGCAAGTGCTCCGAATCTTATTTCTCGCCTGCGTCACGCAGCCTGGTGCACGGGATTCGAAGTCAAGCAATGGATGCGGGAAAAACCGGCAGAACTCCGACCGAAACACTCGATTTTGGTATGCCGTTGGACGCTGCCACAGCGTCGGGCAGTCCGGGCGTTTGAGTTTTCAGGGTTGCAGTCAACCGCCAGTTGATCCGCTCTACTTCACCGCGCCCAGTAAACACTCGCGACTGGAATCGATGGTTCACGAACCGGTTCGCCCACTCGCCCGTGCAAGCTTGATTGCTAATAAAGTAGAATCGCTAAATCGCTGGCTAGCATCGTCATCGCCAATTGGGTCCAAGCGGCGTGTTCTGCCGCGTTGAGCGACTCATCACGCGGTGCGTCACCAACTTGAAGCATCTGTTCGGCATCCTCGGGGGCTTTGGCGTACCGCTGCTGCATTTGATTGACGAGGTTCATGCAGATATCAATTTCGGCGGGCTCTGCTTGTCGCCCCGCTAGAAGGTTGAACATCAAGTCAATCCTCGCACGCGAATCGTTGGCTGACTTCATCAAGCGAGCGGCTAGCCCCCGGCCCATTTCAACCCGTTGCGTTTCGTTCAGCAGTCCTAAAGACTGCAAAGGTGTGTTGGTTCGGCCACGTCGAACGCAACTTGATTCACGGTCAGGGGCATCAAAGAGCGTCATCATCGGGTGTGGACTCGTGCGTTTCCAATAGACATATAGGCTGCGGCGGTAGAGCGTTTTGCCTCGGTCTCGCTGGTAGTTCTTTGTATTGCTGGCTGGGTGGGCCAAGGCGGCCCACATTCCAGATGGCTGATAAGGTTTAAAGCCCTCTCCACCCATTTGTGAATCGAGCAATTCACTCGCCCAGAGTCCCAGGTCGCGAAGGACCTCGGCGTCCAAGCGGTAGCTGTTGCTGCGAGCCAGCCAAAGGTTTTCCGGATCATCCAAGTCATCACGCCAAGCTGAGCTTTGCTTGAACGCGCGACTGGTAACCATACCTCGCAACAGTTTCTTCAAATCCCAGCCGCTTTCGACCAATTCGACTGCGATCCAGTCGAGCAGTGCCGGATGCGTTGGTTGTTGGCCTTGCAGGCCGAATTCCTCGGGGGTTCGTACCAAGCCCGCACCGAAGGTGCGCTGCCAAATCCGGTTGACCAGTACCCTGGAAACGAGTGGATGGTCAGCAGCGGTTAGCCATCTCGCGAGCCCCAAGCGGTTTGGTGGAGCATCTTCAGGAAAAGGCGACAAAACCTTTAAGACGTTTGGTTGCAGCGGATCACCGATCGGCAAGTCATATTCGCCACGTTTTAAAACACGCGTCTCTCGTGGCTTGTCGAGTTCCTTGGCGACTAGGCTCGTTGTGAAGTTGTTTTCCAATTCATCCATTGCCGCGTTCAATCGTGTCGCGTCGTCAGCTTTGCCGAGTTCGGCAAGTGGGCCATCGGCAGCGAGCATTCGGAGTTGTTGTCGCGTCGTGCATTGATCCCATGCTTGAGATTTTGCGAGTACATCCCACGGGTTTTCGATGCGGACCTGCAGTTCGGCCAAGCCGTCTTGCCCAAGCATTGCGATTTGAAGCTGATGTTCGCCGGCTGTGAGTGATAAAGGAACACTTGCGACGCGGTCGGTTGTCGTCTTTTCGGCAACCGCGTCGGTCTGGCCGTCTAAGAAAACTTGCGATCCAGTTGCGCCACTGAAAGCAAGGGTCAGCGTTTGGTCGGTTGGTACCGTGATCTTGCAACGCAACCAGATCAGTTGATCTTTGCCAGGCACCTTGTTTCTCGCCGCGCGGCCGGAGATCGCACCGGGAAATCCACCTTCCTTTGACCAGTCGAGACTGTCTTCGGAATCGGCGATGGGGGAATCAAAGATGGGTACGATCGGGTCGGTGACGGCAGCGGGCTTGGTAATCTGCCACGTGTCCTGCTTCCAACCTGCTCGGTCGGTGGCGTACTGAAGCAGGATGTCGCGGTCGACGCCAGCCGCATCGATCGATGCCACCAGTTCCTCTGCTTGCAGCTTGGTTTGCTGCCAGCGGGTCCAGGCAGACTGATCCGCCGGTACGCGAAGCACGGGGCCGTAGGTGTAAGAATTCCCGTCCATCGCGGGTTCGGCCGTGTTGTTAAAGAACGCCAATAAGCGATAGTACTCGGCATGATCCACTGGATCGTATTTGTGGGTATGGCAGCGGGCACAGGTAAGCGACATGCCCAGGAAGACCGTTCCGAGTGTTTCGACGCGATCGAAGTTGTTTTTCATCTGAAACTCGGCTGGTATCGCTCCGCCTTCCCCCGTACTTGGGTTCAGACGCACGAAGCCCGTTGCCACGACTTGATCGAGCGTTGGATCTGGCATCAAATCCCCTGCCAGTTGCCATGTAATGAAATCATCGAGGGGAAGATTCTGGTTGAACGCTCTGACAACCCAATCACGATAGGGATAGATCCCCCGGCGGTTGTCCAAGTGCAGGCCGTGAGTGTCTCCGTATCGGACTGCATCCAGCCAGTACCTTGCTTGATGTTCACCGAAGCTGGGGCTTGCTAGTAAGCGATCGACCAACTTCTCGTAAGCGTCTTCGTTGTCGTCTGCGAGAAATGTTTGTAATTCGTCAGGTGCCAGCGGGAGCCCTGTTAAAACCAATGCCGCCCGTCGAGCAAGTGCAGCACGATTGGCGGGCGGGGCGAATTCAACCCCTTCGAGTTTCAGGCGTTGACCGACGAGTGTGTCGATGGCACCGGCCAATGATTCAAACTCACCGAGTTTCTTTGGGGGAACGAATGCCCAGTGTTGTGCATATTTGCCGCCCCGCATGATCCATCTACGGAGAAGGCTTTTTTCTTGCTCGGTTAACGGTTTCCCGGCGTCGGTGGGCGGCATTGGATCGTCTTGATCGACGATCCTGGTTAACAATTCGCTGGCAGCTGGATCGGATGGGTCGATGGCGTGATAGCCGCCAAGGTCGCTCGTCGCTGCGTCCCATGAATCGAGCCGTAAATCACTTTCGTTTTGTGAATCAGGGCCGTGGCAGACGAAGCACTTGTCCGACAATATTGGCAGAATTTCCCGCGCAAAATTGACCGGGGATTCCTGTGCCGGGACGACCCGCATAAGCAACACGGAAAAAAGTATCAGCATCAGTGGTGTGGCGTGGTGAGCTTTCATGAGCGAATTGTATCACTCCCGAACTGTTGATGCCCGCATTTGTCCTCCGGTCTACCATAGGACCGGCAGCTGTTGCCCCATTTGTCTCGTCCTCCATGTTTGCGTCGAGAGCTCGTTGCTGGCGTGATTCATGCCCCTGGAGTCCGAGATTGGTGGAATTTTGTGTCTCCGGTGAGGGAGGCGCCGCTGGGCGGCGGCGATCGCTACTCGGTGGATCCATTGGTGCTCTCGGTGAAGCAGAGAGACTCTCGCCCGTGCTTCAGTTGAAACCAAGCCCGAATCGTTTCGTTATTCCCCGCCAAGTGAAGTCCCCAGTGAATTCTTGTTGGATTTATCCTTTCACCCACTGCCCGCTTTCGACACGCTGATCTACCATGATATCTTCCGAGGACAAGCCGCCAGGAGTTCCAAAGCTGCACGCCTTTGGCCCTCCAGCCCAGCCGAGATGGAGAGCAAAATGAGTCTCGATTCGACTCGTCAGATTTCCGAGCCCTGTTCCCTGCCAGCGGATGAGATTCCGCATTTGCTTGACTTTGCCGATGGGTTCGCTCGTCGACACCTGGGGGCATCCGATGCCGTGATCGCAGAGATGCTAGAGACCTTGGGTTTCGATTCACTCGACGCGCTGAGTGAATCGACTGTTCCTGAGGAGATCCGCAGCACGGTCCCAATGGACATTCCCGCAGCCCGTGGGGAGCGAGAATTTTTGGAAGGCTTCAAAACGATTGCTGCAAAGAACAAGGTCTATCGATCTTGTATCGGGATGGGTTACTGCAACACCGTGACGCCGCCAGTGATTCTCCGCAACGTGTTGGAAAATCCTGGTTGGTACACCCAGTACACACCCTACCAAGCCGAAATATCACAGGGACGGCTTGAAGCGCTGCTGAATTTCCAAACCATGGTGTCAGATCTCACCGGGCTGCCGCTGGCGGGAGCGAGCTTACTAGATGAAGCGACCGCGGCAGCCGAAGCGATGACGATGGCGGCGGCGATTAGTGGTCATCGCAAGCATGGATTCTTTGCCAGTGAGGATTGCCATCCACAAACGCTTGCGCTGTTGCAGACGCGAGCGGACGGATTGGGGATCGAACTGCACATTGGAAATGTTGATGCGATTGACTTCGCCGCGAGTGAAGGTGGTTTATGCGGATTGCTGTTGCAGTACCCAACCACCGATGGAAGGATCGAGGACTACCGACAGATCGCAGCCAACGCGAGAGAGCATGGTTGTCTAGTCGTTGTTGCGGCCGATCTTCTGTCACTCACGCTGCTGACGCCACCCGGTGAGTGGGGCGCTGATATTTGTGTCGGTAGCGCTCAGCGATTTGGAGTGCCGATGGGACTTGGCGGGCCTCACGCTGCTTTCATTTCGACCCATGACAAACACGCGCGAAAATTGCCGGGACGTATCATTGGTGTTTCGAAGGACGCACAAGGCCGACCTGCGTTGCGAATGGCGATTCAGACACGGGAGCAACACATTCGGCGTGATAAGGCAACCAGTAATATCTGCACCGCACAAGCTCTGTTGGCTGTGATCAGTTCTTTTTACGCAGCCTATCACGGGCCTGAAGGACTCAAGCAAATTGCTCTTCGGACGCAGGGATTCACCGGCGCGCTGATGATAGGTTTGGCAAGGCTTGGCCACGAAACGATTGGGGTTGGGCCTGTCTTTGATACGATCCGAATCCGACTAGGCAAGGGACGTACGCATGCATCGCGGCAAGTAGCCGATGCAGCTCGGGAACGATCAATCAATTTGCGCGAGTACGGCGACGGAACACTCGGTGTCATGTTGGATGAGACCGCTGATCGCGCGTTGATCGCCGATCTGTTAGCTGCATTCAATTTTGGTCACTACACCGGATTTGATGTCGACGAGTTGATGCAAGAAGCAGCGGATGAGGGTTTGCTCGAGTTGGGCACGTTTCATCGTACTTCAAGTTATCTGACGCATCCCGTTTTTCATCGATACCACAGCGAAACCGACATGCTGCGGTACATCTTTAAATTGATGGGTCGTGATCTTTCGTTAGCGCACTCAATGATTCCATTGGGATCGTGCACCATGAAATTGAATGCGACTAGCGAGATGATTCCGGTCACCTGGCCTGAGTTCGCAAACATTCATCCATTTGCGCCCGACACGCAATGGCGCGGATATACGTACATGTTTCGAGAACTGGAGAAGTGGCTCTGTGAAGTGACCGGGTTTTCCGCCGTCAGTCTGCAGCCAAACGCCGGTGCACAAGGTGAATACGCAGGGCTATTGGTAATTCGTGCCTACCACGAACAACAGGCACGCGAGCAAGGCCGAGAGAACAAACGAAATGTCTGCTTGATTCCCACCTCCGCTCATGGAACCAACCCTGCATCGGCCGTGATGGCGGGAATGAAAGTGGTCACCATTCAATGTGATGAACGCGGTGACATTGACATGGACGATTTGAGGCAGAAAGCGAATAAGCACTCCGATGAGTTGTCTGCCTTGATGGTCACTTACCCATCGACCCACGGGGTCTTTGAACCGACGATCCGCGAAGTTTGCGATATTATCCACGATCACGGTGGACAGGTGTACATGGATGGCGCCAACATGAACGCGCAAGTTGGTTTAACCAGCCCAGGCATGTGCTGTGCCGATGTTTGCCACTTGAATCTCCACAAGACTTTCTGCATTCCCCATGGTGGAGGTGGTCCGGGCATGGGACCGATCGGCGTCGCCGAACAACTCGTGCCGTTTTTGCCCGAGCACTCGGTGGAACGCCCCGATACCGCCGGGGAGCACGCGATTGGGCCCGTTTCCGCGGCCCCCTATGGTAGCCCCAGTATCTTGACGATCAGTTATGTCTACATCGGGATGATGGGTGCGGCAGGTCTGAAAAAAGCAACGCAGTTGGCCATCCTGAACGCCAATTACATGGCCAAACGCTTAGCCGGGCATTACGAAATCCTGTACACAGACGCGAAGGGGCAAGTCGCCCACGAATTCATTATCGATTGCCGAAGGTTTGAGAAATCTGCGGGCGTCCGGATTGAAGATATCGCCAAGCGATTGATGGATTATGGCTTTCACGCACCCACCATGTCGTGGCCGGTTGCCGGTACGTTGATGATAGAACCGACGGAGAGTGAATCGAAAGAAGAACTCGATCGATTCTGTGAGGCGATGATTGCCATTCGCAAGGAGATCGACGCAATTGAGGCGGGCGAGTTGGATCGTGAAGACAACCCACTTCGCAATGCCCCGCACACCGTCCATGAAATTGGTAGTGATGACTGGTCGCATGCCTACACCCGTCAGCAAGCGGCATGGCCGATGCCGTGGTTGCGAGATGCGAAGTTCTGGCCAAGTGTCGGTCGGATCGACAATACCTATGGTGATCGCCATCTGGTTTGCAGTTGTCCGTCGGTGACCGACTATGAGTGAGCATTGCTGGATGCAAACGAGGGTCCGGCGATAAAGAACTGGTGACTAACCGCTGTTTCCTGGCTTCAATGGTTCGGTAAAGCTGGGGACCTGCTGGAACCGCTGAAGTATGCCCGTTGCTTACGTCGCGGGTACGTCTCAACCAGCGTTTGTTGAATGCGTTTCCATCGTGTGGGACGCTATTGAGGGAGACGCTATTTCCGGCTGACTTAGGGTTTCTAGCCGAATTCAGACAATGCCGCTGCGGAGGACGGTATCGATCGCCTCGCACGTATCGTGATCGCGTTGTCCCATCTTGACGGCATCGATTGCCGATTCATTGTTAGTCGATTCTTGTTGGATCGCGAAATCGCTGATTTTGGAGACCGTTCTGTCGATTGCGGCAAAGTTTGGAAGCGAATTCAATCGAAACTCGGAAGAAACTGTCGGTGTCGACGTTTCCCGCGTCATTGCGGGCGAGGAAGGCCACCCTTCGGATTCGCCCCCGCCGGAGCTCAGGATAGCTAACCGATTGATCACCCGTAACGCATCGAGGGAGGACAATTTGCCGTCATGATTCTGATCGTAATAGATGCCAGGCCATTGGCCCAATGACGCTGGGTCAACCAGTGTACCGTCCGCTTCAATGACGCTTTGCCGTGCTAATTCATTGACGATGACCAGTGCATCTGCAGCACTGACATCTCCACTGTTGTTGATGTCGCTGGCTTGTAATGGGTTATGCCACGGACGCGGTGTTGCCACGACTAATTGTTCTGAGCCTGTCAGCGATTCCGCGGTTAAACGGAATTCGCCGGCTGCCACAGTCGCGTCGCCCATCCGCCAGTTGGCAACGTCGTTCATGATAAGCGTATCGTCGAGTCCAAGTAGTAGTTCGACTTGACGATCGTTTGGTTGCAGTTCCGAAACGGTACTCGCGTTCAACACGATTGTTGTTTTGTCTGGGTGGCGAAGATCAAGCGTTTCAAAATCACTGATCGCGATGGAAGGCGAGGTGAAGTTAAGTGATGCAGACGCTCCGTTTAATTGCAATCTGTTTGAACCCGCCTGACCTTGGATCAACAGCCCATTGGAAGGGACCTTGAAGCTGCGGAGGTCGATCGTTACAGAGTCGCTTTGTTCGGTTCCCTGCAGTTCTAGGCGGCCAAAGCTCGACAATGGTGCCCGAAAACGGTCAGCCGTTGGTGAGGAAACAATCAGGTCGCCTTGGATGACTTCGACGTCGAGATTCGGGTTTACCATTTGTATCATGATGGTGGATCCGATTGACGAATCAGACAAAGTCACGAGATGATCCTCGACCTCGCCATTCGAGACGCTGCCGGTGGGCGTTAATCCACCAGCTTCGCTCACTCGGAATCGTGCAAACGTCTGTCCACTTAGGGAGTCGGCGGGAACGCTGACTGCGAGGATGTTTTCGCCTGCGATCAGTGAGACGCTGGTGAAGATCTGTTCGCCGCTGTCGTCCCAGTCGCCATCCTGGTTGAAATCGACCCAGCCATCAAGTTTACCCGCCTTGGATGCAGTGACCGCCAAGCTGGAAAGGGTGGTTTGATCGGCAGCGAGCAACGTCGCGACCGCGACAATTCCGTCCTCGTCAGGCTCATCAGCATCAGCCAAGGCCGAGGGAGCTCCATCGAATTCGGCCTCGACAAGGTTTCCTAAAAAAAGATCACCGAGGGAGTGTCTCGCGCCATCTGAAGATTCCAAAACAGGGTAGGGATTTGGAGCATCTCCAAAATCAAGTGACGGGAGAAGAATCTGCGCCGTGAACTGAGAGGCCGAAGTATTTGGATTTCCAGCCAGGTCAGACGCAACTGCAGCAGCGACATCGACTGCGACGGTCGTTCCTGCGATACCGCGGATCGCAGCTGTGTAAACTCCGTTGCCGTTGTCAGTTAGCGATTCAATGGAACCATTGCTGACGCCGACATCCGAGGCCACAAAATCAACGACGGATTCACCGAAATTGATCACAATGTCAAAGAGTGGAATTAGCAGAGGGCTGTCGGGGCCGGTGATCGCGGGAGCGGGTGGCGTCTGATCGATTTCAATTTCCAGCGCGGTTGTGGCGAGGTTTGCATTGCCAGCGAGATCGGTTGCAACATCAGCAGGCACATTGATGGTGACGATGCCGTCGCCGTCTGCTTCAATCGTCGCGACGAAACGACCGTTAACCCCGGCCTGAAGGTTGGTGACCTCGCCTCCGCTCACGCTGATGTCATTGGCGATGAAATTTTCGACCTCTTCTCCAAAGTCAATGGTGACATCGATTGGCGATGTGTTCGTTGGACTGGCAGGGCCTGTTAGGATCGGTTCGGGGGGATCCAAATCGACGCCACTCACTTCGACAATTAGTTTTGGATGTTTACTGGCATCGGGGGCATCCCGCGAGTCGAATTTGCGAATCGTTCGATCGTCCTCTTCGTCTCCCAGGATGATCCAGCCAAAATTGCTGTCGGCATCTGCGAGCCAATTTGAGACGTCGACCTTCATCTGGTCCGAAGTCCACGTGTAGACTTGATCAACAATCTGGATTGGGATCGTTGCACTTGGCGTGGTTGGATTGAAATCACCCCCTTCCTGCTGCCAAGCGGAATTTGGAAACAAGCTTTTGTACCACGATGCGTCATTCTGCTGCGATGCGGCTCCGTTTCCTTCCGCACCCGGGGCATGAGACACTCCTTCACCCCATGGACTGAGTACCGGGAAAATCGATACGTCTCGCACTCCAGATCCTGGGGCCGTAGCCGAAAGGTTGAGTTCAAGTCGGACTGATTCGATGGTCGCTTCTGCTGGTATCGACGACACGTCGAACTCGACCAAAGAACGGCGAGCTGCGAGATCGCCGCCGTTCCCGGTGCGTCCTGCTAATAAGTATTGACCCACACCATTGGACCGATCGGATGAATCGAAGGTCTCGTAAATCGTGTTGTCGGCGACAGCCGCAAATTCTAATGCCGCCAACAATCTTCTCGTTTCAAAGCGTTCTACGGCGAGTTGTCGTCGTCGGCGTTGCGAAGGATCTTTCATGTGGGCGGTGACTCAGCAGGCAGATGAGGTATCGAAAAGATGAGCAAAACAGCCGTTTCTGACGTTTATTCGTCAGTATCCTTCGCCCAATCCGAAAAACCGTTAAACCCGGCAGAATCCAACATTCGATAACGGATGGGGGAGAATCGCTGCTTTGATTGACTCAATCCTAATCAATAAGTTCCAACGTCACGTCGCCGTCGCCACATTGTCGGCGATTGGATGTTTGATGGCTGCTGCGAGCCCCTCCATCGGGCAGGATGCGGACCCGCGATTGGTTGCGGTTGGTCGTGCGGCGTTCGAGCGAAATTGCACGGACTGTCACGATGCTGACCGTTCGCTCAGTAAGCAAAAGACCGGCCCGGCATGGCTCGCGACGGTTCGGCGAATGGCGGCCATGGACGGTGCGGATATTCCGGGCAATGACGTCACCGCTATTGCAGAATACTTGACTAGCCGAAACGGGATAGGACAGCCCGGCGAGGCGGAGTTGGACGGATCTGCGGCCGCTTCAATGATGATCGGTTCAAGCACAAGCTACAGTGGTACTCTCGCGCCGGTCTGGCGGGGTGGCAATGACAACCTCGAAAATCCAAACTTCTTTCCGGATGCTTGGCTGACGGTTGACTGGCAATCGGAAGGTCGGCTGCGTGGTCGTGCGACGGCTTGCACGAGTTGTCATTCGAATGAGTCGGGGCGAGAAGGTTTTACGCTCGAAGTGGTCGAAGCGTACGTTGCCCTTGATTTGGTGGGTGATCGTCCGTGTGCGACACGCGACCCTCGATGCGGCGTGCAATTCGCCTCAGAGCTTCGTGCCGGTCGCTTGATGGTACCGTTCGGCGGGTACGCCAACGCGCATCCCGGCGTCCAGAAAGCAGTCACGCTGCCGTTGGTTTTTAACATGGGGCAACAAGTAGAGCGAGTTAATTCACGCCCGCCTGTTTTGCCGATGCCATATGCCGACGAGGGTGCTCTGGTCCACACGGTGATGCGTTTTCGCGATTGTGTGACGACACTCGATCTTTATGGCGTTAATGGATTGCAAGGGGGAGGGCCGGGAGTCCAGTTCACTCCAAGTCGTTCTTACACCGACAACAATTCAAATCTCGCGTTCGGATCTCGGGCAACGATCGGGAACGATTGCCTGCAGGTCGGTGGATCTTGGTTGTCAGGCCGGATGCAGGATGAGGCAGCGAACCCGCTGAGTTTTCATTTGACGGGAATCGATAGCACCTTGCGAGTTCTCGATGACCAAATTCGCTTGCATTGTGAATATGCGATCCGTCGAAATGATTCTAATTTTCCGATCCGGCAAATCGCGTACGGTACCGTGACCGAGTTAGATGTGTTGCTCTGCGAAGATCCCAATTTCAGGTTTCTCTGTCGCTACGATACGCTGGAGCATCGCGATTTTAATGGTGGCGCTGGGATTCGAAGATTCACATGGGGCGTCAGTAGCAATGCGATAGCTGGTAGTCGTTTGATGGTGAATCACGAACATTGGCGTTTTTCCGAAGCGAGACCGGATACCGACGTGCTGGCAATCCGGTGGGTCGCTACGTTTTAACGATCACCCCAGCCATTTTTTCCGCTGGGTTTGCCTTTTGCGGGGATGCCCGTTTGTTTTGTTTGCTTGGTCGATCCAAGTTGATCGAGCAGGCGGTGGGCTTGCAATGAGATCCGTTTTTGAGCCGCGATTCAGGCTCGACGACGTAAAATAAAGACGGCATCGGTTAGGTCGTTATCGAATTCTCTCGGTTCATCGAGATCGTAGTCAAAGTCGTAAATCGAGGCGATTTCCCAGACGTCGTCGACGCTCGCGAGCAATTTCTTACCTTGGGCTGGTGTGTAAACTCGCAATGGAAATTCACTGCGAATTCGCTCGATTTTCCCCGAACGTTTCTCAGCTTTGACCGTTACGCGAATCATCTCTTCACGTTTTCGTTTGTTGTATCCGATGACCTTCAAGGTCACGTTCACGGTCGTGCCACCATGGCTCGCATGCCAGCGTTCGGTGCATTCCGGATCGGCGTCAGAGGGGATCAGGTGAAATCCGAGGATATAAAGTCCGCCAGGCTTTACATTCGCTGCGACACTGCGCAGATGCGAAACGGCCTGTTCTTCCTTCATCAAGTGACGAAAGGTGTTGAACGTGCAAAACGCAGCGTCGAACGGTTTGGCGAATTCCATCTTGGTCATGTCGCCAAGAACCAAATCGGACTTCAGTGAGCGGCGTTGTAACCTTCGGCGTAGGTAATCGAGCATCGATTGGCTGAGATCGAGCCCGGTGACTTGGTAGCCGCGAGCAGCCATTGCTGCGACTAATCGGCCGCTGCCACATCCTGGTTCGAGAAGTCGACGAACCTTGCGTTTCGCAAACTTTTCGAATGCGGCTTCAAAAAACCTTACTTCGTCCGCGGTTTCATCGCGGAACACCATGTCAAAGTATTGTGGGTGGTCGTACCAGTCAGCCATGATTCATTCACGCAGGCAACGGGGCCAAAAAGCCAACACCATAACGGTAACGCCTCGCTTCGGCCACCATATGAAAGGCTCGATTGCGCCGCGGGTTGCGGAGTGAAAGCACTCCCCGGTTTCCGCTTAACGAACGTTAGAGTGATTTAAGAAATTCGATCAGATCGGCGGCCTGTTGTTCGGTCAACTCATCTTCACCATTGACGAGTTCGGGACGGTGTAGGTCGGTAACGACACGATTCAAATCACGGGCGCGACCGCTGTGCAGCCAACGGACTTTACGGTAGGTGCCGATCAGGGAAGGGGTGTTATAGCCCTTGTAGGCATCCTGGTCGGAACCCAACCCGACATCATGGATTCTGCCATCGCTGTAAAGGGGACCGTTGTGGCAATCCGCGCACCCAGCTTTGGTGCTGTAAAAGACTTTCTTGCCCCGTCGCGCCGCGTCTGAGAGTTTACCGTTTGTTCCCAGAAAAGGATTGGGGGGTGGGCGGAGGGTTGCCAAATAAGCAATAAGAGCCCGTTTGTCGTCCTCGCTGGGAGGCTTACCTTGCATTGTCATGGTGATCGATTTTTCCATGGCATCGGTCAAGTTTTGTTGCCATCCGTGCCATGTCCACGGAAATGTCTTGGTGACGTTGTAGAGTGGCAGCACCGTTTTCAAGGTCATCTCGGTACCGTCGTTCATGGTGTCCATCGGGCGGGCGTTGGTGCCCCCGTCCTGATGGCATGTATGGCAGCTATACCACTGATCCAAACTCCGTTCTCCGTCATAAAAGATCTCCATGCCGCGGCGAGCAAGCGTCAGCGTTTCCGGCCCCCCTAGTTTGATCTCTTGGACGACTTTCTTTGCTTCCAGATCGACAACCTGTATTGCATTTTTTAAGTAATTTGCGACGTAGGCCGTTCGATTATCCTTCGCAATTTTAAGTCCGAGGGGGCGTCCACCAACTTCAATTCGATCAAATCGCTCTCGATCACGCTGCAAATTGCGATCGATCAAATCTCCCGGGCCACCCTGGGAGACGAATGGCAAATCAGGCAGTCGGTAGGTCAGCAGTTCGTGGGTTCCCGATGCGGTGACGACTAAACGTTCGCCATTGGGTGTAAATTCCAAATCATGGGGATCGGAAACAGCCATGCCCGGCACGTCCAACGAGATCGCTTCACGATAGGAAGGCCCGTCCAGGGGAACCCGGCCGATTCGACTCGCCAGAATCCAACCGCGGCGAATGTTGCCGACCGTGATCGGATTCGTGCGGTAAACCATCCAAGTGAAATAGGCATATTTCCCGTCATCGCTCGTCCGCATCTGCCCCAGGTTGGTGCCGTTGGCCAATGGTTCCCGGTACAAACTCTCGCCCGATTCCACATCCAAAACTTCGATATTACTCTCACCGCCGTTGCCCACGGCCAACCGGCTTCCATCGGGCGAAAGTGTCAGATAGCGGGGCCATTTGCCGACAGGAATCCGCCGATTGACCCGTTTTGCTTTGAGGTCGATCTCAGCTACCTCGGCTGCTGCGGTCAAACCAACGTAGACGCGTTTGCCGTCTGGGGAGATCGCGATTCCGTGGGGTTCCATTCCAACCTGAATCGCCGCCAAATGCTTCAATTCGCCTTGTTTGATTTCGAGGAGATGGAGCTCTCCTGACCAGGCCGCAGTAACGACAATCTGATTTCCCGAGGGCGTGAAATTCAGATCGGCGAGATGTCCTCCACAGTAAATCTCGTCAGCAACCTCCGCCGATTCGATGTCAATCAACGAAACCGTACCAGCCGTCTGGTTGGCGGTCACTAACCATCTTTCATCGGGTGAGATTGCTAAATCGACTGGTGAACGGTCGATCCCAGTGCCCGGAACACGGGTTCGCTCAGGGGCGGCTTGTTCAGGATCATCTTGTCCAGGCACATTCAGTTGGGGCCCACTCGGTCTGGCCCCACTTGATTGTCTGGCCCCACTCGATTTGGGGCCCGGCCGGAATGCTGCCGGATTCTTGGTTGATTGGTTCTCGTCCTGGCTCAAGCCTGGGTTCTCGTCCTGGCTAAAGCCGAGGGGTAAAAATGCCAGCAATACGACGCATCCCACGCTGGCTGCCAACTGTCTTCCAAATCTCGAACTTCGCAACCGATTCTCCCTTTCCACTTATTTACTGAGCGATCACTGGGGGTGATAATCTAGGCTTGTGAACCCCGTGATGGCGGAACGGTTTTCAAACAGGTCATCCAGTCGTAGCATACCACGGAGTCGAACGATGCCTATCTCGCTGGTGTCTTCACTTGCAGAACTGCGGTCGGTGTCCTCGTGTGGAGGCCAAACGCCGCAACGGGCGACTGCCCACCTTATTTTCCCTCCCCAATAGGAAACACCGTGAAAAATTTGTTTGTTATGAGCCTTGGATTTGTGGTCGCTGCTGCGATCGCTGGCAACGTTGCGGCCGAAGACGTCAAGAGCGGCCCGCAAACGGGTGACAGTCTCGGCGCGTTCTACGTGACCAAAATCGCTGGTGCGGATAAAGACGGAATCGACGAAGGTCAGAACCTTTGTTACCGATGCCGCAATGGCGCCCGCCCTCAGGTGATTGTGTTCACGCGCTCAACCGATCCAAAAGTGGCTGAGCTGGTTCGACAGCTCGATAAAGCTGTCGAGAAAAACGAATCCTCCAACCTGCGAGTCTTCGTTAACCTGCTTGGCGAAGACAAAGAAGATCTGGCAGCATCGGCCAAATCTTTCGCCAAAAAGAGCAAGACCACCAACGTCCCGTTTGTCGTTCCAAACGAATTCGAGAACGGTCCAGACAACTACGGAATCAATGCAAAGGCTGATGTCACCATCACACTTGCCAGCGATCTGGGTGTCAAAGCCAGCCACGCTGTCGTGAATGCCGACGACCTGAATGTCGACTCGGTCATGAAAGACTTGGCAAAGATCCTGAAGTAGGCTGCCTTGGCCAACTCGGATAGCAAATCTGAAGGCTCCGCTTCAATTAGAAGCGGAGCTTTTTTTGCGGATTGTTTTAGCGGCTGCGCGTTCTCAGCTTGTTCGTTAGGCAGCTTTGTTCATTGATGCAGTCGCCCGATCTGTTCGATGGCTGCTTCAAAACTGTCGAGTTCCGCGACTAGGTTTTGCAGACGGTACGCGTTCGCAAGGCTCGCCTCGAGGGCAAGATTCCGCAACAATTCTTGTAGTTCCGTTGGTGCCATCGCTCGGATGACTTCCTCTGGGGTTAGCGGTCGTGGATTTTCAGCCATCGCATTCCACCGATCAAACGCGTGATTCGCATCGCTGGAATCAGATCGGCGGAATCAGTGCTGCCCGTTCAGGAAAAATAGGCGGTTCGGGTTATGCGGGCTGAAATTTACTCGTTGAGCCGGTAGCCCACTCCCCGTACGGTCTCGATAAGGTCCGCTTTACTTCCCATTTTCTTGCGGAGCGCTCGAATATGGACGTCAATGGTTCGGTCGAGCACCATCGTGTCCTCACCTAGGGCTGCTTCGACGAGTTCCGCTCGACTGAAGGCGCGTCCCGGTTGCCGGATGAAGCATTCGAGCAGCTTGAATTCACTCTTGGTCAACTTCAACGCTTCATCATTAATCGATGCGACAAATCTACGTCGATCTACTACGATGCCACGATGGCTGATTTGCTCATTGTCTTCGAGGGCAGGCTCACGTCTCCGCAGCAATGCCTTGAGTCGCTGCAGCAATACTTTGTAACTTTCGACCGGTTTGACGACATAATCGTCGGCGCCCATCGCAAACCCGACGACCTGGTCTGACTCTTCACCCATGGCACTTAGCATGAGGATCAATATGTCTTTGGTGGATGGATCATTCCGCAGTTGTTTGCAGACTTCAATTCCGTTGAGGATCGGCAGATCAACGTCCAAAATGATGACATCGGGCAGGATGAGTTTTGCCTGCTTCAGCGCAGCTTGCCCGTCTTCTGCGCGTGTGACTTCGTAGCCCGCTCGATCCAACTGATATTCAAGCGTTTCCGCCAGCGGTCGATAATCCTCAACGACCAGTACTTTTGTGTTTGTCATGCCCGTGTCTTGGTTGACGATGAAGCGTCGAGGTTACTTCGGCACCACATGATGCGTATAGCTTGAAACTCTCGACGCCCTATTATTGTTAATCGCAATGAAAAACTCGATTGCATGCGGCCTAGAATAAGGGCAGAAAATAGTGAATGTTTCGTGAATTTGTCGTTCAGCGTTGGTGGGGTCCGCCTTGGTCAGTGCCATGCGGTAGGCGTACTTCAAAGGTCGATCCACTTCCAGGTTGGCTGTTAACGGTGACTTCGCCCCCAAGGGCTTCGGCGAGGTTCTTGACGACTGAGAGGCCGATTCCGGTGCCTCCATCATCCGTGCTCCGGCTTTTTTCGACTCGATAAAAACGCTCGAAAATTCGTTTTTGGTCGGACGCCGAAATGCCGACTCCAGTGTCTCTGACGACGAGGGTACAGAACGTTTCTTCCAAGCGGTACGAAACGGTAATCTCGCCGTGTTTTGGGGTGTACCGGATCGCGTTGCTGATCAAATTATTGGCGATGGTGAGAATCGCTTCGTAATCAGCTTTTAGGACGACGTCCTTCACAGGCAGGTCAACGATCAATTCAATGTGATTGGTTTCAGCGACTGGTGCATTCGAGTTAATGGCATCGGCGATCACCTGTGATAACCAGATATCGGTAATTCGCATTTGGCTGCGGCCAGATTGGGCTCGCGCCAACTGCATCATGTCTGCGATCAGTCGCTCCAAGCGTTGACATTGGGTTTGTATTTGCGCCAAAAAGTAGGCTGCCGCTTTGGGGTCGTCTTTGATCGCCAGTTCCACTGTTTCGGCGTATCCTTTGATTGCCGCGAGTGGTGTCTTTAGCTCGTGGGAAATGTTGGCAACAAACTCACGGCGGATCTCTTCGATCCGTTTTGCCTCGGTTTCATCCCGGAGGGTAATCAACACGTTATTGTTGCCGGCATAGGGAAAGCAATCCACACGGGCTTTAATTGGTCGTATTGAATCACCGATGACGACTTCGACCAATAACTTTTGTGGGCCTTTTCCGTCGCTCGATGCATCGACCGCGCCAGTTAAAGCTGGAATCCTGACCACTTCGTGGAATACTCGGTCCTTGTAAATTCGGCCGCTACCGAGGTTCAGTAAGTAGTTTGCAGCGGGATTAAGGAGCAGGATCTCGCAACTCTGATTCAGCAGAACCACGCCGTCCCGCAAGCGAGAAATCACGGTGATGGTTTGTTCGGCTTCTTTCTGCAGATTTTGCCAGCGTTCCTGCCAGCCACGAACGGCGGTATCAGCATCCCGGAGGAATTTCAGGCACTGCTCCTCTTGTCGTTCGTTTTCGCGGTTGATTTGGTAGGCTGCTTTGCCTGCCAAGGGGATGATGATGAGCGTGATGACCAACGGTGGAACGTTCAGCCAGGCCAATCCGATGGCCGCCACTGCCATTATCGCAATCCAGGTCAATTGTGACCGCTGGGCTGCCGAGTTATGGCTTTTGGTAGTCAGGGTGGGTTGTGGCGGATTCGTTTCTGTCGTCGATCGAGCGTCCATGAAACCATTAAGTGTCAATTGATCACTGGGGTGGAGCTGCCATCAGGAGGTCTATCTTTGATGAATCGTTGGCCAGCGCGAACCGGCGAAGCAAAAAAATCCTCCTGCCATTGCTCGCTATGACGACTGGGCGCGGACCTTTTGGCCTTTGGACCGTACAATCAGCGGGCAGTTTGGGAGGCGTTGCGACGATATGGTGTCAAATCGGGACCAGATCGGTGTCCGCAGGGCCTTTTGCCGCCTCCCCTGACTGACCGACGACAATGCTCGCGGCGCGCTGCTGGCATGAGCGATGTCGTCCTATATTTGAGAAATCACGGCCGATTTACCCCCAATTTAACTCGCTTATGTCTTCCTCCGTCAGTCCGCTTCGAGCGATGCCAAGCAGTCCCAGTTTTCCGGCGCTTGAGCAAGAAATACTTCAATTTTGGGACGACCAGGATATCTATCACCAGTCGCTCAAACGGCGGGAATCGGGACCCTCATTTGTCTTCTTCGAGGGACCGCCCACCGCCAATGGAATGCCACACCCGGGACATTGCCTGACACGCAGTATCAAGGATGTGTTTCCCCGTTACAAAACAATGCGAGGATACCGCTGTGTTCGCAAGGCGGGTTGGGATACCCATGGGTTGCCAGTGGAAGTTGAGGTTGGGAAGCAACTTGGCATCCACAGCAAAGAGGAGATCGAAGCGTACGGCGAGGAACCCTTCATCCAGAAGTGCCAGCAGAGCGTGTGGCGGTACATGCAAGAATGGCAGGAGCTGACTCGACGTCTTGGTTTTTGGGTCGATCTGGAACAGGCCTATGTGACTTACCACCAATCTTATTTGGAGAGTGTTTGGTGGAGTCTGAAGAACCTTTTCGATCGTGGCCTGCTGTATCAAGGCCACAAGATCGTTTGGTGGTGGGCTCAGGGAGGCACAGCCCTTTCAGCTGGTGAAGTTGGTCAGGGTTACCGCGAAGTCGCTGATCCGAGCGTCTATGTTTTGTTCCCCTTGGTTGATCACCCCAATCGTTCGCTCGTTGTCTGGACGACCACTCCTTGGACCTTACCCAGCAACATGTATGCGGCCGTTCATCCGACGAGCATCGATTACTGTGTCGTAAGTGACGAGTCCGGGCGCGAATTGGTGATGGCAAAGGCGTTGGTTGAAACGATCGCCGGAAAACTAAAACAAACGTTGACGATGGTGCAGGAAGTTACGGCTGAATCACTTATCGGGCAGCGGTACGAGCCGCCGTTTTCTGATTACCGCGAATCAACTGGCGATCCGCTTGGGCAACTGACTGATGGGAGCCAACAACACAAGTATTGGCGTGTCATACCCGCCGATTTTGTGACCACCGAATCAGGGAGCGGATTGGTTCACCAATCCCCCGCTTTCGGTGAAGTGGATCATGAAGTTCTGGTCGCCGAACAGCAACGCTTCGTCGAGGGTGATCAACCCGAGTTGCTCTATGCAGTTGGGCCAGATGGAAAATTCACGGACGAATTTTCGGAGATGAAAGGCACTTGGGTCAAAGACGCGGACAAGCCTCTTACACGCATCCTCAAAGAACGAGGCATTCTGCTGCATCAAGAGCAGTATCTGCACGAGTACCCATTCTGTTGGCGTGCGAGTGAAGATCCTCTGATTCAATACCCACGTCGTAGTTGGTTCATCCGCACTACGAAGTTTCGTGATTTGTTGCTCGAGAATAATTCCAGGATCGGGTGGTCTCCGGAGCATATTCGAGATGGCCGTTTCGGTAATTTCTTGGAATCGAATGTCGACTGGGCACTTTCACGGGAGCGGTATTGGGGTACCCCATTGCCGATATGGGTGTGCCAAGAAACGGGACAAATGGAAGCGGTTGCCAGTTACGACGAACTGCTCGCCAAGCCTGGCGTGACTGGAACGGAAGTTTGGAAAGCGGCGAAAGCAGCCAACCCAGAACTCGTCGATGATCTCCGCGTTCACAAGCCGTATATCGACGCGATCACCTACGATTCGCCCTTTGCCGAGGAAGCACGTATGGAACGTGTTACCGAAGTCATCGATTGCTGGTACGACAGTGGCGCCATGCCATTCGCCCAGTGGGGATGGCCGCACCAAAACGATGATGCTTTCCATGATCAATTTCCCGCTGATTTCATCAGCGAGGCGCTCGACCAAACTCGCGGTTGGTTCTACAGCCAATTGGCGATCAGCACGATGCTGTTCGGAGAGGGAGCGGAACGGAGCGAATCTGATTCGCACGAAATAAACGCTCCGGACAAATTGCCGGCGCAGGAATATCCTCATCCGTTCCGCAATTGCATCGTCCTAGGATTGATGTTGGGCGAAGACGGCAACAAGATGAGCAAGATGCTGCGGAATTACCGCGAGCCGGCTGAAATTTTTGATAAGTATGGTGCCGATGCGCTACGCTGGTTCTTCTTCGCCGGACAACCGCCGTGGACCGCGATCCGGTATCGCGAACAATCGATTAAGGAATCGATTCCGGAATTTCTGTTGCGGCTATGGAATGTCGCCAGCTTCTTTATGATTTACGCTGAGATCGACGGGTTTGATCCGACCACCGCGAGTGGAGCCGACGAACAACTGAGCCCTGAGAGTCTGGCGTCCGCGCCGACCTATCGAGAGGCCAGTCAGCGGAGTGAAATCGACCGTTGGATATTGTCCGAACTGAATCGGTGCACCAAACAGGTAACCGAAAGAATGGATCGCTATGACAATTACAACGCGTGCCAAGCGATCACCACGTTGGTCGATGGCTTGAGTAACTGGTATGTACGCCGCAGTCGGGATCGATTTTGGGCCAGCGACATTGATGCTCAAGACAAGCATGACGCCTATTGGACGTTGTACGAGACCTTGCTGCAGGTCAGTAAACTGATTGCTCCCTTTGTGCCGTTTCTATCTGATTATCTCTGGCAGCGTCTCAGTGAGCCATTTCGAGAGACAGCTTTGGCAAGCGTGCATTTGACGGACTACCCGACAACGGTCGAAGATCGCGTCGATGAGGAACTTTCAGAATCGATGACGCTGCTACGTGAAATCGCATCACTTGGTCGAGCCGCTCGCGCCGAAGCAAAGCTCAAGGTTCGCTTGCCCCTTTCCCGGGTCGAGGTTGTGCTGACCGATGATCAACGCATCGATTGGCTGAAAAATCATGATGAATTGGTTCGCGAGGAGTTGAATGTCAAAACGGTGGAGTACACCACCGATGGTGATCAGTACGTCCAGTATATCGTGGTTCCGAACTTTAAACGCCTTGGTCCCAAGGTGGGTAAGCAGGTTCCGGCGGTGAAGAAAGCGTTACAACAAGCTGACGGCAATGAATTGTTGCAACAGTTAAAACGTGACGGCGTGGTAACGATTCAACTAGCCGATGGGCCGCTGTCGCTCGATTCGGATGACATTGAAGTTCGATTGCAGGCGCGTGACGGTTGGGCGGCCGCACAAGGAACGGGATGTGTTGTTGTGCTCAATACCGAAGTGACCGATGAACTGCGTCGCGAAGGAATCGCCAAAGACCTGATTCGAACAATCCAGAATCAGCGGAAAGAGATTAGTTGCCAGTACACCGATCGTATTGTTGTTGCGGTGGTAAGCGAGCATGACGATATGGCGCAAGTGATCCAAGAGCATCGGGAGCTAATCTGCACGGAGACGTTGGCTGATCGCTTGGACTCGTCAGCCATTGCTGGAGCCGAGGCTGTCGAAACTGAGTACGGCCATGTCTACGTTCAAAAAAGCGAATGACCAAACATGAATACATCTCCGCTACCAATCGCCGTTTTCCTGAGCGGTGGTGGTCGATCACTGGCGAATTTGATCAAGCATCGAGACGAACATGGCCTGCCGATCGAGATTCGGTTGGTCATCAGCACCTCGTCCAAGGTGCGCGGTGTAGAGATTGCCCGTGATGCAGGGATCGAGACACGGATCGTTCTAAAATCTAAGTATCCCGACTCGAGTCAATACACCGAAGCGATGTTCGGCCCTTGCCGGGAATGCGGAGCGCAGTTGGTTGTGATGGCTGGATACCTCAAGCACGTTGTGATCCCCGTTGATTTTGACGGACGGGTGATCAATATTCATCCCTCGCTGCTACCTAGTTTTGGTGGTCAGGGAATGTACGGTCATCACGTGCACCAAGCGGCGATTGAGCGGGGCGTCCAGGTTAGTGGATGTACCGTCCACTCGGTGGACAATCATTACGACAATGGTCCGATTTTGCTCCAAAGGAGTTGCCAAGTGAAGCCCGACGACACCGCCGATTCGTTGGCCGCACGGGTATTTGAATTAGAGTGCGAGGCCTTGCCGGCAGCGATTCAACAAATCGCTGCCAAGCCGAGATCGTTATAGCAAACGAAAATCACGCCACCGCTCTCTCTCCTTTGGCAATGAAGTTTCATTTTGAAGCCTCCTCGGGACGCCGGAGCTTTATCTGGAGGCAGGGTGGATTCGTTTTGTGCATCATTGCTTTTCAGCGACGATCGTTAGGGCTTTTTCAAGGACCTCATCGAGTGTCATACCATCGCTTTCGATTACAACGGCGTCTTCGGCAGGGCGGAGCGAACCGATCGGACGCTGGCGATCTTCCTCGTCTCGGGCGTCCTGTGCTCGGAGCACATCTTCGAGCGGCAAATGTCTGCCAACTTCGATTAGTTGTTCCTGGCGTCGGCGAGCGCGTTCTTGGGAGGAAGCCGTCAAGAAAATCTTACATTCGGCATCGGGAAATACCTCTGAACCCTGGTCGCGGCCTTCGGTAACAATGTCTCGTCCTTTGGCAATCCGCCTTTGCTCTTTGGAAAGCTGCTTGCGGACTGCCGGTAGGTCGGCAACATGTCGGATAGCTGAGGTGACAATCGGGGAGCGGATTTCTTCGGTAACATCGTCGCCGTTGAGCAAGATGCGAGTGTTCTTCCATTTCAACCGCGCGGTACTGGCAAAATCAACCAACGCACAGACATCGTCGAATTCAATCTGGGCGCGAATGGCACCGAGTGTTACGGCGCGATACATCGCACCGGTGTCGAGGAATTCAAATCCAAGCCGTTCGGCAACTTTCCTGGCAATGCTGCTCTTTCCCGCTCCGGCGGGCCCGTCAATCGTGACGATCACTTTTTTCGCTCCGTTACTTTTGACTCTAATTGGGAATTGTCGGCAATGACGCGGTCGACTCCGTGTGTCAATTCGGACAACGCAGCTTCAGCTTCCGCGGAATCGACCGATTCCTCGCCAAAGGGTAGCTGATAATTAACCAATCCTGGTATGCCGAATCTTATGCGATAGAAAATAGATGTGAGGCGTGATAACGGTTGGGTGATTGGCTGGGTGGTGTTTCCGAGCAATTCATCGGCCTCTAGCCGCAATTCTTCGGGGGTTTGGGTTGCCTGGCGATCAATCCCCACCCGCGCCAGTTGGTCAAGAGCGAGGGCATAAAACTCAATTTTTGGCCTCTCCACTCCGCTGTTTGTTTCCCGACGCAGTCTGCGTCGGAACCACTTTGGCGGACGGATTCGGACTGTCAACGCGACCAACATGGCCACGATCACTGCGACCACAGCTGCTTGCCAAGAGAACAGGTTCCCGGACGCCAACGATCCGCCCCCAAGCTCGCCCGAGCGCAGTTTCGCAATCACCGCACTCAACTGTTCGACGAGTTGTGAATAGGATCCCGTCATTGGATTGTTGACGCCGCCCTGTAAGGCGACTCCTTGTTGCCGCGTCGCATCCATATCAACGACATAATCGTCCCAAGCATTCTGAGCCGCATCAAGATATTGGACGACACCACCACCCGAATCCTGTCGCCGTCCACCGATTGGAGTTGGATCCAGGCGTAGCCAATACTGCTTGGACTTAGGTTGCCCATAGACATTTCGACGCTGGATCAAATCGTCATGGTCGATCAACGCTTCGACCCAGCTGTGAGCATGCAGCTGACGGGCTACAAAATGTTGGCCTGGTTCGTTGAATTCGTCAGTGCAATAACCCACCACAATGCGTGCCGGGATCCGTTGGCTGCGAAGGATCATGGCCAACGCCGAAGCGAAGTATTGGCAATTTCCTTTCCGATCGACGGATAAGAACTGTTCGATAGGATCGATGCCTGGTAAAGATTCGGCGTCAAGATTCAGAGTGTAATTAAAGTCGGGTGAAGTACTCAGGTAGTCGGTCACGGCCTGGGCGATGTCATAGTTTGAGCGAAGTTTACCCGTCGCTGTTCGCGAAAATTGTTGGCCCAGCCGGGCAGCAGTTGGGATCGCGTCGAGATCAAATTGCAAGATTTCTTGCTGATAACGAATTGCTCGTCGCTCGGACTCATACTTTAAGTTGCGCGCGGCGACAATTTCTCGTCGTGAGGCATTTTCGATCCCGGCCGGCAATTGATAAATGACCCGAGAGGTCAAATCAGATTGTTGGCCGTTTCGGAAAGCATGTGTGCCAAATTGATAAGTCTTGCGAGGATAAATCCAGCCCGGCTGACTTTTCCGTGACAGGGTCCAGGTTTCTAGTTCATTGAGCACGTTGGGAATCGGTTTTATCCGGTGATAGGGAGCGATGGCAAATAACGAATTGCTTCGCATTGACTCGCAAGCAATCGAAACGGCGACCGAGTCGTAGAAATTTGTGTTGTCGCTTTGTTGCGGGATAAACTCCGGCGGCATGGATGAGCTGACTTCAAGGAGTGTCCCTGGCGAACTCGTCCAAGTGGCTGTGTTCCGATTGCCGGATAGTCGCGGTGCGTAGCGATCCAGCACACGACCTCGAAGGTACAGGCTTTCTGCCTGGTAGGGCGTCTCCGTGTCGGCTTCGCTCAGGTAAATACGCAAAGCCCGAGCTGTGCTCTGCTGCATTTGCCCGATTTGTTCGAGGCTCATTGTGTCGTTAAAGCCGACCAATGCGGTTCCTGATTTCCGATTCGTCATTGCATCTGATGTTCTCGGCAATGCGTAAAAAAAGATCGCCGCTACCAAGAACACTGGTGGAGCGAGTGTCATCAATGAAATTCGCGGCAGTCGCAAGGCAACATTCGTGAGCGATGAAACCGTTTCCGGGGATCGCACGGTGATCTGATTTGCAGCCTGTGCCGCTCTTCGCGAGGCCTGTGCAGATTCATCGCCCTCCAGGCTCGCCATGACATTCAATCCTTCGGTTACCGAAACAGCAGCTAACAAGCTCAATGCGCATGCCCCGATTATTGCGATGGGGAGTAACAGCAACCCGTAATTGATCGCGTCGTTAAATACGGCCGCAACGATCAATTCAAGTAAACAGAAAACACCAAGCTGCTCAAAAATTCGACGAGACTTTCGTTGCAACATCAAGATTGCTTGAACAAAGACAAGTAATTGGGCAACGGCAACCATCTGATGGTTGCCGGGGGCATCGAGATCCGCAAAATGGCTGACGCAATAGAGCGCCGCGACGGCCATCGCTGCGTAGGCAGCGATCGGCGGCAGCGCGAAAAGCCTTAGGTAATCAACAAAGACATAGCCAAAGAGTGAGAAGAAGACAGCGATGATTGGGATCGAATCTGTGTCGCTACCGGTGGCTAGCACGAGCCCGCTCAGGCACGACACGGCAGCAAAATAAAACTGCAGCCGCTTCACAATAGGTGAGCCCGTATCGCTAGCAGCTTCGGTGGAATTGGATTCAGCGGACGACATCCGGTTCAATCTCCTCGGGTGCAGCAACGGATCCAGGAAGCGGTTCGGCGGTCGGGTCAATTTCTTGCATCTGAGTGGAACCTGTGGTGCGGTCGACTCGAGTGTTCGACTCCTCCTCGCGATCAGGAATTCGCCATTGGTCAGCTTCAGTGGAGACATTGATCCAGCGGAACGAGCTTCGTCGACGCCAAGTATCAAGCATGGTGAAAAAGATGGGTGCCGCTGATTCGACTTCTTCTGCCGATCGCGGGCTGATCACAATGAGATCTTTTGAGGTTCCGGCGATTTCAAATGCTTTTTTGGCGGCTTCATCCAATTTTGGCTGGCCCGACGTGCGAATCCCGGACAAGATCCGCATCATGCGACGTCGGCCCTCCACGGAACCACCACCAATCACAGCTTCTGCCTCTTGGCCGGCAATCGCGAGGACCAAACGATTGGAGGGTGAACTGACCAAGTGAACGAGGAACGTGGCTGCTAAGCTGATGGCAAGCTCAGCGGGGTCTGGATTATCGCCTGCGTCAAACGCATCGACCAAGACGCAGGCATCGAATCGCCGTTTCTGCTCAAATTGTCGGACCGCTGGCTCGTTTAAGCGAGCGGTGGTTCGCCAATGAATCCACTTGGGGCTGTCACCGGCTTGCCATTCGCGGAGGCCGAAAAAATCGCCCTCAACCGAGCCACTTCGTCGCGCGGTGGTCGACACTCCACCAGCACGACTTACCAGTCGCCGCTGCCACTGTTTGCGCAGTGTCAGCAGTTTAGGGAATACATCCAGCATTTCCTCGTCTTCGGTAATCTGTCGGGATGTCAATAAGCTAAACGGGAAGGTGGTGATGACGGAGACTGGTCCAAAACGATAACGCCCGCGCCTGGCGATGGTGCATTCAACGAGCGGTGTTACTGTTTTTCGAGCTGCGACCACGCCTGCGCCGCATACGGCTGCGACCCGTTGGCTGCCGTCGTCTCGTTCAATTTTATCTTCGATGCGAATCATCCAAGCTGGCATCAGCCAGCCGTGGTTCCGCAGCAGATAACGAACCCGAAAGGGCGTTTCCGCAAAAGCCTCGGTGGGAATTCGTCTTTGCACGCCAAGCAATTCAATCGAACGCCGTGACCAACGCCATTGAATCAGCAGGCCACCCACCAACAGGCCAGCCAGAACCAACAGTAGGTTGAAACCACGAACTGCTCCGCCCAGCATCGCGAAGGCACCGACAAACAAAAAATGAAAGCCGAGCCGGGTAAGGCGATGCTTGTGGCGTCGTTCAGGGGTTCGTTGGGTCGACATGACCGTCTCCTTGGCTGGTGCCGCCGTCGCTTCGCGACTCGTCCGCCTGAACCTTCGTCGAAAGTTGCAGAGGGGAATAAGTCGCAAAACGAGTCGCGAGTTGGTCAAACAGGAACCGTAATTTGGTCAACCAAATCAGCAAGCTGCTGATCCACTGCTTCACGACTTGCTCCCTGGAAAATTCCTTCAGGGAGCACCCGATGGGCCAGGCACGCGACCGCCAAGCTTTTCACGTCGTCAGGAGTCACAAAGTCTCGTCCGTCGGTGATCGCTCGTGCTTGGCAACCACGGTAAAAGCTCAGAGCGCCACGTGTACTGACGCCGACTTGGAACCCTTCGTGCTGACGAGTCGATTCAACGACGTCTAACAGATAGGTTACTAATGTCTCTTCGAAGCGAACTTCACGCACGATCTTTTGAGCGCTGCGAATGGCGTCCACTGACACCACTGGCGTCAAGTTATCGACCGGCTCACCGGCTCGGTGCGTCAGCAGAACTTCTTGCTCAATCGCCCGATCAGGATAACCAATCGAAGTCCGAAGCAAGAATCGGTCAAGCTGACTCTCCGGTAAAGAATAGGTGCCTTCAAACTCAAACGGGTTCTGGGTAGCGACAACGATGAAGGGCACCGGTAATGCATGGGTTACTCCATCCACTGAAACTTTGCTTTCGCTCATCGCTTCCAATAAGGCAGATTGGGTGCGTGGGGGAGCTCGATTGATCTCGTCGGCCAAGACAACATTATTGAAGATCGGTCCCGCGCTGAATTCGAATTCTCGCGTGTCACTCCGATAAATCGCGCTGCCCGTGATGTCACTGGGCAATAAGTCCGGGGTGAATTGAAGCCGAGCAAAGCTGCCCTCGATGCTCTGGGCCAACGCCTTCGCCGCAAGTGTCTTCCCAACACCCGGCACATCTTCCAGCAACACGTGTTCGCCGGCGAGCAGTGAGATTACTAGGAGTTGTACGACATCTGGCTTGCCCAAGACGACCCGCTCGATGTTCTCACGCAGTAATCGTGAAGTTTCAAACGCTTCCTGGGCCATGAATAAAAATCCAACAGAAAAGAGGGTGATTAGGTTCAGTATTTTTAGTTAGTTTACATGAGCGTCATCCCCGCGTCTGGTGGTCTGGCAATTCGGCATCTAAAAAGCACTTTTATCACGTCGTTAACTGCCGATGGCGGTTACCTCTGTCGGCGTGATTTTACGTTGAAACTCCCTATTCTCGTAGAATGTGATCCGGCTGGTGTGAAGGACTCGAGCCGCCCTTTGTGTAAGGCGTCGGAACTGGGGATACGCATCGAACTGGCCTCGATCGGTCAGCCGTGAAATCGTCATGCTTGGGAGGATATTTGTACCCTGCTCGACCCACTCGGATATTCAGCGTGTTTCTCCGCCCGGCTCTGGAAGAAATGGCAATCTGGATCGGGGATACCGTCAACATGGCTTGTTTCGATTGCTGCGGGCATCGACAGTACCTAGCGCCCCGAGCTCGTTTTGGGGAATTGTAATGAGATCGGGCGATTGAAAACGTTAACGCCCGACCCAGAAGGATCGCATGTTGAATCTCGGCAAAAAGTTTAGAGTCACCTGTCTCGCATCGTCTTGCCTCGAATCGAGGCAAGATTTTGAATCAATCACGTGACTGGCCAGCACGAAAGTTGTCGTTTTCGAGTCATGTTTGCTCGGCTTGGCTTCGATTACGTAGTGACAAAAGCCAATTGGCGGCAACGGGAAATAGGCCCAGCATTGCAAAGGCGATGGTAATTTGGATTAGCTGCGAAGGAGTGAATACGGCTCCCGCCCCTTCGTCTGCCAGCGTCTGCAACGTAGGGACGCGAGAACCGGCGTACACATAGACGCAGGTCCCCGGCAGCATGCCAATCTGACTTACCCACCAAAAAGTGGTCGCACGGATTGGGGTAAGCCCCATTACCAAATTGATGACGAAAAATGGAACCAGCGGTATCAGGCGTAACGTGAACAGGTAAAAAGCTCCTTGTTGCTTCAAATGCTCGTTGAAGGAAGTAAGCCGATCCCCGAATTTTGACTGGACCGTGTCTCTCAACAAAAACCGGCTTGTCAAAAAGGCGATGGTTGCGCCAAGTGTCGAAGCAAAGCTAATCAAAATGACACCTGGAATAAAACCAAAATACCAGGCGTAAAGCAGCGACAACGCCGCAGCACCCGGTAATGACAAACCGGTCACGAGCACGTAGACGCATAGAGCGATCCCGTAGACAAGTAACGGGGACTGTAGCCGGAAATCTTGCAGTTGGGATTCCTTCGTTGCCAAATAGTCGAGTTCGACAAACTCGCCAAACCGCCAGAACAACAGACCGGCGGTTATGACCACCGCCAACAAGGAGACTGGCCTGAGCCATTTCCGCTGGCCGCTTTGATTTTCAGGGGGCTCTTTTTCTGCCAAGGAGTGATCGGGCTTATTTGCTGGTCGATTCATTTCTAAGTATCCCTGACGATGCGATTCCGTCGTGCCTGCTCTCCAAGCCTGCTTGCCACGCTTTCCGCAGGTGTTGAATTTACTTGAATTGCGGTAGTGAAGTATTCTCGGACTACCCTTTTGCCGCTGCTGTTGGTTTGCGATGCTGGTGGATGGGGAATCAGAGGTGGTGGATTTCACCGCCTTATGGCCGTCCCGTGTCTGTCGTTGATTTGTTACCTGCTTGATCGCACTTCAGGGAAAAACCGATGCGAGGATTTTCAAGTTGCACGCGATGGTGGTTGCTTTTTCTTGGCGGGATCACTGTGCAATTGGCTTGTGCTGGTAGCCCCGTCTACGTCGGCACACGCAATCATTCGAACCGATCAATGGACACGGTTGACCACGCCGAATGGGAGCGTTTGTTATCAAAATTTGTCGACCAGAATGGCCGAGTCGACTACGCGGGATGGAAAAAATCAGCCGTAGATCAAGAGGGGCTGGATCTTTATCTAAACTCGCTTTCGACCGCGAATCGTGGCGTCAAGGCCAAGCGAGAATCCCAGTTGGCGTTCTGGATCAACGCTTACAACGCGGTAACGATTCGAGGCATCCTGCGGGAATATCCCACCACAAGTATTCGCAACCATACGCCTCGATTGTTCGGTTACCACATTTGGAAAGATCTGAAGTTATATGTGGGTGGGAATCCATACTCACTTGACCAGATTGAGCATGAAGTGCTTCGAAAGATGGACGAACCGCGCATTCATTTCGCGATCGTATGTGCATCAATCAGTTGTCCCCGCTTATTGAATGAAGCTTACGCTCCGGAAAAACTCGAAGTTCAATTGGCAGCAAACGCCAAGGATTTTTTTTCACGCGAGCAGAATTTTCGCTACGACCGTTTAACGAATCGATTTCATTTGTCGGCCATCCTTGATTGGTTCTCAGAGGACTTCGGTACTAACCAAGCCGAGATGCTCAAGGCAATCTCGGAATGGCTGCCGACTGAATCTGCTATTCGCGCGGCACGTGCGATTTCGCCAAGCGTCTCGTACCTTGACTACGACTGGAGCCTCAATCGCCAGTGACGCATTCAGCCAAGACGCAATCGCACTGCTGCGTTGCGTCTTGGCTGGCGAGAGCTTTTAAACATCCGAAGTTGAGCTACCAAATACGGACGCGATCTTCTGGTTTTAGATACAGCGGATCAGTCGGCTTGATCTCAAACGCTTCGTACCAAGCGTCCATGTTGCGGACGATCCCGTTGACGCGGAACTCACTCGGGCTGTGCGGATCGGTGATCAATCGTTTAAGCAACTCCGGTTCGCGATAAAGACGACGCCAAATTTGCCCCCAGCCAAGAAAGAAACGTTGGTCGCCAGTCAGTCCATCGATCACAGGCGCCTCTTTTCCCTTAAGTGATAGATGGTAAGCTTCGAGCGAAACACTCAAGCCACCCAGGTCACCAATGTTTTCGCCGAGTGTCAATTTTCCATTGACGAAGTTACCGTCAACCGGTTCGAATTCGTTGTATTGCCCGACCAATCCGCCAGCCCGACGTTCGAATTCTTCGCGATCCAACTCAGTCCACCACATGCGAAGATTGCCGTTGCCGTCAAATTTGCTTCCTTTGTCGTCAAAGCCGTGGCTTAACTCATGGCCGATGACAGCACCAATCGCGCCGTAATTAACCGCATCATCTGCATTCATATTGAAGAAGGGTGGTTGCAAGATTGCGGCGGGGAAGACGATCTCGTTCATTACGGGGTTGTAGTAAGCATTGATCGTTTGTGGCGTCATATGCCATTCATTACGGTCGATTGGTCCGCCCAATTTTTTCAATTGTCGTGCATGCTCGAAGCGAGCCGACGCCATGAGGTTCTTTGCCAAGATCGGCGAATTGATTTTCAAAGCCTCGTAATCTTTCCAAGTGTCGGGGTAGCCGATTTTGGTGGTGAACATCGACAGTTTTTCGAGTGCTTGTTTCTTGGTGCCTTCACCCATCCAATCGATTTTCTCGATCCGACTGGCGAATGCGAGCTTCAAGTTATTCACCAGCTCGTTCATTCGGGCTTTTGCTTCGGGGCGAAAAAATTCTTCGACGTACAACTGGCCGACTAATTCGCCAAGAACACTTCCTGTTACGTTCACGCCACGTTTCCACATTGGCTCTTGTTCGGTGATTCCGCTGATCGCCGTGCTATGGAAAGCAAAATGCTGTTTCTCCAAACTTTCACTCAGACTACTTGCATACGCATCGATTAAGTGAAAACGAAAATACTGCTTCCAGGCCTCGATGTCGTATTTTTCGTACATCTGGCCGACAGCAGTGAAGTAGCTCGGCTGGCGCACCACGAAGTTATCTTGACCGTCAATGCCAGTCGCTTTGGCGTACTTTGCCCACGGGAAACCAGACACCAAGTCTGCCATCTCTTGGGATGACAATTTGTTGTAGGTCTTAACCGGGTCTCGATTTTCGGTTTTGGTCCAATGGTTCTTTGCGATTTCTGTTTCGATCTCAAAAATTGTTTTGGCGGCCTCCTGAGGAGTTTCGGACCCAATTTGGCCGAGCATTGTAGCGATATACTCTTTCAGCTCATCACGCAGTTTTTGATAACGCTCCTCATCCTCGAGGTAGTAGTCACGATCCGGGAGCGTTAAGCCGCTCTGGGTGACGTAGACGGCGTATTGATCGCTTTTCTTCGCGTCATTGTTTATGTATTCGCCAAAAGGGCCGCCAACGCCGTTTCGTGAGAGCGTTCCCATGACGCGGGCGAGTGCTGATTTCGTTTCGGCGTTATCGATCGCCGCGATCAACTTGGCAATCGGTTTGGTCCCAGCTTTGTTGCGAGCATTAAGGTTGAGCACCGATTGGTAAAGATCGCCAACTTTCTGTTTCGCTGTTCCTTCGGGCGCGTCAGCTTTGGCGGCTTGCTCAATCAGTTCTCTTACTTCCGCGCGGGTTTTGTCATCCAGCAGGGTGAAAATTCCGTAGTTCGATTTGTCAGAGGGGATTTCTGTATCTTCCAACCACCTTTGGTTCGAATACAGATAGAAGTTCTCACCTGGATCAATCGCTTTCGCGATTAAGTCTTGATCAATGCCCGAAACTTTGTCCGCCGCCGGATCAGCCCCGTTCACGGGGAGCGAGACAGCGAGTGCAGCACAAAATGTGCCTACGAGTAACCAGTCCGTCCGAGTCTTCATCGCCAAACCTGTTGATGTGTGAAAAATGCGTTAACGGTCGCCGGACAACCTAGGGTTTGCGTCCGGGGTCTTCCCGACAATCGTCCAGCAGACCACCGAGGGTACGGCGGGCATTGGGTGAATCGGGGCATCAAGGTAGCTGCTTGATCCGTCCTTATGGTACGTGGCGGTCGCCCAGTTGTTAACGCCACTCACTACACCAGTCTTTGGTTCGGACCCCGCTACGGATTCGCCACTCGCGTAACTCCGCCAAAAGACGGGCTTGATGGCGTGCGGCGGCAGGGTTATTCCAGAGGTTCTCACATTCATCTGGATCATTCACTAAGTCGAACAGCTGGCCGTCGGGTTGATCGAGGAAATGGACTAGCTTATGGGACTTATCTCGCACCATGGTCATGAATTCACAACCGGTTAAGACTGCGTCTCGGACCTGCTCACAGTAGACGTAGGGACGACCCGCAAACGTTTCGGCGGTCTCGGGCTGAAGCGCCGCGGCCAGTGATTCGGCTTCCCAGTCTGTCGGCACCGGCAGCCCTGCCCATTCCAAAATCGTCGGGCCGATGTCCATTTGCTGGACCAATTGTTCCACGGTCCTTCCCGATCCGAATCGCCCGGGTGCCCAGATGATCATCGGCACCCTGGTGATTTGTTCGTACATCGTCCACTTCTGGCTTTGCCCGTGATCGCTTAGGCAGTCACCGTGGTCGCTTGTGAAGATGATAATGGAATCGTCTAGGTAGTTGTTTCGATCGAGTGCTTCGATGATTTCGCCGACCTTCTCGTCGATCATACTGACGTTGGCAAGGTAGAACGCCCGTTGACGATGCCGTTGTTCTTCGGACGGATTCAGATCCATGATCACCGAGTCGTGGTCGATGTCTTGGTTGTGTTGACGCAATTCTTTTAGAGCAGTCGGCAAAGAATCGAGTTCATCATCCGTGACTGGCAACAGTGGCAGGTCGCGATTCAGGTATCGGTCTGCGAAACGAGGCACGGGATCGTAGGGTGGATGAGGCCCGGGAAAACCGATCTGCAGAAACAGTGGGTTGAGCTTGGGCTTAGAATCGATCCACCACCCCGCCATATCACCGACAAACATATCGGGATGTGTATCCTCGGGAAGCTCCCAGAGAAAAGCACCGAGTGAAGATTGATAATCTTTCCTTTGCCGGTAGAACTCGCGCTGTTGCTTGACCAGTCCTCGATACCGCAATGCCTTGTCCCATTCGTCAAAAAAATACCGGCCTTCGAGGTAGCGGTCTTTATTTTCGACCACAAACCGCTCGTGAAAACCGAGTTCCGTTTGAAATGGCCAGGTGTGCATCTTGCCGATGTTGGTGCAGTAATAACCTGAATCGTTGAGTTGTTGGATCCAGCTACGTCGCCAAGTGTCGGCATTTTTCAAGATGCCAGTCGTATGAGGGTAGTACCCTTTGAATAAACTTGCTCGGGCGGCCGCACAGGATGCCGCGGTCACATGGCATTGATCAAATGAAACCCCTTCCCGGACCAGTCGGTCTAGATTTGGGGTGTCGACATGTGGAAAGCCGAACGCCGCGATTGTGTCGTATCGCTGCTGGTCAGTGATGATGAAAATGATGTTAGGGCGTTGATCGCCCTCCACGGTTTTCTGAACAAACATCAGGTTCTCGGGCCACGAGGATCGATTATTTCGACGCCAACCTATCCGATCTGGACGGGGAGGGAATAGGCATCCCTCGGGCAAGTCAGCTGACAAACTGCGTGCTTGCTGCCTTCGTTGATCGGGGTTACCAGCAATGGGGGCGGGATTCGTTTCGTCCGCTGACGCAACCATTAAGCTTTTGACTATACTGAGGCGGCCCGAGTTAGCTTTCGAATCCCATCCCGAAGCTCCTATGCCTGTCGCACTGTTTGTCCCCTGCTACATCGATCAATTCTACCCGGATGTGGCCGTCGCAACGCTCGAATTGCTCGAGCGTCTTGGCCTCGATGTCGTCTTTCCAGAAGCTCAGACTTGCTGTGGTCAACCGATGGCCAATACAGGCTGTGTTAGCGAAACAGCACCGGTCGCTCGACGTATGGTCGAGATTTTTGCCGATTATGATGCGGTGATTTGCCCTTCAGGCTCTTGCACCGCGATGATCCGCCATCATTACGCGGAGTATTTCACTGAGAATTCTGCCCAATATCAAAAGTTTGCAAGTCGCACCTATGAACTTTGCGAATATCTGCATGACGTGCTACAACTGACTCGCTTGAACGTCACGTTTCCACACCGGGTTTCCTTGCACCAAAGTTGCCATGGTTTACGTGAGCTGAGACTCGGTGGGTCGAGCGAGAGTATGACTCCGCGGGTCGACAAGGTGCGTGAAATTTTGAAACTTGTGGAAGGCATTGAGTGGTGTACTCCACAGCGAAGCGATGAGTGCTGTGGTTTTGGTGGAACCTTCGCGGTTAACGAACCGGACGTCTCAGCGGCCATGGGCCGCGATCGAATCACGGATCACTTGGCGACCGGTAGTGAGGTGATGGCATCGGCTGATATGAGCTGCTTGATGCACTTGCAGGGGCTCATTCGTCGCGAAGATCATCGCATCACCGTGATGCACGTCGCACAAATCCTTGTTGGCCGCCCCGTTGTTCGTCCCGCCTCTCACGCCAATCCCCCTGCTCCCCACTCCAACCCTAGCGAAACGATTCGATGAAACTGCCGATCGTCGATCATCCCACCGCCGCACGGCCGTTCGTTACAAATCCGAAACGCTCACAATGGCACGATAAAGCGTTGTGGTTCGTACGCAGCAAACGTGACAAGCAGGCAGGGGGTGTCTCCGAGTGGGAGCACCTGCGGGAACTCGCTTCAGAGATTAAAACACACACAGTCGCCAATCTTGCGGATTACCTCGTGCAATTCGAACAAGCCGCGACCCAGCTCGGAGCGACCGTGCACTGGGCCGCCGATGCAGCGGAACACAATGAGATTGTCTTAAAGATCTTGCGGCGACATGAGACGTTGAGGATTGTCAAAAGCAAATCGATGCTGACGGAGGAATGTCATTTGAATCATTTCCTCGAGGATAACGGCATCGAAGTGGTGGATACCGATTTAGGTGAACGGATTGTCCAATTGAGAGATGAAACGCCCAGCCATATTGTGCTGCCGGCTATCCACATCAAAAAGGAGGAAGTTGGAGAGACTTTTCACCAACACCTTGGAACCGATGAAGGTGCCAGTGACCCGAAGTATTTAACTGAAGCGGCGCGCCAACATCTGCGTAATAAATTCTTGATGGGTGAAGTCGGCATCACAGGAGTCAACTTCGGGATTGCCGAAACCGGTGGATTGGTCGTATGCACCAACGAAGGTAATGCTGACCTCGGAGTCTCGCTACCGAAAGTTCACATCGCTTGCATGGGGATTGAAAAACTAATCCCGCGATTTCAGGATTTGAGCGTCTTTACGCGGTTGCTCGCTCGCTCGGCGACGGGACAGCCGATCACTACCTACACATCGCACTTCCACGGACCACGTGATCCCGATAGCGAACTTCATATCATTTTGGTCGATAATGGGCGGACCCGTTTGAGAGGAAATGCTGAATTTCGAGATTCGCTGAATTGCATCCGTTGTGGTGCTTGCATGAACACTTGCCCTGTGTACCGACGTAGCGGCGGGCATAGCTACCATGCAACGGTTCCGGGGCCGATCGGATCGGTTCTTTCGCCGACGCGGGACGCAAAAAGCTACAAAAGCTTGCCCTACGCTTGCAGCCTTTGCGGATCTTGCACGGATGTCTGCCCGGTCAAAATTCCGCTCCATCACCAATTATTGGCGTGGCGTAAAGAGCTGGTTGGCAGAGGTTTGCTACCGGTCAGCAAGCGGGTTTCGATGCGTTTGGCATCCATGTTGTTCCAGCGACCGCGGCTGTTCGCAATTGCCGGCAAGTGCGGTCGGACCGCTCTTCGTGTCCTGCCGCATTGGATGACCCACAATCGGTTGAATACTTGGACGATTGCACGTGAGTTACCGAATCCTCCCCGTGAGAGCTTTCGAGAATGGTACAGGCAGAATCGTAATGAGGATTAAACCATTAAAACTACCTCTCCTAAAAAACGCCTGATGAACGCTTCGACATCTAGCCGCCGCAGCGTGCTTGATCGGATTCGATCCCGACCCTTGGATTCGAAGCCGCTTCCCAAGGTCGATCCTTCGCGGATGACGACTTACGCTGACCCGTTGCAAAAGTTTGTTGAGACGCTTGGGGCCGTCGGCGGACAAGCTCATATGGTTGACCGCCCCGAACAAATTGAGGAAACACTCAATGCGATTGAGGTGTTCGCCAAGGCGAGGCGGATTGCTTCACTGGTACCCGAAGCGGTACAGGGTGACCTCGATCCCTCTTGTTTCGATGATCCGCACGGGCTTGCTTCGCTCGACTGGGTCGTCGCGCGGGGAGAATTCATCGTGGCCGAGAATGGCGCAATCTGGGTCGATGGTGGGTCGCTTCCACACCGTGTCTTGCTGTTCATCCCTCAGTACCTAGCCTTGGTCGTTTCTCGCAGCCAAATCGTTAGTCACATGCATCAGGCTTACGAGAGGATCGGCGCACCGACGAGCAGTTTCGGTGTTTTTGTGTCGGGGCCTAGCAAGACTGCCGACATCGAACAAAGTCTCGTTTTGGGCGCCCATGGCTGTCGCGCGCTGCAGGTTTTTCTGCTTCCCTAGTGATTCGCTCGTGGGTGGCTATATGCTGGCGGGAGGCGAGCGTTGACCGTGGCGGTGCACGGTGAAGAACGCTGCGGGAGACTGGTTCATTGCGGTCGGCTGAGAGAGAGTTGTCTTCGAGAGACCGCTCAGCTAAACGACTCGACACCAGTCAGGCTCGGCTCAAGTTTCTTGCGGTCTGCTGCTGATTGCCCGAGTTCGTGGAAATACATGACTTCCGCATCACCCGGGCGCCAGCAGAGGCAGATGGGTCTGCGATTACATACCGCTGGAAAATCAACCGTGCCACTAAAAGGTTGATGGAGTTGGACACCAAGCGAGTTCAACTCACTGAGGCAAGCGTCAAGTCTCGCTTGCTCTCCTGCCAAGGAAGCTCGGATGTCACTGACCTCCTCCTGATAGTCCGGAAGTTGAATGGTCGAGGGGAGCGAATCGATTCCCTGCAACTGTTCCGACTGGATTCGAATTGATGCCTGTAGCGATAAAATGTCTCGAACGATTCGTCGGACCAACGGCAGCATCTTCGTTGCTCGCGAAGGTGTGAAGGTGACCTCGCTTCCTTCGTTCGCGTTATTCTCGTTGCTGATCGCTCGGACCATCGTCTCACCGTAATCGCTTTGGGCAGTTGTTCCTATTGTAATGACCGAACAAGGCGATCCGAACCCTGCCGGTAGGATCCGAACCCTGCC
>JBMYRF010000013.1:105201-171869 GCA_049602075.1 Rubripirellula sp.
AGCAGGATCCGAACCCTGCTGGTGGCTCGCCTATTATTTACGACGCAGCTCGTCGGGAAAGGGTTCCACGCTCGGCCTCATGCGAGCACCCCCGCCTTGGGGTGGTCCCTTGCTGAAACTGTCCTTTTGACAGCAAACAAAGTCTCTTTATCGGTTGTGTGGGGCAAAAGCGGAGCCGAAAGGTCAAAAAACGGTTCTTGTCAAGGCGGAATTCCTTGACGCGGCCTTTTTTTGGCATAGAGTTGAGGGTGTCAGGAAAGGCGATGCCCTCTTAAGGAGTTTCGCTGACGCAACCGGCCTACACAGCGGTGAGACAGGATGTGGAGACGAATCCCGTTCTGGATCCCATCGGGATCGTAGGCAGTCAGGAATCGAAAAGAATTTTGGGCCGGTTAAGAAAGGACTGGAACATGCTGGTTTTATCAAGAAAAAAGAATGAAAGTATCGTCATCAACAACGACATTAAGATCGTTGTTGTTGAGATCCGTGGTGATAAGGTGCGACTCGGCGTAGAAGCACCACGCGAGGTACCGGTTCATCGTCGCGAAGTCTATGACGCGATTCAACGAAGCTTGGAATCAGGCGACGCGCCCGTTGAGTCCTGAGCGACGCTTTTTCGGAGGACGAGTTGATTCCCCGGCAGCACGACGGGGACAACTTGTCGAGTTTCATCTCTCTCTGGAAAGAATGGCCGAGTGAACCCTTGACGTACCCACGCTCCCTTCGTTAAAACCCTCGCTCAGTTGGTGTTGTTCGCGATTACCCGGTGAAAACCGATCGCTGCTCCAGCACAACGAGGCCCCTTCGTCTAGCGGTCTAGGACACCGCCCTTTCACGGCGGTAACACGGGTTCGAGTCCCGTAGGGGTCACCTTGAAGGCTTGTTTTCTTAAAAGGAAACGAGCCTTTTTTTCTAGGCCTACTACTCACCGGTCCTCTCTGTGGTCGTGGGCCTGCTACCTTGCCAGTGGTCCAGGAAGTTTCCCCAGCTATTTTCGACTTGTTTTCTTATTTGGCCCGGTCCTTGCCCCGGGCAGGTCAGGAATTGCGGTTATTTACGGCTTCTCTGCGAGCTTCGTAATGCTGAGTCATCTCGTAAAGTGCTTCAAGAAAGAATTTCAGTCTCTCAAGAACTCCTCTGCGATCTGCCAAGGTTGGGGCCCATTGAACTTGTGGGCTAGCTCTTCATGTTTTCTGTCACTTGCTCGACCCAAATAACTCTTGCTGGCATCCCAGAAAGGTAAATCGAGACCTGGTTACGACGAATGAGATCAAGGCTGAGATCTACAAAATCGACCTCGGCTTGCAGGCGACGACGCTCGTTACGGCACAGTTTTTTGAAGATGCAAACGACTTACCTGTTCATACGTCAGACGCCGTTATTAACGAGATGCAAGAGCGAACGCGGGGTTACTCGCAAGCGTGGGGGTGACGGCGAGTGGGTTGAGAACCGCACCAAACGCAGCATGAAGTCCGCAACATTCGAGCCGTTGCTGCTCATGTGCATCAGGCGAAATCGATATGGGAAGTAACCGACTTGACTCGACGAAGGGATACCGATGAAGCGAAAATCAAAGCAGCCGCCGAGGAAGTGACATAACTCCGCGTGGATGGCCTTTCGCCGACATCTGCCTGGCTCAGTGAATCTGTCGCGGCGAGTTTACCCCGAGTCGATGCCCGAGGAATCGACTGCGAATAGAACCACAAGTCGTTCTTAGGCTCTATCACCGAGTTTCCTCTATCCCCGAGCCTCCCCCCACCCGAGTCTGTCCAAGCTCCCAGACGTTCTTTCGCGGAGGCTGTTTGTGCGGAGGTTAAAAACCTGCGTCCAAGCTGACTCTTTTGCAACCTGCTTTGCGGATCCGAGACGCGGCAATTGACGATTTGGTCTCGCAAGGGATCGAATCCCGACTCCTCGGTTATTTCGGTCGGATGAAATGGTTGCAAAAGTGTGGGAAACCGTACTATCCATCGCCTTGAACTGCAGGGGCGTTTACGTAAACTCATCCCCGTACAGATTAACGGAAACTTCGAATTAATAAGAGTTTAAAAGGGAAACCGACATGCCACGCATCGCACCAACATTGGAGGTTCGCGGCTTGGTCGTGATAGCACTTGCAGTGTTATTCATGACCCAGTCAACGACAGCACAACAAATTGATCGTTCTATTCTGCCGATTCCAAACCCACGCACACCTCCAATCCGTGAGATGGACGCCCGCAAGGCGACCAAGCCTGCCCCTTTCCAAGTCACGGCCCCAGAAGGTGCGCCAAACGTGGTGGTTGTTCTGATCGATGATATTGGCTTCGGGGCGACCGCGCCGTTCGGCGGTGTGATTGAGACGCCGACCTTCGATCGTCTAGCTCAGAACGGTTTGCGATTCAATCGCTTTCACACCACGGCCCTTTGCTCACCAACTCGCGCCGCTTTGTTATCCGGACGTAATCACCATAATGTCAACGTTGGCTCGGTGATGGAAATCGCCACGGGATTCCCCGGTAACCTCGGGATGCGACCGAACGATGCCAGGTATTTTGCGGAGACGCTGCGCTACAACGGATACAGCACCGCCGCGTTTGGGAAATGGCACGAAACTCCCACCTGGGAAGTTTCGGTTTCTGGTCCGTTTTACCGTTGGCCAACCCAGTCAGGGTTTGACAAATTCTATGGTTTCATTGGGGGCGAAACGAACCAATGGGAGCCAGTGATCTTCGATGGCGTCACCCGTGTGGCGAAGGAAACTCAGGAAGAATATCACTTCACAACAGACATGACCAACGCGGCAATTCGTTGGGTTCAGTTTCAGCAAGCGATGACGCCCGATAAGCCATTCTTCGTTTATTTTGCCCCAGGCGCCACTCACGCGCCGCATCATGCACCGAAGGAGTGGATTGAAAAATACAAGGGCAAGTTTGACAAAGGGTGGCTGGCGCTGCGCGAGGAAACACTTGCTCGCCAAAAGGCAGCCGGCATCGTGCCTCAAGATACTCAGTTGACAGAGATGCCAGACGACATCAAAGACTGGGATTCACTGAGTAAGGAAGAGAAAGATCTCTTTGCATTGCAGATGGAGACCTTTGCTGGTTTTGCCGAGCACACCGACGTAGAAATTGGTCGTTTGGTGGATGCCATCGATCGCATTGGTGAACTTGATAATACCCTTTTCATTTACATTATGGGGGATAACGGCGCCAGTGGTGAAGGTGGTTTGGAAGGGACGTTCAACGAGCTTGTTCACCTAAACGGTATTTTTGACGCGGAGACGGTCGAGAGTATGTTGGCGCGTTCCGATGATTGGGGTGGCCCCGATTCCTTCCCGCATTTCTCGGCCGCTTGGGCTGTTGCAACCGATGCCCCCTTCAAGTGGACCAAACAGATGGCCGCCGATTTCGGGGGAACTCGAAACGGTATGGTTATGCATTGGCCGGCCGGTTTTGACGCGAAAAATGAAATCCGCGATCAATGGCACCACGTCAACGACGTTGCCGCAACCGTTCTCGAAGCCGCGAAAATCCCTCAATCCAAGGTGATCAATGGGGTGACACAAAAGCCGCTCGACGGTGTGAGCATGCTTTACGCTGCCAAGGATAAAGATGCAGCAGATCAACACACAACGCAGTATTTCGAAATGTTCGGTAATCGAGGTATCTACCATGAAGGATGGTTGGCTCGTACCGTCCACCAGGTCCCATGGCAAGGAGTCCCGTTGCGTTCTCTCGAGGACGACATCTGGGAACTCTACAACGTCGAAGAAGACTTCAGCTTGAGCAAGGATCTGGCCAAAGAGAATCCCGAGAAGCTCAAGGAGTTGCGACGTTTGTTTGTTCTCGAGGCGTTGGCCAACAACGTCTACCCGATTGATGATCGTCTTTACGAGCGTTTCAACGCCAAGATTGCCGGGCGACCTGACCTAATGGGGGATCGCAAAACCTTGACACTGGCGCACGGCATGGAAGGGATCCTCGAAAACACCTTCTTAAATGTCAAAAATACGTCGAAAACTATCGAAGCAGATGTTTCCGTTAATGATAAAGCAAATGGGATTATCCTCTGCCAAGGTGGTAAGTTTGGCGGTTGGGCACTTTACATGAACGAAGGTAAACCAGCCTATACCTACAACTGGTTTGGCCTCGATCAATACACCATTGAGTCCCCGAAGGCGATCGACGGCGACAAGGCCAACATCAAGTTGACGTTTGACTATGACGGTGGCGGCACCGGGAAAGGTGGTGTTGCCAAGCTGTTTGTCGATGGTGAAAAGGTGGCCGAAGGTCGCGTTGAAAAAACGCAACCCGCTGTTTTCTCAGGAGATGAAACGGCCGACGTTGGAGTGGATGACGCAACGCAAGTCGTTTCCAATCTGTTCGATAGTCGCGAGGCTTCTGAATTCACCGGAAACGTCGACAAAGTAACGATTACCATTCCTGAGGATGAGTAGTGAAGCGGATTGAAAACGAGTTAGGAAAAAACCAAACGAACCTTAACGGCACCTGATCTGGGGTGGACTCACCAGAGTCGATCTTTTGGATTTTCTAATCGCTTTTGTTGTAAGAAATCGGCTGGTAGTATTTTGAACAAGATCCCGCGGCCTTTGTTAGGTCGCGGGATTTTTTTCGGCAGTATTGGGACGCGAATATCAAGTTGTGCATGCCAAAGTTTCCTTCGCATGAACTAAACGCCACTCTCCAATCACGTCGCATTGCGACCATCTCGACTAAGAGTCTGTTGATCGGGGTGGTCGCTACTCGCAATTGAATGACCGATCCATTGGCAGGTTGTTTTCTGTATGGAGATACGCTTGCCATGTCGGTTCAGATAGTAGATTGACCATTCTGACACAAATTCGTCTAGGGCCTAACACCCTCTTAGGCTATCCACCTCTTGGGCAAGATTTCTGGTGCGTTTGAATCGGGTGCGAAGCGACCGACCTTGCCTTTGTCCTTTCGCCTACCGTTTGGTAACGTCGCTTAGTCTCTCCATTTCGTTGCTAATAGCGACACCTCGCAATTTCTCGTTGCTGCTTTCAGAAGAGTGGGTACGGAGTGCGGCATGACGCTTGCGGATCAGTCTAGCCAGTATTCGGCTTTCAAAGGTTCAGCCGCGGTTAGGCCTGGTGATGTCAATGAGCGAACGCAGAACCAGCGTGTGGTTAATTAGCTGATCGTGCTCTGCTAGCGAATTTGGATTGCCGGACATTGCGGTCGGTCCGTAGCGGCTGCATTTTTAGTCAGTAGGCTCCGCGGTAGCAGAAATGTCTGAAGGGAGTGGGCCATAGCCGATGTCAGGTGTTTCCCGAAGATTTTGATCGGGTGTTCCAAGATCTCCACCGTCATCCTGTAGGTTTAGGCCGACGCTGTAGACAAGCCAGCCGGCGGCCGTCTTGTTCGCCATTAATGTTTGAGCATTGAAGGGATCTTCCGGAAGGTCCTCTTCGATGCCGTCCCCTTCCGTCAGCGAGCGACAAACCACTTGCAAGCAGCGTATCTTTGCATTGATCGCATCGACGTTGGCGGGTACACCTAGAACGGCTGGGAGAATCAATTTCGTAAGGATCTGACCGAAACCATCGTCGAGTTCTGCCGAAATTTTTTGTGCGAGTTGTTTTTGTTTCACATGCGATTGATCAACACTTTCGATGATGCGATTCATTGTTTGAATGTAAGTTGCTTCGTCGTTATTGACGTAGGCATCCCAAAAGCCGATACCAGTCGAAAAACGTGGTTTGAGATCGCTTGCAAATTGACCTTTGCCTTCACGCAAATCTTGGAAAATTTGTACTCCGAGAGCTCTTTCCCCTTTGAGCGCAATTGAAAGCGATTTTTTAAAATCGGCTAGCGACAATTCTTGCACCAGGTTTTTGCGTACTTCATCCGACGTTGGGCAGGTAGAAAGAACATAAAAAGCGTCGTCTGACATTTGCTGTTGGATGGCGACTGAAACGAGCAGTCCAACCAAGCTAGGATCATCTTTCATCAACCTCGAAATTCGCATTCCATCAAGGCAGCTTTGCAACGCCTCATTCCCGTTGTTATTTGAAACGTAGGCAATGGTTTTCGCTCGGATGGCATCGGCGACTGCGCGCAGTACTTCGACGTGTTCAAGGGAGGCGTCTAAACCAGCGGCGTAGTCTGTGTCAGCCTCAAATTCAGTACACGCCAAGATCTGGTTAATCTGCTCGTACAATGCGGCGGAGTCCTCCACCTTTTCAAAGAGTGTTTTCAGTTGTTCTGCGGAAAGTTCGTTCGGTGTGTCGAAGTCAAAATTTTCCCGGCAGAAAAAACGGAACTCTGTTAGTTCGTCTTTCGCTTTCATCAACGGAATGAATGCATTGCCCTCGAAGTCGACTGAGGAAGGAGCTAGGTCTTTGAAATAGAGCGGATCGCCTTGCGTGCGAATTTCCTGCCGTAGTTCCATGACCTTCGACCGACTCGTTCTCGCGATGAAAAATCCTGCGAGCAGGATCGCCGATAGTGAAAGAAATACCAACACCATCAGTAGCTTCAGTATCTTTTTCAAGTTCTGGCTCTCATTGGGTAAGCGTTTAGCCTCGAGCTGCGGTTGAATGTTCAGCTGCTTTGGCAGTTGTTTCTCGAAAGCGATTTAATATACCGGGCGTAAATCACGAATGTGCTTTCGTTCTTTTTGAATTTTTACGCAGTCAATTTTTACGCAGCCAATACTGTAGTGAACATCGTGGATTGATTTGCTAGACCGCTAACGGAGATCATCACCGAGCTCGTTGGTTAGAAAGCGGTATCTCTTTTCAACCCGTTGAGAAGCGATGGATGTCGAATAGACAGCTGCACGCGGACTGAGGTTCAGATGTTATTTCGGGGGGTGGGTGGGAGCCCTTGGCGCTGGCGTGGGTGGCTATTCGGTACCAAATTGGTGTATAGCACGTTGTTTGGAAAGAAAGACACGCGGTGGTGGGCTCTGAGAAATTTTGGCGAGTGTCACTAGGTTGATCACTTTTTCTCGAGCGTGATTTGTTTGTTCACCCAAAACAATAAATCGTGACTGTGTTGTGACACTGAGTCCTGAATCCATTTGGCTGCGTAGGCGACTTGCGGTGCCATGCCGCCACCATGCGTGATGCCAACCAATACATCCCCGACGGATGGTGAATAAATCAGCCACGGACTTCCGCTGCTACCCGCTTTTCCTTTGCGGTCTTCTTTTTTAGGAACTCTGAGATTGTGGCCTGCTCCGAGCGCTGGGATGCCGCGCCAGGTTTGACTCGCTGAAACCTTCTTGATGGACAATTTTCCATCGCTTCGTACGAGGGTTTGGCGAAGTAGCAAAACAGGCGGTCGATCTTCCTTTTTGACAGCGCGAACTAAACGGAGCAGAGCGAGATCTTTCGTCTTGTGGCGAAGGACTTTGTCGACGCGAATTGTGGTTGATTTTCGTTTTAGCGTTGTGAACTTCACTTTCACGTCGCCCGCCTTTGCCTTTGAGGACGTGATGCAATGCGAGGCGGTCAGGACCCAATGGGGAGCGATTAATACCCCTTTTCCACCCCCACAGTGGACACTTAAATTATTGCGATCATTGACTGGGTACGGCGATTCACCACTTCGTACCAGTTGGAATTTGTTTGGTGGGGGAGATGGTGTTAGCGGATCGGTGCCGCTAACTTCGCAGCAGCCCAATAACCAGAGACTCAGGATTGGGATGATCAACGTTTTCATGTAGCGGCATTATCGAATTGGTGGTCTGCAAATCGATCTGTTCTCATTAATCGCTACTATAACTGCTGATCCTGTGATTTGGCAGTTTGGGTATCCGTCGGACCGTTCCTTCCGGTGCGACATGAGACGGTCGCCAAAATCTAATCCGGGGCGTTAGCAAAAGCCAACGGGAGTGCTGTCAGATCGCCTTCTGGTGAGCTGCGAGTGATATTCGGGAAGACCACCCTCTACATCGCTTGGGAAGTAGCCCAACACGTTGCCAAATCGCGAATCGCTAATATCGTTTAAGACTATCTGCTTATCCCACTCGAATGTGAAATTCCAACTAGTGTTTCAACGGTGAGTGCAGACTTTGAATTCAGTCGAACTGTCCGACCACCGGAATCACAGAATTGCTAGCCGTGGGATTTGGCCTACCAATTAGATGCCCCCAGATTGCGATCCAAGATGTCCGAATTCGCTTTTGCCGAGCATCTGCGATCCTTCGCGTGCTCGGCATTTGGGCGAGGAAAAAGCTAAGCGGCCGATTCATTTTTTCGGCGGCGTCGGGTGAATCCACCCAGCCCCAGCAGGACACCCCAGGCGGCCAGTGATGTCGGTTCGGGAACAGCATTGATCCCAAAGTTGGAGTGATTCGTCAACGCGACTGCTGAGTAGGTTGTGCCATTTTCTGTCACGGTCGTAAACGATTCAAATGATACTTCACCGCCGAACAAAACAAGGTCGTGGAACGAGACGTCCTGTGAAGTGGGGGTGAAGTCACTATCGACACCTACTGGCAGAAAAATGCTTGAGCCAAGACCCGGTTTGTCAAAAATCGTAAAACCCGCTGCCTCGGTTCCGCCAAACGTATCGAACATGTCAGATTGCGCGACATGAAAAAAATCATCTGAGCCGGCAGCAATACCGGCCGCCAATTCAAGATCGAAGTCAGCACCAGTGAAATCCGAAACTGAGTTCAAGCCGGTTCCGCCGATCACTGGCGAGGTTGTGCTGCTGACCGCCACAAAAACAGTCTCAGCAACGTTGGTTAATTCCGAACCGAGTTCGGAGGCAAGAGTCGGATCTAGAATGTTTAAAAGGCTAAAGTCTGATCCCGCAGCAGTGGCACTCAGGCTGAATGTATCACCGAGTGTGTCCGGGAACATTCCACCATCCGGGACACCGCCGTCAGTGATCGCTGTGATCTGGGCTGAATAAATGAGTCCGAGCTCACCGGTCGGAGTAGTGGCCGTGCCTGTGCTGGCGATCGGTGTGCCTGCGGCTGTCGTGTCGACATCATTATTCACCGTGTCAACGCGAAGGTACCCATAAATCACATCATCGATTGAATACTTACCGTCGTTGTCGACGTCGATCAGAACCGAAAAACTTCGATCGTTTAAGTTGTCACGTGTCCCATTGATGGTTATTGCACTGCTGAGCACGCCCGCCTTCAACGGGCCAGCAATAACCATACAAAGGGCAGCGGCGGTGAAGAAGCGAGAAAAACACATTACAAATTTACTCCAGAGAAAAATTTTGTCAGTCCGCGAATAGCGCAACTTAGGTGTGGGATCGGCGGTTTTGATTTTTTTTAAAATCAGCAGGAATCCATCATTGTTTGCCTATGCCAGGCAGCATCAGGTGATCGATGACTTGGTTTTCCGTAATGAATGACGAAGTGCCAATCAAGCAACTATCATTCGTGGATGCTTACTTGTTGCGTTTTGGTACGCGAATCTTGGATTGATTCCTCGCGCTATCTTTTGTGAGCCAGGCAGTTAATCCGGGTGAGAGGCAAATCCACCATAGGCCCCGTTTATGCATCAGGAATCCACGGAAAACGCGTCTCAAAAACGAGACTATTTGCGATTTCTAATGCGACAATCGAAAGGATGCGAAGTTGCTATGAAATCGATAGTGGGGGGGGCAATTGAGTCGGATTGTTCCGTTTAGCCGATGTCCATTTCCCAGGAAGTAGTCGAAGAGTGTTCGGATTGCCCGTTGATTCGCGGAGGCTGGATTCAAGTTTTCGGGCCGGCAAACTTGTCTTTTCAGCTCGAGCTTCCACAGCCAATTCAAGTGCGACGGCAAGGGGACAACGAGTGGATTGACTTCGTTTGTTGGCCGAATTCAGTAGGGAATGATTCAGGTGGGAGTAGAGGTATGCGAAGCTCCGTGAGTGTGACTCGCGCAGCTAGATTCTGCTTTGGCTTGAAGCGACATACCACTCGCATTTGCGGTCTTGCTCCCACCACCGCTCGGAACGCGAACCTGGCGCTGGTATTCAACCTGGCGCTGGTATTCAACCTGGCGCTGATATTCAACCTGGCACTTGGATTCAACCTGGGCACTCATCACCGAAGGTCTTTTGCCGGAGGTCGATCTACGTGTTGAAACGAACGCATCATCTCATGGTTTCGCGACTCGATTCACACCGACATTCTGGCTGCAAAAAAGTCACGCCATGCCGCGGGGTGTACCCGAAGAGCGATCCTGCGTTTGCTAGCTAAGCGGGCGATGGCTGGGGGGTGCCACGGTGTCCCTTAAGGATGACCCAATCCATTCAGCTTATCAAACCAGTGGGATAGGTGTGTGCTCTTTGCAAGCTGTCCGGGGGCGGAGATGACGAGTTGTGCTGGAAATGCCGATGAAAAACGCATACGCCGAATAGTTGAATGGATGAAAAAGATGCAAATACGCCCAAGGTTTGTTGGTTTTGTCGCCCTAATGGCGGTTCTGTGTTGCCCGGTTAGGGGGACCGCCGAAGAATTCTTGTTCGCGAGGTGGCAGAACCACTTAACGAGCGGCAATCGAGATCTAACAACAGCCGACTGCGACGAGCAGCCAAGTGATTGCTGTTTTTGTGGCGGCTCAGCCTGTGAGACGGGCGTAAACGAACGATTGGCTTGCGATGCACAAGGCTGTGATGGGATGGTGGCATCCAGGCGGTCGTGCGGATGCCTGCAATGGTACGACGGAGGCAGCTGTTTGGATCAATGTCTCCCTAGGACCGACATCTGCCTGCCCCTATTCGGAGACAAAATCAAGGATCGCGGAGTCAAGCTTCCGCTGCCGGTCGGTTTCGGTGTCGTTTCAACATTCCTTCAAAGACACGTTGCCGTGAGCGATGTTCGCGTGAGCGTGGGAGGCGGCAGCCAACAGTCACTTACACGCTTTCAGGTCGACACCTTTGATGTGAACGCAGACAATCAGATCGCCCGTGCAGATTTATGGATCCTACCCTGTTTGAATGTTTATGGTTTGGCCGGCCATACACATTCGAGAGGTGATTTGCTAATCAACGTATCGGAATTCCCCACGGTAGCATCATCTGATCTGCAGATTCCAATCAGCGTCGATTTAAATGGATTCACCTATGGGGGAGGAGCAACTGCGGCCATTGGCACAAAGGATTACTTCGCCTCGATTGACATCAATTACAGCCATACCGATTTTAATGAGCTCGATAATGAATTGTTCGCTTTAGTGATTTCACCAAGATTTGGAAGGATCATCGATCGAAGTTGTTTCAAGGGTGAAGTGCATATCGGCGCGATGTACCAGGACACTGAACAGACCGTCGACGTCGTTCTGGATCAACCCGTTCTTGGAACCATTGCTGTTGAAGTCGATCAGTTCGAGCCCAAGCCTTGGAACTTTCTTGTTGGAGGTTTGTGGGGAATCGACGAACGCCTACACCTGATGGTCGAATTAGGTGTGGGTGGACGGGAATATCTCATTTCCGGAATGACGGTCCGGTTCTAGCTGGTTTATCCTTCGTTGGCACTCATTGGCTTGCTTTGCAAGCCAATGAGTGGATCGCCGTAAGTCCTTGCGTTTCCGTTTGTGTCGATGGATCCCCGTTTGAGGTGCGGCCCACTGGACGCACCGTGTCCGACCGAATGAATGCGAAAAACTGTCATCGCACCGAAACGCTGTTGATTTAGATAAGTTCTTTTGACCGAAGCCTGACTTGCTGCAAGGACTTCGCTTACTCGTCGGGATCCATTGCATCGTCCCGGTTGTTGTCAGGATGCGAAATAGGCCTTTGCCTTCGGCCACGATTTTTTTCGGGGCGACAGGGCAACAGGGCAACAGGGCAACAGGGAACCATCCTTTGTTCTCAACGCGAACAACGTTGCGAGAATTCCTAGCGTGTTACCCAGTCGGGGCTGTGATGTTCTCGCATTGACGGAGTCGAGGCTCGATCCTGAGGCGACATATTCCTCGATTCGAGGCGACTCACTGCGGTTCAGTCGGGCCACCTATTGCCGCTCGATTTCCGCTATCAATCGATCGCGTGAAATGTCGGCATCGCCAGTGGTTTGCGTGTTCATCCCTCGATGATCGCCTCCATTAGATGGCACCACAATCAGAGAGCCTTGTTTGTGACATAGCTCCCATTGAACCACTCGACGATCTAAGTGTTACCAGCGAAGTGTTAACCGTGGATTCCCGCAGGATGATCTCCGGTGGCGGGCTAAGATCCTCGGTGGAAGGAGTGAAAACACGTGGAATTCGTTCCTGCGGTCGCACCCAGCAAGCGAGAGGGAACGGAGTATGAGCGAACGCATTGGGTGCTGATTTAAATCGCTGGGCTCTGAGCCGATTCGCTAGAGTCGGACTGCACTGCTTGCTCTGGCGTATAAGCATTGTTGGTGCCAATTGTTTGTTCGTTCCGATGATCCTCGTTGTCGAATTGTTCTTCAAGCGTTGCAGGATTACCCGACATAAATTTGTAAGCCAGTCCCGCATAGGACTTCGTCTGCACCAGGTTGTCATAGTATTCAGGGGCAATTTCTCGGAGTTTACCTAGGCGATGCCAAGGAATCCCCATGATGTCGTGGTGTTCGGTGTGCAGACCAAAGTTAAAGTAAATCTTGTTCGACCAACCATATAATGAGGAGGATGGTTGGTACCGTGTATGTCCGTGGAAGTGTGAATTGCTGAGGATGATTCCGAAGTTGTGCGGATGTAAAAATCCTGTCATGAAGAGCTGTGACAACAACAGATAAATGACCGACATCCATCCTCCGAAGTAGATCAATAAGCTCAGCATCGTGAAGCTCATTAGCGGATAGACCACCGCCCAGCGCTTTGTGCCATACTTTTCGTATCCTGAGATTAAGTGTTCGTCAGCGAGGATGGAGAGCGCCAACGGTGATGGATCCAATTTTCCGCGTGGTAGTGAAGTGATGGCATAAACAATCAGGCCGAGCGCCGATCGAAACGCCTGGCTCACCAACATGAACAGGGCATACGGCATAAACACGGGTGAAAACAAGAGACAGAACAAACGATAAAAAGGACCGGTCGTGGCCCATAGGTATCGGTGTTGTCGGGTGAGCAGCAAAGCCGTTCGCCGTCGCGTGATGAAGTCTTTTTTAGCGCCTAAGTCATTATGGTGAACATGGTGTTCAATCCACCATGAATGGTGCGCTGATAAAAACATCGGTAAGGTTGTTAGCGTAAACAGCCGTCGATTCCAGGCGGTCTTTTTGAACACCAAATTATGGTTGCACTCATGTGCTAGCTGGAACAAATTAACATTGATCCAGGAACCAATGAAATAGGCAACGAGAATCGTCGACCACCATGGAGTGTATCCAGCCGATACGGCAAACCCAATCTGCAAGCTTGCAAACAACAGACACCATAAGGCGGTGCTGCGGGTGTTGCCGAAGAGTTGCTTAATCTCGGGGTGCTTCCGAATCATGCTCTTTGCGCGGTCGCGATGCCAGACCGCGTCAGGCTTCTGGTCGTCATCAACACGTTCACTGATGTCGACTTCGTACCCCGGAAACATCGGCGCCGGGGAGCCTAAGACGCGAGGGTGAAATTTTACCTTCTTGTGATCGGCTGCTTCGGGTGCAAATAGCAAGGTCACGTTCTCCATTCAAAATTTCGCGTAAGGACTTAATTTACAATGTCCGCTATGTTTGTCAGCCCGTGGGTGCTGTGGCCGCTGGAGAGGGGCTTACCGCGGAATTGCTTTTTCAACCCACTGCCGAGTCTGGGAGATCGAGAAGCAAGTCTTCATCGCGATTTTTGAGTTGTGGCGAGTGTTCGCGCCGCGGTACCTCTTTCGTGCGTTTCTCTCCGGTGCCCGTTTCTACGGCTGTCCCGTTTTACGGCCCTCTGGGGTTGCTCTGTCGGCCGTCACGGATTCCCTCGCGGGGGCGTTCGGGGCTTCCCACCTCGTCTTGAGCTTGGTGACGTTCGACGACGCTTGTAAGCCGAGTAAAATTTGACGATTGGTTCCGAAATGCGGCTCGCCAGCTAAATCGAAGTTTGACGACAGGCCGTCAGAGTGGGGCTGGGTGAGAGAAGCGGAAAAGCGAACAAAGAACGGGGAGACGACTGATGAACACTCCAGAATTCAATGCGATCAAAAAAGCGTTTCGGCCGACCAAGAAGCTCATGCTTGATGGCCGTCTGAGAGATATTCGCGATCTGGTTAAAACCGAGACCGAATGGGCTGCGCATTATGTCTGGTACCTGGAGCACGTATTGGCGGGCGATCATCATTCTCTCAGCGAATCAGATCACCAGCGGCGCCGTTTAATTGAATCGACAGTGCCGCCAGCAAGGCTGGCAGAGTGGGCTGAATTGGCGAGCGATCCCGATGAGGCGGAGTCTCTATTCGCCTGGTTGCAAGGCAGACTCGATTTTGCTGAGTTCATTGGCGAGTCGATCGAGTGGCGACTTGGCATGCAAAAGACTGAAAAAAACAGTCGCGTTGATGGGGTGATTGCTTGAGTGGTATTTGATTGAATCGGGGCAAAACCGGCATGTTCTTTTTTTCACCCGATTCATGAATTTAAATCCTTTTCGCGTTCACTGAACGCATCGATTCGTGCTTTCCGGATTCGCTGCTGTTCATCCTTCGGACGCCCACATCAGTTGCGCCCAAGTTCTGCCACAAGCATCTTGCCAAAACATGAATGTCCCCCACGTTACTTGGTGGGTCGCTTGTGATCGGAGCAGAATCCGAAGCTTTGCTTGCGGATATTCAACGGCATGCCCAGGAGTCCTTGCCTCGAAAATTCGGCAGGTTTTGATCCTCGCAGCGAGGGACTTGCCAAAGTTAAGATCTGCTGTGCACTCGTGATTCCGAAAGGGATCAGATTGCAGGATAGCTTGGCTTCGGATACCGGCTTGGTCAATCCAAATGCTCAGGAGGAAAGGGGGCGGTTATCGGTAACGATTTCGAAAACGAATCGTCTCACTGCGATTAAATTCTTCGAATGAAATGGCGAAGCGGTTTGGCGACCGTCATCGCAACTGCTCGGGGCGGGTGAGTTGATGGAATGGGATTGCATCGGGAGGTTGGCGGATGACTCATCGCTTAGCATCCGCAGCGAAAAGGGCGTTATCACAGTTATGATCCTGGTTTTTCACAACTGCCGGGTACAAAGTGTTTTTTCGGTAGTAGAATACGCGAGAAGTCGCTCACGTTCCGCTTTGCCCTCCTTTCGTGGCTTTGATGGCCATGCATCACTCGAATGTCGCAATCTCTACCGCGCGGGACCGGCATCAGCCTGCGCAAGAAAGTTCTATTTTCCGCAATTGTCTTCGCTGGGTTCTTCGGTCTGTTGGAGTGCTCGTTGATGCTCTCGGGTTTGGGCGGAGATGCGTCCACTTCTGATCCCTTTGTGGGCTTCTCAAATCAGTTCCCGCTTTTTGTCGCGGATGAGACTGAGCCGTCAACTCATGTTCAGACGGCAGAGAACAAACTTGTCTGGTTCAACGATCAGCGTTTTACTCGCATCAAGCCGGCCGGCGTACGTCGCGTGTTTTGTGTCGGGGGGTCAACGACCTTCGGCCGCCCTTACAGCGATAGCACTTCATTCTGTGGATGGCTACGGGAATTCTTACCGTTGACTGACGAAGAGACAGAGTGGGAAGTTATTAATGCGGGGGGGGTTAGCTATGCAAGTTATCGTGTGGCGGCGGTAATGGCCGAGCTTGCCGAATTTCAGCCGGATCTGTTTGTTGTTTATTCAGGGCAGAATGAATTTCTTGAGCGGCGAACCTTTGAAGGCATGTTTGATCAGTCTGCGTTGCAACGTAACGTAACCGCTCTGATGGGAAAGACACGCACCTTCAATGTCCTCAAGGGGTTATTGAAGCCAAGTGCTGAGAAAAGCGAGGAAGCACCGAATACGATCAAGCTTGCCGGTGAAGTTGATGAGATGCTCAATCATACGATCGGTCCTTCCGACTACCATCGCGATCCCAGATGGCGAGCGGGCGTGGTCAAGGACTATGAGGCGAACCTCGAACGGATGAGGTTGATTGCGAAGCAATCTGACGCCGGGATCTTGTTTGTGGTACCCGCGTCCAATGAGAAGGATTGTTCTCCATTCAAAAGTGAGCTGAAAAGTGGGGTCGACGATTCAATCCGCGAAGAGTTCGAGCAGCTGATTCATGACTCGGGTCGCGTTGCGAGCATTGAAGCTTTGGATGAGACACAAAAAGAAGCGGGACGCGAAGGGTCAGCCACGCTTGCAACGCGTATCGAACAGCTTCGGGCTGCGAAAGTGATCGATGACGGTTATGCGGAGGTGGACTTTGAGCTCGGTCAGTCTTTGTTTGCCTCGGATGCAATGCCAGAGGCGAAGCTGGCATTTCAGGCTGCCTTGAACAACGATGTCTGTCCCTTGCGAGCCACCACTGGAGTCCAAGCGGCGGTTCGGCGTTTGGCCGAGAAGTCGGATGTGATGTTCCTAGATTTTGACGAAAAATTACGCCAACGGTGTGAACTGGAAAATGGTCACCGAATCCTGGGTAAGGAGTATTTTCTCGACCATGTCCATCCCACGATCGATATCCATCAGCAGTTGGCGTTGTGGATTCTAGAAGAGTTGCGGAGCCGCCAATGGTGTAACGGTGCTGCGTTAAATCAGGCACAAATTGATGGTGTTGACCAACGAGTGCGAGCACAGATCGACAGTGTAGCGCAAGGTGTCGCGCTCCGGAACTTGGCGAAGGTTCTTCACTGGTCCGGTAAGTTCTCGGAAGCCGCGCCCCGCGCACGGGACGCGTTGGAATTGCTGCCCAATGATCCGGAGAGTCTACTCGTATTGGCAGACTGTCTGCGTCAAACAAATCAATTGGAAGATGCGATTTTGACCTGTCAGTTGCTCGTCGATGTCGAGCCCATGTATGCACTCGCGTATCTCCTCTATGGCGAGTTGCTAGTTGAGCAGCATAGCTATCAAGAGGCCGTGGATGTTTGTACGTTTGCCGCGTTGGCGCTACCTCCCGGATCGAGGCGGCAGTTGCGAGCCGAGCTGCTTTTAGGGATTACGTATTTGCAGCTGGAGGAATTCCGTAAGGCGGATGAGATTTTATTTCGTCTTTATGAGGATAACCCACGCAATCTTGAAACGATGGCGTACCTCGCCCAGTCGAAAGAAGGGATCGGGAACACTTTCTCGGCGATGAAAATCTACCAACAAATGGTCAAGCAAGCACCGGAGAATGCTGAGGCACATCAACGGTTAGGAATCTTGCTGTTAAAAGAACGGCGATACGAGGAAGCACAAAGGTGCTTTGAGAACGTTCTTGAGGTCGACGCGAATTATCAGCAAGCGAGCGTGCAGCTCGAAATCGCGAAACGACTGGCTGGTAACCGCAACGAGCCGCCTGTCGAAATGGATGACCAATCGCGTTAGGCATCCCGAGTTTTCTGTGCCGAGTTTTTGACTGGTTTGCGATGCGACGGGTTAGCGTCAGCAACACAGTATCTGACTTTCAAGAATACGTCGCCATTGCATGAAACCAAACATGACGAGGCTAACGATGCGTTTCGACGGCGAATCATATCGCATCATGTTTTGGCACGGTTTCGAAGTCGAGTTGTGTGGTGTGGGGCGATGCCTTCGCGAGATCGACAGCAAGGAGTTGGCAGCATGCGACTACTGCGGCGATTTATTCATGGTGCGTATGCCATGCTCGACATCGATCGCGAGCTTGATGCATTCGGGTGGCACAAGCAAAAGGATAGTGTAGAGAATCGCAACACCCAGCAGGATGAGCCAATACAGCAATGTTATTCCTGCAGCGTAGGCAAGGGCGATGAGCATTGAAGGTTTTTGGGAGTTAAGTTGAGCGGTGCGTTGCTCACGCCAAGCAAGGTAGGAACGAGCGAACTGGGAAGCCTCGTCTGGTGTCAAGCTTTCACCATACAGATAAGTAGGGCTGTCGTAATTCGTCGAGAGTAAGGATGCTCGGAGATTTGTAAGCGTTGTTCCGTTCATGCCTGTGTTGCGGTCGGCAATCGAGATGGCATTTTCGATGGTTTCGGATCGCATCTGGCGGAGTTCGTTTTTTATTTCGGTCGCACGACTGTTGTTCGCGGTGAAAGCAGGAAGCCCAAAAAAGAACGGGGCAATAAGGATAGCGATGCAGATAAGGCTGGTGAAAATCATCCAGACAATGACCATCAGATTCCGATAGGCCATCAACGCTGGGTAACGGGTCTCGCGGATGTTTCCAAGGCTGATTGAATCTTTCCACCAGTTTTTTCGTTTAGGTGAAGGAAGCTTGCTGCTTGTGCCTGGATGTGGGATTGATGTTTCGTTGACTTGCGGCGCCGCCGGAACACTGGGAGTGGCGTTTGGCTCGGGTTCCCATCGGCCACGTTTCGTTGATGTGGCTTGGTTGTCGGTTTGCTCTGTCTTGGGAGTGATGGGGGCGATCCAGCCGCTTTCCCCGTCTGACGACAAATTACCACCTGAGGATTCTTCTACGGGGTTCCAATTCGGGGCTTGGAGGTTGGAGGGGATGCCTCCGGCAGCACTTTCCGCAGCGGCGTCCGCTTGGGCGAAATCAAGGGGGCTTGAGTCAGTGCTGTCTGTTTGATTGGTAAACTGCGAGGGAGCCTCGGAGTCTGGTGCCGCCCAACGTGCGCTTGTTTCCGCCTGACGGGCTTTCTCCTCCTCCTCACGCTCTGCCTTTCTTTTTTCAGCCTCACGTTTTTTTTCTGCGGCGGCAGCCTGACGTTTTTCGAGCTCTTTACGTCCAGGAATCACAATGTTCGTCCCGCAAGCGGGGCAGATGTCCGGTTTACCAGCTCGTTCGATTCGCTCGGAGAGCTTCGATCCGCATTGCGGGCAGGCAAATTTGACGAGTGATTTTCCTTTCCAATTTTTAATGATCTGATATCGCACGAGTGAGTTCTCTCGATGGCGGGAACGCGGATCGGTATTGCGAACGAGCAGTTGGTGCCAGTTGCATTCAGCCTTGTCCGAAGGGAGCGTAAATTCAGGTTGGGGGCAGGTGAATTCTGGTTTGGGGTAGGTGAATTCTGGTTTGGGGTAGGCACTCAAGCACCCAGCGGCCTCAAACACCCGGGGCGATGAGAACGCCTCAGGTAATGTGTACATCTGGGGAAACGGTGCAGAAGAGGTACCATCCTAGTGTGAGTGCAGTTGGCCGGTACCTTTTGGCCTATGTGGGGGGTCGGAGGAGAGGCGGGGTTCAGTCAGGCAATGCGTAGATCAGACGCGTTGGCTGGTGAACTTTACCGGGTGGCCGGGCCAGCTCCTGGATGTTGCGATAGGACAGAACCGAGCGAATGAAACCCGGAAAAAGCTGGTCGTTTCTTTCCTCGGATTTGGTTGACCAAATCCTCTCAGGTTAATGCAGAGTCGATTTTTTATTTCTGTTGTGTCTTCGTTTTTCGAGAAAGCTATCCCTTGGAAATCGGTGGCGGCGGTGTTTGGCCTGGGGGGCTCGAGCATGCCAATCAGCGATGGGTGAGCGTGAATGCTCTTTAGAGTGGGCTGACCCTACGGGGATAGCTTGCCCCTCGGTACCAAGTGGAATTTTGCCGAATTGAATTGGCAAGGAACCATTCAGAGCATTCGCCACGTTAAAGGTCGAAGCGTTGACTCAAGAGTGAGCCGCTAAAAGCTCGCCGCCGATTAGTGGGGCAAAGCCGCTGCCTGCTTTTCATGATGCAGAGGTTTTGCGGCCAGTCGGATTCCAATTTGATGTCAGGGGTGTTCCTGATTGAAACCAAACAACGTAAATCAACTCCATCCGAAAGTCGGTGGATGAAATGGTGAGATGGAGTTCTGTGGCACAACTCAGTTGGGGCTCGAATCTTGACCAGCTAGAAAAATTGGCAAGCGGTATTCGATGCTTGCCGGCTTTCTGCGACCTCGCGAAAATATCGGTTTCAGAGGTTTTTCAGCACCTGAGGAGCGATGCCTACTACGAAATCTATCGCGGTTGATTGTTCGGGAATCGGTCTGCCATTCGATTGTTGGGGGCCGCTTCCCAGGCACTGAATTCAGCCCAGACAGGTAAGTGGTCAGAAACCATTAGGGCATCTTCCCGCGAGATGCCAAAGACGCCTTCGATATCGTAAACGCCCCATCGACCGGTGTACTCGCTCGTTCGTATTCGATCAAAAAGGATATTGTCGTACGCTTTGTTCTGGCGGGTATTGGTCATGGTATTGCCAGTAACGGTCCAGGTGATATTCGGGATTTTGCCCAAGTTTCCAAACTGTTTTTCGCTTGCATTCAGGTCGCCTAACAAGATTACGTCGTCTTCATCGGCGCGTGCGTTGAGCATGAGCGGGAAGGCTTGGCTGAGTGCGTCCACTTCCTCTGGAACCTCATCTGGATCGGTGTGGGCATTCATCAGCCAAAAGCTGAATCCCTGTTCCGGTGGATTCGTGCGGGCGCGAAATCGAGCAACGAATGGCTCGCGGTGCATTAGGTCGGTGGGATCCGAGAGTGTTCCAGTCGCGGAGGGGTCCTGTTCGATTCGCGTTGTGTCATAAACGAACGCGTACTGTTCCTTGCTGACGGTGCGTCCGAGTCGAGGGCCGATGATGAAGTTGTAGCGATGGCCATCGGCGTTCACAGCAGCGACGAGTTGCGGCAGGATGTTGTCTTCTTTCGCGCGGACTTCTTGGATGGCAACCACATCGAATTGACGGATGACCCGCGCTAGGACTTCGACAACGGATGGTTTTGCCATCTTGCTCTTTCCGAGCACTTGGATGTTGAAACTGGCGATCAAAATGCTGCTGCTTGGTCGATTCGAGTTGGCGAGTTGTGCCGGTGCGGCTTGTTGGCCATTGGGACCCGCAACGCCATTTCTCGCACCGGTCATATTGGCTTGCACTTGGTTCACCAGGTTGCCCTGACCAAGTGATTCGTCCGATTTTGCAAACGCCATCAGACGTTGGGTTAGCGGACCGATGAAGGGCAGGTCCGGTTTCATGAATCCACCCAACCCGCCACTTGAGAGTAGGGTGATGATCATCCACTTGATGGACGAGAAACGAGACTTCTTTTTCTTCTTTGCCATTCTGGGCCTCCATGCCCACGTTCAAAGCCCTGAGAATTCAGAGTGTTCTATGATTGGATCTCTTGTAGGGCGTGTTTGGCGAGCCGGGCGAGACGTGGATTACTCGTGGTGGTTGCTGTCTGCAGTGCCTGTACTGCGTTCTCGGATGTCGCACCAATTTTTCCCAACGCCCAAGCAGCTCGTTCGCGAACACTGTCGTGATCGCTTTGGTGCAAGGCGTTTATCAGTTGGTTTTCGCACGATCGCGCCGTCGGGCCAGCCCGGCCCAGGAGAGTCATTGCCCAGTAGGCCACGGTTGGGTTGGTATCCGCGATCAAATTGCTAAGTCCGGCGATCGCTTCTTCTGGTGGAGGTCCGAGTTCTTCAAGTGCTGCGACCGACCATTCACCTACGGATTCTTGATCGCCGCACGCGGCGACAAGCTCAACGGCTGCATAAGCGGCGTCAGGGCCCATTTGGCTCAGCGCTTCGGCGGCAGCCGCGCGCTGATCTGCATCCGAACTTTGAAGTCTTTCTCGCTCATCCATTTTTATTTGGTTCTCACAAATTCCGGGGCTCTAGTTGGCTAATTAGTCAATTCGACGCAACGGCTGCAAGGTCCACCGTTGGTATAAAGATGGACGGACGGCATGGCAGCTTGCGTGGTTGGTGAAACATGGGTTTCACGCGGCCCTTGGTCAGTTGATTGGTCAGTTGATTGGTCAGTTGATTGGTCAGTTGATTGGTCAGTTGATTGGTCAGTTGATTGGTTCGGTACGAATCGCTCTATCTGGTAGAGGTTGGCTGTTCTATAACCGAATCGGTTGGCGGATTAAGCCACCGCATCAGCTTGGGCTTTGAGTGAAGGGGTTTCTGGTAGATCACGTCGCCGAGTCATTCGATCGAGTTGTGATTCGATAGAGTTGGGTACGAGCATTGAACCGAGCGCCACAGCAAAACGGATTCGGCCAAGAACGATCGGTCTTTTCGATTGTTTGCTCGGGTGGTTTGTATTGCCCCAGGATTTCACTTGGTGTGATTGCCATGACCTCGCGGGGGCTCGATCGAGATAGATTGCCGAAAGGCTTCTGTGCATTCCGGATTTTCTATCTCCAGTTCGCGCGACTAGCGATACTCACGTGGGCCTTGGCTGGTATTGCTTCGGAGGCCAATGGGCAATACGAGCAAGCGAGTGCAAGTAGCTTTGATCCCTATGCGGCTCCCACCGCAACGGCTGGTTACAGCTCACCGGACACCGCGACCTACTCAGCTGCTCCCTACTCTGTTGCACCGAGGCGTTCACTTGATTTTCTGCCCGACGGTTTGATTTACCGTCCCTATCTCGCCGGACCCAAGGAGTCGCGAACGGGGCTTCAAATCATCAAAATCGATGATGATTGGGTGTTCGATTCTTCGATCGGCGGACAATGGGGCGTGCTACGTTATGGAACGTCGGATCCCTCGTTTCCCTTGGGCTTGCAGCTTGATATAGAGGCATCTGCACAACTCCGCCATCGACAATTCGGTGAATCGGGATTCTTGGCGAGTGATTATCGAGTTGGGGTGCCGCTTTCATTCAGTCGCAATGATCACAAAACCAAATTCGGCGTCTATTTTCTCCGAGCGAATCCTAGCGAAGGACTGATTGATCGAATCAGCTCCCTTTGGACAGAGCAATTCTTTTCGCGGAATTCACTTGTACTTGGTCATTCGATTTACTTGAGTAAGCGGTTTCGCGTTTATGGTGAAGCCGGGTACGCATTCCGGTCGGAAGTAAGTGATCCTTGGGAATTCCAGTTCGGAGCCGAGTACGCGCCGATTTGCCCGACAGGATTTTTTGGGGCACCATTCCTGGCGGCGAATCTGTACCTGCGAGAAGAGCTCGACTATGGGGGCACTTTCACCGCCCAGGCGGGTTGGGCATGGCGGAAGAAACGTGGTCGACTGTTTCGACTTGGCATCCAGTATGCCAACGGAAAAAGCAATCAGCTGTCGCTCCACGATTGGAATGAACAGCAAATTGGGTTTGGGATCTGGCATGATTATTAATCACGCCCTGATCACATGCGTTCAGCGTTATGGCCCGGATGGCTGCCCCCAATGTTTCCAGCGGAGGCCAATGTTTCCAGCGGAGGCCAATGTTTCCAGCGGAGGCCCAGGGTCTCCAGGGCAGACTTAGTTCAATAATCCGCCGCTGTAAATGGAATCAAGTCGGTCGAGAGTGACTTCCCAATCTTGCTGTTCGCCATTGTTGGCGGATCCCATTTGACGAACTGTAAACCCGTTCGCTTGGGAATCACCGAGTCTTTCGTAATATAAAAAAGATAACTCGAGTGCCCGTTGCTCATCAGGATGCTGCTCGTTCCATTGGGTCAGTAAGTACTCGGCGACGTGATTGCAGATTGGTTCGGAATCCTTCCAAATTCCGAGTCGTCGAAAGAACATCTTCCATCGGCTTCCTGGGTAGTAGGACCAATTGCTTGCTAGTGAATCGCGATCAAAGGTTTCACCATCTCGCAGCAGGTCGACGGTATCTTGATTGGCGAGTCGTGCACGAGCCTTGAACCAGCCATTGTGTTGGGATGGACGAGAGAACATATCCCAGGTCTGGCCAAGCATGGTGACGTGACCAACCCATGCGATTTGATGCGGAATGAGGAATCCCAAACGTTTTGGATTGAGCGTCGCCGTATTCCACATCACAACATAGATGAACAGGACGATACAAATGCCGCTGGTGCATCGGTGACGAAAGCGTGCGGAAACACCCGTTGCTGCCGGTTGGGCAAATTCGGCAGTGGTAGACGGAGACTCCTGTTCATCCGAGCAATTCTCTCCTGTGAGTCGACGTATGAAGCGGTTCTCCCAAAAACTCGCTGGGAGAAATAGTAACCAAGCCACCACGCAGGCATACGAAAGTAGGAGTGGGGTGAAGTAGAGCTCGATTGAGAGATGCAGCATGGAAAAAGCCCCAATCATGGCATATCGAATCAGATTGGTGCGGTAAGGAATCCATACCACTAAAGGGCCCAGGAGTTCCAGGAACAATGTGGAAATCGTTAATGGTCGCAGTAGAAACTTGTATTGGAGCAGATCAATTGGCGATTCGCGTCTCGCGTATTCCAGTAAAAAGGCCGTTTCGACCGCTGATCCCGATAACCAATCCGAATTCCACTTCCACAACGCGGCAAAAAAATAAATCAAGCAGAGTTGCAACATTGTGACCGCTGAAGGTATCGAGCAGACGGCTGTTGGCAGTGGACGTTGGGCTGCGGAGTTTGGTTGTCGTGAACTCTTTCGGCGGGAATCGATCGACCATTTACCGCCGAGAGGTAAGAAGATGCTCCAGAACAGAAAAATCTGCATGATGGAGTCGCCGTAGTTGCTAACCAATGCGTTTCGGTTTGCGATGGAAACCAGCATCACCCAGCAGCCTATGGTGGCGGCTCGGGTTTGCCACCCAAGCAGCAACGCCAACGCGAAGAGACCAGTGACCGCGAACATCGCAGTTTGAAATCCAGGTGATCCGTCCAAGAGGCAAAGTGACCAACCGCCGGCGTCTCCCAGCCAAGCTTCGGCCGCGGAGATGGGATACATGCCGTCGTCTGTGTAGAACGCTCCTACGTTCGGCAGGCGATACCAGGCGAGGTCACATAGAATAATCGTCGCCAAACCGAGGCGAAAGAGTGCCAGCGATCGTAGGTCGATGCTGAATAATCGATAAAACCTTCCCAAACCGCTCATGTAGTTCTCGTACGGTCGTGTATTTAGGGATCCCGCGTCCAACTGTACATCGCATTTTACGTCCTAGAGGGGCGGTGAACGATCGACGTAGTCCTGATTGGCAGCGAGAATCGCGAACCTAATCGATGGGCGGGTTTTCCTTGTCTGATTTAACGCACCGATTCGGATCCGTCTGCACATTTGGGATTCTAAAAGGTTGATTTCGTTTCGGGCTTGGCAGCGTCGTTGGCGGAGATTAAGGACTCTGGCTTCGTGAAGGCGAAACGGTAGATTGATAAGAATTGATGAACTAAAGCTTTACGTTTTGGAGTCCGTCGGAATGTTGCCCTCATTCGCCTTCGCAGTTCCCGCCGTGCATGTATTTTTCTTGTCGCTTGGAGTTGGAATGGTTTGCCTGGCATCTCTGTTCGGGGACGAGCCTCGAGCAAGGGACTCGCTTTACTTTCCCGTCGCAGGGCAGGAGTGGTCTACCGTCGATCCGCAGGCGGTGGGTTGGGATAAAGGAGGGCTCAATGTCGCCCTGGAGTACGCAATCCAAAATCGATCGACCGGAGTCGTCGTTCTACATGATGGGAAAATCATGGCGGAACGGTATCGAGAGTTAGATCGTGTGCCAGCTGAGTTGAAGCAGCGGCTTATTGTGCGAACGGATGAACGCGGACGTGCAATTGAAGACGTTGCTTCATGCCAGAAAAGCGTGGTTTCGGTTCTGGTCGGAATGGCCAAACACAAGCAGCTGCTAGAGTTAGACGCTTCCGTCGGAACCTACCTGGGAAGGGGATGGTCAAACGCGAGTTTGGAACAAGAGTCGCAAATTCAAATTCGCCATCTCTTGACGATGACGAGTGGATTGACAGAGCAGGGGACTTTTCAAGCTGCTGCGGGGACTCGCTGGAGATACAACACGGGCATGTATGCGAAACTCATGGATGTGTTGTCAAAAGTGACCAACAAAGATCGCAATCAGCTGACCCGGGAGTGGTTAACAGAACCTTTGGAAATGTCTGATTCAGATTGGGTGAAACGAAAGCTCGTGGGGGCCCGCACGACAAATCAGTATGGGTTCGCCACCTCCGCACGTGATTTAGCGAGATTTGGCCTGTTGATGTTGGCAGATGGTAATTGGGATGGAAACGTCCTCATTCATGACAGGCAATATTTGTCCGAATCGATTACGACCTCACAAAAGCAAAACCCATTTTATGGTTACCTATGGTGGCTTAATCGCAATGAACTTGAACCGAATGGTCAAAAGCCAGTTCTGGCAGCGCCACGGGATATGTTTGTCGCAAAAGGTAAAGGGAATCGACGCTGCTGGGTGGTTCCAAGCCTTGGTTTGGTCGTCACTCGGCTTGGTGCTCCACCGCCCGATGCGAAAATATTTGACCAAGAGTTTTGGAAACTTCTGATGCGGGCGAAACCATAGAGACGATTTCGCCTGCAGCCTGGGAAATACATTGGTTCGCGTTTCAGTCAAAGTCGAAGTCGACAAAGGCGGCGTCTAACATTGCGGACTGAATTGAAGCATCAATCATGCCCGTTCCTTCACCCTGCCGGACGAACGAGAGCTTATCGGAAAACCGGTTCCCGCTTATGGTCGCGCCAAGATTCGAGGCATTTCTTGTTCGCCCTGACGCACGATCAACTCGCCTGAATGGAGCCCAAAGATTCGCAGGTCGGGAAGCTTATTCTTGGCTACGGTTGTCACCCAAACGCCTTCGGATTGCAGCTGAACAAGTCGTCGGTGTGAGCCGATTTCAAATTGTTGTGCACCCTGCGTACTGGTAATCCAATAGTGCCGGTCAAAGCGGGCAACATCTAGCAAAGCGGTCGTTCCTGAAATCACTTCTCGGTTTTTACGACCATCGGCTGCCGACCAAATGATTGCCTTGCCGTCGTCACTTACGGTGATCACATCATTGCCATCTAGAAACGCCAGAGAGTTGACGCAAGCGGAGTGTCCGGCGAAGGTGCTAATCGATCTACCCGTGTTCACATCATAGATTTTAGCGGCGTTGTCACGACTAGTTGTCCCTAGCCGATTCGAATCAGTATGCCAATGCACCGAGGTTACTTGGTCTGAATGTCCAAGCAGTGTCGCCTCTTTGGTAAGCGTTTCGGCGTTGTAAATATCGATCACCCCGTTTGGAAAAGCAACTGCGATCCGCTTGCCGTCTGGGCTGTACTGGGCATCTAGTATCGCTTCGTCCGCTCGAGTCACAACGGCATGCATTTTGCCACTGGCGAGGTCGAAGATTCGCACTTCTCCCATGATTCCCGGTGTACCGCTCGCCGAAAGTAACCATTTTCCCGTGGGATCTGGTTCGATCGAATAGGTGCGTTCTCCTTGATTGCCGATTCGGCTGAGCAGCTCACCGGCTGTATTCCAGACGGTAATTTCGTGGTAACCACCGACATAGATTCTGTTCTCATCGCCAAGCACTGCGAGAGCGGAGATTGGAATTGACGCGCGGTACTTTGGAGGCGCTGCGGGATGATTGTGCACTGGCAGCAAATTGGTTAGCAATGTGTCGCGTGAATCGCCGTCGAATACCGCGCCCTGCTCGATCCAGCGACGAATCAATTCAATTTCTTCCTCCGGAAGTGCGGCAGCCTCCGATGGCATCCGGAGGTCTTCATCCTGGTGAATCAGACGCTGGTAGAGTTCACTGTTATTCGCTTCGCTCGCCAGCACTGCTGGCTGATCGCTTGAAGTTTTGGCGACCAATGCGGCGAATGAATCCATTCGATAATCCGATTCAGCCAATTTTTCGCCATGGCAGGCAACGCAACGCGTTTGCAAAATTGGTGCAACCTGTGATGAGAAGCTAATCGTTTGGTTAGCTGGCAAATCTTCACCACAAGCGGATCCCCATATCGTAAACAGGGGCACGAACGCAAGCGGCAATCTGCAGAAGCAAAAATACATGGATTGATGATCAGTGTTGAAAAAGGAATTCATTCCGATTCATGATTGCCCAGCAGGTGTCCTCGATCGCTTTTGACATTTCATCATGTGATTCAATGTACCGAAGGTGAACCTCCAATTCCGCTTCGGTTGCGTCTCGCGCAAGAGCTCGGCGATAGAGGTGGTTGATCACTTCGGCTGGTTCCATTCCGTCAGCGAGACTGCTGTGCAGCAGATTGTCTTTCGCAGTGAGCATGTCATGCACCGTCTTGCCGTTCAATAACTCCAAGGCTTGACCGAGACTTACATCCTTGGCTCGTTCGCATTCACAGGCACTTTGCCGTTCAGGTTGTCCAAAGACCTTGAGGAATTCGATACTGCCGATCTTTCCTCGGTCGTGTGGTTTTAAGTCGGGGGCCGGAATCCAGGTTGCTTTCGTCGTTTGGGGAACACCGAAGAATTGCTTCGGTTTGCCTGTCACCTCACCCAATGCGTCAACAAGTTGCTCGGCGGTAAGCATCCTGGGCGAATAGTGAGAGAAATACTTGAGGTCGGACGAATTGAAGTCATTGGCTGTTGAAGTGGCCTGATAGGTGTTGCTCATCAGGATGGTGCGAATGATATGTCGTCTATCGTAGCCACTGTCGACAAAGTCCTTTGCGAGCGCATCCAACAAGGGGCCATTTGCGGGTGGATTGGAATCTCGAAAATCGTCAAACGGTTCAACGATACCACGGCCATTCAGTTGGGCCCAAATGCGATTGACTTCAATCCTGGCAAACAGCGGGTTATCGGGAGACGTGAGCCAGTTGGTAAATGCGACACGTCGATCGGGATCGGCGGTTTCAATTTCACCGGCGACGGGCACCCATGGTTTGGTAATTTTTCCAGTGGCAGGATGGGTGACTTCGCCGGTGGTTTTTGACCAGAGCAACGCTTCGTCTTTGCGATGGGTTTTGGACCGCTGCAAACGATCGAAAAACGAGCTGAGTCCGTAGTAATTAGCTTGTGTCCAACGTTCGAACGGATGGTTATGGCATTTTGCGCATTGGATTCTGGTGCCTAGGAAAACCTGCGTCGCGGTTTCCATCGCGTCACTCGTGTCACCTGCCGAACGAAAGAAATTGCCTGCCGGTTGTTGCCGCGTGCTGCCCTTTGCCAACAGGATATCTCGGGCGAATTGATCGTATGCTTGATTGGAAGCAACACTGCTTTCAAGCCAACGACTGAATTTGTGGACTGCCGAATTGCCAATCAACTTCGTGGAGACTCGTAGTAAATCGCCCCACTTCTGCGCCCAGAATTTGGCGTACTCGGGGCGTTCAAGCAGGCGGTCAATCAGTTGTTTACGGCGGTCATCGCTTCGATCCGCCATATAGGCGTCGATCTCTTCTTCTGTCGGTAGGCTGCCGATCGTGTCTAGATAGACACGGCGTAGAAAAGTCGATTCATCGCAACGCTCGCCTGGTAAATACTGAAGTTGTTTCAGCTTTGAATAAATGTGTTGATCGACGTAATTTGCAGCTGGTGGATCTGTCCAGGCAAATCCTTCGATGTTGCGAACTAACGTCAACAGCGGTGCCTCAATGTGGTGAAGGTAGCGCACGATGATTGCGGATTCACCTCGATCGATGCCCCGAACAAGCCCTGTCCGTGTCACATCGAAAATTTTTGGATCGGATGCCTCGTATTTGGCCAAGTGTGTCACATCGCGTCGGCTGCCGTCGGCGAAGTTGGCGACTACCGAGAGTTGTTGGCTTGCATGGGGGAAGGTTAGCGTGCGACCTGCGGGTGGGAAGATCTCGATTCCCACGCATTCGGAGGCTTCTCCGTCGGTCTTTGCTCCCTGCTCAATCCAATCGTGCAGCAGTTTATATTGAAGGTCGCCTTGATCAAAACGTTTACCACCCTGATGAGCGACAGCGGTGGTTGGTTTCATCAGCAACAAACTTTTTTCGGGCTCGATAGGGTTGATTCGGCGACCGTAAAGGGTGCGCGTTAGCGAAACGCGATCCAGCTCTCGATCCGAGCCAAATAGCGATAGGCGAAAGCCTGCCTTACCGTTGGGAGAACCGTGGCATGAACCACCACTGCAACCGGTCTGTGCTAAAACGGGTAGTGCATGCAGATCAAAGGAGACAGCTTGTGGGATTTCAATCTTCTTTGTTGATAACTGAATTTCGCTAGTCAATTTTCCATAGCGGACTCGAATCACTCCTGACCCATTGCCCGAGGGAATCACCCGTCCGGTTGAGTCCACCGAGACGAATCCCGGTTTGTCGATTTCGTAAGTTACCTGCGAAGTGAGATCAATTGGGACGCCGGCGACTGTGGTCCCCGTTGCAATGATCTGGAGACGCTCGCGAGATCCTTCGATGGTGTACTGGGTTGGGTAAACGTCGAGTGTTTGAATATCGACAAGGTCGGCTGCATGCGCAAACCCAATCATGAGCAACGTCACGCCCACCCAGCCTGCCCGAACTTTGATCTGCTTCATTGCTACTCACTTTCCTTCTGGTCCGCGTTGCCGGTGTCGGGGGTGGCGGGCGAAACCACGATGGCGATTCTGTCGACAAGGCTCGGTAGAGGAGTGACCTCTTTATAGTCACGCGCCGAATGCTCGCTTAGGTCTAGGGGGATTTCCAGGATTCGTTCACCTTCATGGACGAAACCGCGGATTTCTAAATGCATCAGTGTTGGCGTTGCAACGACTTGAGGAATCTTGATCGCCCAATCAACGTCAGATTTTTTTTCGTCGATTTCGGCATGCGGTGAGCAGGGAACACTATCGAGGGAAGCCGTTAATTGAATGGGCCCCACCACGCCGCGGCGGTCGACTCGAATGTTCATTTCCAGTGTTTCACCTGCGTCGACGGCGATGCGATGCGGGCGTTCATTACGCCGTTTCTTGCGTTTTTTCGAATTACCAAGTTTGAGCACGGCAGGGGTAAAGTCATCGCGGATCGAGATTGCGTATTCCATCCCATGGCCTGTTCGGTTCAGGCAATCTTTGATCTCCAAGCGATAAAGCCCAGTTTCCGGAACGGTAAAGTTTAGGTACCCATGGAGATCGAGCCCCCAGTGGTGTTGGGCAATTCGTTGTTCACCACGATGCAATTCGATTTGTCCGATGAACGGTCCGCCATGGATGAGTGAATCGATTCGTATTTTGCTCCCTTGGATCGCGGCGAATGAGACTTGGTCCATTTCATTCTGCTCTGAAAGCCTTCCGCAATAGATTGCTGGGATTGGAACAACGGTTTGGTCGCCTTCGACGTAAACGGACTGGTTTGTTTGGCGGACCGTTACAAAATGGTCGGCCAGGGACAGGCCCGCGACGCCAGGAGTCGATTTATCGGGTATTGCTGCGATGCTGGATGTTGGTGGCGTGCCGGGGTGGATGGGCGTCACCTCTACCGAACGTGTCTCACCAATGCTTAAAGCACTGGGAAAAGTTAGGCCGCTGATTGAGTCGGTGTCGATTCGGAGATGCATTCGCAAGCCACCACGGTACTCCACATCGCGAACAACGAGGTAATGCAGTCCACCTACCTTAGATTCGTATTGCAAGATGGGATCGCTACCGGTGATCAAGTGGTCATCCCCGAAGGCAAGCTCTTCACCGTCCGAGGTTTGCAGGACGAGGAGTGCGTCGATTTCGCTACCAAGTCGGTTGCCAAGGACTTCGGCGACAAATGGGATTCCCGGCTGCAAGTTGATCGGGATTTTTTGTTCACCGAGTGCGCGTGAGCGCAGGTCAATTGTAAGGGGCAGTTCTAGTGGTTCGTCGTGTTCTTCGGGTGGCTGAATGCCTGCTTTTTTGGTGGCAAAGAACATCAATGCCTGCGAAACCTCGTTCCGATTGAATCCCCGTATCGCAACGATGCCAGAGATTGGTTTGGTTGGTGTGATCTTGTATCGCACGCGTCCACGATCCTTGCTCTCAGGATCAAGGTCTTCGACGGTTGCAGGAAAGCTGGTCCAAAGTTGGGCGGCAATATGCTTGTCGTCTCGCAGGTCGCTGCCGAATAGCTCGATGACGGTCGGTTTGTCGGCGTACAACGTGGAGCGGTCACTGTTGTGAAGCTCCATGGCGTTAGCGAACGTGGTCAGCAACAGGAAAACCATCCAAGTCACTTGGGGGCGAAAAACCATGTTTCTCTTCAGGGAAAGAAACCTCATGGAACATTCGCCAGATAAAGATCGTAGCGGCCGCCTTTTTCGCCGACGAAAATCAGTTGCCTGCCATTGGGATGCCACGCGGGATAGTCATCCCGTTCGTCTGAGGTCGTGATGCGGACAACGTTGTTGCCGTCAATGTCCATGACGTAAATGTCGTAGTTTCCGTCACGAGTGCTCGTAAAAGCGATCCGCTTACCATCCGGTGACACGGCGGGGCGAATGTCCATCAGCGTATTGTCGGTCAGACGTTTCTCGTCTGTGCCGTCCAGATTCATCGAGTAGATTTCGTAATTGTTTTCACGGCTGTTGGTGTAGACGATTCGACTTCCGTCCGGTGTGAAGGTCGGCCAATTACTAATCCCTTCTGATTCGGTCAATTGTTTCTTGTCTGATCCATCAGGTTTGACGGACCACAGTTGTTGTGGTCCTGTTTCCGCGAATGCGTACACGACCAAGTCACTGCCTGGCGAGAAACAGGGGCTTCGTGTTCCACCGCGACCCGAATGCGTAATGTACGCATCTTTCTTCTCGGCCAAGTTGCGAATGACCAAGCGTGCGCTGAGGTTACCTGTGCACTCGGTGAAAACGACGTAATTGCCGTCTGGTGAGTGGTGAGGTTCGAGTTGGTGTTTGTTGCCCGCGTCGTCGAATATTGGGGCCGGTTCGCTTTCACCCGGTTTGAATTGCATCATCCGGATCAGATCTGGTGTTTCATCGTAGCAATAGATGATGCTCTCACCATCATTGGCGAAACGCGGGTCACGTTTGAAGGTCCCGTCCTGCGTGATTTGTTCGAATTCAGTTGCCGAAGCCACCGAAAAACAAACGGCAGCCATCAGCAAGACGTGGTGAAGTTTCACCATGATTTTCTCTGCTAAAGCAATTCGTGAATTAAACTTCCGCCGTCCAGCACCTTCATCTCCGCGCGTTCGCGAGCCCCGATTCCGCAGAGTTCGCTGATGGTGGTTCCTGCCATCAGCGGAGTAATTGGCCGTGTGACAGGGTGTTCCGCCTTCGCGTCACTCTCACCAATACAGCGTCCCGGTTGCACTCCTGCACCAGCCCAGATGGAGAAGTAGCAGTGTTGCCAATGTTCCCGTGCGGCGCGGTTACTGATATGGGGCGTGCGTCCGAATTCACCCATCGCAATCAGGAGGGTTTCATCGAGCATGCCGCGGTCATGCAGATCATCGACCAAAGCAGAGAATGCGCGATCAAAGATTGGGCAGTGTCGATCCTGCAGCAATTCAAAGTTGTAGATATGGGTATCCCAACCAAAGTCGCCGCCGGGCGTGAATGTTTCGACATATTCGCTCCAATTCACCTGCACGTAGGGGACCCGAGCTTCAATCAGTCGTCGCGCTAATAGACAGCTTTGTCCGAAAGTCGTTTGTCCGTACTGGTCTCGCGTTGCTTGTGACTCGTCGGTGAGATCAAAAGCTTGTCGAGCCGCGGGATCGGTCAATAAGCCGTACGCGGCTTGATGTGAGCGATTCCAGTCGCGAATTCGAGCGGTGTCAAGTTGTCGTCGTGTCTGATCGAGCTCGTTTAGCAGTTGCTTGCGATCGGTAATGCGGTTGGGGGTGATCCCAGGAAGCATGTTTAAAGTTGGAATGCCAACCTCGCCTCGTTCGCTGCAGCTGACCAGAAAGGGGTCATAGGCTTTGCCCAAGGTTCCACCGCCGTACCCTTCGATCCGTCTTGGCAGATCGCGGGGGATTCCCCGGCCGACATAAAAGAAGGGAGGTAACGCTTCGGTTTGTCCTCGATGCTTGGAAACGATCGAGCCAAAGTTTGGCTGGATGGGGCCTGCGTTTTCTTCGTAACCGGTCAGTCCAACCGTTCCGGCACCTGGATGCCCGCCGTTGCTCGTTTGCATGGACCGAATCACCGAAAACTTATCACTGCGAGCAGCCATTCTTGGTAACAGCTCGGTAAAACGCATGCCCGGCGTTCTTGTCGCGATTGTGCCGAACGGACCACGATATTCCATTGGGGCATCTGGTTTCGGATCAACCATGTCGATGTGACTGGGACCTCCCCATAGCCACAGTAACAAGACCGATTTGGCCTTCGCTCGACTCCGTGCTTCTTCCACGGCGGCGAGCGAAGGCAATCCGCATCCCAAGGCAAAAGGAACACTTGCTGCGGTCTTGACGAATCCTCGACGCCCCATGCCATTGCAGGTTTGGGCTTTGAATCGGCCGAACTCTAACACGAGAGTTCCCTTTCGTCGGTGGGAGGCGGGTAATTAAGAGCGGGCGCTCTCTATTACAACGTTTGGCACTGCTGTTTTCAACACGATTTGACCGTATGGGCCCGACTTTCAAATTCTTTTCACGCAGTGCGGGGCGCGGGACCTTGATCAGGACGTGCAATGGGGGGCACGGATGTAAGTCAGCCCATCCACGGACGCGATAACTTCCCGGCAACAACAAGATTTTGGTGGCTGAGCATCACTCAGCCAGATCGCTCTCATCAAGAAAAGTGAAATGCGGGGAGAACTTGGGGAACGAGCGATTCGAGAATCGGGGATGGAGGAAGGTGCCAGTTCGAGTTTATTGCGTCCTGGCTTTTTTTCGCAAACGATTAATGCCAAACGCAGACTCGAACTTTTGCAAAGGTGACTTGAGCCCCGAAGTCGAGGGTAAGTCGATCCGGGTTCAACAATTCTTTTTTGTTTCGATTGATTGACGCCAGCATCGCCGCGATCCGTGCATTTTGGCTACTTTCCTGCTACCGTGTGCCCAACAGCCTTGGCCCGCGCATTCATTCATGACCGGTGATGCCGAAGAACCCGGGGTGTTTGTTTTCGCCACCGCTCGCGTGATCCAGGAGATCTTTGAATGAATCAGAAGGCATTGTTCGCGTGTTTATTCCTGGTTTGGCTGCCACATTCGCTGAATGGGAATGAGCCGCAGAATGTTTGGCCAGATTTGGCACCGGGTGAAACGACACGCTTGACGGGAACCAAGCAGCCACAAAGGCCAGGTGAGAATCCTCCTGTCACACGGGTCGAGAAAATCACGCAGCCAACTTACACGGTTCATCTTGCGCCAGAACCGAACGGGGCAGCGGTCGTGATTTTACCCGGCGGCGGATTTGGAAAAGTTGTGCCCGATATGGAGGGTACCGAGGCCGCGGAATGGCTGAATCAACACGGTGTCTCAGCCTTCGTGGTGAGTTATCGAACCAAGCAGGGAAGAGGAGACCCCGGTTGGAAACGACCGCTGCAGGATGCCCAGCGGATGTTGGCATTGGTACGGAGTCGGGCAGATGAATGGGGGCTGAATCGAAATCAAATCGGACTGCTTGGTTTCTCAGCCGGTGGTCAAGTCGCGGTGCGTTTGCTCTGTGCGGATGGGCGACTTGCCTACGATCCGGTCGATGCGGTTGATCAGGTTTCGCATCGACCTGATTTTGCAATCTTGGTTTATCCCTGGAATCTTTATGACGGGGAACGCGATGACTTTGTCGACGGGCTATCTGTCCCTGAAGGTTGTCCTCCCGCTTATCTGGTTCATACCGACGATGATCGTTCGACAGCGCTCGGTGCCGTCTTGTTCTACACACAACTTAAAAAGATGGGGATTCCCAGTGAGCTGCACGTTTATGGCAACGGCGGTCATGGTTATGGGCTGCGTCGGATCAAGGGATCTGAGATTTCATCCTGGCCAGGCCATGCAGCACATTGGTTGAACCGTTGGTTGGCAAGCCAATGAGTGAAGCGTGTGACTCGCCGTGTTATGGAGGTTGCGAATCGCGAATCATCAAGCGCGTTGAGTTGCGATTGAGGGTCGCCGCAGGCTGCGCTGCACGCTTTATCAAGGCTTCACGCTCCACGAACGCTTCATCCTTCATCAAGCGAGTGGGTTACTTGGCTGCGCCCGTTTCGAAATCAATCGCAGCGCCCGATGGAAGCGGTTGGGGTGACGAGGTTGGGCCATGGATTTCCAGCAGTGCAGGGCCGTTGGGTTGTTCAACAAATTGAACTCGGTCGATTGCCATCTGCCGGGGCTCCGTTTGGGTCAGGTCGAAGTGACGGTGATAGACGATGAAGAGTTCCTTTTGGTCGGGTGAGGTCGTAAATCCATGATGTGCGGTCCCATGGGCATAGGCAGTCGATTTCATGATGGGATTGTATTGGTGCTTTTTCCATGGGCCGAGCGGATGGTTCGCGGTGGCGTAGCCAACGGCGTACTGTGGGCTCTCAAAGTGGCTTCCGGAGTAGGTCAAGTAGTAGGTGTCGCCGTGCTTCAGCATCGCAGGGCCTTCCGTGATATGGCCGCGGTGTTGTTCCCATGGTTGGTCTGCTTTGATCATCCGCTTTAATGTTTCAGTTTTGACGGTCACCATGTCATCGTTCAGTTCACCACCCCAAATCTCATTGCCTTGATCGAAGTGAACGTAATAAAAGTAGAACTTCGAGTTGTCATCCCGGAATACGTGGGCATCGATCCTAATCGTCGCCGGTTCGATTGGTAAATCTCCGATCTGCTCGAATGGCCCAGAGGGATGGGTGGCTTTGGCAACACAAATGCGTTCATCCACCGCATAGTAAAGGTAGAAATTATCCTCACGTTGGGTGATGTCGGGTGCCCAGAATCGCGACTTGCCCCAGCTCTTTTGCTGTGTGATCGCGAACCCCTGATCTTTCCATTTGGACAGATTCTTTGAGGTGTAGAGGCGGATTCCTCTTGGCATGGTTGGATGGTCGGGCGAATAGGTGCAAAACGCGTAATAAGTTCCCTCAAACAGCAGGACACCCGGGTCGGCACATGCCATCTGAACCGGGTTGGTAAACGACGCATGAAAGGTGCGATGAGGAATATCTCGTATTTTAAGGTCTCGAAATTCAGCTCCTGTTCCCAATGCCCGCAATCCGATTCTCCCCTCCTGAAACCGCGTGTCGATCCCATCAAATTTGGGAAATCGCTTGCTTTGGACCGCGATGGGGGTCTGGTTCATCCAAGCCTGGATCTGGTTTCCACGCACCAATAATCGAAGGCTAATCCACTGGTCGTGAGGGACCGCGGTTGGACGGTTCGCAATGGCATTCCAGTTGCCGTCGGAGGCACCCCAGAGGACATTTTCGTGCCCCGCATGGATCCCGACATAGTAGCCGTTGTATTGGTCAATGCCGAAACCCGGTTCGGAGACACGAAAGATGATACCAGCCTGAGAATTTTTTTTGGCTCGCACTTGAACGGTCATTTCAAAGTCGTCCCGTTTTACGCCTTTGATTAGGGCTTTGGCGGGATGGCCATCAGTCACTGAAAGAACATCTGCTTTGGATTGCCAGTTGCCACCCCAAGCGTCCCAGTCCGAAATGAGTTCCGAATCAACTCGCGAGGCAAAGGAAAACGCTGTTGGTGTCCGTTTCGAAAGGTCGTCGCCAAACACCGGAACACGTTCTGCCAAGTGAAGCCCGAGACACAAACAGATACCGAGCATCCATTTCACGGAGCCTAACGGAGCGTTCGGACTGCTGGTAATGAGGTCCCAGCTAAGGAGACGCTGGGTGCTCAGGACGCGCCGATGGGTTTGACCAAACTTTCGCGCGGCGTTCCTCATCAAATCCTCCGAGTTTTCAAGCAATACCATCCGACCGATTCGGCGGGATCAAGATCGGACCAGGACCACAGTCGATGCATCGAACCGCGTTGCTGAACTCTAGCTGGTAGTAGTTGCGAGATTAGGCTGTGGGTGTTTAGCGAACGCCATCATACCGGCACCGGCCAATACAAGGATGGTGGCAATGCCCAGCCAGAGTGGCGGGAGGTGAGCTTGATTGTCAAAGCCGGCACCAAGGAAATCAAGCTTTTCCTGGTAGTAAAGGACCATGTTCAATAGGCCGTTGTGAACGAAGTGGATCAATACCCCCGGTAGCACGCTACCAGTTCGGTACGCAACCCATCCAATGATCAAACCCATCAAAGTAGAAGGAATGAATCGCTCGATGAGCAATGTGTTTCCAGTCAATACATGGAACAATCCAAATAGCAGTGACGTGATCATGATCACGCGAAAAGGTGAAACCACTCGCTGAAGTGACGCGAACAAGTATCCACGAAAACAGAATTCTTCGATTACCGCGGGTGTCAAAGCGAAAGCAGCCAGCAGTACAAAAGGCGAAGCAGCCCGCATTCGGTCAATCGCTTCCTTTGCTTTTTCGACTTGTTCCTCACTCAGCCCGCCGATTCCCAGGCCGTCTGCAATCACAAACGCTTCGTGTGCGAATGCCCAAGACCCAAGCCCAAGGAGGAAGCCGCCGATCCAAGCCGTTGGATGTGGCAGCCGAATTCGAAACGTCGTTTTGATCCGGTTGCGTTCCAGCCACGCCATCGCGAATGGGACCAACCCAAAGGTCAAGATCAGAGCGAGTGCGTTTAGCAGCAACTGGACTTCGATTGGTACCACATCTTTAATCTGTTGCAAAAACCGAATCAGACCGTTGGAAACCAAAAAATAAATTGGCACCAGCATCGCCAGCATCATCGCGGCAGCCTGGACAGAGGGGGCGTCGCTGATCTGGCGCGGGCGTCGGAGCATGGATCCAAATGACTTCTCACTCGTCCGCGTGACTGCATCACTGCCGAACAGTCGTGCCGCGATTGACAATGCTGCCGCTGCATAAGCAATCGTGCTGGCAATCGCCGCCATCGCTCCCATTGGGTCGACGTCGCCGGCTAAGGTGTCGCGGGCTAACAGGACAATGTTGATCAGTGGCAAAATCGCCATCGCACCTTGGAGGGTGGCCCCCGGCATCAGCGACAACATTGCGGGCGTCAGCGACAAAAGCATCACCGGAATCAAGTAGGCTTGAGCTTCTTTAAAAGACTTGGCAAAGCTTGTTAAGGACAGCAGCAATGCCGAGAAGAATCCGCTGAATAGAACCAGGAGTGTTAGGATCTGCAGGATCGCCAAGAACGGAAAGGCATCTTCTCCGGTCAACAGAGAAAGGAGTCCGCTTGCCCAGAGCGTCGAAAACATCGCGACTAAATTGGCGATTGCGGTCAGGAAAGCGACCGTCACCACCGCCGCGTATTTTGCCAGCAGGATGTAGCCTCTAGGCACCGGTGACGCCATCACCGATTCCATGGTTCCCCGCTCACGTTCCCCTGCCGTTAAGTCAATCGCCGGATAAACAGCACCGGTTATCGTCATTAGAACGAGTACCAAGGGAACGATCGTTGCTAGTAGGTCTCGGCTTTGTACCTCACCGACATCGACGACCTCAATGCGGAGTGGTTCCGAATAGTTCGGCGAGATCCGTTTGAGTACAAATTCAACGCTCGCCAAACGAAGCCATTCCAATCTTTCGATCAAAATCCTTCGCGCGTTCTGGCTATTGGCGTCGCCACGCTCGGCGAAGAACTTAACCCGCGGGATGGGGCCGTCCAATTCGTCAATTTGAATGCCGACGTCAATTGAGTCACTGCGTACTGCCTGCTCAAACGTTTCACTCGATTTAGCTTCGATTACCGTGACTTGAAATTTCGCCAATTCACCACCGCTGGCGTCTAGGATTGCCTGCGGTGGTAAGCTTCTAGGGTCGCTCAACCATTGGTCCAATCGAGAGGCCTCAGCCTCGCTTGCAACGCAGACCGTAAATCCTTCCATGGTCTTACCGGAAGCCAACAAAAAACGGTTTAAAGCCATGCTGAGAATCGGGTAGACCAGCAGTGGCATCAGCAACAGAGTCACGATCGTGCGGCGATCGCGTAGTGTTTCTCGTAATTCTTTTTGGCACAAACGCCAAAGCCGTCCACGGAACTGGTGAGAGGACATTCGGATTAGCTCCGCAACAGTTCGATGAACATTTCTACTAAGTGTTCGCAGCCAGTAGATTGCTGCAAATCTTCTAATGTGCCGGTGTGGCTCATTCTCCCCTGATGCAGCAGACCAAAGCGATCACATAAGCGTTCGGCCTCATCTAATCGATGAGTGCAAACGACAACCGCTTTGCCGACTTCGCGCAAATGCCCAATGTATTCGAAAATGGTTTGCACGCCCGCGATGTCCAACCCACGAGTCGGCTCGTCCAGTAGCATGACGGGTGGATCATGAATCAAACCACGAACGAGGGTAACCCGCTGCCTTTGGCCAGTGCTAAGTGAACCGGCACGCCGATCTAGCAGGGATTTGATCCCCATCAGTTGTGCTAATTCCTCACATCGCGCATGTGCCAATTGAGGGTCGACTGCATATAAATCCGCGAAGTACATCAACATTTCTCGGACGGTCAGCCAGGGGTAGACCCCGTCACTCGCCGAGACGAAACCCAGCTTTGATTTTACTGCGATCGGGTCTTCTGCCGTCCGGAACCCTTCCACCTCGGCGTACCCCCCATCGGGCTTCAGCAGTCCCAAGACCATCCTTAGAGTGGTCGTCTTGCCGGCACCATTAGGGCCGAGCAAGCCGAACACCTCCCCGGGCGCAATTCGGAAGGACAGGCTATCGACCGCGCGCAGTTCCCCATCGTCAAGGGGAAAGATTTTCGTCAGAGAATCGACTGTCAGCATGTTCGAATCATAGCGTAAACCGGTGATCCTCACGCTGGCCCGCGAGCGTAAATCAGAGTTGTGAGTCTCGTTAGTAGGATTAAAACCAGGCAACCCCAGATGTCAAGCAGGCAAAAATGGACGTGGGCTCGCTTGCGTGCCGGCCGGCAGTTGGCGTGCATTTCAAGGGTCAGACGCAACTTCAATCCAGAAAACTAGGTGGGATGGTCAAAGTCGAGCGGTCTCACGCAAGGCCGACTGACGCGAGTTGATTGGACTGCGATTGATCGGGCGAGAGTCGACCGAATTTTCCGGGCCTCCTGCAATCGTTTGCGACGTATTGGCTCAGTTGATGCCTGCTTGCTAGTGGTGTTCGGCATTGAAAGCGATAAGTGAAATTCGGCCGTTATGACTTTATGCTGATTTCCAAGGTAGACGGCATACCCCCCATTGTCCTTGGTTTTCATCAACAGCAACTTCGATCCAATTCAGATGATCACCAAAGGTGGGACGCGTTTTTTCAATTACACGTTCGGCGATCACTCTGGCGATTTCTTCGGCGGTGGTATTAATGACTGGCAAGACAATGCAATCTTCATTTGGAAAAACCCAGCGGCGGTCTCGGAACCGTGCCGTCGTCTCTTTCTCATCGGAGGTGATTTTGATTTCGTCGTGATCGCGGGGCAAAATTACATGATGGTCGAGTGCCTGAGTCTGTTCCAGCACGGCATCTCGCAGTGCAATGAAATCGACCACGTAGCGATTTTCGTCCAACGGCCCTTCGACGCTCGCCCGCACGCCGTAGTTGTGCCCATGGATTCGCTCGCAAATATCACCAGCGAAGGTGATGAAGTGGGCAGCCGAAAAGATGAATTGTTCTTTTTCAACATCAACGCGAAAGCAGGCTTGGCTCATCATCTCGTTACAGGTTGGGGGTTCGAAGTAGGATATAAAGCGAAGCCGCGATCAGGTCAGCGGTGGTGCCCGGATTCAATCGGTGCGACGGGTCACGCAGGTAATCGTCGAATTTCTGGATGCTAGCAGCATCTCCGGCGTCAACCTCAGCGGCACGGAGCCGCACCGCAAAGGCGGCTTCGATACCATTCTTACGAGCGATCAAGCTGTCTGTCTGATCTCGAAGTAATTGTAGGTGTGCCATTGCGATTCCATTCAGGAGATCGCCGCTCTGATTGATTGAATGCCAGACGATCGGCAACACTTCTTCAAATAGATCAACGAATTCGGTCGCGTATTGCTTGGCAACCCGATCTCGATCCATGGAAAGTTGCATCGCTTCGAGAATATCAACTTCCCCATATACCGCTGCGATGTCCATCGAGTCGACTTCTCCCAGTCCCCCTGCACCCGCGAGTTGAATTGCGCGAAAGATATTTTGCCCGTCTTGGCCGTCCAGCGATTCGAGGACGATGTTGATTGCTGATAACCAATCTTTTGCATTTCGTTGCTTGCGTTCAACGCGAGTCATCAATTCATCAGCGGCGACGAGAGGACCGAGCAATAGCAGGATGCCCAAGTTGACATTTGTCTGAGTCAGGCCGTGTGTTTCTTCAACCGCCTTGTAGATACGTTTGGACATGCGCTTCGAATCGCCGTTGAACTGCTTCGCTGCAATGTCGGCAGCGACGACGAAGTCGAAAAACGTCAAATCTTTGAACGGACGCCCCGGATAAACATTTCCGACTTTCGGTGCTGTGACCTCTAAAACACTCGCCCATCGAACGGCATCCGCCGGCTTTTCGATTAGTCGTCGAATCGAGTGAAAGGGATCAGGCATCGCCGCCGCTCCGAACGGGATCGCTGTTTCGGTCGGACTCGGCAAAGAAATTTTCGATCCCGTCGAGGACCTCGGCATTCGCGTCTTCGAGCACATAATGCCCTGCATCCTCGATTTCAATCACCTTGGCGTGGGGCCAATGCTGTTCGAATCGCCGCAAGCATTCAGGACGGAAGCACCAGTCTTTCATTCCCCAGATCAAGGCAGCAGGCATCGCTGACAACTCGCCCAGTTGGGACTCCAATTTCGCGAGGGTTTCATAGGTTGGGTGCGACGGACGCATCGGAATATCACGTACAAAAGCATCAATCGCCACTCGATTCGCCCAACTGTCATAGGGATACAAGAGCCCGTCGGCGACTTGAGGGGCTAAGCGATTTCGGGACATCGCCATTGTAATCGCCGCGCGAGCGAATGCATTGAGTCCGCGGACGGCGAGGGGCCCCAAGCCCGGAATCCTGCAAGCTGCAATTCGCCAAGGCAGGTAGGGTGGGGGAAATGCCCCGGTATTCAAAAGCACAATCCGTTCGAATTGAGACTTGCGTTCCAGCAACGTTGCCAAGCCGATTGCACCACCCCAGTCATGGGCAATTAAGGTTACTTTTTGCAAATCAAGCTCATCCAGCAGACCGATTAGATTATCCCGATGAGCCGAAAGCGTGTAGGGAAATTGACCGCGCGGCGGCTTGTCGCTTCGCCCGCAGCCAAGGTGGTCGACTGCAATGCATCGGTATCGATCCGAGAACCGATCGATAATGGAGCGGTAGTAAAAACTCCAGGTTGGGTTCCCATGCACACACAACAACGTTCGTTCGCCGGAACCAACGTCGAGGTACCTTTGGTGATACGCGCCGGCGAGTCGCTCCTGGCTGGAGTATGGAAAGAGTTCTGGCATTTTGATTTATCAGTGCTAACGCCGGATAGATTTGAGGCGTTCTAGTTGGTTCCATACGCGTGGTACAACGCACCAATGACCGATGCATGATCACCGCAAATTGAAAACTTGATTTTGATGGAATCGCGAAATCCATCCAATGCATGATCGAGGTAGGCTTGCTTTGCCGTTTGCAGATAGCGGTCCCTAAGATCCGTCGTTAGGTCACAAACGCCGCCGCCAATGACCAGCAGATCGTAGTCGCCAATGTAATTGATCATGAGCAGCGAGATCCCCATCGCTCGTGCCTGATCGTCAAACAATTGTAAAGCCAAGGCGTCACCATCGGCTGCTAATTCACGCAGTCGCTTCGCTTTGTCCTTCATCGTTTCGGCGCCAGAATTCAATGAATGGTTTCGCCATGTGTCGAGTGATAGGCGATAACCAAGTTGATGGGTCAATGCTGTCAGCGATACCGCCGACTCGGTTGTGCAGTACGCATTGCCAACTTTCAGCTTTTGGTCATGCTCAAAACGGAATGCGTCTGCCGGCAGCATAAGGTGCCCTGCATGACCAGCCCGACCTTTCTCTCCACGGATCGTGACACCATCACGAACTTCTCCACCGCCAAATCCGGTTCCGACTGCAACCATGAACAGAGAAGAGATTTCTGTCGGTCGGGAATCGGGCGGAAATGCAATTTCGGACCATTGGATGTTTCCGGTTCGCGCCGCATATTCCCCCAACGCGGCGGCTTGACCATCTCCCACGTAGGTTACCGGAACGTTGCTGGCGAGGCTGGCAAAAGCTTCTTCCAACTTGGCGCGAATCGGGCACCGATCCCATTGTTGCGGATCAAGATTTGGTGTCTGCAGCAGCACGCCGTCGAGTGTCGCCGGGCCAGGCGTTGCCAGTGCGATGGAGCGAACTTCGTTGGGGTGATGCCCCAATTGGTCCAGGGTCTGTGCGATTTGGTCGACGATGTTTCCGGTTGTTGTTGCCGGACCGTCCTCGCTGCAGGTTGGGAATTGTTCGCCAACGCGCAGCACGTTTCGTTGCTCGTCACCGACCGAAATTGTGGTCGTTGTTCCGCCAACATCCACACCGACAAACAACGTCACGCCACTTCATCCCTCGCGTAAGAATCATCCCAGGACAATAGTTTGGCGTAAATCGATGTTTGACGCGATAGGGTGCGGCGGATTGTGAAAGTCAGCCCGCCGCCGGGCGTTGTAAAGCCAAGGCATGCCAAAGATCCCACCGGCGCGGAGCACTGGCTTAAAAAAAGAGCATTGGCTTAAAACACTGTTCAAAGCTACCGCTTTGCCATTAGCCCGTCGAGCCATTCGGTCCACTCTGCGACTCTTTCATCCGAGAGCGGAGGATCGGGGAGAGAACGCAGGCGTTTGCTTCCTAGCGAGCCGGCTTCTTGGGCACGAACCGTCAGGAGGCCATTGAAATCTAATTCGAATCCGATCATTCGGGTCGCTGGATTCGACTCATCTACTTGGAAAGCATAGCGTCCCAAGGAATGCCAATCGCTGCCATCGATGCCGGACGATTCCACGAGTGAGAGTGTCATTGAATCACGCTCTTTGCCGACAGTCAGACGCCGATTGGTGCGGGCGGGAAGCCCCGTTCCCCGGGGAATAATGGGTAAAATCCTGCGGCGATTTTTAGCGTCTTCGACGACAATTCCGATGCTCTGGCCAGAAACGATTCGAGGCGGTTTGGCAAAATCGCCACGGCCCGGTAATTCGGAGGCAACACATGCGGCGGCTCCTCGGGCTGCATCGGAGCGGTCGAGCGAATGACAGGCGACTTCATGCGGTGTATCTCGCAGAACGGCGTCGCGCAGCGTCGGCATTCTCATCAGAGGTCCTTGGGTGAAACAGAGTTCGACCTCGCCGCTGCTGATATCGGCTGCCTCACAGACTTGGCTGATAACTTGTCGAACACCCGCTGCCAATTCCTCACAGCGTTGAAGCCAATGCCGGCGATCGATCGCAACGGACAGCATCTTTCCGCTTCGTTGTATTTTAATTTTTACGTTGGGCATCAAGAGCATTGAATTCATCGCTCTTTCACAGGCAATTTGCAGTCTGGCTCCGTATCGTGATATTTCTCGGGGGTCGAACCCATGTTCCTTTCGAAACGCATCGGCTGCCATATCGACCAAGCGGTGGAGCCACGGCAGTGTTCCGGTATGCCAATGTCCGCCTTTGGAAAGCTGATGCAGTCGGGTTGAATCCCAGCGAAATAAGGCCACGTCAGTTGCTTGCCCAGAAACTCCGACGAATAAAATCGGTTTCCCCACACCCCGCTGCGAGGCAATTAAAGTCTCGTCGAGGATCGCGGTCGTTTCCGAATCGATCACTAGTGACTGGGCCACCGCGACTGAGCGATCAACCAAACGGACCGACGTTAGGCCGGCGATCTTGGCCGCCTGCAGAACACTTCGCCGATGCAATTGATCGTAAGACCCTGGAACCGTAATGGCGGTCGCCAGCGGTGGAGGCCCTTCTGGCCAGCTGTTCTTCACCATTTGACGAAACAGCATTGCGAGTAGAACTTCGGGCGGGCATTGCCGGCCTGCGATTTCACGTTCGACAAACAGTTTGCCGATGTAAATCGGAATTGAATGAGCGATGTTTTGCGATTGCTTCATGCGGCGATCCATCGCGGCATTGCCGAGCACCAGTTCGTTGTCGTGACTCGCGACTGCCATGCGAAAGATTGGTTGGTCCGGTCCACCGGCGGTCAATCCACTGACTTCGCCTTCGGAAGACGCTTTGGCGGCAGCGGAATAAAACATCCCAAAGTCGATCCCCAGCACATCACTGGTGGTCGCCTTCGTCGATCCACCTGAAACGGTGCTCGATTCAACCGTGGTACGACGCTGCTTTGTAAATTCTGTCATCCACATCGGCGCTTCGTCATCACTGCTGTAAGCGTTGAGGTCGTCGATGACCTCGTCCAGTGATGCGTAACGTTCATCCGGTGACTTGGCCATCATGCGATTGAAAATCGTTGCCAAGCCCAAGTCGACATCGTCGCGAACCTGCATTAGGTCGGGGATCTCGCCGTGGCGATGCCCATTGACCAAGTCGAGAAATTCGCCGGTAAACGGGGGCCGTCCGGTCAACAGAAAGTAAAACGTGGCTCCCAGTGAATAAATGTCTCCTCGGGAATCCGGGCTGCTGGAATCTTCTAATTGCTCCGGCGACATGAACGGCAGGGTTCCTACCAAACGCCCTTTTTTCTTCTGCTCGTCTTGGGCGTTGCCTTCCATCAGATCTTCATGAATCAAACTTGCATTGCTGATGGTCGCCAAGCCGAGATCGAGAACTTTAATCGTGCCGTCCACCGACCGCATCAGGTTGCCTGGTTTGACATCGCGGTGCACGATGCCGGCACGGTGGGCGTGCAGCAATCCAAGGGCAGCTTGGCGAATGATCGCAGCAGCCTGGCCGACCGAAAACGGCCCCTCCTTCGCGACGATATGGCTGAGCGTGTCACCATCGATGAACTCCATCGCCAAATAATGCACCCCACCATCTTCTCCCGCATCGAATGCGGTCACAATGTTTGGATGCATCACCCGCGAAGCCGTCCGGACTTCTTGATAAAAACGGTCGATCGAACGCTTGTCCTGCATTCGTTCCAGTGGCAGCGTCTTAATCGCAACGATTCGCTGCATGCGAACGTGTTCGGCCAAGTAGACTTGCCCCATCCCCCCCGAGCCGATCAAGCGTTTGATCTCATAATCCCCGACCTCCTTGGGGATCTCGCCTCCCAATGGAGTCCCGTCGACCTCGATTCCCTCGTCATTTTCATCGACGCTGAAAATATCCCGCGTCGGAGCGTCGGCAATCGGATAGTTGTCAGAAGAAGAGTCAGTCACAATGTCAGCGGGCGATTCGTCTGGTTAGTCAGGTCTTTTCGGTAGCCAGGTATTTGCCAAGTTTGGCTTTTGCGAAATTGCAGACCGGTTGGGAAGGAACAGCGTCCGGTTATTATAGGCAGCGTTTTAGCGTCCTCTGAGCTCAATCTCGGGGGACCAGTCACATTTAACAGAATGAGAGCGGAGTTTGGTTGGCAATCCTATTGCAACCGTGCTTTGCCGTTTTAATTCATTTAACACGCACAACCGATGAAAACACTTCGAATCGCGACCCGGCAAAGCCCCCTGGCACTTTGGCAGGCCGAACACGTTGCTGCACTGCTGAAAGAGCAAGGTTTCGCGAGCGTGATCGTACCGCTTGTCAGTCGTGGTGATGTCGATATGAGCCCGATCGATGGGACTCGACAAGTCGGCATGTTCACCAAACGCATTCAACAGGCCCTGTTGCAGGATGAGGGCGATATAGCGGTCCATTCCTTGAAAGATCTTCCGACAGAAGTCGATCCTCGTCTTCGTTTGGCTGCCGTCCCCAAGCGAGAGACCGTCGTTGATTGTCTGGTTTCCAGCTCCGCTTGGAGCTTGGAACAGCTGCCCGACCAAGCGAAAATCGGAACCGGCAGTCGCCGACGGGGGGCCCAATTGTTGAGTGTTCGACCTGACTTAAACATTTTGCCAATTCGTGGAAATGTGCAGACTCGGCTTGCTAAGCTTGAGGCGGGGGAATTTGATGCCATCATGCTGGCCGAAGCGGGGTTACTACGATTGCAGATGGACGACTTGGCACGCAGCCAGTTAACGCTCAAGGATATGTTGCCTGCACCCGGGCAGGGTGCGTTGGGCATCGAGGTAAGGAGTGATGACGACGATGCGAATCAAGCGTTGGCGAAATTGGATAACCCAGCAGCACGTGCTGCAATTACAGCGGAACGCTACCTGTTGGCTGCTTTGCATGGGGGCTGTCTCGCCCCGATCGCAGCGTTCGCTGCAATTGAGGCTGATCAATTTCGGCTCCGTGCCGTCGTGCTCAGGGGCGACGGAAGTGAACGGCTTGATGAAAGCGAATCGATTCCCTGGGATGTGGAAAATCCCATCGGTTGTGGGGAACAGCTCGCCGAGTTAGTCACTAATCGGCTAGTTGATCGTGGTGCGCGGGAGCTGATCCAGGCAGAGCGATAGAGTTCAAGCGATTCGCTTGGCTTAGGTGTTTATCCGGTAATTGACGATGTCAATGCATTTGAGTTTGGCGTTGTTGCGGGGATCGTATCCGTTTCAAATTTCACGTGCTCACGCATTGAGCACGCGTGAACTTCGCTGGAATCTGTTCAGGGGTTTAGCCTCCTTATAGAGGCGGCTTCTGCAGTATCCATCAGTAGCTTCGTCTATCCTGCAGCTTCGAAGCAGATGTTGGGGCGTGACTCTTTGAGTCGGCAAACTTCCACCGCTAATGCGGTGGTGGGCTTTCCTCGGCAGAAAGGTTCGAAGCTACCTGAAGCTACACTTGCTCGAGTGTTGGCAGGCCCCGCGATGATGGATTGCGAAAGGATGGTTTAAGAAACGTCTGCCGGAAATTGTTTAAAAAATCGGTAAAGCCAACAGATCAAGCCTCAGTCGGTTGCCTATTTTGCCTAGTCTGCCTCGGGTCAATCGCGGCTGACGTTCGTCGTTCGGTACCTTTTCCGAAATTGGCATCTACCAATCCGACCTGCATCACCACCGCTTCAACTTGCAGCCAGGGAACCAGCTATGGCAAAGTCAGAATTCCAGCCGAGCCGACGTTACGTTGATATGTGGGCCCTACCCGGGATTCATGTTAGCAACATCGAAGTGTTGCAGAAATTGAAATCAGCAGATTCCAAGCACTTCAACACGCACATGGATGTCGTTGGAACGGTGTCCGAACAGGATGTGGAATCGGGAGATTGGGATCAGACCCACATGGTCGGATTACGGACCGACATCTGGAGCGCAGATGAAAAGGAGATGCAGGACACTTTAAAGTTGATGCAACGTCAACGACGGCGGACGCTCAAATCAAAGATCAAAAAGAGTGGTCGGTTGAATGAAAAACAGCGTGCGAAATTGAACGAGCAGCTTGCGACAGACCAAATCATGAATACGCAAGCAGGCGATATTGAAGCCCGCCGCATGGTTCTAAAGTTATTCAAAACGACGTCAAATCGCGTTCGATGGTGTGGAACGATCGAACAAGTAACGACGACCGAGATTCAGCATTCGATTGGATCGAATCGAGCCTTGTTGTCGATGGCCGTAATGCTGCCGCGAACACAAATCGTCACGCACGTTCAGCAAAACCACCGTACTTGGCGGATTCCCGCGGTGTTCAGCGCCGGATTTTATCACGATGAGAGAATGTGGCACTTGATTTTGCGTCGCCGCTGGCTTTCACTCGGAGCCGATTTTGACATCGAAATCGATGGTGAACAGATTGGCGACGTCGATGGTCGCGTCGTGTCATTCGGATCAGATAGTTTCATCAATTTGGGAAACCATCTGCTTGCCGGAAATACGCACTTCATGAATTTGTTGACACTCTTCACTGCGAGCGTTGGCTACCACAAAGCAATGCGACGGAGTGTTCGACAACGGGTTGATGCAGCATTCTCGGGCAATGCGCATTTGCATCCCATTGATGATGATGAATTGCGTTTACGGCACAACGGCCGAGCTGCTGCCTGAGTTGAAGCTCTAGCACCATCTGCATTACAGCAACGGGTGTTGTGCAACTCGGTGCGGTGTTCGTATTCAGCAACTCGTTAATCCACAATACAGCCGGGTTTCAGAAGTATTTGGCCTCCCCTGAGGCCTCGGCTTATGATGGCTCGCTGCTTGGTCGGTGTGGGTCGAATCCGATCCATGGTCGACGTGGATTAGCGGTTTTGCCAGTTGACGGTGGATTCCCATGTTCGCTTCAGGTGGATGAAATCGTGTATGCTTGAGGGATGAATCTCAATTCCTTGCTTGCCACTGTAAGATTCGAGAATGGCGCTGTCGAAGCTGATGCGATTTCCTGTGATGGTCTTGTTGTGTACGTTGGCCAGTGCCGCCTGTTTTGCACAAAAGACTGCGGTGCACACGGCTGAGCAACCGTTGGCTGCTTTGGAAGCTGCCAGGACGATGGTGGTTCCCGAGGGGGTTCGGGTTACTCTGTTTGCTGGTGAACCAGATGTACAGCAACCGATTGGATTCACGCTCGACGATCGCGGAAGGATGTGGGTGGTGGAAGCGTACAGCTATCCGGTTCACACGACCGAAGGACGCGATCGGATCGTCATTTTGGAAGACTCCGATGGTGACGGACGGCATGATCGGCGAACCGTGTTTTATGATCGCTTGAACTATGTATCTGGTATTGAAGTAGGCTTCGGTGGCGTGTGGGTGATGTCACCGCCGTACATGTATTTCATCCCGGATAGGAATGGTGATGACATTCCAGATGCTGAACCGCAAGTTTTACTGGACGGCTTTGGGACTCATGCGAATGCTCACAACATTGCCAATGGGTTTGCCTGGGGGCCGGACGGTTGGCTTTACGCGACTCATGGGCGAACGAATTGGTCGATGATTGGCCGACCAGGTGATGATGAATCGCAACGGAGACGGTTTGATGGCGGGGTTTGGCGGTACCATCCGGTTCGCGATATTTGGGAACCTTACGCGGATGGAACGACCAATCCTTGGGGAATTGATTGGAATGATTACGGTGATGCGTTCGTCTGCAATTGCGTAAATCCACATTTGTTTCAGGTCATCCAAGGAGCCCATTACGAGCCTTGGCGTGGCCGTGTGAGCAGTCAATACGCTTATCAACGGATTGGAACCATCGCAGACCATTTGCATTTCGTTGGGCTGGGCAGTGTGCGAAATGGATTGGGAAGCGACGCGGAAGATGCGGCGGGCGGTGGGCACGCGCACTGTGGCACAATGATCTATTTGGGCGACCAATTCCCAGCCAGTTACCGAAATCAACTATTTACTAACAACATTCATGGGCGGCGGGTAAATAACGATCTGCTGCGGCAGTCAGGATCCGGCTATGTTGCCTCGCATGGGGCAGATTTGATGCGCAGTCAGGATCCTTGGTTTATGGGGGTTACGCTTGCATGCGGTCCATCTGGAGAAATCTACGTCAGCGATTGGTCGGACACTGGCGAATGCCATAGCACTCGAAACACACGCCGTCATACCGGGCGGATTTACCGATTAACGTATTTGCAAAATCATTTGCAGTCGGTTGACTTGCGTGCTTGCAGCAGTGAAGAGTTGGTCGCTTTGCAGTTGGACGACAACGATTGGAAAGTGAGGCATGCGAGGCGATTGCTGCAGGAAAGGGCGGCTGCTGGCGGAAAGATGGACAGCGTTCATCGTCAGCTAAAGTCTTTACTGCGTGATGAGAAGCGAACTGCCAAACGGCTTCGCGCTCTTTGGGCGTTGCACGTTACCGACGGTTTGCTGGATACCGAGCTGATCGAATTGCTGGGTGACGAAGATCCGAATCTACGGCTCTGGGCGGTTACTTTTCTGTGCGAGGATCGTGATCCTCCGAATCAGGCACTGACGCGGATCAGAAAGCTTGCACGGGAAGGGGAATCACCGCGTGTTCGGTTGGCGATCGCGAGTGCATTACAGCGGCTTGAATTCGAGCACGCTTGGCCGATCGCGTCCGCGTTAGCATCGCGTACTGAGGATGCGAATGATCAGAACCTGCCATTGATGGCTTGGTACGCAGTGGAGCCGTTGCTAGCTGACGACCTCGAAAAGTTTACAGAGTTAGCCGCTGATGCTGCGATTCCTCTGATCGCCGAAAATATGTCACGGCGAATTACTGAATCGAGCGAGCAACGTGACAGGGGGTTGGACCGGCTGGTCACTGCCTTGCCCTCGGCTCGGCAACCCGAAGCAATCATGCGAGGGATTCTGAAGGGACTTGAAGGACAACGACGTATCAAGGTTCCTCTTGCCTGGAGCAACGTCTATCCGCGTATGCAATCTGGTGGTAATTCTGAACGCGAGAGATTGGCGATGAGGTTGGCGATGTTTTTTCGTGATCCCGTTGCGATCGCCACGTTGAAACGAGAAATCTTCGATGCCGATTTGTCGGTTGATCGGCGCCGTTCGGCAGCAACGGCGTTAGCCGACAATGGCGTTTCTGATCTGCCGGAACAGTTGCTGCGGCTGCTGGATGATCCGGACTTGCGTGAAACGAGTTTGAAAGCGTTGCGGCGTTATTCGGCGAAGGAAACGGATAGAGAGATTTTGACTCGCTATGGAATCTTGACCGACACCGAGAAGCAGGCCGCGTTACAAACCCTCGCTTCCCGCACCAATTGGGGGCGATCTTTGGTCCACGGGATTGAGAAAGGCCGCATCAGGCCGCAGGACGTTACCGCTTTCACTGCCAGGCAACTCAAGGCGCTCGGTGACCCAGTTATCAATGAAACTTTGGGACGGCTTTGGGGTGAAGTGCGGGAGACACCATCGAATTCTGCGAAGCAGATTGTTCGTTTCAAAAAAATACTTTCCGACGCGACACTCGCTAATGCTGACCTCGCACGCGGTGAGGCACTATTCGCACAGCATTGTGGTAAGTGCCATCAGTTTTTCGGGAAGGGCGGAAACGTTGGCCCCGATTTGACAGGTGCCCAGAGAACGAATCTCGATTACTTACTGGAAAACATCGTCGATCCAAGTGCCTCGGTTGCTAATGATTACCGAATGCATGTGGTCAGGACTGTCGATGGACGCATTATCACCGGTTTGGTTGAGAGTGAATCGGACGAATTCCTCACGGTGGTTTACGGCTCCGAGCGAGTCGTCATACCAAAGGACGAAATCGAAGAGCGAAAGGCGGCAGATATTTCGGTTATGCCGAACGGTTTGCTCGAGCCGCTCAGCGAACGAGAAGTTCGCGATCTGTTCGGATATTTGCAAAAGTAGGGCGAGTTGATGGTTGCGAGTGGCGGTCAGGCAGAATAGCTTTCGTGTAAGTAATTCTGAGCATCAACAGGAAGTACCCCATTTTCTCCATCGAATGCCGCGTACCAACTACTATGAAATACCGAATTTGTTTTTTGTTGACCGGCCTGCTGGCCTGTTCAATTTTCAGTGAAACGCAAGCGAAAGCGGGGCAACCCAATATCGTCCTGATCATTTCGGATGATCAAGCCTGGACTGATTACGGCTTCATGGGGCATCCAGCTATCAAGACTCCAAACCTTGATCAGCTCGCTAAAGAAAGTGCTGTGTTTCGGCGAGGGTATGTCCCGACAGCTCTGTGCCGGCCGTCTCTAGCAACCCTGATGACAGGGCATTACGCATCGGTGCATGGCGTGACGGGGAACGACCCGTCACCGAAATACGCGGAGCGAAATTCGGAGCTTTACAAGCAGCGGCGGGCACAATTGATCTCCTACCTGGACCGTTTCGAGACTGTCCCCGAACTACTCCGTGATCAAGGTTATCTGAGTCACCAAAGCGGAAAGTTTTGGGAGGGAAGTTTTGCCAATGGCGGTTTTACAAACGGCATGACCCGAGGATTTCCGAAACCAGGTGGACGGCATGGCGATGATGGATTGAAAATTGGCCGTGAAGGATTGGATCCGATCGTGGAATTTGTCGAAGACGCCGCCGCAAAGGAAAAGCCATTCTTCCTTTGGTATGCACCGTTTTTGCCCCACACACCACACAATCCACCGAAACGCTTATTGGAAAAATACCAGCGTCCCGACCGGCCTGTGACGGTTGCAAAGTATTACGCGATGTGTGATTGGTTTGACGAAACCTGTGGCCAACTGCTGGATATCTTGGATCAGAACGATCAACGTGAGAACACGCTGATCGTTTATGTGACCGACAATGGATGGATTCAAAACCCCGAACGCAATGGGTACGCGCCGCGATCAAAGCAAACTCCGTATGAAGGGGGTGTGAGAACGCCAATCATGTACAGTTGGCCGGGGGTGATTCCTCCCGGTGAGCGAGGTGAGGTTGTCAGCAGTATCGATATCGTCCCGACGATGTTGGCTGCCGCAGATGCAAAAATTCCGGCGAATTTGCCCGGCTTGAATTTGTTGCCCGAGCTTAAGTCGGGGGACAAAATTGACCGTGAAAGGATTTTTGGCGAGAGTTTCGCGCATGACATCGCGGACATTGAAGATCCTGAAAAAACATTGCTCTTTCGTTGGGTAATTGAGGGGAAATGGAAATTGTTGCTGACTTATGATGGCGAAGTGAATCGCTATGCCAGCACGCATCCACGGGATGAAAAACGACCGCAGTTGTTTGATCTAATCGCTGATCCAGAGGAATCGACGAACCAAGCGGCAGCGAATCCTGAAGTGGTCGCCCGACTGGCAAAGGAGATCACGCGGTGGTACCCAGTTAAATCTCGCAAAACAATGACCACATTCGAGCCGTAAGATGCTCGCTGGGATCATCGCAGTAAGTTTTTTGCTAGCGTCAGCGACTCAACTCGGCAAGCTTGAGCGGACGTCCGCAATTTTAAACCTTGAGCACTGGAAGTGCTTGCAGCGGTGTGGGACGGTACGTCGGCAGGAGCCCGAGAGCGGCAGCAGCTCGCGTTTGGTGATGCAGCTTCCCGAGGTGTGAAGGTTCTTAGGTCGTTGCAATCGCCACTTCTGGTACACTGCCGCGACGAATCCATTTTGGGGAAGCTGTAAGATTATGATCAATCGCCAGTCGAGTGGAGTGACGGTGTCGCTGCGAGGGATCGGTACAAGCGTACCCCAGCACAGCGTGGACACGCCTGTGAGCGCGCAATTTGCGGCACATTCTCTTTGTGTTGGTAACAGCTTTGACCGCAAGGTCAAAGCGCTTTACCGTCGTTCCGGCATCGAACGTCGCGGCAGTGTGTTGCTGGAAGAGGACCCGGGTTCCGAGTTGCGGGAACATGTTTTTTATCCACCGGCCGAAACTGACCAAGATCGAGGCCCGAGCACCAAGGTGCGAAACGATCGGTTCGCGATTGAAGCACCCCGTTTGGCGCGGGGTTCAGCATCGCGCGCACTTGCCGCGGCGGGCGCCAAACCGGACGAGATTACCCATTTAGTGACGGTTTGTTGTACCGGTTTTTTTGCTCCAGGAATCGACATCTCCTTGATCGAGGATCTCGGACTGCCGGCGACAACGCAACGTGTGCAAATTGGCTTCATGGGATGTCATGCCGCGATCAATGGGCTGCGTGCAGCCGAGGGACTGGTGGCCGCGAATTCCGATGCCAAAGTTTTGATGGTATGTGTGGAACTTTGCAGCTTGCATTTGCAATACGGAATGGATGCTGACCGAATCGTCAGTAATTCGCTATTCGCCGATGGATCTTCCGCGGCTGTGATCAGCGCGGGCAACGGAAGGCGAGATTGTGGTGAATTAGTTGGAACCGGTTCATATTTGGTGCCGGATAGCCGTGACGCGATGACTTGGCGGGTTGCCGATTACGGCTTTGAGATGACGCTCTCTGCCATTGTTCCCAATCTGATCGAGCAGCACTTGGTTTCTTTCTTAGATCCGTGGTTGTCGGAGCAGGGTGAATCGATCGAATCAATTGGTGGGTGGGCCGTGCACCCGGGCGGCCCGCGAATCGTGTCGGCAGTTCAAGCCGCACTTGGGCTGACCGATCAAGATCTGCGCATTCCTCGCGAAGTGTTAAAACAACACGGAAATATGTCCTCGGCGACGATGCTCTTTATTCTGAACGAGTTCCAGCAAAACTCGCAGCCGAAGCCCTGGCTTTTGATGGGTTTCGGTCCTGGCTTGGAAATCGAAGTCGCGCTGGTGCGTTAGCGAGGTGGCATTTTGTTTCCGGAAAGTTTCGGCGATCGAATGAATCGTCTTCGCTTCGCTGATTTCACCACGAATTGCACGGCGGCTAGGTGGGCAAATTTGACTCTCACTGATTGCGATGCATGGTCGAATCGAGGATGATTGGGAGCGTCGTGGAGTGGGCCTGATTCGTGAAGGAGTGTGACCGAGATCTGCTGAGAGTGTTTTCTGACACTGACCCTACGATAGAGCCGGCGTCCTTCGTTTCGGGCTCTGGTTGAAGCCGAGCTTAGGGGGCGGAGCGGGTCGCACAAGCTCCTCACGCTTTTTTATTCCTCTGAAGTTTAATCCTCTGAATCGATCGGACGTATGAATTACACGATCGTTGGCGTCATCGGTCACATCGATCACGGCAAGACTTCGCTTGTCGCAGCGCTGAGTGGTGTCGATACCGATACGCATCCGGAGGAAAAACGCCGTGGGATCACGATCGATCTGGGATTTGCATCGTACACCGACCAGGACGACCAGTTTGCGTTGATTGATGCACCCGGTCACCAAAAATACATCGGGAATTTATTGGCCGGTGTTTCTGCCGTTGATATCGGTTTGTTGGTTGTTGCGGCGGACCAAGGTATCCAAGCACAAACGCTTGAGCATGCTGCGATTCTACAATCCTTGGGCGTCAAAACTCTCGTTGTGGCAATGTCGCGTGTTGATTTGGTGGATCAAGCAACGCGAGATCAACTGGCGGAGGAACTGGATTTTTTTCTGGCCGAATTTGGATTTCATGATGTCCCACAGATCCAAGTGTCAGTCGTTACTGGCGAAGGGTTGGAGTCGTTAAAAGATCAGCTGCGCCAATTGGCACGCACCAAGCAGCGATCCCAACAAGGGCCGTTTCGGATGCCGGTTGACCGGGTCTTTACGATCGAGGGACGCGGCTGTGTTATTGCTGGTACCCCGTGGAGTGGTTCGGTCAAGTTAGGTGATCAAATCGCGTTGGTTCGTAGCGGCCAAACAGCTAGGGTCCGCGAGTTGGAGGTTCATGGGCAGGACGTGCAGGAATCGCAAGTTGGAATGCGGACTGCGATTAATCTGGCCGGAATCTCAGCGGCTGATTTGGAACGCGGTGATGAAATTGTCACGCCGGATTCACATCAGGGGCATACGCGGTTCATCGTAGAGCTGACGCTGTTTTCCGACGCCGGGGATCTCAAGTGCCCTGCGACAATTCAATGGCACACAGCAGCCACGTCCTGCGAAGCGACGATTCGAGGTATTCGCCATCTTGCTGCGGGGGAAAATTCGATCGTCGTGGTGGACGCAGAGGTGCCGGTTGTTTCGACGTTTGCACAGCCTTGTCTGTTTCGCAAACCATATCCGGTTGGTTCCTTTGCGGGCGGTCGGATTTTAGCTGCGCTGGATCGGTCCGATCGCAAGATGAATCGACTATTACAAATGGGGCGACAATTGGCTGCCGGAAACGCGGTCGAACGACTTGCCGCTTGGGTCGAATTCCGTGGCGAACTAAGCCCCGACCCTGCCTGGCTGCATTTGCAGTTGGGAATATCACCGACCGAACAGGCTGATGCGATTCTCGCTTGTCTGGAGCAGGAAGCGGTTGAAGAATGCTTCGAAGGTCGGCTGTTATCGGGTGAAATTCTACGGCGGACCCGTCGCCGGGTGATCGATTTGCTGACCGCCCAGATGGACTCCGGAGAGGACGCTTGGGTCGCGGAGGATGCTGTCCTACGACGAGCCGCAGCGGGGGTGTCCAAGCCGGTTGTCGCACGAATCATTCAACAAGTAATCGACGACAAAGCGATTGTGAGATTCAACTCGCTGCTGGCGCTTGCATCTGAATCGACGGTGTTGTCGAAAAAACAACGAGCCAAGATGGAGCGGATTCTCGGGCTTTATAAACAGAATCGAACTCCTCCGACGATGAAGGAGTTGGCCCAGCAAACCGAGAGTACAATTGAGGCAGTGACTTCTTTGGTGCGTTTTGCCAGTGAGCAAAAAATCTTGTTGGAGATTGGTAATGATCTGTTCATCGCCAGCGAGACAATGGCAGAACTTGGACGCGAACTACGGGATTTAGTTGAGGATGGCCCTCAGTCCGTCGCGGCGATTCGAGATCACTGGGCCGTGACGCGAAAGCATGCGATTCCTCTGCTTGAGTATTGCGACCGATCGGGAATCACTGTTCGTGAGGGAGATGCCCGATTGGCGGGACCTGCGATGGCTGAGATGTGCGGTGAGGATCGGGTGAAGGAAGATTCAACTTGAGCAAAACAGACAAACTTCGAGCGTTGCCTTCTGTTGATGAAGTGCTTCGCAGTCCTGGCCTAGCAGGATTACGAGACCGATTTCCGCATCGACGTTTAAGTCAGTGGGCGAAGGAATCGATTCAGTTTTGCCGTGACGAAATCCTAGCCGGTAAGGTGGATCAAGGTGACGCTTGGTTGCGGCAGATTGTGCAATTGATCGAACTTCGGCAGCAGGCCGATAGCGGGCAAGCGATTCAACAGGTGATTAACGGAACGGGAGTTGTGTTGCACACCAACCTTGGTCGTGCTCCGTTGGCCAAAGCGGCCATCAAGCGGATGGAGCAGGCGACGGGTTATGCGAATATCGAACTTGATCTTGAATCGGGGCGGCGAAGTAAACGCGGGGCTCGAGTGGCGAGAATGCTTGCTCAGTTGGTCGGTGCTGAGGACGCGGTGATCGTTAATAACTGCGCAGCGGCAACCATGCTCGTCTTGCAAGCGACCGCTTTTGGCAAAGAGGTCATCGTCTCTCGTGGGCAGTTAGTGGAAATTGGGGGCGGCTTTCGATTGCCAGATGTGTTTGTCGCATCTGGTGTCAAACTTCGCGAAGTTGGGACCACCAATCGCACCTATCTGCGAGACTATGAAGCGGCGATGGGGGAACAGACGGGTGCGGTGATCCGGGTGCACCGCAGCAATTTCCAGCAGAGTGGATTTGTGACAGAGCCGGGCATCGACGAATTGGCCGCTTTAGATCGACCGGAAAATGTACCTGTGATTGATGATTTAGGGAGTGGTTGTATCGCGGACCTGGCGGCACTGGGGCTAGCCGAACCGACCGTCTCGGCAAGCGTTGCTTGCGGAACCGAACTGACGCTGTTCAGTGGTGATAAATTGTTTGGTGGACCCCAGTGTGGCATGATTGTTGGTCGTAAACGCTGGATCGATCCGATTCGTAAGAGCCCGATGATGCGTGCGATGAGAGTCGACAAGTTGACGCTTGCTGCATTAGAAGCGACAGTGGAGATTCACTTGGCGGGTAGGGCGATGGCCGAGTTGCCTGTGCTGCGTATGCTGGCGGCGGATCCTCAATCGCTTCGTGATCGATGTGAAGAATTAAAACAATCGTTGCCCGATCAACGCTGCATCGATGTCGTGTCGTGCGATTCACCTGTGGGTGGTGGCGCAATCCCCGGGGCTACCCGTCCCGGGTTTGCGTTGAAGGTGTATGGCAGGAATGCAAACCGCGTTGCAAGAACGCTGCGTGAAGGGAATCCTGCGGTTCAAACTCGCGTCACCGATGATGCGGTTTGGGTAGACGTTAGGACGATAGCGACCGGTGAAATGGAAAATTTGCGTCAGCGATTGGCGGATGTCTTGGGGCAGGTTGAGATCGAGTCAGACGAATGATTGAGCGGCTTGCTAGTCGACATGTCGTTCTGATGGGGATCGGGCATACCAATGCGCACGTGTTGCGGATGTGGAGGATGAACCGGCCCCCCGACACTGATTTGACCTGCTTGTCAAATTACGCTTTTGCGACGTACTCGGGAATGCTTCCGGCAAGGTTGGCCGGTCAGGTAAGCCCTACCCAGATGGAAATTAATCTGCCGGCCCTGTGCGGGGCTGCGGGAGCAAGGTTGGTCACCGACGCTGTGACCGGAATCGATCATGCCGCACGTGAAATTCAGTTTGCAAGTCGCCCGGCTATTCCATTTGATGTCTTGTCGATCGGGATTGGTTCTGTCGCTACGATGACCGAGATCGAGGGGCAAACCGATGGGTTGGTGCCGATCAAGCCGATGCAGTCATTCGTGCAGCGTTTGAAGGAAGCGGTGTCGCGCGTTCAGCAGCGTCAGTCGGATGGACCGTTGTCAATTGTAGTCGTGGGAAGCGGAGTCGCGGGTGTCGAAATTGTTTCCTGTTTGCCAGGTTTTCTCTCGCCGCTGCAGATCGATACGTACCAATTGACCATGGTGACGAGAAGCGAACGGGTCATCTCTGAAGTCGAGGAACGCACACGCGAAACCATTTTAAAGACGTGGCAGAAACGAAACGTGAAGGTCGTGACAGGGCACGCCGTCAGGCGGTTAAGTGAGGCCGCGATCGAGCTCGACAATGGCGATGTCGTTGCCGCTGATGTTGTTATCTGGGCAACCGGTGCTGCGCCGCCACCCATCCTGGCAAAGTTGGGTCTCGACTTGGATGAGCGTGGCTTTGTGGCGACGGACCACCACCTGGAATCGACCAACCTTCGTCATGTGTTTGCCGTCGGGGACACGGGTACAATCAAGGGGGAATCATTGCCCAAGGCGGGCGTGTACGCCGTTCGGCAAGGTCCGATCTTGTGGGATAACATTCGTCTTGCTTTGGAGGACCGCACATTAAAAGCGTATTCGCCTCAGCACGATTTTTTGAAATTGATCAATCTCGGTGATGGTCGGGCGGTTGGCCAATGGAAAGGGGTTTCGTTTGCTGGACGCTGGGTGATGCGACTCAAGCAGCGAATCGATCTCCGTTTTATGGAAAAGTTTACGGTCACGCCGATGGCGTCTGGCTCGGATGAAGATCAGAACGCAATGCAGTGTCGTGGCTGCGGTTGCAAGTTGGGGGCGGCATCGCTGCGGGATGCACTTGCGTTGTCCGCCGAAGTCGAAGCGGAGGATGCCGTTCCAATCGGCGGTCAAGTTGGTCGTGGGGACCTCATTGCGTCGACTGATTTCTTTTCGGCGCCGCTTCGTGATGCTTACACCGTTGGACGGATCGCTGCTTTGCATTCGGCAAGTGACATCGTTGCGAGTGGAGCACGGGTCACCGAGGCACTTGCGAATCTGGTGGTTCCCGATGGCGACCCGCGAGCTCAGCAACGGTTTGTGGCCGATTTATTGGCCGGTGCCAAGTCAGAGTTTTCTGCGTGGAATGCACCGATTGTCGGAGGGCATACCATCGTGGGGCCGCGTACGGAAATTGGATTTACCGTCATTGGCCAGCGAATTGGCCCCACATTGCTTCGTAAGGCCAACATGAACGTAGGGGATCAATTGTTGCTCACCAAGCCACTTGGGATTGGTGTTTTGTTGGCCGCGGAGATGCGAAATCTCTGTCCAGCCCGAGCATACGAACGATTGCTTGAGGCGATGCTGTTGCCGCAACACAAAATTATTGAAATCGCAATTGAGTTGGGAGCCAAAGCGGCGACCGATGTGACTGGGTTTGGCTTGGTTGGCCACTTGATCGAAATGGCGGATGCTAGTCATGTCACAGCAGAGGTGAAGTTGGGTCAAGTCGAGTTTTTGCCGTCATCGGTTGAACTGGCTTCCGCTGGAATCGAGAGTAGTTTGTTGCCAGATAATTTGGCTGCGGAACAATTCGTAGAAGCGGAGGGGCGGATTCGTGATCAACGCGAATTCAAATTGCTGTTCGATCCGCAGACTTGTGGTGGGTTGTTGCTGGCGATGAACGATCAGCAAGTCGAACCGTTTCAGCAGCGGTTGAGTCAAGCGGGGATTGAAGCTGCGATTCACGTTGGTGAAGTCAAAGCGCGACAAAAGAGAAGTGTATGCATTCGGTAGCTAATGCTGGCGGTTTTGCCACCGATTCGCGTCGCAGCCTGAGTGGGCCGTGGAACTCAACGCAAGCAGATAGGTTGCTGCCAAGATGGTCGATCGCCGCTCAGGCAATGAATTTACTGCTTTGCTTGCGCAGGTTCCTAGCACCAGTGGGGTTTCGAGACGAGTCGGTGGATCGTAAAGTCCGTCTAACGTAACTTGCAAGGTACCGCCCGGGCCTGGGCAATGCGCCGCGTTGGGACTTCAGTTTACAAGCGGTTCTTTGATGCGAGAGTTGATGCTCATGCGAATCAGGCTCGGAGCACTTGCTGCCCCGTTCGCCGGATGACGTTGGCAGAAGCCCCCGTTTCATGGAAATCTCCCTTTTATTACCCGCCGCTGTCTTGATGAATGCGACTGTCTTGATCGACATATTTGGGCTGTTTCCAGCCTCGATTTCTTGGGCCGCTGCCTCGGTCTCTTGGAACGCTGTGCCGTCTTTGTGGAACGCTATCTGGGAGGCGTGCGAATGAGTGCGATGCCGCCATTGCCGATGCTGGTCACAGGAATCGCTGGTGTTCCAGGCTACAACGCTTTCCACCATTTTCGTCGGCTATACGGTGATTCTGTGATTGGAATTCGCCAGTCATCGATGTGGCCGCTGCATGGAGACGGGATTGTTGCTTGCGATGTTGACGATCAGCAGGCGATTGACCGGCTTTGGGATAAATTCCGCTTCGCTAGCTTATTGAATTGTTCGGGCACCTGCCGACTGAAATCTTGCGAACTGGATCCGGCCATGGCCCACCGCGTGAATGTGGTTGGCACCGAGAACATGATGCGGGCTGCTGCGCGGCATTCGGCCCGTGTGATTCATCTGTCCATTGACTTGGTGTTTGCCGGTCGTGAGCACGGAGCGTACCTCGAATCGGAGATACCAGATCCTGTCACGGTGTACGGAGCAAAAATGGTCGAAGCCGAGCAGTTGGTGATTGGCTTAAATCCTGATGCTTGTGTCTTGAGAATCTCGTTGCCGATGGGGATCAGTTTCAACGGGCACGCCGGTGCGATCGATTGGATTGCATCGCGTTTCAAACAAGGAAAGCCGGCAACACTTTACTTTGACGAGGTCCGAACGCCGAAATATACCGATTGCATGAATCGGCTGTATGCGCGGTTATTCGTGGAACCGATTCGCGGCCTTTATCATGCAGGGGGACCGCGGCGACTAAGCCTTTACGAGATCGCCCAGATTGTGAACGTGGTAGGTGGGTACGACCCAAGTCTACTGATGGGCTGTCCACGAGCGGATGCTGGCCCGGTTCCACCGCGGGCTGGGAATGTGACGTTGAATTCCGATAAGTTGGCGACTGCACTTGGCCATCATCCCTTTGACCCATGGCCTTATCATGAAGAACTCGTCCCCCAGGATCGTGAGTGGCACTTGCACTCGGAGCGGATGAATGGTTCGACAGATCACGTTCGCCGTTGGCTGTATCAAAACCCGGCAGCACCGGGATTTGTTCCCCCGAGTCGCAATCAACTGTGGGGTGATGCGAGATTTGGGGATCATGATTAGGGCGTGCCGCTGACTCAGCGGTATGCCGTTAATTTTGAACGGAAGGCTGGAGCTTGCTTTCTTGCAGCGGCGGGGTCGAAGATGCTTGTTCCCCGGCTAAACAACCTAGTGAATATGTCTCGAAGCGGTGTCAGGTAAGGCTCGCGCCGTTTTCGACGCTCGTTTTCTCTGGCAACGTTTTACTTTGTGGGGTTAGGTTTTCTTTCCCGGCGGTAAAGTGATTATATTCATTAGCCATCGGTTTCCCTCACCCGCCCCCGCCTAGAGATCGTTTGACCATCATGCGTTGTTGCTTTTTGTTGCTTGTTGTTGTGTTTGGTTATCCACTCTTCGCCCATGAAACAGGAGAACATGGTGATCACACGCATGGTGAGAAAACCAAAACGGCTCGCGGTGTCGTGTTTGAGGATAAGAACGGCGACCAAAAGCGAGATGAGATGGAGCCAGGGATCGCGGGGATTCGCGTCAGTAACGGTTCGCAAATCGTCACGACGGATCAGCAAGGGCGATATGAATTGCCGGTGGATGATGATGAAATCATCTTTGTCATCAAGCCACGGAACTGGATGACGCACGTGGGAAGCGATCAATTACCCCGCTTTTATTACATCCATAAACCAGCCGGATCCCCAGCCAATTTTCGCTTTCCTGGTGTGGATCCTACGGGGCCGCTTCCCGAGTCAATTGATTTTCCGCTTTATCGCCACGAGGAGCCTGACACGTTCAAGGCGATTTTGTTTGGAGATCCACAACCGCGGAACATCACCGAGGTTGAATACATCGCGCATGACGTGGTTGAGCAGATCATTGCTGCCGATGCTCACGGGGCGTCGTTCGGAGTCACGCTGGGTGACATCGTGTTCGATGATTTGAAAATGATGTCGCCACTAAACCAGGCGATCGCGCTGATCGGTATTCCCTGGTACAATGTGATCGGTAACCACGATCTAAATTTAGAGGCCAAGGACGACCGTCAGAGTGACGAAACTTTCGAACGTATCTATGGGCCCTCCTACTATTCGTTCGATTACGGGCCGACGCACTTTATTGTGCTGGACAATGTGATGTGGTTTGGTCCTGACGGAAAGCAAAAAGGACGCTACCAAAGCGAATTGGGTGAGCACCAATTGAACTTTATCCGTGAGGATTTGGCAGCGATCCCTGAAAATCGATTGGTCGTGTTGCTGATGCACATTCCGTTAACCGGTATGAAAGATCGCCAGCAGTTGTATCGATTGATTGAAAACCGGCCGGCGACTGTTTCGCTCTCGGCGCACACCCACAACATGGAACACCGCTTGATCGGTTCAGAAGATGGTTGGCAGGGGGCCAAGCGTCATCATCACATTGTCAATGTGACCGTCTGTGGCAGCTGGTGGCGTGGTAAAAAAGACGAGCGAGGTATCCCGCATGCAACGATGAGCGACGGTGGGCCCAACGGTTATTCGATCATGACGTTTGACGGCAACCGTTATCGTCTGGAGTTGCGGGCGGCCAGTCGACCCGCTGATTACCAGATGAACATTTACGCGCCAGAGATGGTCAAACGGGATGAGCTCGGCGCGACCGTTGTCAAAGTGAATGTTTTTATCGGTTCCGAAACATCGAAGGTTATGATGCGAGTGGGGAAGGGCGAATGGGCACCAATGGAACGGGTCAGTTCGCAAGATCCCGCCTATTTGGCCGAAAAAAGCCGTGAGGAAAAGCTGACTCAACGCGATTGGTCTGACCTACCGGCCGCTCACAAGACGCCCCATATTTGGCGGGGAATGATGCCGTCCGATCTTCCACCCGGGTCCCACCAGATCGAGGTCCGGGCGCGGCACGCCGACGGTGTAAGCAACCTTAGCCGACGAATCATTCGAGTGGAATAAACGCGGTTGGCATCAAGCTGATTTGCGGTTGCCGAGCAGTGAACGCTCGCTGCGTTTGTGTCGTCTAACCCGTTGTTGCACCGATTAGCATGCCACCGGATATCTCGGGAGTGACTGCGCGGTTTAGGTGGTTGACGCGTCTTCTTGCTGATCACGTGCGTCTTCCTGCCTAGCAGAGGGAAACCGGCGGAAGACATTGATCGAGATGAAAACCGCGATCGCAAGCAGAATTGAACCGAACAGAAATGGTGCCCCAGGAATCTTTGTGGGCGCCGAATCGCTGATAAAATAGCTGAACAGAAGGGTGTTAAAAAGGATTGGCGCGAAGACGTTTGTGAGGCTGGTCAATGAAGTCAGTGCGCCCTGGATCTTGCCTTGTTCCGTTTCATCAACACGACTAGTCACCAAGCTTTGGATTGCCGGCCCGGCTATTCCTCCAAGGGCGCCGAAGCAAATGATCACAGGGATCATCCAGCCCTGGCTTGCCAAACCGTAACCAATAAAAGCCAAGGTGGAGATGACGGTGCCTGCGACAACCGCTTTTCGTTCACCGAAGCGTTTGACGATCGGCCGCACCAATCCGCCCTGAACAATCACGGCAGTGATGCCAACCAGGCACAATGCCCAGCCATTGACCGTCTGCGACCAGCCGTAACGATAACCGGTATAAAGCACCCAGACGTTTTCCAGGCCTCTTTGGGCCAGGGACTTGCAGACAAACACCGCGGCTAAGCCGGCCACCATGGGGTAAATCCGCAATTGCCGAAGGGTTCCGAATGGGTTGGTGTGCGTCAGTTTGAACGGGCTGCGTTTTTCTGGTGGCAATGATTCGGGTAGTACGAAGTATCCGTACAGCCAATTCACCATTGCCAGTCCCGCCGCAACAAAAAACGGCAAACGCAAGTTCACGCCGCCGAGCAATCCCCCGAGGGCTGGACCAATGGTGAACCCAAGTCCGAACATCATGCCGACAAAACCAAAGTTTCGGGCTCGAGTTTCGTCTGTCGAGACATCAGCGATATAGGCATTGGCGGTTGTAAAGTTGGCGCCCATGATACCGGCGAAAATTCGCCCCAGGAAAAGCCACCAGATATTGGGTGCCAGGCCCTGTATCAAAAAATCAACGCCCAGCCCGAACAGGGAAATTAAAATCACGGGCCTTCGACCGAAGCGGTCTGAAAGTGCCCCCATGATTGGTGCGAACAAGAATTGCATGAGCGCGTAGGAAGCGCCGATTACGCCGACATATCGACCGGCGCGGGAGAATGTCTGTTGCTCGACAGCACTCGTCTCGCCCGAAGCTAAGTCCTGCGAGGCTTCTGGTGTCACATCGGGCGAGATGCCTAAGTCTGTCGCTTCGGCACCGACAAACTCCTTTACCAGTTCCGGCAAGACCGGAACAATAATCCCGATTCCCAGGATATCGATGAAAAGAGTCACCAAAATGAACGCAATGGCGGCCTGGCGACGATTACCGGGAGCTTGCGTCATTGTGGAGATTCAAGTTGGTGGGGAGGCGTTGGAAGGTCGGCATTCTAATAGGGAAGTAAAAGTGGGGTAAGCATCCTCGTGGGATTTACTTTGGCTGCGATTGCCTTTTGGATAAGCGTAAAATTCGGTGAGAGCCGAATCTGTCAAGCACTGAGGTGTTTGAGAATGGGGGCGGTTGATTTTGCCGGCGATGCTCAAATTTGGGA
>JBMYRF010000013.1:171879-182771 GCA_049602075.1 Rubripirellula sp.
GGAGAAGCGATTGCGGGTGTACCATTTTGGGCGAGTTGCCCGAGTGCCGGTGATTTCGGCCGTTGAATCTGACTTGCGACTGTGGCTGGAGAACCGGTATACCTGCCGAGGCAGTCTCGAGACCCGGCATGACCAGCAAAGGATGGTTGGAAATGACGCTTCGGCTTTCACAAATTTCGGAAATAGTTGATGGCGAAATTGTCGGTGACCCCGATTTGCTCGTCGATGGTGCGAATCCGCCTGAGGAGGCGTTGGAAAGCGAGATCACCCTTCTTGATGACGCAAAGCAGACGCACTTAATTGTCGATTCGAAGGCAAATGTGGTCGTCACCAGAGAGCAAATCGATTTGCCGGGTGTTTCACAAGTCGTTGTTGCCAATCCCCATTTGGCCTTTGCGAAACTCGTCAGTTTTTTTCGGCCTCCGGTTGACGGTGAGGTGCCTGGAAGCGGCATTGATGCCACCGCAGAAATCGATCCTACCGCGACCATTCATCCTTCTGCGGTGATCGCAGCCGGCGTGAAGATTGGACCGGGATGCCGTGTGATGCCCGGGGTTGTGATCATGCCTCGGTGTGAAATCGGATCCGACTGTGTCTTGCACAGCGGTGTTACGCTCTACGAATACACCCGGCTTGGTGATCGAGTGGTGGTCCATGCCGGCGCCATTCTCGGTGCTCATGGCTTCGGTTATCGGCAGCATGAAGGACGGCATTTGCCCACCGCACAGCTCGGATTCGTGCAGATCGAAAATGATGTCGAGATTGGTGCGAGCACCACGATCGATCGCGGCACCTATGGATCAACCAGAGTCGGCGAAGGAACAAAAATCGATAACCAGGTCATGATCGCCCACAATTGCCAGATCGGCCGCCACAACTTGATTTGCAGTCAGGTGGGAATCGCGGGCAGTTGCCACACAGGTGACTACGTCGTGTTGGCTGGCCAGGTCGGCTTGAAGGATCACGTGCATCTAGGCAATCAAACAATTGTTGGTGCACAGGCTGGCGTGATGGAGGATTGCGAGGGCAATCAGGTGTTGCTTGGATCGCCGGCGACGATTCAGAGGGAACAAATGCAGATCATGGCGGTCGAGCGTAAGCTGCCAGAAATGCGACGCGAATTAAGGAAGTTGCAGCGAGAAGTCGAATCGCAACGGCAGCAACTTGGAGAATTAGGAGAGGGGCGGAAGGCGGCATGACCGATCGCCGTGGATATCGGCCGCGTCCCGCCCATGTGATTATGGCCAAGCATCGTGAAGTTAATTCGTTACCACCAGTCGGTTTGCTTGCCGGTTGGGGGCGGTTCCCCGTCGAGGTTGCTCAGGCGTTGGTGCGTGATGGCCGGCACGTTTGCTGTATCGCCATCACGGGGCATGCCAGCACTGATTTGGAATCGATTTGTGACCATGTGACTTGGTCAGGTGTTGGTAAGCTCGGAGGCCATCTTCGCTATTTTCGACGAAATGGTGTTGCCCAGGTGACGATGGCCGGAAAGCTCTTCAAAGCTGACCTGCTTTATTCAGGCTCACTTTGGCTGCGGCACTTGCCTGATTGGACCTGCATTCGAACACTCGGGCCATCGCTCCTTGGCCGTCACCGCGACGCTCGCGATGACAGCTTGCTGATGGCAGTTACCAACGCCTATCAAAATGCTGGCTTGGATGTTTGTCCGGCCACTGACTTTGCACCGGAGTTACTTGTGAACGAAGGATTATTAACGGGGAAGTCGGTGGGCGCTCGGTTGCAGCACGACATTGATGCCGGATGGCAAGTTGCAAAACAGATGGGTGGCATGGACATTGGACAGTCCATCACGATCAAAGACGGAACGGTTATCGCAGTAGAAGCGATCGAGGGCACTGATTCCTGTATTGAGCGAACCGGAGAGCTTTGCCAGCGGGGTGGATGGACTTTGGTAAAAGTCAGTAAGCCAAATCAGGATATGCGTTTTGATGTGCCAACGATTGGCCCGCAGACCATTCAACGCGTGCGTGATGCGGGTGGAAAAGCGATCGTCATCGAAGCGGACAAGACAATCGTGGTGAATCAAGAGGAAACACTCGCCGCTGCGAGTGAGGCAGGGATCACCGTCGTTGCCCTGCGGGGTATCGATCGACCAGTCGCGAACGCGGCTTGAAAAGCATTCCGACATGTCGAATCCCATCGAATCAATCGTTGCCCGCACGTTTCCTCCAGCCAAGCTCAATCTGTTTCTGGAATTGTTGGATCGGCGGGAGGATGGCTATCACGAAATTGATACCGTAATGGTTCCCATCGATTGGCGGGATGAGTTGCGGATTCGTGCCACAGTCGAGCCAGGAATTCGCTTGCGTGTGGATTGGAGTCCTTCGCTGGATGAAGTTGCTCGTCAGCTTCAGATTGATCCGGATGGGGAAACGGCTGAGAAATTGCTCCATCTTCCAGCGGATGAAGCCAACTTGGTTTATCGAGCTCTAGATCGGTTCCAGCATTCTTTTTCAATTGGCGGCGGATTCGAAGTTCAGCTTTCCAAGCAGATTCCTGCGGGTGCCGGCATGGGGGGTGCCAGTAGCGACGCTGCCTCGGCCTTACGCTCCGCTGCGGCGCTCCATCAGATTTCATTGGCAGATCCGAGACTACGCGAACTCGCAGCCGAAATTGGTAGCGATGTCCCCTTTTTCATGGGTTTTGATGGTCCGGAGCCCACTTTGGCCGCTCGCGGAACAGGGCGTGGTGAGCACTTAAAAAGGATTCATATCGCCGCTCCGCTGTCGGCGGTTGTGGTCTATCCGGCGGTAAGTCTATCAACTGCCAAGGTTTACTCTTTTGCCCAGATACCCAGTTCGCCGCTCGTTCCCGATCGGTTGATTGAGCAGTTGGGTGAAGGTATCGCTGAAGCCGAGATGATCGAATTGGTAAATCGGCTCAGCGAACCAGCGAAAAACCTTGCAACGCAAATCAGCGAAGTCCTACAATCTCTGGAAGCCTGCGGCCCAGGTCGGTGTCAAATCACAGGCAGTGGTTCCGCTTGCTTTGCCTTGACGAGCTCATTGAAACAGGCCGAGCAGATTGCTATTCAGGTTCGATCGCAGATGCGGGCGGGAGCATTTGTGAGAAGCGTTTGTACGGTCACTGCGCCAGCAGCGATTGAGATGATTCCGTTTGGAAATTCATAAGCCACATTTTGATGCGTCAACGTTGTTCACTGCACCGCTGATCGGTTAGGGAGGGTCGAGAGATGGTTATCACAGAGATTCGAATCAAATTGATGGAGTCTTCGGAGGATCGTCTGCGGGCTTTCTGTTCGATTACGATTGACGATGCGTTTGTTGTTCGTGACCTAAAAATTATCGATGGAACCACTGGATCGTTTGTCGCGATGCCCAGTCGCAAGCTAACAGCGCATTGTCGCCACTGTCATCATAAGAATCATTTGCGGGCAACCTACTGCAATCATTGCGGTGGTAAGCTCCAAGGTGATAGCGGTTACGACTCTCCTCAAAAGCTGTACGCGGATGTCGCACATCCGATTAACAGCGAGTGTCGCGAGATGATTCAGAACGCGGTAATCGAAGAGTTCGAGGCTGAATTAAGGCGCTGTGAGCAGCCCGGATATCGTTCTCGTTACGATGATGGGTTCGGTGATGCTGACGTGTTGCCGGATTCCAGTCAAACAACCGAGTTTCGTGCGGACCCGAAGGCAGCAGGGTCAACCCCCAAGCCCCACTTCGATCGTACGGCTCGCGAAGTTACCGGCGACAAAGACGATTCAGATGGTTTTGGTGCCGGGATATTCTCCTGATCGCGGTGCTTCGTCACTGGTTTTATTTCGCTGACGGTGGTTGTTTGGAGTGAATCGTGCACATCGATCGAGCTGTCATCTGCGCGATCGGCAAGGTGTGATTTGGAAGTGCCGTTAGTTCAGCAAGGTGAGTTGAAGCCGCTGGCTGGATGTTTGCGCAGAGTCGTGGTGGCAACGTTGAATGGCGGATCTCAGTAAAATTCAATGCCCAGAGAGCGTCTGCTTGCAGGGCCTGCAGGCTGGCGGGATTCAGGCTGCTCTAAGTTTTGCTGGCGTAGTTTGCCCGTTCGGGCTTTGAAGCAGGCCGTCAATCTGATGGGGTTTAATGAGGATGCGGTTGACGCCGGCTTGATGAGCGATTCTCGCTTGATCAGCGGTCGGGTTGTTCACGATCCAGGCATGTTCAGCAGCATGGCCGAAACGTTGTAGCCTCCCTTGCCAAGTTGCGGCGGATGCCGGAGCGGCGGTGGAATCATCCCACCAGACGGAATCAAAGTTTTGAAAGGGCAGGCAATCTGGTGAGGTGAGCCAAGCAGTCGCTGCCCCTATCGACGCGGCCAAGTCGGTAAGCGGCTCGGCGGCTTGGTAGTGAGAGGCAATGATAAGAACGCTTCGGCTGGGTTTTGTCTGCTCGCTTGTCGCAGCCCCCCAGAGTTTCAGCCAACGCGGCAGGACTTCGTTCCAGCGATGCCAAGCCATTCTTTCGCTCGAGGGAAGATCTTCACCACTTCGGAGTCCTAGCGCGAGTGGCCCCAGCAGGTGGGTAAACTCGGCCGCCGAGTATCGTCTTCGCAGGTGTGATAGCGATTGCAGAGAAATGGGGGCTCGGTTATTTCTCGCAACGACGATCCCACGGACGCCGGCAGCGCGTCGTTCGAGTGCCTGTTCGCAATGGTGGCGTCGAGCGAGTTGTGCTGAGTTTTCCAGGCAATACTCGTATGCTTCGGCGAACGCACCGCAGGTTGGCCCAATCCACATTAAGGTTCCTGGTTCGGTTGCGCTCATGGCTCGTTCCTTGGCGATGTTGGGGTTACCAGTGGCAGCCTGCTACCGACATCCCGCTGGCACCGCTCAAAAGCTGCTCAGCTTTGGTCGGTTTCGGCATTCTGCAGGCAGTGCAATGCTTCTTTAGGGGACGAGCAGTCCCGCAAATCACGCAAAAAATCTGGCTTCGAAATCAAGCGACTCAACTTCGCGAGGATACGAAGGTGACTCTCATCGTCGTAAGAGCAAATCAAGAAAAATACGTCGGTCATGTGGCCGGAATCGGAAAACGGGATTGCAGATGGGCAGATCGCCAATGCGAGCACCGAGTCCGCCAGAATAGACGTTTGCGGTCGTCTGGGGTGCAGTAACGCAACACCATTGTCGAGGGCGGTGGGATGCATTTGCTCTCGTGCCTGGACGGCCTCGACCATCGTTGGCGAATCCCACATCATGCCACTCGCTTCGGCAAGTTTGCACATCGATCGAATCACCGATCCACGTGTCCGCGCGTTGAGCGGAACTTGGATCGTTTCGAGCGAGCAAAGCTTGTGTATAGGGCGATCTTCCGCTTTTCCGGATGCTCCCCGATCAAGAACACGCTGGACGCGATCGAGTGCTTCCTCGTCGCTCAATCCGATTTGTTCTTCCAGCCAGTGGTGGATTTCAGCCTCATTGAAACGCCACTCGCCGCCAACCTTGCGGGCCGGTATCCTTCCGCGCAACGCCATTTTTGACACTTGGGGGGGCGTCAGGTGGAGATAATCCGCCAGTTTTGCGATGTCGAGGTCTTCCATCGTGGGTTCTGAAGCTGCGTTTGTGAAACTGGATCGGGTAATAACTCGAACACTATAGTCGCTCACAAACGTTTCATTAATCGCCAGGCGTCATGATTGTTGGTTCTTAACGGTTGGTGGTCGCAGTCGGCAGCAAATAACAGATTTGGCATCAGTCGGCCGGATTCACCTTGACCAATGGGTTCGCTACGGAGTAGTCGAGGGTTATTCGAGATTTAGCGCACAAAAAGCTAAAGAATCGCCATGGGTCAACCGGGGGCACACTTCAGGTGCTCGGTATGAAACGCGAACAGGGCGACGATCAGGGAATTCTCGGAAATCCAACAATCCACCGCTTCGGTGCTGAGTATGCAATTGAAATCCTGTGCAAACCGTTTTCGGGGCCTCACGGCAATCGGCTTGGTCGGTGTGCTGACCACATCGCTGTTCGGACAGCAGGTGCAACCTGGCTTTGGTGTCCCCGTTCAACCGAATGGTTCGACCGGTTCTGTAAATACTCCACAAACCAACCTCACACCGATCAATACGGCTCCACCGCCGTCCACACAGCCATTCGCGACAGCTCCGCCAACAACCGGCTTTGGCGCGCTTCCACCTGGTTCGAACATGGGACCGCCACCGACCTCCGGGTTCGGCGCGCTCCCGCCTGGTTCGAACATGGGACCGCCACCAGGAACTTCGAGCTTTGATCCCTATGCCACAAACGGCTCGTCGCAACTTGGGTCCGCTCCAATGCCTGCTAATTCTGGTTTCAATGGGGCTACGGCACCCGGCGTCACTTCAATGGGGGCACCAACAGCGGTCCCTCCTCTTGGAAGTCCGGGAGCGATCCCGCCAGCTCCACCGGGCGGAAGCTTGTTTAGTCAAATGTTTTCCGGTCCGAGTTACAGCACGGCTGGCGCATCGGGGATGAATGCGGGTGTCTACAACAACCCCAGCGTCTACGGACCGCCTCCTGCCTTTGGCGGTACCTACCCGGGGACGATGTACCCATCGCAAACACCTTCGACTTTATTTCCGAGCGGTTACTTTGGGCAATCCGCAGCGACGGCAAGCACATTCGGTGCGACGACCGCTACAAGCAGTGCGTTCCGTTTGTGCCAAGGACCTCGTTTCCGACATACCTACGTCGCTGGCGGTGGCGGTTCGACTGGTTTGTCGACCAATGACACCGACTTCTCCGCCCCCTTTGCTTTTCCGAACTTTTTGAATTCAGCACAGCCTTTGTATGTCGTGCCTTCATTTTCCTTGCATCTCTGGGATGGTCCGTCGAATCTCACTGCAGATTTGCCCTCCAAGGCTTACAGTGGATTTCTTGATGTTGGCTGGTTCTCCGATCCAAATCAAATGCTCTCGACCGAACTTGGTGTTCGGGTGGGTGTGTTCACCGACTTTGATACTTACAACAGCAAAAGCGTTCGAGTCCTTGGAAAGGCGATCGCAAGTTTTCGCTGGACACCTGCGTCGACGCTCAAGTTGGGGGTGATTTACCTTGACCGCAACGGTACCAAGCTTGTTCCTGCAGTCGGTGTAATTTGCCAGGCGAATCCATACAAGCGATATGAGTGGTATTTTCCTCAGCCAAAATTTTCGCATTACTGGCGTACGGTCGGGACCCGAGACTTTTGGTGGTATCTCGCCGGGGATTATGGCGGGGGATCTTGGACCATCAAGCGGACCGACGGATCGTCCGACAGCGTCGATATCAATGAGTATCGTGCGTTGCTGGGCATCGAGTGGGGCGATTGCAATTTTATTCGCAACGGACGCCGGACCGGGTTCTTTGAGATGGGCTATGCGTTTGAACGTGAAATCGAATATCGGTACAACCCGCAAGACGACATCGAGCCGAGTAGTTCATTTGTTGTGCGTGCGGGGATCGGGTACTAGCCTAAATTTTTCAGCTTGATTCAAAGCGGCCTTCCGATGTTGTGTGACTAGAAAGACTCGCCCCGCATACGTAACCCATGGGAGTCTCTTGTCGCGGCTTATGGTTGAAGGCCGTGGTTGTGATGTGATTCAACCCGACTCTTCCGAGTCGGATTCACCCTTTACCGTCAACGCTCCACGCCGATTCAGAACGTCGAGGTGTTGGGTGGCATCTCGCGAAATGTTGCAAGAGCCGTCTTTCACACCGCTTCGAGCTTGCGAGGCCGCCCGCCGCGGGACTCCGGTTTCAGGTCTGATGGAGATTCAGGTCTGATGGAGATTCAGGTCTGATGGAGATTCAGATATGTGAACGGCTTGGTGCTCAATCAATAGTGGGGCGGCTTTTCGTCCAGAGGGTCGATCGATTCTCCAGCCCGCTGTTTTTCTTTGAATTCTTTGACCTGAGTTTCGAGTAGCTCGATTCTGCGATTTGCTTTGTCCGCCTCAAATGCCTGTTGCGTGACGACTTCGTTCAGCTGCTCGTTAAGTCTTTGCAGATGTGCGAGGCTGACTTCTAGCGATTGCAAACGTTGTTCAATTGAGCCAGGCACTTGGATTTGATCAGGCATTAGGCTTTGATATCGTCAAAGGAACGAAGCTCGTACGGAATGCCGACGTAATCTAAGACGCGACATAAACCTCGCAGTGCGACGCCGAAACCATCGGGGCCGCTGAAGCCGCCGAACTGTCCGCCGCCTTTAACGTGGGGTTCAAGGTCGAGGAACACACCAGGCACACCCCGAGCCGTCATCCGAGTTTGTAGCTCAGGCAGGAAGTCTTTGAAGTCACGCAGAATCGCCTCATGTCCACTATCACCAATGTCGGCGGGGACAAAATTGTCGAGGCTTGCTTCATCGACGTGTTCGATACGGCCGGTTGGTGATGGATCGTGGTAGTCCTTGATATGCAGCCAACCCAAGCTTGGCTTCATTTTGACGTATTCGGCGTAGGTTTCGTCAGCGGTAAATCCTTGTGTGACAATGTTTGCCGCATCAAAAATGGTCAACATCGCATCATGGTTAACTTTGTCGGCGATTTGCTGCAGCAATTCCCCTGATTGGCCAACGAGGTTTGCTTCGACTTCCAGGCCGAATGTGAGGCCGCGTTTGTCGCAGGCCTCAGCAATCTGGCCAAGTTGATCGCAAACTTGATCGAGGTGGTCGGCGGGTTTCGTGTCGCGCGGATGATAGAAACTGAAGCCCCGAATCAACTTGGCTCCGAACGCTTCTGCTCGGTCACAGGCTGTTGCAACATCTTCGCGCAAGTATTGTTCGAATGGGATGAATTTATTTGCTGTTCCGTCATCGACATCGAGCAGCTTGACTTTCCCAATGGGCGAGCCAATGCTGCTGACCGATAGCCCATAGTCGCTTTGCATTTTGACCAGGTGCTCAATCTCGGCATCTCCCAATAGCATCACGTTCTTGATGCCATCGCCAGCGTCGACAAACCGAATAGAGTAATACTTCATGCCGAGCGCGGCGAACGCAGAGTATTGCTGGACGGCTTGTTTTTCGTTCGCCGCTTCATCGGCAAATCCACTGAGCAGAATTGGTGTCGTCATTTTTTTGGCAAGGTTAGCAGCATGCAGGTGATGGATGGCAAAACGGAACCCAGCGGATCAATCCTCGGCCGAATACGTCACGGTGATATTGCTTCGCAATCCGCCGCGTGGTGTCCACTGGCTCTCGACGGTTGCCTGTCGAGGCTTTACGACTGCGATGAAGTCGTCCATGATGCGGTTTGTGACCGCTTCGTAGAAGATTCCTTCATTGCGGAATCGCTGCAGATACATCTTTAAGCTTTTAAGTTCCACACAGACCTCGTCCGGAATGTAGGTGAATACAAGCTTGCCGTAGTCGGGTTGGCCGGTTTTTGGGCAAACCGACGTGAATTCCGGACAGTGATGTTCAATCGTATAATCCCGCGACGGGCTGGGGTTATCAAACACCTCCAACGTCTCACGAAAATCAGCTGAATCGCTCAATTGTGGATACTCCTTTTAGTGGGCCTGGATTCTCGCAAAGCCGGCAGCGATCGGCTAGGGGGACGCTGCGAATCGCGGAAACCTTCGCCAGTCGACAAGGGGAAGGGAAGCTAACTGGTCAGAAGAGCTTTTTTATTCGCACCAGCGGGTGCAATCTGAGGTGTTGGTTTTGTGACACTCCATATGCGTCCTGGGACCCGCAAGGCAAGTGGTGTTCAATTCAGGATCTTGTCGATGCGGCTGTGCAGGAAGGAAATGGACACGTGGTCCTGACCGGCGGAGAGCCGATGTTGCCGTTGGGAATTACCGATCTATCGATGCAATTGCAGCAATCAGGATTGCATGTCACGATCGAAACCGCTGGAACCATCGATCGGAAAGTCGGATGTGACTTGATGTCGATCAGTCCTAAATTTCGATCGAGTGGTCCGTCGCCTGCTGAGCATCCAGATTGGAGTCAGCGACATGAAAAACTTCGGAAGTCTTTAGCGAGCATTCGGCGATTGATTGACCGGGCTAGCTCGTATCAGCTGAAATTCGTTGTTGATTCGAAGCAGGATTTTGACGAGTTAGAGGAGATTGCTAACGCAGTCGATGCATCGGCGGGCGACATCTGGGTCATGCCGCAAGGGAGCACGATCGAGGCTTTGGACCGTGCCAAGTCATGGTTGCAGCCATGGTGTGGACAACGCGGTTTCCGATATTGCGACCGAATGCAGATTCGTTGGTACGGAAACCGACGTGGGACCTGAAATTTCCGCGACCAAGGCGACGGCGAAAGATCCGGATTGGCCGTTCCGATCCAAGCATGGTAAAGATACGTAGTAGACCTAGTGCGAGCCGGATGCCACGCGAGGGTGGATATGCTCGCCGGTAGATGGGGGCGACGAGTTGGGGCTGGCGAGCTTTTCTCGCTTAACCTATTTGCCGGCCAGGTCTTAGGTCTTAGGTCTTAGGTCTTAGGTCCTAGGATTTTGCTCACCTGGATAAGAGTTGCCGATGAAATACGCAAAATTGATGACGAAACAGGCCGCTGGCGTCGCCGTTCTTTTGGGACTGCTTTCCCTGTCCGTATCGGCCCAAGATTCATCGGCCCAAGATTCATCGGCCCAAGATTCATCGGCCCAAAAATCAACGCCCAATGCCGTATCCGCCTACAACGAGGGCGTTGGTCTGTATAAACAGGGGCAGTTTGCCAAAGCAGCCGAACGATTTAACGAATCGGCAAAGGCGGTCGATCGAGACTTGGCGAGTCGTGCACGCTTCAATCTTGGAAACACGCATTACGCCGAAGCGCTGGCGTCCATCGATGCAAAACCGGATCAACCAGGGGGGGGGACGGACGACGCCGTGATTGCTGGGCCTTCCGAGGAGCAGCGGGAGGCTGCCGTAGCCCACCTTCGCGAGGCGATCC
>JBMYRF010000014.1:0-16235 GCA_049602075.1 Rubripirellula sp.
CTATTCTCGCTGGCAATCGTCCTGGGTTTGTTGGTAACGGCGGTTGCATTGATACCGATGGCTATTTATTGGTCGGAGAAAACACCGGAGGAGATCATCAAGGAGGTCAACGCCAAAGGCACCATGACTGATCGGCAGGCTGACATTTTGAGCAAGGAGATGTCCTCCCCGGAATATCGTGGCGACCGCTCACTTCGCCTAGCCTTGACCTCCATCACGGATGCACAGGCTAAAAGCTTGGGCACGGTTAAAAGAGTCGAATTGAATCGCCTAAATTCACTGACCTACGCACAGGCCGAAGGATTGAGCAACGTTACATTCCTGGAATTGAATGGCTTAACCGTCCTCACCAACTCACAAGCTGAAATCCTGAGTCAGCTTGCCTTTCTTGATTTAGATGGTCTGGCGTCCATTACCGAAGACCAGGCTGAAAGCCTCGGAAAGGTAAGAATCCGCCTTAGCTTAAACGGCCTCACTCAACTCACAGATACTCAAGCGAAAGAGTTGGGTCAAATTACCGACGGGAATAACTTAGGCTATAAATCAGTGTCCTTGAACGGGTTAACGTCAATGACCAACCAACAAGTGGCAAGCTTGAGCAACAACACCGAAGACCTTTGCTTAAACGGCTTGGTGGCCATCACGGACGAACAAGCCCAAAGCCTGAGTCGGGTTGGAGGCGTTCTTGAATTAAACGGTTTGAATTCTATTACGGATGATCAGGCGGATAGTCTTGGCCGGGTTGGAGGCGTTCTTGAATTAAACGGATTGATGTCCATCACGGATGAACAAGCAGAAAGTCTGAGTCGGATAAAGGGTCGTCTTGATCTAAACGGCTTGACATCCATCACAGACGAACAAGCAGCAAGCCTGATTCAGGTTCCTTATCTTTACTTAAACGGCTTGACATCCATCACCGAAAAGCAGGCCAAATCACTGGGTAATGTTGCTCCTACTGCAGATGGTCAAGGCCGTTGTCTCGCATTAGACGGCTTAACGTCTATCACCGATGCCCAGGCAGAAAGCTTGAGTACGCTTGCAAGCTTGTCGTTGCAAGGCTTGAACGCGATCACTGACGCACAAGCCAAAAGTTTGGCAAAAATCGAATGGGTGTTTTGTCGTGGCGACGCATCTTCGCTGATCGACGAGTACAAAAATCCGTGACCGAAGAGAACTTGATTCGAATTCTGGGTACACCCCGAGACAGTTAAACTCGATTAAGAATGCACGATGAAAATTCTTGAATGTTAGGTCTGGGCCTCTCTTGAAGACCATGCACAGCTAGCCAGGACAAGTCGCCAGCTTTGTATTGCATTGACACCACAGGCTGATCCGACATGTGCAATCGGATGATCCTGTTGAGACGGTAGTCCTGTTGAGAACGGACTAGCTGCGGCGGACAATGAACCGAGCTTGCTGCACGAGCTGCGTCGCCTGGCTCATCTAGGTTCTCTTTTCGTATCGGGGCACGTTGATCGGTTGTTGACGAAGCGTGGCCGCACGGTAGACGAAAAACGGGTCAATCGACTTTTGAAGCGAGAGAACTGATGCTTGTCGGTTTCACCGTGCCACCGCTAAATCCGAAATCTACTGCACTCTGCTGTTGGCGAGTCGATCGCAGATCTTGAAGGTGGTTACCAGTTAAGATTCTGAGGAAAACCTGTCGAATTCAAAATCGTTTTGCCAAACCCAATGCTGCCACGAGTAGCAATCTGCTCGCTACGTTGAGCAATCTGCATTTAGGTTGCTCCTTCGGCGTTGGGCAAGCGGCCACGTCCAAAGTGCTACCCGAACTATATTCCAAATTCACGAAATCGGGATTCAGGTGACCCCAGCCAGCAACAAGAAATCCGTCAATCCTGACATTCTCAGCCGGTTGGTCGTCGCATAAAATTAAAGAGATCGAGTGGATGGTGAACAGCGAGAGATTCCGAAAACTCCTGGCATCACAAATGTGCCAGAATAACTGCCACGGGAAACGGCTCTCTCATTTTTGCTTTCACTTACAACACAGCATTGGAATGGAATAATGCGTAAGAAGGTTTTCTATTGGCTTGGCTGGATCACGATGCAGGGGATAGTGATCGGAGCGATTGCGTTTTCGATTTTCAGATGAGCAATCGCAATCCACTGCATCGACCTACGGGACCATTTGAGCTGTCCCGCCAAGCATCAAGACCAGCTCTTCGAAGACTCCGCCGTTGGGCGTAAGCAAAGGTGGTCGGTAGTAAGCAAAGGTGGCCGGTACCGTTTTTCGGTCGCGACAGAGCCATTCATAATCGGCGACCGGTGATTGTGCCGCTGTCCTGTAATCAAGCTTCTTGGATTGGCAGCGATAAGTGTTCACCTCCGCTGTGCGGCACGAGCTTCCCGCAGGGGTCACCACCTGGAAAACATGGCAAAACACCAGGTCTGCTAGACCATGGCTTGATAATCTCGATTCCTTCAGGGTCGCGAGCATCCTCGCAGGATCGCGACTTGCATCATGTTGTTGTGCCATTCGGCAATTCTGGCTCAGTGATCAAAGCAAACGGAAATTACCTCGACCTGATGTACTGCGATCGATTCCGCTGCCCAGGGAACCAGCAGGCTCTGCCACTGCACCGAATTTCAAAAAAGCAAGACCTCCCTCACCCTGGCGAGCACGAACCTCTTTTCTTACGGCATGGGCCAACGAAGCATCATGCGAAGAGGGGCTTGCAGCACCAAATGGCCAAGCAGAGCCCCCTGAAGTGGTGGTTTCGACCCCGGAAATGGTTGCAGGATGCGGCTAGCAGCATTAAATTGTGGCGCCCCCCACAACTTCCAGGCACGATATACTGCGACTACCTGCAGCGTATCCGCGAAGCAGACGCAACTGGCTCATCAGACCTTTTTGCGTACCGATTTCGGCCAGTTCGATAAGGAGGAACGCGTTGGCAGGGAAGTGCCCCCAAACGTTTAGTCAGGACATACGAAACTAATAGCAATCCCCCCGCTCAAACACAAAGGTTGGCGGCATTTCGAGCGACTTGAAAATACGGCCAACCAGAAGCCCCAATTGATTGGCGGGCTCGCACACGCGGGCCGCTGTTCATGAGTCGTTCGGTCACGTCATTCGGAGCATCTTGCAATTGCCGAACCTAACAATCCCAAGCGACGAACAGCCGAAGAAAATCTATCCTCGGTATTCAATGCGTCGTCACCGGAAGAAGCGGACCTGGCTTTTTTATGTTTTGCTGTACCTTGTTTTAGGGTGTTTACTAAGCTGGTGGTTTTTTGACTACGGTCGCTTATAGCACTAAGCCCCTCATTTCGGCCACCTAAACGGAAATCGCGATAGTGTTCGACGCGTCAGCGCCGGCCGTGGTTTTGCACTATCGTTGGGACTGGTGCACCTTGCAACCGCGATACGAACATGAAGCTGGGCATGATGGATTAACCAGTTCTTAGGTCGCTAGTTGATCGCGTTCACTTTGTTACCGCAAGTAGAATAAGAAAGGGGCGATATACGCTTAGTTACAAGCTGCAGAAAAACCGATTACTAAGGAAACTGTACGTCGTCTTATGTCCTCGAAAGGATTGGCAGCGATCATCCTTGTTTTCAACGCTTCTGTGCGAACAACCAATCCCAAACATTATCTGTGTGATCGCAAGCGTCTGACGCGTACTCGGTAATGTAGCCTTTTTTCAGGTCGTCGCCCGTGTACCTAAACGCAGGACTATTCTTTGAACTGTGCCCCACCCCCGGAAGGGTTGTGAACTTAGCGTTGCCGTTCAGCTTTTTGAGTTGATCAAACACATGCCGCGACCCCATGTAGTCGACCACTCTGTCGGGTTTGCCGTGAAAGATCCAAAGCGGCACATTTTGAATGCGTTTGGCGTCAAGCCAGGGGGGAAAAATTCCGGCGGAAGGAATGGCGGCGGCAAAGCGATCGGGGTGCTGGTAGATGGCGGTGAAGGTACCCATTCCGCCCATGGAATGGCCGAGTACATAAATGCGGTCGGCGTCGATCTTGTATTGCTTACTGAGTTTCGTATCGATAAGTTCGAGAACCTCGTCAAGCACACCGTAGGCGGGCTCCGATGAGCCACCCTCTTGTTTGAAACGTTCCAAGATTTGCGGACCGAACTTGCGCGTCCCATTGGGGAGGTCAGTGATGGTGATCGAACCGGGCTCCGGGTAAATCTTGGACTCCGAGATGTTGTCGAGCCATCGGCCGTTAGACTGCGGCGCAAGCACGAACACGGGGTACTTACGGCGGAGGTGTTCGTCTGCCAAGTACTCGTTCCAAACGAGCAGGTTCTTGATATTTTGCGTGCCGCGCCCGCTCCCACCATGCAGGCTAAGAATCAGCGGATAGGTGATACTGGGGTCAAAGTCGATGGGATTCATCAACCGGTACTGAACGCCCTTGAATTCGCCGGGCACGTAGAGTGCGAGCGTTTCGGCCGAGACAGCGGGTTTGGGTCGATCTCTGTTTTGGCCAGTGGCAGGGCAGGTGGCTAACAGGAAGACGATCGCAGTAATGATGAGATGGCGCATGGTGTTTTCAAATGCGAGCAAGTAATACCGAGTCATTGCCGTGTCGTGCATCGCGGCTCCATCAAACAAGTACACGCGCGTGCAGAACCAGACCAATAATCTTGCAGAATTTTTCGTCGCTGCCCAATCTCCGTTGCCTGCAAGCAGCGTTTGAGATTCATCTAGAAAAGCGATGCTGCCACGGTTCGGTATGTACTTTAACAGCATCGCAAACGACAAAGTCCGAGACGTTCACCGGTGGAATGCGAACCGTGAAGCTACGTTCCGCCCCTGCCTGGAATCTAAGTTTGGTGGTATTGCGGGGAAACGCGTGGCGGGGATAAGCGAGAGGGTGACGCAGAGAACGTGATCCGGCTTCTGGTCACCGCCGGAGTTATTGGCAAGCAGTTCTGGAACGTCGACGGCCCATCGATGGATGAACTATCGCGAGCGAGCGATTCGATATACTTTAAGATTACGCTTACCGTGGGATTGACAGTGAATGCAAAACGATGCACGCACTGCTCATTAAACCGCCAGGATGATTTGGGAAAGTGTCAGTATGGATCGTTATTTGGAAGCTGCGATTGAACAGGCTCGACTTGGCTTTTCCGAGGGAGGCATACCAATTGGGTCTGTCTTGGTCATCGACAATGAAATTGTCGGTCGAGGTCACAATCGTCGCGTTCAACGCGGAAGCGCGATCCTACACGCGGAGATGGATTGCTTGGAAAATGCGGGACGGTTGACTGCAGCCGATTATCGCCGATCGGTCATCTATTCAACACTCTCACCCTGTTCAATGTGCAGTGGTGCCATCTTGTTGTACCGTATACCGAAAGTGGTGGTCGGTGAAAATCAAACATTCAAGGGACCGGAAAAATACGTCCAGCAACAAGGTGTTAGCGTCGAAATCATGAACAATTCTGAATGCGTTCAATTGATGACACAATTCATTGAAGCCAATCCAATCCTGTGGGATGAGGACATCGGTGAGTGATCCTGTTCACCACGACTAGCCAGTGGAAACAGAATCTTGACGTCCAGATCGCCGTTCCCGGCGACGTATGCCAAGACGTCCTCGAAGCCCCTCTCCAGTATTGCAACGCAACTGCAGCTACTGATGTGCCATCCCCCAATTCCTTCCAAGGTACCAGGCCAACCTTGATTGACTTCGGTCGTTTTGTTCGCGTCGGGTCCCTCCCTTTGATTGAATCAAGAAATCGACATATATCAGACAACCACCCCGACACAAGGATCGCAACCGGCGTCCACCTTGAACGCAGAATTATCCTCACTCCCTGACCCTGAATTATTGACGTTCGGTTATCATTGACAGGTCATCCGGGGTGCAGATCACTCAATGTGCGGCTCGCATGATCGTTTTTACTTATGCACGCCCCTCGGAAACAAGTCATGGATTCAGGATCCCAAAAATGTCTCGTTTGCCAGCAACCACTTGCCGCTGGAACCTTCTATTGCCTCTCTTGTGGACACAATAATACAGACCTTGATGTCCGCACCGCGAAAGTATCAAAGCAGGCCGATGCACGCATCGAGCGAGCGAAGATACTGCAGCGTTTCTTTCGCTTTATTACCTTCGGGATTTACCATTAGCAATCTCTGGAACGCCTCTTCCGTAACCGGCGATTGCCACGTGGGCGATAGGTACGTCCCCACACTCCCCGCGGCAACCCACACTCCCCGCGGAAACCTGCACGACCGTAACAGAACAATCCGAACGCCCTACTGATGGCAGAAAATTGCGACGAGGCGAGACAGTAGCTGCAATGGAAAGTTGGAAAGAACAAGTGATCGAACTCCATGGACACTCAAAACTGCCGGAGCACTGCGGCAGCGGTTGGACCGCCTGGCAGCTTGAGGCGGCCCGCGATGAACTGATTTGTCGCCACGCTGATCCCATCGTTACGTTGCTCCGACGCCAGGGAGGTAACGTCCAAGCATTTCGGCGGTGGGTTGCCGACGTGGAGAAGCAGGCCGCATCATATCGCGCCGACGGACACCAGGCCCGCTACACTCCAAGTCCAATACCGACCCTAATCGTCGAGTGCTTACAAATAGACCAACATCAAGCCGGATAACAAAGGTGCAAAGCGAAACTGGCAAGAGCGTTTGCCATCATTGAAGAACAATATGTAATTGAGCGGCGGCACCGCGAACCTGCAAGCCCTACATTCTCCATACCCCACCAGATTATCACCGCCACTGCCACTTCAGCGTCGTCAAGCAATGGGGCCGTCTATCCATTCAACGACGATTTCGAACGCCCGAAAAAAGATGCAACTCGAAGCATGTTCATGATAACGTTCCCAACAGCACCCCGCACCTGGACCCTTTTGCTCGCCTGCTTGGCATTCCTTTCGCCGATGTCGGTGATTGCTGGTGAATTTCTCGTGATCTCGGATATTCACTTCAACCCAACTGCTGGTCTCGATAAAAAACAATTTCAGAAACTTAGCAGTTTGCCAGCGAGCGAATGGCCCAAGTTCCTGAACAGCCTGGAACAACCGGTCAGCCAACCTGGATCGGATTCGAATTTCAGCTTAATGAATGCAACGCTTAACGCCGCTCAGCAGCGTCTTGCCGATCCGCAGTTCATTCTTTATCCCGGTGATTTGCTCTCGCATGAATGGCAAGCCAAATACAACCAATTAGCAGCGAGAAACCTTCACGAAGACCCTACCGCTTACCGTGAGTTCACTCGAAAGGCACTCACGGTGGTTGCAAATGCATTTAAAGAACAATTCCCTGACACCATGGTTTACGCGACCCTGGGTAACGACGACTCCTTTTGCCAAGATTATTGGATCCAACCCAACGGCGATTTCCTGTCAACTTTTTTCAATGCCTGGAAGCCACTCCTTGGGGAACTGGGGAACGACGCAATAGCCCAGAAATCGATCCAATCGCTTGGTGTCTATTCCGTTGACCTCCCCGGCTCAAAAAGCAATCGCCTGATCGTGCTCAACTCGGTGTTTTGGTCAGCTAGTTACTGCTGCGACTATTTCAGTCCCAAAGCGATGAACTGCTGTGATTGTGTCAATCAAGGCGACGAACCTGGCAAGCAACAATTCGCGTGGCTGGAACGGGAACTCTCAATCGCGCAGCAACAAAACAAGCATGTTTGGCTGTTAATGCATGTGCCACCGGGACTTGACAGTTACGCCGAAGAGAAAGCGAACGGGGCGAGTCGTGCTGCTGAATTGTGGACGAAAGAATTTACGACGCGGTACTTAAAACTAGTCTCCGATTATCGCGACACCCTTGCCGTCTCGTTTGCCGGGCACACACACATGGATGATTTCCGCGTTGATCGCATCCGTGGTATTCCGGTTCTGCTTCATAAGATCTCACCGGGCGTCAGCCCAATCTTCGGAAACAACCCGGCATTCCAAATTTATCAGCAAGCCACATCGGGAAAGATCCTGAATTGGCAAACACACTTCACAGATTTGAAAAACGGTTCCTCCAAGCGAAGGGCTGCGGCATGGAAGCTGGAATATGATGCCCGAGCAACCTATGGGATCACGGAGGTGAACGCACAGTCAATGACACAAGTATTCGCGGCAATGAAATCCAACCCAACGGGACCTGAAGCGAATGCGTATCGTCGGTACTATCGAGTCCAAGCGACGCCAATCGCATTCAAAGATCTATTCATCTATGCCTGTGCTGTTCTGAACGCAACCTTTGACGACTACCATCGTTGTGTGACCTCCCAAGGGCTCTTACCACCGAAACAGGATCCAGAACCGGCTCGTTTGCGAGAGTCAGCTGGCGGCGGTTGACGCACAAGATTAACCGGCACGGTCCCATTCCCACGAACTTGCCCAGTCCGCTTAAAGAAGCTCCCTGACGAGAATTCGCTGACTCGAGACAACCACGCGAACTTGCTGATCGCACTCCGCTTGAGCAGCCTTTCCCAATTCAGCGAGACTTTCAATCAGCGATACGTTTTGTCAGCCATCCCTCGCGCCGCCGACGCCGAATTACACTCCCAAAGCGAGCTTCAGCGAATGAACAACCCTATTCCTATTGCCGTTTCGGTACTTTGCAACCCGTTTGTTATGCGCACATCAAAGTTAAGTAACGGCTCACAATTCGCCTGCTTGCGTATCGTCCTCCTAGCCTATCTAGGATCGTTGGCACTGAACACGTCGGGCCAGCAAAAACTTGATGCCTCCTCAGAACCAACACCGGAAATGTGGGAATATATCGAGAACGCGCAGATCCGTCTGGGTGTCGATAAAGCTCGAGGCGCTTGCATAGGTTTCTTTGGTGACGCGCGCACTGAACGCAATCTGCTCAACCACTATGATCACGGACGTTTTATTCAGCAGTCTTACTACGGGGATCCCGATGGATCTGACTGGAACGAAAAGCCCTGGCGTTATAACCCCATCCAAGGTGGCAGTTGGCGCGGCAAAGATGCGCGAGTTTTAGATTTTCGCATCAATCAAGGTGCTTTCCTTTACTCCAAAGTTGAACCGCGGCACTGGGCGACCGGCAAACGCTGTCCCGAAGCCATCATGGAACAGTGGGTCAATCTGGATGGTCCAGTCGCACATATCCGTTGCAAAATGACTTACACGGGTCACGATCATCAGCGGAAAAGATCGCAAGAAATGCCTGCCGTTTTCGTCGACGCCGAGTTGAAACACCTTGTCTATATTCAACATCAGACCTTGATTCGGCGTTTGCCAGGCTGGCCGAATGAACCAGGTAAAACCTCCGAAGATTGGGTCGCCTATGTCGATGACGAAGACCGCGGCATTGGTATCCTGACACCTGGAACATCTGAGTTCACCTGCTATCGATACAAAGGTGACGGGAAATCCGGCTCGGCCGGATCGGCTTGCTCCTATGTTGCACCAATTCGTAAACTCCGCCTCGAACGCGATCAAATTGTTGAATACGAGTTCTATCTGACACTCGGAACGCTCGAGGAGATCCGCCAACGATTTGCTGCCCTACGACAGAAGGAATAGCAAGCCGACAAAACGCGGCCCCATAAGAAGGAAAGACTCGCCACTGAGGGTAATCTTGCCTAATCCCAATGCTGCCAAACCTGGATATTAAAAACCCAAGCATGTTAAGAAGCCGCCGTCAAATCACTGGGTGAAGCCGCTCCCATCCACAATCAATCCTGGAGACAGTGCTTAGAGTCCGGACAACTGCTGGCTGTAATCGAACTGCAGATCCGGGTGCACTTTCCCAATCACCTTGTCAATCTTTTTCAGTTGCGTGGCGTACATATTAATGCTGACGCGACAATTTCCGAAGTGGATTTCCTTGTCTTTAATCCGCTGACAAAAGTGAATTCGCACTTGCAATTCAGTCTCCTTGTCTCCCGAATATCGGAGCGACTTATCCATCCATCGCACGACTTTGCGCAATGTCTTTTTGTGGATTCTTCCAGGAGTCTCCAAGTGCTTGTCAAGCTCGCTGCACAAATCATTGGCATACCCAATTTCGTCATCCGCTCGCATCAACAAATAGGTGAGAAGTTCTTTACTCTCCACTTTAAATTTTGCCATGCGAACGCACACGTCAAGCAGATCATCCCGATCCAGTTGAGCAAGTTCTTTCTTGAGCTGGCTAATGGTCGCGGCCTTCATGTATCAAAATTCATCTCAAAAGCGAGGATGCTCGTCGGGACATACGAGAGAAACAACATGCTAAGTGTTCACAGCAGCGCGACCTGTGACGAAAAGGCGACGATGTTGGGCATTCAACGCGCTAACCCAACTGTCCACCGTACTTTGTGCCATGAATCATTCAGAGACGGAAGGGGAATTCGAATTACAGTCACGTTGCTTGTTGCTGAATTGTAAACGGTCATACCCAATCATGTTTCGCGAGGCAATCTTTCGGTCCATGGTGCGAATCAGAGTCTCGACGTAATCGCTCGTCATTGGGAGAAACTTCACTCTGGTTCACGTTTCTGAGTTATTCCCCTAACGCCCTCAAAACGCGAACGGCTAACCCATCCAGCGACTCAGTTGGCCGTAGGCAAGAATCACCAGCCTGACAACAATTTAAACAGGATCACGCGTATAAACGCCATCTACCAAACGCAGTATCCCGCGTTGATTTTCGTCCTGCAGTTCAACCGGGAGCATCCATTGCGGGGAATCCTGATAACAAACGGGACGTACGAACCGTTTGATCGCGGCGGTCCCGATGGAGGTAAAATGGGGATCCGAGGCGGCCGGGAAGGGACCACCGTGATGCGTCGCATGGCAAACCTCCACCCCTGTGGGAAAGCCGTTAAAGACGAGCCGCCCAACTTTTTGCCTTAGGCAGTCCAGCAGCTCGTGGCACGTTGCCAAATCTTCATCAGTACCATGGACAGTCGCAGTCAATTGCCCACCTAGAAATTCGATCACACGAATGATTTCGCTCATTCCATCGCACCGCACCAAAATCGAACAGGGACCAAACAGTTCCTGCATGACCACCGAATTCTGATCCAGTGTCGCCGCGTCGACGACCGCGATGACACAAGGGACTTCATTCTCGCCGCGAATCGACTGCCCTACGACGTCGTTGTAGAGCATGACGCTCTCATCCTGCCGCAAAACATCCAGCCTCTCCAGATAAGCGTCGTGAATGCCGCGATTCAACATCACACCATTGCTTGCCGTTTCCACCTGTTCCTTGACTGCGTCGATCAAGTGATCTCCAATCTCCGACTTTGGCACTAGCAGCATGCCGGGGCTTGTACAGAATTGCCCGACACCAAGACTGACTGACTGAACAAATCCCGTCGCGATTTCGCGGCAAGAGTATTCAATCGCCTCAGGCATAACCACAACTGGATTGACGCTTCCCATTTCCGCATAAAAGGGAATAGGTCGCGGCCGACTCTTAGCAAGCTCATGCAAAACCCGCCCCCCGCGGAGGCTCCCCGTAAAGGCAACCGCGGCAGTCAATTCATGAGTCACCAATGATTTCCCCAGTTCATGATCGCCCCCTTGTAAAAGTGAAAAGACCCCAGGAGGTAGGGAGAGCTCCCGAATCAAGTCACAGATTATCTGGCCAATGAACTCGCAAGTGCCGGGGTGGGAAGGATGCGCCTTGACGACGACTGGACACCCCGCTGCGAACGCCGTTGTGGTATCCGTTCCGGCAACCGAAATCGCCAGCGGAAAATTACTGGCCCCAAAGACCACCACTGGTCCCAAGCTGTGCAGCATACTGCGAATATCAGGCTTACGAATAGGTTTACGTTCGGCTTGACCGCGATCAATCTTTGCTTCGACCCAACTGCCTTCTCGCAGCATCTTTGCAAACATTCTTGTTTGCCCCACGGTGCGATGAAATTCACCCAAGACACGCATCTGCGGATAGGCAGTTTCGCCGACGCAAAGCTCAATCAAATCATCTCGGCGTTGTTCTATTCGTTCAGCAATGCGATCGAGAAACGTTGCCCGGGCTTCAAAATTGGTTGCGGCGAACTCAAGATGAGCAGCACGCGCAAGCGATAAGGCCCGATCAACTTCGTCGGCCGTGGCTTCATAAAACTTCGTTTCAAACGCAAGATTCGCACTTGGGTCAAAGGCCTGAAAGTGCTGCGTACCCTCCGAGGACTGCTCGCCACCAATCAGTTGCTCGCCATGAAGGTTTACCAAAATACGATCTCCAAATCTTTCAAAACGGGATACGGAAAAACTCGCGGTGCGGATCGACTGTACGCAGCAGTGAACCACAGAGCAAATCGCCCATCATCCTGCAACTCAAAGCCGGGCTCCTGTCGTATGAAAAAGCCTCGGCATTCCAGGAATCTTACAGAATCGGTCAAGCAGTACGCGAGGTCACCGACCTCGGCGACCAGAACATACCGCTACTGAACTCGAATTTTCGCAGATTAACCTTGCCGGTGCACTCCCGCGATCTAACCCAAGACACCCAGCCAAGCGAATCCGGCAACCGAATTGCGCAAACTCATCCGACCCTCTCCCCATAACACTATTTTCGTTTGTGTTTAAGTAGAAATTCAACGGCGAGCCCATCTGCGATATCTCGCAGATCCTCGCGAATGTGGTGACCTTCACCCTTCACCATACAATAAGCGACTTCAACACCAGACGGATTCGCATAGGTAGACACGACCACCTTGTCTCCCTTACGCAAGAGAACTGGTTCGGCGCCGCACTGATTAAATTTTCTCCAGATATCAATGCGTTTGGAGGCAGAGTACATCGTAACCTTTGGATTCGACGTTCCATTGAAACTCTTATCTTGGTCGCCAATCACTTGCATGATTGAAACCGGCTTGGTTGTTTCGCGTGGATCATGAGCGTCCTTCGCCATCCCACAGCTCATCGGTGCCAACGCTGCAAATAGATCTGTTTCCTTTGCCAGCCGATAACAAAAGAGTCCGCCGCTGGAGTGGCCGGTCGCATAGATCCGCGAGGGGTCAGCAATCTTGTCAGCAATCAAACCTCCGACCACTTTTTTGACGAAGCCGACATCATCGTGTTCTTCAGCGTGGAAGTCGTCCTTAAAATTCCATTTTGCGAGAGGCCGCACGGCTTCGGCACTGACGACAATCATATCGTGCAGATCCGCCTGGGCACTCCATCTATCACTTTGACGGTCTGCTTTACCACCAGCACCGTGGAAACAAAAAAGAACTGCTCGGGGTCGTTGGCGATCATAATCGCTGGGCGTCGTCACAAGCAATCGCCTCGCTACCCCCTCATAAACAAACTTGATTTCGTTCGTCCCAGGCTGAAGCACCGAAAATAGATCAGGCGCAAGTTCACTTGCCAACGCCTCACCATTCCTCAGAACGCCAGCAGGATTTAGGAGTAGGGCGAAAAATACTCCAAGCAAAAGCAACAGCTTCATGACATGATTCTTTCGTTGATCTTGGCCTTACGGACAATCTCTGAGGCGCTCACTCGCTTACCACGAGATTGAAGAACAGCTGCAAGCGACGAGCAAAAAGATACAGTCGACATTGACCATCGCTGTACGTTCAGCGAACACTCTTGGCTCATGACCGGCATTAGGATTCGGCATTGTTACCTAGTGATCGCACGATGGCGAGCGTCTAGATGGTCGGGTCACATGAATTTCCACCAACCCAAGTAAACAACAAGCATTCGAAAACAGCCCGCTCTGCCGGAAATCCAACAACAAACGCACACTTATTCCTAGGAATCAATTTTCGAGTCAACTGGGCACACCAACCGATTGGTAACCAATGCAGTGCCCAGCAAACCGACGCGACGACCCCAACGGTCGGCGGCCGAACTCTCTCTAACCAGTTGCCAGCGACCGTTGCTGAAACGCCCTAGAACGGGGTGGCAACCGTAAACGATCAAAAGAACTTGCCGAAGGTTCGAATCACCCAAGGAATTGGCAGCGACACCCACAACACGCACCAATGGAGGATTCGAAAAGGCTCCAGGCATGGACGGAACCGATGCCCAATCGCCTGCCATGCCTCTCGCTCCGCTACATCGCGGACAGACTGCAAAGCACAGTGACGCAATCCATCCGGAGTCCAACAAACGATGAACTTTTCGTTTGCGCTGGCCATGGGCCGGCGGTATTTGACTTGAATTCAATCACTGTCCTTGGAGGTTCGGAAACACGGTTTCTCTGAATCACCGGATAGGTACGACACGCGTGCCTGCAATGCATCACCGAGAACCGGGACCGATTTCGCTTTTCCACCGTGCGCCGCTTTGTGGAAAAGTGTTCTATAAAACCAGAACACACCGGCTCGCTCGATGTCGCAGGGACGCGTACGAAATAATTCACTTGGACGCATCGCGGTCGCCAGCTAGATTCTGACCGTTGCGGCACTTCGTCGTATAGGTTCGGCAGGGTCTTCCTTGCCGCGTCCAGGTCGGCCGGTTGGTGTTTGTCGTTCTCTCGCCTCTCCGTACTTCAGCGGTGCGAGGCATTCCAGCTCCGTGATGATGGACGCTGGCGCTAGTTCGCGTGCGACTCCGTAGCATAACACTCGGATGACAAAACGAACCTGCTTGTTGACATAGGAGCCGCAGTTTCCACAATTGACCAGATCGCATCAGGCAGCAGCGACCGGCAATCGCCGGAAGTGCCTCTGTTGGCATGCCGGGCAGATTGGGGCGATCACGTCAGCGGCACAAGGCGCGGCACTAAACCCAAAAGTCGTGCGGCGATCGTTCACCGATCAACAAAGTCAGGAACTAGTCGAAAACTCACGCAAGACTGTCGGCGGAATCAACAGGCTGTTTCGCGCCGTCGAAGAAGCGGGAGGGACGTTCTAGATGAGGCATCACAGAAGTCGCCTCGCCTTCCCGCGCTAAGTCACCTCGGTCGCGGCTCCGCCTAACGCAACCTTCGGGCCTCCGCTACTCGCTTGACTGGCCAGACGGAACACAGGCAACGCGGAAGCCACCGCTGATGAAACGGCTCGACGGGTCGGACCTGCTGCGGTACGCCGACAAACAACGCTCGGCGGGGCCGTACCAACTGCCGCCACGGCCCACGCGTTTCAAGCCAGAAACAGCTCCCTTGGGGTCCGTCTCCGCAAAGTTGGGATAGTCACCGTGCCAATCCTGACACCACTCCCATACGTTTCCATGCATGTCGTACAAGCCGAATGGATTTGCAAGCTTCGAGCCAACAGGATGAGGCTTACTGCCTGAGTTTTCCCCTGACCATGCGTACCTGCTCATTAATGACTCATCGTCCCCGAAGCTGGACGTTGTCGTGGTACCAGCGCGACACGCGAATTCCCACTCCGCTTCAGTCGGTAAGCGGTAAACTCGTCCTGCTCGTTTCTCCCGTGGAAGCAATGACAGACGCCGACAGAATTCGTTCGCATCGTTCCATGCCACCATTTCAACCGGATTGCGGAACCCCTTAAATTTGCTTGGATTGGCATCCATCACCTTCTGGTATTGATCCTGTGTTACCTCATGAACGCCGATCGTAAACGGCTTGGCAAGCGTTACCTCGTGAGCATTATTTCCCTCACCCATCGTAAACGTGCCCGACGGAACCACTCGCAACTTCATCCCAATGGAGTTGGTGAGTTCAACATCCAGCTGAAGATGCTCCGCCCACACCTCTTGGTATTCTCTTGCCTTCGCTTCTTCGAACGGTGCGATGGCCCGTGCTGGCGTATTATTTGCATCCGATTGCTCACTTGACACCACCATGGTTTCAGCGGGTGGTTCCTCGGGTTCTGGTGGTGATGTTTTTTCAGGCTGAACATCACTCTCTACCTCCACGCCCCGCACTTTTTTGCTGCGTGGCTCATTCGCAGGAAGCTCGGCAACCACTGGTTGCCTTGGGCCAGACAGCAGCCAAGCCAGCAATGAGCCGACGAGCAACAATCCAACGAAACCTGCGATCAATGGGAACAGCTTCGAGGATTTTTGACCGCGGTTTTTGGGCCTCGATGTTTTTCGCGCAGCGACTGGGGCAGTCGGGATATTGAGCTGCACCGATGGCCCCACATTGGCGGATGCGTCGGGAGGCGATGGTACTGCTGCTGGCTGTCGCTGTTGAGCATTCAGCCAAGCATCGTACTTAGCCTTGGATTCGGGATCCAAAAGGATCGAACGTGCCTTCGCTAGCTCATTGAGAAGTGACTGTGCGCGTTCCCCGTGTTCACCCAACGCAAAAGTGCGAACAAAGGACATCTGTCGCTGCGCGGCTAGGTCGATGATATCCGGGTCAGAATTAAACAGCTCAACGC
>JBMYRF010000014.1:16506-38646 GCA_049602075.1 Rubripirellula sp.
ACCAATTGGGAGCCCCGCTGCCCTCGCTACTTGCTCGGCTGATCGGTCGGAGCGATGGCCATCCGGAAGCCGAGACCTTAATTCGCGTGCGTGGGATTGCCCCGGAGGAATCCTGTCCGATTACTGAGATCGACCCGCTGGTAGTCCCACTGCTTCCGAAGCCAGCGAATCGCTTTATCAAACTGCTCCTGGCTCGGTTTAACATAGTGCGAGTCAGCTACGTTGCTGGGAGCATGCCCGAGGAAGTGCTGGGCGTATGCCCGGTAAGACTCATGTTCGCCTAACTTGCTGGCGGCAGTCGCCCGAAACACTTTGAACGAGATCGGATCCCTGCGGCCTAGTCGCTTTCGCAAGCGAGCCATGGCTTTGGCAATTGCATCAGTCCTCTTCACCTTGCCGGCGTCCTCTCGGACTTCCACGAGCGGTCTGCCCGTTGTGTTGAGCAGCAACCTCTCATCATCATTGCTGGCGTGCTCTCGCAGGAACTTCTTCGTTTCAGTCCATAACAGACGGGTAACCTCGGGGACTGCGTCATGCCCTTTAGTCTTCGATCGTTTGCGAGTTATCGCCCCTGCATCAGGATCGAACTCGTCGGGCCTCAGATCGGCGATGTCTTGTTGAGTGAAGCCGCAATTAAGGGCGAGCAAAATATAAAGTCGTTCGCGGTCCTTCGCGCCGGCAAGTATCTCTACAACTTCGTCGTCGCTGTAAACCGAGACCTCCGTTGCGGCTACTTCAACTTTGAATTTCTTCGCCGCAATGAGCCGAGGGATCGACTCGATGTAGTCGCGTTCGAACGCCCAGAGAGCAAACTGGCTGACCGACGCGATCCTATTACGCTTCGTGCCGCTCGCGAACTGGCAGGATTTTATGGCGGCGAGATAGTCGGCAAGGACGGGGCCTGAGAAAGCCTCCTCGACGCCGCACTGATCCGGCAGAGAATCAACGAACACATCGACCTCTCGCCGCACTGATCCGGCAGAGAATCAACGAACACATCGACCTCTCGCCGCACATTTTCAGCACGTCGAATAGATGACTCACTCCGGACATGATCGACGAACTTTTCGGCCAGCTTGGCGACCGTGCTGACCGTCGCCGGGTCTTCTTCCCATGGTGGGACACCGATCGCAGGCTTTTCAGCAGGGGCGCTCAAACTCGCTCCTCGATCCCCGGACTCGCCGAAGAAGAGTTTGCGACATTGCCAGACATCATCCTCCAGATCGCCGAGGAGTGACTGAGTCGCAAGCTTCTCGCTTGGCTCGCCCAAGCGTAAGGTACGATCCTGCGGGCTCCTGCCAGCCCCTATGCTTGCCTGAATGATCCGGCGTCCCCACTGCTGCTCAAGGTATCGCCATGCCTCGCGAGCAGAATCCGAGTCACCATACTCGTCGATCAGGTGCTGCTGCTCTTCCCGCAGGCGATTTAGAATCGGCGACCAACTGTCCGCGATCGTTCGCTGCTTCTCTTGCGCCTCGCCTGCATCAACCGAAGCCTTTAGCAAACGCCACTCACGCAAGCATCGCTGGTAACTGCTGGCCTTTGTCTCGCGTCGGCCAGCGGGAAGAAGTAATATCGCTTGCGATATTTTTTTCGCCAACGTCGCTCTTGCTGGCGATAAGACAGTTGAAACCTAGTTGCCATCAGGTTCTGGCCCCTTCGCTGGCCCCAAAAACCTGATTCTTTCCTTTGGCCCCCCTGACCTGTCAACTGTTTTTGCCGTTAATTACGGCACTTTTAAGTCGGGGCGACATGATTCGCACATGCGACCTCCTGCTTCCAAAGTGATACGGATGCTTTCTTGCATTGCGTTTGAGAACGCTTTTCATCTCCTTATCTACGGTGAAAACTCAAAATGTGAGCAAACCGCTAGTGTTCTTGCAAGTTTGCAGAGGGTTTCACAGTCGTGTCGAACGCTGCCGGTCGCATGCAGAGTGCAACGGAGTGACCAGTGGACTCGAATCCGCAGCAACAATATGCTCGAGCGAATCATGAACGATTTCCGTCGCCGGACACGTGTGGTGGAAGCGTTCCCAGACGGCAAAAGTGCGTTGATGCTCGTCGCTGCCAGGCTGCGACACATCCCTGGCACCAAATGGGTCACACGCCGCTACCTTGATATGGATCGCTTACACCCACCGGAGGAGACCAACAGCTAACGACGCGTGAAAATTCCATTCTTTGGCCACGTGGCCAAAGAACGGAACTTCCAGAGTCAGCCTGGAAAATCAAAAGTGCGCAACTTGACGGACACTACCGCTGCCAAGACATCTCGACGATTTAGAAAGTAATGTTTACGGACACAAAGGTAATCGGAGTCTGCCGCCTCCTCCATTCAAAACTCATTCAAACGGAGGACTCGACGAAGAGCAGAAAACATGGACTTTGGGCGTCCCATGTCCTTCTCGACGTGAGTTGACCAATCCCCACCTGATGGGCGTCTTGAAGTCTAAGTAAGTCGCCATCAGTAGTTCGATTCAAAAGCCACTTAGTTGCGATCTCTAGAGCCGTTCGTTCCGTCGAGTGCTTACTCGGCAACAGGCATTCCATCTTCCAGCATTCCACTGGGCACACTCTCAGGGACCACCAGCAGCAATCGCTCTTGAAGTTCTGGGGCAGTCAAGCTTTCCAGAAAGGCGATGATCCACCCTAATTCATTCTTATTCAATTTCACATCAATCATCTCGCTGGTATCAAGCATCCACTCATTCAATCCTGAATCATTGACAACCAACGGCCGAAGATCTTCTTGGGCTAGCTGCTCGAACGGGTCATAGGCAAGGAGAGATTCTTCAGGATGAATGTGATGCAAAATGGCATCCTCAAGGTTGCCGTACGCACCGTTATGCATCCACGGACCGGTTTGCGTGACGTTACGAAGCGCTGGCGTTCGAAATTTGAAGAGATCCGAGGCATCTCCTGTTACCCCAAACCGACCAAAATCCAAACCCGCGTCCAGATCTTTCCCGGGTCCCAGTTGCGGCACCGCAAGGTTGTGGTGTGACTGATCGGTTAACAGGCTTCCAGAGTGACAGGATGCGCAGTTTGCTGCACCATAAAAAAGGATGGCTCCCCGTTTGGCATCGATGCTCAGCGCATCACGTTTTCCCGCCAAATAGTCGTCAAACGGACTGTCATTCATACCGAATGCCTCTGCCTCGAATGCCGCGATCGCAATCGCGGCGTGCTGGAATCCCAGCGAGTCTTCTGGCACACCAGGGAACGCAGCTGCAAACATGTCTCGGTAGGCCTCGATCGCGAGCAATCGCGCCATGATCGCATCCCACATCCCAATAAAGTCGTCATCTTCAAAAGCAGCTAATTCATTACCCAACGCCACATCATGGAGGTCACCACGCATTTCGTCCCGACTCGTGACTGGAAACATCGCCTGAACCTGCAGCGGAGTCGACAACCCCGAGGGCAACTGATCGCCAGCGGGAGAAATGATGACTCCATCGGCGGTGGATGCTCGGCCATCCCAAAAAGCCGTTTGCCAATGGACAGACCCCCGATTGAAGACGTCTGGAGAATTCCTTGGTATGAATAAACGGCCTTCACCGCGACCACGAAAGAAACTGATTTGACCAGGCGTCTCGGTTCCCGTTCCAACACCCAAAGCCAACGCGTCAGACGTCGCGGTCAGAGGATGGTGGCATGTTGCACAGGCGGTGTCACGATTCCCGCTAAGAATTCGGTCGAAGAACAGTGCTTGGCCGAGTACAACTTGATCTGAATCCTGAGGGGGTGAATCAATTGGTTCGACGCCGTGCTCAACGAGCATTTTTGCAAGTCGCACATCGAATTGGGCGCTCTGCTCGTCGGTTCCATGAGAGCCAGCTTGATTACCTTGCCCTTGCGATGCAGGGTTTGCTGCCGACGCAGTCATGCAGAACACGCCTTGAGAGAAAAGAATAACCGAAGCCAAGGTGCGAACGGTAAGCGGGGTGAGTAGAACTTGTTTGGTCTTCATCTGATCTTTCGATTTCTTTGAAAAGATTGGGAACGAAAAGCACTCTTCCAGTCTCTAACCAACTGGGAGGGTTGACACCCCACTAAACGCAAACTCTGTGCCGTTCCAAAAACGTTCATTTTTGAATCCGTGATGGGGCTCGCTCATCTCGCAATGAGACGCCAACCATCACCCTGAGATTCTACCACAACGAACCCCCTTCCGGACCAACTGCTGCCCCCCCCCAACGAAATTATTGCGCGATCGGTGACGGCAAAATCATGGATGAGAAAGGCGAAGAATCGACCTCCTCCTAGGCGTTTTGATATCCAACCCAACGAACCAATCCGCCGTCGCCACGGATGCTTCAAGAGAAAAGACCACACGACTATTACCGACTGCATCCCAGTCTCACGTCTTTCCCGCTGGGAAGTCGTCACAACACTTGCAAGCGATGCCTCACAAATTTGGCAGGGGATGGGCAATCCCGTTCTGCTAACCAAAGTCGCTATCTCAGTGCACTTGAAGAGAATCGGAACGGTACTCTTCGGAACCGCGATTGCATTTTTGCAGCCGATTTCGGTACTGCTGATCACTGCACACTAGATCTCGCCGGAAGCTGACATCTCACGCATCTTCGATTGCAGATCGATCGAAAAGCGGTGTTGTTCCTTGAAACCGTCTGCTTCAATCTCGATCGCCAACGCGGAGGATAAACCACCCTCCAAAATTGAACTGAAACCGGCAAACATCGTTAATCCGGCTATTTTGCAAGAGCTACGGGCAAGTCTGTTGTGGAAAAACCTGCCCGGATTGTGGCCTCATCGTTTTCATGTAACTGGTCGGTGAGTTGGTCGGCGGCCTCAGCCAGCGTCAATTGCTCTGCGGCCGCCGCAGCGTCATCACCGAGATTTGCCGCGATGAGTTCGGACGGGATGCCGGCAGATGTGGCCAGAGATGCTGCGATGCGGTCATGATCGCAAAGTGAATCAGGCAGGAAATCCATATCGAATCTCGTTTATCGAGTGAAGCGGTGTCATCGCCCCAACTGTAGAGATTCAACTTGGTGAATCCCCCCCGTCTGCAGGGTAGGCATTTGAAAAGTTGATAAGGTTGCGGTGGCCAAGTGTATAGTTTGCGTTTTTTGGCTGTTCGCGTGAGCCATAACGGTGCCGGACGACCAGCCGCGCAGGACCCAATACGGGGGCCCCGGGCGCTACGTCACCTCGGTCGCGGCTCCGCCTAACGCGACCTTCGGGCCTCCGCTACTCGCTCGACTGGCCAGACGGAACACAGGTGACGCGGAAACCGCCGCAGTTGTTGCGGTACGACGGGTCGAACCTAAAACGGTTCGCCGACCAGCAATCCCCGGCGGTGTTGAACCAACTCCCGCCACGGAGCACGCGGCCCAAGCCCGATGAAACGCCTGCTGGGTCCGTCACCGCATCGCTGGGATAGTCCCCGTACCTATCGCTGCACCACTCCCATACGTTACCGTGCATGTCGTACAGGCCGAATGGATTAGCAAGCTTCGAGCCAACCGGATGAGTCGCACGGCCTCCGTTATCCTTTGTCCATCCGTACCTGTTCAGCAATGACTCAGCGTCACCAAAGCTGTACATTGTCGTGGTTCCAGCGCGACATGCAAATTCCCACTCTGCCTCAGTAGGCAGGCGGTAAACCCTTCTTGCAAGTTTCTCCCTTGGAAGTAATGAGAGACGACGACAAAACTCGGTTGCATCGTTCCAGCTTACCTTCTCGACAGGGTTGCGGACCCCTTTGAATTGGCTTGGATTGACACCCATCACCTGCTGGTAATCAGCCTGAGTGACCTCATGAACGCCGATCATAAACGGCTTGGTAAGCGTTACCTCGTGAATAGGTTTCTCACGATCAAGCGCCTCACTACCCATCATGAAAGTACCTGGCGGAATCACGCGCAACTTCATGCCGATCGAATTGGTGACTTCCACTCGCTTGCGAAGATGCCTAGCCCATCTTCCCTGATGTACCTTCGCCTCAGCAGCATCGAACGGTGCAATGGCTGGTTCAGGGCCATCGTTGACTGGCGCAGCGATCGGTGGTGAAGCAATGGCATCGGGCTCGACATTTCTACCGCTATTCATATCAGGCGATGCTGCGACCTCTGCAACCGGGTTGCCAGACGGAACACAGGTGACGCGGAAGCCGTAGAAGCTGCTGCGGTAGGACGGGTTGCTCCCAGTGCGGTACGCCGACCGGCAAAACACGGCGGGGCTGTACCAACTGCCGCCACGGTACACGCGGCGCGAGCCCGAAATATCTCCCTTGGGGTCAATCACCGCAAAGTTGGGGTAGTCGCCGTACCAATCCTGACACGACTCCCAAACATTCCCATGCATGTCGTACAAGCCGAATGGATTAGCAAGCTTCGAGCCAACCGGATGAGTAGTTCCGCCTGAGTTCTTGTTAAACCATCCGTACCTGCTCAATAGTGACTCATCTTCGCCGAAGCTGTACGTTGTCGTGGTTCCAGCGCGACGTGCGTAGTCCCACTCCGCTTCTGTCGGCAATCGGTAAACTCGACCTGCTCGTTTCTCCCGTGGAAGTAATGAAAGACGACGACAAAACTCGGTCGCATCGTTCCAGTTGATTTCTTCTACCGGATTGCGGGCTCCCTTGAATTTGCTTGGATTGGTCCTCATCACCGTTTGGTAATCAGCCTGCGTTACCTCATGAACGCCGAGCATAAACGGCTTGGTAATTGTTACCTCGTGAGCATCATTTCCCTCACCCATCGTAAACGTGCCCGGCGGAATCACTCGCAGCTTCATTCCAATGGAGTTGGTGACGTCGACATCTAACCCCAGATGCTCTGCCCACGCTTCCTGATACGATTTGGCTTGGTCTGAATCGAATGGTGCTACCGCTGGTGCGGGCGTATTATTTGCATCCGATTGCTCACTCGATACCACTATGGTTTCAGCGGTTGGTTCCTCGGGTTCTGGTGGTGATGTTTTTTCAGGCTGAACATCCGGTTCCATCGGCCCTGGTGTTTCTTCGGCAACCTCCTCCGCAACACCACCTGACGAAGGCTTGGCAGAGTCCAGGATGGAGCCTAATCCGCCTGGCGGTTGTATTGGCTGAACTTCGTCCCGCTCCTCCGAGCCTTGTCTATCTCGGCTGGGCGGATCATTCGCAGTAAGCTCGGCAACCACAGGTTGCTCTGGGCCAGACAGCAGCCAAGCCAGCAATGAACCGACGAGTAACACTCCAACGAAACCCGCGACCGATGGAATCAGCTTCGACGGCTGTTGGCGACGCTTCTTGGGCCTCGATGTTTTTCGCGGAGCGACTGGAGCAGTCGGGATATTGAGCTGCACCGATGGCCCCACATTGGCGGATGCATCGGGAGGCGATGGTACTGCTGCTGGCTGTCGCTGTTGAGCATTTAGCCAAGCGTCGTACTTTGCCTTCGATTCGGGATCTAGAAGGATCGCTCTCGCCTTCGCTAACTCATTGAGAAGTGATTGTGCGCGTTCCCCGTGTTCACCCAACGCGAAAGTGCGAACAAAGGACATTTGTCGCTGCGCGGCTAGGTCGATGATATCCGGGTCAGAATTAAACAGCTCAACGCCAAGTAGCCGATAGTAATTCGCTGGTTGCTCGGCAGGCGGTATCGAGAGCCATTTGTGGTAAGGATCAAAATCCGCGTCGCTCATCATTAACTTCCTGTTCAACCATCATTTTGCGATCCCTTTCGCCGGACTTTCGAGGGTAGAATCCCCACCGAAGTCTATCCGCTCATTAGGTGATTGGGTACCACATTTGACCAGCTCGCAGCGATTGCATCCGGCGCGTCGGTCGGCAGGTCGGGCTAGATCGGATTGATCATGGCGATCGAGTGTTAGATCTCCCACTGCTTCCGAAGCCAGCGAATTGATTTGTCAAACTGTTCCTGGCTCGGTCGTACATAGTGACAGTCCGCGACGTTTGATGGCGCATGCCCGAGGAAGTGCTGGGCGTATGCCCGGTAAGACTCATGTTCACCCAACTTGCTGGCGGCAGTAGCGCGAAACACTTTGAAAGAGATCGGATCATTGCGGCCTAGTCGCTTGCGTAGGCGAGCCATGGCCTTAGCGATGGCATCGGTCCTCTTAACTTTACCGGAATCCTCTCTCACCTCAACAAGCGGCCTGCCAGTTGTGTTGAGTAGTAGTCTCTCGTCATCATTGCTGGCATGCTCTCGCAGGAGCTTCTTCGTTTCAGCCCACAGGAGACGTGTAACCTCAGGGACTGTGTCATGCCCTTTGGTCTTTGATCGCTTGCGAGTTATCGTCCCCGCATCAGGATCGAACTCGTCGGGCCTTAGATCGGCGATATCTTGCTGCGTGAAGCCGCAGTTGATCGCCAGCAAAATATATAGTCGTTCGCGATCCTTCGCGCCGGCAAGTATCTCTGCAACCTCGGAGTCGCTGTAAATCGAAACCTCTGTTGATGCGACTTCGACCTTAAACTTCTTCGCGGCGATGAGCCGAGGGATCGACTCGATGTAGTCGCGCTCGAACGCCCATACCGCAAACTGGCTGACCGACGCGATCCTGTTACGCTTCGTTCCGCTCGCGAGCTGGCAGGATTTTATGGCGGCGAGATAGTCGGCAAGGACGGGGCCTGAGAAAGCCTCCTCGATGCCGCACTGATCCGGCAGAGAATCAACGAACGCATCGACCTCTCGCCGCACATTTTCAGCACGTCGGATAGAAGACTCACTACGTACATGATCGACGAACTTTTCGGCCAGCTTGGCGATCGTGCTGACCGTCGCCGGATCCTCCTCCCATGGCGGCATGCCGATCGCTGGCTTTTCAGCCAGGACGCTCAAGGTTGCGCCGCGATCCCCGGACTCGCCGAAGAACAACTTGCGACATTGCCAGACATCATCCTCCAGTTCGCCAAGGAGCGATTGTGTCGCACGCTCCTCACTTGCGCCGCCGAAGCGAAAGGTGCGATCCTGCGGACTCTTGCCGGCGCCTATGCTCGCCTGGATGATCCGGCGTCCCCACTGCTGCTCCAGGTAGCGCCAAGCCTCACGGGCGGACTCAGTGTCACCATACTGGTCGATCAGGTGCTGCTGCTCTTCCCGAAGTCGATTGAGAATCGGTTCCCAGCTGCCCGCGATAGTTCGCTGCTTTTGCTGTGCCTCGCCGGCATCAATCGAAGCCTTCAGCAAACGCCACTTACGTAGGCATCGCTGGTAGCTGCTGGCTTTCGTCTCGCCATCACGCAGCGGGAAGTAGTGATACCGTCCTAGATACTTCTTCCGCCATCGCCTCTCTTGCTGGCGATAGGACAGGTGAAACTTAGTTGCCATCAGGTTCTGGCCCCTTCGCTGGCCCCAAAAAACCTGATTCTTTCCTTTGGCCCCCTGGCCTCCCAACTGTTTTTGCCGTTAATTACGGCTCTTTCAAGTCGGGGCGACATGATTCGAACATGCGACCTCCTGCTCCCAAAGCAGGCGCTCTAGCCAAGCTGAGCTACGCCCCGCGACTTTGATTTGGCGACAGATTAACGGACTCAGCTGTTTTCGGAAAGGTTCGTCTGGATGCTTCACGAATTTTGGTCAACAAAGTGCCAAAATTCCCCAATTACCTGGGAAAATTACCGAATCGTGGGTCCAAAAAATTGACTGACATCCCTTTTCGTCACCCTTTGGACGGTCCAGTGGCTTGTAAATGCCCACCCAACAAACCAATCGGCACACAGAACCGATCGCTTCACGTTGCATCACGCTAGCTGAAATCTAGCAATTTTGGCCTGCCGCTCTGTGAGACCGCTGCATCGCAAGGCCCACACACCGCAAGATTTACTCAGAACCGATTTCGCTAGTTCGCGGTGAAGTCTAGGATTCGAATCGCGTTGCCTTGACTCAAAGAATTTCGTTCTTTTCCCACCCGCAGGACTAAACGATGCTCGCCCGGCTTCAAATCGGCAGCCAACATCACCGTTCTGGGGTAATGCAACCGGGTGCTGAAGCGATGATATAAATCGACCGACTCGAAAGCCCCACCATCGATCGAATATTCGACCATCCCAGCATCTGGTCCCGCCAACACATACAAGCCGATCGCTGTCCCCTCAAAATCAAGCGTCATCGTCGCACCGATCGCCTGAGCACAAAGTAACTTTCGGTTTTCGAAACGACCGCGGACCGCCCCAGAAATGGCTTTCCAATCTGGCTGCTCGTGAATCCATTGCTCGTCGATCTTCGCGGTCGTGACGGGAACCAGACGGCCGCTCGCGTAGCTCGCTGGATCAATCGCTTTGACAAGTCGTGCCGATTCTGGTGGGGTCTCTGCCAGCGGCGATGCCCAAGCAGTGTCGAGTAAGTCGATCATCAGATCTGCAGTCAACTGATATCCCGCTGGCTTAGGATGAGTACCGCCATACTCCTCCCACGTCAGTTTGTCATCAGAAATGCGTTCAGCGACTTCCTGGGCAACCCCGATGCTTGCGACGCCGTAGCGTGAGGCAACTCGTTCATGAGCATTCACACTCACTGGAACACGACCTTGCTGTAACGCTTCAAGAATCGGCGGGTTCACAAAATGCGTCACGACAATGTCCATCGCTGGATCGTGCATTTTTGCATGACGGATAATCCCTTCCATACCGCGAATACATTCGCGACGGGCATGCGCTGCGTCTTGATCGTCATTCACTGCAAATTCAACAAAAAACAAATCGGGATCATAAGCAAGTACATCCCGCTGGAGACGAAAAGCGCCAGTCGTCGAGCAGGTTGAACTGATCCCTGCAGCAATGAACTCAAACTCAGTCAGCGGAAATCTCTTTCGAAGATATTCACTAACACGATCACGATAACCAGGATTCTCAGTGATCGATCCACCCATGAAGGCAACCGTCCCCTTGCCTTCTTTTTCGAAGACCCGTCGTGAGTGATCCAAGTCGCTCCTCAAATGAACGTTCGTGGAAGCCGGAACACGAAAACCTGGATCATGATCGAGGTACTCAAGCGACTGCAAGAATCGGTGTAATCGATGGACTGTTTTTTGAAAATACTCACCGGGTACCCCTTCACGCCCATAATTGAAAAATCCGTGCCCGGCTCCCGGATAGGCAACCAACTCACAGCGATTCCCGGCCGCGACTGCAACTTCGGCGTAGCGTTCGGCGGTAACAAAAGGAACAGTGCTGTCAGCAATGCCATGAAAAATAATCGTCGGCGGTGCCCCTGACTGCACCTGATGAATCGGCGAAATCAGTTGCGGTTCGACTCCGGCCCGCGACTTCAACGCCGCCATCGCTTCGGAGTCCGCCTCATCCTGTTTGTAGGGAGCGAGGATCAAAGCCGGATTAAACAACGCCAGCGCATTTGGACGGCTGCTAATTCTGGCATCCTCCGGATCTTCGCCCAACCCGGAAATCACGCCCGTGCAGGCCGCAATGTGCCCGCCCGCCGAACCTCCCCCAGCGACAATCCGATCGGGATCAATCCCCAATCGAGCCGCATTGGTTCGGATCCAACGCACCGCACTCTTCGCATCCTCCACGCATTGCAGCGCCAAGGTTTTGTGACGACTGAGAACCCGATAGTCGGCCGTCATCGCGACCATACCTTGCTCGGCAAGGTAACGGCAATGCTGCACAAATTGTTCGGGCGAGCCCCCTCGCCACCCGCCGCCAAAAAAGAATACGACCGCTGGACGCTGATCCGTCGCCTGATGATTCTCCGGTTCAAAAATCCAAACCTTCAGCTCCACCTCGTCAATCGTCTTGTAGACCTCACTCCGAGCATCGTTGATTTTTGGAGGATAAGAACGCTGGGCCGTTGCAGACTGGCCTCCCCAAAAAATCACCAACGACGCCGAAACAGCAGCCAAGAAATCACGAATCATTTTTCGATCGCATTAGTAGGAGACAAAGACAGAAACTCGGACGGTGTTATCCAGCATTCAACTCAGACAATTGGCATTCACCGTTGGCTAGACCGCACCGTATGCAACCATGGCGTCGGCGATCTTTGCAAAGCCGGCAAGATTGGCTCCGTCGATATAATCAACTCTTTCACCATCTTGGCCAAACTTAACGCACTTCTCATGAATGTCTTTCATGATCGTCTTGAGCTTCGTATCAACTTCCTCATGACTCCATGATAATCGAAGCGCGTTCTGGCTCTGCTCCAATCCGCTGACTGCAACACCTCCAGCATTGGCCGCTTTGGCAGGTGCAAACAGCGTTCCCGCGTCACGAAACGCATAGGCAGCGTCCAGCTCTGTTGGCATATTCGCCCCTTCGGCCACTGCCTGCAGCCCGTTGCCGATCAAGGTCCGCGCGTCTTCCAAGTTAAGCTCATTCTGTGTAGCACAGGGCAAGGCGATATCGACGGGCACACCCCAAGGCCGCACCTGATCATGAAACGTTGCGTTGGCGTATTTCTTCGCGTATTCCGAAATCCGACCGCGGCGAACCTCTTTTAGATCCTTCACAAAGGCAAGTTTTTCCGCGTCGATTCCATCGGGATCGTGAATAAATCCACCCGAGTCGGATAACGTGACGACCTTCCCACCAAGTTCCGTCGCCTTCTCGCACGCATAGATCGCAACGTTCCCTGAACCTGAAACAGAAACCGTTTTCCCCTGAAAAGAATCCCCAATTCGATTGAGCATGTTTTCGCAAAAATAGACGCAACCGTAACCGGTTGCTTCCGTTCGCACTAAACTGCCGCCAAAGGCGAGTCCCTTACCGGTGAGCGTCCCCACGAATCGGTTTGCAAGTCGCTTGTATTGGCCAAACAAGAAACTGATTTCACGAGCTCCGACCCCGATGTCACCGGCGGGGATATCCGTGTCTTCCCCGATGTGCCGATGAAGTTCAATCATCAACGATTGGCAGAAACGCATCACTTCGCGATCACTCTTACCCTTGGGATTGAAATTTGATCCTCCTTTCGCCCCGCCCATCGGCAAGCCGGTCAAACTGTTCTTGAAGATCTGCTCGAAACCAAGAAACTTTAAAACACTTTGCGTCACCGAAGGATGAAACCGCATTCCACCTTTGTACGGCCCGATCGAGTTATTGAATTGAACTCGCCACGCACGATTCGCTCGCAAATGCCCCTCGTCATCTTCCCAGGTGACGCGAAAGATCACGATCCGATCGGGTTCCGTCAAACGCTCAAGAATTTGTTCTCGCTTGTACCGCGGGTTGTCCAGGACATAGGGCATGAGTGAATCGACGACCTCATGCACCGCTTGATGAAATTCATGCTCTCCCGGATTCCGCTTCTCCAATCCCTGCATAAATGCTGCCACTTCAGTTTTCACGCCAGGATTCATTGATCGCTGCATTGAGCACAACCTCGTAACGGGGAGAGAAAAACCGAACGGCCCGAGCCTATGATAACGCCCCCGCGCGCCGGGTGGGCTCCAAAACCGACTCCGACGAAACTCGCATTCCTGCCTGAAGGCGTTCGCGAACAATCACGTTAATCATCGACCTAAGCCGCGGAGGATGAATCGCCCCGCAGATGTCCATCCTGGCACCTTGATTCAACCTCGGGCCAATCTGTGACGCCTAAAGCCCGCCTATAAACTCGGGATTCGATTCAGCGTGTAGTAAGCATTGGGATGCAATAGCGGCATTCCGTCCTCACTGCGAATCCCATCGGCCACCAGTTCATGAACGAACAATTCGCGCAAGCCATCTACCGTGAGATGCACGCTCAAGCGATCGTCCGAAACCGTCGCACTGGTCACCGCAAGTTCTGCCTTTTGTATTTCATCACTGCCGTAGGCCGAATGATAAAGGTAAGTGTGGCTGGCCATCTTGTACGAGTCCAGATTCGCCGCTGATGCAGCATCAACTGGGCGGGTGAAGACCAACTCGAATCCGTCAGGTTTAGCCCGCATCTCGAGAATCTCCATCGGTGTCTTGCCCGTCCACATCAACCGCTGCAACCCATAACTGGCAGTTCCCAAACTACTCCACCCACGATTGGTCAAACCAACGAACATGCTGCCGTCGGCACCTTGCAGCAATCTCAATACTGCAGAGGCAAACCCCAAACGAAAAGGAAAACAAGCACCCTGATACTCGCCATCGATTTTTTCGAGAAAAACGCGATTCACCCCGGCTTGAGTGAACTCGCCCACGAACAGCTGGCCGGAAAAAGGGCCAAACTTACCGCCACTGGCGTCCAGCATAATGTCGGTCGCCGATTGTCCGACTTTCTTGTAGGGGAACCAAACTGCTGGCGGCCGAAGATGTGGAATTTCCTTCAACGCCGTCGGTAGGGGCAAACCACTGGGAACTTTCGCGACATTTTGAATTGGTGAGCTGGGATCACCAATCGAAGCTAACGCCTCGGCGTGATGAAAAAATGCGCCGGGCCGCATGTGATGCAAGGAGTTGGTCGCAACCCAGTTGCCTTGCTGATCGGTATAGAACATATCGCCTTGCGAGTTCGCCCCTAAACCAGCAGGCGAACGCATGCCGGCACAGATCGGCTGCAACTGCCCGTCCCCGTTTAGTTTCATCCCCCAACCACGCCACAGGCCCTGTTTGTAGCCAAGTGCCGCATTGGGTGTGACCCGTTTCAATTGCTCACCGCGTAAGCCCAGCCCGATATTCAGGGTGATCCACAAGTCACCATTGCCATCGCGTTTTGGACCGTAGGCATATTCGTGGTAATGGCCTGTGACACCCCAGCCCTTGGCTGCCGTTAAATACTGATCCGCAACATCATCATCATCCGTATCGCGTAGACGCGTCAATTCACTGCGTTGGGCGACATATAGATCCCCTTGATGATTGAGTAATCCAAGTGGCTCATGTAACGAAGTGGCAAAACGACGATAGGTCACCGCAGAAGGCGGATCATCATAAACGCCCTCCAAAAACCAAACTTCACCCTTACGGATCGCAACTGCTAATCGCCCGTCATCTAAAAAATCCATTCCGCCAATTTCTAATGCCAAACCATTCGGCGCAGGCTTCCAATGCTTCGACCGCGAAGTGGTCGAAGCGGCAGAGGTCGCAACTGAGATCAAACGGTAGTATTCGTTCTCACCAGCAATCGTGTGAGCTGGTACAGGACAAAAAGCCACTGCCAAAATCACGATCAAAAGAGGCCGCATCACCACTGATACTCCAAGCTGAGGGTACAAGGCGGATCTAGAACAATCCCATGCCGCGCCGGATCATCCACCTGAGACGGGGACTCCAAACGAATCCTGTCACCAGACAGGCGGACCACCAAACCCGCGTCATTCTTGAAGAGCAGTGATCCGCCCGATTCAAACGCCGAGCCCCGCGGCTCGAAGAGTGAGCCGATTTGATCTGAATTCAATCCTGCCTTTAATCGCCAGGTTGGCGGTACTCGCCATTGCAGCGGCATCACTTCGCCATCATTCGTTTCTGAGTTATCCCGCTCGATTCGCTCAACGCGCACTCGCCGATTCAAAACAGATTCGCCAGGTTCAATCTTGTCTTCTACGCGGTAGTCACCCAGGCGGTACAACATCGTGGGAACCCCCTCCGAATCGAGCTTGTATCCAGAGAATGCGGGAATGACTGGAGCCGGTTGAGCATCTTTCAGCGGATTCGTTCCGAACCAACTCGGTCCTTCGGAATCGATCGAGAGAACTTGGGTACCGAGCGGTTCTGCTGGAGGGGTGAAACGCTCAAACCAGGTTCCCCTTGCATCGAGAAAACGCCCCCTCCAACCGATTGCGGGACGGCACGCTTCGCTATCCCATGCGTAGTGAATTCCGGCCGAAAAACCAACCGCGATGGCATGGGTTCCCGCCTTATCCATAAACGTCCGCAAAATCAGAGGACGATCAGTGGGCGACAATTCATAGTCACGCGAGTGCGTCTGACGAATTTTCTCCGGCAACGAACTCTCGTTTAATTGATCGAGATAGTACCAAAGCGAGGCGATCTGCTGGTCAACGTTTCCGTTGAGCAACTGGGGTGAATTACTTTTGCCATCGGGAAAAAACGTCGGCATCCTTGTCCGGCTTTTCAGTTCGGAAGGATTCAAGACGAAGGCTTGAAACCAATCAGGGCGCACGCGTGACGTGATCCCATTCAGATCAACCCCTACGACTCCAGGCACAGCTTCCCCGGCAAACAAATGGCATTGAACACATCCTGTGTTGGCCAATTGTTGCCCAGCGGACAACCATTCTGCCATCTGCTGCTTGTTCGCTTTTGGCATCTCCTTTGTTTGGGTTTGCAGATGATCACTGTCAGCAATTTCCAACAACTCCGCTAGATCATTGATGGCATCCGAATGATAAGCTGGCATCCGTATCGTGAGATAGTTTCGATAAGGGTTGGTCTTCGCGGCGAAAACACCCGCCAATGTTTTGGCGGTCAGTTTTGCTCCGACCCCAGTCAAAGGGGGTGGCAAGCGACCTTCATCACCTAAGTCCACCTGGCCAACCGTTTCGAAATAAGCTTTTCGAAAACGGCCGACTCCCCCAAAAGCGATCTCATCCCTGTCGGTCGCTCGCGCGTGACAGCCAACGCAATTGTGCTGAATCAACTGGTTGCGGACGACCAGCTTTACGTCCCTGCTTTTGACTACGCCCGTGTTGGCATCAAACGCACGAGCCATACCTTGCCGAATCGCTTCTTGCTGGTCCAAATCCAAACCGTAACCCGGCATATTGCCCGTGGGAACATTGACGCAACTTTTGCCAGCGGAGAAATCAAGCTCGTTTAGCGGCATCGCAGCGGGGGGACGATTCGCGCCGTTCGCATCGTGACAACTGGCACATCTTAATTGTTCGAACCACTGCCGCCCTTGCTCAATCAAGGTTCCGTCGGGTCCAACCCCTACGCTGTTCCACGCTGGGCTTTCCTGAGCTGGGCTTTCCCGAGTTGGAAATCCGTCGGCCTCTTGAGTCACGCGTATTAAATGGGACGCGATATCGGCAGCTTCGTCAGGAGCCAGCCGCAGATTGGGCATCCGGCCACTTGGGCGAACTCTGGCCGGATCGAGCAACATCATCGTCAGAGATCGCCGCGTGTATTTTTTCGAAACGTCGCCATGGGGTATTGAATCAACTCGCCGCGCCATCGCAGCCAGTCCTAATTCCTCGATTTCATCCTGATCGAGTCGCTCCAGAAGCTCATCAACCGCAGACGGAGTCGTATCAACGGACTCATAATCCTGATCGGGCTGGTGACAGGCAACACAACCGACGGTGTGATACAAACGTTTCCCGCGCGCGGGATCCCCATGTTTCCAAAACTCGTAAACAACCGGTGTCGCACCTCCGGCCTTGATCGTTGCGAACGGTCGTTGTTGGCTTGAGAGGAACGCAACGAGTGCTTTGATCGCTTCGGCTTTACGTTGCGGACTAAGATGCTGCATAACATCCGGCATCGTGGTTCCCGAATCGACCCCCGAAGGGTCAGCGAGGTAACGGGTTAACCAAGCCTTTTGAAAGCTCAACCCTGCTCCCTGCAGATTCGGCGCCCCTTTCCGGCGGCTCCAATTGGCATCGTAGGGATGACACGCAGTGCAATTCAGCTCATTCACCAACAGTTCGCCCGCATCAGCGGCTGCTAACTCGCCGTGCCGTGCGAAGCGTTCAAACCCGATCACAAAGGGTTCGGCGACAACATCCTCAGAAAGGATCATTGCTGCGAGGGGTAAAACCAGTACCAGGTTCCAGCCACCGGGCAATGACAGAGACTTCAACACATCCGACCTCCATCGAAACATTTTCATGAGCTTACCTGTCCGATCAATGCACGAAAGATCGTAGCGGCGATCGAAAAATAAACCACGATCATCACCAAACGGGTCAGAATCGGAGTAATGAGAGCGAGGGTACTGATCATTCGGTCCCCCGTTTCAGTTGATAACTGCGCGAACGCTTGGTCAAGCGTACCTGACAGTTCACCAGCATCAATCGTTGCTCGTTGATCGCTCGTCAAAATTCGCACATTGGCGAAGGCTTCCGAAACACTCGCCTGATTTTCAATCGCAACGGCAGCTTGTAGCAGATCCGTTTTTGCAGCTCGGTTGGTCACGGCCGCAGCAGCGGTTTGAATCATCGATTCCACCCGATATTCGCCAACCGAATACATCAGCGACAAAATTCGAAAAAAGCGATTGATCGCGATATCTTTTTCCAGCTCACCAAGCATCGGAATATTTAAGCGAAGTTCATCGACCCACACGAGGATCGGCGGCAAAGAGATGATCAAGAAAAACACAACGAGTTTTAGCCACCCAATGATTTCTTGTATCGCCAATCCAATCGCGCTGAGGGGTGATCCCAAAAAAAACAAGATAAACACACGCACCGCCGACCCGAATAAAAAAATCACCAAGGGATAAAGCCACAACTTCCGAAGGGCAGCGGCAGGACCGGCCAACAACTTGCAATGCGATTCTAGGAATTGAAATGCATCAACAAGCCGCCCAGACTTTTCCCCCGCCCGCACCACCGGCAGGTAGAAAGCAGGCAAACGATCATGAGCAGGTGTGAGCGCTTCGGCCAATGACGCTCCACCTCGCATCATTTCGGCCGAATGGGCCCAACGGGTGGCAAATACGGTTCCTGCCAGCGACTTCACGCAGAGCTCCATCCCACGAATCAGATCCGAGACGGTGCGGACACAGGTACCGAAATCGTGGGAAAAACGAGCGAGTGCTTCATAGGGATAACCGAGGGCCGACCGCCACTGCTTGATCGCGTGCTCGCGAGCCTTGCGGTAGAGCCACTGCGGCAACTCACTCTCAGGAAAAGGTTTCTCGCTCATCGGCGACATTGTAGACGTTCACTTGCTGTTTGTTGGGGGCTCAGCAACGGAAGTCCCGCGTTGTTCTGTAACTGACGCAGAACGCCCAAAAACAGACGAAAACTTCCCAGAAAAGACGACCGGTTCCCCGAATCTCACCACAACAGTGAGTTCGATCTACTGCTGCCAGCAATCTCCTCCCTGCTACCAGCGATCCCCTCGTTGCTACCGGCAAACCCCTCGTTGCTACCGGCAAACCCTGTTCACGGGCCGTCCACATTCGCCCCAAAGGCGAGTCCAAGCAGGGTGAAACGGATGGGTCTATGGCTGTTGACAGTGGCGTCCTAGAATCTTCGCTGAACCAGACGCATCCTCCTGCCCGTCCGATATTTTCATGCCGCGCTACAATCCGTCCGAAATCGAGCCACGCTGGCAAGCTTACTGGGAAGAAAACCAGACTTTTGCAACACCGGCATTGCCGAGCGGTAGGAAACGCTACGTTCTGGATATGTTCCCCTATCCGAGCGGCGATGGATTGCATGTCGGTCACCCAGAAGGCTACACGGCCACCGATATCGTCTCCCGTTTCGCCAGACTGCGGGGTGAATGTGTCCTGCACCCTATGGGGTTTGATGCATTTGGGCTGCCTGCTGAAGAACATGCCATTAAGACAGGCGAACACCCAAGAATTCAAACCCAGTCCAACATCGACAACTTTACACGCCAGCTCAAAATGCTCGGTTTCAGTTACGACTGGAATCGCATGGTGTCGACCACCGACGAAGATTACTTCCGCTGGACGCAATGGATCTTTCTTGTTCTGTATGACACCTGGTTTGACAGCGAAGCCCAGCGGGGCCGCGCAATCGCAGAATTACCGATCCCGACCGAAATAGCGTCGGCGGGTGAAGCAGCGATTGAACAATATCGGGACGCAAATCGCTTAGCCTATCAAGATGACGCCTTGGTGAATTGGTGCCCGGCCCTGGGTACGGTCTTGGCCAACGAAGAGGTCCAAGACGGGAAAAGTGAGCGAGGTGGGCACCCCGTCAAACGGATTCCGCTCCGACAATGGATGCTTCGGATCACGTCTTATTCCGAGAGATTGCTGGAGGGCCTGGACGATCTGAATTGGCCTGTCGGAATCAAAAAATTGCAACAAGATTGGATTGGTCGGAGCACGGGCGCGGAAGTTGATTTTTACATCGGCGAATCCGCTGGCACTGACCGTTGGAAAGCTACACGCATTGAATCGGGATTCCCACAAGAAGCAGGCGAGGATGCCCTGCGGGTTTACACGACACGGCCCGATACTTTGTTCGGTGCCACCTACATGGTTGTCTCCCCCGAACATCCAATGATCGAACGATTGGTGACGCCGGAACAGAGTGAGGCCGTTCGAGAATATTGTGAGCAAGCGTCATTCAAGAGTGACCGGGAACGCACCGAAGGGGACCGCGCGAAAACCGGTGTTTTCACCGGCAGCTATGCAGTCAATCCGGTCAATAGCAAGTTGATCCCCGTTTGGGTCGCAGACTACGTTCTGGCCGGCTATGGCACGGGAGCCATCATGGCGGTCCCCGCGCATGATGACCGCGATTTTGAATTCGCAAAACAGTACGCACTGGAAATCGTCCCGGTCGTCGACCCGCCTGCCGATCATCCCCAACGTGCCGAGATCCTGGCCGGTGACGTTTGCTTCGTTGCACAGGGAACCGCGATCAACAGCGGTGACTTTGATGGCAAGCAAACTGCTGAAGTGAAAGCGTCCGTGACCTCGTCCCTCGCTGAGCAGGGGCAAGGAAACCATGCAGTCAACTATAAGTTGCGAGATTGGTTGTTCTCTCGCCAGCGGTTTTGGGGAGAGCCGTTCCCGATTCTGCACGAAGTTGATGACGCAGGAGAGTTGACCGGCCGGAAGCGGGCCGTCGCGGTGGAAGATCTCCCGGTTCAACTACCTGAGCTAGAAGATTTCAAGCCGCACGGACGGCCCGAACCACCATTGGCGAAAGCCGACGATGACTGGCTATACGTGACGATCGACGGGAAACGCTATCGGCGAGAAACCAACACCATGCCCCAGTGGGCTGGTTCCTGTTGGTATTACCTGCGTTATATCGATCCCAAAAACTCAGACGCCATGATCGACCCTTCCAAAGAAAAGGCTTGGATGCCAGTCGACCTCTACGTTGGTGGAGCCGAGCATGCTGTATTGCATCTGTTGTATTCCCGATTCTGGCACAAAGTCCTCTTCGATCGAGGACATGTCAGCACGCCGGAACCCTTCAATTCACTGATCAATCAGGGAATGATCTTGGGGGAAGTCGAATTTACTGGCTATGTGACGGAGGACAACTCGGCCGTATCGGCCGCAGATGTACGACGTGATGCAGAGGGCAACCTCACCACCAAGACCGGGCAAACCGTCACCGCTGTCGTTCTTTCGGACGACGCTGTCGAGAAAAAAGGAGAGGGATTCGTGCTGCAAAGCGATCCTCAAATCCGCGTCGACAGCCGCGCCCACAAGATGTCCAAGAGCCGCGGAAATGTCGTTAATCCAGACGAAGTGGTTCGGGAGTACGGCGCTGACGCGCTGCGTTTGTATGAAATGTTCATGGGGCCACTCGAAGCGACCAAGCCCTGGGCAATGACTGGTGTTGGGGGCGTGCGAAACTTTCTCGACCGTGTTTGGCGAATGATCGTCGACGCCAAATCAGATGAACTCCAATTGAACGCTTCGTTAACCGACCAGCCGTGTGACGAAGACCAAAATCGAATGCTGCATCGAACTATCAAGAAAGTCACCGAAGATACAGATTCGATGAGCTTCAATACCGCGATTGCACGAATGATGGAATTCACCAACTTCTTCACACGCTGTGAATCACGCCCGACTTCCGCGATGAAGCCATTTCTTATCTTGCTTTCGCCATACGCTCCCCACTTGTGCGAAGAGCTCTGGAGCCACCTGGGGGAATCAGATTCGATCGCCGCTCAAACCTGGCCAACCTGGGATGAAGCGGCACTGGTTGAATCGAGCATTGAAGTGCCAATCCAAATCAACGGCAAAGTCAAAACGAAGATTCGAGTCGCGGCCGATGCCAGTAAAGAAACGATTGCCGAAACCGCTCTCGCCGACGACAAAGTGAAGGCAATGCTCGACGGCAAAACGATCGTCAAGCAAATCGTCGTGCCGGGAAGGCTAGTCAACCTTGTAGTCAAGTCGTGAACCGGCAGTCCGCACGACAGGCGTTTCAAATCACCCGGTGCCTGTAGTTTGCAATTGCATTGATTTACCCATTGCTTTGTTTACCCCGGGGCACGAAAACATCCACGTTTTAATAAGCGTGGTTTCGCGGGTGCCCGTTCCAGTAAGTCAGGGCCTAGTAAGTCAGGGCCTAGTAAGTCAGGGCCTAGTAAGTCAG
>JBMYRF010000014.1:38746-57903 GCA_049602075.1 Rubripirellula sp.
AGTCAGGGCCTAGTAAGTCAGGGCCTAGTAAGTCAGGGCCTAGTAAGTCAGGGCCCAGTAAGTCAGGGCCCAGTAAGTCAGGGCCCAGTAAGTCAGGGCCCAGTAAGTCAGGATCCGAATGTGTCGGAAGACCAATCAGGCCCAACGCCGCAAACGATTCTTATTGCTCGAATTCAACGACTTGCAGATCAGGATGCTGCTCCGCTAATTCATCGATGACGTCAAAACCGATGCTGGTATTTGCGACGTTCAAATACTTTAGCTTTGGCAGTTTACCGAGCGCTCTAAAGCTATCGTCGCCCAATTGGGTACCGGCGACATTCAAACGCTCTAGCTGCTGAAATTTCAGCAAAGTTTCCAGCGATTCATCTGTGATATTGGCCGCTTTAAGATTCAATTCGACAAGATTCGTCAAATCGCTCATCGCCGCGAGCGATTCGTCGTTTGCTTTCGTTTCCCAGAGATTCAGGTAGGTCAAATCGGTCAGCTTACCGATCTCCTTCATTCCCTCGGCTGAAACCAAGCGACATTCGCTGATGTCCAAGTACGTGACGGGGAGTTCCGAGATCGCCTCGACGCCAGCATTATCGAACGATGATTCGCGTAGTTCCAAACGCGTCAAATTCTTCAAGCCGCGAACATGCTGAATCCCTTCGCCAGTAACGTCACATCCACGGATCCGCAAACGTTTTAGCTTTTCAAAATTTGCGACATTCTGCATTCCCACATCGCTGATTTTGGTGAAATCAAACTGGATCCCTTCCAGAGTTTTGGTATCCGCCAAGGCCGCCAAGGCACCGTCGCTGATTGTCGTGCAGTAATTCACGTTCAGCTGCTTCAACGGCAAAGCTGCGATTTTCGTGACACCAGCATCGCTGATATTCGCTTTTTCTAATTGGATGTCGATCAGTGAACTGATTTTTGCCAGGTGTGTTAGCCCCTCGTCGCTAATATTGGTATTTCGAAGGTCGATCGCACGCAATTTGGAGGATGCAGTGAGCGGCGCTAATCCTTCGTCGGTGACATTCGTTCGGCGTAGAAATAAAACTTCCACGTTGGGCAGCTCACTGATAATCGCGACGGTAGGATTGCCAACGGCCGAGTCAGACATTTCGATCCGTTTCAGATTTTTAAGACTGGCAAGCACGTCCGTTCCATCGTCGGTCATCGCCTGACCGGTCAACAACAGGCTAGTGAGACTAGGAACGCCCGCCAAATTGGCCAGAACCTCTCGTTTCGAAGCCGCGTCGATGGATGCGGAAACCTCTGTGACGGCCCCCTCGCTATTTCGAGTGAGTGCAAATCCTGCGTCCTCGAGGGCAGCCACCATCGCTGGGTCGTCTGGTTGGGTTGGTTCCGGCTCAACCGCAGACGGTACCTCCTGCTCGGCGACAGGCTCCGGTGTTTTTCGGTCACAGCCAGCCAAAAACATGCTCGTAGCCAGGGCGAATGCGAGTGGAATACTAATTCGTTTCATTATCTGGTCGAATGTCTGGTCGAATGGAAGGGGAGCTTGGGAGCGACGCACCCGTAAGGTTACGATTTTCGGGCCTCGATGACAACGAACCGCCCCAATTGCCCCCCAGGATGGGCCGCGAATTGCTTTGAATCGTTGTCTCTAAACCCCGTCTTTGTTATGGTGTGGGGACAAATAAATGACGCTAACCGTGCGCATTGCGTTCAATCATACCCATCCGAGGATTTTCAATGACCAGAAGAACGACTCGACGTAAATTCGTGGGCCAGTCAGCCGCTTTAACGGCTGGCGTGGGATATTGGGCTGGTACCAGCCCAAATTTGCTTGCACAACAATCGGCTTTGCAAGCTCCAGCAGCGGCTTGCGTCGGTGTCGGAGGTAAAGGCAGTAGTGACACCAGCCACATCGCTGAGCATGGCGTTGCTATCGCTGGCCTCTGTGACGTCGATGGTGGAACGCTCACCAAAAAAGGGCGTGAATTCCCGGATGCAAAGCAATTCCAGGATTACCGTGAGATGCTCGACGCACTCGGCGACAAAGTCGACATCGTCACAGTTAGCACACCTGACCACTCACATGCCGCAGCCGCTGTTCGAGCGATGCGTCTGAAAAAGCACGTTTACTGCCAGAAGCCCCTAACGTGGTCGATCGCTGAAGCCCGAATGATGCGTGAAACGGCTGCTGAGATGGGTGTTGTCACCCAGATGGGCAACCAAGGCACGTCCGAAGACGGTCTTCGTGAAGCAGTGGAAGTCATTCAAAGTGGCGCAATTGGTGATGTGAAGGCAATTCACATTTGGTCGAACCGTCCTGTTTGGCCTCAGGGGATTGGCCGTCCCAAAGGTGCCGACCCAGTTCCAGAATCGCTTAACTGGGACGCTTGGATTGGGCCTGCTCCAATGCGACCGTACAAAGAGAATGTCTACCATTCGTTCAAATGGCGCGGCTGGGTTGATTTTGGCACCGGTGCGTTGGGAGACATGGCGTGTCACACCACCAATATGCCTGTAATGGCCTTGAAACTCTGGGATCCCATCGCGGTCACTGCAGTGCGAAACCCTGGTTTCTTCGAGAATGAAACGTTCCCCGCCAGTTCTTCGTTGATGTTCGAATTCCCTGAAAGCGAAGGACTAGCTGCTCGCCAGTTCTACTGGTACGACGGCGGTAACTTGCCTCCAGACGACGTGATCTCGCAACTTCCTGAAAGCTTCCAAAAACGTGTTGCCCAGCAACGAGATGGTGGCCGCAAGACCAGTGGTGCAGTGATCATCGGTACCAAGGGGATCTTGTTTTCGCCAGACGATTACGGTGCCAAGTACTTCTTGTTGCCCGAAGAAAAATTCGCCGATTATCAACCACCCGAGCAACGACTTCCACGTATTCCCTTCAAGGGTGGTGGAGACCAGCGGCAAAAATGGGAGTTTGTTGCAACGGTTAAAGGCGAATATGAGCCAGGTACCATGTCGAACTTCGGCTACGCCGGCCGCCTGACCGAAACGATTCTGGTAGGCAACTTGGCACTCCGCGCGGGTGAAGGTCAGCGAATCGAATGGGATCCGGTAAACCTGAAGAGCACCAACCGACCGGAAGTCAACCAATACGTTGCTCGCGAATACCGCAGCGGTTGGGAAATCTGATCGAATCTAGCTCAGAGTGATTCACCGAAAGGCCTGAGACGCTAGTCTCAGGCCTTTTTTTCTTATTTAAGCATTCGCCTGCCCCAAAACCGTCTCCGGAAACTCGCAACGCGCACATTCCATCCAGAATTAACGTCGACTTTCACATATCCGGTCCGCTCCTAAAAACGCTTTTTCGCTTGGATGCGAACAGCGCCGTGATGCTGACCAGCCGCCCAAACGACTCATTTTCGATTTCCGTCAGTCCTGGAGCATGTATCTGGCCTGTGGGATTTGGACCCCAAGCCGCTTGACGCTCGGGGCTCCGCTGTGGAAGCGGTCCTGACTGACCCCAATCGGGCGTAGCACCTTCGAAACCAGTAAATAGCGAGGCGGTCACCGTTCGCCAAGTCTCGCTCCTACGAATCAATCCTCCAACCTTCGAATCATGCCCGGCCAGATTATCTTCACAAACAGCCGAATTGGACGCCTGCTAATGGAGCACCCCTTGCTTGGCATGACGTTGATGTTGAAACAGGGCGTGCAGACGTTACTCTTGCGGAGTACAGTTTCGAGTACAGTTTAGGGACACCCACAACTGCGGGTGAAGGAAAGACCGAGCCCATTCCAAATGGAACACCAGCGGTGCACAAGGTTGAAGTTAGCGTTTTTGAGGGTAACGAAAAACTCTGGGGTGGGATCTCCCGCATGCCTCTAGAAATCGGTCGCCAACAAGAGGGCGACTCCGGTTCGGTGGGGCTGCAAGATCTTGTTACCAGTCAACGCCTGGTGATCGCGCCACTCAACGCTCGCTCGATTCCCCGCCAGGCGGTCAAGGTAGAGTCAGAGGGTGGCGATCTGAAACTAACCAATATTCACCAGAGGCTATCATTTTATGTTGGTTCCCAGGCAGAGCCCCTCGCCCCCGGTGAAGTCTTTACTTCACCGAACGAAATCATTGTCTCTCTTCCGGACAACCGAACGGTCCGCCTGGCTAGCTGTGATCCCGAAAGCGTATTGACACCCAGCGATGTCGGGTACGCCACCCAGTACCGGACACTGCAAGAATCCGTTGAGTCGACACTGGAAAATGTCGCTCCCGTTCCGTTAAACGCATTGTTTGGTGGCGAGAGCCAAGAGGGGCAGGGACGTGCTGCAGTTGACCTAGTCAAAGCCGCACTAACCGTGGTGCAAGAAGCCGCCGGGTCGAACAAGTTCTTCGCCTCGGCTGTTTCTGCCGTTGCGACGATGATCGAATTAGATCGAGCGTTGATCGTGCTACGCAGTGGCGATGAGTGGTCCGTCCGGTCTTCTTACGTTAATGGCAAAGAAACCTCACAGAACGATCAGAGCTTAGACCAAGCCACCTACAGTCGAGGTCTGCTGCAAAAGGTCATACAATCGAATAAGACAGTGATCTACGATCCTGCGAATTTCACGCAATCTGCAGAGTCGTCGATGATAGCGTTGGACCGCGCGGTCGCCGCTCCGATTTTTGACGAAAAGCGTCAGGTGATCGGTGTCATTTATGGTGACCGAAAATTCGCATCTGGTGCGGTTGATACTCCCATCGGTGACCTAGAGGCGACCCTACTTGAGGTCATGGCGGGTGCGGTTTCCTCGGGGCTTGCTCGGCAACGACAAGAAGAGATACGTTCGAGTTTGACACAGTTCTTCTCGCATGAAATCGCCGAGCGGCTTGAAAACAATGAAGATTTGCTGGTCGGAAAAGATGCCGATGTAACGGTCCTATTTTGTGATATTCGTGGGTTCAGCACCACCGCTGAGCGCGTTGGTGCGAAGGCGACTATCGAATGGATCAACGATGTCCTAACTGAGCTCAGTATGTGCGTACAACGCAACAACGGTGTTTTGGTTGACTATGTTGGTGACGAATTAATGGCGATGTGGGGCGCCCCCGCCGAACAAGCTGATCACGCTGTCCTCGCCTGTCGCAGCGCAGTGGAGATGCTTCGCCTGATCAATCCTTTGCGTGAGCGATGGAAGGAGATCACACCTGACCAATTCGGATTTGGAATTGGCGTCAATTCAGGTATGGCTCAGGTCGGAAATACAGGCTCAAAAGTTAAATTCAAATATGGGCCTCTCGGCAATACCGTGAATTTGGCGAGTCGGGTCCAGGGCATTACAAAAAAACTAGGGGTAGCCGCGTTGATCACCGAGTCAACAGCGAAAGCGCTTACCCGCGGTTTTGACTATCGGCGTCTGGCACTCGTTCGAACGCTCGGCATCAAAGTCCCCGTTAATCTGCACGAACTTCGCGCCGACGCTGATGAGGACTGGAGAGATATGAGCCAGCGTTACGAACACGCTTTGGAAGCATTCGAAGGGAGTGACCTGACCGGCGCTGCTCGTCAACTCGCTTCGCTGGTCCACCAACATCCTGACGACAATCCTAGCGTCGTTTTGCTTGGCCGAGTGGTTGATGCCCTGACAAAGCGAATTGACAAGGTCGACCCCATTTGGACGATGGATAGCAAATAGCCACACGACAGGTGGATCAAAGTCTACGGCAACCTAGAGCATCGGTTCGCCATCCAAGGGAGTTGGCCGGACTGCTTGCTGTCGAGGCCGATGATCCGATCGAATCTGCGCGAAAGATTCGATATTCTCGACAAATGCATCGATCAGTTGAGGATCCCAGTATCGTCCTGAACCTCCCCTAAGAATTTCAGCTGCCCTACCGAGAGGCATCCCTTTGCGATAAGGCCGATCACTGGTCATCGCGTCGAAAGAGTCACAAACAGCTAAGATGCGCCCCTCCAATGGTATCTTTTCACCGACCAAACCGTCGGGATACCCTTTTCCGTCGAATCGCTCATGGTGATAAAGCACTCCAGGAAGCACATTGCGTAGAGCCTCCAGTTCGTGGAGGATCCGCCAGCCAGCCTCAGCATGCGTTTCGATAATCGCGCGTTCTTGATCATCTAAATCACCCGGTTTGCGAAGCACGCCATCAGGAACCGCGATCTTCCCCACATCATGCAACAATCCCGTCAGGTAAATCCGATCGCTTACGGAGTCACTTTCTCCAATCACCTCGCTCAATCGCCTTGCAAAACGTGCAACCCTCTCACTGTGACCACTTGTGTAGGGATCTCGTGCTTCAACCGCATTGACCAAGGTACGCACCACATCGGTATACAACGCTTCCTTCTGTTGCAGCAAACGCATGTTGTGCAACTGCGTGGCCAATTGATAGCTAGCAGTTTCAAGCAGAGTTGCTTGAACCGTCGTAAAACCTCGTTGTACCCAAGGAACCTCATCGCCCTCATCGGCCGAACGATTGCAGGCAACTAACCAACCATGCAACCGCCCTTCACTTCGACATTGGAGCAAGACGAACTGATCAATACACTCATCTGAAGCAGATGGATCGTCGTGGCTAGAACGGCTCCTAACGACAGGTCGCTGCGACGCCTCCAACCGATGCTCATCGACCAATTGAGAGAGTTTTTCGGGCGACACTAAAGCTCCGTCGGACCAGCAGGGCGGCATTCGCGTCTTCTCATCGTCCATCAACAGAACCGCCGCGATCGATTTCGCACCCACTCCCCGCGCAAGTGGAACTAAACACCGAACCGTCGTTTCAGCAATGGTCACTCCCGCGTCCGGAAGTTCCATGGCCGACGCCAAGTTTCTCAGCAAAGAAAGTTCTTCAAAATCGTTCATCACTTGAGTCGCCAAAGCATCTGCCTCAGACACTAACCGGTCCCGCTCCTCGCTCCGCTCATGCAACTGCAAAACGGTTTTGGCGTGATTGAGTGAAGGGCGAGCGAGTGCCGAGCTCGTGTTCCATAACGCCCAATTTCCAGTCGCAAGCCGAATCCCTACTGTTGCACCTTCCGTTCCGCGATCGGTGATCGCGCAGTCAGATCCGTCGTCCGCGTTCAATCCGCATGATTGGACAAAGCAATCATCTTTCAACACAAGATGCACTGGGTGCATGAGGTGCCGGGAAAGTGAATCAACAAGGTCTTCGTCAGGACTCAATATTTTGGTTCTTTCAAATCGGACAGGGTCAACCAAGCGTTCAATCAACAGGCAGGCGTTTTCTCAACAATTGCTTGCCTTAACACAGAAATAATTTCTGACGGGCTAAACGGTTTTCCAAACACATGGAAAATGTTCAGATCATCCTCTAACTCCTTGGTGTCAAGTTCGAGTTTGCGGCCGGTTACCAGCAAGAATGGAACGTGTTGATCGATTCCACGGATCCGCCGACAAAGCTCGACCCCTGTCATCCGGGGCATTTCCTGATCGCTCAAAATCGCAGCGACGGAATTTTCCTGGAATGCCTCCCAGGCAAATTGTCCATCGCTACACATCAGCGGTTGGAAACCGCTTGATTTCAATTTGAGTGTTAACACCCGTGCTAAACCGGGGTTGTCCTCCGCAATAATTACAGTTGGGTTAGGCATGGCTGACATTTTCCTTCAGTCGTTTTAGATCAACGGAGTTCGGTTGTTAACAATCAGCTCGTCGAGTGAGCTGATTGGTTTGCTGAGATCAACACTGGTTCGACAGGGACGTTCACATTCTGCTACCACCTCGTTTATCCATTCACAAAATTGGATTGCCAGTTGCGGAGGATGAATTCCGTGCTTCGCACGATCCATCACAATTTCAATCGCATCCGAGTGCGTCTTACCCTGCCGAAATGGGCGGTCATTCGTCAGCGCGATGTAAGCATCAATGATCCCGACGAGTTCAGCGTCGAAAGCGTTAAATTCACGATGCCTACCCTTGGAATGGCCTGCACCATTCGACGCTACCTCATCACGGTGCTTTGCTGGCTGTCCAGCCGAATACGAGTGAAGTAACGCAAAAACATCGGTACCAAAAGACGAGCATTGCGCATATCGATCCCTCTCTTGCTTGGTGAATGGTCCCGGTCTCTCGCAAATGGCATCTGGGATCGTGATCTTGCCAACGCTGTGAAGAATGGCGGCGAAATGCAGCCTTTTTAAATCGGCGGCCCCCAAACCCAATCCCTTTGCGAAAGCAAGTGTGTAATTGATGACTAAATCAACGTGCCCGTAACCGTAACCGTTTTTTATCGCGACAGCGTGGGCCATACTGACGGCCATTTCCTCGACATCAAGGAATTCCCTGCTTCCCCTGTAACCTCCACCCCTACGCTCTCGTTCCCGGTGATGTTGTAGCAACGACATAATTCTGACTCGCAATTCCGCCAAACAAAATGGCTTGCCCAAGACCTCGTCTGCCCCAGCTGAGATCGCGTCCTCGATCTCTTTGTGCGAACCAAGATTTATCATCAAGATCACAGGAATACTGTAAAGCTCGGCATCGTTCTTCAACCGCCGACAAACCTCGAATCCATCGACCGACGCCAACTGGGCATCCATCAAGATTGCGTCAACCTTTGGCTTCATGGTCGCTAATCTGGAGGCTTGACGCCCATCGCCCGCCTCAATCACCTCTAAATTTTGCTTTCGCAAAGCGTCCGTAAGCAACATGCGAATTGTGTCGCTGCCATCGACAATCAGCACACGTCCCTGAACGCAGCGTTTAAATTGAATGGGGTTGGGCATGGAGGATGTGCATTTTCCATCCGAACCGGAAGCGTGATTGAGGCTCATGTCATAACTCCTGCCCAGCAGAGCTTTTGATTCTTAAACCAAATCGTTATTTCAACAACAGAATGGGTTTATCCAGTTGTCGATTGGTTCGCAGGTCACTCAAAGTGGATCCGCTTTTCCGTCGCTTACATCCTGCAGAAATGGCTCAACAGAAAACGAAACCCCGAGCCGCGCAATTGGCTGGATCATTCTTCCGCGACCAACCTGAATACCATTCGAAAATTCAAGTCACCAAGATGTCCGAAAGCGTCGCTTCCAGCCGTCGATGCCCCTGACCGGCTTCCGGTGGGCAACGGAATCACCCATTGCACAAATCAAGTCAAACCAACAGGAGACTCTACGACGCGCGAGTCAAGCTTTAGACGTTTTGGGTAACACGAACGTCGCCCCAATCGGGGCAAGCGAGAATTTTTTCCGAAAGTAACGATCGTAACGATCACGAGCTTTCAGATCGCACAGAACTGAGACGCCTCTTTCGAAGATTTGCAATCCAAAGTCACATGCCGACGCCAAAAGCGGGCGGACCAACACGCAACGAGCTGCGTAATCCGCCACACGGTCAGTGTGTACGTCCCCAGTCACAGCCCCATTACGCCGATCACCAACAGTCAAGAGGTTGCGGTTGGAAAACTAGCACAGTACCGCCAGTTCGTGGATGAAGAGACTACGCTAAAGCCGCCGTAAAAAACACTCCGCCTTCCTATTCGGTTTGAATTCACGATTCGATTCAAACGCTATTTCTTCTTGGGAAGGATTACCTTCGTCGGAGGCTTCGACGCGTCAACTTTCGATGCCGTTTCCGGTTGATCATTCGGAATCGGGATTGGAACGAACACCAATCGGACCGGCGTCCCCCGCTCAGGGATTCGTTTGGTAAACGGAATGTATAGAAGATTGTTTGCGTCAGCACTACTGGCTACGGGAATGTCAAGCATCGCGGTACTAAAGTTCGAGACGCAAATCATATCGCCACTATCGGCGCGATAGTATTCACGACCGTTCGATGGATCCTTCCAAAAGCCACTCCCAGCAAAGACCCAGTCCGAATCCATCTGCTTGTCAGTGCCATTCTTTTGAACCCAGCGCCGCGCGTCGACGGCCTTGAATTGACCATCTTTATCGTAATAGCAGATCCAAACACGAATTCTTTGACCGGTTGCTGGAACAAAATTCGGTAGATAAGAAACTGGCGTTCCAGGTTGCGCGCCTATTGCCAGCAATGCCGTGTGCAATTCACTCGATTTTGAAATCGTTGCCACAATTGCTTCATGCTCTTTGGTTCCGACGGGACAAGCGAACATCTCCAGTGGCCCATCACGCATGGTGACAAAACCGTCTGCGTAGACACGCTGCTTTTCGCGATCAATCCAGACCAACCGCGAACTGAGTTGTTTTGCGTTGGGTGGAGCCTCGAATGCCTTGCGGACCATCTGATCCGGTGGAACGTAAGTATCGGTTGTGATCGCTTTTTCTTCCTCGGTCAGCGGATCATTTAACGATTTTGGCGTTTCGTCTGTTTCCTGAGAACAACAGACCGTGGCAGGCAGCGCGAAAACCAGGATCGCCAGCGGAATATAAAACGGAAGGATCCGAGCCATTTCGAACACCTGCTAATGAGTTTGAACCAAAGGAATCGTACAGCTTCCTCAGTCATTTATAGCCTAGCGTATCAGCAATTTGTCAGTAAGGTATCAGTAACCTGGGGACTTCTCATTGATGACGAATCTGACGGGGTTTGAGGACTCCGAGATCGGGCCTAAAATCGTATGCACGCGGACTTTAGCTATCGCGAGAGACCGATGGGTTCGATACCGGGCTTCCGATAACGGGGTTTCACGGTCGCGTCGTATCTGGCTTTGTGATTGCAAAAACAGCGATCACTCCCATCGGCAAGCTCTCGAGCTTTGTGCAAGATCATCGCGAATCGCCAAATACTCGCTAACGTTCCCGTCCAGAAATTTTCCTGTCCCGCCTGCAAATGTTTCGCCCTACCGAAACGCCCCACTTTGGCAATCCAACTTAGAGTAGAAGCATGTCGATTGACCACCCGCAAACTGCCTCCGAATGTGATGCAGATTTAACCGGGACCGATTTGATTAATGGGTTTATCGAAGAAGATCAGCTCAAAAAGCGAATCACTAAAAGCAATCGTGAAAAATCACCCGCGTCCGTTTTTGGTAAGTCCGCAAACCGCGGCAAGCTCTACCACTGGGGCGTTTCCACATCAATTGGCGATCATATTGAACCCTTTTGGGAAGCGCTTGCCAGTCTTGCTTGCGACGGCCTACCAAAGAAGGGTGAAAGCAAAGCGTTCGATTGGGTGTCGCTCTCGGATAGATTACTGAACCAATTTGCGTCGAACTCTCCGACATCGGCACTCGTCGCGACCGAATCGGTAGTTTGGGCCGCAGCACTTCCGGCGTTAGTGCATCTCATGCCCCAGAACTCTTGGTGGCGGTTGCTGTCGGGCTTACAGCAAGCCAACGAAGCGGCACTGCAACGAAGCCACGCTTACGCCTCGGCTCACCTTATTCTCGGTGGAGAATTGGGACTCACCTTAGCTTGCTGCCTCTCAAAACTCCCACATTGCAAACAGCTGCAACAACCCTCCATCAAAGCGGTCCGGCAATGGTGTGAAAACAATGTTGAATCGGTCGCGGATTCGATTCAACCAATCCGTGACAGTCGCATGGTGTTGGCGTCATTGATCCGTAACAAGGGTTGGATCTCCTCATTAGAAACAAAGAAAGCACAGAAGAAATTAAACGCAACGGGTCAATGGCTTGCTACTTGGGTTGCCGCGACCGCTCGGCCAGACGGGACCACTGCCTTTTCGTCCGCACCTCGCAAAGCGATCAAGTCTGATCTCGGACCAGACGGACTTCTGGAGCAGGCAAAGCAATTCGACCGCGATACCCTTGCTCCCGCAATCGATGCCGCCCTTGGAAAAAAGTCAACTGGTGGCCGACTCGCGTGGGAGGTTTCGTTACCAGCCGCTGTGCACCATGAATCCGACAACAAGTTAATCGCGATGCAATGTGAATGGGACGTTCCTCACGCGAAAGTCGTGCTCGACTACTCCGGCGAAGACATCGTTCTGGAAATCTCAGCAGGCAAAAAGTTAGTTCTCGCGGGAAAATGGCAGACTCAAATCAAAATTGGCGAGGAAGAACAATTACCAGCAGGTCCCTGGACGGAGGTATGCGAATTCACCGATGATGACGTTCACTACCTAGAAATTGAACAGCCCTGGTCAGGTGGCGTCACCCTGCAGCGACAGATTCTTCAATTTCGCGAGGATCGAGCCTTATTGCTTGCGGACGCCGTGCTGATGCCAAAGGATGGACAGGAACCACCAGGACGGATTCAGTATTCAAGTCGCCTGCCAATCACTCAACATTTTTCCGCCGTGGAGGAACCCGAGACCCGCGAGCTGAATTTAGTCGATAAGCGATCCCGTGTTTTGGCGATTCCATTGGCCGCAAACGAATGGAAGATCGGCCCCAGTGACGCAACACTTAGATGCTCTGATGACCATCACCTTGTCTATTCCTGCACCGGAGTTGAACGCTTGTACTGCCCCCTTTGGCTGGACTTCACTCCCAGAAGATTTCAACGCAAAAGAACATGGCGACAATTAACTGTCGCCGATCAATTGCGCATCGTGCCAACCAATGAGGCTGTCGCGTACCGCATCCAGCAAGGTTCAGAGCAGTGGGTTGTGTACCGAAGCCTTGATGGGGCCGCTTGCCGAACCTTTTTAGGCAAACACCTCCTAGCCGACTTCTTTTGCTCCCGATTCCATCCGGGCGAAGGGGACCAAGAGGAACTAATCACGGTCGACGATCACCCGGAATCTAATGAGTGAAAACCACGCAATCGAACGCATCGCAGCCAATTGGCACGCGGTTCAACATCTAGTCGCCGATGCAATTGCCACGTCGGGACGTACGGCCGGCAGTACCAAGATCGTCGGCGTCTCGAAATATGTTGGGCTTCCTGAAACCGAAATGTTGGTCCAGGCAGGATGTAAAACGCTTGGCGAAAGCCGACCGCAAGCACTCTGGTCGAAAGCTGAATCAAATCTACTTTCCAGTGATGTGCAATGGCATTTGATTGGTCATTTGCAACGCAATAAAATCCGCCGCTTATTGCGGCATCCCGTCGTCATTGAATCGATTGACAGTCAACGCACCTTAAATGCCGTGGCCGAAATATCCCACCAGCAGCAACTCACCACTCAAGTTCTGCTGGAAGTCAATATTAGCGGTGACGAAAAAAAAACGGGATTCGCACCCGTAGAGATGCCTCAACTGATGCAAAACTTGCCCGTCAACGGGATCGCAGTCCTCGGATTGATGGCGATGGCGGGATGGGGAACCGATCCCGACGAAGCCCGGGCCCAGTTCGAAAAAACACGGCTGCTGCGTGATCGTTTGCGAGCTGAATCAGGTCTCGAGCTCAAGGAATTATCGATGGGCATGAGTGGTGATTTTCCCGCAGCGATTGCCGAGGGTGCGACGATCGTGCGGATTGGGTCACGGCTGTTTGAAGGCGTTCGCTAACAATCCGCTCAGCCGAAGCAAGCTCGCATCCGCTCAATGGCCTGAGAGATTTCGGGAATCGATTTGGCAAAGCAGATTCTCAAATACCCTTCGCCAGCGGAACCAAACGCCGTGCCTGGCAAAAGGGCAACACCGCCGTCAGCGAGCAAACGGTCAGCGATGGTTTCGCAAGACTCACCCAATGACTTTACATTTGGGAACGCATAGAACGCACCCGCAGGCTTTTGGCAGGATATCCCCGCGATCGAATTCAGGCCATCGATCAGGACGTCGCGGCGTTGCTGATATTCGGCCATGATCTTGGCAATGTGTGCTTGAGATCCTGTCATCGCCTGCACACCGGCGAATTGTGTGAAATGGGCAGTACAACCAAATGCATGCACGGACAAAATACTAACCTTCGCTGCCAGCCGCTCAGGCATCACGCCGTATCCGAGACGCCAACCAGTCATTGCGTAGGTTTTCGAAAATCCATCAACCAAGATTGTTCGTTCCGCCATCCCATCTATCGCGGCGATGCTTGGCGCCGTGCCACCATCAAAACACATCCGACTGTAAATCTCATCCGACAACACCCAGCAGTTATAACGCTGCGCAAGCTTCGCCACTTCCTCTAAATCGGAAAGCGGAATAACACCGCCCGTCGGATTACTCGGCGAATTCAAGATGATCAACTTCGTTCGATCATTGATCCGGTCTCGCAAGACCTCGAGATCGATTGAGAACCCGTTTGCCTCGACAAGTGGAAGGGGAACTCCCGTGCCGCCAGCAACACGAACCATCGCTTCGTAGGTGGGAAAGCCGGGGTCGGGGTAGATCACCTCGTCACCAGATTCAACAATCGCGAGCGTTGGCAAAAACAGGAGCGGTTTCGCACCCGGACCGACCACAACCTCATTTACGGAAATCCGACGTCCACACCGACGACTAACCTCAGTCGCGATCGCTTCTCGCAACGGATGAATACCGGCGGTCGGGTTGTATCGGGTTTGCCCCGCATTGATTGAATCGATCCCCGCCTGGCTGATTCTTTGTTCGGTCGCGAAGTCAGGCTCACCTATTTCAAGGTGGATGACATCGCGTCCCGCGCGTTCTAACGCCTGTGCCTTTGCCAGCACCGCATAAGCACTTTCTGGCTCTATCGATTCAACCGAATTTGCAATCCCCGGCAGACCCATTCAATTGTCTCCCCGTCGCTATCTCTAGTCTCGATGCGATGCATTGGGACCCGTTAATCCTGGATTTTTCCAAGCACCGGCCAGAAACGCAGTCGATGACACCACAATTCGATCATCGATTCGAATCATTACCCAATTGAACCTTGATCGAACCAAGCACACGCGTCAGCTCTTTCTCTTTCCCGCTAACGAAGAGAATATTATCCAGCACGATCGCCCGTTTCTCTGTAGTCGGATGCAGAATCAAACGCCCCGCCCCAAGCAGCATGAACTCGAATACATCATTAATCTCTTTGTCAACTCTTAGATTGGGTGCTGGATAACGTTTGAGATCACTTAAAAATCCGTGATGATGTAGCAGCTCATTGTTTCTCAATTCCCAATAATTGAATCGGACCTTGATAAAGATAGCGACGTACATCAGCGCCATGGCAACTGAAATGCAAACAAAGAAACTGGCATTTGCCTCAGGACGCACCAGCGTCAGCCCATCTTGAACGGACGGTAGCAAATCGGGTTTACCAATCATGAGCAGCCAGCCACCCAGCGTACTCGTCGTTGCAATAAACACGAGCGTTAGCGAGGTCGCCCTTGGAAAGTCAAAGACGATAATGAATGTGTTAAGAACAAAGACCACTAAAAACAAACCAGTCATCACCACCGGCAAAGTCTGGCTTGCTGGATCAACCACACTGTATTCCCGGATCGAAAGCACGATGGCCGCTAACGCTGAAACAATCAGTGTCGGATACATGAAAATGAACTTTGGATACGGAACGAGCATGATCCGGTGCGGACCGGATGATTTGGAGGATTCAGACTTCTTACCAGCTCTCTGATCATCCGCCTTCGGTTCCTCAGTCTTGCCTTCCGTCGGTTCAGTCGTTGATTCATTCGTCATTGTGCATTCCTTCCGAGTAGCCAGACACATCAGGCCTTCCGAGTAGCCAGACACATCAGGCCTTCCGAGTAGCCAGTCACATAAGGCACGATTCTATAGCTTCAGGCTCCGAGCGTATCGATGGAGGGCGATTTTTCTTGGTGATCCTGGCCAGAATCTAGCCAAAACAAGGCGAGAAAAATGTTCCGTCTGAATTTGCGATTTGCCAAGTACGAGCCAATTTCGTGGTGATGTCACACCTCGGCATGAAAGAGCCCCAAAACCACGCGTTTTGGATTTGAACAAGTGATTGTTGAAATCAGAACCCCACGGCTCGCAAAGTCAGTGTCCCGCAATACGGGCGAGCCTCTCTCTCAAATCAGTCCACAAATACCTGACCCCAGAGCAAGGAGATATCGCGTCGGGCCAGATTTAAAAAAACGTGACATCTTCGATTTTGGAACAACAATTTCCATATGATGGGGCCGTGTTGTCCAGACCACATTCGCCAAAAAACGAAAACTGGATTGCGATCCCATCGGAGTTGACACAATGAAACTTGCTACCCTTACCTCACCCGAGATCGCGGGATTAAGTCGCGAAACGCCGATCGTCATACCAATCGCCGCGTTAGAGCAGCATGGCGCGCATCTGCCAGTCTTTACGGACAGCCTGTTGGTCGAAGAGGTCGTGCGACGCGCTCATGAACACCTGAGCCCCCAAATCTTGGTGCTTCCGGTGATGTGGCTCGGAAATTCTCACCACCACATGGACTTTGCCGGCACCACATCGGCGGAACCGCGCACCTATCTTGATCTATTATTTGGCATCGCTCAAAACTGGATCGATCACGGATTTAAGCGAATTGTTTTTGTGAACGGACACGGTGGGAACGACGTTCCAGGACGGCAGGTCATTTTTGAACTCCGACAACGGTTTCGGGAGCGGAAAAATCTGCTACTGCTAATGGCAACTTATTGGAGCCTTGCCGAACCGGCGACGACGGTAAAGGGATTAACCCAATGCGAAATGGGACACGCGGGGGAATGGGAGACGTCAATGATTTTGCGTTTTGCCCCCGATTTGGTTAAAAACCACCACCAAATTCCGCCGGTTCAACCGAATGAACAATTCGCTCCGGCCGCTCATGGCTGGATCATGCCCGATCGATCAGCCCAAGGGCACGTTGGATATCCGGCTGATGCAACCGCCGAGAAGGGCGAGGCGCTGCTACAATGCTTCGCCGACGGATTAACGAGCTTTCTGTGGCGGGCTCTCAATTGGGAACCAAATGGTATCCCAGACTGAGCATCGCAGGTTTGCAATCACCTTGCCGATTCCACCCACGTTGGCTTGAAAATCCAGCTGGGCGGACTGCCAACTTGATCGCACCAGGCTGGCGTTGCAAAACGGATTGCGACCTCACCTCGCAACGGTTTTGCCACCTCCCTGCATCGAGGAACCTATTTAAGAGCGCATCCCAATGAAATTAACGAATCGACGCAAATTCCTGACCTCATTGTCTGCCTCCGCCGCATCCGCCTCTGCGATGCCAAGTTCAGTCTTTTGCGGTGGCTCAATGTCAGGCTCCACATGCCGTGCAGCCGACCCGACGTACCGCCCGAAGATAGCGTTTCTTGGAACGGTTGACCGCAGACACTCCCACGCACAGCACTTTCTCGATCGACATCTACTGGGGTACACCTGGAACAGCGGTTGGCAGTTGCCAAGAATCGAACTCGCGTCAATCTACATGGATCAACGGCCCGAGGGGGACCTTTCTCAAGAGCGAATTCGACGTCACAAGCTAAACGCGTTCCCAACAATTGAGGAAGCCTTGACTCTCGGTGGCGATAAACTTGCCGTCGATGGCGTAATTATCATCGGCGAACACGGTGACTACCCCAAGAATGAAAAAGGCCAAACCCGCTATCCGCGATACGATTGGTTTAAACGGGTCACCAAAGTATTCGAGGACAGCGGCCGCAGCGTTCCCGTATTCAACGATAAGCACCTATCCACTCAATGGGATGAATGCCTGGAGATGGTGGAGGATTCGCGTCGCCTGGAATTCCCGTTCCTCGCCGGATCGTCCTTACCGGTCACTCGTCGCATGCCAGATTTGGATATGCCCTACAACGCGGCCTTGAAAGAAAGCGTTTGCGTTGCCTATGGCGGCATCGATAGCTATGACATTCACGCCTTAGAAACTGCCCAATGCATGTCCGAACGGCGGCAGCATGGCGAGCGTGGAGTGCGGCAGGTGCACGCGCTTCGCGATGAAAACTTTTACACCCGAATCAAAGCGGACGACTGCGAAACCACTCGCCAACTTATTCTTGCTGCTCTCACTCGCAGCCACAACCTGCCTGTTAAGAATGGTTTTCCAACAGACACCCTGTCGATCGACTGGCTACAGCAACAACTGCCGAAAGTCACAGCCTATTTGATCGAACACAATGATGGACTACGTACCACGATGTTACTGACGGGGATTCGTGATTTTAATTACGCAGGAATGCTGAAGAACGATGAGGTCGTCTCCTGTCAGATGTATCTCCCAATGCCTGGTCACGGATCAACGACCGCAGATTTCTTTAACCCCCTGGTGCGGCACGCAGAAACGATGATGCTAGAGCGCAGAGCTCCGTATCCGGTCGAACGCACCTTACTGACCTCAGGGATGGTGATCGCAGGTGTCGACAGCCTGCATGCCGGTGAGAAAGAGCTCCCGACACATCATCTGAACATCTCCTATCAGGCCCCAGAAGATTCTTTGTATTGGCGTGTCTAGGCAAATCGGATGTCAGTGTCCAAAGCCCAGAAAACTGAGCAAAACCCGTGGGCTGATTGCGAACAGCTCCACCGTAATGCGAGCATGGCACCGAATGAAAGAAGAACGGATGAAATTACCTTGGATCATTTTTGGCTTGCTGTTGATGATGTGTGGAGCGATGGTATCGCTTTTTGTGACCCCCGAGCCAACCATCGTTATCCATGAAGGGGAAGATCCGGTCCCATCCGGGCACGGAATACCGCACCCACAGATTGGCACCATGCTTGTGGGCGGAGACAGCCTCGCACGCTATGCACCAATTCGCCCAGCAACATGGATCTTCGCATTGAGCATGGTTTGTTTTTTTACATCGTTGCTCGCATTGGCAAGCCTAAAAGAGGGCCGATTCTCGAAGTTAAACTGGCTTCTGTTCGCAGGTCTCTCGGTTCAAATGTTCGCAATGGTTGGCATGCTCGTAAGCTACGAGTCATACATCGGTGATGCAACGGTACGGTTGTACGGCGGTTTCCCGACCCCCACGGCATGGATGCTCTACGCGTTATGGCCCGCTCCACTGCTGTTCGTCGTTTTTTATGTCGCAGCGTTTGATCGATGGACGTTCCGTCCGGAGGACGAAAAGGCTTTCAAAGAAATCTTGCAACGCAGGGCACATACCGTAGCGGGAACCGAGGAAAGCATCTGATGGATTCTCGGCAAATCACGATCCTAGTTTGTGTCGCGTTGTACATGTTAATGTGCATTGCTGTAGGTGTTTGGGCGATGCGTCGGACAAAAAGTTCAAAAGACTTTTTTGTTGCCGGTCGCAATCTTGGAGTTCTCGTAGCTGGCCTGGCAATCTTCTCCAGCCAACTCAGCGGTTTTGGATTTGTAGGCGGACCAGGTCTTGTCTATCGAATGGGCGTTTCATCTTTCTGGCTGATTGTTTGCGCCAGCATCGGACACTGCCTTTCGTTTTATCTTGTCGCCAAGCGGTTGCGTTTGGTCGCCGAATTACGAGATTCAGTTTCCCTGCCCGACGCG
>JBMYRF010000014.1:58001-62063 GCA_049602075.1 Rubripirellula sp.
GGTTGCCGCTCGCTACAACAGCGAGACAAGTCGATTCTTGACTGCACTCGCGATTTTGTTGGGAGTGATGGGCTACTTGGCGACTCAGATCTTGGCGATGGCAACCGTTTTACGCAGTATTGTTCCAAAAATTGAATTCGTTGATCGAATCAACAATTCGTTATACGGAATTGCCACGTGGGGAAGCGAAACACTGCACCTTCCGATTGTTGTGCAAGAAAGTGGCTTAGAAATCTATGTCGTCTTCTCCGTTGCCGTCTTGGTGTTTTACTGTGTAACTGGAGGGATCATCGCCTCTGTCTACACCGATCTGGTGCAGGGTGCAGTGATGGTGGTTGCGGCAATCCTAGTGTTTTTCGCCGCCGCTTCTGCTGCGACCGCGAATCTGGATGGCAGTGGCTTTACCGCCATGTCGACGGTCATGTTGGAAGATGACCGCGAAGCGATCGGACCCTGGGGAACGCTAGGTGTGATGGGATGCATGTCTTGGCTCTTCATTTTCGCAATGGGTGCCATGGGCCAACCGCACATCATCACCAAGATGATGATGTACCGAAATGTCCGTGACGCACGATCAATCTTGGTTGTATCCCTGACAGGGTTCACACTGGCCGCCTTACTCTGGATCGGGATTGGAATGGTAATGCGCGCGCTCGTTCTATCCGGTTCACATCCAGAATTAGAGACCCCTGATTCTGCCGCTGCGCAATTCTTGCAGCATTACACACATCCGCTTTTAGCCGGAATCGTTTTTGCCGGCCTATTCGCAGCAATCATGTCCACAGCGGACGGTTTTTTAAACATCGGAGCTGCAGCTGTTGTCCACGACATCCCCAAAGCGCTCCGTGGCAGATCGCTCAACAACGAATTATTTTGGGCGAGAACAGCAACCGTCATCATCGCTCTAGTGGCTGCGTTGATAGCGCTCTACTCGGGAGAAACACTTGTGGCACTACTTGGCGCGTTCGGCTGGGGCACCTTTGCCGCCGCGTTGGTGCCCGCCGTGGCGATTGGCCTCAATTGGAAACGCGCTACGGCATTTGCCGTGAACGCAACCATTATCGTAAGTCTCGTGCTGTCCATCGGACTAAAATTCGCACCCAACATCTGGTCAAGCTTCGCGATTCCTTGGGGCATCGATGGTGGTGCGATCTCACTGCTTGTTTCGTTAACTCTCTTTTTCGGCATCTCGCTTTGTTCAAAGCCCCCGAAAATCGACTCAGACATCGAAGCCGTTATGAATCTCTAATTCGCTGATTCTTGGGGCGGTGACCGGATTGCGTTTTTGGTGCGATTCATGATCATCGCTCTGCGAATCAGTCCCCGAAACAAACGCTTTTGTGCGCTGGCGTTCGTGCTTCCCACCATCCGTTACCTTCCCTCTACTCGCAACTCCCAGGCTTTTAAATCGTATTGCGTAACCATGAATTGAACATTTTTCTCCTTCATCCTCAAGCGTGCCAGCCTGTCACAGTGACATCGTCGTGCCGAACCGGGATGTCACGGTAGTAGTGGGAATTCTCAAGCGATCGCATTGATTCAAATGCCGGCACTCATGAATCAACAGACTGCAACCGATTGACGGATGTACGTCGTTCATCGGATTCTAATTGCTTATGAGGCTTCGCTTTGCGGATCGATCATGAAACGGACGCATATGCCGACCCACTGAATTCATGGAGGAATGTTCTGTGCGCGAGAAATAACTCAAAGTGAGGATTGCGCGCATCACACTTACAAGCCTTCGTTTCCAAATACCAACCACCATCTAAGCGGGCACCGGTCTTTTGACCTGGGGTTACGTGGTTCAGGATTCGACTCGGTGTCCTATGACAGCAACTGCTGCGAGACACATGCCGAGGAACGACTGCGTCAGCAAGTACCACTAATCAAGCGTGAGCGCCGGCCAAGAGTGCTCACTTAAGCGAACCATCCTGTCTTCCGCACATCAAATCTTTGAACATTTACCGCTGCCGTTTCTCAGCACCGCCCTTCGGTGCAAAAACAACCGGAGCCTGACTACGCAACGTGTCCATCAAAGCTTTGTGATCTGCACTCTGAGCTAAGTTGTTCCATTCAAATGGGTCCACCTTCATGTCATACAATTCCTCGTCACCATTAGCATAATGAATTAAACGGTGATTTTTGCCACTCAGGCCGTACGACCCCGGTTCATTCAAGTAGGTCAATGAAACATGTGGCCAAGAAGCTGTTGCATCATTCAACAGGGGCACCAAACTTGGCCCCGAGCTAGCTGGGTTCATTGGCAATTCGGCCAACTCAGTTAACGTTGAAAACAGGCTCAGTAGATTGACCGGCGCGTCGCACCGCGTCCCCGCCTTTGTTCCCTCCACCAATCCAGGAACACCGCGTGGAACGCGAATCATCAATGGAACACGCGTACAAACTCGCCATGCGGTGAATTTCTGCCAATGTTCTTTTTCGCCCAGATGCCAGCCATGATCACTCCACAACACAACAATCGTGTTGTCACGATTTGGCCCATTGTTCAATGCAGCGAGGACTCTTCCAACCATCGCATCCGAAAACGCAATCGAAGCTAAATACCCTTGGATAGCCTGTTTCCATTGACTTTCTTTGCGGATATGGGCGAAGTACCGATTTGGCCCTCGCCGCTTACCTGCCGATGGTAAATCTTCAAGATCGTTTTCTCTGTAGCCAGCCGGTAATTGAATCTCGGCTAACGGAAACTTTTCAAAATACTTCTTGGGAACGAACCATGGCTCGTGGGGACGATAGATACCGACGGCGAGAAAAAATGGCTTTTGGTGATTCTCAAGCAATTGCTCACTGATCCACTTCGACACGAGCCAATCGCCCCCATACTCCTCGTCTGATACATCGAGTGGAGCCCAGTCCGTTTCAACATATTGCCACGGACCACCACGAGGCAAACTGACCGGTCGCTGCTTCGGATAAAAAGTGCGGGGGAAAGGATTCTCCGTCTCTTTGGCAGGAAAATAATCATCCCAGGATTGCGCATCAATGAAGTAGTGGAGAATTTTTCCCGACCCTGCTGACCAGTATCCATGACGTGAGAAATACCGCGGCAGCAATTCCGCCCCAGGCAGAACTTCACGCATCTTTTGACGGTTGTCGTAAAGCCCTGATTGATTCGGAGCGATACCCGTCATAATCGCGGTGCGAGAGGGATTGCAGGCTGGCGCGGGACAATGCGCATTCGTAAAAAGGACGCCACTTGCAGCTAAACGATCCAAGTTCGGCGTCAACGCTTGTGGATGCCCCTCAAGGCAACCAACCCAATCATTGAGATCATCGACAGAGATAAAAAGTACATTCGGTTGCTCCGCCTGACTACTGAAACTAGCGCCCACCCCGGGAAGAAGAATAACGGACAGGAGCGTTAAAAATACAACAACTTTTCTCACAATAATTCTCGCAACAGTCGGTACTCGATGAACGGATTCGCGTTCCATGCGGGTCTGGTCGAATCGCGCCAGTGCCTCGTCATCGCTATGCACAGCGAAATATCGTACACGCGCGGTATCACTTAGTGGTTGACTCAGCCACAAAACGAAATCAAAGGCGATCGAGTTACAAAAAGACCTGTCGCGCGAGTCAAATGCAGGATCTGGTCGTTTCCTCAAAGCTATGGCCTAACGGTTGATTAGATTCCCACCATTAAAACCAAACGCTCATTGGAACAGAATCGGATTGTATTCAGGTAGCACTGACCGTTGAATCAGAATTAACGATTCGAAATACTTGCAACTCCTTGCCGTGAAAATTCGGCGATAAAACAGGGGTTCTCCCGAATATCAAAACCTGCCGGAACTTAGACAAGTCGACTGGTCAGAAACCAAACACCGATTCGAAAGTGGAACGCTTGCTGTCTAAGTGAATGGAATTCCCCCAAACCCGCTGCATTGATCATGTGGTAGCGTTGAAATAGCGTCTGGACCCGAGGGTCGCGTTTCCTGGACGCGGTTATTCCACTCATCAATATCGCCTCAAGCCTCAAGCCTCAAGCCGCTACCCATCATCTCGTACAAAACTGGACCAAAACAAGCAAGAAAAACG
>JBMYRF010000014.1:62163-70175 GCA_049602075.1 Rubripirellula sp.
CAAGCCGCTACCCATCATCTCGTACAAAACTGGACCAAAACAAGCAAGAAAAACGTTCTGCCTCGCCTGAAGCCCACGCTGCTCTATTCATGCCTGACGTGGATCGCAATGAGCGGTCTCGCAGAATGCTCAATCTCGCACAATGCTTGATGCTGCAACCTTTTGCTTTAAAAAACTCGCCAATTTTTCAGGGTCATTGGTACCAATCCTGAGTGTCCCTCCCTTACGCAGACCGATGGCAACACAATCAAAACCCCACAGATTCCAGACCCAGCCGCCGCGCAAACTGTAATGGATGCCCCAACCGTCCAGCAAAATCGTCCGAGAGACTTCAACTTCTTGAATCTCGGCGTATTCCAATTTACGACCAAACAATGGAATCGGACCGAAGCTAACCGCCAACTCCTCACCGTTATCCTCAACTTTTAAATAATGAAATGCTCCTCCGAGCACCGCGAATAACAAACTGAATGAGGCGCATAACACGATTCCCACCGAATCGTCAACGCTCCACAAAAGAAGGCCGCAGAAAACACCAAACCCGTAAAGCAGCAAACAGAGCGGGGCTCTTTGGGTGTGCGAATATTCCACTGCTGGGTCTTCAAATTCATTCATTGCAACGCAATTTTTACGGTTAGCCATTCGTCGTGCAGCGATCGTCCTTCACCTTAAATCAAAGCGCGGACTTCATACCCGCGCGATGACTTGCCCCACAGCAATCGCACCGTTGCCCGACGGCAACAGAGCAACGCTCGACATAACAGACTAATCGATCTTGCACACCGGCAGATACCAATGTGTGTCGCCCCTTATCGATTGCCTGCGAAAGACTCTCCTACCGGACGCACGCCGACGAATCGACGCAGTTCCCCCAATGTGTCAAATCGAGGTACCGAGCTAAAAATAAATGCACTCGTAAATACGCAAATAGTCACACGGGATGACATTTTCGCCCGACAGAAACGCTCTGCTTTGAACTTTTCACTGCTGGCTCGGAAAATGCTGCCCAGCTGAAAACAAACGACATGCGATCTGGGTCTAGGTAACGATGGCATCCCCCATCGGCAGCACCCGACCGACATCCCGTTTTTGACCATTTGCCGTCCAAGGAAAGCCAATCGCTTCAACCGTTCTTGCGGTTCCCTCACAGCGTGCTCGGTCTCCATCGATCTGACCGACGCCCATCACTAGGACAGTCGCCGTCCAACTGAATCCGAAGCTAAGTGGAGCACTATCAGCCTCGCCCAGGCTCCCCGCAGAAAATCGATGCGGCAGGTAACCAAGGCCACGTCTTACAAGAGCGAAAAAAGCGGATGTCTTAAATTCCAAACCTAGCCGTTCGAACCATACTTACGGTTTTAACTACCGGTTACCGCGGTTTGCCAAGGCCAACGGCCTTCCAACTCAACCTGCAGGGCAATGCTTAAAAAGGTTCGAATGATGACGATCAAACCTAAGGCCAGCACATTTTCAAGCGTTGGGTCCACCACCACCGTCCGAATAATATCGGCCGCTACCAATAGTTCTAATCCGAGCAGAATCCCGCGTCCTAAATCTTGCCTAAGCTGGCGATAGGGGTCATTCGATCGCTGGCGGTCAAACAGAAACCGATAAGCTGCAATCAACACCCCCACAACAATAACGACCACACCTGCTCCATCAATCACCAAGCCCACAATTTCCACAGCGTTTCGAAATAGTTCCATCACAATCTCTCGCCTCGCATTTCACAAAACCAAAACCAGCACGCAAACCCTACTGCGACCTAATCACGACCATACGCCAATCGCACAATCATTCAGTCTGACATCAATTCCCGCGGCGTTAATCTACAAGCCAAGACGCAAGCAGGCATCCAGAAAAAGCTGTTGTTTCGAATTTCAGGAGCAATTTGCGATCACACTCGCACGGGCTCTTCGTGCCTCATTGCTCGCCAAGCTCTGGATCGATTCCAAGCACACCAGCGAGTTCAAGCATTAATCTCGCCGGTCCACTCAACTCGGCACGCTGCCGCAGAACAGTCCGAGCTAAGCCTGGCTCATCAGTAAGCAACCCGTCGACACCTCGACTGATCATTATGGACATCGTGGCCGCATCGTTAACCGTCCAAACGAAAACCTGTTTTCCAACTGCATGCGCATGCTTCACCAAGCCACGGTCGACGAAGCTCGCATTGACGGCAAGAAAATCGGCATCAAGCTTTCCCAGGTCCCCAGCCGCAACCGACATCAATAACCCAACCTTCCAATCTGGTCGAAGCTTCCTCATCTTTTTCACGGCCTCACGTTTAAGTGACATCGCCATCACTTCATCCTTCATTTGCCGTTCTTCCACGAGGCGAACAACTCGTTCCTCGAGCTGTTGATCGTGCCCGTAATATTTCAGCTCGATATTGACTTTTATCTTTCCTTTGCACTCATCCAAAACTTCGGCGAGTGAAGGCACGCGCTGATCTGCAAATTCAGGCGCAAACCAACTCCCAATATCGATTTCAGCCAAATCCGCACTTGTCGCGTCCCAGATTTTGATCTTGTTTCCAGCAAGCTTCATGAAGTCACTATCGTGAAGTACCACTACCTCACCATCGACAGTTTCCTGCACGTCAATTTCAACGAAGTCCGCATCATCGGCAATCGCCTGCCGAATCGCCGCCATTGTGTTTTCAGGAGCGACACTCGATGCTCCCCGATGCGCCATCACCAGGACATCATCATCGATCCGAATGCTATTCAACGCGTATAGACCAACAGCCATCGCGGTAAGCGGAGCGATCACAAACACTGCGATCAACCTGTTCTTCGTCAAACGCGATAACAACTGATTCACCACATAATCATTCGCTTCCATGCGCGGCGACCGTCCCGTCCTTTCGCGCCTAACCGATCGATACTGGTAGAAATGAATCGCCGCGAAAGAGGCCGCGTTAAAAAGACTTACGGACAAGTTTACGATTAACAACACGACAAGCGTCGCACCGATCGCAAGCACGATCAAGTAGAGCGAACGCGATAGGTCGGGAACAACCAAGCGTGCAAACCCTGTAATCAAGCTTGAAGCTAAGGCAGCTAAAAACGACGAAAAGCATATCCAGCCAACGATCCAGGCGATCAACTTGCAACGGCAACCCACGGCAGATTCTATACTCAGTTCGATTGCTTTCCGTGGAGGAACGCCCTCAAACAACAAAATTGGCAATGCAAAAAACCAACCACTAAAAAGCCGCAAGAGTATTGCGATCAAGATGACAGCGAGTAAGACACCAATTGCAACGGCGGTCAAAAATTCTGGCGGTTTTTCATTCAGGTAATAGTTAATGTCAAATTCTGTCAGCAAAAACCAATAAACCAAACCCGCAACCGCCAAGAAAGGAACAACGACTACCAAAGTGTAAGTGACAAGTCGAATGCCCATCAATAAAACCGGGACTGACTTCTTTGCCGCGAATGACAATGCCCCCAAGATACTAAGCCGTTTCTCGTCATCCCGCGCGCATAAAATCCCCAACAAGGAGGCTTGCTCCAACGCGACGACGCCAAGCCAGACAGCGCCCGCCAAAATCAGGCAGATCCAACCAACCGGTTGAAGAAAAAAATACGCGATGTCAGTGTCCGACAAAACATCGTCGCCCGATAGCGAAACGAGGACGCGGAAGAGCGTCCCGAGCAGCGGAGTAAGCAAGGTAAATGCAATCAACTTGTAGATCACATCCGTCAGTAATAATTGCTTCCAGCAACTCCGAAACTCAACAATCGTCGCACGCAGAGATGAACTCATCAATTATCCCGTGGATTCGTACCATGAAATCGGTGCAGGCGAATGGGACCTCCAGCAGTACGCATCAGCTAGAAAAAGCGCAATAAAAAAAGGAATCGAATGGCCTTCCCGTCTGCACGCAAGGACTCGGTGGCAAGAGGATAAACCCAAGGCCATCACCAACCAATCGCAGTTTTGGTAGCACACAAGAAAACTGAAATCGAGCGTGCCCCTTGCATTGCATTGGAGGACACAGAGGGCAAGTCTCCCCAACACCCACGAGTATTGTACTGAACTCCAAGCTGGACGCCTTCCCCATTTTTTGGCTGATGCGGTGCCGACAAAGATAATCAGACTGCCCTCCTGTAAGCACAAAGCCACTACGACGGGAGTCGCTACAAAAAGTAGTCCTGAATGGACTCAAGATATAGCCTTCCATCGCCCAGTCAGAAATGGTCACGCATAACTCCGGCGAAATCTCGGTGGAATCCCACCTATGCGGTCAAGCGAATGATCGGGAGCCAAATCGAATCGTGGCCCTGACTGACATTGAATATCAGACGCAAACACGGCAGTTAAATAACAGCCAGCGAATCGAGGAATCGCTTGACCGTATCCCATAATCCGCGGCACCCGCTCCGTGGCCTAACAATCCGGGAAAGAGACCTTGGTGTGAGGCCCATTTTGATGACGAAGTCGCCCACGCTTAAAGTGAAGTGGCGCCCGTCACACCAAGAAATTGCGAAACAGTAAACAACCTGCTGAAAACGGCGAAATGCAGAGAACCGCAAACATGTATTTGCTCAATGCATTATCATCGCGTCACGCCAAACCAACCCATCCGATAGATTTTTTCGAAGCCGGCAGTTTTGACCGACAACCATCATCGCATGGCTTAAAAACATTCTCGCGTCCTTGACCAAACTCCAACTTGTCAAGAACAGTGGCACCAAATCATGAACAACCGACAGAAGAACGGACTCGTCTGTATTTTCATCTCAGTCGTTCTGGCAGGAATCGCCGTCAATAATACGTTTATATCACCGGACGTACCGGTTACCGACGCATCGGGTCTTGGCGTCAGCCGTATGGTGGGTGCGTTTTTGCCCGCTGTTCTTGTCATGGCGGCGGGGTTCTATTTCCTGCAAAAACCAAAATCTTGAGCAGCTTCACGCCGCAGGCTCTGCTAACGTGGGCCGGGTGGCAAGTTCTCGAGCAAATATCGCGTCAACAACAGTCGTACGTGCACGGCCGTACCCTTCCCCTTTCTCAATCCATGATCGCGATTGGGGTAAACCATATAGTCAAAGGCCTTTCCCATTTCAATCAAACGGTCGACTAGCCCTTCGACGATCTGCACGTGCGTATTTGTTTCACCAGACCCCGTCACGATCAACAATTTCCCTTTCAGCCCAGCGGCGAAGTTAATCGGAGCAGACCGCTGATAGCCGTCAGGATTTACCTTCCTAGTTTGCATGTAGATTTCCTGAAACCAGGCGTTGTAAAGAGACGGCTGAGGCTTTGGAACAACAGCAATCCCAACGTGATACGTATCGGGCTCACGGAATAGGGCATTGAGAGTGTTGGATCCGCCACCGCTCCACCCCCAGATACCGACACGATCTAAGTCAACATACGGTCGCGTTCGCCCCAGCTCCTTCAGTCCGGCCGCTTGCTCAGCAGTGGAAAGTGGCCCCAGGCTACCGAAAATGGCCCGCCGCCAAGCAGCTCCCTTTGGCGCCGGCGTCCCACGATTATCGATTGACAACACCAAGTAACCTAATTCGGCGATCATGCGATGAAATTCAGCATGGTGGGTTCCCCACTCATCAAGCACAGTTTGAGCGTGCGGCTCGCCGTAAACGTAAACGAATACGGGGTATTTTTTTGATGAATCAAAATCTGTTGGTTTGAGGAGCCACGCATCCATCGTGACGCCATTAGCGATTTTCAACTCCAGAAATTCCGCGGGGATTGCGGCTCGAGCTTCAACGGCGGACTTGAGCTCAATATTCTCTTCAATTTCCCGAATCACCTCGTGACTGGGTAGCTCAACCAGCTCAACACTTGGCGGGCGATCAAATGCCGACCAGGTGTGAAAGGCCCAATGGGCATCCGGTGAAAAATCGTATCGGTGTGTCCCGGGCTGATCCTTCGGGGTGATCCGCTGTAGGTCGCCAGCCCCATCAAGGGGGACGCGATAGAGATATTTTTGAGTTGCGTTATCAGGGGATGCGTAGAAATAGAACCAACCATTCGCCTCGTCCACAACCGCACGATCAATGATGTCGTACTCGCCGATTGTTAACTTGGACAACTCTTCACCGCGGCGCGAATAACGATAGGCATGTCGCCAGCCGTCTTTTTCTGAAATCACAATGAATGACTTCCCGCCATCGATCCAAATCAAACCGGCGTTCTTATCTTGGCTGCTAACGCACCAAGCCTCATTCGTTTCACCGAAGAGAACTGTTGTTTCATCATCGCGTAAATTCATCAGCAAGAACTCACGCTGGTTTCGAAACCGACTGAGTCTCTCAACCAAAACTTCCCCTTCCTTTCCCGCCCATTCCACTTGGCCAAGATAAAAGCCCTCGTCCGGCGTATCGATTGCGATCCACTGAATTTTTTGGTCGTCAATATTCACAACCCCAACTCGAAGCTTCGCAATTTTTCCACCCACCCTCGCGAACCGCCTCCTCTGCGTTTCTGGATACGTCGGATCGCCAGGTACTAAAACATTCCTAAAGCGAATCGCAGTTTCGTCTGACTCAACAAACAAAATCTGCTTTCCATCAGGACTCCAGGCTGGTTTTCGATACCAAACATCGCGATCGCCAGCCTCAGGCGTCAATCGAATTCTTTCACCCGTAGTCAAATCGCGAGTTAAAAGCTGCCGCCCGCGATTTTCAATCAAATACCTTCCATCAGGTGATTGCATCCGGTTGCCGCCGTTACTCAACTCAGGTCGGACCGGCAATTCCGTTCGCTCACCACTGAGAACATCGTATTCCACAAATATTGAGCGATTCGATTCAGCAACACGTTCTTGAACAATATAGCCTTTGCTATCTTCCGTCCAATCTGCAGCGAAACCTTTTGCGCGATACCTCCCTTGTTCGTAAATCTCATTTAGACGGCGTTCTGCAAATGGACGCCAAGCGTCACCACCAGCTTCCTCTCCACAAACGAGAGGCAGGGAAGTCGCCCCCATAATGATCGAAAACAGTAAGATTCTAAAACCAACTTGAGATTTTTCTCGCATGCAATCACTTCGACAGGACTGGGAGGGGATCTGGCTCAGCAAAGAACGTTCGCCTTCGATTGGACAACAATTCCGCCTTGACCGTTCACGGTCATTATTATTTTCATTTCCGACAACACGAACGCCAAAAGACAAAATCACACCTCCTCACTAAAGCGAAGAACAACGAACCAATCCTACCGCAAATGATAATAAACGAAACAAACCAGCGGACAGGTGGACCAACCGTCGATAGAAGGCTTTCCCAATAACTGATCCCTCAATTCATCCAATCAGGTACCGCGATTTCGCAGTCGATGAAGCGTCAGCCACTTGCATTTCGTGTAAGGAATGATTGGGCAATACCTAAACCTCCGCTGCCATTACCTGACTCAGTCATTCCCGTGGCACGATTCCACTTAACGCACGCCGAAGTGGTGCCGTCAAATCGCCGTATCCTGCAGCGGAAAAGCCCGTCACGGCTCGCACCTAAAGTCCTCGAGAAGACAGGCAAAAACCTATTTACTCGGATCGCAGTTTCCATGTCCGTATTCAGCATGCTTAGGCCCGACGTGCCACTTGTCGCAAATCCGCTTCAACTGATTTACAATGCGGAGTCACCAACAATCATCCCGCCTAGCTGAGTTTTCCGCTCAATGAACTTGCGTGCTAGTACCGTGCTCGCATTTATGGTTGTGATGCCGGCGTTTGCGAAGGACATTCCCGACGCGGCAGAAACCGGCAGGCTTGATTTTTTCGAGCGGAAAGTTCGCCCGCTTCTGAGCTCGCATTGTTACGAATGCCATTCCGAATCTGCCAAAACCATCCATGGCGGACTACGGCTTGACAGTGCCGCCTCGATCGAGCGCGGAGGCGACAGCGGCCCTCTTTTCGTGAAGGGTAACTCCGCCGCCAGCCTTTTGATCCAGACCGTGCGGCAAGATGGCGAAATTGAGATGCCGCCGAAAGGAAGGTTGACGGACCGAGAGATTACAATTTTGACGAAGTGGATTGA
>JBMYRF010000014.1:70274-96714 GCA_049602075.1 Rubripirellula sp.
CAACCCGAAGTCTACCGACGCATGGTGGATCACTATTTAGCTTCACCTCAATATGGTGAGAAGTGGGGACGTTGGTGGTTGGATATGGCTCGTTACACTGACCGCACCGCCAACTGGCTCTATCAAACCGGGCAAGCCCATCTCTATCGTGATTGGGTGGTCCAGGCATTTTGCGAAGACATGCCTTACGATGATTTCGTACGTCGGCAACTTGCGACTGACCTGATGCCAAACACTGGCCCGGAAGATCTTCCCGCTCTCGGCTTCCTGAGCCTCAGCCCAACCTACTGGAAAGAACTGAAGCTGCCCTCGGAAATCATCAAGGTCATCGTTGCTGACGAGTGGGAGGAACGAGTGGATGCAGTCTCCAGAACCTTTCTCGGCCTAACAGTCGCCTGCGCGCGTTGCCACGACCATAAATTCGACCCCATTACTAGCGAAGATTACTACGCGCTGGCGGGAATCTTCGCCAGTTGCCGTCAGGTCGAGCGTCCAATCGTGGATCAAGCAATCCACCAGAGAACGCAACTCGCCAAACAACAGGTTGCCAAATGGAAAGAGCAAATTGAGACTTTAAAAAAGGAAGCCTCGCCACCGAAACAGAGGATTGCGGAATTCACCACCAAGATCGATCAGCTGATTGAAGCAACCCCCTTTTACGACTCGCCGATGGCAAACGCGTTATCAGAAGAGTCCATGCATGTCGTACGTGCTGGCAAGACACCCCAACAAGGAACAAAATTAGTCTATCAATCAGAACCGAGGGATTTACCCGCGTTTATCCGCGGAAACCCCAATCGCCCTGGCCCGGTCATCCAGCGTCGATTTTTGGCAATTCTCGATCGTTTCCAAAAACCCTATAAGCAAGGAAGTGGGCGTCTGGAGTTGGCCGAGTCGATTCTTCACGAAGGCGCAGCACTGTCCGCAAGAGTCTTAGTCAATCGCATCTGGAAAGAACACTTTGGGACGGGAATTGTCTCGACGCCAAGTAACTTTGGCCAACAGGGCGCCCGCCCTAGCCACCCAGACTTGCTGGATGATTTGGCGGACCGATTCATTTCAAATGGATGGTCCATCAAACACCTACACCGAGAGATCCTGCTTTCAGCCACCTGGCAGCAATCATCGCGTGTCACGCAAAACCGCTTTAAACTCGATCCGAGTAATCGCTGGTTATCACGCATGGTACGAAGGCGTATCAACTTCGAAGAATGGCGTGATAGCATCTTAGTGGCGAGTGGATCACTTGATCTTCGTCGGGGAGGCGTATCGATCGATCTCGACGCGGAAAACAATCAACGCCGCACGATTTACGGAACGGTCCATCGACGCGATATGTCCCCAACTTTGATGGTCCATGACTTTCCCGACCCGACTCAGCATAGCCCGCAACGAGCGTCAACGATTACGCCGCTGCAAGGCTTGTACGCACTTAATGGCCCACTGCTGATTGGGCAGGCCACAGCATTAGCTAATCGCTTAAATGATCAAAATTTCTCTGAGCATTTAGCACCTGAACTCCATCCTACGATTCGCATCGAGACACAGCGAATTCACCACCTGTATCAGCAACTATTCACTCGGGCCCCCACCGAACGGGAACTGGCATTAGCCGATGCCTTTTTCTCCGCCGGTGCGTCAGAGACGAATGAGCTTTGGGAACAGTACATTCATGTTTTACTCGCTTCCAACGAACTAATGTTTGTAGATTAACCAAACCCTATCGAATGAACAGATCGACGAATCGCAACTTGGCGACACTCGCTCAACCAACGAGGCTGATTCGCATGTTCCCGAGACAACAACTGGCGACTTTTTTGTAAATGCAAGATTTTCGACAAAAAACTGAACGACGCGACTGGCTGCGACAATTTGGTGGCACCGTCGGCCTCCTTAGCGCCGCGTCAGCGTCAGCTGGCGAGGTCATAACGGCACCTCACAGACAACCTCATCCGGGACCTCACTTTGCTCCCCGAGCAAAAAGAGTCATCCACTTGTTCATGAATGGCGGACCATTTCAAGCCGATTTATTTGACCCAAAACCAGCGTTGGAGAAATATGCGGGTACCAGACCCGAGGGTGTCGAACTCTTGACCGAACGGCCAACTGGTGGGCTCTTGCCATCCCCGTTTAAATTCTCGCGATGTGGCGAAAGTGGTTTACCGGTCAGCGAATTATTACCAAACTTGAGTCACCACATGGACGAGATCTGCGTCCTGAACTCTTTGCACGCGGACAATCCGAATCATGGCCCCGCCCTACTACAGATGAATAATGGAACGATTGTCCCAACCCGCCCAAGCATGGGAGCATGGTTCCTGTATGGCTTGGGCACCGAAAATCGCAACCTTCCAGGCTACGTCGTGTTGTGTCCCGGGCGGCCAGTCCGTTTCTCCATCCTCTGGAACAGTGCGTTCCTGCCGTCGGAGCACCAAGGCACCTACATCAATCATTCGACGATGGTGCCGGGCAAGATGTTGCCACATCTCAGTAATTCTCGTTGGAATCAGGCAACCCAGCGACAACAACTCGATCTTTTGCGTGCATTGAATGCTGAACATCTAACCGGTCGTAGTGACGATTCAAATTTGGCTGCACGGACCGAGGCCATGGAAACCGCGTTTCGCATGCAAACCGAAGGCAACCAGGCTTTTGACCTAAACCGAGAAACACGACAAACAAAAGCAGCCTATGGGAGCGGTCATTTTGCCAATGGATGCCTGCTCGCAAGACGGTTGGTCGAACGTGGAGTTCGATTTGTCCAACTTTATTACGGCAACGGCCAGCCTTGGGACACCCATAGTAAACACGATGAAATCGTACCCAAGCTGTGCAAGGAAATTGATCAACCAATCGCAGCTTTAATCTCGGACCTAAAGCAGCGCGGCATGCTTGAGGACACACTCATCGTTTGGGGCGGAGAGTTCGGCCGTACCCCAACCTCTGAGAATGGTAATGGCCGGGATCACAATCATCACGGCTTCACCATGTGGATGGCAGGAGGCGGTGTTCAGGGTGGCATGAGCTACGGCGAAACTGACGACTTCGGCTTCAAATCGGTCGTCAACAAGGTACACGTTCATGATTTACACGCCACGATTTTGCACCTGCTGGGGATTGATCATGAACGTTTAACCTACCGACACGCTGGACGGGATTACCGATTGACGGACGTCTATGGTCGCGTCGTAAAAGAGATCCTTGCATGAAAATGGTTATCAATTCAACGCTAGCGTAGTGAGTCGCGGATATACGTATCCCAATACATTGATCATGGCATTGCACGAACGCGATCGCGAAGACTTGCTGCGAGATGGGCATACGATGATCCATCGTGGCGAGTGTGCCATTGACGGCGTCACTTTGCTCGCGGGATTTCGCAGACAAAACCAATTGAGTCTTTACTGCGGCGCGGATCCTGTTTTTCAATTCAATGCCAACGGACAACTTCGCCGTGTCTATTTTCAGGGAAGACGATTCGCGGCCCAGCAAGGGCAGCTTACCGAATTGATCCGTAAATCAGTTGCCGAAAAACCTCAAGCAACCTCAAATCAAATCGATCGCCATCTAATAATGGCGATTCAGAAAACGCTTGAAGAATGGATCGTGAAATTGCGGCAACAACTTGCTGAATCGCATACCCCATGGCGTACCGTCGGAGAGGATTCGAATGCATTTCAGGATCGCCTCGCTCAATGGATCGAGTGCTACGGATCACGTTTTAACGTTGCTGAATCACCGAATGCGTGAAAGAGGGCGTGATTCACTGCGCACATGTCCCGAATGCCCCTAACTCTCACCCACCGCTGAAGAAAGTTTGCCGCAATGAACCGATTACAAGCTCCAGCAATCATCATCCTCGTTCTCGCCTTCTGGCCAAATTTCACTTCGCTCGATGCAGCGGAAACATCTTGGATGTGTGCGGCTGGAAGCGTAGCCATTACCCCGCAAGACCCCGTATGGATGGGAGGCTACGCCGCGAGAAAAGAGCCTTCGGCAGGAAGCGTGCACGATTTAAATGCAAAAGTCCTGGTCATCCGAGATGAGCAGGGTGAACAACTGATTATCGTCACTCTCGATTTACTAGGGATAACGAAAGAGCTTCGAATTGCAGTCGAAGAACGTGTCCTTGCACAGGGCGTTTCCCCCAATTCACTGCTATTGAATGCTTCACATACGCATTGTGGCCCGGAATTGCGCGATGACCGCATTTTGAGATATGGTATTGACGCAACCTATGCCGCTTCTGCCCGAGCCTATGTTCACAGTACAGCAATCAAAATCGGAAACCTCATCACCGAGACATTGCAACGACTGGAACCGGCTAATTTGTATTACAGTCGCGCACGCGCGGGTTTCGCGATGAACCGTCGGCTTCCAACAGAGCAAGGCTTTATTAATAGCCCAAATCCCAAAGGCCCAATTGATCACGACGTTCCTGTGCTGAGGGTAGAAAATGCTCAGGGGAAACTCACTGCAGTCCTATTTGGTTACGCATGCCACGCTACCACGCTCAGCTTCCAAAAACTTTGTGGTGACTACCCAGGCTTTGCGCAACAATACATCGAAGCCAAGCACGAGGGCGTGACCGCGCTTTTTCTAAATGGTTGCTCAGCTGATCAAAACCCTTATCCACGTCGGACACTTGAACTTGCGAAGCAGCACGGACAAGCATTGGCAAATGGAGTTGAAACAGCCTTAACCACGAAACAATACCGAAAGCTCCATGGTCCGCTTTTGGTTGAGATGGGGCATGCGACACTCGACTTCAAGGTTCCCTCAATCCAACAAATAAACGAGGAGGCAAATTCAGACAACAAATACACGCGGGTTCACGGCGAAGAATTGCTCCGACAAATCGAAACTCGAGGTCGTATCGATTCAAGTCACAGCGACTTCCCAATCCAAGTTGCACAATTCGGAGCTGATTTAACACTCGTAGCGATCTGTGGCGAAGTTGTGGTTGATTATTCACTGCGCTTAAAGCAAGAACTTGGCCAAGACGACCACCTAGTGTGGGTCGCCGGCTATTCAAACCACGTTTTTGGCTACCTACCCAGCCTAAGAGTCCTCCGGGAAGGCGGATACGAAGGTGGCGGTGCGATGCAGTACACGACATATCCTGGACCATTCGAAGCAACAGTCGAGGAACGAGTCATCGAGAAAATCCGCGAATTGCATCGCAAAATCCAATCAAAGCGAACGACTTCGCAACGATGACCAGGCGACGCATAACGGGCCCATTCGAATTCACGCTCGACCGCCAAAAAAAAGATGGTTGTTTAACGAGAACTGGTGGTCCCGCTTAAATCCGAAGGTTGAATCAGCAATCCACCCTGAAGCTGTGTGGATTCCAGGCCCGGCAGTCGAGTTGGCTGACGTCGCCGAACTTCCTGCCGACATGCATTTTTAGCAGCTAGCTCTCGCAACTGAGCGGGCGGCATGAGTTGAATCGCCCCGGTCAATACTTTGGGTGGTATTGGATAGCGATTGGTGCGCTTTGGAAGCCTGGTTCTTAATTGAATGAACCGAATTGGCTATTTCGCGGAGTTCCTCCGAGCTGGCAGCTCTCCCCGAGACAAATAAATCTGCAAGTTGCTGCTCGACATTACTCAGTTGCAACGAGAGCTTTGCGACCTGCGATTCAGCAATTGCAACTTCCTGACCAACATCGAGAACGTCTTCCCTGTCGAACTCAATGCCAGCGAAAGAGGTAATCCCGGCCCGCTATAACGACTCCCGAACAAACGACGGGACTCGCAGGATCAAGAGAACAGCGATCACAATTATCGCCTCCCTCGTGGCGGCAAACAGATCGCGCAGCCCACTCCAGCGTGTTTTGGATTCACGATCGGCTGTCACGACATGCCTCCTGCGCAGCAAGCAACCGAGAAAACCGCGGAATGTGCGAAACTTGGTCCTCGTGAGTCCAGGCCGTTTCGATGGTGTCGCTGCTGGCATCTGTAAAGTGTGCTAATTACAGCCAAAAACCGTCGCGGCGCGTCAACGCAGCAGAACACGGCAGCTCAACCAAAGATCAGATCGAGATACTGGCCGCCCGATGCATCCATCATCGAGACTCAGCAGCGTTCCGCGACAATGAAGAGGGCGGGTCGCATTTACCGGGATAAGCTGGATGCTTGCGGTGCGTCCAGTCCGGAAAGTACAGCCGCAGCTCATCTGTTGACGGCGTTTCAGTGGTGGCAGCCGGGAAATCGTCCGTATCTGTGCGGCTCAAGAGGGTGCGATCAGTGAAAGCATTCATCAGCGCCAACAAATCACTGACCTGTTGTTCGGTGAGCTTCAAATCACCCATGTCTTGACGATTAACGGTGTCTGGAAAGTCGGTGTGACCCCATCGCTCTGGCTCGACATCGCGACGATTATAAAACTCCAGAACCTCTTTCAACGTCTGGATCGATCCATTGTGCATGTAAGGCGCCGTCAGAACAATGTTCCTGAGCGATGGTGCACGAAACTGCCCAAGTTCGGCTTGCTCCCCCGTTTGCCCGCCAAGCCCCGCATCCTTTATGCCCCGAGAGGGAACTCCCAGATTGTCATACCCATAGTCACTCAAGAGTGGCCCTGCCCAACTCGATGGCTCTAAAAGATGGCAATCCGCACACTTCCCTGCCCCACGAAAAATCTCGAGGCCGCGCAACTCAGATTGCGTCAATGCAGCTTTCCCATTCAGGTAATCATCGATCCGAGCATCAAATGGGCGAAAGATCGGCTCCTTCAGAAACTCCACTAACGCGCGAAATGCGTGATAGTTCAAGCGTTGATCGTCCCTCCAGATCTCATCCCCGACCCATTGCCGAAATTCAGCTGCGTATTCCGAACCCCGCAACCGCGACGCTAGCGTCTCTTCGTTGGGCAAATTCATCTCGTTGGGGTCGAAGAAAGGCTGCTGCACCTGTTCGAAGAGGTCGCCCGCTCGCCCATCATGAAACAATCCACCTTCCCAAGCATAAACCTCAGTCCCATCGTCCGTCTGCACATCCTCGTAAGCAAATCCGGGAATCAGCGCCGCATACATCAAAGAGGGCGAGTTACGCCGACCGAAGCGTCCCTTCACCGCCCCAGGCGAAATCGGTCGGGAATCGGCAAAAGCAGTTTCAGCTCGGTGACAAGAGAAACATCCCTGCCCAACCGGCTGCGAAAGCGTTGAATCCAAGAAGATGTGTTTTCCGATCACCACAGCCGGTGGCTTCGCAGCATTGACTTCCTCGCCGCCTACGGTGTTCGCAGCACTAAGTGACACCCAAGCCAACGCAACGAACGGGAACAGTTGACGCCGTGCATGATTCATAAAGCCGTGACGAAAACGTCAACCCGTTTGGAAGTCGGTCGAACAAATGAGATAGATGGTAGGCTTATTTTGCGATCAATGAGACCGATTTCGAGCCATAGCGGATTTTCCATTGTCGCCCCTGATCACTGACCAGATCATCCGGATTGGAAAATTTCCCTCTAATCTGTTTCGCTGTAAGGACCGTTAGCTCGGTTCCTTTCGGTGATTCGGGTTTTCCCTTCGATCTGAACTCCAACCTGCCGTCGAGCTCAGCGATCCCCTCAATCACAAAGCCGGGAGATTCACTCGGCCTTTCGACAGCGAGAAGGCCTTGCTCATGCTGGTGGTAATCGCCAATTAAATGTAACGGATTCGCAAATGATTGGATTAGCAAATCCCCACCGTTCTGCAGTGTTGCATCGACCTCTCCATTGCCAATGAGTGTTCCCAGTGGAAGAACATCGACCGCTCGCATTGAGGCGATCCGCGCTCCATTCATGTCAATGGTACCAAAGGGACCAATGCGGATTTCGTTACGACCAACCAGCTCGATGCCTCGTTGCAAGCCAAGTGTTTGTCGTGCATTTTTCCTGCCCTGGATTTCCAAAGCCAAAACATGCAAATTTCTTTCTGCAACCGCCAGCCCATCGGCGGTTCCCTTATTTTCCATCTTTGCAATCCACGCTAACTGCGGTGCACCGTCATCTGATTGGTAAGTAATTCCTTCGTTCTCATACCGATAAGGGGACCAATGATCCGCCTCACCTGCTGCGTCGCCATTTTTTCCAATCCATTGATGGTAAGTCACCGCAAACCCTTTTTTCTCAGTCACGCGTTCTCCGAGCAAAAGTGCTTCCATTTCACGCACAAGCTTGGGTTGTTTTTGTGAAAGATCATGCGACTCATTTGGATCCAGCGACAAATCATAAAGCTCGGTTTTCCCCCGCGCGTTTCGAATCAACTTTTGATTGCCACGGATGATTGAAGCCTGGTTACTTGCCTCGTGGATGATGAAATCACGTCGCTTCGTAACCTCTTGCCCGACCAATATCTCAGCAATCGAGACCCCATCGATTCCAAGCGGTACTTTAGCACCAGCCAATTCACAGAAGGTTGGTAACAGGTCAGTCACATCGACAACTTGATCACAAACAGATCCCGCCGCTCGCTCTGACTGACCATTTATTTTGGCAGGCCAACGCATGATCAGCGGAACACGAATCCCCCCTTCGTAAATAGTCCCCTTTGTCCCTCGCAAACCACCATTGCTGTCCAGTTCCTTCAAGCAACTGCCGCGAGGTCCTCCATTGTCAGATTGAAAAACCACCAGTGTTTCGCGTGCGACTGAATCTGACAGGTCTCCATCACTATTCGGATCCTCGAGAACCGCCAAAATGTTACCGATATGGGAATCAATTCGCGTCACCATTGCCGCCCACTGCCGGGACTGAGTGTCGAGTGAGGCGAAATGAGGGTCATCGGCATACGCCGCGTCCCAGTCAGGAAGTTGCGTAATTTCATTAAAGGGTGCGTGTGGAACCTGAACGGCCAACAAGCCAAAAAAGGGTTGCCCCGTCTTCCGATACTGCTGAGCCTGTCGCCTCACAAAATCGAATGCGGCAAAAGCGTACGAATCATCGCAATACGCCGTCGTTGGATAATCCGCGTGATTCTGTTGCGCCGGGAGATTGGGATAAGCAGCATTCCCTCGATAGGAAGAAAGCGTATTTGGTACCAATTCCAGTCCGCCGCGGGCGGTAACGTTGGTCGCCTGTCGCCACAAAGTCGGCTGAAAAAAAGTATGCGCACGGACATGATGCAACTCTGCCAAGACATCTTGATAGCCATGGGAAGTTGGTAAAGTTTGCACGTTTACAACCAACGGATTTTGGGGATCTTTCGAACCACCGAACCCCCACTTCCCCCAATATCCGGTCGCGTAGCCAGCCGCGGAAAGCGCATCACCGATCGTAACATCGTCGCGACGCATTGCCTTCTTGGCATTGTCGGGGTCATTGCGGTCGGCAAATGTATGACCCTGATGAAACCCAGTTTGCTGCGACGCGCGTGCAGGTGAACACACGGGGCATCCGTAGCCACGGGTAAAGTTAACCCCCTGTTTCGCCAAGCGATCAAGATTCGGCGTCTGAACGCTCGCCAATCCGGCAGCCCGACGCTCCGATTGTCCGTTGGGCCCAATGGACCCCCAGCCCATATCATCCACATAGAAATACAAAATATTGGGCGGTTTCGCTTCGGCCGCAGAAATTAAGCTGAGGGCGAAAAGAATCAATAGAACTCGGTTCATCGAATAACAGAAAAGGTGATGGGAATAGAACTTATTGCCGTATCTTACCAAGCATTGCAATGCATCAGTGGCTACGACTCATGAAGCCGCAAAGGATTCTGCTGGCCGAAATGGGCAAGCCGCGGCCAGTAAAACGCCTGCCACCTTTCGGATCGGTGCGGTGTAAACTCGGGGGAGGTTTTCGCGCCAGCAGCTTTTTTCGAAATCGAGCCTCGAATCCGTTGCGAGCGGCCGCATCGTGGCGAAGATGCTCTAACCCACGCCTTATCCTGGATGGGCACAGATTACTGCGTGATCAGGCTATTGACGAATTTCGAGGTTGGTGTGCCGACTCCTATCACCACCCCACCTTCGTCACCGCCGCCCGCATGAACAGCCACGACCTGGCCTTGACCATCCACCACGGGGGCCCCGCTCGTTGCCCTCAATTCGATAGGCTGATCAAATCGATAGACCGCCCATCCCTGCTCGATTCCTTCGACGACCGCAGAATGAACAAGCGACGAACTGCCAATCACCTCTGAAACCAGCCAAACTTTTTCTCCTGGCTGCGGCGCGTTCGACGAGATCGGGAGCGGTCGAAAACGCAGAAAACCGCTTTCCTCGACAGCACAAGCAGCCACGTCACCTTGTGCAGAAACGGTCGGCAACGGCTGTGTTTGATCCAACAAGACGGGATCGATCCCAACGTCATCGTGCATGATTCGAGACTTGCAGTCTCGCAGCTTCAACGCTTCCCACTGTTGTGGCAATTGGGATGGGCTCATGTCCTGACTCAAACCACCTGCTGGACCAAATAAATGCAGAGCGGTAAGTACAAAAGTTTTTGAAGAACCATTAATCGTCGCAGCAAACGCAGTTCCGGCATCGATAACACCATTCGCCGTTTGAATCGTTGGCCGAAATAGCATCCCATCGGTCACCGAGGGTGGACGAATGGATGAAGAGGACAAAGAACTGCGAACAGGCATTGCAGCCGCCGTTCCTGAAACTGCGGGGCGCGTTACTTCCCCTCGACCTCGCTGAGTCGCAGAAGGTGCATGCTCGATCTCCCCGATGTCCACCAAAGTCGATTGCGTTTGAACTTTCGACTGCATTTCCGGTTGTGATTGAGACACAGCGTATTGCAGAGAGTTCATTTTGATGTAGCCTGCCGCGATCATCGAACCCAGCATCAAAAAGACCAGCGACCCAAGCGAAAAAGCGATGATCCGCCCCCAAGCTTCACGAGACGAAGTTTCGATGCGTGTACGAGGATGCCGCGATTCGTATGTCCGGCCAAAGTCGGTGTGGGTTCCGAGCGTTGCTAAAGGGTCGCGATCAAAACCACCGAAGTTGACGCCTGTTGCAGATTGGCTGACTCCCAACAGTTTTCCCGTTGGCACCGATGGCTGGCTCTTCCCAATAGCAGGCGGAGACACCGGAGCAGGCGGAGACACCGGCGATGCAGCAGCCCCTTTGTCGATCTTTGCCTGCTCTTCGAACCTGACAGGAGAAACCATTCCATCCCCAGCGTTGGCCTGCCGTGATTCCAGTTGTGGACGATGCGTCAACCAGTCATCTTCATTCCCTACTCCCGAATCGTCTCTCGTGGGAGAAGCGGCGTGTTCAGCCGCCAAACTTTGCTTGGACGTACGCGACTCAGAAAAATCGGACAGATCCGCCGAGTCAAAAAGTTGGGAAACCGCTTTCAAAACGGCATCTTTTTCTTTCCGTTTTAACCGCTCAACGGCCTCAATCCATTTACGCGCTTTTACCCAAGACCCATCCCTGCCCATCCGCACCTGGATCCCCGCAAGGTCCATGCTGATCAAAGATTCATAGGCCTTGCTAAGAGTGAACGGGCCTTCGGCAACCTGCTTGAACCGAATGAATACCCCATTTTTATCCAGCGTTTCGTATTTTTGGCGGATCACATCCGCAGGATACCAATCACTTTGACCTTGCCGAACCTGCAAATCATCCATTGTCGAGTCGGTGATCGCAGCACGCATCTCTGCTTCGGTTAAAGGTCCTTGAACATTCCCTTTGGCATTAAGAAACCAGTCGGCCATGTTGCCATCGGCACTCGTCATGCCGCACCGTGCAAATTCCAGGAAAACGCCACTAGCAAGAAAACTCCAGCTCAAATTTCGACGCCAAGAGTATAGCAACAATAACGGCGCCGTAGCGCCCACCTCGTCTCTACCCCTCATTTTAATGAGTTTCGAAACCCTGTCGAATCCAGCCGTTAAATCAAAGCCGATAGGAGACCGTAAAACAGTGCTGAGGCCATCCGTCCGGTTGCCGAATGACTCCCTTCGTCAACACCGATCCAAATGCAAAAGGACGTAAAACGGGGTTTTCAGAAGTTTCACACCAATGACTTGTTCTCTTGGGTAAGAATAATCCATCTAAAAATTGCTTCCCTCTACTGGCAGTAAAAACTGTCGGTGTTGAGCCAATTCTGCGTTCATCCTCGCCTAAGTACTCACCGCTGAAACGCCCCGTTGCCAGCTTCGATTCGGCGAGAATTATTCCGTTGGCTCAATGGCCGCCTGATCAATCCCACCGGTGCCAGAGAGCGGCGATCGCGGATCCGATCCCGCCAAGCGGCGCGACCATTGTCGCAATCCTTGATTCGCATCTAACGTCAAGACAAAGACCGTCGGAACGAGAAACAGCGTAAAGAGAGTTGAAACCAGCAACCCACCCAGTACGACGGCACCAAGCCCCCTGTAAAGTTCACTGCCAGCACCGGGGAAAACAACAAGGGGCAATAGTCCCAAGACAGTAGTCGTCGTAGTGATAAAAATAGGTCGGATACGGGTCCGGACACTATTTGGAATCGCCGATCGTGGGTCAGCCCCGTCACGAATGTAATGCAAGGATTGATGGACAATCAAAATCGCATTGTTGACAACGGTTCCAATGAGAATGATGAAGCCAAGCATTGTCAAAATATCGAGTGATTGGAAAGTAACGAGATTCAATACCCATAACCCCAACACGCCACCCACCGCACCTAGCGGAACGCTGAAGAGGATCACGAATGGATACAGCCATGATTCAAACAGGGCAGCCATCAGCAGGTAGGTGATCGCCAATGCAAGCAATAGGTTCCACCGCAACGCCTGCCAAGCCTCGCGCAGCTTATCGGCGGTCCCTGAAAGCGAGACTCTCGTCTCTCCGTCAACCAATCCTTCAGCTTGCAGCGTCGCGACGATTTGTTCATCAACCAACTGCATTGCCCGTTCCAGCGGTATCTTCATTGGCGGCGTGACAGAAATGGTGATCGCACGCTGCCGTTCGCGACGCAAAATCGACTCGGGGCCACTGCTGTATTCCACGTCAGCCAGAGCAGAGAGCGGAACAACTTGCCCGGTCGTCGTGGATACAGGAAGTGAAAGAATGTCTTGTGTGCGTCCAGCAAACGACTTGTCACCGATAATTGTCAGGTCAATTTTGTTGCCATCCGTAAAATAATCGCCCGCGTAAGCACCATCGACGAAGGCATCGATCGCGTACCCGAGATCCGCGGCACTCAGCCCCATCTCGGAGGACTCCACCAATTTTGGTTGCACATGGATCTCAGGGCTCGACAAGTCGAGACTTGGCCGGGGCATCGCCTGAGCAGATGGCATCAAACGCATTACATCGTTCAACACTCTCTCACCAATCATGATTAGTTTTTTGAGATCTCCGCCGGTTATTTCGATATCAATCGTGCGGCCGCCGCTGAAACCTCTCTCAAACAAACTTGATTGTTTCGCGATTGCACGGGTCCCTGGAAATTGCGACCCAACCTCATTACTAATTGGGATCAATTCACGGACGCGAGATGCATCGTCTGCTCTAAACCCCATGAACACGGAGGTTCCGCGAACCGCATAGAAGTAATAGTCAATAATTGGCACGGTCAGATCGCGAGCTGACTCACTACCAGGATCTGCATCCCAAAAAGGCTGCAAATCAGCCTCCAGCTTCTCTCCCATCTTCATCAACTGTTCAATGTTGTAACCAGGCGGCGGCGACAAGCTGCAGAACACGAAATTCCGATTCCCGGCGGGCAGGTACTCAACCTTCGGCCATAACAACCAACTAAGACCAACCGAAGCCAACACCATCAACCCCACAACTGCGAACGAACGTGTGCGTCGAGCCAAGATCCATCGGTTGATTTCGGTCACTCGTTCAGTAAAGGAAGTCCCGATACTAGTGAGTAATTTCGCAGCTCTGTCCGCCGGTACCGACTCAATCACCCCATCTTTTTCCAACAGTGATTCATCGTTCTTGGTCGCCTGATCCCCAAGGTCACTCCGCGGCATTGGGCTCCGAAGAGGCTCGCTACAACGATCAAACAAACGCGCTGCCGCGGTCGGAATCATCGTAAAAGAGACAAGCATCGAAAGGCCAACTGCGCAACTAATCGCGATAGCAATATCGCGAAACAGTTGCCCTGATGTCTCTTGAACAAACAGTACCGGCACAAACACAGCAATCGTCGTTAGCGTGGAAGCGACAACCGCACCAGAAACCTCCTGCGTTCCGGCCACAGCAGCTTGAAAACTTGACTCACCGCGTTGTCTTCGCCGGTAAATATTCTCCAGCACTACAACGGCGTTGTCGACGAGCATTCCAACAGCGAAAGCAAGTCCAGCCAAACTAACAACATTTAAAGATCGCCCCATTACCCCCATCATCAAAAAAGTACCGATCACACTGACCGGGATCGCGAAGCCGACTACGAGCGCGCCACGCCCAAACCACAAGCCAACTGCGAGGGTTAGCAGCAAGGTGATTAATAAAAACCAAGGTGTTACCAACACCGAGGCGACGGCAGAGGCCGCGATGAAGGGTATCGCCAACAATGAACGCCGCTCAAGATGCAAGAACAGCAGAAGAACGATGATCGTAAGAGCACCGCCGACAAAAATGTTCTGCTGAACCAAGCGAATGGCCGAACGAATGTATTCCGTCTCGTCATAGTACTGGTAAAGCTCGAGATCAAGGCGTTTCAGGACGCCATTATTTAACTCATCGGTAACTCGTCGAATCCCGTCCATCACCTCTAACACGTTCGCATTGGAGGCACGACGGACGCTCAACCCATTCGTTGTCATTCCGTACCGTCGAGACAAACTGTCGATCTTTTTGTACGCGACCCGGACTTCGGCGACATCACGAACATAAACCGGCAAACCATCTTCGGTGGCAAGCAATTGGTTTTCTACATGTTGCGGATCGCGAAATTGCCCAAGCGTACGAATTACCCAACGACGCTTGCCCTCATAAATATCACCCGCCGCTGTGTCTTTGTTCTGCCCAGCCAAAGCGCCCCGCACATCCGCGATCGTGAGCTGCCGAGCTGCCAATTTCTCGGGATCAACAATCACCTGCAATTCTTCTTCCTGACCGCCGTAAGTCTCCGCCTCTGAGACACCCGGTATCCGTTCCAAGCGGGCTTCAATCACGTCCTCCGAAAGCTTACGAACTTCCTGTAGATCAACCTCAGCGGGAAGCAGAATGCGCAACTCAGGGTGCTGCGTCTGATGCTGTTTGCAAATTTCCTGGAGCCGAAAAACGCGAAGTGCAGGGTTGAATGCTCGATAGGCAGGTTCCACCAACACGGCAAGCTCAGGGTGATCGAGCTGAAATTGCCGGATTCTCCCCTTGGTCGGTGGACGGGATGTCAAGGCGAATCTCGCAATCGGTCGATCCGAAACATCCGATGCTTCGATCACCGGTTCTCGCGCATCAATTGGGTACTCACGTACCTGCTGCAACCGAGTATTGACGCGCATCATCGCATCTTCGATGTTTGTCCCAACCGCGAATTCGAGCGTAATCGAGCCGCCTGAATCGCGGCACTGGGAGGTCATCTTGACCAAACCCTCGACCGCGGCCAATTGCTCCTCCTGTTCCAGAATGATTTCTCGCTCGATCTCGCGAGGGCTCGCACCCGGCCATCCCGTTTCAACGCTCAACACTGGATTTTGAACAGCCGGGATTAACTGCTTCGGCATTGTTTGCAGCGAGATAGCACCGAAAAGGGACACAATGAGTACCCCAACGGTTACCTTCACCGGGTTCGCGATCAGTGACTCAAGGATCTTCATTCGTCGTCGCCCGTGACTTTCGTATCTGTCCGGCGACGACCAACCACTTGAACACTCGCCCCCGACACCAATCGCTCATTCCCTTCGGTCGCAACCAGATCACCTTCATCGATGTTCCCACTGACTTGAATCAAGCCACCCACAGCGACCCCCAAGGTTACCGGAACTCGACGAGCCAACCCGGAATCCCGGCCGCGAAATTCAGGATCTGGATCGATCACAAAGACCGCGCTATCAACCCCGTTGAGGACCAATGCGTCTTTGGGCACAAGCGGCATCGCTTCCCGCCGTCCGGCTGGAACCTCCACACGAGCCAGCATTCCCGCTTTCAATTCCGGCACACCGTTATTCAGTACGTTATCCAAGAGGATAAAGACCGGAAAGGTTCGCGACCTCGGATCGGCAACCGGCACGACGCGTTTGATAGTGCCTACGAACAACTCTTCCGGAAACTCCGGAAAGTCAACTCGAATTTTCTCTCCGGGATATAGATGAACTACCGTTTCCGCAGTCACGGCCAGTTGTACTTCAACCTGATCAAGTTGCACCACTTGAACAACGGGATCTCCGCGACTGATCCATGACCCAACCTCGGTGTACTCAGCGGCAATGAAACCGTCGAATGGCGATTTTATGGCAAGTTTTTGAAGCTGATCCTCCAACAACTGCACTTGGTGCAGTTGCAATTGAACCTGAGCTTCTGCTTGTGCGATCGACTCGAGACGCGGGCCTTGCTTAACACGTTTTAGGGTCGCCTTAGCTGCCATCCATGTGAATCGCTTCGCATCGGCTTGTTCGCGGGCATCTTCAAGCTCTGCGTCACTAGCAGCGCTTGATTCTGCAAGCGAATTCAAACGGTCGAATTTTTTCGCAGCGTTATCACTAGCTGCCTTCGCAGCCAACATCTTGGCCTCCGCCTCTTCGATATCCTCCGGACGCGAACCGTTCGCCAGCTCCGCCAATTGCTGGCGATACAATTCCAACTGTGCCTTGGCTGCGGCTACCTGCAGATTGAACGTGTCCGGCCTGAGCTGTGCCAATCGTTGTCCTGATTTCACACGATCACCGGAATTCACATCAAACGTTAAAACGCGGCCATCGAGGGCACTACCGATTGTGCTGATTCGAACGGGAAGCACCGTTCCGACGACGCGGCGACCGAGACTTATTTCTTGAACCGTCACCGGCGTGACAACCACCGGAGATTGGCCCGCCAGCGTCGAGCTGATCAAAATCGCTAGGATTCCAGGTAAAAAACGCATAAGAGATGGATTGGGAGGTCGGTTCAACAGTTCTTACCTCTGGGCAGTATGATTCAGCATGACCACCCTTGCGACTCGCTGCTCTGGGCGGTGTTCCGACAACTGCGGTATTGTCGATTTCGGGTGAACGATTCGGCATATCACGCCGCCGATTGGTTTGCCAATCAGGGGTCGGATTTGCTCCCCCAGGCTACTGATTCTTCTTGGGGCGGGTCAAACATCATTACTGAGTCGGGAGACGCTGTCTGCAAACGAAAGCTCAGACGGGAAACGAAACCGGAAAAAAGCTGGTTCAAGAGTGCTGATACTCCTGCGCGAATCGGACCGCCTCCAGGATCGCACCACGTATTTCGTTCCGTTTCTTTCACATCCGATCTTCTATGCTCACGAACTGTGTATCATTCTGAACGGGCAATCCCTGTAACTCGGATGGGTGCCAAAAGAGTTGAATTCGATCGGTTGAGGCCATCGCGGTTCACGACACGGTGGCGGCCCAATCGCTACCAATTTACGATAACCTGAGAAGATCACGACTCATTCCCGATTGTTTGAAGCCATTAAGATTATGCAAAAAGCTCGATTTCTATCCACGATGGTCTTGGCCGTCTTCCTTGGGCAGTTCGCCAACGCCGATGATCGTCCGAATATTCTGTTTATCTTCAGTGACGATCACGCTCCGCATGCGATTGGAGCCTATGACGGATGGCTCAAATCGGTCGACCCAACGCCAAGCATTGACGCCTTGGCAGCACAGGGAATCGTTTTTCGCAACAGTTTCTGCACGAACTCAATCTGTGGGCCCAGTCGCGCAGTGATTCAAACAGGAAAACACAGCCACAAGAACGGATTCATGAACAATGGCAATTCGTTCGATTGGAATCAGCAAACCTTTCCCAAACTGCTTCGAAAAGCAGGCTACACAACCGCGATCTACGGTAAGTCGCACCTGAAGGGTGAGCCGCAGGGATATGACGACTGGAAGGTCTTGCCAGGCCAGGGACTTTACTACAACCCCGATATGATTACCCCCGAAGGACGGAAACGGATCGAGGGGCACTGTACCGACGTGGTCACAGATTTAGCGGTTCAGTGGCTCAAGCAGGGACGTGAGCAAGACAAGCCTTTCATGCTGATGGTGCAACACAAAGCTCCGCACCGAAACTGGATGCCAGCGTTACGCCACCTCAACCTCTACGCTGACCAAGACCTGCCGGAACCGAACACTCTGTTTGATAAGTGGCACGACAACGCGCCACCAGCCCGCTATCAGGAACTCGAAATTGATCGCCACATGCACCTCAATTTCGATCTTTTTGTCGATCTGGTCCCCGGTTTTGATGGCAATGCACTGCAAGGTCGTTACGACAAATCCGCATGGCGAAACATGCAGCGCATGACACCAAACCAACTGAAAAGGTGGCGTGAGCACTACAAACCGCTTGACGATGCGTTTCATGCCGCAAACTTGACTGCTGATTCACTCGTTCGTTGGAAGTATCAGCGATATGCCAAAAATTATTTACGTTGTGTACGTGGCGTCGACGAAAGCGTTGGGACCCTGATGGGAACCCTCGAAGATCTAGGGCTTTCCGACAACACGGTTGTCATCTACAGCTCGGACCAAGGTTTCTATATCGGCGACCATGGCTGGTACGACAAACGCTGGATGTATGACGAGTCACTCAAGATGCCATTGATTGTCAAATGGCCGGGTGTCACAAAACCAGGCACCGACAACAATGCCTTGGTCCAGAACCTCGACTACGCCGAAACTTTCCTGGACATCGCTAACGCCGAAATTCCCGCTGATATGCAGGGCGCTTCACTTGTTCCATTCTTGAAGGGTGAGTCTCCCGATTCATGGCGTGAAAGTATCTACTATCACTATTACGAATATCCCAGTGTTCATATGGTGCCAAGGCATTATGGCGTGCGGACCCAACGCTATAAACTGATGAGGTTCTATCAGTTTGATGAGTGGGAGTTCTACGATCTGCAAAACGATCCAGACGAGCTGACCAATCAATACAACAACCCAGACTACGCCGACGAGATCGCAAAGATGAAGCAGGAACTCGAGCGGCTACGAACACAATACGATGACGACAGCGATGTTGCTGTGTTGACCGAAGAACGGCAGGCTGAGTTGCGACCATAACTTCGCCCTCGACAACTTGATTGGATGCGCAATGTTCCTTGATTTCGCGACCACTTGGTTCACACCGATGATTTTGATCCTCGGTGCATTTCACTTGGTCGCGTTTTGGGTTTTGCGAATCTGGGCGGGTCGGGACATTCGCTCTTTGGCGCAGCTATTGGAACGGTTTACCGATGGGTTCCACCACCGCAGCAGGCTTGATTGGCGAGGTCATATGACCGATCAAGTCGATGCCTTCGTTACGGACGTACGCGAATCGCTTGACAACCCAAACGAGCGCGAACAGCTCAGCCAACGCATCTCTATCCTGGATGAGCAGCGGCCTTACCTCAATTCTTTTCGCTTTGAAACGTGCTGGAATGTCGCGAGAAGCGGGATCGAGATCTATCCGCTGCTGGGAGTCCTGGGAACGATTTTCGCGTTGTGGCTCGCCATGCGGGAACCGGCTTCTGATTCCTCCGCCACCGTCGGGGCAATCGTCGAGCGATTCGGGGTCGCAATCGACAGCACCTTCGCCGGCTTGGCCATGGCTATCTTGCTGATGGTCGTGCACAGCTACTACGAGACGCTATTCACTCGCCTGACCGAGAATCGCCGGGCCGTACGCGACATGGTTCTTCAAGTAAAGCGCGAGCTCGTCACCAGCTCGCTTTCGGCAGAGGATTCGAAATCGTGAATCGCACCCTCGAACTGATTCGTTCACGGAGCATCCGATTCCAGCTCACTTCCTTGATGGATCTCCTGCTGATTATCGTCTTTGCCCAGTATCTAGAGTTCCATCGATCTACGGATGCCTCCAAAATCCAAACGGAACAAGAAATCGCAGTGACTCGCGATTCAATTGAAAAAGCTTTTGAGGAACAAAGCGACGAATTATCTCGCTTAAGGGAACAGATCATTCTTGAAAATCGACAACTACGCAAGCAGCGGGACGAAGCATTAGCCCAAGTCGACCAAACGATGCGACAACAAGCTTTCACTGAAGCATTAGTGCAGGAACTGTTGCAGGTTGATCCAGAGCTCATTGACGGCGATCTCTCTCCTGCGACCGCGGCGGAAACGATGCAAGCGGCACAACAGCGGGCGGAGTCGATTCGAGATTCCGATAGCACGCAGGTCTTAAGGTTCCTGGCTGGCTACGACGAATTACTGAAACGTGCGGAGGTTTGGACTTTACACGTTTCTGATCGCGGTGACACCGAGATGCAGCCTGGCCAAGCAGCCTCGAACGCACAGCGATTCCGTCTTGAAGCGGCAACACAATTGGCTCGGGCAGATGAGTTCATCGCTCAAATGCGGGCAGCCTATTCGCAGATTCCCCAACCCAAGGGCCTCGTGGTCATTCTGGTATCCTTTAGCCCTCGCGCTACCGCTGGAAATTATCAGCCGGTCCTCGATGCAATGCCCGATGTGATCGATTGGCTGAATAATGACGCCGGAGGACGAACCCGATTTGAATACGCCGTAATCGGCGCAATCACCGATCCAACACGGGACTTGCAGACCGTCCCCGGCGAGGACGATTCCCCGCAAGGCACTGCACCGAATCAAAACCCTGCACCTGATCAAAGCGAAGAAAAATGAATACCAAGAAATCTCGCAAGTTGATTCCGGGAAAACTGAAATTGATTCCCGCCGCTGCGATTTCCGCAGCGGTCTTCGCGATCCTGAGCTTGTTGGGTTTATTGAATTTCAATCCACCCAGCATGAATGATTCGGATTCAACGAATGCCGATGCCGAAGATCAACAATCGGTTGCCTCGGCCTCAGAGCAGCCGGTCCTCTCAACCGAGCTTCTGCAAGGCCCAACTAAAACCCCCGATCCCGCCAAAGATGCCGTAACGGCTGAAACAACGCCGCCGCTTGAGAAACTTGAGCTGGTCGATGTGCTGATTGATGGTGACGACTATTTGTTTGCAATTGGACAACGCGAGCTCGATTTTGTCCGCGAACCGAAGACCATCCTAGAAATCGTAAACGCTGCAACTGAGATCCATGGAGATGAAAGCGGAGTCAAGATTCGAATTACGCGCACCTTTGCAGCCACTGCACAAGCTGAACGCACACTGCTCATGGCATTGAACGAGGCTGGATTAAGCGAGGACGAAATTGATCAACGCCGAACTTTGGTTGAACGATAAGCGATTCGTTCGATTATCGTCAGCGAGTGCGATTTCCCAAGCCAGAACAGGTAATAACTCCTGCGAATGCTCTCCGAGCTCGAGTCTGTACATCCAGCGGACCTATCAACAAGCGGACCTTTCCACCAGCAGCCCTTTCGTTCTGCGGCAAGCAGACCCACGCATTGGCAATGAAGATCAACGCGACAGAAGATCAACCCACTCAGGGTAAACCGGTCGCCTGACTGTATTGCGATTTCCCGATTCCGTGGGAACTGGCGGGCATTGTTCCAACAATCTCACCAGCTGCTGGCGAGCACGCTCACCCTCGACGCCACCTTGCCCCACCGCGATCGAATTCAATTCTTCGAGATCATCAGGCACTCGAAAGAAACGCCCGTCACGGTAAAGCTTGAAGTGTTGCGTTCGCGCAAACTGTCCGGGCTGCTTGTTCCAATAAGGCTCATAGTGGCAGAGGACCCATTCTCTTGGATTCCCAGGCTCCCCACGTAATTGCGGTAGAAAGCTTCGTCCATCGATTGGATCATTTCCGCCAGGCTCGATCCCAGCCGCCGCTGCCAGCGTCGGATAGAAGTCGGTAAATTCGATCAGGTCATCAAGCACCTTGCCATTCGGCGAGGTCCCTTTCCAAGACGCAATGAGCGGAACGTGAGTGCCCATATCAGTCATCCCTCCTTTTCCGCCCTTGATCGTTTTACCGTTCCACTGAGACATGATCGATGTATTGGTACCGTTATCTGCCGTAAACAAGATGATCGTATTTTCACTCAGACCAAGCTTATCCACTTTCGCCACAAGACGCCCAACGAGCTTATCCATGTATTGAACCATCGCGACAAAGTTCTTTTTCCGAGCTTGCTGGCTCTTTGGTGCTTTGTTCGCAGATTGATCGCGCACCGCATCACCAATCGTGTCTGGTGTTTTCACGAAGGGGTCATGAACAAGAACCATCGGGTAATAGACAAAGAACGGTTCATTGCGATGTCGCTGCATGAAGTCACAGAGAAAATCACACATCAGGTCAGGTCCATATTTCCCTGCATTCTGCTCGATCGTTTGTAGTTGACCATTCTTCTCGAGCGGGGGACTCCAGAAACGTTCACCACCACCCTCACGCGGGCTTTTTCCCTTTGTCACCTGCCACAGTAACGCCTCATCAAAACCAGCCTGCATCGGTCGCCCCCCGTCACCCGATCCGGCCAAGCTGTTGTAAAGCCCATTCAGCTGCCACTTCCCAGCGATCACCGTTTTATAGCCAGCCTGTTGAAGCAATTGCCCGAATGTTTTCTCGTCCGGGTTGAGATATCCGAAGTGCGTATAATTCCTGAAATTGTATTTCCCTGTCATCAGCTTTACCCGTGACGGCGTACAAATCGGCGTCGAATAACAGTGGGTAAACCGAATTCCCTCCGCAGCCAGCGAATCGAGATGCGGTGTCTCGTATTCCTTCGCTCCATAGCAACCGAAGGCTTCCCAGCTCACATCGTCGGCCATTACAACAATCACGTTAGGGCGATCCCCAACAGAACGAATCCCCTGTCCGTGTAAACAGCACAGCGCGACAAGACTTGTGACCGCAAAGAACAGAAAGCGAAACATGAAAAATTACCTGCTTTAGTCTGCGAGAAAAAAATGCAGCTGGTCAGTCTTGACCGCCACCGGGTGGAATTGGCCATGCCGATCCGGATGTGAACCCACCATCAACATAAAGAACTTGCCCGGTCATAAACTCGGCCGCTGGTGAAGCCAGAAAAATAGCCGTTCCAATCATGTCTTCCGGCTTACCCAAGCGTCGCTGAGGAGTATTCGCATTTCCCCATTGCTGCATCGTTTCGTCAGACCACAATTGGCGTGTCAAATCGGTCAGGATAAATCCTGGCGCTAACGCGTTCACGCGAACACCCAACGGCCCCCATTCAAGAGCAAGAGATCGAGTCATATGTGCCATCGCAGCCTTGCTCATCGCATAGGGTGCAACATCTTTTAATGGACGATCAGAATTGAGAGACGCAATATTAATCTGCGATCCCCGCGCCCGCTCGATCATATGGCGCCCAACAGCCTGAGACATCAGGAAGGCCCCGCGAAGATTGATATCCATCACAAAATCGAAGTCTTCCACCGACACGTCAAGTGCCGGCTTACGCCGATTCACGCCGGCAACGTTCACCAACGTATCAATGCGACCATAGTCTTGGAGCACCGATTCAACCAACGACTCTATTTGTTCCGGTTCTGCCACATCGCAAACCATCCCCTGAACCGGAGAGCCGAGCTCGGATAGCTGACTAGCGACCGATGAAAGCGTCTTCTGCTTACGCCCTGAGACCACCACGGACGCCCCCCGTACGGCGAAACCCGCAGCAATCGCACGCCCAATGCCTCGACTTCCGCCGGAAACTAAGACAACTTGTTCTTTCACTTCGAAGAGTCTATCGGTCATCAAAAATTCATTCCTTGCTTCTATTCATAGCGTCTTTGAAATAGGAATGTATTGAAGTCTTCGCAACCTTGCCACCGCGTCGGCCCAATAACCCAACAGCAAGCTCATTGCTCAATAACTAGCTCCAGCGTCGAAACTGAGATCAAAAGCGAATTCGCCTGTTCGAGATCTGCCGAAACAGGGTTTAAAAAGCGACCAATTGAACGGCCAATGCGACGTAACGACGTAAACGCTGCTTTTCTTGTGAAAGCTGACCGTTAGGCACAATCCAAAAAACAGTCAAGCACAATCAAAAAAAGCGGCCGTAGCATTTGCCACGGCCGCTTTTCCTCTTAACCGAATCGTTCCTGTTCGTGTTTATCGCAGCAGGGCAAGAACATTCTGCGGATTCTGATTGGCGAGCGCCAGCACATTAGTACCGGATTGAACAAGAATTTGGGCACGAGTCAAGCGAGCTGATTCTTGGGCAAAGTCAGCATCACGAATCGAGCTTTCCGCTTCTTGTAGGTTCGCCGCCGTTTCATTCAAGCTGACAAGGTTACTGTCAAGCGTCGTTGACTGAAACGCACCCAATCGCCCTCGCAGAGCCGTCACCTTCGAGATAACGTCGTCGATGATATTCGAGGCACCCTGAACGTCATTCGTTAAACTCTTGCTTTGCCCACTGCCCAGCTCGTACAAACGCCCGTTTGTACCGCCGAGTTGACCGGTGCTAACGCTGCTAATACCAAGGCTCGCCTGCTGGCTGCTCGTGACTTGAGGCCCCAACTGGAAGGTTGCACCACCACCAGAAATACTGAAACTGAAGTTCGAGCCACTCCCGTCCACGGTCAAGCTGAGCGCGAGTGAACTGGTATTGATCGATAGCTCGTTTCCGGAGCCAGATGCCTGAACACCGTTCACAGAAGCGACAATGTCGGTTCCCAAAGCACGGGTGCTGTCAAGATTGGCACCGAACAAACCGCCACTACCTTCACTGATAATGTCAACAGCAGCTAAACCATCACCTCCATAGGTCGCTGAAGAAAGCACCAATGCACCCGAGCTAACAGCAGCATCAACGCCTGTGCTGCCCGATACAAGATTAACTGCAGCGGCGATCTGATCTTTGGAGGTGCCAGAACCGAAGTTAAATGTTTCCGCTCCCTGTGATCCACTGAGTTGAAAAACCAAGTCACCAGCGAGGACTTCACCGCCTGTCTTTTCCGTGCTGACGGCTGCGGTGGGGTCGGTGAAGGCTACCGTCCCAGTACCACCACCAAGGGCCGCACCGAATTCGGTTAAATTATTAATCGCGGTAACAACGGAATTGAAATCCTTGTTGGTTGCGGTCGCTGCGGTCGAGTTATAGGTAACCGTAATCGCTTTCTGAGTAGAATCATAAGCCGCCGAAGCCGCTACATCGCCCGCACTGGTGTCGTCGACAAAGTTGATTTGAACATCATTGAAATCAGAACCCGAAGCGGCCGCCGTGACATCGATTGATTCTGTACCGTTGCCGAACGAAACATTCGCTTGGGATGCAGTGGTGAATCCAGTCGACGCTGCGGTGATTGAACCCTGCGTTGCCACAGAACTAACAATTACTTCCACATTCAAAGCGGATGATCCGACTTTGGCACGCGTGATATTGGCGTCTTGTACTGAACTGACGGAACCCACATCGCTAACATAATCGAGTGATCCGTCAAGCAACTTTCGGCCCTGGAAAGTCGTCGTATTTGAAATTCGATTGATGGCTGATAATGAACTATCGATTTGGAGTTGGTTTGCAGCCACCTCTTCATCACTCAAAGCACCGTTATTGGCTGCTTCGACAACCAATCCGCGAACATCATTCAACAGGCTGCTGACCTGCCCCAAAGCACTGTCCGCCGTCGTAATGATCTGGCTCGCTCGCTTCGTATTACTGATCGCTTTGTTCAAGCCTGTGATTTCATTTCGCAGAGCTTCACTGGCGATCAAACCGGCCGGATCGTCCGAACCACTGTTGATGCGAAGACCGGTGCTCAAGCGTGTTAACGCCAGACCCAAGTCCTTGTTGCTGGTTTGAAGTCGGTTCTGAGCAACGAGCGACGCTACATTTGAGTTAATTCTTGTCATATCTTAAAAACCTCTGCGAGCAGCTGATCGCCCTATCGCAAATGGTGGATCCGGATTTTCGAATCCGGCTGAGTTCGGAAGTAGGACCGTTACGGAGGGCGACAAACCTTTCGTCACCGCTATCTCGTTGGTGGTCATCTGCGGAATCTTTGGTCACACTCAGAGCAACAGTCGAACTAGCAGACAAAATTTTCCCATCGAAAACAGCGCACCGTCCTGCGGATTTACCCTCTTTGGTACAGACTGACTAACCCATCCAATCAATGGCCTGGTTGTCCCGAATGTGACGCTCAAGACAGTGAAAACCTGGCCAGACATTCGCAGGTTCACCAATCTTCCACGATGTGGTATTGAAAATTCGCGAACAGACCCCAATTTCGATCAGGTTGCCGATGATCAATGTGGCATTGAAAGCGTATACGAAGCCGCCACCCAACCGCCCCAGATCGACGCCTCCAGTTCGACGGCCCAGTTCGACGCCTCCAGCTCGACGCCTCCAGCTCGACGCCTCCAGCTCGACGGCCCAGTTCGACGCCTCCAGCTCGACGCCTCCAGCTCGACGGCCCAGCTCGACGATCCAGCTCGACGATCCAGCTCGACGATCCAGCTCGATGATCCAGCTCGATGATCCAG
>JBMYRF010000014.1:96813-101383 GCA_049602075.1 Rubripirellula sp.
GATCCAGCTCGATGATCCAGCTCGATGATCCATACGCTGGAGCTTGACCTGCATTTCCAATGCAGGGTGACAAGTAAAAACCGCCAGTCAAAATCTCACCGAGCGGAGACAGTGGAGGTGTTGCACAGAGCAACGGCGTCAGTAAAGCAAAAATCGATTCACATTTGCTGCTTCGCTGCGAGCAGCGGCAGAAAGGATTTGGTAGAACCGGCTTGATTAGACAATCATCATCGCATCGCCGTAGCTGAAAAAGCGATACTCTTGTGCGATTGCCTCTTGATACGCCTTCATCATCAATTCACGGGACGCAAAAGCGCTGACCAGTACCAACAGCGAACTACGCGGCAAGTGAAAATTAGTGATCATGGTGTCGACGACTTGAAACGAATGCGGAGGACGAATGAATAGGTCCGTCTTCCCAGTCAATGGCTTCAATTGGCCAGAATTAGCTGCACTCTCGAGAACACGCACGCTGGTTGTCCCGACGGCAATGCAGCGACCACCTGACTGACGCCTTGAGTTGATCCGATCGGCGGTGTTTTGATCGACGCGAAGCCACTCCTCGTGCATCACATGATCCTCTAATCGATCGGCTTGAATCGGTCGGAAAGTACCGATCCCCACGTGCAGCGTGACTTCACTCGTCTCTACCCCCTTCGATTGGACTTGGTTGAGCAGTTTTTCGGTGAAGTGCAATCCAGCGGTCGGAGCCGCCACACTGCCAGGCTCCTTGGCGAAGACGGTTTGGTAATTGGTGGTATCAGCGTCAACCATTTGTCCATCACGAATGTAGGGCGGCAATGGAATTCGCCCAAATCGCTGCAGCCAATCCACCGGTGAATCAAGCGGGAGATTTGAATCTTCTTCGAGCGGTACAAAGGTATCCGGTAAATCCGGCATCACCAAAAGATTACCGGTCTCGGTTCTCGCCACGACCTTCAATCTCATGCCGTCACGACCGTGACGGTCTTGAATGGTCAATGACTCACCCTGCTTCAAAGTTCCGCGAGTTTTGGTGAGAAGTTCCCAAACTCCGGTCGGTTCATCTGCCTTTAAAAAGAGTCCTTGCCATCGTCCGCCCGTGGAAGTCCGATACCCGACCAGGCGAGCGGGCACGACCCGACTGTTGTTCAAGACGAGCGTATCTTCTGCCCGCAGCAGATCGGGAAGATCGCGCACATGATAATGCTCGATGTTCCCAGTGCTACGTTCGACAAGCATCAACCTCGCATCGCTTCGCGTGGCCAATGGATCTTGCGCGATTCGCTCGCGCGGAAGCTGATAGTCGTAAAGGTCCAGATCCGACAAGCCGAACCCCTCCATTGATTCCAGGAAAGTAAAAATCTAGTTGAACTTGATACCAGGCAACATTTATCCACGAGCAATCAGTAACGAATACGCAGCCCGCCGGTCTGTTTGCTGGGCGGTCGTTCGTCGATCTCGGTTTCTCGAATATTATCGACCATTTCTCTTTCGATGCGCTTCAGCAGCCGATCAACCTCCACCGGTTCGCCTTCCACATCGAGCAGAACCGAGCCGTCGTGCTCATTGCGTACGGTCCCGTGCACCGGCAAATTCTTGGCCAACGAGATACAGGTCATTCGAAACCCAACCCCTTGGACTCGGCCAATGAACCGCACGTGATATCGAACGTTTGTATCGGAATTCATTCTCAATTCCCAGCGGGGGCAGAGTCTTCGCCGTGTTCAACGGAGCCTCTTAGGAGGCATCTGTTCCCTTATCACCATCGCTGGGTGAAAGGTCAGCAGTATCGAGATTTGAACCTGCACCAGCACCGTGTGCCGCTTGCTGCCGGTCGCCTGACGGGGCGTTGGCAGTCCGCTCGATCACAACCAAGCACATATCGTCAAACGGCGGCGCATCACCTACGTGCTCCAGCACTGCCTCAACGATTCGGTCCTTGACTTCATCCGCACTTCCATCGGACGCCGTCAATTCTTTCACTCGTTGAATTCCGAACTCCTCGTCGCTGGAATCCATTGCCTCATTGATTCCATCGGTGTACAGCACGGCTAAATCACCTTGCAGCAAGTCAATCTCCACCGCCTCGTAATCCATCCCTTCGGCGATCGCAATTGGCAGACCAGACTCTTCCTCACCAGGCTCTTCAATTTCTGAAGTCGTCGCACGACGGATTACCGGTGGCATGTGCCCGGCATTGACGATCGTTGCCTTATTGCTGGCCGGATCAATCACCACCACTAGGAAGGTAATGAACCTTTCGATCTCCAGGTTACTCATGCCGTCATTCAACCGAATGATTGCTTTTGCGACATCCGGTTCGCTTGCGAGGCAGAACCGAGTCTCCGCCGCTAGCTTGGCCATAAACATAGCCGCCGCGACTCCGTGCCCCACCACATCAGCCACTACGATGGCGATCCGGCCGTCGGCAAGCGGAATATAGTCAAAATAATCCCCGCCGATGTGATTGGCAGCTTGGTAATAACTGCAGACTCGGTAACCGGTCGCCGCAGGCGGAACCTGCGGAAGAAATGCCTGCTGCACCTCGGTTGCATGTTTGAGATCCTGTTCGACTTCGCGCTGCTTCAGCGTTTTCTCGTGTAACTCAGCATTCCGGATCACGATGCCAATTTGCTTCGCGACGCCAGCCAACAGGTCGGCATCTTCGTTGCTGAAGTGCCCCCGGCCACTTGCCGAATCAATTTGCAAACCACCAAAGGCGCGGCCTTCACTGTCGGTCAACGGCGCGCAGATCATCGATCGAATCGAGAAGTCAGCGATGGACTGGCTGCTATCGAAACGGCTGTCCTCCGTCGCATCGACCGACAAAATCGCCTCGCCGGTGGTCATCACCTGTTTAATAATTGTCCGGCTGATTCGCACCGTCTCTGTTTCGTCTTGCGCGACGCGGGTTTTGACCCACCGGGGAATTAGATGCCCTTCGCTGTTTTGCATCACGACAAACCCGCGGTCGGCCGCAGGAAAAATGTCAAACAGACTGCTTAAAATTTTTGGCAGGACTTCATCAATCGATAAGGCTTCCCCCAGGTTGCTGAAGATTCGGGTAAGAGCTTCTAGACGAGCCTCAGGTGTGGCCTTAATTTTCAGTCCGTCACTCGAACTGCTAAAGTCAACCATCGACGAACCAAACTGTTCCGTCTCTGGATCATCGGTCATCAGGATGCCGAAGTTGCTCCCCTCAAACGTCATGTCGGCCCCACCTTTGACGAATTCAGGGACCGCCCCGTCTTCGAAAGTGAATTCGACCTCGCTAATTCGAATCTTGTCACCCGTTCGCAGGAACTGGGCACCGCTCAACAAACGTCCATTCACATACGTGCCATTTCGACTGCCAGCATCCTCCACCATGAAACCATCATCCCGCTGCAGGATTTTGGCGTGATACCGACTGACGGCGCCTGCGTCCACCACGATTGTGCACTCGGGATGTCGACCGATCGTCGTCTCGGCCTCCACCAACTCGAATTCGCTTGGACCGTCCTGTTCGCCCGTCGTCGTTGACAAAAGTGCCATAAGAACTCCACCCCTAATTGATCCAAATTTTGAATCATTGTAGGTAGCAGCGAGGTCCTCGACAACGAACAGATGAAAGTCTGGCAAAGAGTTCAGACAGCAGCGGTTGGCCCCCGCCGGTCAATCTAAACCGGCGGTCCATCGAAAACGGCGTCGTCCAAAGAAGTCGTCCAAAGAAGACGAAGAACTGTACGACCGCCGCGGCTCGAAACCACTGGGGCAAGGCGACTGAGACGCCCCAATCGAGCGATCTGAATAGAGGTTCTACCGAGCCAAACCAGCAACACCGCGAATTGGCGTAGCAGACCTCGCCGGTGGAGCTGGCACCGTCTGCAGCGGTTCGTCCTTGGCGAACAAATACCGCCAGGGAATCGCTTTGATATCGAGCAGCATCCAGATGAGGTTCCCGATCACCGAGGCCCAACCGTAGTCCGGGAACTCTCCACTGAAGTACATCGGAAAAAATACAAAGACGAACCACAACGACTTGTAGATCAACTGAAGCGTGAAAAGCGGCAAAAACCGTAGCGGTGCTCGCAGGCCAAAGACGCAAAGGATGCCAACGGTTGTCCAAATCCCCGCTACAGCGCCGTACATTACCGGATCTTGGACAGGAAGGCTAAACGGGATGCCAACCACTTTTCGTGAAAAATCCGGGGCGATGAGCATCGTCGATCCGACGGTGATCCCCAAAAACGCAGTGCACGCGTACAGCAGACGTATCCAAAAGAGATTGATCTTGCCGTACTTCTCTGTGTAGATCGTCTGCCCCATGTTGCCTATTTCCTTGGTCCGACTCGAACAAGCATCGCGTTTACAGTTAGCGGGGTTATCGGCATTTTTTCATTTAGAGAGCCATTTTTTTTTGCTGGCTTTCCTCCAAAGTAAGCCGCTCTTGCAGGTTGACCACTGTTTGTTTGCAAAAATCCAATGTCTCGCATGCCGCATGCTGATACCTGAAAAAAAATGCGAACAGGTAGATAAGAAATTGATGGCTGCAGCACAAAGCGTTGCGACCTCTTCTCTGCCCACGACTCCGCCACCGGGCCGCTTG
>JBMYRF010000014.1:101483-128496 GCA_049602075.1 Rubripirellula sp.
CAGTGAGGTGATCGTTGCAGTGAGGTGATCGTTGCAGTGAGGTGATCGTTGCAGTGAGGTGATCGTTGCAGTTAACTGCGCTAAGTACGAAACGCTCCCTTTGATCAATGTCTTACTGATCGATGTCAGGGCTGCGTATCTTCAAGCAATTGCTAGCTCGCGAGCTCTTCGACTTGTGGGAACGCTAGCGCGACATCCACCAAAAAAGCCATCCGACAAGCGGATGGCTTTTTCAAGAGGGATTCCCCAAAATTGGCGTGCCGCTAGACGGCGATATCGATTATTCCTGCGTTGGATTGATGAAATTCACGTAGCCGGCCTCTTCATCGACATTCTTGTAGAAGTCGGAAACGATATTGCCGTTATCGTTCCCCAAAAGCATGGCCATCATGCGATTTGTCGGTTGCTTGAACAAATTCTTTAATTCATCAAGACTCGGTTCGAAACGCGTCGGGATGACGACATAGTAAACCGTTTTAGGTTGGTTCGCCGCGACAACTGGTTTGCCCTCACCGGCATTGAAGACAGCCTTCATGAAGTTCTCGCCGACCGAATCCAGCTCTTGCACATTCCCGATCGATGCACCTTGGAATCCAAATGATTGCATCCAAGTAAACGGATTCATCGTGGTTTGGATTTGATCCTTGCGAGTTTCCGGGACCACCTCCTCAAGGGTCTTATCGCTCGACAATTGCTCGGCGATCTTCTTCGCGGCCTCCTCCGCGATGCCCCTCGCCTCCGCTTCTCGGATGGCCATTACCACTTCCTCGCGGGCCTCTTCCAAGGTGGGGACGTACGGCTCCGTTTCTTCCGTCTTCCACGAAAGGTACTGTTTTCCGTCGGCTGCATTGGTCGTTCGGACCGGAAATAGCAACTGCTTCGGCTCAAAACTGGTTTGACCATTGTCGAAACCGTACATAATCATCGGGAAACTGGGCCCTCGCCCCATCTGCGTCCCTAATTCGGTGGACAAGGCAATCGGCTCATCGGCAATATTCACCGCTGAGTAGGGCCCAATCTTTGAGTACTCAAGCCCATTCTCTTCTGCGAATTTCTCTAGGTTTGGCTTCGCAGGTTCTGTCGGCATCTCGGTTTTCTCGCCAGCCGCAAGCTTACTCTCGTAAAATTCCAAATTGCCTTTATAGATGGCTAATTTGTTCTTATAGGTTTGCATCTGCGTGAAAGCATCGGTGAGAACCGCGTTTAAACGTATTGCAGCCCCTGGCGCCGCCAGCTGTTCAGCGATTCGCTGACGCTCGTCCTCGTACGATCTGACGGCAGGTTCGACCTCGGGCGCTTCCTCTGCAACGGACGTCGAATCAGTTTCAGTCGGTGTTGTCGCCTCCCCCTCGCCGTCTTGCGACGACACAGTCTCGACGTTGATTTCCTCTGCGTTTGCCTCAGCAGCGTTTGCCTCAGCAGCGTTTGCCTCAGCAGCTGGCGGATCGGCTACGACTTGCGGCTCAGAAGCTTCCACCACAGCCTCTTCCTCACCGGTTGCAGCATCAGACTGAGTACTCTCCTGGGTGGCGACCAACCGAACTGCCTCGGATGAACGAGCAGATTGATCAGTCGACTCGGGTTGACTTGCCTCGGGAGCTTCAGCCTCGGGAGCTTCAGCCTCGGGAGCTTCAGCACTCGCATCGGGAGCTTCAGCACTCGCATCGGGAGCCGAACTTGGCTCTGTTGGCTCATCACTGGTTGCTGCAGGCTCATCACCCGTTGCCGGGGTCGCTTCCGCAGCATCCGACGAAGTTCCTTCAGCTTCGGGCGTGATAGTCGCTTCTCCCGACTCCATGTCTGTCTCAGGCGTGATCGCTTCTGATTCTGGCAAACGCAATTCGCCACCGGCGAGTTGCTTATCGTATTCAGCCCGAATTTGCTCTTCGCTTAATTTTGCGACTTCGGCGTCCAAAAAGGCCGCTGGACTCCCACTCAGATACTCAAATTCCGCGGCGTATCGACGCCGAAAACCTGGTTCGGGGGATTGCGTGCTGGCGTACCGATTCTTCCCTTCGTCGTAGACCTTTTGAATTTCGTCGCTGCTGGGGGTTTTATTGGTTTGCTCCATGTAATCGCTGACCAAAACCCCGTAGGCGGTCGCCACCGCGTTCCGATTCAGCTTCAAAAAATTGGACCACTGTTCTTCAGGCGTCGCCAACGGGAATGAACCTGGCCCCCCACCCGAATACAAGCCGCTCATCCCGCGGGTCAAAAAGACGTTCGCCAAGAGGTGGCTTCTTAGCTGCTCGTTGAGATGCTGTCTGCCCATTTGATTCTGCGTCGACTTCATCAGCAGGCCGTTGATTTCCCCATCGATAAACCGATTGTCGGTAAAAAGATCGAGCCAAGAATTGATCGCGGCATCGTCGAGATCAAACCCCTGCTTTTGAGCTTGGCTGGCCAGCATCAACGTCCGGATCGAGCCTTCTATACTCGGCTGCTGGTTGATTCCCACCGAGCGAATTTGCTTGCTGTTTGGATCTTGCTGGAACCCTGCCGTCTGCGGATAGCCCCCTCTCGCAAGGGTTTGATCTGCCAATTCGTAGAGGAATCGGACAACCGAATTGTGGTTCCGAGTGAAATACTCAACGCGTGATTGGGTCAATTTGGTGTTTCCGTAACTGGCGACCACTGCATCGCTAGTTCCAGCGGCACCCGACCGCATGTAAGTGTCCATGACAGGTAGGACAACGAACGCGAACAGAGCCAATCCGGTCAATAGGACCATCAGCGGCTTGAGGTTGCGGCGAAAAATCTCGAACGGGCTGTTGCTCATGGGTTACGACTTTCGGTCGGCTCGGGCCGGTACTACCGGGATGGAGGATATGGAGCCGCTACTCGCCACAGTTGCCCTGATTTCTGAACCGCCGCTTGGAGCAGTCGTTTTTCCAGGAAAAGTTTCGCGAGAGCGGAAGTCCTTACAATTTGTGGGTTTTAGTGGTTTCACCAGCGATTCGTTTACGATCAGTCATCTTGACAACGAAGCCTCGACGACCAACTCTCTGGGAACCACCCATCCGAGTCATTGCCGGATTGCGGCTTCGATACGGTAGGCCAAAACGCAGGGAACGGGTCGTCACCCTCCACCCTGGTGTTTCCGAAGCAAGCTCGAAAAATGCCTGGATGAAGTGCTAGCGAAGTAGAAATCGTATCGCCGCCGGAATTGAAGGGTCAAGGTGAGATCGTCGCGGTCTACGTCATCAACCCCCGACAGACCGTTTTTTTCGTCTAAATACGTTTGATATAGATGCGTTCAACTTCGGTGTCCGCCCAGATTTTTTACGGTCCTTTCGTCAGTGTTCACTCCTTAGAAATCCTTTCGTTGCATGGCAAAAAGCACGGGTAAAAGCTTGGTGATCGTTGAATCACCGGCAAAAGCGCGCACGATTTCAAAATTTCTCGGTCCCGCCTATCAGGTGGAGGCGAGTATCGGGCACGTCCGTGACTTGCCCGCCGGCAAAAAAGATGTGCCGGAAAAATACAAGGCTGAGGACTGGGCGTATCTGGGGGTCGACATCGATCAGGATTTCCAGCCGCTGTACATCGTCCCAACGGACAAGAAAAAACAGGTCAAGAAGCTAAAAGACGCTCTAAAAGAGGCCGACCACCTCTATCTGGCGACCGATGAAGACCGCGAAGGTGAGGCGATCAGCTGGCATTTGCGGGAAATATTGAAACCAAGGGTGCCTGTCGACCGCCTCGTTTTTCACGAAATTACCAAAGAAGCGATCCAACACGCGTTGGAAGCTACCCGTCAGATCGACGATAGCCTGGTCCACGCGCAGGAGACGCGGCGAATCCTGGATCGCTTGTACGGGTTCGATATGTCGAGTTTGCTGTGGCGAAAAATTGGTAAGGGAACCAGTGCTGGCCGAGTGCAAAGCGTTGCTGTTCGCGTGATTGTCCAGCGAGAACGGGAGCGAATCGCCTTCGTCAATGCGACCTACTGGGACCTTGAAGCTGTTTTCAAAACGGCGGATGGCGAAACGATGGCGGCAACCCTGAATGCCGTCGAAGGAAAAAAAATCCCCAGCGGCAAAGATTTCGATTCCACCAACGGAAAACTCAAAAATCCCGAATTGCTGCAACTCAGCGAGAAACAAGCCAACGATTTGGCCGAAAAACTCCGGAGCAGCGACTTCAAAGTCACCGCGGTCGAGGTAAAACCGTTTACCGAACGGCCTCGCCCCCCTTTCACGACAAGTACGTTACAGCAGGAAGCCAACCGAAAACTTGGTTTCACCGCTCAGCGAACGATGGGGGCCGCTCAGCGTTTGTATGAAAATGGTTACATCACGTACATGCGTACCGACAGCACCACGCTCAGTAATGAAGCGGTCGGTGCTGCACGCAACTTGGTTCGTAGCGAGTACGGCGAGAATTTCCTGCACCCAACGACCCGCGTTTACAAAGGCAAAGTGAAGAACGCCCAGGAGGCTCACGAAGCGATTCGGCCGGCCGGCACGCCCTTTCGATTGCCAGAGACCTTGCGGGGAGAACTGGAACGAGACCAGTTCCGCTTATTTGATCTGATCTGGAAGCGAACCGTTGCTTGCCAAATGGCCGATGCGAAAAAGCAACGAATGAGCATCACGATCGAAGGGGGTGACGCAACCTTCACCGCAAGCGGCACCAGCATTGTTTTCGAGGGTTTCTTGAGGGCATATGTCGAAGGAAGTGATGATCCGGAAGCCGAGTTGGCAAACCGAGACAAACTGCTACCACAGGTCAATCAAGAGGACCCACTGTCAGCTGAAACACTTGATCCCAAAAGCCACACCACCCAGCCACCCGCTCGTTTTACGGAGGCATCTTTGACGCGTACGCTCGAAGAAAAGGGGATTGGTCGGCCAAGTACTTACGCATCGATCATTGGCACAATCACCGACGAGCGACGTAACTACATCGTCAAAAAAGGCTCCGCGCTCGTACCCACTTGGCGAGCCTTTAGCGTGACACGGCTGATGGAAGAACACTTTGGAACGTTGGTCGACTACGAGTTCACAGCGGAACTCGAAGACTTCCTCGATTCCATCAGTCGCAATGAAGTTGGTCGCGAAGAGTATTTGAAAAAGTTCTACTTTGGCGATAACTCAGGGGACAAACACAACGTTGGCCTGCAAGGCCGCTTGAAGCAGAAACTAGAGGAGATCGATCCGAAACAATCTGCTCGCTTCGCACTCGGCACACCAAACGAGGGCGAACACCGCGATGAAGTCTTCGTTCGAGTCGGTAAATATGGACCCTACATCGAACAAGGCGAACGAACAGGATCGATCCCCGACGGCTTGCCACCAGATGAGATGAATCTTGAGAAGGCGATGGAGCTACTCGCTTCGTCCGAAGTTGAAGAGGAACCGATCGGGATTCATCCGCCGACGGGTAAACCGATCTATATCAAAGTTGGACGCTTTGGAGCCTACATCCAACTTGGCGAGCCGGACGATGAGGAAAAGCGGAACCAGGGCCTGCTGAAAGGAATGGAGATTGAGGATGTCAATCTCGAGCTAGCCTGCAAACTGCTTGAGCTACCGCGAACGCTCGGAAATTACCCCGATAACGAGCAGCCAATCCAAGCCTTTGATGGTCGCTACGGGCCGTATATCAAGTGCGAAAAAGAGACTCGATCGCTTCCCGACGGCTTGTCACCACTGGAAGTAACACTCGAAAAAGCAATCGAACTTCTGCGGCAACCCAAGACCCGGGGAAAAAGAGCTCCCAAAGAACCATTACGAGTATTTGAAGGGAAGTCGCCAGTCACGGAAAACGAAGTTAAGATCTTGGACGGGCGTTTCGGCCCCTACGTCACCGATGGCGACACAAATGCCTCGTTACGAAAGGGAATGGATGCCAAGGAGATGACCTTCGAAGCTGCCTTGGATCTGCTTGCCGAACGAGCAGCGAAAGGGCCATCGAAGCGAAAGAAGAAGAAAAAGGCAACCAAAAAGAAGGCTGCCAAGAAAAAGACAGCGACAAAAAAGAAAACGACCAAGAAAAAGGCGACTAAGAAAAAAGGTGTCGCTAAAAAGAAATCCTCGTAGCCACTCGCCTTGCGGGCCAAGGCAAGGCCTTTGCTCGCAAGGCGGTCGAACAAACTCATTTCTATTTATTTTAACGGAGAATTTGATCATGTCAGGAACTGAACGCCGCCGCGAAATCCGCCGACGCCGAACCCGCCGCAAGAAAACCCTTCAAATGATCGCACGAGTGAAATCCGGAGCGCTCAGCAAGACCGAAGCTGTCCGAAAACTTAGGCGAATGACACCCGGTGCCGAAATCGTGATTGCTCGAGAAGGTTGGCTGTAGGGCCAGAGACCACGCCAAATAACGCGCAGGCGAAACCCCGCTCGGCCCGACCACTGATCGCCCCCTTCGTGGGGATCCAGTCATGGGCATTCAGTCATCGGATTCCTGTGTTGAGCGGAGTGCAAATCTGTTCCACGGGTGCATTCGCAGCTGGCAATCGTCGTAGGGTTGCCGGCATTTCACGACTCAATTGAGTTCCCCGGACCAAGTTTTGGTTAGAGAACTGGAGCGATTGCGAATAAGGCGGGTCGGGAACAACCGAGTGACCGGTCGCTGTTATCCACAAACGCGAGGGGATATACGCCGCGGTTGGGTGCGAACGCGTTTGAAACGGCGGAAAATGGGGGCGTATTCGGAAGACCTCCTCGATTCTTTAACGTCTTCATAGGCGTCCACCGGTACGGAATGACTTGCGTTACCACCGGGCTTAGGATCCTATCGTGCTTTCCGACGAGTCTGCCTGCCCCACAAGATTGCCTCGTTATTCGCTTGGTTCTGTGACAGGCGTTGCATCCAACGCCGCCAGGTGTTTCTACGAGGGTTAGCGAACCAGGCAACCGCTCGATCCGTACCCGAGGGACGGAAGCCTATCGTCAAATTCCTCCCTGCTGCGTGATAAACGCGAACATCCATGAATTCACAGGACCAAGCGGCCTCTGCGGATGCCGATCATTCCGCTCCCGCGGGCGACGAGCGACGCCCAATGATTGAGGCGATCGGCCTAAGCAAATTCTACGGCCCATTCGCCGCAGCCCGGGATGTGACCTTCCAGGTAAACGAAGGTGAATTGGTCGCCTTCCTGGGGCCCAACGGGGCGGGGAAGAGTACGACAATGAAGATGCTGACCGGATACATCGCTGCCAGCCAAGGAGAAGCGAGGATTGCCGGGAATAACATGATGGAAAACCGCATCGAAGGGAGTCGCCACCTCGGTTACCTGCCCGAGAGCGGGCCCTTGTATTACGAAATGACCCCCACAGCGATGCTCGATTTTTTCGCTGATGCCCGTGGCCTTACCGCCAATAAAAAAACTGAACGAATCGAAATTGTTGTCGATATCTGCGACTTGTCGTCAGTGATGTACAAACCAATCAGCAAGCTCTCGAAAGGGTTCAAGCAGCGTGTCGGCATGAGTCAAGCATTGCTGCATGATCCCGACGTGCTGATTCTTGATGAGCCAACTGCCGGTTTGGACCCGAACCAAATCCGCGGTGTTCGTAGTACGATGCGGCGTTTAAGTGAAACTAAAACAATTTTGCTCAGTACGCATATCCTGCAAGAAGTCGAGGCGATGGCTGACCGCGTCGTCATGATTAACGAGGGTCGGCTTGTGTATGACGGTGATGTGTCAACACTTCGAGAACGGGGCGAAGGCGACCTCGACGAAGCTTTTCATACCTTGACACATGACAACGTGAATCAAGAAGAATCTTCTTGAAGCAAACAGCGATATTATAACGAACCAACCTTTCTCACCACCGAATCAACATGGCGCTCACTAACGTCACGACGGCTCTGCTGACTCTTCTGATCTACGATCTGTTGTTTCTGTTGCTGCTGGTCTTCGTGCTCGCATTGTTAGCAGGAACAAAACGGGCCGCCTATGCAGTGATGAAGCGAAACTTCTTCGCTTACTTCAGCAACCCAACCGGTTACGTCTTTCTCTGCATTTTCGTTTTCCTGACGTCGCTTGCTGCCTTCTGGCCCTACGAGTTCTTCAATCAAAACCTGGCAACGCTGGATCAGCTGAATCATTGGTTTCCGCTGATCATGCTGGTCTTCATTCCTGCCATCACCATGAGCATATGGGCAGAGGAGAAACGCGCCGGAACCGACGAATTGCTGTTAACACTGCCTGCAGATGACTTCGACATCGTCATCGGCAAGTACATGTCATCGGCTGCGATTTTTACGTCGTCCTTGTTGTTCAGTCAGATTAGCACATTCGTGACTTTGGCCATCCTGACCGAGGGACAGCTCGACATCGGTTTGATTTTCGCAAGCTACCTTGGCTATTGGTTCGTTGGCCTCGCGATGCTGGCAATCGGAATGGTCGCATCTTTTTTGACCGGAAACCTGACGGTCGGCTTCGTACTCGGATCGTTGTTCAATGCTCCGCTCGCCTTTGCCTCCCTGGCTGATTCCATCGTTCCTTCGAAGTTCATTTCTGATTTGATCGCCAATAGTGGCATCGCCCGTCCATTCGATGATTTTGGACGGGGTGTAATCAGCACCTCGTCGGTCTGCTATTTCGTGCTGGTTGCTTCCGTCGCAATTTACACCTGCATGGTTCTGATTGGCCGTCGGCACTGGACGGGTGGAAAAGATGGTAACACGATGGCTTGGCATTACATTGCCCGAATTCTCGCCTTGGTCTTATTCACCGGCGGCAGCGTTGTCTTGTGTCGAAACTGGGATGTTGTTCGGTACGATCTTACCGAGGGAAAAGTCAGTTCATTGGCACCGGCCACGAAGAAACTGATTCGCGAACTCGATTCGGATCGGCCGATCGTAATCGATGCTTTTATCAGCAGGGAAATCCCCGAGATCTACGCGCGGACACGCTACGAGTTAGTCAATCTCTTGAAGGAGTTCCGTGCAGAAGCAGCGAAACGCAATCGCACCATCGAAGTCAACTTGTACGACGATATCGAACTCTTTAGTGACGAAGCTGCCTTAGCCTCCGAGCGATTTGGCATCGAGCCTGTAACTCGCATCGTCCGTGAAAAGGGTGCCGAACAGCGAAAGCAAGTGATCCTTGGAGCCGCATTCAAATCCGGGCTCGAAAAAGTCACTGTCCCAATCTTTGAATATGGAATCCCAGTTGAGTACGAACTCGTTCGATCGATCAATACGGTCGCTTCCGGAAAGAGAAAGCGGATTGGTGTCGTCACAACCGACGCAAGGTTGATGGGTGGACAGATCGTTGTTGGCAACCAGGTACAACCACTTAAACAACACATTCTGATTGAGGAATTAGCAAAACAGTATGAAGTGGAGGCCGTAGACCTCAATTCGCCCGTTTCACCTACCACTTTCGAAGCACTCATCGCCGTCCAACCTTCCTCTCTAGCACCACCTAACTTTGCTCGTCTACTCGACGCCATCAAAGCGGGCGTGCCTGTTGCGATCTTTGAGGATCCTGCCCCGATGGGAACGGGATACATCACGCCGACCGGGCAACCCAAGCAGATGCCTGGTTACGCTGGCATCATGCCAAAGCCCGACATACGAGAGCTCTGGGACCTGCTTGGATTAGACGTACCAGGCAGCGCGGCCTTGCAGGGGATGTATATGCCTGACTTGGTTTGGCAACTGTACAATCCGTATCCAACTCTCGACGACAACGCCGATGAAATGTGGGTGTTCGTTGACGAAGACGCGCCGGGTGTCCAAGAGGGCACTGCACTCAGCAGTCAAAGCCCTATCACCGCAGGAATGCAAGAAGTGCTCGCGATCTACAGCGGTGCGGTGAATGCAAAACCCGACTCAGAACTTACACATACGCCCCTACTGATCACGGGTGACCAGAGCGGCTTAATCAAGGGCACAAAGCTAGCCGATCTCGTGCAAGGTCGGACAACGATCGCTCGCGAAACTCGCGGTGTTTCTCCCTACATGCCGATCGCGATTACCGTCGAGGGAGAAGGTGGAGAGGATTCGCCCGGAATTCAAGCAGTTTACGTGGCCGACACGGACATGATGCTTCCTGAGTTCTCCATGATTCGTGCGGACCCAAATACAGTCACGGAATCACGGTTTCAGTTCCAAAACGTAACGTTCATTCTGAATTGCATCGATTGGCTGACCGACGAAACAGACTTCATCGAAGTCCGAAAGCATGAACCCATTTTCGCAAGTCTCCGAATGATCGATTCAGTGAAGGAGATTGCGAGAATGGAAGTTCGCAACCAAAGTCGTGCCTTCCAGCAACAGTACGACGAGGCAATGCGGGAAGCGCAGGAATCGATGGATCAGCAGCTGAAAAAACTTCGCGAGGAAGTCGAGAAAATCACAAAGCAAAGCGACAGCGGAAAAGTACAACCCGCCGAACTGCAGGCGAAATCCCAGCGGTTTCAGACTTTGCAAGAACTCGAACAACGAAAACTCGCGGTAAAACAGACCAAGACCCAGCGTGATCGAGATTTGAAGATTCGTGAAATCGAACGGCAAGCAGCCGATGCCGTTACTACGATTCAGAACAAGGTTAAGGCAGCAGCAATCGCGTTACCTTGCATCCCGCCACTAGTGGTCGGCGTCATCGTGTTCGCATCTCGCCGCCTACGAGAACGCGAGAACATCTCCAAGAGTCGTCTTAAATAGTGAGTTTGACGTGAACGAAGGGACAAAAACTGGGATCTTCTGGCTGGTCGCCGTCGGCATGATGTCGATTGCCGCGTTCGTGGCATGGCCGCGGGCTACAACAGAAGATTCGAAACGATTCGTAGCCGGATTTCCTCTGTTTGACAGGTTTACCGATCCGCTGGCGGCTGCCAGCATGAAAATCGTGACCTTCAATGACGAACAAGGGCAGCTCACAAGTTTTGAAGTACGCAAAGATCCCGAGTCTGGTCTTTGGACAATCCCCTCACGCGGTGGATATCCAGCAGATGCGATTGAACAGATGCGAGACGCCGCCAACTCTTTGGTCGGATTGAAAATCCTAGACATTCAAACCAGCAACGCAGAAGATCACGACGACCTGGGGGTCGAAGAGCCCAAAATCGAAGATCTCGAAGTCGGAGACGAAGGTGTCGGGCGACTCGTCAGCTTCAAGGACGAAAAACAGGAAACTCTCGCCGCTCTGATCATTGGCGATTCCCCAAAAGACGACCGAGAGAAACGTTACGTCCGAATCCCCGGTCAAGATCCTGTTTACGTTGTCAAGTTGGATATCTCGCCGCTGACCACACGTTTCCAGGACTGGATTGAGGAGGACCTACTGCAGCTCAGCAGCATTGATATCCAAGATATGGAAATCAAGGACTACAACGCAGCCTCCAATCCTATCACTTCGGGGCAGAATCAAGGGCAAATGCAAATCTCATGGTCGCGGAATTATGCGGCGACGGTAAGGATGGTAAACACCGATTGGCAGCTCGAGAGCTTACTCGAATACGATCCAAAGAATCCCTTAGCTGATCCGACAGTGGTTGAGGTAACAGACGACCAAGTGCTGAACCGTTTGAAGCTCGACCAAATGAAAAATGCTTTGGACGACTTAAGAATCGTCAACGTGGCCCGCAAACCGGATGGCATGAGTGCAAACCTCCGAGCCAACCAGGACCTGTTAAGTGACAAGAGTGCGATCACCTCGCTCGCTCAACGCGGGTTCTATCCGGTGCCATCGGGACCGAACGGAGAAATGGAAATTCTCTCGGCCAACGGTGAATTAAGCGTGGGACTACAAGAGGGCGTGAGGTACATCATGCGGTTTGGGAATATCGCGGGAGTAACGAATCAAGAAGACGCGACCGGTGACAACAGCATCGAGGTTGAGGCCGGCGTTAACCGCTTCCTGTTAGTGACCACGGTCGTCGATGAATCAAAATTCCCACCACCAGAATTGAAATCGGTCCCTGGAACGCTTGAAGAATTGGATGAGCTTCTCAATCGCGGAGGAAATGGAGACGACGCAGATCCACAATCGCAGGAAAGCGACGATGAGTTGACAAAAGAAGAGCGTCTGGAAAGGCTTGAGGCTGAGCAAGAGAAGATCACGAAAGAAAACCGTCGAAAACTGGACGAACGGGACGATCGCATCGAGGTTGCACGCCGCCGCGTACGCGAATTGAACGCACGGTTCGCCGACTGGTACTACGTGATCCCCGAAGACACCTACTCGGTACTACGCATCAAGAGAGACCAACTATTCGAAGGTACCGCGGCGGCGGCTGGCATAAGTCCCAACATCCTTCAACCGCCATTAAGCCTGCCACCCGTTCCAGCCGGATTAGGGCCGCTACAGACCCCCTAACGTTGCCCGCGGCTAGCCGTTTTGTTGCGGTTGATCTTGACGATGTCACTGCTCTACCAGCTTGCGTGCTTCTGGGCAACGCGACGACGTACGGCGAATTCTCCGTGCTAAAGCTGACTTGACCATTCCGTCATGACACAATTACGGCCATTCTCTTTCGCGTTGTACAGCAATCCGTCTGCCCGATCGAACCATGTGGCTCTATCGTCATCGGCGCGTAATCGGGCAACTCCGATCGACAGACTGATGCGTCCTAACAGTTCCTTACTGCGAAAAAATCGCAAACCACGCTTGGAAAAGTAATGCCGGAGTTCACTCGCGAACTCATCGGCATCCTTTACGTCGGTTGCCTCCATGAAAATTGCAAATTCATCGCCGCCATAGCGAGCAAGCGAAAAGTCGGAAGGAAGTTTGCAAGTCTCGGTCGCAACGAACTTTAAGACCTGATCACCCGCGGCATGTCCGAATTTGTCGTTGATCGCTTTAAATCCATCCAAGGCGATCAAGATCAGAAATGCTGACACGTCGCGATCAGCCTTTTCAATTACCTGATCTAACAAATGATCAATAAATCGACGGTTCCCAACACCGGTCAGTGGGTCGGTCAACATCGTCTTTTGCGAATCAAGCAGATTTTGCCAAAGAACGTCCACCTGCCCCTGTCACTCTTGTAGTCGTGATCCCATGTCGTTGAGCTTCGTTTGCATCGCCCGGTAATTTCGCAGCAACTGCTCGATACCTTGCGCTGTTTCCACGCCCGAGAATTCCGATCGCGGAGTATTCGCTTCGCTCACCGAATCGATCGAACTCTTGAACTCGTTGCCCGCAGATAACTAGGGACCAATCAGTTTTTGCAATTAGGCCAACGCTTTATCAAGCACGTCACTGACGTGCTCATTTGCTGGATTTCGCTGTGCAAAAAACTGTTCGTACAGCTGGGTCATGAACTCCACCGAAACGGCCCCCGTTTCCTTGAGCACATGATCAAGCTGTTGACGAATCGGCGGGCAGTCACCTTCGACATACCAGCAACCAAAGGGAACATCGAGATGCAGTAGTTACGATCGTGCCCCCCGGGTGGTTTGCCCGTCATTTATGAACGTTTAGCGATCGTACCGTCCATATCAAACGCACGCAGTCCATACGAAGATTTTATTGTCGCACCGGTTTCGCTGCGACGAAATTGCTGGCGACTTGAATCGCCAGAAGTCCGTAAGCGAAATAGGTAAAACTGCTGAACAATGGCTTTGACGAACTTTCCCAAATCGCATTGGCAACACCCATTGCGGGCAAGACAGCGATCCCTATCGCTGCGATACCAACCAACCATTGACGTTGCCGTGTCGGCATTAAAAATGCCGCAGAAATTGGAATGGTCAGGCCCAGCCAATAAGCCGCCGCCAAAATCGCTAAAACCGGAGCACCGCAGTACACCCCCCAACAAAACCCAAATAAGCTTAAAGCGAGCGAGGGGGCAATTAAATTCGACGCCCAACGCTGAGACCGATCCAACAAATGTTGCCCAAAAGGGTGGAAACGTAAAAACGTGTTAAATAATGGCTGGGAAATCCATGTGAAGATCACAAATAACACATAGAACGCTACGATCGGAAAAATCAGCGGCCGCAAGGCAGGCACGGCAGGTGCCACTAGTCGCGTCAAAACCTGGACAAGTACCCAAGCGCCAATAATCAAGGCGAACGCAGCGGAAGAGTTCAACCGACTGAGTGCGACATAAAATTTGTGCACCATTCGAAACAGAAAGCTGCGATTGTTCAGCGCATTGATCATTCCAACACGGGCCATCTCATTTTGCGGATCCAACCGCAACGCTTCTCGGAAGGCGATCTGTGCCTCACGATAGTTCCCACTGTTCAACAGCGTGAACCCCGTTGCCGCGTGCGACATCGGATTATCCGGATCACGTCTCAGTGTTTCCTTCGCTGATTGAATCGCCTCATCGCCACGACCGAGTCGTTCCAATGAGATCGAGCGTAAATTCCCACAATCGGTGTCATCGGGATCAACCGCCAGCCCACGATCGGCAGCCTGCAACGCATCGTCAAAACGGTTGCGTGACAAAAACGATTGCCCCAAGATGGCATACGCATCAGCATCATGGGGATCCAATCGAAGCGATTCATTGATCGCTTGCTCAGCTTCAGCATTGCGGTTGCGACGCAAGTAACATACCGCCAACGCGTAATGCGTGAAGGCTTCATCCGGTGAGATCCCAACGGCCCGCTGGGCAATTTCGGTCGCTTCCACGAGGCGTTGTGGAACATGAGTGATGCAGAGCGACAACATCGCGAGGGCTGATGCATCCAGAGGATCTTCGGTCAACATCGACCGGAGGTCTCGCTCGGCCATGTCATAACGTCGCTGTGACAACAGCAACTGAATCCGTCCGTAGCGATCGCTCATCATTTGATTTTCAGGTACTCCAGAATTTCGTCATACAACCCACCTTCGTTCGCATACAGAGCATGGTTGCGTGCCGTCGAAAACCATTCTCGAGTCGAGGGCCGAATTTCCCGGGCAGCGGAGAGTAAATCTTTGGTCGCAATCGGCTTGGGCATTCCCGACTTGATTGCCTCATGTAACTTTGCCTCCACCGCACGATCTACGATCGCCTTTAAATCGGCACCTGAATAATCAACTGTTTTCGCAGCGATTTTTTTTGTGTCCACTCGCTCAGTCGGTTTTCCATTCAACTGGATTTCAAGAATTTCCTTGCGTGCGGCCGCATCTGGGGGCGGAACAAAGATCACGCGATCAAATCGCCCAGGACGGCGAAAGGCAGAATCCAAGTGCCACGGCGTATTGGTTGCAGCTAAGCAGAGCACTCCGTCATTGTTTGCCTCAACACCGTCTAGCTCGGAAAGAAATTGATTGATCAGTTGGCGACCACCACTGCGTTTCATGTCAGAGCGCGAAGCCCCTAACGCGTCAACCTCGTCAAAAAACAGGACACATGGTGTGCTCGAACGAGCTTGCTGAAATAACGCATGCAGGTTCTTTTCGCTGTTGCCAATCCACATATCCAACACATCGTTGATGCCGATGGAAAGGAAACCGGCGTTCACCTCACCGGCTGTAGCCCGTGCCAAATGTGTTTTGCCACAACCGGGAGGCCCATACAGCAGGATTCCACCACCAATTTTCTTTCCGTAAGCGGCATACATATCTTGATGCTGCAGTGGGTAGATGATTTTGATTCGAATCTCATCTTTCACCGAATCCATGCCACCGACTGACTCAAACCCCTGGTCGGGTAGTTCCGTTGAAAAATCCATCGGTTCGTCATCGACATCGTTCTGCCAACTTGCAGCCGCAGGCTCCTGAATCTCCTCGTGAACGCCGAAATCCTGAATACCAAGCAGACTTTCCAATTCCGCGTCTGCAACCTGATCATCCAGATCAATCGCTTCTCGATAACTCGAGACGGCGGCCCGAATATCGCCTTGGCGTTGCAATAATCGGGCGTGCAATACCATCGCCAATGGATCAGCATGCTTGCCCCGCGAGAGCGTTTCAACAATCGCTAACGCGTGCGAGTCCTTCCCTTGACGAAAGTAGATTTCTGCGAGCATTAATTGCAAGCCAATGTGCCCCGGATGAATCTGTAATGCCTTGCGAGCAATTTCCTCCGCTTCATCGAACCGCAGCATAGCGGTCATCAACTTAACGAGCTGAGACACCAAATTCACATTGTCCGGAGCAGCCGCCACGGCGGCCAATAATGCCTCAACGGCCGCTTCGTTAGGATCACTCATCTTCACCATCCTCTCGATCCAGCTTGCCCACGCCGAGCTCCAAATCCGGCCCTTCAGCCTCGTCTACCACGTCCTTCAACAATCCCATCTGATGGACTTTACTTACAGCCAAGGCCGTTGGAATCGCCCCCAAGATGAAGAATGCGGCAGGAAGCATCCAACCGCTGCGAGAACGCTCGAATCTCCCAAACGGGTCTTCACTCATGTCAATTCAAACTCGTCTCAGGCAACAAAAATGAAACGGCAAACGCGAACCCCTGCCGTCGGGTCACCAGCGTAACAGGAAGGCAAGGGACGAGATAAGCAGGCAGAGTCTCTTTTGTAATGGCGCAGACACGTTTTATGAGCAACAATACGGCAAAAGAACTCTGTTTCACTCGATGCAGCGAGCGACCTGTGGGGGGTATCGATGCCAACTTTTCGTTTCACGGCCGTCATCATCTTTATTCTGTTGACAGCAAGTCAATTGTGTGCCGCTGGGCCATTTGGTCGTCGCCGGATGCCGCGATTCTATGCCGCTCCAGCTCGCCCCACCTTTTTGGTTCCACTGAGCGTTCTGCAATCACCCGAGAAAATGACTGAATTGTTCGGCCCCAGCATCTTGGTCCGCGAACAACCCACTGAAAAACCCAAAGACGCAAGATTTGTCCAACAACCCTCGGACACATTGTTCGAAGATTAAGAGTCGCGATCTGAAAGAGGCAGGCATCGCCGCGTTTGCATGGCACTCCTCACCAAAACAGTTGAAATTCGACTGAGCTGGCCATTCAACGAGAGCAGGATTTCTAACAGCGAATCTCGATTCCATGTCGCCGCGGCAAGTGCAGCACGCGAAGACAGCTGGTCGGAATTCAAATCCTCCCATCGAATCTGAGTTACTGAACAATCATCCACTTGGATGGCTTTGCTGACCGCAAGGCTGCCAGGCGATCAGAGACATTCATACTTCGCCGTGAAAATCACCCTCCAGACACAAACAAGACCTCGATTCTGTGTGCCGCATCCATATGCGATTTCGCTGGTTAGCACGACCAATTCTTTACCCTTTAAAAACGCGTCACCGTTCTGCAATTTTGATCTTATGGGGTGTCCCAGATCAGCCATGGCGTCGGCATCTCCGCCTCGAGCGTGACGAATCCTCGATACTAGTCCGTCGCTAGACCAAATTCCCTTGGAACCGTTACGACGTTGTTGTAATCGATCCGACTCGCGCCACCGCTTCGCTTGACGCAAATCAAATAGTCGTCACAAGTTTTTAACTCGCCGCCGCGCGGATGATGACACACAATTTTTCGTTGGAAAAAATTCCGGCAAACTCGACGCTCCGACCAAACCCTCCAGGGCTTGCCCTGCCAACCTATTGAAGCACGGTCCAATGAATCACCGCATCGTCATCGCCGCACTCCTGATCGCGTTTCTCGCGTCAACCGTTGAAGCCCAGAATCGGAAATACCGTCGCCGAGGAGTGATTCTTGGGGGCTTGGCGGGCGCCGCTATCGGTGCGGCTATCGGCGATAAAGGTAACAACGAGACCGCTGGTGCACTCATCGGCGCGGCTGCCGGAGCAATGGCAGGCGGCACAATCGGCAACCAAAAAGATCAGCGTCTCGAACACTACCAACAGTATCACTCCCCATATGCTTCAGCGCCACGCAGTTACCGCCAACCCGCTTACCCCTACCGCGGTTACCATTCGGATCAGAACTACTACAAGCCTCACTATTATGGCGACAGCGTTCATGGTTATCAGTCGCCAACGCTTGCCGCCCCGAGCGTCTTGATTACGCCGGAAATCGCTCCTGCACCTGTTCCCCAGCGAAACGAAAATCGAGCCATCACTACCGAAGACGTGGTCTCCATGGTCAACGCTGGCCTAAGCGATGCGATCATTCTGCAGCAAATCCAGCTTCGCGGAATCGCCACCAATCCTTCGGTCCCCGAAATCATCAAACTGCACCAGATGGGCGTTAGCGAAGCCGTCATTGCTGAGATGCAGCGAGATCTTGGAAACAACGTTCAGGAACTACCCGCTCCGAATGGCTTCCCAATCGAAGCGAACTAACAACCCGAATCGATGATTGAAAATCGGTTTCCGTCGTGTGCACCGACCCGCTGGGTCATGGGGACCGATTTGACAACTCATTCAGCTGAGCCTGAATTCGAGGCCGTTCGTCTTCATCAACAAGGTTGAGGATTTTTCCTAGGTAGTCTGCATCGTTGGCGAGATCCAATTTTGTGATCAACCAGTCGAGCTGGCCAAAATCTCTTTGCTGAATCTCAATTGCTCGTTGGATTCGCATGCGAGCTTCAAGTGATAAAGAATGGTTTCGGCGGAGAGCAGCAAGCAATGGACCGTAGGATGGAAGATTCGATTCTAACCTCTGGCTCGCTTCGGTTCGCGTTTTGAAATGGTCGCTATTAATTTGCTCAAGCAGTTGATTAAGTCCCTGCACGATGATGGGATCGGCAACACGCAGCTTCGTCGTCACTCGCTCAATCACACGCCGATCAAACCGCGTTTCGGGAATCAAAATACCGACACATTGAAGTTGAGGAAAAATCTCTTGTTCAAACCAGTCGGTGTTCTGAGCATAAATGTCGGCCATCGTCACTCCCTCTCTCTCTACCGATTCCGATGCCGTTTTGACGCGTACCACCGCCCGCACTTGGTCCTGAACTAACTCCAAGCTAGGGAAACCAAAGTTTCGGAGCGTTAGCTTCAACTCGCCGGAATGGTCCGTCACCAATATTTGCCGTTTCGCTCCTTCGAGTTCCTCAAGCGACAGCAGGTACCGACCATCCATGTTGGCGAACTTTCCCAGCAGCTCGTCAGTGGAGAATTCTCCTCCCTTGTCATCGTGCAAAATGTTTGACCTGATTTTTAACTTACCCTGCTGCGTTACCGCATACCGAAGATTTTGAAATAGCAGAACAACTCCCGGCTCACGTCGGTGAAACACATTTTCGGGCAGGAAACTACGGTGACCTTGACTGGAAAGTTTCCAGCCACGGACCTCCAATTCCGTCGCCACCTCCAACGCAATATTCGCCAGAGATTCCGGCGGAAACAAATCTTCCCAATGGCTCCGATCAACAGCAAGCCTTCCCTCATTCCATTTCAACCTTGTCAGTCGTTGAATGGGAATTCGCAATCGATCCATTGGGCCGTGTGACGTATCTTCGATTTGGTTTTCCTTTTGGCGATCTTGCTCTGACAACAGGTCATCCCATAGCCTCACGTCATAAAAGACTCGCTCGGATACTAGGCGTCGCTGCAAACGTTCATGCTCGACCTCGTCTACCTTGGCTGATAAGTTACGAAATCGCCCAGCAATCAAATCATCTTTAATTCTCCGAGAATGATTCGCTTTTAGATCCCGCATCACTCTTGTCAATGAATGATACTCTTCGTCCACCTCTGCCATGAGTGGCCGCAAGCGATCCAATTGCCATAACCGCAATGCCAAACTGCGCTCGGTTCGCTGCAGCGAACTGACCTTGGCGGGCAAGTTTTGCTGTCTCGCAAAGTTAATATCGTTCACAGCTTGCCGATAGTCGTGAACCAGATCGCGAAAGTAATCTGCATGGATGCGACTGCCCGCTTGAAGAAGAGCCTGACGCCGAGCGATCTCCGACTCGACGTCATCCAGGATCCGCCTGATTTCAGCAAGGTCCCCCGTCGTATTTTCGTGATGGCTGGCTGGCGGACCTTGCGCGCAAGCGAGTTGCCCAACTACAAGCAGCAGCAAACAAAAAGAACGAGAAAGCATCATGTGTGGGCGAACGAATCCGAGACCGATGACAAGGTCGAATCTCGCAAGATCATGGTTGCAAATTGTTCGTGATCAGGTCGTTTGGAAGATGGCTGATTGAATTGAACCAATCCAACGTCCAGTCAAGTCCGTTATAGACTAGTTTTGTCACGCCTGTGTTGCGTAAGTGCCCGAGTCCAATGGCTTCAGCGGGATCACCAAGTAGCTGTATCAGTAAGCGACGCTTCAGGTCGGCATGAATCACAGCAACAACGGAATCCCCATTTGAACCAAACGTTTTGAGAAGGCGTTGCTTCACATTCCAAGACCGCAGGTCTGCTTGATCAGGGGTTTCTCGGTCGCGGCCCCACCACCCCTCATGCGTGATCGAATCGTCGAGTGTGCAATGCTCGGCGGAATCAACCACGTGTTCAATTACGTCCTGCCGTGTGAGCCCAGGTCCTCCCTCGACGGCGGTCGGCCCGTGCCCCCGGTAGATCCCCCCTTCCTCAAAGATATCGGCCCAGACGTGCACATGACTGCCTGTCGCTTGGGCAATGTATCGAGTCGTCTGCAGGGCTCGGCGAACTGGACTCGTGATCAAGGTATCGATCGTCAACGATTCCATCCATTTTGATAAATGCTGAGCCTGGCGATGGCCAAGGTCCGTGATCGACGGATCTTCGGTTCGCAGTTCGATTGGGCGAGCATTGTTTTCACTCTCCGCATGTCTCACAAGATACAGTTGCATCGTTCAAGTTTTGCTCTTGGCAAGAAAGGTCAACTATTCGCTGGGTCGCTGCCTCAATCGGGTGCGGACATAATCGATCATCATCCACTCGATCACCACGAGCAAAACGGGCATTGCAAACAACATGAATTGCGAGAAAGCAGGATTGGCCATCCACTCCGGCCCAGACTGTGCAAGCGCGGCCAAAACAGCCATGACCAAAGATCCATTGATAAACAACAAGAACCCTGTCAAAACCGCAGAGCCTGTGGCGATCAGGCATCCGGCGGTAACGATGTTGCGTTCATCAGCATTCCCTCGCCAACTCATAGACTCGCTTTCATGGGCAAAAATTCACTCAAAAAGATGGTGACCAACAACCCAACAATCGACAACACAGCCAACAAAGGCGTCCAACTCCGAAGCGACTCACCCTCCGTCAAACCGCCCATTTTAGTGAACACCCAAAATCCGCTGTCATTCATCCAGCTACCGAACAGCGAGCCAGTCCCCACGGCTGCGGCCACGTAAACCATATGAAACTCGGGTTTTGCATCACCGATGATCGCTGCCATCATACCCGCCCCAACGATCATCGCTACCGTGCTGCTTCCTTGGGCAACCTTCAGCACTGACGCGATTCCCCAACCGAGAAAGAGCAGCGCAAGCCCGGAAGCTCCAGCTTCGGAAAAGTAGTCCTTGATCGTATCGCTGATGTTCGTATCCCCGAGCATCGCGCCAAACGCACCGCCGGCAGCCGTTATCAAGATGATAATACCGCCACTCATCAGTGAGTCTTCCACATCATCCCCCAAACTTCGCCAGGAGAGAGAGCGAACGTACTTAAGCGTTAACATCGCAACAATCGCCGCCAACATGAGCGCAAAGTTTGCATTGCTCGGCAGCGAAAGCCTGCTTGCAATCTTCCTTTTGGGGGTGTCCCAGTCATGCTCGGCAACCAAGCCCGAGCAAGCGTCTTCTAGTAATGAACGGTTCATTCGGCGGCGATCGACCGGTTTCATTCTCAACTGATTGGCTTCCAGCATTTTCTTGGAGAGATTTGACAATGGCACTCCAAGAAAGGCTTCCTCACGATAGAAATGATCATCCATCAGGACCCGATTTAAAATCGCGACGTAGCGCCGCTGCCCTGCTTCATCCACAGGCGGCGATTTCAAGAGTTGCCGCTCAGACGGATCGTTCCGGACACTGGCCAACACACAAGCACCAGGTGAATCGGCATCAGCAGTGGCCAACAGATTCGCGAATTGCTCATAGTCAGTAATGTCGGCAATCTGCAGTTTCGCGCGATCTTCGCTATCGGCGATCGTTGTTGCCATGGTACCGGCACCGATCAACACCACGGGAATCAGAACCGGCAACAGCGAGACCCACAACGATGGCAACTTATCCTCGGCCAACGCCTGATGCTTTTCCTCCTTTGCACCGAGTGGTCGCATTTCAACGGGCATGACCTTATCCGCCACGGTTGAAAAAATCAGACCCGCAATCGCCGAAGGGATCGCGACGAGTGTTCCAACCAACATCATCACCCCGATATCGACACCGAGAATCGCAGCGACCAAAAGCGGCCCCGGAGTCGGGGGAACCAGCGTATGTGTGATCGCACCGCCGGTGCCAATCGCCATCAGGTATTTCAAATAGTTTTTATTCGTGCGTCGATACAAACTCCGAGCGAGCGGAACCAGCAAATAAAAGACCGTATCGAAAAAGACGGGGATCGCAAGAATGAATCCGCTGACCATCAACCCGAACGACGCTTTCTTTTCGCCGGTCACATGCACGGCGCTGCGAACAATCCGATCGGCAGCACCACTGTCCAGCATGCACTTCCCAATGATGGCTGCCATCGCGATGACGATCCCAATGCCGCCTGCTGAGCTGCCAAACCCTTGAACCACCGCGTTCATCCGCGACCCAGCATCCTGGTCTTGCACCAAGCCAACGCCCAAACTGACGATCAATGCCGAAATGATCAGCGCTAAGAAGGCGTTGAGTTTTAATCCGATGATCATCCCCAACACGGAAACAATCCCGATCACCAGCAAGATCACCGGCGTCATATCAATCGAGCCCGAATCGACCGATACGCCATCAGCCTCTCCACTCACATCCCCCCCAGTTGCACCAACCGAGATGCGGTCCGCCTCCTGATCGCTGGGACCAGCTGTTTGCAGAATAGCGGAAACTTCGCCAGCACCAACATCAACCACAGGATCGTCGCGGACCTGCTTGTCAGTGCCAGAAGTCACCTCCTGCGTTTGATCAACGGTGGCAACCGCCGCCTCGGCCTCCTGCGACCACCCATTGCACGAGAATCCGAGAGTGGCGAGTAAGTAAACGCCAAGAATAATAGTTGGAAACCGCATGAGAGACCTCTGTCACGACGAAACCCTACCAAACCGTAGCGAAGAATTCTAATCACAACACAACGGTCAGTGGGCTGCCGATCCCAAGAAAATCACTTCGTCGATTCCTGATTCCCGCGTTCGCGACGCAGGTTTTCACTTACGCGATCCAAGATTCTACGATCCTCAACGCTAAGCGATTGGACACCGTCATGATGCAACCGATGGAGAATCTCGTCCAACCGCTGCGCATCTGACGCCTCGCCGCGCTCGCGTTTCATCGCCCGTTGCAGGCGGACGCGGTCACGCCGCTGTGCAAGCGAATGCCGCGTCCGATGAATCCAAGAATCTCTCGGCAAATGCCCAAGAGAAGACTGTCCCTGGCGCAAGCCATCAACGAGTGAGGTGACCTCAACACGGCGTGAGGAGATAAACATAAGTATCCCGCCAAGCAACAATAACGGCCACTTTGAAGCCAAACCCGAATTATCACTTGAATGCAGCAGCAAGCTCATCACCACGAATCCGATCGACACAACAATCAGCATTTGACGCAACAGACGCACTTGGATTGGCGGCGGCAGTGAACGTCCCATTCCCACTACCATCGCAGCAAGTAAATGCCGGCCGGGCGTTCGCGGAAACGGAATCATTTGCAAAACAACTTGGACCCAGCAGAGCCATGCACCTGTTAACCAAATCGATTCATGCGATTTCAGCCCGACGCTAGGCGGCAACCAGACAGCCTGTTCTGCGGGCGCCAATTGAGGCATCGTAAAACCACCTTCGATTAATCGGTAAAGCATTCCCAACAACAGCATTGGAATCAACGTCGCGATGCTCACCAACCCCGCCTGATTGACCGACCAAACCCGGGGCATCGACTCGACCCCTAGCAGACCAACTCGCAGATAAGTCGCAGGAGCCCCGAGCACCTTGCTCAAACCCAAAAAGAAGGCGGCTTGAACCACCCAACCAGAAGCCCAGAAAGCAGTCGCCAGCAAGGCACTTGGAGGGAGATCGGCGGTGCTGCCAGGCCGATCCGCTGCAAAAGAAACAACCCCCAGCAATACCAACAGGCCGACAGGAACGCTGTACGAGATTAAGCACCGCACACCACCAACCGAACCTATCGAAATTGCACCCCGCGTAACGAAATCATCAGCGAAGTCGTAACTTTCATGAGACCGAAATGGTGCACTGCCACGGGGCATAGAAGAACGACATGCGAGGGAATGAAGAGCTTGACGCAACCTATTACGCCGCTCCACCCCTCACGGTTCGGCCGTGAAACTCCGCAGGAAACTACGCCTGCCCCAATTCAGAATCGCGGTTTTACCCTGATAGACGCAGGTTCTGAACCATCTACCCCAGTTGCCACAAATCCTGACCTGACGACTCGCAGCCCATTGCAAACCGGACCATTCCAAATCAAGCCCGATCAGATCACCCAACGAACGCCCGACCGGCAAGTGCACCCAGGCTAGTTGAAATCGCCCCTCATGCCCCTCATGTCCCAGAAAAGCCCCAGAAGCCCCCTGAGGCGTCTTTCGACAAACCCGCACCGTCGAACAGGAGAAAGCCGGAACCAGTGCAGGGCTGCGGCTGAGCAATGCATCGGGCCTGGCCATCGAAAGCAGACAACCAGGCGGGCAAAGAGCAAGGCTGACAAACTAACCCGCAATTTTGAGCGTTGGCCGGCCTGCCTCGCAAAGCACTTCTCGAAGCCGATCAAATTCGTCTGCATCGGTAAAATGAAGGGTGATCTTGCCCCGCCCGCGGGCAGTACTCTTAATTTCAACCTTGGTCCCGAAGATCATCCGCATCTCCTGCTGCATCGCCTCAATTTGCGGTGAGATCTGGCGGCGTTTTTGTCGAGTCGCATTGACGATCTTGCGACCCGTCTCGACATCTTCTTCGCGTTTCAGCATGTCAGCAACATGAGTCTCGGTCGCTCGAACACTCCAAGTCTCCTCCACAATCTTACTTGCGGTACGGACCTGAATTTCCTCGTCACCGATTGGCAACAAAGCGCGAGCATGTCCAGCGCTCAGTTCTCCCGCAGCCAACCGATCGAGAATCGCCTGCGGCAACTCGAGCAGACGCATCAGGTTGGCAATCGTGCTGCGATCAATACTCAAACGACGAGCAAGATCATCCTGCTTGCAATGATGCTCTTGGATATACCGCTTGAAGGACATCGCCTTTTCAATCGGATTCAAATCTTTCCGCTGCAAGTTCTCGATAATCGCCAATTCGGCAACCAGACGATCATCCGCCTCACGGACCTCAGCGCGAATTCGTTTTAAGCCTGCATGAATGGTCGCACGCAAACGGCGCTCACCACTAATCAGCTGATAACGCCCATCAACAACCCGCACCAAAATAGGCTGCAACTGCTGATGGTTCTTGATGCTTTGAGCAAGCGAAGCAATTTCTTCGGGATTAAATTCACGCCGCGGCTGAAATGGATTATTTTCGATCTCATCGACCGAAAGCTCGAGTGACTCAACGCCACTGCTTGCTTCACCCTCCAACGGATTCCCGTTTTCGTCGACCGGAGTTCCTAACAACGCGGCAAGTCCTTTGCCCAAACGTCGGTCTTTCGCAGATGCAGTACTAGTCACGCTGAAGCACCTCCATGCATAGCTGGGTGTAGGCGAACGCCCCACGTGAACGCGGAGCGTATTGAAACACGGTTTGACCGTGACTCGGTGCCTCGCTTAGCGAAACATCACGAGGCACGACGTTGTCAAATACGATATCCCCAAAGAAATCACGAACCTCTTCGTCAACTTCCTTGGTCAATTCCAAGCAAGGGTCATACATGGTCAGCAGGATGCCTCCGAACTTTAGACGCCCCTCGGTCGCAACCATAACCCGCTTGATTGTGTGAATGAGCTGAGTAAGCCCTTCCATTGCGAAGTACTCGCACTGAATGGGCATCAGAACCTCGGTAGATCCCACCAAAGCAGTTTCCGTTAATGCCCCAACACTTGGCGGACAGTCGATCAGGATAAAATCGTGCCGGCTGATCGCTTGATCGAGATGCTCGCGAACTTGCTTGGAAGCCTGATCGCCACCGCTGGCCAACTTGTCGACGTCGTGAAAGGTGCGGCTTCCCGGCAAAACCGACAGACCCTCCACTGCTGACTCGACAATACTCTCCTCGAGCGACTCGCTACGAACCAGGGCGTGGCCCTCGGTGGGTTGCATGCCAAGTGACGTGGAAGCATTACATTGCGGATCCATGTCGACCAGCAGGGTTCGCTGGCCCGACAGGGATAAGGCAGCAGAAAGATTGACGGCGGTGGTGGTCTTGCCAACGCCTCCCTTCTGATTAACCACGCAAAGAATCCTTCCCACTGGGGATGCTCTCTTGTGAAAGCGAATGTTTGGATGACTCCTGCCACCCGTCTGGAAGGCGAAACTAGGAGAATTCACCCTGGTGAAACAAGACTGGTTTCACAAGAAACTGGCCTTGACACGAGCGGCCCACTCTGCGGTCGCCGATTTTGCCCCAGTTGGGCAAACAAAGACAGTCATCAATGGTGTCGATCCTCCACGCCCAACGGCGTGATTTTCAATCAATCATATGAAGCCCCCGCGGCAGCGAGCCCCAAAAAGACTTCACACCAATCAAGAACAGCCCCCGGGGAATACCTGCCGTTGAGCAAACCGACGTCGGAGCAAATTTCTCGCCAAAGAGCCCCATTCGTGAACTTACTGCCGCTCGGGCCTAGCAGCACTCGCCTGATGCGAGTAATCCCTTCGCGAACCGGAATTGCTGCTGAACCAGATCCTGGCGAACGTGAGCCACCAGGAGGACCTCGACCCAAGGCCTAAAAAGGGGTTCTTGGCCCGAGATACTTCAGGGTCAATCAACACCACGCAGGTCAAACTCGCTATTGGCCCGCCTTTTCCCGATGCAGAACCGATGAACCTGAAGGGTAATTAACGCGCCATTCAGACCGCAATCCAAGCATCGAGTTGAACTAGCAAAATACTGCAGCTGAGCCACCCGGAGGTGCGTTCGCTATTTTTAGCCTGCCCTGACACTTTCAGCCCGTCCCGTGATCAGCCCATCCCGTGATCAGCCT
>JBMYRF010000014.1:128595-172281 GCA_049602075.1 Rubripirellula sp.
TCCCGTGATCAGCCCATCCCGTGATCAGCCTGCTATTGGCAAGCCACAGCAACCCTAGCTGTTTCAATCGAGCTTGCCTTCTTTTGAGGTGCTGGATCTCAGCAAGCCATTTCAAGGCTCGCGTGCTAAAGGCTCCGAGGATTCCATGGCAAAATTACCAGAGGGCGGGCATTGCTAGCAGGTTGAATGGCGAACGTAACGCAAAGGACAACTAGGCCAGCGGATTGAACGTCAATCCACTGAGCAGCTTGGGATAGAAATACGTACTTTTGGCCGGCATCCGCTCTTTGTGCAAGCTGATCGCCTCGACGTGCTCTAGTTTGGCCGGCATGACCAACGCCCCCAGCGAGTAGGGCTCATCGCCATCACTTTCCGCTTGGCTGCCGAGGCCACGAATTCCTTCCACAACCTCGCGAACCTCATGCACATAGGTTGGTTTTGGATGTCCCTTGGCACCGAGCAATTCGTCGATTACCAAGCGATGCAGTAGGCTCACTCCTAGCCCTTGCCAATCATCCGATCGTTCAGGTGCCAGTTCTTTCATCCTTTCGGCGGCAGCTTTGGTCGCCTTAGCCAAGACCCAAGTCTCATCCTCGGTTGCGTACAGCCCGATCCATCCCTGCTCGTCGGCGTCCTCCATTTGCGACCAAACAGCGGACGCCGCATCCAGCCCACTTGCCGCAGTTTCACAGTGAAACTCATCGCCAAGCTTTTCAATGATTTCCGCAGAGGTAAATTTTGGAGTGCCCCGTAGCAGGCGATGGGTAGGCAGCACGATCATGCCGGGATCACTCATCCCCACCAGCATCGTCATCACAAAATTCGCGGGATGATTGGCATCGATCCCTCCTTGCTCGTCGAGAATTGCTTGCCGGTAATTGCAGGCAGTCTCATATCGGTGATGGCCATCCGCGACAAACATCGGGCGATCTTCCATCAGCCGCGTCACTTCCGATGTGACCGTCTCGTCGGTGACTGGCCACAAAATATGCTGCACCCCAAGATGGTCCGTTGCTTCCACCGAGGTAACTCCCTCGGTAGCCCGATCAAGCAGGCTGATCACTTTGTTCTCCGGGTCAGGATAAAGACCAAAAATCTGGCTGTTATTTTGCCGCGTCGCCGTCGTCAATTTCAGCCGATCAACCTTTGCCTTCGGGTGGGTTTCTTCGTGGGGGTAGATGTTCCCTGTTCCGAACGGTTGCAATCGAACGCGTCCCATGAACCCGCGTCGATTGATCTCTTTTCCTTCATGCTCGAACCGCTGATGGTAAACGTAATAAGCAGGCTCTGCTTCAGGCACCAACACCCCTTCGCTACGCCACTGTTCGACAAACTTGGCGGCACGTTGATATTTCTCATCTCCTTCGTCGCCCGGTTCGACACGATTCAAGATGACGCGAATGACGTTTGCGGGATGCTGCTTGTAGAGCTGGTCCTGCAACTCCGGGTCGATGACGTCATAAGGCGGCGCGATTACATCTGAGAGTGACCCAACGTGGTTCGTGTTGTAGCGTAGTGCGGCAAACGGTGCGGTTTGAGGCATTGGAGTTTCGAGAGCTTGCGAGTAAGGCGGATTGAATCGTTCCTGATGGAATCGCGATGGCACTCCAAATCGACATCACCCCGTCTCAGCAGCCAAAAACCGTCTCAGCAGCCAAAAACTCGCATCTCAACAATTCAGCGTCGTAACAATCAAGGTCAACCTGAGTCTCGTCCGCTGGCGTTCGCGGAGAAGCTGGCTAACCCGATTTCGTTCTGCCAAAGACGCGGCAGATCGGCAATCGCCATCGAGCAAGATACCGAGCCCCTTGGCAAGATACTGGGCCCCTTGGTTGGGCCGTCTCGCGACGCTTGCGATACCGATTCTTTGAGTGGGAGAGCGACTCGTCGAAAGGAATACCGCGTAAAGCGTAAAGGAAACCCTGCCGCGCGGGGAGCGGGCACGAAAAAACCCGGCCACAGGGGTGGCCGGGTCGTCGTCTGTTCAATCGATCACTTTGCTTAGTAGCGGTAATGATCAGGCTTGTAAGGGCCTTCGACAGGAATTCCCAAGTAATCGGCCTGCTCCTGCGATAGGACCGTCAGTTTGACACCAAGCTGATCAAGATGCAGCCTCGCCACTTCCTCGTCCAAACGCTTGGGAAGCATGTAAACCTTGGTTTCGTAGGTGTTGTTGTCGCGATTCTGCCACAACTCCATCTGCGCCAGCACCTGATTCGTGAACGAAGTGCTCATCACGAAGCTTGGGTGGCCTGTAGCACAACCAAGATTCACCAACCGGCCCTTTGCCAGAATGATGACGCTGCGACCGGAATCGTTGAACGTATATCGCTCGACCGCACCGATATCGGCTGGCTTGATTTCACTTTTGGTCGCCTTACCGTTTTCGACTTGCTCTTCCAACCAAGCCACATCGATTTCGGTGTCGAAGTGACCAATATTGCAAAGGATCGCATCGTTCGGCATTTTTGACATATGCTCGCCGAGGATGATGTCCTTATTGCCGGTCGTGGTGACATACAAACGCCCCTCTTTGCAGGCGTCTTCCATTGTCACGACTTCGAAACCTTCCATTGCCGCCTGCAAGGCGTTGATGGGATCGATCTCGGTCACGATGACGCGGCAGCCGTAATGCTTCAAGCTTGCAGCACAGCCTTTGCCGACATCTCCGTAACCACAAACAACAGCCACCTTGCCGGCCAACATGACATCGGTGGCCCGCTTGACGCCGTCTGCCAATGATTCGCGACAGCCGTACAAGTTATCAAATTTGCTCTTGGTGGCGCTATCGTTGACGTTGATCGCAGGGACTTGCAACGCGCCCGATTTGTTGAGCACTTCCAAACGGTGGATGCCGGCGGTCGTTTCTTCGCTGATCCCGTGAATGTCCGTCAACATCTCGGGGAACCGCTCGTGCACCATCGCGGTCAAATCACCACCGTCGTCCAAGATCATGTTGAGAGGCTTGCCCGATGGGAATTGAAGCGTCTGCTCGATACACCAATCGAACTCTTCTTCGGTTTCACCCTTCCAAGCAAAGACCGGTACACCGGCTGCAGCGACAGCTGCGGCGGCGTGATCTTGGGTGCTGAAAATGTTGCAGCTGCTCCAGGTAACTTCTGCACCAAGTTCGACAAGCGTTTCAATCAGCACAGCTGTTTGAATCGTCATATGCAGGCAACCAGCAATTCGAGCCCCTGCGAGCGGCTTGCTCGATGCATATTTCGCACGCAGCGCCATCAGGCCGGGCATTTCGTTCTCGGCCAATTCGATCTCTTTGCGCCCAAACTCAGCCAGACTAATATCCTTGACTTTGTAGGGCAAACGATCAGTTTCCACTTGTGACACGTTACTTCTCTCTATTTCTCAATCGGGAAATGCGAATGTACCTTCAGCCCGGTAGCCGAGCCTGAGGACCTAGCACGGGGACTCCCGCTGATCCGCAATCCCCCGCAAACACACGGAGGATCAGATAGTCCCTCCGCGAACCTAACGCGGCGGACAGATCGATTATATCCCATGATCAAGCGATTGACTAGGCAACTCGTTCGGTCGACGAAGATTTCCTCACCGACCCAACGGATCGACGAACCCAGGCTGGAACTTCCAAAAGAGCAGGGCTCGCCGGGCAACCAGTTGCTTTCGCCCCGAATCTGATAATCCAGGCGTGTGATTCGCCACTAGATGAGGCCTGTCGCTCGGCAAAATCGCTCGGTCAATGCCGCGTTCTTTGTTCCCCTTGGTCGTTCGACGCCACTGGCGGTATCCACGCTCGTAGCCCCCGTCGTCTCGACCGCCCGGGCAACATTGTCGGGACTCAGTCCACCAGCCAGCGTCCAACTTGCACTTGGATAGCGTTGCGACCAAGCGGCGACGGAATCCCAGTCCAGCGTCTTTCCGCTTCCACCATGTTCCTTGCCAGCGTCGGCATCGAGCAGAAGATGACAATCGGCCTCACTCCACGGCGCCACCCGAGTGTGCAGATCTGGCACTTGAATTGCGTGCCGGGGCAGTTTGATCGCACGAATGATAGGCAGGGACACGACGCCACGAATCTGCCGTAAATCATCGATTGATTCGTCGCCATGCAGTTGTATCGCATCGAGCCCAACAAAATCACATAACCTGGCAATCGAATCTGCCGACCGATTCACGACAACCCCCACCCGAAACAGTCCCAAACGCTTTGCGAGATCGGACAAGGCCTGCGTTGCCCTCACATCCGGGTCAAGATAGCGAATGCTCGGCGGGAAAAAATTCAGGCCAACCGCATCCGCGCCAAACCCAGCAGCGAACTCAATTTCGCCTGCCTGCCTAACTCCGCAAATTTTGACGTGAAACATCGTTCGAACAGACTGAATGAAGCGAGGGTCAGGTGAATGGACTGGTGGTGACGGGACAGAGTATCCGATAACGGAACTGACGACAGCCTCCTTTTCACCGCATGTGTAACCCGTTCGATCGAGAGTTTCCATGATTGCCAAAAGCAGACAGTTGGCAACGCACGATTTCCTGCTGATTACGATCACCGCGGCCGTGGTCGTCGTTTCGTTTTTACCGTTGTCAGCACCTCGGCGTGAAGTTCGGCTCCGCGATTCAGGGGGGCAAATGCGTACATATTCCTTACCTATCAATGCTCCGATGCTCGTCCGTCTGGAGCGTGAGCAGTCGCGAAGAACCATTGAGCGAGCCGGTTCAGCCGCTCTCGCCGTCGCCAAATGGCAAGCGGAAGTTGCCGGCTTTTATGCCGAACAAGCCAAACCGGCCGTCATCCAACAAGTCTCATTCGACGCGAAGGAAGCTGACGATAGCAAACTCTCATCGCTCCAATCGCAACACGAAACCTGGCTGAAGGTCCGCGGTGAAGCAGAGGCAAAAATTGAGCAATGGACAACTGGATTTGAACGATTGCAAATCCTCGAGACGCCCTCTCCCATCGAACTCGGCGGTGTCATCCCTGCCCATCGGCCAATCAGCTCCTATGCGACAGGAGTTATAGGCGGCCTAATCGTAGCGGCCATTTTCGCTCTCTGGTCATTCCTCTCACCGACCGTTCATATCCCCAAGTCAATCAGCAACGATCAACCATCCATCCCCGTTGACCCCGATCGTGAAATCGAATTTGCCTTTTCGGTCCCGCGGGATTGGATCCGGGTACGCCAATCGCCATCGGTCTGGCTACGACGCCTGGCTGAATTAACGTTGGTCATCGCTGCGTCGATTATTTTGGTGAGCTAACAAGGTGCGGCCCCGCTAGCACTAAGTATGCCCACACCTTCTGATCGGGCACACGGCGAAAACCATCGGCCAAGCTCCAAGGAATCTGCTAGGCGACGTCATCCAAAAGGCCACCACCTGGTCCTGGGTCAGCTGCGCTGCCATCAACGCTATAGGTTCCTGTCGCCTCCTCCCCTGCCACAATCCGGATCAGCTGATTTCCAAATTCAGCAAGGTGGAACTGACAGACAAAAAGAGAGACGGCGCGATGGTTCACATCCGCTACCAAGCGGGACACCTGATCAAAACGCTCCAATAGCGGACCATGATCTTCCTCCATCGACTGCAATTTTTCGGTCAACGTGTGACCACGCTGCGGTGCATCGGATGATTCCAATAACTCCTCCCGCCGCGCAACCAAATCTTCCAGCACAGCGAGGTGCTCGGAAATTTGCTGCACCACAGATTGAAGATCGGTCGTTTCTACGCTTTCTGTGTCAACGCGACATTGCTTCAACAAGTGATCAAGCTGGCCAGCGGTTGACCCGAGTTTCTCGACATAGCCCTGCACCTCGCTATTCCATGAATGGCTCACTACGCACTCCGTTGCATCTGGAACAACTCAAACATGGGTTGAGCAATGTCTTTGGCGGAAGCTTCCGTCAGTTCCTCCACCATGATCTCGTCTAACTGTTTTTGAAACACTTCTTCGGTACGTCCACCGTGCATGTAGGCCGGTTTGCCGACGGTCTTTCGCATCGAGGCCAGCATGCTGCCGAACAGAGTTTGGCCAACGAAATCCGTAAAAGCCTCCTCCAATTCATGACTGGCTCCAATACTCTTGGCGTTAGTCTGCTTGGCAACGCTTTCGCCCATTGCGTCGTCACCGATTGTACCGAAGGTCGCCGCCTCCGGATTCCCTGGCTTGTTGAGCGAACCGCCCGGTTTTGCTGCGGCAAAATCAGGCGTTGACAGGGGAGTCATCGAGGCAATCGATCGGATATCCATTTCAAACCGTCTTCATGAGAGCGATCAGTAACTATTGAAAAACAACCTCGCCATAGAGATCACCTTTTCGCTTTAGCGTTTTGATGATCGCAATGAGATCCTCCGTCGGCACATCCAATGCGTTGAGTGCGTCAGCGAGACTTTTTAGCTTTGCATTTACTTGTGGATTCGTTCCATCGTTGACCTGAACCAATCCTCGATTACCGCCCGCTTCGATTCTCAGATTGCGGTGAGTGATTAGAACCGGCGCAACCTCAACATCTTTGCCGATGACAACAACCCCTTCTCGCTCATTGATCACCACGCGGTTCGATCGGTTTTCCACTTGGATCGGAATCGGGAGCAGCATCGAGATGAATTTGATTGGGTTCGCGCGATACAACGGTGGAATCGAGACTTCGATGTGCAACTGATCAATGGCACGTGCGTTTCCCTGACCTGAGATTTCCGACATGGGTGAACCGAGCGTCAGGCTCTGCAAATTGTTAATCGCCTCCTCTACCCGCTGAGCGGTATCGAAGCTGGCAAAATCTCGATCGAGGACCAGTGTGATCTTCCCGCTCTGTTGAAACTCCGCTTCGACGGCTGTTTCCATCTTCCCACCACCCTGTACCGTGGCAGTTGTCACAGGACCATCAAGTGAAACCGACAACGGCCCCTGCGCCATGGCGTAAACTGTCGGATCATTTCCACGCGGCCCCAACAAAGGCGTCAGCATCAACGTACCGCCTTCGAGGCTCTTCGCATTGATGGCGTTGACCGAAACGTCCAACATATCGCCAGGCTGCGCTCCGACCGCAGGAATGGTCGTCGTGACAAAAACCAACGCGACATTCTTTGCATCCGCCACATCTGTTAGGTCAAGTTGACCGAGTCGATCGACCGCCATTGCCCCGCCCATCATCTGCATCATCCGTGCGAGCGAACGCGACGTGGGTCCAGCCCCAGAGTCACCGGTTCCACGAAGCCCTACAACCAACCCAAGCCCTTGGAGCGTGTTGGTTTCCTGCCCTTTCAGGCGACACATGTCACCGAGCTTCAGCCCAGCGGCATTGACTGACTGGCCGAAGCAGACCACCAGGCTGGCGACCAAAGTGGTCACCATCACAGGGAAACAGAGTCTGCGTTTCGTTGCAAAAAACCGATTCATGTACATTTCTCAAAAAGGTTGCACGCGGTCAAACGCGCGCTGAAACCAGCCGCGTTTGTAACTATCCCGCAAATGACCACGGTCTTGTTTCTTAATCTCGACCCCGATCATGTCCTTGCTCAAAACCACGTTATCGGGACCAACATCCTGAGCACGACACAATCCGGAAATCGAAGTTTCCCAAAGATTGTCATTCACTCGAATCGATTTCGTCCCCTCAATGACCAACATCCCATTTGGCCGAATGTCGACGACGGATGCTGCGATGTTGAAGGTCAACGACTCACGAGATTCAACCGTAGCTTCTGCTCGAAAATTTGAATTCGACTCCGCAGCGACAGTTGGATCGCCTTCCAGCTGGGGGTCTGGGCGAAGCCTGAAGCCGGCAAGGTTGATCCAGTCGGTCAGGATCGCTTCGTAGAGTGTTCGCTTGCGATTCTCCGATGATCCCTCCGCCATGACTCGTGTGATCTCGTCGACGCGAACGGTGATCAAATCGTTTTGACGAAAGACACGCATCGGCGGAGGTGGTTGGTAGGTCCAACTCGCCTCAGCAATCGTGACGCGGGGCCGTCCGTTTGCATCAACCCCAAGCAGCGGCCCCTGCCCTTGCACGGGTGGCTGGGCCCGCATCGCCAGTGGTTGATTGAATGGAGCTTCCCCGCCTTCATTCGGAGGTCCATATTGAACCAGCTGGCCATCGACGCGCTGACTGACCGTTGTCGCCGGGAACCCGCGAGCGGTGACGCCCTGGCCAGGCATCACTCCTTGAACCGGTGGTGACAATGGCTGCGTCAGCCCCAACTGCCCTGGAACAGAATTTCTCACCTGCGGTGTATGCAAGAGAGAGCTATTCTGCGCCGCTAGGTTGGCAGCACAATTGGGCATCAAGACCGCAGAAAAAACCAAAAGGAGCCGTCGCATATTACCTGCCATGAGTTAACGCCGTACGCCTGGAGGTCGGGTGATGATTTCCACCAATCCCGCCTGGACAACCCGCCCGAGCAATTGCTTGCGTGGCTGGAAGATTTCGATTTCGATCAATTCCGAAGCAGAGCCGTCCCCGTTCGCTTTTCCTTTGGTGCTAACGGTGATACCACCACCGACCACTTGAACCTCAATCAATTCACCACGTCGAATCAGAATCGGTGCCCCCAATCGATCTCGACGGATGGGGCGGTTCGCCGCCAACGCCGATCTCGCTTCCATTCCAATCACCTCTGCCATGTCAGTGATGTATTCCGGTTTCATGAGGTCGGAAGAAATTGATTGCCATTCCACATCCGTGGCGTCGATTTGCTCCCCACGAGCCAAACTGCTCCGGGGTACAACCACCTGTGGATGCAACTGCAGCAGTAATCGAAATTCCGCAACAACAACCCCGGAAACACCGCGAGCGGAAAGCCTGCAATCGACCTCGCCCTCGCGAACGGTTTCCAAAATCTCCAACTTCGTCACTGCCGCTAACGACTTTAGGTTTGCTAAGCCGGGCTGGCTGACGTCAACATCGATCGCGTAGTCAGCAAGCACATCCGGCCGAAAGCTCGTCAAGCCCCGTCGGATCCACTGCATCACCTTCTTCTTTTCCGATGCTGACAAACGCGCAGCTGACTTTACTGCACCTTCCTGCTGCCGCCGAACACGCGTTCCGACAACGATCTGATCTTGAACACTTTGATATCCCGTCGTCGCGATCGGATCACTGCGGTCTTTTGAATTCGGGCTGAACTCCACCACAATTTCCTCGGGTCCAACCCAGTCAATCACATTAGGCGTTGCCTCGACACCACGAATCACTTCGGCCAGCCGGCGTCGATCAATCTTCATCGGATGCCCGTCGAGAGGAACCAATCCAATCGTAATCCGGCTGAGTCGCTGCCAGCCTGCCATGTTCGGATCAAGCGGCGCTGCAACGTCCCCCAATCGAACGATTGGAGAGGCTATCGACACGGAACCTAGCGAGCGTAATCCCCAACGCGTGCTGGTATCGACCGACGCCACTTCGATCCCCTGTAGCGATGCGTATTGCCCGTAACCTGGGACGCATGCCAACAAACAGCCAACGGCAAACACCAAGCGTAGTAGGACTGTTTGTTGCGACATGTTTCCTTTCCAGGTCGCCTGCATGGAGGATCCACACCTGAGCGACGAATAAGCTCAGGGGGATTTAAAACCGTCGAAGGTTAGAGATATTCTGCATAATTTGGTCGCCCGCCTGAACAGCCTGACTGTTCAACTCAAAGGCACGCTGCGTTGTAATCAGATCGATCAATTCCTGGACTGGCTCGACATTCGAAGCCTCCAAGTTGCCTTGTCGAATCTGACCGAGTCCCTCCTCGTTGGGGTTCCCCTGTTGTTCGGGTCCCGATGCATCGGTCGCCAGAAGCATATTTTCGCCAACCTTCAAAAGGCCATCGGGATTGATAAACTGCGCGAGCTGAATCTGACCCTGGAGAGCTAATTCTGTTTGCCCAGGAACCCGCACCAGCACTTCCCCACTTGGATTGATGACCAGATCCATTGCGTCTTCAGGGACCGTAATCGGTGGATCGAGCAAACGCCCGGTTTGGCCCGAACCAATGACCAACTGCCCATTCGTATTGATGTCCAAATTTCCCGCTCGTGTGTACATCACGTCTTGGCTGGCGGGATCAAGGACCCGCAGGAACCCCTGGCCCTGAATTGCGATATCTAAATCACGACCAGTTTGGTTCAGTGTCCCTTGTCTCTGATCCGCTTGCGTGCTGGTAACACGAACACCCAACCCGACCTGGGTTCCAACCGCTGTTGGTGTTTGGCTGGCGTCTTGAACGCCCGGGTAAACCTCCGCGCGATACAGCAAGTCTTCGAAATTGGCGCGATCTTTCTTGAAACCTGTCGTATTGATATTGGCCAGGTTGTTGGCGATTACATCCAATTTCGTTTGCATCGCCTCCATCCCAGTGGCGGCGGTGTACAACGTTTGAACACTCATGACGGTCCCTCGCAGGCGATGCGTTGGTGAATCAATTTTGTTTTAGGAGACTGCGTCAGGACGCCGACAGCTTACGACAACGCTCGACTGATCAGCGTACCCATCACCGAATCCTGATTTTGAATCATCCGTACGTTGGCCTCGTAAACGCGCGATGTCTCAATCAACTCCATCATCGCAGCGGTTGGCCTGACACCGGATTGCTCCAACATTCCCGCTATTACTCCGCGTTCGCCTTCAGGAACAAGGTCAAACTCAGCGAGTGGCTTGAATTCATTCCCTCCCAGGTGTGAAACATCCCCCAGGCTTTTTGGTTTGGCCAACATCAGTTCATACGAATTTCCGCCCTGGCTGATCCGACCATCAGGCGCAACCTGGAAATCTTTCCCGGGTTGCAACTGGATCGGTTGTCCGTCACTACCAAGCACCTCAGCACCATTGGCCGACTTCAGGCTACCGGTCGAATCGATGGTGAAGTTTCCCGCCCGCGTCAAAAATTGTTCTTCACCTCGCTGCAACACGAAAAAAGATGTCGGATCTTGAATCGCGAAGTCAGTTTTGCCACCTGTCGATTTCATCGGCCCCAAGGCGAATTCCGTTTCCGCCTTGTTGATCGTAACCCCGCCTCCGAGGTCGTCTGCTCCACCGAGACCGGAGATTACCTGACCCGCTTCGATCATCTCAGCAAAACGAGATTGAAGAACGGTGTCGCTCGGCTTAAAGCCGGGTGTATCCACGTTGGCCAAGTTGTTACTCAAAACCTGCATCCGATGACTCTGAGCATGAGCTCCGGAAGCAGAAAGGTACAATCCGTAGGGCATCACAATCTTTCACAGATGAGCAATTGGTCGATGCTTTGGCGGTAACAGTTTCAACCGAGCCGGCACAAGCTCATTCAGCCCAACGACGCCAAAACCGTCCTGCGGATCCATCCCCGCAGCCATTTTGCTAGCAACTCCCAACTCGCGGCCGCGAGTTGGGGACAGTGGGAGCTGGGGACAGTGGGAGTTGGGGACAGTGGCATGCGACTGAATGCCCCACATTCGCCCAAACAAGCTGTTTTGCTCCAGTTTTCGACTCATGGCGTGAAAATCTTAGCCTTGGGGATGGGAAAACCGAGATTCGAGGCGACCGCAATCGGCGTGAAACCTGAATCCCCAGCCGGAATCGTGCAAGATTTCAGCCTATGCCGGGGGCTCGTTCATTTTTGACAACGTGCGTAGACTTAAATAGTTGAACTGGCCACTCCACTGCTTGCCGCCATGCAAAACGAAAAAGACATTTACGAAGAACACGTGCTGGACCACTACGAGGACCCCTTCCACAGGGGGCCACTCGAGGAGGCAACGCATGCTCACGAGGCGAACAACCCGCTTTGCGGGGACGTTATCCATATCGACTTGCAAATGACGCCTGATGGAAAAATAGAGCAGGCTTGGTTTGACGGTGAGGGATGCGTGATCAGCCAGGCGTCGGCATCGATGTTAATGGAAGCAATCGAGGGCAAAACGATAGAAGAGTTGCGAGAATTTTCAGCCGATGACATGCTGAACCTGTTTGGGCCTAAGCTAACCCCAAACCGCCAGAAATGCTGTCTACTGAGTTGGCGTGTTTTGCAGGGTGCGGTTCATTCACCAGTGAACGGCGGCGAGGAGGAGCAGGACGGCCTAAGCTTCGGTGGGCCCAGCTTGAAGGAAGAATCGTGACAGGTAGCGGTAAGCAAATCACTGATTGCGGTACCGATCAGCGACCAATCGATCTGAGTGGAGAACTGGCCAAATATCGGGATGATTTTCCGATTCTCAGCAGAACGGTTTCCAGCGGCGAACCGCTGATTTTCTTGGACAATGCAGCCAGTACTCAGCGTCCTCGAGTCGTAATCGACGCGATCAGCCAGTGCTACCAGCAATATTACGCCAACGTACATCGCGGCATTCACACATTAAGTGAGGAATCAACACAGCGGTACGAGCGTGCACGTAAAACCGTCGCCGATTTCCTTCATGCCGATTCGCCGAAAGAGATCATTTTTTGCGCCGGCACGACAGCGGCGATCAACACAGTGGCGCGAAGTTGGGGAGACGCGAACATTGGTGTGGGCGATACGATTCTGGTGACGATCGCAGAGCATCATGCCAACATCGTACCCTGGCACCAACTGGCCGAGCGAACTGGCTGCAAGGTCGAATTCATCCCGCTTGGCAAAGATTACACGATCGCTGATGAACAGGTCGCCGAGGCACTGGAGCGTTGTCAGCCTAAGCTGTTTTCCTTCGTGGCGACGAGTAACGTACTGGGAACCGAATTTCCAGTCTCGCGGTGGGTATCTCTAGCGCATCAACACAATGCCACGGTTTTGGTCGACGCGGCTCAAGCAGCCCCACACGAGGAGGTTGATGTTCGAGTCTGGAACGCTGACTTCGTCGTTTTTAGCGGCCACAAAATCTGCGGGCCCAGTGGAATCGGTGTTCTCTATGGCAAAGAGCAGCTGCTGGAAGCGATGCCACCATTTCTGGGCGGTGGGGCGATGATTCATCGCGTAACCACATCAGGATTTGAACCTGCCGGGCTACCTGAGAAGTTTGAGGCTGGGACCCCGCCAATTGCCGATGCCATCGGATTGGAGGCTGCAATTTCGTATGTCAGTGAAATTGGCTTGGAACGGATCGCCGCTCACGAGCGAAATCTCTGCCGCGTCGCCGATCGCGGACTACGAGAAATCGATGGAGTTCGCGTGATCGGCCCGGGACCGGAAAAAAAAGGTGGCATTGTGAGTTTCGTGATCGACAGAGTGCACTCGCACGATGTCGCTCAACAGTTAGATACCACTGGAATCGCCGTCCGAGCGGGCCATCATTGCACCATGCCGCTCCACAAAGCTCTTGGATTGAGTTCTACCACCAGAGCAAGCTTCTATCTTTATAATACGATCGATGAAGTGCACCAATTGATCGACGCGGTGCGCGAACTGCAGGTTAAATTTGCTCCCTCTGGTCGAAGGCGACGCCGGCGATGATTCGATACTACTTGACGCTTGTCGCGACTTTGTTGGTTTGCCAAACAGCAACCGCAAAGGTGACAGCCGTCAACGTAGTTGTAGTGGTTAACGCCGACTCGGATGACTCCCAGAAAATCGCGGATGCGTACATCGCGGCGCGCGGAGTCCCCAGGGAAAATCTGATTGAACTGCGCGGCGTGCCTCAAGGATTAAAAATCAGCTTAGAAGAGTTTAAATCCAAAATCCTGATGCCGGTCCTTCGAGAATTGGATCGCCGGAAGCTGACGCCGAAAACAAAAGTGATTGCCTATTCAGCTGGCTTTCCCACTTCAGTGAACGTGTCGCGGCATCATGACCAAATCGAAGACAAGGACATCAAGAAATACCAGAGGCCGACCGCCTCGCTAACGGGGCTGACCTACCTTTACCATTTCTTGCTCGCCGATAGCCCAAATTACCTTGGATTTGGATCCAACCGCTATGCCCGTGGTCGATTTGAACGACACTTCGCCAACCCTTTCACAAACCCTACAGAGAAATCGGCATTTGATGGAGCAATTGCAGCTTCACGATCAGAGCAATTTACCACCGCCGCGGAAATGTTTGAGAAGTTGTTTCAGCAATTCCCAACACTACCAGTTCTAGCTATCTTCGCCGCCGAAAATCGGGCATTGGGCGAAGATGACGAGGCAGCGACTCTATTGATCAAACAAGCGATCTCCGCTGGCTGGCGATCGGCAGTTTATCTGCGTGAAAACCCGAAACTGGAAGACTTGGTAAATCGGGAAAATCTAAAACCGCTCATCCAACAACTAGGCAATCATCCGAAAGCAGTCCAAGAACCAATCGGCTTTTCGTCGCAGGTTGGGTGGTCAAACAACGGATATCCTTTCAACAAATTTGACCGAGGAATCCGCTACATGATGTCATGCATGCTAGCTGTCGTGCATGAACGCGGGAGCACGGTTGATCAAGCTGTCGAGGTACTGGAGCGTGCAGCCAAGTCAGATTTCACTTACCCGCGAGGAGAATTTTGGTTCACCAATACGAAGGACATCCGCACCAAAGCGAGATTCCCTGCCATTGGCGATTCATTAGAGTGGCTTGGTTACCTCGGACAGGATGCAGACTTGGTTCATTCTGCCATGCCCAAGTCAGAGGGCAACTGTATCGGCCTGATGCTGGGAACGGCGAGCATGAATCTAAAAAACACACCATGGAAATTCATGCCAGGAGCAATCAGTGAAAACTTGACTAGTTTAAGCGCCGCATTTGGAACGAGCTCCCAATCGAAAATCACCGATTTATTGCATGCGGGTGCTGCGTTAAGTGGTGGTGCAGTAGCTGAACCCTACTCGATCCCCAACAAATTCCCCTCACCCATGCTGTATGGATATTACGCCAGTGGTGTCAGTGGGATCGAGGCGTTTTATTTGTCGATTGCTAGTCCCTATCAATATTTGATTGTCGGCGACCCTCTGGTGCAGCCCTTCGCAAGGCCGGTAAAAAACTGATCGCGCTGCACGAAAAAATCCGCCTGTTTTCACAGACAGGTTGCGATGATCACGATAACGCTAAATCCCAGCTAGCGATTTACCAGTTGTACTCGAGGCCGAAGTATCCGCCGTGCAACAAGTAACGATCGTCTGCATGTACCGTTCCACTCTCAGCCACCGAGGCGTAGGTGTTTGGCAAGGAATCCCAAGCGGTGGCACCTCCAGTGTTACCGATCAATCGGTATCCGCCGCGAACCGTCCAAGCACAATCGAGTCGGTAACCTAGGCCCATGTCAAACTCACCGATCGATGCGAGTCCAGTATCCGAATCAGTCGTGCTGATCACGTCAGTTGGTGATCCGCTAACGTATGCCAAGTCGGTTTCTGATCTAATGTGGTGCTGCTTCTGAACAAGGTTTGCGTAAAGGCCAAACTTTCCGCCGAGATTCATGCTCAAACGACTGCTCAAGCAGTAATTCAGTTGGCCACCGACCTGGTATCCGGAAAGGTTGTTCTCGATGTCAACTCGATCATAAATGTCCGTCGCTTGATAGCCGACCGTACCATCGATGTTGTACGCAAGCTCAAGATCGTCGCTAATTTGCATCCAGCGGAAACCGCGGCTTGCCATCACGCGGATCCGACCATTGCATGCTCGTACGAGCGGTCCAGCAGCGCCACCGTAACCGTAGCAACCGTGTTTCCCAAAACCAAGCTTGGACGCCAGGCAATTTTTTGGGGAGCAGCGTCTTGGGGGGAGCAGCGTCTTGGGGGGGCAGAAATTCGCGTAGGATGCCCGACGAGCCCCCATCAAACCAAAGCGGTACAGATTCGCGTCGAAAACCTAAACACTAAACATCGCGACTAAACCGCACGCCGGTCGCTCCAGCATTGCCGGCATCGGTGTCGTCGATGATCCCAAACACGTTACCGGCAGCGAGCGGCCCGGCACCTTCAGGATCAATGTCGATTCCATTGTATGACGGCATCCTCGACACGATCGTACGGGCAACACGGGATCGAACTTCGCTCTCGCCACCAGGGTCCCAGTTGAAACAGGGAAGCTTTTCATCGCTAGCCGCACACAAACTGCTTGCCAGCTTAAGAATCACTGCCGATGCAAACCAACTGCTCTTTGCGTCCAGATTCCCCGGCCACACCAACTCTCAAAAACAAGTCGCCATCGGAGACTGCGGGACTGGCATAGCAGTCATTCCCAAGTCGATTTTTCGCCACCAACTCAAACGCTTCGCCTGCCCGAAAGACGAACGTATCCCCGCTCAAATTCGAAACATAAATCAGGCCATTCACGATCACCGGCGAGGCGCTGAAATTGCCACCCAAACGTTTCTTCCATTGCACTTTCCCCGAACCGACCGACCAACAAAATGCTACCCCATCATCTTTTACGCCCACCAGGTAATCGCCCGATACAATCGGCGAAGGTTCATAGATCTTGGTCGAATCCGACCAAATCTTTTTGCCATCCCCATCAACACACATCGTTTCGGCTTGGGGATAACCCCCGCTGGCCAAAATAAAGTCACCAGACGTGACGACGGTGCCACAGGTCGATGTGGCCAGACCACGAGTTTGCCAATTGGTCTCTCCGGTCGCCGGATCGTAGCTTGACAGCGTCTTGCCACCCGCAATCAATAACTGATCTCGACCACCGACCGATGCAACCACGGCACTGGAGTAGCTACTCGCGTCACTTCGGGCGATCCGCCAGACCACCGATCCACTCTCGCCATCGAATGCTGTGATATAACCACCTCCACCATTGTCAGCGGGAAAAATCACCAGCGATTTGTAAGTGAGCGGCGACGGTGCATAGCCAAACCTGGACACAAACTTCCCAGCTTCGTTTTGCCACAGGATTTCTCCCTCGAGGTTGAGCGCGGTCGCCATGATTGAACCACCGTTCAACATGCCGATGTAGAGTCGCTGGCCATCACTCGCGATGGTCCCATTCGCATTGGTTGCTTTCTTGTGGACTTCGCTCGCTGACGGAAAGTTCCCCTCGTGAATTAGTCTCCGCCACAACTCATCACCTGTCTCGCGATCGTAAGCGAGTACCCATTGCTGTTGAGTTTTATCGTTCGCCGATGCGAGGTAGACGGCGGAACCAATCACAATCGGCGAACCGTGCCCTCGCCCGGGCACATCCACTCGCCACCGAAGGTTGGTTGAATCGTCCCACTCGGTTGGCAGCGTTTGCTCTATCGCAGTGCCATCCCCTCGCGGGCCACGCCACCCATTCCAGTCGCTACCCGGATCGTAATCCAAATCGATGACGGGAATTCCACTATCGGCGGTAGAGACTTCGCTGACCGGATTTGACCGCCCGCAGCCAATCGTCACTAGGGTGAACAATAAAACCGCGTTCAAAATCAAACGAAAGCAACTTCGCAACCTGATCATTCTGTTAACTCCGCGAGAGCCTTGGCGTCGACAACTTGATGTTCGATCAATAAGTCTCTGAGAGTTTCCACCATTGGCAAGTGGCTCGTCAGTATCTCGACCGCTCGTTCTCGCTGCTGCTCCAAGATATTGTTGACTTGCCGATCGATGGATTCCAGCTGCGTTTCAGAAAGTCGTTGCTGCATTCTTCCCGGCTCCGCTTGGGTCGGAAAATATCCGATTCCAACCTGCTGGCCTCCGCAACCGAACTCCTCGACTAATGCGCGGGCGATCTCAGTTGCCCGCACAAGATCCCCGGCCGACCCGATTGAAAGATCTTGCAACAACAATAATTCAGCTTCTCGCCCACCCATCAAAACACAAATGTCATCCAGCAAGCGGGCTTGGGTCATCACGTATTGATGAGCGTGCTGCTGATGTCGCACAAACCCCAACGCCCCGGCCATATCTCCTCGTATCGAAATCCGATCGATTGGAGGTGAATGAGGACAACACAGTGAACAAACCGCATGCCCCGCCTCATGAGTCGCCACCACGCGTTGCTCGGCTAACGTCATCTTGGGCCGATCCACCCATTTCATGAATGCCCGATCCAGATCAGCAACGGAGGTTGGACCATCTAGATTTTCACGTAAACGGCGGCGAGCAACAGCACGACACAATGCATTGAGATGGTCACCCGAGTATCGCGTGCCGACTGCAGCCCCTTCGACAAACTCCCCTGTGCGTCGCACAGCAAACTCGAATGCCTCATCGGTCATGCACAAACGCATCTGTTGGTCAAAGATGTTTAGAATCTGCCGTCGGTCCTCCGCATCAGGGTGGGGGATATGAAGATGAAATTCAAACCTCCCCGGGCGGAGTAAGGCGGGATCAAGGATTTCAACTAAATTGGTTGTGCCGACAACGAAGACCAATTCATCGCTATTGAAACCATCCATTTCGGTCAAAAGCTGATTGACCATCGAATGCTCGACACCGCTACTTGTGTAGGTGCCTCGCGCCGATGCAAAGGAATCCAACTCATCGAAGATGATGACTGAAGGTGCTGATTGACGCGCCTGCAGAAAGATTTGCCGTAAACGTTCTTCACTCTCGCCAACCCACCGGCTTTTCAATTCCGGACCAGAAATCACGGTCACAGCCGCCCCAATGGCTGTCGCAATCGCTTTGGCAAACATCGTCTTGCCAGTTCCCGGTGGCCCCCAAAAAATCATTCCGCGGGGTATTAACTCCTCCATCCGCCGAATCTCTTCGGAATCCGTCTGCACATCTTTGACAGCCAGCACATCTAAAATCTCGGACTTTAGCTTTCGCTTCACATCGCCATAACCGCCGATATCAACCTGCAAATCCACATGCGGAATTTCAAGTTTCCCGCCAGAAGTGGCTTGACGAATTTGCGCATAAACATGGGACGCCTCTTGCGGGTAATCTTCGCCCTCCAAGGTTGACAACAGCTTCCGCAGTCGAACGGCATTCATCCCCGAAACATAGCTGTACAAGGCCCACGGGTTGAAAGACTTCCCGAACTTGCGAGATTCAGCTTGTGTCACCAATTGCGACAGTCGCTTGCGAGGAATCCCAAGCAAACAGTGCCGGTGTGGAAACAATCGCTCAATCACGGTCGGCAGGGGAAAGGACGGATCCTTGAAACCAAGCCAAACCAGCTCGGGATTTTCATACAGCAGCGAGATCACTTCCCTGGCTTCAGACGTTAGCCCACCCTGACTTGTCGTCAGCAAGTCTAGATGGGGCAGAACAACCACACGCTTTTCAACCGCGCCCCGCACGGCGTCACGTAATTGAGCGAGCAAGTTGCTGACGAGACCGTTGGAAACAAGTTCCACATCCTCGCCAGACGCTGGCCTGCCGTCTAGATAAAGACATCGAAGATTCAATTGCTTCAGTCGATCGCGCAAATCAGCGTAAAGGTATGGCGATAGGTCTTTGTCGCATTCAATCAAAACGGGCAAGCTGTGAGTCAACTCGGTCGCCACTTGCGCGATTGCCTCAGAATAAGCGATTTCCACCGCCTGCGCCGGACTCAAGGCAACCGGCAATTCGCTTTCGGGAATCTTCAGGGACATGTTCTATTTTTCACTGCTTACAATTCCACGACAATTGTCAGAGATCCTGACGATGGATCCTCCGTCATCTCTTTAATCTGGCCCATTTGGGCTGCTTTGATTTTCAGGGCGGCGGCAGTCGCTCGATTGCATGCTTGATCGAGTTCGCTCCGCAGGTCCCTCAAATTGGATTCCAGTTTGTCAGTTATTTGTTGCTGCAACTCACCTTGACTTCGCTCAACCCCCTCATCGATTTCGTCAGCAAGCTGTTGCTTTAAACTCTCTTCAAGCTGCTTTCTGGTTTGCCCACGGTCATCGCGAGTCATGCCCGACTTTTTGCGTTCCAGTTCTAAATCTTGATCCTCGACCGCTGACAGGTCGACCATCCCGCTCGCCAATTCAATCACGGTGCGCACCTTACCCTCATCACGAATCATCTGTCCGCCTTCACGGATGAACCCAAGTTGCGTCAGTTCGATGGCCAACAACTCTCCCATCTGCTCGCAGGGCAATAGGTCAAGCACTTCCAATTGCGTGCGCACGCAATCCTCAGCACGAATTACTCGGCGTGCAGATTCCTTGACGGTAACTCGATAAGCACGACTCATAAGATCCTTGATTCTCTTTCAATGCCGGAAACGGGGTTTTCTGAATCGTGTCGCCATGCTGAATTTCATGCCTGCAAGTTCAATTCATTCAGCACTCGCTCGGCGTGCTGGCTTAATTGGTTCCCACCGAAATGCTCCCAACAAGATTTTAACCACTGCGATTCCACATACCCCTCGTCAAAGTATCCAATGGATCGAATATCTCGATGCCAATCGCCAATTTGACAGATTGCCCGAAGTAGTGAAGCGCCCGCTCGATACGTGGCCGCACGTTGCGAAACATTCAGCTTACTTACGTCCAGACAGGGAAACCATTGACGTACGGAAGTCGTGTTCGATAACAATTTTTCTCCCGCTACCAAAATGAACTGGCATAGGTCAGGACGTCGCTGATTTCGCGCGGCGGTCATATAAGCATTGAACACCCGATCCTCATGGATTCCGAGTTGTTCCACCTGCCCCGGATCGGCAAGCTGTGATTTCAGGTGCCCCAACCGCAGCATCGACTCGCCAAACTCAGGTTGCAGTGCTTCCAGCATGATGGCTTTTGTGCCAGTCATCCAGGCTTCAAAATCAAGCACCGCAAAAGCCTCTGCAACGGCGTACCGGTCCGGCATGGTTAAAGCGATTAGTTCGTTACTGATCAACGGCTCTTGCCGGTACCAATCCAACAACAAAGGCAATTCGGCCGTTGCATGAGCGATGCAATATTGCAAGACGCGATCCCCAAGCGTGCAATCAATCGCGGCCTGTTTCGAATTCGTGACCCGGCCAGGCATCGAATCGCGATTTTGGGTTTCCGTCAAATCGACCAATAAATCAAGTGAGGCTGCTGAAAAGGAAAGCCCGAGTTCATGCGGCGGCGTTCGTTGCCACAAATTCCCCTGAACTAACTTGCCGGCTCTCAAATGACGACCGCTTTGCCAAGCCCCCGAACGCGTCATTCTCATGACAAGGCCGGTTGCGAGTGACTGCTCTATCAATTCAACCGCGTCACGCCCAAGGCATTTTGGACGGAGCTGCTTGCGAACCAGTTGGGAACGAAATTGATCCATTGGAGCACGACTCACCACTCCCCGCAGGATTCGCAATAAATCGTTCTCGAATTGGCTTACAACGCGCATCCTACAATTGTAGCGGCGACTCGCGAATGGACGTCACCCGATCAATCGAGCATCTTTGGCCTTCGAAATATAGCCCCAACGCCCTACCCCTGTCTTATCAGCTACCCCAAAGCTTCCTTTCACGCTACCCGCTTCCTCGATTGCCATCAGCTACTTTGGGGCGAATGCCTGCCAAAACGAATCACGGTGGCAGCAGGCCAGAAAGCTTGCAAAACAGCGGTCCGACCGAGTGACGCTTGTATTTGGAAAAGGTGACAGATAATCTGGACACACCTTCACGTCGGTGCCTACCCATCGATTCATTTGTCGCCCACCCCCAGTTACTTGATGAACCAATCGGAGAATCCCACCTCACCGGAATTGAGCAGTGATGACGTGCGTCAAATCGAGCAGTTACAGCATTACCATGAGCGGCTGAAGACTGAGTTGGCGAAAGTGATAGTTGGTCAAACTGACGTGGTTGAGCAGTTAACGACCGTGCTGTTTGCGAGGGGGCATGGATTGTTAATGGGTGTTCCTGGCTTGGCCAAGACACTCCTGGTCAGCAAACTCGCCGAGACGATGGCGCTGCAGTACAGCCGAATTCAGTTCACTCCTGACCTGATGCCGATGGACATCACTGGTACAGATATTTTGCAGGACACAGCCGAGGGTCGTCGAGAATTCCAGTTTGTTCACGGACCCGTCTTCGCGAACATCGTTTTGGCCGACGAAATCAATCGCGCCCCACCTAAGACCCAGGCCGCAATGCTGGAGGCGATGCAGGAGCGTCGCGTTACCGTCCTGGGCAAGCCCTATCAATTGGACGAACCTTTTTTAGTCCTAGCGACGCAGAACCCGGTCGAGCAGGAGGGGACCTATCCGCTGCCCGAGGCCCAGCTCGACCGCTTTATGTTCTTGATCGAATTGACTTACCCTAGCGAGGCGGAGGAAATCCAGATTGCAAGAACGACAACGGGCGATGATCTCCCAACACTCGAGCCAATTTTGCATGCTGAGGAAATATCGGCATTCCAACATTTGGTCCGTCGAGTACCGGTGCCAGAACACATCTACCAATTTGCTGTTCGCTTGGTTCGGAAAACACGACCTCAAGAAGATGCAGCGCCCGATTGGTTGCGGCCACTTGTTTCATGGGGAGCCGGCCCGCGTGCTGTTCAGTATTTAATCATCGGCGGAAAAACACGCGCTGCCTTGAATGGCCAATACATGGTGCGAATGGAAGATATCCAAGCGGTTGCCGAGCCGGTTCTGACGCACCGAATGATTACAACCTTTGCCGCCCAAAGCGAAGGAGTCGATGCCCGACAGATCGTCCGGCGACTGGTCGAAGAATCAATGCAAAGCGGGATCCAATCCAAGACCGGCCGATCAGCCGCTCGGAGGTGAAATGACAGTTTGCAGCGGCCAGCCGATCTCAACACTCCTCTTGTTTGCCCTGGTTTCATTTCTGCCTGTGTGGGCGGACGATCCCTTTGACGAAATCCTTGGACGTGCTGTCGAAGCGTTAGACGAGTCTTACGACAATTGGCAATTTCGTGGCGAAGAAACCGTCGATAGCACGACGTTTACCATCAATTATGCCGCCTCCATCTCCACCGACGGACAACGGCGACTCGATCGCGTCCTGATTCTACACGCCGATCCTGATCGTGATCGACAAGTCACTCGAGACGAAGCAATCCGATTCCTCGAAATCCAACTCGGCATGCGTTGGATCACGGGCGATCGACTGAGGAGAGACGATGGCCAGGTTATCGATTTCGCCGAATTTATCCGCACCGATGCCAACCAAGACAATGAAATCTCGCGGAGTGAATTCATTGACAACGGCTGGAACAGCTCGACCGCCAACGAGGATTTTGATGACCTGGACAGCAATGCCGACGAGCGGATTACGCTAGCCGAGTTTTCAAAACCAGACGGTCCCTACCTTCGTAATCCCAACGCAATGTTCGATGCTGCGGACACTGACCAAAACCAACGACTCAGTCACCAGGAACTAAGAAACTCGATTCCCAAGGAGCGCCAGTACTTGATTCCGTCTAACCTCGTTGCCTTTGACAAAGATGGCGATGGCAGCCTGTCAATCGACGAGTTTTGCATTTCTATGCTGGGAACCTTCAACTGTTCCTGGGAAAACGTACCAAAGGACGAGAATCGAGATCAAAGGCTTTCGTTTAACGAATTTAAGTTCGACACGAGGAATCTGTTTGGACTGCAGCGGCGATATTATTTTCATCGGCTGGACGCCAACGGTGATCAGTCACTATCAGTTGACGAATTTGCATTTCGAAAACACAAGGTGCATTCGCTTTACCGCGTCTCCATGAATGGCGAAGACTCACGTGAGCTTTATCGGCACAATGATTTTCCATTTGTCGGATCGCCAGATGTGTCGGCGGATGGCCAGTGGATCCTTTTCGAGGGCACACCAGCCGAAGGAACTAATCGCTCTCAAATTCTGGTGATGCGTTCTAACGGTGAAGACGTGCGGGACGTCTGCGATGGCTTAATGCCTAGCTGGTCGGCCGATGGATCGCAGTTCGCCTGCTCCAGATACGAGGGAGGCAGCAGTGTCTGGATCATGAACATGGACGGTACAGCGAATACACGAATTGATGATGGCTGGGCTGCGACTTGGTCTCCCGATGGAAAATCCATCGCCTACACAAATGACAACAGTATCCGAATCTACGATGTCCAAACGGGACAGAAGCGGACACTCTTGGCGAAAGGAACCCACCCCTACCATTACATTTTCTGGAATATGTCATGGTCCCCTGATAGCCGTCGGATCGTCTTCAAGGGCAAGCTCGACAGTCGTCATGAAATCGCAATCGTCCACCTCGGCGAGCCGCCACATCTACGCCGCCGCTTCGCAACCAAGCAAGACATGGCAAGCGATCTCGCCTGGTCACCCGATGGTCGCCAAATCTTCTTCAGCATGTATTCCCGCCCCCATCTACACAATTTGATCTATCAACTTGCTCTGGAATCGAACGATCCGCCAAATGTTGTCCCAGAGGCGAATACGTCCATGCCTTGGTCGCATATTGAGATCAGCCCGGACAATCAATTCATGGTTCTGACAACTTCCGGCCCAAAAACCGAGTAAAACGCTAGGAAAAATCGCTCCGCTCGGGGCAACACGGTTTTGGCATCAACTCCGAAGATCGAACTTGGGCTAGGGCAGGGTGTCCCTTGAGTAATTTCGCAGCAGTGGCTAAAATCCCGCACTGACAGAGGAAAATCCGTATTTTGGTATAGAGAAGATGGCACATAAGAAAGGTCAAGGATCGAGCCGCAACGGGCGCGATTCAAACGCTCAAAGAAGGGGCGTGAAGAAATTTGGTGGGGAAAGCGTCCGCGCCGGGAACATCCTGGTTCGCCAAGTTGGTACGAAGTTCCACGCTGGCAAAGGCGTTGGGCAAGGCAACGATTACACCCTTTTCGCGCTGATCGACGGGAACGTCATGTTCGATCGTGAAGGCCGTCGCGTGAACGTGGTAACCGAGGCTTAGAGAGCCAACCTTCTTCACTTCATCGCCGCGGTGGGACCTGCCTTGCCGCGGCTTGATGAAAGCCGGTCGCGGTCCCGCAACCGATGCCCCCGCATTAACGACGAAGAGTAGTCGTTGCATGATGGATGACGACTGGCATCAACGGTCCCAACGAGACTTGAAAAAGACGCTACGTCTAACATCTGTTTGCACCAAGCATACACGCTCACCCCACGGAGCGATGTCGCGGAATACTGTGTCCAGCCTGCCTCGACTCCTGAAGAGTGGTTGCCACAGTCTGGCGAGTCACTCCTTGAAGCGACAACTTTGGCACCCTTCGCCGCCAACAAAAAGCTGACAGCGTCACTCAGGGCAGAACCTCAACGGTGATTGGGTGAGTCGTAACGCTGCCATCGACGGCACCGGTCAAAAAGAAACTTCGCTTCCCTGGCATCGCAATCGGATCCGCCGTCAAGAAGAATTCTCGCTCATCCTCATTCTGACGAACCAGCAACCCGTTCAGCCCGATGTTGTCAACGTAAACGCCGTGTGCTGTGTTGCGTCCTGCATTCTCATTTCCAAAACTGACTTGATTTGTAAATCCATCATTGCGTCGGATGACCACACGTGCCGAAACGGTTTCGCCACGCCGAACGGTAAGTGTCCAATTTTCATTCTCGGGCAGCGTTCGACCAATTGGTTGAATTGAGGGGATCGCACTAGGCCGCTTATCGAGAGACAAGTCCCCAATCGAGCCAAGATCGCGCTCGACCCACTTGCCCAGCACTTCGCCGCGAACAACCACCTTCGGCGAAACGGTCCCCTCCCAACCCTCGGCATCCTCGGCGACCCAAAGTGTCCCATGTGCGTAACGCTGGCCCGGTTCAATCGTGATCGGCAAGTTGCATTTGATTTGATTTGGGAGATCGACCACGTCAAAGGTCACAGGCCCATCGAATCCATCCATTCGATCAACCCGCACCGTAAACTCTCGACCGCCGCCACGCCGCAAACTGCCATTCGGTTTACCGATTGTTGGCTTGAATGACGGATTTGCCGGACGCACAGCGAGTTTGTACCCAAACGCGTCACCACCATCCCCACGCGTATCGCGGATCGACACCGTATAGAGGCCATCTGCTGGCGTGACAAAAAGTAACCGACTATTGGTTCCTGCGATCCGCATCGGATCATCATCGTTTTCGTAATAGAGATCAAAGACAGGCAAACCGTTGGCCAGTGGAGTGGAACCAATCGGCAACGGACGCACGACATACGCAGGCTCTCCAAGTGCGTGGGTGGTATGCGAAGTCCCGAAGTAGGTCCAGCGTTTTCCTTCATTGGGATAAACGTTGTAACCAGAGTCAGGGCCTCTCGGGTACATAAACAGTCTCGTCACTTCGCCATTGGCGTAGAAGTAATCGTCTAATCTCATTTCTTGCCAATTAAAGACACGGAAATCACCAATTTGCTGACTGTCCTTTCCTCGAAAGGTGAAATACGAATCCCGCACCGCTTGTAAACGTGTTTGCAAGACAGGCTCCTGCTGCTCATCGTAAATCGCAACGATCGGATCGAGCGAACTCTTGTCACTCGCATCTCCATCGATTGCCCAAACCTCGCCACGACGAGCCTCAAACCGATACTGGTCGGCTTCACCAGGCTGCAAAATTGCACCACTTATTTCAACGCCTCGAGAGACACCGATCGGCCCGTCAGAATCCGATCCTTCACGGAGATCGTTTTCGGTCACGGGCGTGAGTGGCCCAAGGTCGAGGTAAACCGGATCAAACTCCTTCCTGCTGCGATCCGCCCCTTTGATCTCCGGAATCTCTCGCGTTGCAATGTCTCCATTCATCAAGGAAATTGCCAATGATTTCCCGTCGGGTGTGATCGTCAGGTCGCTTCCCGTTTCGCTGAGTGCCGGTAACGTTGCAGCCAGCATCCAGTCTGAGGTTCGAATCAATTTAACATTCCCGCCAATCGACAGCACAGCCAACGCTGATCCATCGGCCGTGAGTGTCATTCCCACCAAGGGAGATTCATCAACAAACCGTGTTGCGACGATGGGATTGATCCGTGGCTGATCGGTGCTGTGGAGCCGCCAGACCCGCAACCGGCTATCACTACTTCCAGCCAGAATGAACTTACCATCTGGAGTAATCTCGACATCGAGGACTTCGCCTTCCGGTTGGCTCAAGGTAGTGAGACGCTTACCAGATTGCACATTCCAGATTTTGACGGTTTCATCCGCACATGCACTCGCTAGTATTTCGCCGTTGGGCGAAAACACGAGGTCAAAAATTGCCCCGTTGTGCCCCTTCAAAACCTTTCGTTCCTCTCCCGATTTAACATCCCATAAGAGGATGCTGCGATCATAGCCAGCAGTGGCAACCATCGATTCATCCGGCGAAAAAGTCGCCGCGTAGACAATATCACGGTGCCCCAACAACTCGAGCTGCTGCTCGCCCGTGTCCACCGAATAGATGGCGCCGAAACCATAAGCACCTGGTACACCAGAAGCGACTAGAATCCGCGACCCATCCTGATTGAACTCGACCGATGTGACTTTGTGTAACTCAGCCGAAATTTTACTGATAAGGTTGCCGTCCAGATCACGGACGATGACTTCGCCGTAACGACCGGTGGCAAATCGCTTCCCGTCTGGCGAATAGGCGAGTGCGGTGATGGGATCTTTTACATTATCGGCAGTGGGAATCGATGGCGTATGCAATTTACGCTTCAGATTGACCTCACCCCCTGGTCCTAGTGCGCCCTGCTCAATCCATTCTTCGATGATACTGATATCGTCCTCGGTCGGCCGTTCCTCACCCTCTGGTGGCATCACTGGCTGCATTTTCCCTCGAACCATTTGCAACAGCCGACTGCTGTTAGGCTCCCCGGCAGTGACCGCCAATCCGGATTCACCACCGACCATCAGGGCCTTGTATGTTTCCATCACCAACCCGCCCTGCTCTTCCTCGGTCGTGTGACAGCCAATGCAGTATCGATCAAAAACTGGTCGCACATCTTTCTCGTAGTCGACCGAGTCCGCCGCTGACACAGGGGCAGCCGTTTTAACAGCAACGACAAAAAGGAAGCATCCAACGAAGGAAGCAAAAGTTCGCATAATCGGGTCACTCAAAGAAAGAACGAGGCATCCAGGTTCAATTGCCATCAATGGTTGAACGTAAATTCGGTGCTGGTCAAGATACTCCAGGCAACATCTTGTAACGCAGTCGCCCGATCATCTCCGTATTCCGCCACGATGGCCAAGAGATTCTTGATCTCGGCATCCGTTGGTTTTCGCGAAAGAGCCACCTGAAAAAGTTGCGTAATGATCTCGGTATCCCCCGCCTGCTGCGACATCAACTGGGCAATCCGATTGGAATCATCCGCCAACTTAGGGTTCAGGGTTTCACCGTTTGACAGGTGCAAAACTTGAACCATGCTTGGCTCGTCACTGCGTTCACATTCGCACGTGATCTCGCGGGGGTTCCGTCCAAATGTTTTCAAGAAATATGATTTCACCGCTGAATCGTATAACTCGATTGCACGGGTACCCTTCGCATAGAAATCCGTATTCTGCGTATCTGCCCCCGGGAATGCAATTTTGTCGAATACCGTCGCCGTTCCCAACACCTGATCAATCGAATCGAGTAATACCTCTGCCATCAATCTCCGCGGGTAATACCTACTCAGATACCGCAAGTCATCGCGATTCTCAGCCAGTGGCAAACTACTCCTTTGATACGTTTCGCTGCGGAGAATCGCCCGCATTAGCTGTTTAAGATCGAACTTTGAGTCGATGACCCATTGCGCCCCTGCTGCCAACAGTGGTTCACAGGACGCGGGGTTACTAAGCCGCAAATCATCCACCTGTTCAACGAGACCGCGGCCAAAAAAATTGGCCCAGATGCGGTTTGTGATCGCTCTGGCAAAGTACGGGTTCTCAGGGTCGGTCATCCACTTCGCCAAAACTTCTCGGCGATCACGTGTGTCATCAAACGCCATCGGTTCAGCATCAAGTGGTGCCGGAGGTTGTGGCTTACCCAAACTTGGCTGTATCAATTCACCACTCGAGGAAACATACAAAGTACGGATGCCGTCACCATTCCGCCCGTCACCTCCCCAGCCTTTCGCCCGCACCCGTGAAAAAAGATTTGCCATCGCATAATATTGATCATTGGACCACTTCTCTAACGGGTGATTGTGGCATTTGGCGCAGCCGATTGACAAACCGAGGAATGCCTGGCAAGCATTTTCGGTCATCTCCTCGGGCGACTGATGGAGCGCGTAAAAGTTGGTGGCACCATTCGCATCACTACCACCGGTCGCGGTAAGAATTTGCTGGACAAATTGATCCCAGGGAACATTCTGCGCCACCGCATCCCGTACCCATTGGTAGTATGTTTTGACCGCCACCGGACGTAGCCGTGTACCATTGATCAGCAACATATCGCACCAGCGATAGGTCCAGTAATCGACGTAATCTTCGCTGGCTAGCAGGTGTTCAATCAACCAATCACGTCGTTCGGAGGCTGGCTTGGCAAGGTAGCCCGTACGATCTTCCGCATTTGGTAAACGCCCCAGCGTATCGAGAGTGGCACGCCGCAAGAATGCGTCATCATCACACCTTGGTGACGGCTGAAGTTGCAATGTCTTCAGCTGCGTCAAATTGACGTCATCGATAAAATTGCGTCGTGGTGCGTTGGCATAAACTGACTCAGCGACTTGATAAGGATAGGGAACCGTAAATCGAGCCAGCGCCACCTTGCTGCCAAACCAAACCAAGATTGCGCCCTCTCCACTCCCCCGCACCGTTGCCAATCCACTCTCTTCAACGGTAGCGATCGCTTCATCAGTGGTCGAAAACTTGGACCAATGTGTGACGTCAACAGTACGGCCGTCAGCGTAGTGGGCATTGACGAGTACCTGAGAGTGATCCCCAGGGGAAAGCAACGCAGACGAAGGCGTCACGCTAATACGATCCAGTCGCGCATCGTCATCGGCCGGCGCCACTGCGCCATTGGCGATCCACTCGGAGAGAACACGATAGTGTCGCTGATCGGTTTTCAAGACCAATCCCCCTTTATGCGGTAGAGCTCCAGTTGGCTTTGCAAGAATCAAACTCCGTCCCGCGTCCGCAAGTTCAATTCGTCGCCCCCGTGCCTCCCGAGTGATTGCCAGGTAGTCTTGCTCCGGGTTGTAACCACGCAACGAGAGACGAAACCCTCCTTTCCCTGCTAGTGCTCCATGGCAGGCTCCAGAATTGCAGCCAATTTTTGAGAGTACGCTTTGGACGTCATTTCGAAAACTCCAACCACGTTCGCCACCGACCGATCGCACCGTCACCTCGCTCGTTGCTTGACGTCCGTCGGCAGCAATCACCGTGATTGCCGTCGAACCGTTGCCGACAGCCCGGGCGACGCCTGCTTCGATCACCACCACACTTGGGTCACCTGATTCGAATCGCAGGTCGCTAATTGGCACCGCGGCGGAAACCACGTCGCCGCGCAGATTCACGGCAGTCAAACGCTGCAATCCGTTCGTTCCATGGAGCGTGATTTCACCTGGCAATAACCGGAAAGAATCTCCAGCCACTGCGCAACTTGCAGAACCAAGCAAGAAAAAAAATAGGGAAAGGAGTCGTTGAAGCATCAGAACAACAGTTTTTTAGGAAGGTTTCGTCGGGGGGAGACACAACTTGTTGCCCAACCAATCAGGCGAATAATTCCTTGATTTCGCGAACTCCAAAATCGACCAGTGGGAATGGACGGCCGCCTGGTCCGGGCAGCTCGGCATGCAGATCGAGCCCGAGGCTTTTGAAAATGGAGGCGACGATTTCACCTGGATTTACGGGCCGGTCGGCTGGAACAGCGCCAATCGGATCGCTCGCGCCGATGGCTTGACCACCCGCGACGCCACCACCTGCGAACGTGCAAGAAAAACATTGTGGCCAATGATCGCGACCGCCGGCCGGATTCACCTTGGGGGTGCGACCAAACTCAGCCAACCCACAAACCATCGTGTCGTCCAACAAACCACGCTCATCCAAGTCGCCGATCAACGCCGCATAGGCTTGGTCATACATCGGCGCGACAATGTTTTTCATCCCTTCGATGGTGGTAAAGGGCTTACTGCCATGAATGTCCCACGTGATCTCGTTGAATACGGTCAAGAACGTATTGATGGTCACAAACCGAACCCCGGCCTCGATTAATCGCCGCGCTAACAAACAGCATTGCCCGAAACGGTTTTTCCCGTATCGTTCTCTAACGGCTTCAGATTCTTTGCTTAGATCAAAGGCCTCCCGAGCTTGATTACTGCTCATCATCCGGTAGGCAGATTCGAAATTCTTGTCCAACATCTGAGCTGACTCTGACGCTTCCAATTCCTTTAAGCGGCCCTCGATCGAACTCCGCATTCGCCTGCGACGGTCAATCCGTACATCGCCCAGGGTCGATGGAGGTAATAGATCGGGAACCTTGAAATTTTCCTTGCTCGGGTCCGCCATCAACGCGAACGGGTCATAGGTCTTCCCCAGGAAACCACCGGCCTGTCCATTCGGCAAGTTACCTCCGCCACGCCCCATTGTTTCAGGCAAAACGACGTGGGCAGGTAAATCGCTGCGACGACCACGCATGTATTGCAACACTGCACCAGCGTGAGGGTAATTCACGCCGCCGGTAAATTGACGACCGGTTTGCAACATCTGCCAACCAGCATCGTGAACTGCAGCCGCGGTGTGATAACAAGATCGAACGATCGAAAACTTGTCTGCAATCTCAGCATGACGCGGCAAGATTTCGGAGAGCTGAAAATCGCCTTTCGTCGAAATCGCCTGGAATGGGCCCCGCACTTCCGCCGGCGCCTCCGGCTTCATGTCAAAGGTATCCAACTGACTGGGTGCACCAAGATTAAAAATCATGATACATGATCGCTTATCCTTCTCGGGATCGACACCATGTTGTTCGGCTGCTGCCAAATACTGTGGTAGTCCCAACCCGATTGCTCCCAACGCACCAACTTGCAAAAAATCGCGACGAGTGGTGCCGTTGCAGGTGTGAGAGGACGCACGCGATGTCAAATTGAGCATCGTGATACCCTTCTTGGGTTGGCGGGGGGAACGACGGCAAGGAACACGATGGCTAAGAGTTAGCTCTTCGCCAACACCATCCTAATCAATTTCAGCACAATCGGAGTGGAACCACGACCCAACTTTTGATCGAAATGCGTTGGGCTCAGTTACCTTGATTACCCGCTTCAGCCAGCTTTTCATTGGATCAACATGCCCCAATTCGAACGCCAACGATTTACAGCTCAAAACGCAAAGGTTGCCATTGAAGGGCCAACCCTGGATGAAACGTTACCTGGGTGAAACGTTAACTGAAAGCGTCCTGATTACGGTATTTGAATCTTCAGTAGTTCAACCATCAGCGTCATGGAGTTCAAAACCATGTGCACGACAATCGGACCGGTCAAATTTCCGGTTTGGCGATAGAGGTATCCCATCCCCAGGGAAAGAAAAAACAACGCGATTGGAGCCGCCCCCTGGCCAAGATGCATGCAGGCAAAAAGTCCGCTGGCGGCAAATACCGGCCAGAAGGATACCGGCCGCCAGCCATCCGCTTGTTCCCCATCAGCTGCTTCCGATGGCGCGATTGGTGGTGGGTCTCCAAGTCGCTGAAGACCTCCCTGCAACAAGCCTCGCAACATGAGTTCTTCGACCACCGGTGTGACCAATGCAGTCCCGAGCATCGTTGTGACGAAAACACGGGGGCTCGCAAAGGCTGCCAAAGAAGTCAACACCTGATGCTCATAAGCGATCAACAACGACGCGGCTGCATTGATTAGAAGCACAGGCGGGATGATCAACAATGCCGCTTTCAAACCGATTACCAGATCCTCGCGTCGTGGCCAAAGGCCGATTACCCGCAACGGTTGACGGAAAAAAAGCCCTAGCCAACCAACTGAAATCAAAATGCTAATCATGCCCGCCGCAGTATTCGCCAAAATCGACGCAATAAAACTTCGTTCGGTACGATGCCTGCTGCCGCCCGCGGCGGTCACACCGGCTGCAGAGGAATCCGTGGGAACGGATTTTAATTTGGTCGCCGAATCGCTGATCTTTTTCGGTTCGCTAACCTGCTGCGGTTCCACCTTGGCAAGCGAATCCGAATCTGACTTCACCGTTTGAATCCATCCGCGTTGAACGAATTCATTGGAGATCATTTGTTGACTCACGGCCATCGTGCACAACATGATCGAAGCTGTCACGAAGATCGCTAAACCATCGGCGTTACTGCGGTAGGGACGTTCCTGCATACGGGCGGGCAGCAATGACTCGACTTTCTCGCGGAGTGGCATGCCTCGTCGCCGACGAAGCATTTTCACCCAGCAGATGCCGCTCGCGATCACGGCCACGATCATCAACAAGTTGACCAACAGGAGCAGCAACTGAATCATTAATCGTCGTCGCTTGGGGCCGGTTCATCTTGCATTGCTTTGGCAGCAATCACGGTGTACTCGAAACCGGAGTAGACGGTCAACAAAATCGCGGCCCAAAGCAGCGACAAACTGGTCCACGACAACCATTGGGTGTTGGGGTAAATCAGGAACAACAAAACGGCGATCACAGCGGCACATTGCAGCACCATTTTCCATTTGCCCAATTGTCGTGCCGAGAAATCACCACCGGAACCTTCGATCATCCCTCGCAGACTTGTGACCAGCAATTCCCGACCGACCACGATGGTCGCCATCCAGGAAGCGACTCCCGAATCTGCCGCTTCGACCAATGCGATAAACGTTCCGCAGATGATGATTTTGTCGACGAACGGGTCGAATATCCGTCCGAGCTTCGTGACTTGCCCATATTTTCTCGCCCAATAACCGTCCATCCAGTCGGTCGACGCAGCGATGGCAAATAGGATCAACCCCCACCAGTATTCGCGAATTGGAATCAACGCCATCACGGCGATTGCCAAGGCGAACCGAGCCAGAGTCAAACCGTTAGGGACGTTGTAAATGGACTTCGCGTTGCTCATGGGTCTCAACAGAACCAGCGGGAATACGGATAACCAACGATGCCACCCAGTGATGCCATCCCTTGCCAAGAGCCCACCAAAACTAGCGAGCAGCCGGAATTACCCGAGCAACCGCAAGTTTACCGAGATAAACGCAGGAAGGGGAGTCGTCTGGTCTGTGAACCAAACACTCGAACAACTCGACTCGACAGAGCTTCAACAGCTCACCAAGCAGCTAGTTTCCCAGCAAACCACCTGACGATCCGCTCCGCTGCCGTGGACTGCTTCGCCGAAAAGATCACCAAACCTCTCAAGCTGGTTTTGTTGAAACCTGTCTTAGAGAGCCCATGCTTCCCAACATGATACGCCTGGATGCTCCGCTTTTCGGATGCTGCGTTACAGGAACTGGTCAAGCTATCGCAAACATTGCCGACAGGTTTCAGACGAGGCCCTGTCTTGACCGGTTACAGGGGAGCTGCCACCAGGTCATAGCCATCAGCGGCGACGATTTCACAATCAACCATGGCGCCAACTTCGGGATCCGATTCGAAACCCGAGACATAAATGATTCCGTCAATGTCAGGGGCCTCCCAGCGACTCCGTCCGATCCAAACCCCCGGCTGGTCAGGCAGCGGCGCATCGAGCAGGACGCGCTCAACCGTTCCAACCCGACTTGACGTCCATTCGAATGCAATCTCCTGCTGAACCGCCATCAGTTGATCATTGCGGCGCTGCATGACCTCCGTAGAAACGCGATTGGGAAGTCTCGCGGCAGGCGTATCTTCTTCGATCGAATAGGTGAACACGCCGAGGTGCTCGAAACGCTGTTGCTGGACGAAATCAACCAATTCTGCGAAATCTTCATCCGTCTCACCGGGAAACCCGGTGATCATCGTGGTTCTCATTGCCAAACCATCAATTCGCTCACGGAGCCGAGACAAGATCGCTTCTTGACTCGAACGTGTCGTCTTGCGGGCCATTCGCTTCAGCATGGTATCACTCGCGTGCTGAAGAGGCATGTCGATATATGGAACGATACGCTTGGCGCCGGCCAATGTGTCGATCAAAGCATCATCGATATACATCGGATAGAAGTACATCAAACGAATCCAATCGAGCGACTCAATTCGATCCAACTCGGTCAACAGGTCATTCAGACGAGGCTTGCCATATAAATCTTTGCCGTAGTAGGTCGTGTCTTGAGCGACCACGACGACCTCGCGAACACCACTGTCACCAAGTCGCTTTGCCTCATCGATTACCTGTTCGATCGGCTTGCTGTAATGCTTGCCCCGCATTTTGGGAATTGCACAAAATGTGCACAGGCGATCACAGCCTTCGCTGATTTTCAAATAGGCGAAGTGCCTCGGAGTTACCGGAGTGCGGACCGCGTCCGAGAGAGGACGGATAGCTGCGGGCCGAAATACCTGCTGTTGCTCCTCAACACCAGCCTGCAACCGATCGACCACCCCCACAATCTCGTTGCGTCCGAACACACCGACCATCGCATCGATTTCGGGACGCGATTCGAGAAGCTTTCCCTGCTGACGCTCGGCCAAGCACCCAGTAACAACGACTCCGCGGATTTTGCCCTGCCGTTTCAGGTCCAGCATCTCATCGATCGCACCCAGCGATTCGTCGCGGGCAGAATCGATGAATCCACAAGTATTGACCACGACGAAGTCAGCGCCGTCGACCGAGTCGACCATGCGATAACCATCCTCGTCCAAGCGGCCGAGCATCTGCTCGGTATCGACCAAATTCTTGGGACAACCGAGGCTGATGACGGCATAGCGGCCACGAGCGGTCCCATCTGACTGGTCGGGGGCAGCGGCACGTGAAGGTGTCGCCGTGTCTGAAATGATCGGAAGTGTGCTTGGTTTCAAAGGGGAACCCGTGTGCGGACGAACCGAAGGCGTGAAAATCGAACCGAGTCGATCGAGAGTCGAACGATGACCAGAGATGGCAATCCGGCGGGATGCCAGCGGCATCCGACGTGGAAGCGACCGTGGTTCAGAGTACTTGGCAACCGTCTATCAACCCAGGGTCGATCTGGCTAAACCAAACGCTGCAGCCTTAATTAGATCGGACGACTCGAAATCACGCAAATGGCCGAACGTGATTAAATCAAACTGTGAGGATCAAAAGGGCTTCAACGGCTGGACAAAAGCAACCAATCAGGCAAAAGAAAAAACGTCCCCGGCGATACCGAGGACGTTCATCGAGACTCAAATTCGGGCGGGTCAGAGAATCAGCTTCCGTAGCTTGTGTCGTACTCGCTGTCACTGTCGCTGGTTTCGTCTTCGCGTCGCTCAGCAATCCGGCCTGCTTCGCGAACTACAGCCACTGCGGTCTGCAATTCGATGGGGGAAAACCAGCGAATATTGCCGGTGTATTTGCTTTCCACACGGTTCTTAGCCGCTAACTCACGCCATGACATGTCGTCCATGAGGTGCCAAGCAGCCGCCTGCGCGGTGTTTTGCGTGATCTGGCCATGGCCCAAAGCTTCGCAAACCACACGCACCTCTGCGTTGCTGGTGAACTCGCTAAGGGGAATCATTTTGTAGGCCATCTTTGGATTTGGGTCGGGTTTGCCGTGCTCGAGGCATACCGTGGTCACCGCGACTTTTCGGACGCGTTCGGGAGCAACTCGCATGAAACCGCCACCGCCGCCCATGCCACCCATGCCGCCGCCGCCCATGCCGCCCATGCCGCCGCCGCCCATGCCGCCGCCCATGCCTTGGCCGCCGCCACCGCCCATGCCGCCGCCGCCCATGCCACCCATGCCGCCGCCACCCATGCCGCCCATGCCGCCCATCATTCCCTGACCGAGAATTGGTACGCCGGCAAAGGCTTCAGGCAACCGCAGCTCTAAAGGCTGGTCGGTCAAGTTCTTGATCAGCACATTGGCTTTTGCAGCACTTTGCGGAATGAACTTTACATCGACTTGTCCCGCGTCCATCGCGTCGAACAAGTCAGCTTGAATTGCATTCGCCTCGCCGTCATCAGCGGCTCGGCAAACAGGGGCAATCGCCAAACTAGCTAACGCCAAGGCAGCGATCGAAAATCTCAGACGTCGGGAGAGGTTCAGGGCCATGCTCACGGAAATGTTCCTTTAGGTGAATTCGCCTCGTTGGCCTAGATAAGGCTGTTCGGCCAACACGGATTGAAACTGTTCTTACCCCTCAAGCAAAACTGCCCAAGGTTCAGAACCCATAAACGGATGAGGCGGTTCCGATTACCCTCTCGTAGACCTCGGCCAGATCGACCCAATTCCACGTCCCCAGGGATAAACAGACGTCCGTCGTGCACTCATGATAGTTACCCTCAGGCAAGGAACCAAGCGGAAAGGCGTAAAACTGCCGCTTCAGCGACATCAAACCGAGCAAGAACCCCCTCCGCAGAGTGGCTCCCCTGTACGGTTCCTGACAGGGCACTAGCGTGAAGTAAGCCGATTTTTGGATTGTTTTCGGCCGGAAAAAGCGGTCTGGCGTTCACTTCACGTTGGCTTCGCTCCGGTCCGCCAACGAACCGGAGCCGCGGCGGTACGGCGAAGCACAAGCTGGAGAGGCTCCCGTCAACCTGATCGCTGTATTCAAAACTAAATCCCTGAAAATTTACCTATCTCATCCGACGCGACCGCCATGCGACAGGCCTGATCAATGAAATGGGGCCGCTGGGCTCAGTGATCGACCAATCACGATCCTTGTAATCTCGACATCTGACCGACGAAGTCTACCGGCGCGAGCGAGCATCGAAGCCGATCGAACTGACTTACCCAAGTCGCTGCCAGACACCCGCCCGTTCTCTAGCCCCGGCCGCTGCCCGGCGCGATCGATTGCCACTAACAAGAGAGCAAAATGCCAACATCAGCGTCAGCTTTCTTTGCCACGCATCCCCTGCCCTTTGCCACGCATCCCCTGCCCCGCCGCTCAGCTAAACTGCGATGCAGGCGAATCGACGAAGAAAACTGCCCATAGAAAGCGGTTCATCCCAGCAGATCATGAGACCTTTTCAGCTGACTTCTTTCATGTGCCAGCCCAGCGAAATTTAAGAAACGAGAACCATGCATCAACCACCTTGCGACTCAATCCAAATGACAACGAACCCTAGCGAGGTGGAGCGGTGGCCCCTGATGTTATCTGGCAAATTGATATTCTCTGGCAAACGGATGCTGACGCTGCTGTTGGCCTTTTGCTTCGGAACACTACTCGCATGCTCCACAGCGACTGCCGAACGGAAACCCAACGTGCTCTTTATCGCGATCGATGACCTACGACCGCAGCTTTCCTGCTACGGCAAGGATTTCATGCACACACCAAATTTTGATGATTTGGCAAAACGAGGTGTGACATTTTCACGGGCCTACTGCATGGTTCCAACGTGTGGAGCCAGCCGCGCCTCGTTAATGACAGGCGTTCGGCCAAACCCAACCCGCTTTGTTTCCTATACCGCTCGTGCCGACCAAGAGGTCCCCACCGCGACTACTCTGAACACACACTTCAAACAAAACGGGTATACCACGATCAGCCTCGGCAAAATTTTTCACTTTGCGAATGACAACGCCTCCGGTTGGTCGGAACCACCCTGGCGGTCCAAGCTCAGCGACTACCACGAACCTGGGGTTCAGCAAGCGGCAATCGCCGCCCATCGCCGCAAATACCCGGCCCGTCAAAAAGTGCGGGGCTTGCCCTACGAAGCAGTCGATGCGGCAGACGATCAGTACCGTGATTACGAAACGGCAACGCGGGCGATCGGTTACCTAGATCGTTTTGCTGAAAACGACGAGCTGTTTTTTTTGGCAGTTGGCTTTTTCAAGCCACACCTTCCATTTTCTGCTCCGAAAAAGTACTGGGACCTATACGATTTTGACAAAATTGATCTCCCCAAAAATAGCGAACCGCCCCCGGGTGCTCCCCAAGGGGCCGTCCATTCGTCCGGTGAACTGCGTGCCTATTCCACCATTCCACCGCGGGGCCCGGTTAGTCGCCAACAAGCGAGAGAGCTGATTCATGGCTACTATGCCTGCGTCAGTTTTATCGACGCTCAATTGGGCCGCTTACTTGAATCGCTTGACAAGCATGGCTTGTCCGAAAACACCATCGTGGTGCTGTGGGGAGATCACGGTTGGCAGCTCGGTGAACATGGCATGTGGAATAAGCACTCCTGTTTCGAAACATCCATGCACGCACCTTTGATGGTGGCGGCCCCGGGCGTTCAAGGCGGCACAAAGACACCAGCATTGATCGAATTCATTGATGTCTACCCATCGCTCTGTGATTTGGCCGGAATCAACGTCCCCAAGACCGTTCAGGGAACAAGCTTTACCTCACTCTTAAAAAACCCCACCCTACCGGGCAAGCCGATCGCCGTGGGAAGATATCGACTCGGCGACACCATCCGAACCGATCGCTATCGCTACAGCGAATACCGCACTCGCGGTGGTGCTGGCGACTTGACCGGCAAAATGCTCTACGACCACCAAGTCGACCCGAAGGAAACAAACAATCTCTCCGGCAGCGAGGACATCTCCGACTTAGCCAGCGAGTTATCGAAGGTCCGATCCGCATCACGTGATCAACCCTAACCCACGACACCCGCTCGTGCATCAGGAGCCCAGATTCCGCACGTCGGAGATTGTGCCGTCGTCCAATGTGATCTCGATCGACCGGTCGCAAGGAAACGGTACGAACCGGTTACGCCCCAGAATTGTGACTCCGTTGGTGAAACGGACCGCTATCCGTTGCATTAGTGAATCACCATGTCCCTGGCGGCTTTTCGTACAATGACGTTGCCATTTCGCTGCAGAACTCTAACAGGTCACCAACCAAGCCGAACGCCTTCACCATTCAAAGTGATACCTGGCTTGTCCGAATTGAATCCTGCCAAGCTGGACTTAAAACCTGTTCAATCAAGATCAAGCACGACATGCTTCACGCCACGTCGTAGATAGGTGTAGGTGATGTGGACTTTACCGTCGGCAGCCTGGATGACGGCTGGGTAAGAAAATTCGCTGCCATCTTTTTTTTCCAGCGTCAGGACCGGTTCCCATGCCTTGCCGTCCTGCGACATTGCAACGTTCAGCATTTCGCGTCCCGCCGGAAAGTCACCGCCCCGTTTGGTATGGTTGTAAACCAATAATTGACGTCCATCGCGGAGGGTAACCGCGTCCGTGCCGGCATTCGGATTGGGAAGTCCGGTCTCGCCCAACTCACTCCAAGTTTGACCGCCATCTTCGGACCAACTACTGGCAACCACTTGTTGTTTTGTTCGGCACAGGATCTGCAACCGCCCCTTGCCATAAGTCAAAACGCTCGGCTGAATGGCATCGTATTTACTGGCATCATTGATTGGCCCGACAACTTCCCAAGTCTTTCCGCAATCACGTGTTAATTCAAAATGCACCCGCCAACCGCGATGCTCCGTACTGCTGGGGCATAAGATCTCACCCGAGCGTAATTCAATCGGCTTATTTTTGACGGGACCAGCCAAGTGGGGATTTTTCTGTCCCAGTTTTTGATCGGTTCCAAGTTTTGTGGCCGACGACCAAGTTACCCCGTCATCGGCTGACGTCATCAGCATTCCCCACCATTGCGACGGACTCGGTCCAACTTTGTAAAACAACATAAGTGGACCGGTACTCGGTTGAAACAAGACCGGATTCCAACAGGGATACCTTGTACCATCGGGCTGGATCCCATTGGCAACCTCTGCAGATGGCAGCCAACGGTCACCGTCATGTCTCGCAACCCGTATCCCCACGTCAGGATTCTTTTCATGGGTCCCCGCAAACCAAGCCGCCACCATCCCTGACTCCGTTTCGGCGATCGTCGACGCGTGACACTGTGGCGTGGGGCAATCATCTAGCGAGTAAATCAGTTCAGCACTTACGCAAATGCCCTGCCCCGCTTCAGCAAGCGGCGTTTCGGCAGCAGGATTCGTTTCAGTCGCGAACGCTGCGGACACGATGACCCCTAAACAACAACCGGCGAACAAGACACGAACCATTGAAAATTCCTCGATCGAACTGGAGACCATGAATTTCCAATCGTAACTTAGATGGTCACGGCCGTGTCAGCCGGCACCCAACCAACCGTACCATTGTCGAGCTGAATTTGGATCCAACGCCCACGTGAAGCAATGCATTTAACGGGGCGACCAGCGGCAGCAGCGAGCTCGGTCACCGTTCCGAAGGCTTCACCATCTCCATCACGAAGCGTTACCTGATCGACAACGAGCACAGCGGTGTCATCGCGGACAAACTCCGTAAATTGCGAACCAAAAACTATGCCGGCTTCCACCAGCACCACGAAACAACAAATCGCCGCGGGCGTTGAAAAAGAGCGTATTCCAAGTAAACGCAGGACAACCAGCAACCAAAACGCGCACCAAGCAATCACGAACGTCGTGAGCGACCAACGCAGGGGAATCACCGCGTGCCAACTCGACAGCCAGTCTCCCCAACCACTGTCGGCCACACTCGTCCGCGACAATCCAAGTTCCGTCTCCACTTCCCCAAGCCAAGTTTGATACCGTGGCTCGATTGGATTCAAACGGAGTGCGCGTCGATAGTAGGCCGCAGCTCGTCCAAGATCACCGGTTCGCTGGTAAAGGCTCCCCAAGTTGAAGTAGAGCTCATCGTTCTGGATGCCGCTGTCGACCAGGGTTTGCAGCTTAACTTTAGAAACCTCGAGTTGCCGGTCAAGCGATTCACCTTCTAACAAGGAATCGATCGGCAACGCCTCGTTCAACAAGATCTGTTGCTGTGAAAGCGAAAGCTCAATCTCGCTGGCATGCAATGCCATAACAGGCACTGAGAGAAACCCAAGCAACAAGATTGCTGCGGCGCGGGTTACTGGCCCCAAACCCGCACCATTCCGACGAACCAAAATCAGATGATCCGCGATCTCAGATGCTTCGCGGCGAAACGCATCGAGTGCATCCATGTCGTCAGAGAGCTTCGTTGAATCGCACGACCTGTAGAATCGCTCGACGCGAATCGCTAAGTCAGCCTGCCCGGCGCCGCGAAGCCTGCCGATTGTCTGATCTCGGCGAACACTGCTCGCGGCCAACCGATAATGCTCCGCTAGAAACAACTCCAAGGCCCCTGCAATTTGGGCCGGTGTCATCGCCGCCGTCAATTTAGAACGAAGCCGTCGACGGGCTGGAACGAATCGTTGTAACTTACGGCGAGAGCGAACCAAAAAGACCAGAACCGCCGCCAGTGGTCCTGTCCCCAGTAACAGAAACGCTGCCGGTTGAACAAAGGTAGCGCGAGGCACAAAAGTTAATAGATCGCCGGACGCCAGCGAGGGCTGTGGCATCGAAGCTCTCGCGGCAGCCTCGTCCCCTTGAGATTCAGTCTTCCCCGCACGATCGCGTCCACGCTTCCCTGTCGCAGCAGCGCCCGCGATCGCGTCGAGTTCCAACACGTCTGCTTCGCCGACTCGAATCGCAATCGGATCACTGCTGGTTGTGACAAATTCTTCTTTATCGGGATCAAAGTAACTAAAAACAATTCCTGGGATCTCCGTTACGCCAGCCTGCAGTGGGCGAATGCTGGTACTGAACACTTTTCTTTGCTGGTCAACAAATCCCGCCAAAGGTTCATCCGGAACTTTGAAGTCCCGCACCAAATCCTGCTGCTGCTCGATTGGCGGTGCACGAACAAGATCAAGCGGGCCAGCACCGTCGATGGCAATCCTCAATGTGATCGGTTCACCCGCTCGGACCTCGGTAGGACTCGCTTGGGTAATGATCGAATACTGTCCAACCGCACCGCGGTAATCATCAGGCCGATTCTCCGCTGGCACAGGCTTGACAACGATTGGATCGACAACCGCCAAACCGACAATCGGATTCGCTTCGACCACCCTCATTCCACCCCCAAAAAAAGGATCATCGAAGGGACTGTCGCCAAACGGACTACCACCACCAAAGAAGTCACTCTCATTCAAAAGAGAAAAGGGACTTCGGGACCGTCCGATTCGCGTCGGGTACTCAAGCACAACCCGCACATCCCCCCCGTCGATTCGTTCGGCTCGATCTGGGTAAATGACGGTATCGATTTCATACAAGTAATATTCCAACTCGTTACCAGCTGAGTCCTTACGCAAAACGCTGCGTCCACCGGGCCGTTGCCGATTGGCATTCATCTCATCAAAGATTGACTGAAAGCTGCCCCAATTCGATTGCTGGGCAATCTGATTCCACATATCGCCTTCGCTCAATCGTTGCTGGAGCTGACGATCGCGGTACGGTCGAATCCAAATCTTCAAGGTCAATCGCAACGATTCACCCACGTAAATCTCGTTAGCATCCCCCTCGACCTCCACAAACAACAGATCGTTGGTTTCGCCTTTGGTTGCGACAATTCGCACAACCCTAGTGACTCGAGAAATACCATCGGCCGAAACGCGAACCGGCGGAATGATGAAGGTTCCCTCACGCAACGGCGTGATGCGAAAGGAGTAGATGATGTTGGATTTCTCTATCCGCCGGTTGTTTTGGATAGAAATACGACGACTGCGAGAGGGCGGGCCCGCTTGCTCGATCTTCAAACCGTCGACTCTCGGAAACTCCGGCGGATCGTGAGCGACTGAATTTGAGATCTGAATTCGCAAAATAACCGGCAGCCCAACCACCGTTTCGCGTACCGACACGTCGGTATCAACATCGGCTGCTCGACATTCTGCACCGTTCGTTGTGAACCACCAACAGCTTGCCAAACCTAACCAAAATAGAATTCGCCTTCCGATCACCAGTCACGCTCCACAGGAACTCGTTGCGATCGCAAACGCGCTTGCCGACGCAGACGCCGAATCAAGTCACGGTCGCGAATCGACTGAAGTAATTTCCTCGCCTCCTCTTGGCTCATTCCCAACTCCTGCTGCGGACTCACCGCAGATCCCATTGGTGAAGCCTCACTCGATTCATCGGGATTAACCGAACTCAATTCACCCCGAGGAGTCGTATCAGGGGATTGCTCGTCCGAAGATTGTTCGTCCGAAGATTGTTCGTCAGAAGATTGTTCGTCAGAAGATTGCTCGTCAGAAGATTGCTCGTCAGAAGATTGCTCGTCAGAAG
>JBMYRF010000015.1:0-2298 GCA_049602075.1 Rubripirellula sp.
ATAACCTCGGTCGTCTCACCAGGTCGAATCGAACGCGGTTGCATCGATGTAATGGACTGTGCAGCGACCATTCGCAAGCACGCCAACCACAGCAACAGAAATGCTAAAACTCGATACCGCATGACACTCAGTTCAAACAATGAATTTATTTCGAAGATACCCAGCGAAAGATGACCAACGATCGCTTGAGCGATCAATTTGGATGCTCATCCAATCAGACCGGGAATCGGCTGACCACGGTAAATGGCATGCGGGCGATCCTGCGCATCATGCCACACCGCTGTGCGGGGAATCCGCAACGCCTGATAAATCGTCGCCGCAAAACTCTCTGGCTTTACCGGTTCGTCGCGTGGATAACCACCTTGTGAATCGGATGCACCGATCACTGTTCCGCCACGCACACCTCCACCCGCGAACCAAACGGTTTGCACCGCCCCCCAGTGATCGCGACCAGGCAATTTGTAATGTTTTGGCAGGAGCAAGATTTGCGGCGTTCGCCCAAACTCACTTGCCATCACAATCAATGTCTCGTCCAGCTCGCCACTCGCTTGCAAATCGTCCAGCAGAGCAGAAACCGCAAGATCGGTGGGTGGAAACAATTTGTTCTTCAGGTGCGGAAACGCATTGCCGTGCGTATCCCAGGTTTCGTCATTCCCAAGATTGACCTGCACCAACTTCACGCCAGCACCGACCAATCGTCGGGCCATCAACAACGACCAACCAAACGAATTTCGACCGTACCGATCAAGCGTCTTGTCGTTCGCGTTTGTGACGTCCAGTGCATGATGCACACTTGAATCTGTCAATAAAGAAATCGCGCTTTGCCGCATGCGATCGAACTGCTCGGTTTCAGCAAATCCGGCCAACTTCCGACGCTGGTGCTTGAGCGTATCGAGCAACTGCAGGCGACCCGACACCTCTTGCATACCCAATCCGTGCGGCAATGTGAGCTGCGGAGCTTGAAAGGTTCGCTCCAGCGATCCATCCCTTTCCTGGTGATCAAAACTGTACTCGGGAAAGGCACCATAGGATCGGTTGTGAAAGGAAGCGGCTTCGATCATCCATGGATCATGTTGCACCCCCATCAATCCAGCGTGTTGCCCAGGGATCACTCGGCCGCTGTTGTGGACCAATCGCTGCGGCAAGACAACCGCCGGCGGTAAATTATTGGAAGACTGCAGAGTGCGACTCGCTAATGATGCAATGGACGGATAATCCGTTCGAGTCGGTTTGTTTGGCTGAAATCCCGTTGGTAATTCGGAGCGGCCCGTCAGCATGATGTGGTGGCCGGCCGAATGCTCATTCGATCCGTGTGTCAACGAACGACAAATCGACCAGAGATGACTCCGCTCGGCAAGCCGCGGCAGATGCTCGCAGATTTCAATTCCCGGTGTCTTGGTCGCGATCGGCTTGAACTCACCCCGAATCTCCTCAGGGGCGTCCGGCTTCATGTCGAAGCTCTCATGCTGAGCCAAACCGCCGGAAAGAAAAATGAAGATGCAGGACTTCGCCTTCCCCGGTAATTCAGGCATTGCCGCGTTGGCTTGCTGCAAGGCCGTCAAATGGTTCATCCCAAGACCAAGCAAACCGATTGAACCGACCTGCAACGCCTCGCGGCGGTTTGCCGACGCATGCTTCCAACGATGGGAAATGGGAGTCCGATGAACACTCATACTGGTTTCTCACGAATCCAGGACGACAGCCTGGCAGGTGCCTGGCATGCCGAACAGGACGATGGCGGGACCTTTATTGTCGTGCGCCGATCAACCAAATGCAAATCCGAGCCCATCCGTGCCGCACATCGACCCGCCCTCACGAAATCCCAACCAGCTTCCCGAAGCATTATTTTGGCATTCAGGCGAGCGGATTTTCGAATTCGGATGTAACCAGGCAACACAAACGCTTCCGCGATCACCTTTTCAACAAAGCCATTTCGGACTTACTGCAGATTCCATCATGCTTTGTTCACTGTGACGCTGCCTTTCCGTGACGCTGGGATGATTTCGATCATCGCTTGCTCATTACGTCATTTCCTCTTTGAGGATTCGCGAGTTTCACCGTCATCGCGGGACTCCCGCTCGAACAGTCGCCGCAAGTGAATCAGACGCTCCTCTGTTGCCTCTTCGGAGATTTCACCGACGTCGCGAAACTCCTTGAGCTGACGGGCGGTCCGTTGATAACGTCGTTTTTTTTCCTCAATCACATCTTCCGCTTCCTCCTCGTCGCGTTCTTGTTCGAACCGCTCGCGTCGTAATTCACGAACTCGCTCCTCGACTTCCTCTTCGGATATCTCGCCAG
>JBMYRF010000015.1:2397-15629 GCA_049602075.1 Rubripirellula sp.
AGCGTCGTTGAGCCAGTTCACGGGACTCGCCGTGTACGTCCTCGTCGCGTTCTTGTGCGAACCGTTCGCGTCGTAATTCATGAACTCGCTCCTCGACTTCCTCTTCGGATATCTCGCCAGATTCATGTGCCTCTTCAATTGCACGCAGGGCTCGCCGGAAGCTTCGCCTATTCGTGTCCATCTCGCGTGTCCTTAAAGAAGAACGCCGCAACGTATCCATCAATATCTTGGCTTGGCCTTGTGAGATCTCCCCTGCGTCGACAGCTGCTTCCAACCGAAGCTCAAAAGCGTCGAAGTCCTTCGCGTAGACAATCCCCAGCGGAAACACGCACATCGCCATTCCAAGCACAACAGTCCGCAACGCCGCGGGTGCAACCTGACAGTTACCATTCATAATGACTTTCAACCTTTTTTCAAAACTTCCGCCGCTATTGATTGCACTGGCCACGTCCGGCGGACGGTTCTCCGACGAAGCCACAAGCGCTGCCACGTTTAGCAGAGAGGTCGCGTATTGACTCACTCCGGCATTCACCGTTTGAAGCACAAGTTGGTCACAAGCCATTTCTTCCGAAATCCTCAGCTGGCGGCGAGCCCACCACATGACCGGATTCCACCAAAATACAATAAGTGCCATCCACTCCAGCCAACGGAACCAATGATCGTGCCGTTTGATGTGCGCCATCTCATGAGTGATGATCAAACGAAGGTCCGTCTGATCTAATTCCTCGATAACGTGGCGCGAGATGACAACCACGCTACGCCCCGCCCTCCACCAAACAAATGGAGCAATATTGGCAGACGTCACGACGACATCTGGTTGCTTCTGTATTCCGAATTGACGAGCAGCTCTTGCTGCCAGTCCGCGTGTGAGCTCGCGATCGACCGAGGCGGTCAAGAAAAGCAAACGATGAAACCGAAGCAGTCTTGCAGCCGAGACAAGCAGCAGAAGCGAACTGACCAGCCCCCAAACAATCAGCCCAAGGCCCACCAAATCGGCTCCCGACATTGCCGTGAGTGATGCCTCATCACTGGAGTTCACCACGATTCCATTGACCTCGCCACCCGACGTTGTTCCACTCGAGTCCATCTCGATGCGATCAATACGGAGCGGCGATTCGACCGCACGCAAGCTAACGACGGTCGGCACATTCGAGCTAACAAAACTTGGCACGGCCAGCGCCGGGATCGCGACGACCGGAGGAGTCACCATCTTGATTAACACCAAAGCCCATAACAGGCTCGTGAGCCCGGGTGCGGAAAACCGTTGTTGGACAAGCCTGGCAAGCACCGCCAATATCGTGGAGACAAGCAGATTACTGAGCGTCGCTGCGACGAGAAAATCAATCATGCTTCCGCGCCTCCGCCAATACCTTGCGCAAACGCTTGATCTCGGCATTGTCAAGCTTGTCAGCTTCCAAAAGGTGCGTCAGAAGAGGTGCAATGGAACCGCCCGTCAGCTTGTCAGCCAACATTTCCAATTGCCGCGCACCATAAGCCTCTCGACTTAAAGTGGGCGTAAAAAGCTGCACTCCCAAACTACGATCGCGGTTGACAAACCCCTTCTCGTCAAGACTCTGCAAAAGCCGTTGGACCGTCCCATGCTGCGATTTTTTCGAATCCTCATAAAGCTGGTCACAAATCTGCCTGGCCGTCAGCGGACTCGTTTCCCATAGCAATTCCATCAACGCAATTTCCGCGTTTGTCAATCGCTGAATCGTCATCAAAAACCCCCTGCAAAGACGACTTACGTCTAAAGACCGTAAATCTACGTCAATCTACCGTATTCTGCAAGGGATAAAAATCTTCGCGGTGAAATGGCGGGTTTCGCTTTGGATGAGCAGAACGGCGACTGCCGCTGGCAATACTGGTTTCGGTCACGCCGAAACCAGTATTGCCTCGCTCCTTGAGCCGGCCCCTTGTTTCTCACGCTGCAACTGGTTTCGTGCCAGTTTCGTGCCAGCCGCCCCTTGGTGGATTAACGCGAACGATGCTGCTGGACGCAACCGTTTGAGCATTGGTCAGCGACATATTCAGAAGCGACATATTCAGAAGCGACAATCGCTACCGTTTGTACACCTAGAATGCAAACCACACCAACGACTCGACAAACCAAGTTGATGTCTTGCTGGCTGCCGTCTGCCGGTGATCTACCAGTCGACGCGGCAAAAGCAGAATGCGTTGGTAGCGTTCCAGACATAGAGGATGGATCGCGACGCCCAACGCCTACCCAATTTCCAATCGAAGTTCCGGTCGACCTGTCAGGCCGCTCATTGCATGACGAAGCAACGACACATGATCCGTATTCTGCATGCGATGCTCGCCGCTTACCTGCTAGTCGGATTCAACCCCTCTGCCTTGCGAGCCAACGCGACAACAAACCACGCATCACAACCCAACGTTTTGTTCATCGCGATCGATGATTTAAGATCCGCCCTGGACTGCTATGGCGATCCTCTTGCCAAGTCGCCGAACATCGACAAATTCGCCAAAGAAGCTCGACAACTCAATCGGCCTTGGAACAAGACGACGCCGGAACAGATGGGGTATTCATTCCGAACTTCGAACACTCGCTACACACGCTGGATCGATTTCTCATCAAACCAAACGATCGCGGAGGAACCTTACGATGATTCAGCTTCGCAAAGTGCAACCGCTGCCTCAAAACTGCTGATCGAGCAGCAAAATATTGCGAAAAGTCAACCAGAGTTATTGGCTAACATGCAGAAACGGATGGATGCGATGCTGTCTTCTCGATTGAAGAAAGGCACACGTCAATGACGGCGTCGATTTACCAAAACGTTTAATCGAACGGGCACGATGAACCTCAGGCCAATCAGCACAAAAACTCTCGGGCAATCATGGTGAGTCCGATTTTGGCAGGAGAATTCGTCCAGGTTTATGTAAGATTTCGTGGATTGAAAAAGCGAGTACACGACGGCCTTGATTTCCCCAGGTAACTCGCGTGTCACCCCTCACGACTCTGCCTGATATGCCTCATCTTGCTCGGCCATTCGATTTGGACGATTTAGCCGCAAATGCCTTTGACGAATCAACAAGAGCTTTCGCCGATGCACCTAAAATCAATGCTGTTCCCTTTGTGAACCGAACTATCTCGCGAATATCAATTTCGCAACACACAGAGATCCCTAATGAGTACCCTCAAAACATCTTTTCTGATCATCCTGCTGGTCAAATCGTTCGCAGGATTCTCCTCAGCAGCTCAGCCAAATATCCTGCTAATCGTTTCTGAGGACAATGGCCCGGAAGTGGGCTGTTACGGGGATCAATATGCCAAGACGCCGAATCTTGATCAATTGGCAGATGAAGGCATTCGCTTCGATCGCGCTTATGTTCCGCAGGCAGGCTGCAGTCAATCGCGTGCCAGCTTTCTCACCGGACTGTACCCCCATCAGCACGGTCAAATCGGACTCGCCACGTGGGGCTTTCGGATGTACCGAAAAGACACACTGAATCTGCCTCGCAGCCTGAAGGCAGCCGGATACCGCACAGGGCTGATCGGGAAATTGCATATCAACCCGGCTTCCGCGTTTCCGTTCGACATGCACGAAATCGAAAGCGCAAACTTCCAGAGATCACAATTGAGTGAATATGAAAAATACGCGGCGGAGTTCATCAACGCTGGCGATGCACCATTCTTCCTGAGCGTGAATTATCCAGACGCACATGACCCATGGCTCAAACAGGTGGACGGACTACCAACAAAACCACAGACTAAAGATGACGTTCGGGCCATGGCCTACATGGGCATCGACACACCGGAACTTCGTCAAATGGTAGCCGATTACTACAACTGCATGAGCCGACTCGATTCCCTGGTGGGTGATCTACTGCGCACTCTCGAGCGGTCCGGAAAAGCCGACAACACCATCGTGATCTATATCGGTGATCATGGTGCCGATATGCTCCGCGGAAAACGGACTTGCTATGAAGGAGGACTACGCATCCCCATGATGATGCGTTGGCCAAATCACATTGCCCCACAGGTGCGTGATGAGTTGGTTTCAACCCTTGATCTGATGCCGACGTTGATCGAAGCGTCAGGAGCACGCCCGATTGCCAATCTGCCTGGATCAAAACTCCAACCCTTGTTCAAATCGGGACCTGCAGCATGGCGAACACACTTCTTCGCAGAATATCACACTCACGCGGCTGCACCGAATTACTTCCCGCAGCGAAGCGTTCGAAGCAATCGCTACAAACTCATCGAAAGCCTGCTACCAAATACGGTCCACCCCGACTACGACAAAACCATTCAAAAATTGCATGGCGACTACACCGGACAAAAATATTCCGGAACGCTGAATCTGAACGCCGCGATCGCGGCAGCGAGCAGCGAAGTCCGGAAGGCTTACAGATTGATGCGAAAACCACCTCAATATCAGCTTTACGATCTGCAGCAGGACCCCTACGAGTTCAAAAATCTTGCCGATGACCCAAAGCACTCAGAGGTTCTTAGTCAACTGAAGCAGCGTTTGAAGCAATACCGCACTGAAACAAACGACCCCCTATTGAATGCTGAGAATCTGACTCGCTTGAACGAAGAAGTTCAGTCCGTTTCCAAGAAATCAACCGCCAAGAAACACGATTGGCAATACCCAAACTATTTGCGTGGTGTGGAACAAGAAAACTAAAAGCAAGGACAGAGTCCACTTGTCGATCGAACCCAAGTGCTTGTAGTGCGGGTAGAGCGATTGCTTCAGAAGCGGACGCCCATTTCAAAAAGCCTCGACGCAGGATCCGCCTACCGCTGACCAACACGTTCAACATTGGCAGAACACAGCAAATTGCTTACCACTCGTGGTCAATACAAACCGCATGAGATTTCGCTGAGCCCTCCATCGGCACGGCGACTGTGTTTACCGCTGCAATGCAACAGGGAGAACGCCCAAACCCAACAAATTGCAGAGAGCCCGCTCGGCAACTTCACGCCGTCTCATCGGACAAAAAAAGGTGAACCGGCCGACGTTCTTGACCTTTTTGTTCAACGACGACGTACGTCACCTCTGCTTCGGTCAACTTTTCAGTTTGCCCGCCACGTTCAGCTTCAACCTCAACGTGCATGGTGATCGACGATCGCCCAACGCGTATTTGACGGGTCCAGAAACTGACAACGTCACCAATGAATACCGGCCGATGAAATTCGACACTCTTCATCCCCACCGTCACAATCGACTGATCGCCGTGCCCGAGTCGACGAATTTCGTGATACGCACCAACAGCCCCAGCTTGGTCGATGTAGCTGAGCAGCACACCGCCAAAAATGGTGCCATGCGGATTGGTATCACGCGGCATCATGACAACTTTGATCGCTAAGTGTCGTTCATTCATGCTTTTGCAATACCAGAGCGTCAAATATCCGCCGCATCTCATCACCGGTGGATTGGCTGTTGACCATGGCTCGTTTTGAGATCACCCCACGAACCGTGGGTGCCATCGCAACTTTACCATTCGATTGGCAGACGATCTTTTTGCCAAGGTGCTGCTCTGTGGCTTCCGCCAATCGAAACGTCAACTTCACGTGCTCGTCCGCGACGGCTTGCCCCGCCCAACCGAGTGGGGTTCCAATGAGCAACAGGAGGAATGTGCTGTTCTGAACCATGATGCGATTTCCCAGAGGTATGACAATCGACCGCGCAAACATCACCCAAGAACAGAGATCATCAGCCAAGAACAGAGATCATCAGCCCTCCGCTCTTTCACAACCCTCACCTAAGACCCCATCGACAATAACTGGTGTCAGTGGTTCAAATTCGATCCACAAATCGCCTCGATCTATCCATTGAATCGCAACAGGTAATTACGAATTTGACCATAAAGCTGATTACCGAATCTCCGCTACCAACCAATTCAATTTGCCGACGACCTATTGAAACAGGGTTGCGAGCGCCGCGTCAAATTGACCGTTGGTCAGCACGGGGCTGATCCCGGCATCACGTGCCGCTTTTAACCGATCCACATGCACATGCGGACCATAGGCAAGCAGACGCGCGTCGGGGCACCGCTCGGCACACTGTTCAACGATCTCAGGCAACAAGCCACTTCGTGTCGACAGATCAACGATCACGTAGTCAATCGATTCAACATCGTCGTCCGGCAGCTGACCGCTGATCCGAAACCGTTTCCCAAATCGCTCTGCCGCAGACTTCACTCGCGACGAGAACATCAGATCTCCGGAAAGCATCAGCACCAAATCCTGGGCATTCGATTCACTCATGCGTTTCGCTTCTCGATTTCGCCCTTCATGAATTTCAATCCGTCGGTGGCGAGTGTGATTTCATCCTTATACATCCGCCGCCAAATCTTGGTGGCTGCTGCGATCTCGGGTAGTGCCAAGCCGAATGCCTCAATCACCAACCAACCGTCGTAGCCACTGCTAACAATTGCATCAAAGTTTTCATCCCAGCGAACCGCACCCTCACCCGGCGTGCTCCGATCATTTTCACTGATGTGAATGTGGAACAATTTATCACCACCTGCCTTGACAGCATCAGTGACTGATTTTTCTTCGATATTGGAATGAAACGTGTCGTACATCATCCCGCAGGCCGGATGATCGACGTCACGTGCAAATCTCGCCGAATCGGCGTGCGTATTCAGCAGGTAGCACTCAAATCGATTCAATGCTTCGACGCCGAGTTTCACTCCGACATCGCCTGCATGCTCGGCCACTTGCCGCATGCTATCGACGCCCCATTTCCATTCGTCTTCGGTTGGACCAGCACCACTGAAAAACCCGAGCGCGGAGTGGTACGGACCGACCAAAGTTTCGACACCAGCTGCGGCACAAAGATCCAAGGTCTTTTTGGTCAAATCGACACCCTTGGCTCGCACCGCTGCGTCCGCAGAAATCGGATTATCTTCTTCACCTCGAATCGTTACGGCAGTTCGAGCCAACCCGAGGGAATCGAGCTGGTTTCCTAATGCGGCGTAGTCGAGATCAAGGTTGAACATTGGGATTTCAACCCCGTCATAACCTGCTGCTTTCAGTTGTTCACAGACGGGCAGCATCTCGTCGTTCACTTCGCCGCTCCACAGCAGCAGATTCATACCGTATTTCATCGCAATCTCGAATGGTTAGGGTGGTTGGGGAGTTAGTTTTCTGGGTCAGGCCTGTGGAAGTATTTGGGTCAGGCTGGTGGAAGTATTTGGGTCAGGCTGGCGGAAGTATTTGGGTCAGGCTGGCGGAAGAAATGGATAGCGTTGCGTTTCATTCGGCGGGCTAAGCAATTCCCTGCGACGAGATTCTACCAAGTTCTCGGCCTGAGGTAGCCAGTCCTGAATCGCTTCCGGCAACGGTGGCAAGCGGACCCGCTGCAACACTTGATTCACGCGAAATAACAGTCTTTCGTGATCGCGATAGTCATATAAAAACTGAATTTTGATAAATCGTTCGATGACTGCAACTAATCCGTCGGTCGACTTGCCGGTAATGATATCGACACAGCGTTGCACATCTTTCGACGCGACCACTTCAACGGCTGCGTAATATCGATCGCAGAGGGTTCTGTCATCACGAATCCAAAAAGAATCTAACAACATCTCGATCAAAATATGGGCAACAAAGGTTGGCCGAAAACCGGCATCACCGGGCAATCGATCTCGTAGTTCCACAGCCAACTGCAAGTTCAGCTCTGCAAATGCTCGGGTGGCATGAAACCAACGATCATCCTCGACGTGCTGGACGACACCCCGGGCGACCAAGCGGAGCGTGCGATCATCGCTTTGCAGGAATGGCTCGGTAGCCCGTGCGCGGGCGCGAATCCGCCGATCCACCATGGATAACCAATCGGGAATCCCCGTTGCCGCGGCCATCATTGGTTCGTCAAGGAACGGGATTGCATGACTCAAAAAGTTCATCCTGTAAGCGTAGCCAAACCTAGTATTTTTGTAACCCACCACCTGCGTTCGATTTGCTCAGCAACGTGATTCCCGCCGCAATATTCACCCCTCCTCTACACACCTCGCCCCACTTCCGACGACGACACGGACGGTTGATTGACTCTCCAATTTGATCCAACTTCGCGATCCAATGACTAGACAGGTACACTAGGTACACTTCTGCTGTTGACCTACCGCTCACCTAACACGTTCCCACGACTTCGCATGCCACGCTTGCCGCTATTGCTGTTATTGCTGCTGACCGCTCCCGTGACGATGGCTGAAGAAACGGTTCGTTTTAATCGTGATATCCGACCGATTCTCTCCGAAAACTGTTTTCACTGTCACGGACCAGATGAAAATGCCCGCGAATCTGACTTGCGTTTTGATACAGAGCGGAGCGCAAAGGAACTTGCAATCGTCCCGCGTGACAGCTCGCAAAGCGAAATGGTCCATCGGATGGTAACGGACGATCCAGATGCCCTCATGCCGCCGCCCGATTCGGGAAAATCACTCACCGAGGAAGAGATCGAAAGGATTCGTCGTTGGATCGACCAAGGCGCGGCCTACGAAGAGCATTGGTCGTTCATTCCAGCTGTTCGCGTCTCGGCACCGCACAGCAAGTCCAATCCGCGTCACCCAGTTGATCGCTTCATCGCAGCAAGACTAGAAACCAAAGGATTGACTGCCGCTCCTCGCGCGAGTCGCGAAACTCTGATTCGTCGCGTCACGTTTGATCTGATTGGACTGCCGCCAACGATCGACGAGATCGATCAGTTCTTGGCGGATGATTCTCCAGATGCCTACCCTCATTTGCTGGACCGCCTGCTGTCGAGGCCCGAGTTCGGCGAACGCATGGCTGCCAGTTGGCTCGATGCTGGCCGTTACAGCGACACCTATGGCTACCAAGTCGATCGGGATCGTTTTGTCTGGCCGTGGCGGGATTGGGTGATCAACGCATTCAACGAAAACATGCCATACGACCAATTCATCACCGAGCAACTGGCCGGTGATTTATTGCCCGATGCGACCCGTCAACAGATTTTAGCGACCACCTTCAATCGTTTACATCCGCAGAAGGTTGAAGGTGGAAGCACACCGGAGGAATTCCGCATTGAGTACGTCGCCGATCGAACGCAAACCATGTCAACTGCAATGCTAGGATTGACATTTGAGTGTTGCCGATGCCATAGCCACAAATACGATCCGTTCAGCCAGAAAGAGTATTACCAATTGTCTGCTTTTTTCGACAACATCGATGAAGCCGGGCTGTACTCTTACTTCACTCCCTCGGTCCCCACGCCAACGCTGACGCTGCCTAACCCATCTCAACAGGCCGCAACCGAAACTCACACACAAACGGTTGCACAACTAGAGCGCGAGCTACCGAGTTTACTGAGCGAACGGACCGCCGATGCGAAGGAGTTTCTGGGATCTTTTGAAAATGCTTTGCCTGACAACTTTTGGGCCGCACCGGTCAAGGCACTCGATTTTGAGGAATCTCCACCGGGAGGAAATCAACTGGTCGATGGGATCGACGGCAAAGCATTTCAATTGACCGGTGACGACGCCGTCGGCGCGGGGGTTGGCAACTTTCCCCGCTGGCAACCGTTCTCGGTTTCGTTGTGGATCAAAACACCCGACCACAAACAGCGTGCCGTCGTCTTTCATCGCTCACGGGCTTGGACTGACGCTGGCAGTCGCGGTTACCAACTGTTGATCGAAGATGGCAAGCTAAGCTGGTCGTTGATTCACTTTTGGCCGGGCAATGCCATGCGTATTCGCATGAACGAAATGATCCCGATCGACACCTGGGTCCACGTCACAGTCACCAACGACGGCTCAAGTCGCGCAAGCGGGCTAAAGATCTACTTGAACGGAGAACTCGCCAAAACCGAGATCGTGCGAGACCAATTGACGAAACAGATTACCGGCGGTGGAGGCGACAACATCACAATCGGCGAGCGATTTCGTGACCGCGGATTCAAGGGGGGCAGCGTCGATCGGATGCGGATCTTTGATGCTGAACTCACTGCCTTGGAAGCCAAACAAATCTCCCGTCTTGAAACGAGCACAGCAAACAGCGACACCGATGACAACATTTCGAACACCCCTAATCTGACCTGGCGACAGCAATGGGAACGCGATCCTATCACCTGGATCGACCATGTACTGCAACGACACGACCCAGTCGTGATCGAGCGCAAGAAAACAATCGCTGCAGCCAGACAAAAACAATTCCAAACAGAGGATTCGCTACAAGAGATCATGGTGATGCGAGAACGCGAGCAACCGCGGACCACTTACCTGCTGATTCGTGGTGCTTACGACAATCGTGGTGACGAGGTAGAAGCGATGACACCTGCATCGCTGCCACCATTTGACGACGAACTGCCACGAAATCGACTGGGATTTGCTCGTTGGTTGTGTGATCCCAAACATCCACTGACAAGTCGCGTGGCCGTCAATCGTTTGTGGCAACTCTGTTTCGGCACAGGCTTGGTTCGTACGCCGGAAGACTTTGGCAGCCAAGGTGCGCCCCCAACCCACCCGGAGTTATTGGACTGGCTGGCCATTGAGTTTGTTGAGAGTGACTGGGACGTCAAACGCATGCTGCGAACCTTAATGACATCCGAAACTTATTGTCGCGAGAGCCATTCCACTGATTCAAAAAATGAAACGGTCGATCCAGACAATCGATGGCTGGCGCGTCACCCAAGCTACCGTCTACCGGCTGAAATGCTCCGAGACAATGCCTTGGCCCTTAGCGGCCGGTTGGTTTTGAAACATGGTGGACCGCCCGTGAAACCGTACGAACTGGAAGCATCTTTTAAGCCTTCGAAGCCAGACGACGGAGAAGGCTTGTATCGTCGCAGTCTATATACCTACTGGAAGCGGACCGGTCCCGCGCCGGCAATGATGACATTCGATGCAGCCAAACGCGATGTATGCCGCGTTCAAAGAGAAAAAACCTCGTCACCGCTGCAAGCATTGGTGCTTCTGAACGGCCCACAATATGTGGAAGCAGCGCGTGGACTGGCTGAAGACCTGAGTCGACAGCACGGCGTCACTGGCGTTCAAAATTCAATTGAAATCGCTTTCCGCATGATGACCAGCCGTACGGGACACACAACCGAAATCGACGTTTTGGTTTCGCTTTATCGGAGTCAATACAACTACTTTTCAGCAAAACCAGATCGCGCCTCGGCCTTCCTGGGAATTGGACGGGCAGCACCATCACCCAGCCTGGATCGGAACCATGTAGCAGCACTAACGGTCGTCATGGGAGCGCTGCTGAATTATGACCAGAGCATGATGAAACGTTAGCGAGACAGATGAATCGAGTCACATCAACCCGAGGTTAAATGCCAAGTTGTTTTTCCCATACACATCATGCATTCGCTCAGCAACCGACATCGAGATACGAAATCAATGACAACGCTACTTTCACGCCGCGCAGTCCTGCAACAGACCGGCATCGGTCTCGGTAGTTTGGCACTGCAACAAATGCTGATGGGCTCGGACTTAGTCCCCGAGGCAGCGGGCCGTCCCGGTGTCCTGCCATCTCTCCACCATCCGGCAAAAGCCAAACGGGTCATTTATCTGTTCCAATCGGGTGGCCCCTCCCAGATGGACCTCTACGACTACAAGCCGTTACTGAATGAAAAACAGGGCACCGAGTTACCGGATGCCGTGCGGCAAGGCCAACGTTTGACCAGCATGAGTGGTAATCAATCAAGCTTGCCACTGGTTGGTTCACCGTTCAAATTTGAACAACATGGGGAAAGCGGAGCTTGGATGAGCGAACTGCTACCGCACACAGCTAAAATCGCGGACGACATCTGCGTGGTGCGGTCGATGTTCACCGAGGCTATCAATCACGGGCCAGGCGTGACCTTTCTGCAAACCGGCAGTATGTTCCCCGGTCGCCCCAGCATGGGCGCTTGGCTCGACTATGGCTTGGGGAACGAAAACGAAAATCTGCCAGCATTTGTTGTTATGGTGACCAAAAACAAGGGAGGTCAACCACTGGTGTCACGACTTTGGGGCAGCGGCTTCCTGCCCAGTCGACATCAAGGAGTGAGATTCCGAAGCGGCAAAGATCCTGTTCTTTACCTAAGCAATCCTGATGGCATTGAATCCGACAGCCGGCGAGCCACGATGGACGCACTTCAGCAATTGCACCAAATGCAACTCAATCGCGAACAGGATCGTCAAGTCGAGACACGAATCGCACAATATGAATTAGCGTTTCGGATGCAGGCTTCCATTCCCGAAGCAACGAATTTCGCCGATGAACCGGCACATGTGTTGGACGATTACGGTCCCGATGTCAAAAATCCAGGATCTTTCGCCGCCAATTGCTTGATGGCACGACGACTGGCTGAAAGAGGCGTCCGGTTCATTCAACTTTACCATCCGGGCTGGGATCATCACGGCGGACTCCCAAAAGGTTTACCGGGGCAATGTCGCGAAACGGACCAAGCTTCCGCTGCCCTTGTCCGAGATCTGAAACGCCTCGGATTACTTGATGACACGCTCGTGATTTGGGGTGGTGAATTTGGCAGGACGAATTATTGCCAAGGCAAATTAACCGAAAACAATTTTGGACGTGACCATCATCCGAAGTGTTTCAGCCTTTGGATGGCCGGGGGTGGAGTCAAACCGGGCATGTCTTATGGCGAAACCGATCCATACGGCTACAACATCGTCGAGCAGGGTGTTCACGTCCATGATTTACAGGCGACCGTGCTGCACCTATTGGGGATCAACCACGAACGTCTGACGTTCAAATATCAAGGTCGACAATTCCGCTTGACCGACGTACACGGCCAAGTCGTCAACGGTGTGATCAACCAGGGGTGAGCCCCCAGTGAAGAACCCAGTGAAGAACCCAGGCAGGAACCTCTCGGCCTGGGTTTCCCGACTTGATGGGTTTCCCGACTTGATGGGTGACCTGCCTTGAATAGCGGTCTGCCATATACGACGCTGCGACCGTGGCTAGCGGCTGCGCGTTCTCGGCCAAGCTAAACGCGAATGAAGCTCGCTGGCATTTCCAGTAAGTTCTTGAGGGAATAAAATCCTGCTCACACAGGGCGGCATCATTGACTAGAATGTCGCTTCATAGCCACTACTTCTTTTCACCGATCCCCTCGTTCGCCCCAATGCCAATTCGAGTCAAGTGCAACTGCGGCAAGGCATTGAATATCCCAGATGCAGCTGCTGGGAAGGTCGTGAAGTGTCCTGGCTGCGAAAAATCGCTTCGGATTCCAGGCGGGGCGTCTGCTGCCTCCGCAAAGCCTGCACCTGCCCCCGCAAAGCCTGCACCTGCC
>JBMYRF010000015.1:15726-54009 GCA_049602075.1 Rubripirellula sp.
CCGCACCTGCACCAGTCTCCAGCGGGATTGAAGACTTACTCGCTGAAGAAGGCATGAACCAGATCGTCGAAGCGGTCTGCCCTGCTTGTCGTGCGGAGATGAAGGGGGACGCTGTTCTGTGTGTCAAATGCGGCTATCACAAAGAATCGGGTATGCAATTTGATTCGCACAAAACTGCCGGGGTCGACATCGACCATGGCACTTTGGCGTTACAAAAAGCAGCGGAAGATATGGCCCAAGCCAAGCAGATGCAGGAAAAGATGCTCAAAGGACCTGGGATGCCCTGGTGGGCCTTGGCATTGGTGCTGTTTGTGCTGGGTAGTGGATTGACGATCGCAGTCCTCGCCGTCAATGCCTCAAGACGCGTCGACCAGGATGTCGACTTCAATCCGATGGGACTGTTCCTGCTGCTCTCTGGCATCGCAGTCGGGCTGGTCGCACTCGGTGGCTATTGGATGATCCTGGTGCATGCTGTCAAAGCGACCGGAAAAAAAGGCCTGCTGGCCCTGATTCCGCCTTATGCGCTGTACTACGTATTCGTGAACTTCCGAGAAACATGGAAGTATCTCGCCGCAATTGTAGTGATGGGCACAGCTTGTGGAGTGCTCGTGGCCCAGGCAACGGCAAAGGGCGTCTTCTAGGAAGCCGAATTCGTTGTCCCCTTCTTCTTGTAGGACCTGCGGGCGGTAGGTACGGGCGGACGCTAGCACGACCATTCTCACTCCCACCAGGGAGTCGTTGCTTACGATGCTGTTTTCGCGGGACTTGATGAACAACTCGCCGGCTTACAAGTGATTTCCGAACGTGATGGTGTCGTTCGCGGCATTGACTTGCCAAATTTGCCGAATCAATTCGTCAAGCGCGGCCGAGAATTACTGCGTGTATCGGACCCACTGGAGAAAGAGTTGCTGGTCTCGGTCGCGGAATCTGACATCCAGGCCTATCAAAAAGCAAACACAAGTGGCTAACAAGCAGAAGTTCGACTTCGCGGAGGCATAAGATTCAGGACGGTTCCTACCAAACTTCGACCACGGGCGCGACGGTCACTTCCACACCCAACTCTGGCCGCAACGGCCGGCGGTCCACTCGCCGTTGAACACACACACAACGAGGGCACTGAAACTTTTCAATGCATCGAAGCCAGAATGCAAAGCTTTACCCCACTCGATCCCGTGACCAGTACGCAACTTCACTGCGGCCAACTTGGAATGATGACAATCCAAGACAACCGCTCTTTACTGACACGTCTTGTCGCTTCGTGCAAGAACGAGAGAGTGCCCGCTGTCGCTTCTTAAGAGGACTGCAACCGAACTTGCAGTCCTTTCCCCGCCGGCGTTGCCTTCCTAAGCTCCTGCCTGGAAGTAGGCCTCTTCGTAAGGTTGAATCACGACGAATCCATTGCCGGCGAATTGAGTTTGAACCGACTCACCGCTTCCACGTCCCACGAACGTTTTAAGTGAAACATCGGTTTTAATTTGCGGCTCGAGCGTTCCCGACCATGCCACAGTCGCATTCGGATCAGTGGTGATGGGACAGTCAGGCGTGACCATTAGAGTGAGTGGATCATAGTGCGTGGTAAACGCCACCATCCCAGACCCTTGCAAACGGATGTTGAACAAGCCGCCAGCTAGCATGGAAGAGACCTTCTTCATCATCTTGATCTCGTACTTGATTGTCGGCTCAAACGCCAACAAATCGTTGCCGTTAACGAACAAGGTTTCGCCTTTCAGATTCAGGATGGTAATTTTTTTACCACTATCAGCCAGATAAACCTGCCCCGCTCCCTCGGCCTTAGTCAACCGAGCGCCTTCCCCGGAAACAGCTTTTTTCAACAAGTTCCCGATGCCTTGTTCTAAGATTCCTTCTCGGACAAATTTCACATTGCCACGATAGGCAACCATCGACCCCATTTTAGTCCAAAGCGCACCGTTGAGATTCAATTCAAGCATTCGCTCGGATTCCATCTCAAACACACCCTGCCCACGATCTTGTTGTCGTGTTTGCTGCACGAATTCTTCGATACTGTAACGATTCACGTTTGTTCTCCAGAAAAGAGTAGGCAGTCAAATTTTCAAACTCACTCGCATTGGAACCAACCAATGTGATGCAAGGGATCGTCAATCAATTCTGGTTGAATCGATATTCGGGATTTGGTTTCATTGGATCCGCACCGACATTCGATCGCCAACGCTCCAACTGATTTGACAAATCAGCGACCACAGCCGGCTTATCGTCCGCTTGATTTCTCGTTTCGCCAAGATCCTGACTTAGGTTGAACAGAAATAACTGACCGTCCTCCAATGACTCGATCAGCTTCCAATCTCCCGAGCGGACCACGCTGGAAGGAAAACTAGATGGATGCCGATTGTAATGGGGGTAATGCCAATAAATCGCTTCTCGCGGCAGTTCTTTCCCACCGGACAAAAGGCTGACCAGACTGACCCCATCAACGTGCTGGTGGGGGCGAAGCGACTGGCCAGTCGCTTCCAGGATCGTGGGATAGAAATCGGTGCTGATCACGGGCACCGTGGACACACTACCAACAGCAGATTGACCTGGCATTCGAATAATCAACGGCACTCGAAGCCCCCCCTCGAAATTGCTCCCTTTGTTGGCTCGAAGGGGTGAATTATCGGTGGCCTTGGCAAACCCTCCATTGTCACTGGTGAGAATAATCAGGGTACGATCCTCCAAGGATAGTGATTCGAGAGTCTTCAGCACGCGGCCAACACTGTCATCCACGCTTTCAACCATCGCGGCATACGCAGGTGGCCCCTGACGCTTCTCTTTTTCAACTCGCTCGTAGCGAGCAACCTTATCGGCTTTGCCTTGCATTGGGGTATGAACCGCGTAATGCGACAGCATCAGAAAAAATGGTTCGTCAGCGTTCTGACGCATGAACACCTCGGCTTCCTCTGCCAAGCGATCGACGAGGTAATCCCCGGGCTTACCAGACAAAGGTGATTCTTTTACAAGAACTTTCCCCGTGGTCGGAATTTTCCAACTCCCTTTGAAAGGATAAAAGTAACTTCCGGGGGCACCGTAATCCCGACCAGCTACGTTGACGTCAAACCCCTGATGCTCGGGATAGTAATAGGTTTCGGTTCCCAAATGCCACTTGCCCATGAACGCAGTCCGATAGCCTGCTTCGCGAAGCGTTTCTGCAATCGTCACTTCTTCCAAGGGTAAGTTCGACAAGTAACGCCCCTCACGCATTCGATGGCGTTCGCGATTCCAGCGTCCTGACGGCAACCACTGCGTGAGCAATAGCCGTGCTGGATACTTCCCTGTCATGATCGCGGCCCTCGTCGGCGAACAGACGTTACAGGCCGCATAGGCATCGGTAAACCGCGTCCCCAAAGAAGCAAGCCGATCAATGTTGGGCGTTTGGTAATAGTCACTGCCGTAGCATCCGAGATCTTTCCATCCCAGATCATCCACCAACACAAAAACGACATTCATCGGACGCTCGACCGATTGAGCAGGAACCTCGTTTGTTAGCGCGATCAGGACCAACCACAGGGGTAGGGTCCATCGAAGTGCTAGCCATCTTCGCTGACCGATTTCGGCAGAACGAGACGCGGAAATCAAAGCACAATCTGGAATCATCAAGCTAAAGCTCAGGCACAATTTGTTGCTGTTATCGGAAACGTACACGAGTGCGGCATCGGGACACGGCTAGCGTTCGAGATCAATTTCGATTTTGCCATCACCTGTTGGCTCACCGTCAAGCAGCCAGGACAGATTGAAACGGGCAACCTGAGATGCTCCCTTCGGTCCTCCTTCAAAGTGCAAGAAGATCCAACCTTCACTGGGCGTTCCGGGACGGCCTGCGTCGAGCGAGGAATAACCACTCTTTCCATCGTAGACCAAGCGTTTGACGGGCCAGGTCTTGCCCCCATCCAAGCTAGCCCAGACAGTTGCACGTTCACGGGTCGCTTTGGGCGTATCGAGGTTACTAAAAACCAAAATGTCTTTGCCATGAATCGGTAGTCGCACCAAGCCCCCCATACATCCGTAAGATCGATGCTGGTGACCATCGGGCAGGATTTCGACGACCTGCCAATCTTTCCAAGTCTGGCCACCATCGTCACTCCAGGCTGCACGACGACGCGTGTTTCGCGGGCGTTCCTGCCAATGGACGCGAGAATTGTAGTAGAGGCGTCCGTCGGCGAGCTCAACCAACGTTGCCTCCCCTGTGCCGTTTTCGGGGAACGGATCGCTTGTCTGCCAACTCTTACCACCGTCGTCGCTGTAAATCGCATTGGTGTAATGAAATGGCCACTGACTGCGATCGTTCTTTTCTGCATACCATCGACTCGGTCGCACCAAGCGACCGCGATGCTTGCCGTGCCGCAAGGTGATACCATGCTCGTTCATGTGCATCGACGGCAGATTTCCTTGTGAATCAGGCGAGAGGGTCGTCGACTCGGGCTTCCACGTCTTTCCGTCATCGGAACTACGATGAACGGTCAGCTTGGCTGGTGGATGATGGGCCTCGACAAACGCCAAAATATCGCCGGACTGTTCATCGACCGTCATTCCACCACCTTGAAAACCGGGATCAGCGATCATGATTTCGTCGCCCCAAGTCTTCCCACCATCTTCACTGCGACGAACACGTACGTTTGAATTACCAAACGAAGCGATCACCGTTCCCTTCATCGTGACCACAACGTTGGGAAACCGTTCATTGCTGAACACGGTCGCCATCTCCATCGCGGGCGTTCCCAAAAACGGTTGAGCACTTTCTTCCACTGCTTGGCCAGACGCAGGCAGTCCTAAGGCTACAACTGTCAACAGCATGAAACAAAAAAAACGATTGGTTTTTAACATAGGTTGCATTCTCCGCATTTTGATCAAACTCGGCCTTTCAATTTCATCTCGGTCGCCAGTTGCCGCTGGTACTTTGCATGTCCGGCAGTATCTTCTTTTGCGCGTTCGCTGTAGTAGATCATTCCAAGTGCCCGACGAGTTCGCGTGTAGGACCGATTTCCATCTGCGCGGTGAATCGTCATCGCATCATGAACCAGCAAGTCACCGGGCCCAGCACACAGTGGAACTTCGCGTTCCCTTTCACCTGCAAGCGGATAGTCCGTGATGCCCTGGCTGAAGCCCAACGTACCAGTTCGCTGATGTGACCGTAGTGGTTGACGGTGTGAACCCGGAATGTACCGCACACAACCGTTCTCCTCATCGACCTCATCAAGGGCCAACCACATCGTCAGCGCCAGAGGAGGATCCAACATGAAATAGAAAGCATCTTGGTGCACAGGCGTCGGTTGATTCAAACCGGGCGACTTATTGAAATACTGAAGATTTTTTGGAACGACCGGGCCATCAAGGCACTTTTCCGCCACTTGTCGAAATCTGCCCTCGGTCATGAGTGCGTGAAAATAATCGTCATGCTTCCACATCTGCTGGATTTGCTTCAAAGATTCAGGCTGCTGCTGATCCTCGTAAAAAACTTGTTCGGATGGCATCGCCGGCATTCGTTCATGGATGTACCGCTGCACATGCCCCACCAATTCCGTCACTTCGGCGGGTGAAAGAAACTCTCGACCAACGAAAAATCCGTCAGTACGGTACCGGTCTAGCCATAATTCATCGTGGATCATGCCGCCAATTTTAGCAACTTTGAGATGGCATCTGGAACGCCCAACCAATTAGCAGCAACGCTTTGCAAAATTGAATTGATTTCCTCATCGTTCACTCCAATCACGCCGAAACGCTGCGAACAGCGTCACCTCACAATCCCCCACACCCCACCGTCACGCAAAAAAACGATCAGTGTGAGATTTAGTAAGCCAAAGCCATCAAGCGGGTGACCAGGACTATCCGTTCGGGCACCCCAAAAACAACTACCGCGATCCACAACCCAACGGCGATTGGAATTTCGGGGACGAGATTCGTTGAATTTCATTGCGAGCCAAGTGGTGAAAGGGCAGGAAAAGAGCGAATCACTTAATTTGCATTCGGTCTGCTAGCGTCACATGGCCGCGCAGCGTGGGGGCTATAATCTCGCATTCGAAGACACCAGTACCTCCTATTGTCACCGAGCATCCCCTATCTCGTTCACTCCCCAGCCATTCCTTGTTGCACCGAGATTTAGTGATGAAAAAAGCCTCTTCGAATCGCCGCGAATTTTTATCAACAACGGCGAAGGTCGCCGGAGCGATCACTGCCGCTGGAACCGCGTTGAACCCTTGCGACAAGCAGACAAGTGCACAAGATCAAACGGGCACACTCTCACAACAAAGAGTTGGGCCAAATGACCAATTAACACTCGGCGTGATCGGTATCGGGCCAAGATGCAGGTATGACTTGGCAGCAATGTTAAAGTTCGACGACATTCGCTGCATCGCCATCGCCGATGTGCAAGCGAGTCGCCGCGACACGGGAAAGAAGTTAGTCGATAGCCATTACGGCAACTTAAATTGTGATTTACACAATGACTTTCGCGAGCTGCTCGATCGAAAAGAGATTGATGCAGTACTGATCGCGACGGGTGACCGCTGGCACGGCTTGGCATCCATGATGGCCGCCGAAGCAGGCAAGGACATCTACAGTGAAAAACCATGCGGCATTACCATTGAGACCTGCCAAAAACTGGATGAAACAATCCGTCGCACAGGACGTGTGTTCCAAGCAGGCACGCAGCGACGCAGCGTCCGCAACTTCCGACAAGCAGTCGAACTCGTTCACGCGGGCAAGATCGGAAAAATGCACACGATGCACGCTTCGGTATACATGCCAGAACTGGACAATACGTGGCTGCCAGCGGAACCTTTGCCACCAAGCGATGTGGTTGACTGGAATCTCTGGCTCGGCCCCGCACCGTGGCGACCCTTCAATCAAAAATATGTCGCTGGCCGCTGGCGTGGGCAATGGGACTTTGATTCCGGCGCGAGACTGCTTGACTGGGGCGCTCACACGGTGGATATCTGCCAATGGGCGAACCAAGCGGACGATACACTGCCAATAACTTACGAACCGATGGCGGACAAAATCGTGTGTCAATACGCCAACGGAGTCAAGTTAGTGATCGATTTTCTGCCAGAACCCTTCGGCGACCGGTCACCCCAATACATCACCCGACTCGGAACATGCCCAGTACGAATGATTGGTGATCAAGGCTGGGTAGAAACAGGCGACAGTGGCGAAGTCGTTATCCAGCCTACCGGCTTGGTCGAGCAACCACCGACACCAACCAAACGAGCCCCCGGCTTGGAAGTATCAGCACACTCCCGAAACTTTTTCGACTGCATCCGCTCGCGTGGCAAACCAGTTGCCAACTCGCAAGTCATGCGCCGCAGCCACATTGCTTGTCACGCCGCCGCAATCGCGTGGATTCTAAACCGAAAACTGGAAATCGATCCTGCGACGGAGACCTTCATCAACGACCCAGAAGCCAACCTGCTTGCAACACGGCCTGACCGCCAGTGGGCAACTTGAGTCCTCTTGCGGTAACCCAACCGTCAATGGGTAAAAAAACACGTCTAGAACAACTAACAAAAACTGCAGGGAAACAGCGAGGCCGCTACTAATACCTAAACCAACTCGCTAATTCGAGATAAGCCACGGGAAACAAAATGGTTCGCTAACGCGATCACTCAAATTGATGCCCCGAAATGAACGACGCAAGCTGGTGGTATACGCTTTACTGCGAAACGACCACTGACTGTGCGCTCGCCGATGGTGCAAGCGGCGCGATACGACAATCCTCAAAGAATGAATTTCCTGATGCCTGTAAGTTGGATCAACAAAGAGCGATTACTAGAACGACAACTGGGCACGTTCTTGAATCTCGGCAACGCTTGCGCCGCGCGAGTAGCAGCTGACTTGGGCTTCGACTGGGTCTTGATCGATTTGGAACATGGAGCGGGCAGCGAACACTCCTTGCCAAATATAACGATGGCAATCGAAGGAACAGGCTGTTCACCGATTGTTCGAGTCGTCTCAAATCATCAAGACCAGATCAAACGAGCTCTCGACCTGGGAGCCGCCGGCGTGATGGTTCCCTACATCAGCACAGCGAACGAAGCTGCCGCAGCGGTTTCGTTCACTCGTTACCCACCCCGCGGTGTCCGTGGTGTTGCCAGTTCAACGGTGGCAACAGGGTTCGGATTGCGGGCAGAGCAATACCAGCGTGAAGCCGAAACACAAATTTTGACCATTGTCCAAATTGAAACTGGCGAAGGGGTTGAGAACGCCGAGCAGATTGCAGCGGTTGAGGGTGTCGACGTTTTGTTCGTCGGCCCCTTGGATCTAAGCTTTCAACTCGGTTGCCCACGCAACTTTGAACATCCCACTCAATTGGCAGCTTTAGACCGAGTTGTCGCGGCTTGCCGTAACCAGGGAAAACCGGCAGGGATCCTTAGCAATATCGACAATGTTGCCGATCATCTCCAACGCGGCTTCAGTTTCGTCGCCATCGGCTCGGAATCGGCGGCATTGATCGATGGATTCCAACGCTTGAAAAAAGCTGCAAACGGAGAGGGGCGAGAGGCGAGCAACCGACCGAAGTGAGCGGACTTACATACTGCGGTGTGCAGGCTGCTGATGCATGTGTACATGGCACCATTCGGGCGGACACGAACAATCAAGCAACTGCAATTGCCCAAAAGCATTCGAGACACAACTTCGCAGCGAGGCGGTATCTTCGCAGCGAGGCAATGACTTTGAGGTGGGCAGCAGATCGCAACCCTTTGACCTGGAGAAAAGAGACAGGTCAGATCCCGCCGGTAACAGCGGGATCTACATCATTTCCAAAACCATCTCGTCATCGCATCATACGAACGAGAATGAAACCAACCCTACCAGCCCCAAACCGGTGTTACCGGCAAGCGATAGGTCTGTACAGGAACAATCGGCACGGTGGGAACTCGATATGTCATCACAGGAACGGCAACTGGCGCCGGTGCGACAACCACGGGGCGAGCAACGGTAACGGATGGTACAACGGTAACCGGCCGCGCGGCGACAACCGGCGTGCCAACGACGGGTGCAAACGGTACTGCGTAGGGCGCGGTAACGACAGGCCGATAAACGACGCGACGCCCAAACAACCCACGCCGCTGCGCTGAATAACCGACCACCACGGGAGAGACTGTTTGAACCGGCACGACTGCAACTGGGTATTGTGCGTTCGCATTCGACGACATACCAACCACAAACCACCCAGCAACCAAAAGGGGCAATAGCAAACGCGCTGACTTCATAATGTTCACTCCGAGAAACGAGATTTACCTATACGATAGTCGCTTTGCTACACTTTCACCAAGGAGGCAATTTGAGGTGTTTTCAATCTTTTCCTGTTTGAATCGAGGCTGATCGTGAGGCGACCAATCGCACTCGTCTTGCTTACTCTGCTGCTTTTTGGTGGTTTTGGCTGGTGGAGTCTTGGTGATTCACCTCCGCCCCCCTCAAAGGGGAGCCTTGCTTCCAACGATTCTTTCACATTCGTTCGTGTCAAATACAACAGTACGGGCGGGTTTGGCGAATCATGGTATCGCCATGAAGGCCGCGACTGGGAACGCTGGGAAACGGACTACCCGAGAGCCGAGTCGAATTTGATCCTGCGGCTCAAAGAATTAACCTCGATGTCGGTGAACTCAGAGCCCATTGTGCTGCGTTTGACCGACCCCGAGATTTTCGATCATCCGTTTTTATTCATGAGCGATGTGGGCTGGCAAAACCTGTCTGAAGCGGAGAAACAGGCGTTATCACGCTATCTCGATGCCGGCGGTTTTCTTTGGGCAGACGATTTCTGGGGGATCGCCGAATGGAACAACTTTTACCGCAACGTCGGCCAATTACGCTCGGACTGGAAATGGAAACCGATTCCATCGAACCATTCGATCCTTTCGATCGTTTACCCACTGGAAGAATGCCCCCAGGTCCCAGCCCGGATTTTCTACGCGCAATCGGGGATGGAGTTTGATCCGCCTGGGGTGCATCGCAACCCCAGCGGAGGTTACGAGGGGGTTCGAGAAGTGCATTTCATGGGACTATTCGACCGCAACGAGCGATTGCTGGCCGTCGCAACTCACAACACCGACATTGCTGACGGCTGGGAGCGAGAAGGTGAATCGCGCGACTTCTTCGAACGTTTTTCAATTCGATCGTACGCAGTCACGATCAACATTCTCTTCTACGCGATGACTCACTGAGTGCGGCGGATCGCATTCGCAATGACGGCCGGAACGTTGGTCGTTATTCCGATTGCTCCGAGTTGCTGAAAATACTTTGCATCCCGAATTGAATCTACCGTCCAAACATGAAACTCTCTGCACCCAGCCTGCTGCAGAGATTGAACAAATTGGCCATTGAGGATTCCGGTATCTCCTTTCATTCCCACACCATCGACTCCTGAGCGACGAACGACCGATGCAATCTGCTCGGCGGTTGGCGTCGGCGGGGATTGCCTCTTGTCGAAACTGGTCAGCCAATGCACCTTCACACCTGGCAACTGGCGTTTGCATTCAGTGGCCGTTGCTTCGTCGAAGGTAATGATCAGCAATTGGATCTCGTCTGCATTGCTTCGCTTGAGTGCTTCGACCAACGCCGGAACGATCTTCAATTTTGATTTCAACTCGATGACAAATGTCTTTCCGGCCGGGACACACGCAAGCACTTGATCAAACGTCGGGATCGACTCCCCCTGAAACTGCGCACCCTTCCAGGCACCATATTCAAGTTCGCGGAGTTGTTTGAGCGTCGATTTCTCGACCATCAGCTTGCGACCCGCGGTCTTCATTGTGTCGGCATCGTGAATGCAGACAATTTGCTTGTCGGCCGTGAGATAAAAATCACCCTCGATTCCGCTACTCCCCTGCTGCCAAGCCAAATCAAAAGCAGCCATCGTATTCTCGGGTGCATCATGCGAGGCACCACGATGCGCGACAATCATCTGCCCCTGGGCACGCGAATAGGTGAGACCGATCACGGCAAAAAAAAGAACAACTCGTAAAGAAATACCAGGCATCAATTCACCAATTCGGGATGGTGTAAACTAGCGGGCGGTCGCCGACGGGATACCCTCAACCATTTTAAAAGCGTAGACCGGCGGTATCCAGACTCCATTACCAAACCTGAAAGATCCCATGTTGCACCGTTCATGGCAAGTCATCGCCTGCTGGGCCGTATTGATGACCACAGCAATTGCGGCAAACACAGCCCCTAACGTGCTGTGGATTTCATGTGAGGATATCAGCCCTCACCTTGGCTGCTATGGCGATCCGCATGCGATCACCCCCAACCTGGACACGCTAGCCGGCGAAGGGGTCCGCTACACGCACGCCTTCACCGCCGCTGGCGTCTGTGCTCCCAACCGCTCGTCAATCATCACGGGGATGTACCAGAACAGCATTGGTACGCACCACATGCGTTGCAATGCGATGCTGCCGAAATGGCTAAAGCCATTCCCGATGCTGATGAAGCAAGCTGGATATTACTGCACGAACAACAGCAAAACCGATTACCAGTTTCGCGAACCTTCTGCCCGAACGATCTGGAACGAATCAGGCAGTAAGGCGCATTGGAAAAAGCGAACCAAAGGCCAGCCCTTCTTTGCGATCTTCAATTTCACCGGATGCCACGAAAGTGGCATCGCAAGCGAAGGCAAGTACCGATCGGTTACCAAAGACTTGACGGCTGCGGAGCGACAGGATTCCGCAGAATTAACCACGCTTCCTCCCTACTATCCGGACACGCCGGTGACGCGAGAAGACTGGAAACGCAATTACGAATTGATTACCGCAATGGATGCCTGGGCCGGAGGTTTGATTGACGAACTAAAAGAGGCCGGTTTGTACGAGAACACAATCATCTTTTTCTGGTCCGACCACGGGGTTGGACTGCCTCGCGCAAAACGCTGGCTTTACGATTCGGGAACACGTATCCCCCTAATTGTTCGCATTCCCAAATCACTTCGAGATGACGGTCAAGGCAAACCGAACACTGTCGATGACCGCTTGGTTTGTTCTGTCGATTTTGCCCCGACCGTCTTGAACCTCGCTGGAGTCTCAATCCCAAACAAGCTACAAGGGCAACCGTTTCTCGGAACGAACCTGCCACCGAAACGCAAATACGTATTCGGTGCCCGCGACCGCATGGATGAACGCTATGACATCATCCGAACCGTGCGCGACCAACGCTTTCGATACGTGCGAAATTTCGAGCCACTCAAACCGTATTACCAATATATGAATACCCCCGAAAAGGGTGCGACGATGATCGAAATTCGTCGCGCCGAGCAATCGGGCAACCTCACTGAAACGATGGCCGTCTTCAGCGCAGCGACTAAACCTGCAGAAGAACTTTACGACTTGGAAAATGACCTTCACGAAGTCAATAATCTCGCCGACAATCCTGAACACGCGGGCAAGCTAGCGGAAATGCGAACTGCATTAAAATATTGGCAAAATGAAATTGGTGATGTTGGCTTGATCCCTGAGGCAGAAATCGAAATCGAAGAAAAGCAAGCCGGATCACGGTACGACATTTTGCACGACCGTCCGGACTCCGCCCAACTATTAGAACGTTTAGTCACAATTGCCACCAAAGCATCCAACGGTCCCGATCAACTGGACGATTTGATTGCCGGCCTGCAAGATGAAAACGCATCCGTTCGATACTGGAGCGCCACCGGAATCGGAAATATTGGGCCCGATGTCGCTACAGCGCAAGGCGCCAATCAAACCCGAACTGCAATCAAACGCTGCTTGACAGACACCTCGCCCAGTGTGCGAATCGCGGCGGCTCGGGCGATCGCCCGACTGGGCAATCCCACTGCCGCCATCAAAGTCCTGCAGCAGGAACTAGTCAGCGAGCATCAATGGGGCCGCCTTGCTGCAGCCATCGTTCTTGACGAAATGGACGATGAAGCAAAATCGGCTACTGACGCATTGCAGGGTGCCCTCAAAGACCAGCCGAACAAGTACATTGTGCGGGTTGCCAATCGAGCACTCAATGAAATGCAGGGTACGAACAATCAGGTCCCCTGACTCGTACTAGCAAGTTGCGAAATAATACCGCACAGCCACCCCAACGATTCCCCGTATTTTTCTATAAGGCACGGCATGTTTTCTAAGTTGCACGCTCCGATCCAAGCGTTGGGACTGACCTTGGCACTCGCCTCCCTCAGCGCCGTCTCCTGTGGTCCAAAGCAAAGAACCGGCCCCAGCGTCATTGACCCCGATGCGCCAACCGAGTTCACGGTGACTGAATCGGGGCTCAAGTACCGAATTCTTCGCAAAAGCGATGGGCAGCGGCCCACCGCGAACAACCAAGTAACGGTCGACTATGCCGGCTGGCTGGACGATGGATCTATTTTTGATTCGTCCTACGATCGCTCGCAGCCAGCGACCTTCGGCCTGCGGAGCGTGATCGCCGGCTGGTCCGAAGGGATGCAACTGATCGGTAAGGGCGGGATGATTGAGTTGGAAATCCCGTCTGAAATGGGCTACGGGGAAGCCGGCAGTCCGCCCAAGATTCCACCCAACAGCACATTGCATTTCAAGATCGAACTGCTCGACGTGAAATGATTTGCCCAGCACGAGGCTCCATTGGTCGGAAAGTCCTTTCCGATTCATCAAGTCGCATTTCCAAGTCCGACTGGAATGATGGTCGTTCTTGCTGAGCCGGAATCAATTTCTAACGCACCGACCATTCTGGTTGAAACGGCGACCGTTCTTTTTGCAAGAACAGAATTCCGATCTGAGGACCACGGAAAATCGTTAACGCGGTTTCCAGATTAGGACCTCACCTTTCCCCGGAACCGCCCTGTCCCCGCAGTATCGGTCGTACCCACCCTCGGAAACATTGAATGGCAACTCGGTACCAAACTTGGCCAACCGACCAGCCAACACGTTAGCGAACGTCGGATTGTAGGTGCCGCTGTAAGCAAATGTCGGCATCAGTTGAAGGTCCGCCAGCGAGATGATGGTCCCACGCTGCATCCAGGCGCCGGTGCGAATCTCGGCTCCCTGACGAAGCAGGATCGTGCCACCTTTCATCTGCAGTCCGACAAAATCACCAGCGCGGCCACCCGCCACGATCAACCCTCGTTTCATCCGCATGCCGGTTTCAATCCCAACGGCTCCATCAACAAAAATGCTGCCACCCCGCATACCGACGAGACTTCCTCGGTAAGCCGCACCAACTTGTTGCCCAGCCCGACCATGAATGCGAATCCGACCTCCACGCATTTCGCCCCCCAGCCAATCGCCCGCGTTGCCGAAGACTTCGATCTCCCCTCCAGACATATGGGCGCCTAGATGCATGCCAGCATCACCGTGGATCGTGATAGTGCCGCGACTCATTTGTCGGCCAAGATGCCGCACGCGAGACAAGTCACCATGCAGTTCAATCGCATCACTTTGCTCACCATCAACTTGAAAGAATTCGTCAACGCGAACCTGGCGTTTCCCGTGGTACAGAACGGCGGCGCGAATCTGGTCATTGGTAAGTTCAACCAGGCGGTCCGGCGTCAAGCACTCCGCCTCCAATGGCACGGTCGGCTGTTGGATTATTCTCAGCGTGATCATGCGTTCTGGTCACTGTTGCGGCTTACAGTCTTGAAGGTGCGGATTTTCGATCCGCTCCATCTCAACAGGATAATTTTCGAAGGACATACAATATCGATCCTCGAACAGAGGCTGCAGAAAGTCATCGGTTCCTGGATCAAAGGATGGCTTGATGATGTACTCACGACCATCAGGGGTTTCGCGAATGTCACCTTCCTCGATGACGATTTCGCCACCTTTGATGACGTAACGGGGATGCCCAAACATCTCCGCAATGTTGACGTTTCGGTTGTAAATCACAACATCGGCGTCTGCACCGATTCCCAAGTTACCTTTTTGCGTTAACCCTAAAGCTCGTGCCGGACCTGCCGAGATGATTGTCGCCAATTCGTACAAAGTGTACTCGCGATCAATTTCTGGAAGGGTGATCCGATTCTTGATATTCGCTGGCAGGGATGCCATACACTCTTTGCGGAAATCGGCAGACATCAAGAGTTGAAGAATTTCCGGATAACGCCAAAAGCACGCACCATTCGGATGGTCCGTTGACATGAAGACTCGCCACGGATCATCAATCAGCAACAATAATTCCAACCCTGTCGCCCACTGCACCGCATTGACGAGATTACTGGGCTTATATGTGTAAGGAACGATCCCACAACCAGTTTCGTTCTCAACGTCAAGGTTCCCCCACTTTCTTCCGGTCAACTTATACAGCAAGTGCTGCCAAGGGCCGTCAGCGGTGATCGTGACCGTGTCCCCAAAGAGCACAGCGCCGGCATCGGTCGTCATATTGGGATGAGAGTTAAAATACTCCGCTAACTCCACCGTCGCTGACCTCATGGTCCCCCAATCGTCACCACCGTAGGCGTGATATTGCAAGTGAGCAAAGTGTGCTCGACGCCCCTCGAGATGTTTCATCGTCTCCAAAGTGGTCGAAACATTCCCGGGAGCTCCCAGGTTGTTGCAGTGCAAATGAATCGGATGCGGAATCCCCAACTCATCGATGATCTGAGCCAACTGAGCAACAATGTTGCCGGGCGTCACATTCTTATAGCCTGAAACTGGTGAAGTCAGCTGGCTCGCGTTGTCCCCATACTTCCATGCCGCCACTCCGCCGGGATTCACCGCCTTGATCCCATACGCTTTGGCTGCCCACAAATACCAGGCAATGACCTGCTTGGCTCGTTCGGTTTCACCCTCTTCCAACAGATCCAAAAAGATCTCATTGTTGGCCATGAGCACCAAGCTACTCTTGTCAACAATCGGAATGTCGGACAATTCTTCGTGTGTGTGCCGCGCTGACAACACGGGAACCGCCGCCTCATTCACGGTCGTGTAACCCATTCCAGCGTACAGATACCCAGTCGCAAACGTCGTGGGTGCCATCCCGCCCAGACCACTACGACGCGTCTTGGTGCGAATGAAGGCCTGTGTCCGACGATGATCTTCGGGCGTCATCGCTCGTGCAAAATTGATTGATCCGCCGGCAACATGCGTGTGAACATCGACACCGCCGGGAAAAACGACCATCCCAGTCGCATCGATCACACGCCCGCTGTCGCAGGACTCCTTGTCAACAAACTTGCCATCGGCGATGTAAAGATCGCGGACCTCTCCGTTGATGGAGTTGGCCGGATCGTAAACGCTGCCGCCGGTGATTCGAAGCATTCGCACGCCATGGGATGAGGAAGGTTTTCGGCATTGTAGCTTTCGAACCGAAGTACGTCACGATAGATCCCCGGCTGCCAACGGTTCAGCGACATCCCATCCAGCGACATCCCATCCAGCGACATCCCATCCAGCGACATCCCATCCAGAGACATCCCATCCAGAGACATTGGGAAACTGAAATTTCGCAAAGCCGTTTTCGAATAGCGACCAGCCAGACGACAGGCCCAGACGACGCAACCCTCTCGATTCAGCTAGAAAACGGCAAGGCTAAACTTGTGTTTCAAGCCGCTGCGGTCCCTCCACCATCCAATCCGGCTTGGCTTGGATCGCCTCTTTGATTCGGCGAGTGACTTCTTCGTCCGTCGGGTAAGACGATTCCAACGCCGGTCGCAGTGGCATTGGGATTTCGTCCATTCGGTAAGCGGTGCCGGGAGCACTGATTCCGGCCGGTGCCGTCGTGATGTGAACCTTGGCGAGCCGACTGGTGTGCGTGACATGTGGATCGAGCACAATCGTGGGGACCCGTGCGAGGTGATCAATCGCCGGTTGCGGCATGGTCGCGCCCGGATCAGCCCCAATCACAAAGACACAATCAGTGTCACCCCGAACTAACACATCAACGGTTGAAAACTCCCCGGGGTTGTAACGGGGATACCCGCGATTGAAAGAAATACCGAACGGATAACCCGTTTGCCACCGCATAATCACATCGGCACCGGTCACGTTACCATGTCCTCGCATTGGCATCGCAACAAACTTGGTGAACGCATTCATTTCTGCGGCCAGCGTTAACAAAGCAGCTGAGTTCATATGCTTGCCGCGTGTCATGGAAAGCCCCATGCCAAAGAACATTGCGCCAAACTTTGCAGCCTTCATCTGAGCCACCAAATCTTGCAGTGCCTCGATGGAAACTCCCGTTTCAGCAACCTGCGCGTCACTAATCGGCTGGTCTTTGATCATCGCCCGCAAGATCGTAATCAGTTCAAAATCTTTTCCCGGCCGAACCTGTAAGAAAGTATCAGCCGCTTTGACACTCTTGGTTTCGCGAATGTCCACCAACACCATGGTGCGATCCTTCCGCCCACGCGGCAGGAACCGACTTTTCTGCATCAGTGTGTATTTGGTGAAGTGCCTTGGGTGACACTCCGCAGGATTACCACCCCAGTACATAATAAAATCAGCCCGATTCTTGACTTCACCGAGCGTGCAAGTGACTTTACCACCCAACTGGGCGGCGATTTCGGTAGGACCGTGTCACAACGATGTGTGGCTATCTAGCAGTCCTCCGAGCAGGTCTGCCATCGCCACACACTCGCGCTGTGCTTCACAGGTGGTGTTGCTCATGCCATAAACCAACGGCATGTCAGCCTCGTACAACAAATCGGCTGCCACCTGAATCGCTTCTTCAACGGTTGCCTCTTTTCCATCGATCAAGGCAGCTGGAAAGTGGCGTTCGGTAGTGTGGTTCAAAAACCACGCCTTCCCCAACACACAGGCTCCCTTCGCCTTGTGTATCCGAGTGTCATCGGCGTGCAATTGAATGTCGTCGCAAACGCAACCACAAAAAGTGCATGTTGCGTGGTCGATGACTTTGAGATCCATAACGCTTGCCTGAAAAAAAGGTCGAATCCAAAACGGCCAATCAACTATCCGCTGAAGCCGCCTTCTGGATTGCCGGTCGCGTCGTTGTCAGACGAATGGTTTAGCTGCGATTGGGAACTGTTTTCCCGATTAGCAATGAGTGAGTCAGCAATGGGTGAGTCAATGCCGTCCGAACTGGACGACGGAACAACAAACGTTCAGCCAAGTGCTCGGCCCTGGCAACTCCCTCGGACCCGCTTTGGCATGAACCGACCCTCGGCAACCTCTTCCCACGCCTTTGGCTGCGGCTCGGGTTCGGGTTGAGAAAAGTGCGGCGACTCAGGCCCGTTGATGGGATCAGAATTCATCGAGTTCCCTTTTTTAATTCAAAATCGGTTCCACATTCACCATCCAGCCTTTGCTGGTCGGCATGCCCGTTCCATCCGTGTTTCCCCCCATGAGCTTGCAAGTGGGGGGCCCGTAAGGAACGAATACCATGCCCTCAGGAACCTTGGCTTGCTTGCATCGAAACTCTGCCTCGCCGAACTCGGATTCGACCCGAACCGATTCCCCATCCGAGACGCCCAGAGCTTCCATGTCTTTAGAGTGAATCGACAAAGTCGTCACGATTTCTTTGTACTCATCGCTTTCTTTTCCCACATTCACTTGAACCCCTTGTTTGGCGGTCCGCATTGCGTTTAGCAAGAGTTGGACTGAAGGCATTGAAAAGCAGGCTTAAAGAGGTAGGTTCGACCAGGACGGCTCATTGTAAAACGCATCGGTTTCTATCGCAATGTTGAGCGTTGCGACACGCTAGCCCCACCCCAAAACCGTTCAGAAACGAATCGCAGAAGCAATCTTCCCAGGACTCGCATCCGCGGTGCCCCCAATGCGGCCAGTGTGTTAGCCGCCAGTGTCTGCACCGGACAAATCGTGCAGCCGAAAATGGTAGGGCCCCAATTTGCCGCCGTAATTACCCGCTGAGATACGCAACACGCCAGGACTCGCCGCCGCCGCCTCGAGGCCCGCTTTCATCGCCGCAGCAACCGCGACTTCGGACAATCCATCGATCACGATTTCGTAAACCGCTTGTTCGCCTTCCTGCAACTTGGTGGTCGTTTGCGCCCGCAGCGTCGGGCACCAACCGTCGCTCGTGCTCGCCTTGAGTGCCGCGTATTTTGAACCGACTTTCGATCCGCTTCGCACGATCCCGGCGGGGAAGGGCATGATCACATCAGGAACCGCTTCAATGGCAGTGGCGGCGGCGCGAGCAGCGGCCAGGGTTTCCGCCTGAGCAACTCCGCAAATCAGCAAGTTGCCACCACCAATCCCTTTGACCGTGCCTACCACGTCTTCACACAAGAACTCGCCATCCATGACAGGAACCCGCCAATACCGGCGATCATCAAACTTTTTCGAAATCTGAAAACCGTCCCCGAAAAACCGCAATTGAGCACCAAGTTTAATGCGATCCTTCTTTTCTTCGCTGTCCAGCCCCGAGTAACAGGCCGTTGTCGGACAGGTCAAAACATTTTGACCGACACGGGCAACAATGGCTTTTTCGAGCGATTTCTTATCAAAAGCAAAGGCCAATACAGAAACGCCTGGGCGACCGTCCACCGTTTCATCAGCTGCTAACTCACGCTCTATTCCAGCTTCCGCATCGCACCCAATCACACTCGATGCGTTGCCGCAAAACTCACCTGCAGCGGTCTTGGCAAGCGCCGTGTCGATCGCGGTGATCATCAAACGCGTACCTCGCATAGGGAACGCTTCGGCGAAGGTATCATCGATCATTGGTTGGTTAGACATGCGTCAAATCCTAATAACTTGCCACCACGATGAACAGATTGAGCCATTCATTCGTTGCACACACAAAAAATCATTCGTTGCACACACAAAAAAAGCGGATCAAAACCCTTGTGTGCAAATCGACTTCCCGTGACTCAATTCAAATCGTTCACGCGGACTTCCGTGAGTTTTTCAGCCAACTTGGCTCGCATCTCTGTCACGACCGATTGGTAAGTCGGTGAGGTTGCCAAGTTGGTGAATTGCTGTGGATCTTCGTGAGTGTCAAACAGCTCGATCCCCTGCGCCGCATCTTCGCCATACTGAATGTAGGCCCACTTCTGTTCACGTAACAAAAACCCCTTGCGCATGGGGGCAACACTGAATGCGGCATCACGGACGACGACGTCAGGATCATCGAGCATCTCAGAGATATCCTGACCTTGAACTCGGTCCGGCACTGCCAAACCACAAAGCGACGCCGTCGTCGGAAAAAGGTCCAGTAATTCAACCAAGCTGTGACACACCGCAGGATCTTTGCCGGGAACATAAACAATCAAAGGCACGCCGGCCGACTCATCCCGCAGGGAAACTTTGGCCCAAAAATCGTGTTCGCCAAGATGGTAACCATGATCACTGGTAAAGATAACGATGGTTGAATCATCCAACCCTGCCTCTTCCAGGGCGTTTAAAACTTTACCAACCTGAGCATCCATGTAAGCGACTGACGCGTAGTATCCACCCATCGCTTTCTTTTGCCGGCGAAGATCCATCTTCATATTCAAGCTCGTTTTGTAGTTAATCCCTGCCTTGGGAATATCATTCCAATCGTCCTTCACTTTCGGTGGCAACACCATCGACGAGAACGGTTTGAACGGCTCGTAATACGGGCGAGGCGACACAAAAGGAACGTGGGGCCGCACAAACCCAACCCCTAGCCAGAATGGCTGATCGCGTTTTTGACGAATCAACTCAACCGCCTTAGCGGCTGTCTTCCCGTCGGAATGAACCAAATCATCACCATCCGCTTCGACCACGACAAACGTGTTACCGCCGACGACCGGACGCTTACCGTCAGGATTACCCTCTAATGTTTCTCCATCGCCACTCGCCTTCCATTCAGGCCCCGGACTGTTGAACCGTTCCGTCCAGGACCGCTCATCATCGGCGCCGTTGTAATTGTTGTGCCGTTTTGGATCCGTCCCGTATTCGACACCGCCCGGTACACCCATGTGGTAAATCTTACTGACACGAGCGGTGTAGTAACCTGCATTCTTGAAGTGCTCGGACCAGGTCGCCCGATCGCCAATTTTTGGTCGTGGACTTTTGTAACCAAGTACTCCCGTCGCATGCGGATAATAGCCCGACATGAAGGAAGCACGCGATGGCCCGCAATAGGTCCCCTGACAATAAGCCCTGGTAAACCGTGTGCCCTTCGCTGCCAACGAGTCGATATTGGGCGTCGAACAAACCTCATTGCCATAACACGAGAGTGCCGTCGCGGTTAAGTCATCTGAAATTATGAACAACACATTCCATCGTTTTTCCGCCGCTGATACGGTCGAAAAAAGCAAACAGAAAAACAGCAGAGACAATCGGCATCGCATCATGTTTATCCTACGCAGTAAAGCAAGTTTCAGACCGCTTCAAGTCGGCCGCATTTCAAGTCGGCCTCTCTTCAATTTGACCCGAGCAACTCAAAGCATCGTGGTGTACGCCTGATGAATACTCATCATGACGAGGCAACTTAGCTGACGACATGGTTGCGAAAAACAACGTGATTACTCGCCAACGCCAACCAATCAAAAGATTCAGATCAGTCGCTTGCGTTCTCTTCTCCCCGGGCCTTCTGGTCAACCGCTCAGTTTACAACAGCGCATCGGCGAATGCGATCTTCAACCGATCCGCAGCGACAGCGACTTTTGCTTCATCGATGACCGCGTTGACCTGTAATTCACTCGTACCAATCATTTCCACGTTGATGCCAGCTTCGGCTAATTCTTGAAACAAGATCGTTCCGACACTCGTGTGACTCCGCAGTCCAATCCCGCTGACGGTCACTTTTGCAATCTCCGCAGCACCTTGGGCATCCCGCATCCCATGCTTTTGCTGAATCAGCCGAGCTACTTCGAGGGAGCGAGTTAGGTCGTCACGATGGACGGTAAAACTGACGCTGGTCAACCCATCTTCGCCGTCGTAACCTTGCACAATCATATCGACAAAAATCGACGCTGCTCCGATTGTTTCAAACATATCGGCAGCGACTCCGGGCTGATCGGGAACACCATACAGCGTGACACGAGCCTGACTCTCGGTGACCGAGATACCCGTTAATGTCAGGGCTTCCAACGCGTCATCTTGCAGGCGACTGACCAGCGTATCCACATCCGCACTGTCACGACGCTCGGCTTTGATTTGTCCCCATGATTTTGCGTCCGCCGGACGTTGATGCAACAAAAACTCTTCGTGAACAGCCCGTAACGCTCGATCTGCCTGGTCTTTAGGGACAAGCGTCGAGATTTTAATCTCACTGGTTGTAATCATCTGAATATTGACGCCGGCGTCCGAAAGTGCACGGAACATTCGCGAGGCAACACTCGTTTGGGTCGCCATATTTTGGCCGACCACCGAGATTTTGGAGACCTGCTCATCATGCGTCATTCCCTGCGCACCAACTTCACCTAGAACCGCGTGAACCGCTTGAAGCGTGTTGGACAACTCTGGCCTTGCGACGGTAAAGGAAACATCTGCCCGACCGTTGGTCCCGACGTTCTGAACGACCATATCAACGGCGATCTTACGATCAGCGATGGCTGCAAAGACCTGACGACTCTTGCCTGGCACATCGGGAACTCCCAGAACGGTGACGCGAGCTTCGTCCGGTGTCATTGCAGCACCGCTCACCGGCTGAGAACTCGATTCGGCCTCGGCAACGATCATCGTTCCTTCGGTATCCGAAAAGCTACTTCGCACATGGATCGGCACGCGAAATTTCTTTGCGAACTCGATCGACCGACTGTGCATCACCCCGGCGCCCAGACTTGCCAATTCTAGCATCTCGTCATAGCTGATCACATCGACACGGCGAGCTTCAGGCAATAACCGTGGGTCCGTCGTGTAAACGCCGTCGACATCCGTATAAATTTCACAGGCATCGGCACCAAGTACCGCGGCCAGCGCGACAGCGGTTGTATCACTGCCACCCCGTCCCAAGGTCGTGATATTCCAATCGTCATCGATTCCTTGAAAGCCAGCGGCAACCACAATGTTGCCACCATCGAGCAACCGCCTGATACGTTCGGTCGAGATAGACTGGATTCGGGCCTTGCTGAAGCTGTTATCTGTCTTCATACCGATCTGACCACCGGTCAAGCTGATCGCTTTCGCCCCCAGATCGTGGATGGCCATTGCGACCAGCGCGACGCTCACCTGCTCGCCGGTGCTAAGCAGCATGTCCATCTCGCGAGCCGGTGGCTCGCGAGAAATCTGGCCGGCAAGATCTAACAAGCCGTCGGTGTTTTTTCCCATCGCACTGACGACCATCACCACCTGATGACCTTGTCGTTGGGCGCGAATTGCCTTTCGTGCCGCAGCGCGAATCTTTTCCACATCGGCCACACTCGTGCCGCCGAATTTCTGAACGATCAATGACATGGTTTAGTAATGTGATACTGTGTCAAAAGACGTGGATAAAAGTGCCAAGGAAATGCGTCAGGCCTAGCGTTGAATAAACGCGTCCATCAGGTCCCATCCATGATCAAACCGCCGCCCGCTTGATTCGGCGGCCACTTCATCGTAGGTCGCCTGGTCGTCAGGCTTGATGCCGCTTCCAGCCATGACCAACGGAACCATTCCATGACTATGTTTCTTAGTGCTGCAGGGAGTCGGATGATCCGGCGTCACCAATACACGATACTCGTCATGCTGCTGGAGTGCTTCGATGAGCGGAGCGACGATGTGGTTGTCAATTTGCTGCAACGCTTCGACTTTCGCGTCATGCCGACCTTCATGAGACGCTTCGTCTGGAGCCTCGACGTGCACACACACAAGATCGTATTCCTGCAACGCCTCAACAGCTGCCCTCCCTTTCGCTGCGTAATCGGTATCGAGGTAACCAGTCGCGCCTTCAACCTCCACTCGAGGCCACCCAGCCAAGGCGGCGATCCCACGCAATAAATCAACCGCGGTTATCATCACGCCACGAACCCCAAACCGTTCTTCAAACGATGGAAGAACTGGTGCGCCACCCAACCCCCATAACCAAACATTGGTGACGGGGCGTTTTCCAGCGGCGACTCGGGCCTGATTCACCGGATGGTCAGCGAACAAATCGGCCGAAGTATTCATCAACTGAACCAACGCATCACTGCCAGGCCCGCGGGGGAAATCATCGGTTACCGATAGATCTGTCAGATCGTGGGGCGCGCTGGTGCGAGTCTCCTTCGAAAAGGGTGGCGAGACAGACTCATCGCCCCGATAAAGCAGCAAATTCCGATAACTGACCCCTGGGACGAATTGAAAACGACCACCACAGAACTCGCGACCCAGCAATTCTGCTTGAGCCGTTCCGAGCAACTCAGTTGCCTCCTCTGTGGAGACGTGATCAGCCGTAAAATCGACCATCACCTGATCTTGGATCGTGACCAAATTACAACGCACCGCCCAGTCCTGGGCTCCTAGCTCGATCCCCTGCGCCGCGGCCTCCAAAGGGGCTCGTCCCGTGAAATAGATGTCCGGGTCATATCCGAGCAAGCAAAGATTGGCGACCTCACTGCCGGCCGGCAGGTGGGCCGGTGTGTTGTTTGCCAACGCTAAGGCACCACGTGCGGCCAGCTCGTCACAAGCTGGCATGCTGGCGACTTGCAGGGGTGTTTTGCCGTCTAAGTCTGGAATCGGCTCATCGGCACAACCATCCGGGATAACAATGACGTATTTCATTTTGGCGGGTCCTGCGCCGGGTCGGATTTCCGAAAAAAAGAGGCAGGGCAACTCGTGACGCAAGAATGCCGCCGACCAGCCAATCCCCACTCCCAAGTGGTAGTTTGCTAGACCTGGAGGATCGACGAAAGGGGCCCCCACTCTGAAGGACCGTCAAAACCAATCCCAATCGCAACCGGGATCGCCCCTCCCGATTCAAATGCGGTGCCCTCGAGACACCAGAGCCGTTGACGACTTACGTTTCAAACGTGCCGTGGGGGCCTCGTAACAGAGCCCCAAAACATCGCTTGTCAACTCCGTCTCAACCGGCGACTGGGTTCGCAATTGAAGGATTGGCTCGTGGTCAAAAGTCCTCGTGAACTTACACAGGCGTCCGAAATCAAGAAGATTCCAATCCGATTGGCTGCTTGAACCGTTTTTGGTGCCAGACGCCGCTTCGACCGCGAGACTTCTGCCAACCTGTGGATTCTTTCGCTGGCTCCGATGCAGGAAAACGTCAGCACAGCACGCTTCCACGCCAATATGACGCTGATGCCGTATGTGTTCGGCTACGAGTGTCTCGATCCGGTCATGTGGACACGACAAGTTGAAATGACCTTCGATGCCACGCTGGTGGGTCTGTTCCAGCTCGGCGGGCTCAAGCGATAGTTCTCGGCTGGGGATCGTTGCTGGCCATGTCTCTTTGCATATGCCAAACACTCGATTCGATGCAGTCACTCGATTCGATGCGGTCACTCGATTCGATGCGGTCAACCCACGGCGACGCTGCTTGGTTCCCAATCGCGATGGCGGTTCGCCATCTTATGCTGCTGGACTATATCCCGTTATTCGCCATTGGCTTCATCCTGTACATGATCAAAACCCAAACGGATCGCCAATGGCAGAACATCCTTGGCGTACTGGTCGCGGCAGGTATCTTTCACACCATTGACCACAGTCAACACAACCCGCTGGCGACCGCCTTGATCATCGGCTTGGTTACGGCCAGCGTCTACGGCAAGGTTCCTCTGCTGCGGTTTAAGCCATTGGTCTACGTTAGCACCATCAGCTACACGTTATACCTATGCCACAACAATCTTGGTTGTGCCTTGATTCACCGATCTTGATCAAGCGGGGTTACCGCCGCAACGATGCTTCGGAATCGGAATCGTGTTCGCGTTTGCGCTATCAATCCTGATCACCAACCGAATCGAACAACCCATCACTGCGGCGCTTCGCAATGCATGGAATCGCGACCGCAGCGGCCTTGGGAATTCAACTGTCAGAAGCGAAGCGGCACAGTAAATCCAGCGACTGCGGAAAAACATCAATCGCGGCCAACGATTCGAGGAAAATCGAATCTACTCACTAGACGCTTTCGCAAGCAAACTGTGCTTGCGACGTCTGCGGCTTCGTTTCTTCCAACAAGAGCGTGGGGCCTGCGAACGAAACCGCGAATCACTTCAACCGCGTACTAAAAGATGTCGCGGATCCGATCAGCGAAACGAGGTGTCACTTCTTCGGTGGGCTCTCCATTGAGCGCCGCGATCCAAACCTGTGGGTCATCGCCATAGTTTTCTCCGGTCACATCCCGCAATGATTCCATCGCCAAACTACGCGTCGCTGGATTGCGATCTGCCAAGGCGATTTTTAATGCATCGCGAGAGATTGGACTGTCGTGCTGGGCCAAGGCTTCCATAGCCGCATGCTTTACATCGAGATCCGTATCCGTTCCGATGGTAGCAACTAACATTCGTGCCGCGTCGTCTCCGGGACGTCGCCCCAATGCCCGGCAAGCTTCCATTCGAACCTTCAAGCTCCCATCATCCAAGCCTCTTTCAATCATCGCCATGGCGGATGGCACCTCCATCCGACTGGCGGCACGTACCGCCAAGCGACGCATCTCGGGGCTCTGATCCGTTTCGATCAGCTTGTTCAATTGCTGAGCCCAGAATTCCTGTTTCTCTGGCGAAAGCTCGCCAGCAGTTTCGGCCAATACAGTGAGTTGTTTGCGACGCTCGTGGTCGGTCACTCCAATCTTTTCATCCTCACCCCACTCCCGCCAAGAGTAATAGGGGTTGGCCACTTTCAAAGCATACATGGGCCCGTCTTGGCATCCGGACAGAAGGATTGCGAGGGCACACATGAACAACGCACGCGCACGCAGGCCGAGCGAAAAATTAGATTGGCGTGATGGCTGAATCGACATCCCGACTCCTGGGGTGGATTGCGGCAGAGGGGCAATATCCTTGGCATGTAGCAAAGCCAAACCATCGCCGAAAAGACCAGTTCATCTCAGTGTTGCTAGCAACGGATCAGCACGGATTGTCAAATAGGCCAACCCCAACGCCAGCCGATCGCTGAATCCAGGTACTCTCATGCCTGTCCCCAGCCCGTCCCCAGCCCGTCCATGCCTGTCCCCAGCCCGTCCCTCTGTCCAGCCCGTCCATGCCTGTCCCCAGCCCGACCCGCCAACGCCAGCCGATCACTGAACTTAGGTACTCTCATGCCTGTCCCCAGCCCGTTGGCTCCTTGGCCTGGCTGAGAACACAAGCCCGGCTGAAAACCACTTGAGCTTGTCACGCCGCGAATTCGATCTTTCCGTGAAACACCCCGATTCGCTACAGTGCGATCGTCTTCGCACGCACAGGTGCTGATGACCCACGGAAGGATTCTGGATGGGAGTATGCCATCCCTTGGCCACGGAGGAGCCAAATTATGCTGTTGGATCGTATCGATATCGACGAACATGGCCCCCTCAACCGCGTTGAATTGGGCCCACTTGGCGAACAACTGAATGTAGTCTTCGCACCAATCGGCTCCGGTAAAACGGCAATTGCTCGGTTTATTCGAGATACATTGGTGAAGCGAGACTATCCAACCGGCATGCTCAGCTCTTCGACTGGTCGAGTCGTCTGGGCCACGGGCACCGGTTTAGTCCACTGCCACCGCGAACAAGATGGAACGCGTCAAGGACGTCAACGTGTTCAATTCGAGCCACGGGGAGCAGCGGACTTGCCTTACCATTCGGCTCAATCCTCTTGGCTCGATTCAATTGCATCGAATCAGGTCAGACAACATAGCCACGACACGCTTGCGTTGCCGGAATCGATCGTCGACGGCGTGATTACCGATACCTCGGTCAGCAGTGCCGGCAAAATCGTCGTGTCGTGCTTGAGCCAAGGCTTGGACCAACGCGAAACCTATCGCGACTTGCCGATGACACATCTCCAGGGTGATCCGCTAACAAGCGACCAGCGCGAACAGGTCCGAGCCGAATTATCCAGCGTTGATGCTGAACTCGCCCGCATCGGTGAAATCGCTGAAGATCGCCAAACACTTCTTCATCGGCGTGATTCGCTGAATTCACAATTGTTACGATGGCATGACGGCGATCGAGTCATTCATCCACATCATGGTTCGGTCACCTTCGATCAACTACAGCGTCGCGGTAATGAACTGCAAACGCGTGCTCGACAACTGCGAAGCCAACAAACGGAACTACGTGGTTGGATCAGTGACTTGGAAAAGCAATTCGAATCACGACGGGCGGTTGGCAGCGCGAAGCAAGATCTTCAAGATCAACTGGAGCGATCGCGGCAGAACCTAGGCAACGTGACCGCTGAGCTGGATGCTTGTCTTGAAAAGGCAGCAGACGTTCGTCATTCGATGCGCTGGGCCGAAGATCGGCGTCCGCGGCATTACCGGTATTCCGAAATCAATCGTGATTCACTGCTAGCCGAACGACGACGGATCGAGGAAAGACTGACGACGCTGGCGCGTCACGGGTGGTTGGTCAATCGTCGCAACCAACTTCATCGCCAATTGGGACAGCACACCGTCGCAATCACTGCAACCTCTCCCTTAGCGTCCATCGCCAGCCAATGGCTCTCGAGACTATCCGGTGGTCGTTTGAAGCGGATCGACTGGACGGTTCGGGAATCAACGCACGGCAGCCTACATCATCGCCAAGGTGTCGCGGTACTGATCAACGAACGCCCGGAAACCGAATACACCTCTCCCGATCGCGCGATCGCAGCCCTCGCAATCCGCATGGCGGCTGGTCAATTGTTGGCCCGCATTGGACGTCGGGTTCCACTGGTTGTGGAAACGCAACGCGAAATGTGGCAAACCCAACGTCAACTGGAACCCTCAAATGCAGCAGCTTATTGTCAACTCGGTGAAGAATATCGGTACAACCACCCACTGGTTGCCGCCTTGCGTGATTACGCGGCCGCTGGTCACCAAGTCGTTGTGCTGACCAGCGATCGGCAACTGGTGCTGGAATTAGCTCGCACCGGCGCGAGACAATTCGACATTCACGCCCAGCATATTGTGCACGGACACCAACCGCTTTGGCGTCCGCACTACGCAGGCGAGTCGTATATCGGCCCACATCCGCATGTCAAAGGCCAACAAGATTTAGATCCCTTCGCCGCGGCAGTCCATCCTCGGCCGAGCAGCGTGGATCAAATCAATCATGACTTTGACTTGGCCTCGTCTAGTCTCAACGGCAACCATGCCACGACGCCATACGCCAGCACGTTTTATGGAAGCGACATGGAAGTCACGCATGCCGCTGCCGAACCCAAACCGGTCAGGCTTGAAGAAGTGGTTCATCAGCCAACCGCGTCCTCACCACCGCATGCCGTTTATCGAGATGGGTACTATTACGCAGACCAATACACCACGCTTGATCCGGCCAAAGCAGAGCAACAGTTGCCTCAGTTCAATGCGTGCAGCCACTGCGGCGCCAACGAGCGAGACTTGAATCCAACGATTCAGAAACCGAAATCTCCTTTCCTGCTATCCATTGACAGCCCGATTGATCAAGCTCCTTCGATCGACGCGGTTGCAGCAGCCCGATTGCGTGGTCTGAATGTGACTCACATCACCCACCTGATGCAGCAAGACGCAAATCGCTTGTCGGATGCATTGGGTTTTGCAACCGTAGATGCTGGCACGGTGCGACGCTGGCAAGCAGAATCGCGTTTGTGCTGCCGCGTTCCCCAACTCCGAAACTTTGATGCACGGATCTTAGTTGGATGTGGAATCACAACCCCCGCCCAGCTAGCTTCAATTCACCCGACCGACCTGCTGCACGATGTCGAATCGTTCTTAGCAACAGAGCAGGGACAGCAGATTCTTCGTAGTGGTAGCAGCCAAGAATTGGCACGCATCACCACTTGGATCGCGACTGCCAACAGCGGTGCCGAAGATGCAGTTACACTTCCCGGTGAAGTCGTGCGACGAGGCGAAGCAAGCACTACTGGACCGACATCGTCCCGAAAAACACAATTCGTAAAATCCCGGCGAAGTCGTGGAGCCGACCGCCAACATTCACGGTCAGCAACATCGCCAAGTCGAAGCAGGCGCGTGGATGCCCGTCGATCGCCTGGCACCGAGCATGGCGACCGAGTTGATGAACGCAGTGACAGGCATCGTCGGCGACAACGTCGCGTGATCAACAACGAGCCACAGCGATTTTCTCAAGGCGATCGTCACGAACATAGCGACGCAGCACGCGATGTAGTCCAATACGAAAGCCAAAACGGCCGCTCCGCATGGAAGTTCTATCTCAACCGGGACAGCCCTGTCGAAGCCGCTCCGGCGATCGGTGAGAAAATGGCCGAAAGACTCAGTGTGGTCGGAGTCGACACCGTCAACGATCTGCTGGAAGCCGATCCCGATCTTGTGGCTGAAGAATTGAATCATCGTCGTGTTGACGCTGATACCGTTGTTCAATGGCAGCAACAAGCCACCTTGGTCTGCTGCACACCCATGCTGCGGGGGCACGATGCTCAATTACTGGTCGCCGCCGAAATCACGACCACCGAAGATCTGGCCGCATGCGATCCTGAGGAATTGTTCGCGATCATCGATCCAATCAGTCTCAGCTCTCAAGGGGCTCGGATCATTCGCGGTGGTAAGCGTCCGGATTTGGCAGAGGTCACGAACTGGATCGCTTTCGCCCAGCACACGCGCGAGCTCAAAGCCGCTTAAACAGGGCGGGGCGATTCGCCCCCCATCGTCAAACGCGAATCCAGCCCGCTCCGTAAAGGGCTGGCAACCATGATCACCATCGTGTCCGGTCGGCTCACACCGTCCGGCCGCGATTCGGTGACGCTCGTATCATGAGTGCTATCCCAGTCGGAAACCGCAGGTGCACGCCGATAACGGCAGGTACTGGCTGGATCACCCCGATTTGCTGACAAGGCAACCCGATGTCCGTTCTAGAAACCCTGGCCGATCTGATTCGGATCCCCAGCGTAAATCCGAATTATGATCAGGGCACAAACGAAGCGGCGGTTTGCGATTACGTAGAATCTTTTTTTCGTGATTGGGGAATCGAAACCGTTCGCCAGCCAGTCTTGCCGTCACGCGACAATCTGATCGCGAAATTGCCGGGAGGAGATTCCAACCGATGCATCGTGCTAGAAGCCCACATGGATACCGTATCCACCGTGGGAATGACCATTGACCCGTTTGAACCGACAATTCGCGATGGCAGAATGCACGGGCGCGGTGCCTGTGACACCAAAGCGGGTCTGGCCGCAATGATGCACGCGATCGTGCAACTGAAACGGCAAGCCTCCCCGCCGCCGTGGGACATCTGGTTAGCTGCGACAGTTGACGAGGAGTTTTCGTACCGCGGAGTCGTCGAACTGTGTCGCTCGCTGAAAGCGGATGCCGCAGTGGTTGCCGAACCGACTGGATTGCGCATGGTCACGGCCAGCAAAGGCCTGGTTCGATTCAAAGTGGAGACACTCGGACGCTCGGCCCACTCCGCAAAACCCCACTTGGGCATCAACGCCATTGAAGCGATGGGACGAATCATCGCAGCTTTGGAAACTGACCATCGGCAACTTCATCGACAAAAACATCCGCTACTAGGTCCACCAACTTGCAATATTGGCGTCATTCGCGGCGGAGTCCAAATCAATCTGGTGCCGTCCAACTGCGAAATTGAAGTCGATCGGCGACTACTACCGGGAGAAACTCCCGATGACGTGCTTCAGCACTACCAAGCATTGATCGAATCATTGAACCTCGGCCAGGCAGAAGCCGTGATTCACCCACCACTGCTAACCGATATTCCACTCGAGACGGAAACGAATTCACCGCCCGTTAAGGCGATGCAATCAGTATTGCAAAAACTAAATCTCGATCCAGAACCGATGGGGGTGCCGTTCTGCAGCGACGCCAGCAAGTTCGGTCAAATCGGGATTCCCGCGATGATCTTTGGTCCCGGCTCGATTGATCAAGCCCACTCGGCAGAAGAATGGGTACCCTGTGACCAAGTTGAAATAGCCGCCGAGATCATCGCACAGTTTTGCCGGACGTGCAGCGATTGAGAGAATAGACGGTTCACCCACCCGTATCGCTAACCTCGACCATCGCAAAGCGATCACCGATTGAACAATCTTGCTACTGAGGCGATCGCCACTGCAAGTTCTGGTCGCTGCCGATATTGATCGGATCGGTCGAAGGTGCGGTTGCGATGTTGGCTTCACTTGGTGCGGTGATCACCTGTGGAGAACGCCAAGTAGGGTCCGATCCGCTCTGCGGAATCGGCGCCGGTGCAAGTTCCGGTGTCATTGGTGCATAGCCGTTCGCTGGCACCGATCCGGGAACGGGAGCATATCCAAGTGGTTGATTTGTGGGGACGGGTGCGTAGCCAGGAACTGTCGTGGAACCAGGAACTGGGGCGTAACCAGCTGGTTGGTTCGCAGGTACCGTAGGCTGGGCAGATGGATGATAGCCGGGTGGTGGTGGCCCGCCGGTCAGATCGATCACCTGCATCCCCCCACTGCGCAAACCATTGCTCGGGGGGGCTGCTGACGGTGCCAGATTTGGATTGGAAGCAAAACCGTTCGCAGTCTGGCTCCACTCGCCACCCGATACAGCACTTGCTTGCTGGACACCGGAGCCGATCGGCTGACCATTCAAGGCGTTCGCATTTGGATTGGCCTGGGTGACTCCACCGGCCGCCGGCACATTCCCTTGGTTACTGGTATTTCCGCCGCCCATGTAGTTGTTGGGGGCTGTATAAGAGCCGAGGTTTGGTGGTGGAACGCGAGTCGGTGCACCGAATGGATTCAGTGCAGATGCCTGACCGTTTGGTGTATTGGGGGCAGATGGACCAATTGGAGTGAGCGGTCCTGCGGTGTTCACACCAGCGGTTTGTTGGCATCCAGTCAGACAGACCGTCGTTAGCAAGAAGGTTGCAATCGAATAACGCATGTCCAATCCCTGGATGCGGAGAGGTAGATCGGGGCGCTCCGGGCCCACTCTTGTTGGTTCTTTAACAAAAGCAGTGAAAAAAAGGAAAGATCAGAAATTCACACGTTCTAGTTTATTGCTTGCATTGCAAGTTGGACCGGTTAGAGGGTTCAGACCACATCTTTTGCGTGTAGGGATCCTCGCAATCCCGACGATAAACCGCATTGGAACGGGGGAGCGCCGTTGAGGTCCCGTTCGAATTCAGCTGACCCACAGACAAAATAAGGGGTGGTTGCAGATGCACCGCTTGATTTCCAATTGTTTTTTTTCGCTAGTAGCCGTTGCGCTGCTGACCGGAACAGTTTTCTCGCAACAAAAAAATGGGTTGCAGCTTCAGAAACTACCGGTCCCAGGTTCGCATGCGAAAGAAATCGCAACCATGCTGAGCTTGCAATATCGGGATGTGGCGGGCGTCACGATTTCACCCGATGCCCGGAACGGCCAATTGGTGGTGATGGCACCAAGCGAAGCTCAACGATCGATCGCTCAGGATGTTCGCGTGATGCTGGCCTCCCATGGACAACCGGCGCGTACGACCGGTCCGATCATTGTCCCACTGGCCCAGATCACGTGGCGTGAGTTCGAAGACAACTTGCGAAAGTTGTCCGGCAGCCCCATCCCCGTGACGACAAGTCGCAACGGAGAGCGGGCAGCGTTTCAATTGACATCGACTCCTCTGCAGAACACCACATTGGAAGTCGATCGTCGCAACAATTCAGTCACTGTCGTCGCACCACAGCCAAAAATACCGGGTTGGCAAAAGCTGATTTCCATGCTCGACCAGACGAGCAACAATCGCGACGCGATCACCGAGATGATGCGTTTGGAAAATTCCGAACCAGCGCCGATTCAAAAAGCATTGCGACTGCTGAAGCAGCTCGAGACCAAAACCGGTCCAGGCGAAGCCGTTGAAGCGCTTCCAAGCGGTAACGCATTTCGAAACGCAATCTTCCAGCAAGAAGCAGCAGCGGCCCAAGCTAACGGCGGAGCAGACGGAGACGCAGCCGGTGAAGAAGGTGGTGCAGGCGTCATTGGCGACACCCAGATTCAATTTGTTCCTGAACTCGGGACGATCATCATCCGCGGTGCGAAACGCGACGTGGAACGGGTCATGGAAGTGATCCGACAAATTGAAGAACAAAGTGAAATCACCAAACCGGAAGTCGACGTCGTCGAATTGGTACACGCAGACGCAAACGCAGTTTCCGGCTTGTTGGAACAACTTTACGAAGACGTGCTATCGGCCCGACAGGGTGAAGTCAGTATCACATCGCTCGATTCACCGAACGCTCTCTTGCTGATCGGACGTGCCGAAGCCATTGCGGGCCTGAAGGAACTGATCGAGAAGATCGACCAACCTGTCGCTGAATCTAGCCGACTGCGAGTCTTTCGATTACAGAACGCATCTGCCTTGGACGCGGAACAGACGATTCGCGACTTCTTCACCGATCGCCCCGGCACAGGTGATGACTTGCGACCTGGTGTCGGACCTCGTGTACGAGTGCTGGCAGATTACCGCACAAACTCCTTAATCGTGAGTGCGGCTCCACGGGACATGATCGAGGTAACACGCTTGATCAATGATCTGGACGTTCAAAAAATCTCCGCCCAAAACCAAATCAAAGTCTTTCCGCTGAACAACGCGGTTGCAGAGGACCTTGCTCCGGTTATTCAATCAGCGATCAATGGCGACGAAGCTGCCAACGACAATGTCACCACGCCATCGACAACTTTGTCAATCGTTTCGGTCGACGCACAGACAAGCCAAATGCTCGACTCCGGAATCCTGGCGGGTGCGCAGGTCACCGCGGATACCAATGGCAATGCCTTGGTGGTAAGAGCTCCCGCGAGCAGTATGGCCTTGATCGGTGAATTGGTTCGCCAACTTGACCGGGCACCAGGCATTGATTCGTTGGTCAAAGTCTTCGCAGTCACCAACGGTGATGCACTTCAACTGACGACCGCTTTGCAAACGCTGTTTGGTGACGATGCTGGCACGACCGGCACCCAGGTTGGAGCTGCCAACCTGCCCGCAGGAACGGCCAGCGAAAGCTCGCTCGTCCCCCTACGCTTCAGTACCGACCAGCGAACTAACAGCATCATTGCCAGCGGTTCAGCCGAGGACTTGGACGTGGCCGAGAGCATTTTGCTGCGATTGGACAGCGAGGGCTTTGCCGAACGCATTACCGAAGTGATTTGGTTGAAACACCAGACGGCCGCTGATATTGCGACCGCGTTGCAAACGTACGTTCAACAGCGAACTCAGACGGTCAATACCATTCAGCAATTCCAACAGGGTTTAGGTCCCTACGACCTTCCCGACCGCGATCTAATCGTTGTGGCCGAACCAGTCAGCAACAGCTTGTTGATCAGTGTTTCACCACGACTGTATGAAGATGTCCGCCGTTTGGTTGACAAGTTGGACCGCCGTCCACCCATGGTCTTGATCAAAGTGCTCATCGCCGAAGTCAAGCTCGAGGATGCCTTTGAGATCGGTGGTGAAGTCGGTCTGCAGGATTCACTGCTGTTTGACCGTGGGATCGCGGCCGATGCGGTCACAGCTGGCAACCCAGCTAGTGTCCCCGGATTCGATTTCAATGGCAATAGTTCGCCGAACTTGAACTCAGTTGGGCGAGGTGTTTTGGCGGCCAGTGGCGTTTCGACCTTTGGGGTTGGAACCTCTAACACCAATCTCGGATATGGCGGTTTTGTCCTCAGTGCTGCCAGCGAATCGGTCAGCCTGTTGCTACGAACACTGCAAGACGCGAGCCGACTGCAAGTGCTCAGCCGACCGCAAATCATGACATTGGACAACACCGAGGGTTTCGTCCAAGTCGGTCGAATCATCGCTCGAGCGACCGGAGTGGAGAACCTGCAATTCGGATCCCAGGTGGTCACCGAAGATCTGGAAGTTGGTCTGATCATGCGAGTCCGACCTCGCGTTGGTGCGGATGGATTAATTGTGATGGATATCGATGCGACACGAAGCGATCGGGATGATTCCCAAGGAACGTTGGTTCCGGTTGCCGGTAGCGACCCAGTCTTAATCAATGACATCCTACAAACCACCGCTCAGTCGGTCGTTGCAGCCTACAGTGGCCAAACCGTTGTCTTCGGCGGCTTGATTCAGAAAACCCGTGCGAACTTTAGCCGACGCGTGCCGATCGTCGCGGATATCCCATTACTCGGTCACTTGTTCAAGTACGACCAAGAGGCGGAAATCCGCAGCGAACTGCTTGTCATCCTGACTCCAATGTTGATCACCGGCGAAGCCGATCTTGATTACGTCAAACAGGTTGAATCGAGCCGCATGAGTTGGTGCCTGGCCGATGTGGTCGAGGCCCATGGTGACGTTGGCTTGAGTGGTGGCTACGGATTGTGGGGGCCCGCCGTTGGGAACACAATTTATCCTGACCTGCAACCGACGATCGAAAACGTGATCATTGATGAGCGGATGCCAGTGCCACCCGTAGTGATCGAGCCGATGCCCATCGACGGTGCGATAATTGATACGCAAGCGACGCCACCAACCCAAACTGCACCAGCATCACCTGTTGGCAGCGGCTGGTCGCCACCCGGTTCCTTGCCAGCACCGGCGGCAGCAGGAGCCAACTCAGCATTCCCAGGAACATCACGACAGCCGAACTATAGCGTTCCACAGCAACCAATCAACGGTACCACCCCATCGGCGGGCCGCATCCCTCAGCCCCATCTCGGACCTGCCGGATTTGGCAATCCAGCGATGGCTCAGTCGGGCTTTGCGGTTCCCGGTGCTGCTGCAAACGGTACGCTAGCGAATACAAACCAAACTGCTCTGGCGAACCAAACTGCTCTGGCGAACCAAGCTGCTCTGGCGAACCAAGCTGGCCAAGCAAACCCGGCGGCACAAGCATCTTGGCTGAACGTGATTTCAAAAGATGAGTTTTCAACATCGACCACCACCGGACTCAATTTACCACCCAATCAACCTCCACAGTACGGTTATGGCGTAAAACCTGAACGGATTGGCGGCGGGCGTTAACGGACAACTCACCGAGCCCGCCGAAACAGCGGGCTCATTCAGCAGCAACGTCATACATGCTTCACACTCGCATTGGATGGACCCGATCATGCGAATCTCACGACGAAAATTTACCGCAGCGGCCGTTTCATTGTTAGCCTTGACGCCCACCGGGTGCACGACGCTTTCTAATCAATCCAAGGAAAGCAACTCACTATTAGATCGACTACCCTGGGGACAAAAGGAAGAGGAGGTCGTGCCCTATCCAAACCCTGTAAAAGTCGCGAGCGCTTGGACCGCCGATACACTTGTCCAGACGAATCGCACACCGACTCGCGGATTCGGGGGACGCGTTTTCTTTTATGATGAGAAATCTCGGCCAGTCCCGGTCGAAGGCACTCTGATTGTGCATGGCTTTGATGATTCGGCGAGCAGTGCGAAGGAAGCAGTCAAACGTTACGAGTTCACCCCAGAACAACTCACACGGCACTTCAGCCAAACAGATCTTGGTGCGTCGTACAGCATATGGATTCCATGGGACGCCATCGGTGGTGAGCAAAAACGCATCTCTCTGGTGACCTCCTTCAAGACTAGCGAAGGCAGAATGGTTCAGGGCATTCCCGCGACGATGGTACTGCCGGGAGCTTCGGCTCAAACTGAAGAAGAGAAGATCGCTGCAATGTACTCGCCAGATTACTTGGCACATCGTGATGCAACCCAAACTGGCTCGACACGTCATAGCGGATTGACAACGACCACGATCCGTCGCCGACTCCCTCAAACACAGTCTGAAGTGATCTCGCCAAGCATCACACTGCCCGGACAACGACGGGGAACACAGATCGCCACGACTGGCCAAACACCATCGGTTGATCTCAATATGGCAGGCAAGCCAAGACGAGCACCAAACATGCCACAGCGTGCATCGATCTTGCCAGCCAGTGCACAATTCCCAGTTCAGCAATAATCGGGGCATTTCCTTGGTAAACAGCGGGTCCCATTCCCGCGATCCCCAGGTCCTCATTCTGCCATAGGCTGCCATTCGCGCAGCCTGACAGGCAACCATCGACACGGCCCGATCGACTCAAACACGATCGGGCCTGTTCTTGTCGGATGGCGGCACGATTCTCAACCGTGACTTAGGTTTCAAAACAGTGCGGTGCATCAACAGCACTCGCCGCCCCACACCATTTGGAACGGCGGGACCCCTGCTCAATGAGACCCAACCATCCACGAGTTCTACCCACTCGAAGACCGTATCCTGCTCAGTGGCGATAGCGTCGACGCAGCAGACACCAGTGTCGATCCTGATGCTGCCATTGCCGATCCGCTGCTAGCGGACCTCACCCCCGAGGGGAAACGACAGCGGATATGCACCTTTTGGATTCTCTGGAACCATCGACTTCACAAGATCAGACGGACTTGCCCGCCCTCGACAGCAACCTCCTCTTGGACGTTGTCTTTAACCTCCCATTGGACGTTGTCTTTAACCTCCCATTGGACGTTGTCTTT
>JBMYRF010000015.1:54106-119922 GCA_049602075.1 Rubripirellula sp.
CAACGTCGATGCTGTTCAAATCCTCAGTCATGGAGATGGCTCAGGGATTCAACTAGGTAATACTTAACTCGATGCGGACGCAACTCTCGGCTACGCAGGAGATCTCGCCTCATGGGCAGATGCATTCAAACTCGAAGCGGAACTTTTGATCTATGGATACGAACTCGCCAGCACGTCGGATGGCCGGTCATTAGTCGATGTTCTTAGTGAGCTTTGTGAATGCGATGTCGCAGCAAGTGACGATCGCACCGGGCACGCCAATCTCGGAGGGGATTGGGAACTCGAATACACCACTGGCCAAATTGATCATCAAGTCGCATTCGAATCGGCGGCGAGACAGGCGTTGCACTATGTTCTCGATAGCGTGGCACCTGAAGTCACCAGCATCGACACCGCTGACTTAGGCGGTGACGGCTTCATTGATGCAATTCACATCCAGTTCTCAGAAGCAATTCTTGATTCGACGGTAATCGCCAATGCTGATGGCCGCCGCAATATCCATTCGAAAAACCATGGCGTTCGAGATCGGTCACCAAATGGAATGCTTAGCCAACGCCGCACAGACACGCGACTTCGAAGAATTGTGGAACTTGGCGATTTCACTTGAAAAACTGGCAAGCAAAACCACGTCTACCCGATTGTTGAGGCAGCTAAACGAATCCAATCGGCGGATGTCGCGGAAGAGCAAGAATGGCTGAAGGTACTGCGTGACACCCACAATGTGCTTGACATTTGCCATGCATCGCAAAACCAATTTCTGCGAGAGTCGCTTGAATCAGCATCCGGGATCATCCACCGTTAGACACCACCAGAGCACGTAGTCGACCGAAACGTGCCCTGAATAGCCGTTGCACTCCATCACGATTAGGAATCAGGCAACAACTCTTTCCGCTTTGAGGCGATGAGCTCCAGAAGCGCGCGTTGCGGCTTCACAAACTTGTCGACCCCTTCCTGCATCAAGACACGATGCATAGCCGCAAGGTCAACCGCTTCGTCAATCTCTTGCTGCACCACCGACGGCGGCAACTGGTCGAGCTTAGCAGTAAACTCCATCCCACTCGTCGACACGGCGGCATTCGTTTCAGGCGGATTGGTTTGAATATCACTTCCCGCGAGCGCCTCAACATACTTCCACGGTGGATCCTCTGGATTTTTCGTGCCGGTGCTCGCAAAGATCAGTTCCTGCTCAAGCCTTAACCCCCGATCCGCCCAGAACTGTTGGTTTGCCGCCCAGATCCGCTTTGCATTGACGATTCCAACCTGACCCTGGGCGTCGGCAGATAATCCTTGACACACTTGCTGGGTATAGACATCAATCCGCGAAACAAAAATGCTGTAAACACTTTTGAACGCATTGGTGTTGTCACGACGCTTCGCCCCACGCCACACCGCATCCCGGGCTCTTGTGTACTGATCATCTGTGAAAATCAACGTCACATTCAGCGTCACACCACTCGCGGCTAATTCCTCCAAGGCAGCCAAACCAGCTTCACTCGCTGGCACTTTGATCATTCGATTGGTGTGACCCTCGCTCCATTTCTTACCCAATTCGACGTACTTCGCCGTACGCTCCGCATCCGACATTCCCAAGGACGGATCTTCCAGCAGGGGATCCAATTCAAAGCTTACCCATCCCGCGTTTCCGTCGCTTGCCGAGTGAATCGCTTGAAACTTTTGCTGTGCATCTGTCACCAATGAATCAGTGAGTGCCCAAGCAACCGCCTCGTCATCATGACCGGCGGAAAGCAAGGACTCGATCTGCGCGTCTAATCCACCTGCTTTCACAATCCCAGAAATGATTGCCGGGTTACTCGTCGCACCAACCGCTCCCCAAGCTAAATTCTGATCCACCTCTGATGGCTCGACTGAATCGAGATAGAGTTTGGTTCCCGTCGCAATTAGCGAGCGTATCGAATCAGCCATAAAACATATTCCCGAGCGGGCAGACGTAAAAAAATGTGACGCGAAGAAGCAAAATTAGCTGCGCAGCAATCGCAACTCGCTGCATCGGTCGATCATCCAAGGTGCCATGCCTAACACTAAAACAAAACTGGATGAGTGGATTACTGGTGAAGCCAAAAAAGCAACAACTGATTCCGCGGCGCAACGGTTCATTGGTTCTTCCGCATCGGCAACACTTCCGCCCGATTACAGCATCGGTCGAGTTGTCGCGTCGGTAACGCTCTCCTGCCGCGTCGCCCGCGGGATCAGTCGGGACCTAGCAACAGTGTAACGGCTTCGAGTTTCAACGTGTTCACTGCTCCGACGGGCAAGCCAGAACGGGCCACCCCGGCAATTGAAAGCACAGCGTGGCCAAATCAGAAACTGAGCCAGATCAGCGAAACAAGAACCCGAACTTGCAGACCAAGACGATCGCCATTGGCAACCTCATCCAACTGCTTTTAGCATCCTGCTGATTTGGTTTCACGACTGCGACCACATTCGGCCAGCGCAATGAATCCTCCCGGTACCTTTGCGGACGAATCCGCACTCGCGCCATCGATTGAAATACGCTCCAACTTTTGCAGACTCCAACCGGTCGACTGCAAGTCACCGGTCAGTTCACTTGCAGAGAACCGGTGCAAGAACATCGCTGCGAGGCCTCGGTAAGGATAAACGGTATCACCGAACTCATGATCGCCTTGCTTCAGGCTATTCAACCAGGACCGCAGCAAGCGGATCATCCCACCTTTTTCTCGCAAGGCTGCCCAACGATTGTGGACGTGAACCACCAATTTGCCGCCGGGACGGACAATCCGCGAGATGTGTCGCAATACTTCCAACCGGTTCTGTCGCCCCTGAATCATCCCCAACGTGCTGAACAAACAGATCGCGTGATCGGCTGAATCATCGCGAATGCAGTGCAAATCGACCAAGTTGGCACGTACTGGGTGAACCTTTCTGGCACCCTCCAATTGCTCGGATCGCCCATTCAATCGCACCAACATGGGCTGGCTCAGATCAATGGCAATCACCTGATAACCGCGACTCGCCAGGGGAACAGCAGCCCGTCCAGTCCCTGCCCCCAGGTCGAGTACGACCTGCCCCGCTGCGGCCAGCGATTTGGCTGGCAACCAATGCTCAAGCAACTGCTGATCAAGTCGGCATAGCGGAGTATCCGCCACAAACGCGTCGTAATGGTCAGCGATCGTCCGTTGCTGCACGTAATCCCAGGTCTCGACCGAGACCCCGCGCGGCCGCCTCCATGCGGCGGAAGAGCGTTGATGGGGCGGGGGCTGGTTCATTTCCGCAAACCGTTCCTATAATTTCGGTCCGCGAGGCGGATACGTGATGCCTCTCGGTCGTGCTTCGCTGCCCCCTTTGTAGGGCTGCCGCAACTTCGTGTACAGCGATCGACCTTCGGGCGGTCTCCCGCGGCTTTCGGTTCCAAGAAGCAATCCTGGAAATTCGGTTTGTCATGCAAACTCCGTTTGCCCTCAGACCCAGTTTGTCCCCAAACCCGTTCAAGAGAGAAGAAAACAGTGACTATTCGCGTTGGAATCAATGGTTTTGGTCGCATTGGTCGGATGGTATTCCGTGCTTCAGTCAATCGAGATGACATCGAAGTAGTAGCGATCAATGACCTGCTGGATGTCGACTACTTGGCTTACATGCTCCGCTACGATTCGGTGCACGGACCCTTCCAAGGCGAAGTCGAAACGAAAGACGGTCACCTGGTTGTTAATGGCAAGGAAGTTCGTGTTACTGCTGAAACGAACCCCGCCAACCTCGCTTGGGGCGACGTCGGTGCAGATGTTGTCGTCGAGGCAACCGGCATTTTCCTGACATCTGAAAAAGCTCAGGGTCACATCGATGCAGGTGCCAAGAAAGTCGTCATGTCAGCACCTTCCAAGGACGACACACGAATGTTCGTCATGGGTGTCAATGACGACTCCTACAACGGCGAACAATTCGTCTCCAACGCGTCCTGCACCACCAACTGCCTGGCACCGATCGCCAAGGTCCTCAACGACAGTTTCGGCATCAAACGCGGACTGATGACCACCGTGCACGCGGCAACCGCCACACAGAAGACAGTGGATGGACCAAGCTCCAAGGACTGGCGAGGCGGCCGAGGCATCCTGGAAAACATCATCCCGTCCAGCACTGGTGCGGCCAAAGCGGTTGGGAAAGTGATCCCGGAACTCAATGGCAAGCTTACCGGAATGGCATTCCGAGTCCCCACCTCCGATGTCTCGATTGTTGACCTGACCGTCGAACTCGAGAACGAAGCTTCGTACGAGGAGATCTGCGACGCGATGAAGGCCGCCTCCGAAGGGGCCATGAAAGGTGTCTTGGGCTACACCGAGGACAAAGTCGTCTCGACCGACTTCCGTGGTGAATCCCGTACCTCAGTATTCGACGCATCGGGCGGAATCCAACTGGACAAAACCTTCGTGAAGGTCATCTCTTGGTACGACAACGAGTGGGGTTATTCCTGCAAGGTACTCGACTTGGTCGCCAAGATTTCTAGCTAATTAAACGTGACGCTCACCGCTCCGCGAAAGCCACACCGCTTTCGCGGAGTCCGGTTCAGTTTCAAACGGCGGCCCATCAGCTTCAAATTGTGGCCGGCCATGCGGCGAACCAGTCAAGCTATCACCAGTCAAGCTATCACCAGTCAAGCTATCACCAGTCAAGCGATCGCCAGTCGAGCGATCACTGGGGCCTGAGGTTCAGCGAAAATCGAATTGCTTGCCTCGGAACCCAGCGGTGACGCAATCGGCGTTGACTCGACGAGTGTCGACACAATCAGCGGTGCCGAGAGCGGAATTCTCGGCTAGCCAAAATTCTGGGCTGCCGCGTTGACCTCCGCTGTCGCTTCGGGGCTCTCAGTCGCTTCGGGGCTCACCGTTTAATTCAGTCTGCTACGCCTCGGACGCTTCGACTTCGGGCTCTTCTGGCTCTTCAGCGTCTTCTTCCGGCGGAACACGAACGATCGCGATTAGCGAATCGTCTTCATCGACATTCATGATTCGCACACCCTGTGTGTTCCGACCGATCACGCCGATGTCACCCGCTTCGATCCGTTGAATCTTGCCCTTGGCGGTCATCATGAACACTTCGTCATCATTGTTCACGCGGGCAATCCCGACAACTTTTCCATTTCGATCGGTGGTGCGAATGTCACGCAACCCTTTGCCGCCCCGCTTTTGGGTTCGGTAACGGGCCCCCGAGGATGCCGACTCTTCCTCGCCTTGATCCTCTTCGACTGCGTCGGCATGCGGACCAAAAGGAGTTCGCTTGCCATGGCCATTTTCACAAACTGTCAGGAGGGTCGCATCGGGATCGGCGGCGACCATCCCCACCACACGATCGTCCCCGGCCAACGAAATTCCTTTCACACCAGATGTGTTTCGCCCCATCGGCCGCGCATCCGATTCTCGGAATCGAATCGCCATTCCGTGTGCGGTGACCAAAACCATTTCATCGCCTGGCCCAACAACGGCCGCATCGACCAATTCATCTCCTTCGCGCAGTTTGATCGCGATGATTCCTCCCCGCTTGGGCCGACTGTATTGTTCCAACGGTGTCTTTTTCACCAAGCCACTGCGGGTCGCCATCACGACGTACCCCTCTTGGTTGAAATCACGCACCACCAAGCATTCGGCGATCTTCTCTTCCTTTTCGAGATTCAGCAAGTTAACGATCGCTCGCCCTTTGCTATCTCGCGCCAACTGCGGCAGGTCATAAACTTTTTGCCAACGAACCTTTCCCGTGGTCGTGAGAAACAGAAGGTACGCGTGAGTGCTGGCGACAAACAGGTGCTCGATTGGATCTTCCGTGTCGGTCTTCGCACCCTTCAAGCCTTTGCCACCTCGCCGCTGAGCCTTGTAAACACTCGTCGGCGTTCGCTTGATGTAACCCTGGTGACTGATCGAAACCACCATGGTCTCTTCTGTGATCAGATCCTCTAGATCGATATTGCCGAGTTCCTCAAACGAGATTTCGGTGCGACGCTTATCACCAAAGCGATTTTTGATTTCCTCTAAATCTTCGCGGATGATCTGATCGATCCGCTGCTGACTGGCAAGGATTTCGAGGTATTCGGTGATTTCGGCCAGTAGGTCTTTGTGTTCCCCGGACAGTTTTTCCTGTTCCAGATTGACCAGTTGCCCCAACCGCATTCGCAGGATTTCATCCGTCTGAACGCTCGTCAGCGTGTACGTATCAGACTCGCCCCGTTCGATAACGAATTGCTGGAAACCATCTTCACCGAGGGCGGCCCGCATCATCGCCGCAGGACATTCAATCCCCATCAACCGCTGCTTCGCTTCTGGCTGCGTGCTGCTGGTGCGGATGGTTTGAATGATTTGGTCGATATCGGCCAATGCCAACAGCAAGCCTTCAACGGTGTGTTTTCGTCGTCGAGCACGAGCCAACAAGAATTGTGTTCGCCGACGGATCACGTTGCGACGATGGCGGATAAATTCCGACAGCATCTCCTTCAACGTCAACTCACGTGGTTTACCGTCGACCAGCGCTAAGAAAATAACCGAAAAGGTCGTCTGCAAAGGCGAAAACTGGTAGAGCTGATTAAGCACGACTTCAGGATCAGCGTCTCTTTTCAACTCGATCACGAGCCGGACAGGTTCCTTCAGATCGCTCTCATCGCGAATCCCTGAAATCCCTTTGATTTTGTCGCCGTTAACCAAGTCGGCAATTTTCTTGACGACTCCGTCGCGAGTCTGCTGGTAAGGAATCTCCGAAACAACAATTCGCGAGCGATTACCGCTCATTTCCTCGATCTTGCAACGTGCTCGCAAGATGATCGTGCTGCGGCCAGTTTTGTAGCCTCGTCGGATTCCGGCGCGACCGCAGATGATTCCACCAGTTGGGAAGTCGGGCCCCGGCACGATCTCGAATAACTCGTCGATCGTGATGTCTGGATTCTCAACCAACGCAATCAGGGCATCACAGACTTCCGTTGGGTTATGCGGCGGAATGCTGGTCGCCATCCCGACAGCAATTCCCCCCGAACCATTCACCAACAAACTTGGAAACTTGCTGGGCAAGACGGTCGGTTCTGTGCGAGCCTCATCGTAGGTGGGGATATAATCGACAGTATCTAATTTGATGTCGTCGAGCATCGCTGCCGCGACGGCACTCAACCGCGCTTCGGTATAACGCATGGCAGCGGGAGGCAAGCCGGCGATACTACCGAAGTTACCCTGTTTATCAATTAACAAACGCCGCATATTCCACTCCTGGGCCATTCGCACCAGAGTGGGGTAGATCACGCTTTCGCCGTGGGGGTGATAGTTTCCCGAAGTGTCACCGGAAATCTTCGCACACTTAACCCGCTTACTACCGGGTCCCAAGTTCAGGTCGTTCATGGCGACCAAGATTCGCCGTTGACTCGGCTTCAACCCGTCGCGGACGTCCGGCAAGGCTCGACTGACGATCACGCTCATCGCGTAAGTCAGGTAGCTATCCTTCAGTTCGTCCTCGATCGGTAGATCAATCATCCGCAGCGCGCCAGCACCGCCGCCGCCGCCGCCGCCGTCCTCAGGAGCGGGGCTTGAACCATTTTCCGACCCGTTTTGGTTGTTGCCGTCGTCGTCTGCCAAGGTGAAAATTCCAGGCCGGAGAATAGGGATTGAAAACGTCAATTTGACGTTTCACGAACCAAAGCGAATTCTATCCGATCCAAGCGTTGCTCACAACGACCCCGACGGCCCGCAGGGGAACCGCAAACCCTTTCGTCGCAAACACTTGCGACCCAAAAAAATGACAGCCCCGACACCACCCAAAACGGCTCCCGCAGCAACGCTTCAAAGTCTCCAAATCGGACACGTCATCACCGAAGGCGACGCGTCGACGGAAGACCCTTTGAAACGACAGTGGACGACCGCTTTTTACAAAACATCAATTACTGGCCCCATCCGATTGACGCGTCTCGGATTAGCCGGGGATGCCGTCAGCGACCGTCGCCATCATGGGGGCACGGAAAAAGCCGCATTGTGCTACGCGGCTGCGCACTACGATGCCTGGCAACACGAGCACCCCACACTCAAGATGGGGCCGGGCGGCTTTGCTGAAAACTTAACGATTGCCGAGTGCCAGGAACAAACCGTCTGCATTGGTGATCGATATGGAATCAACGATTGCCGAATCGAGATCAGCCAGCCGCGACAACCATGCTGGAAAATTTCTCGACGCTGGGGCATCAAGACAATGACGCAACGCGTCACTCAGACAGGCCGCACCGGCTGGTACCTTCGTGTGCTCACCGAAGGCACAATCGACGTTGGCAATCAAATGGAACTCCTTGAACGACCCAACCCAAGCTGGCCGATCGCCCGGGCAAACGACATCCTGTTTGGAAGGGAAGCTAATCGCATGGCCATTCATGAATTAATGAACCTGCCCGAACTTTCTCACGAGTGGAAACAAGCAATCGGGTAAGATCACAATCGCCCAGCGTATACTCGCCGCCCGAGGCGGCGTCCGCTCCAGCGCCGATTCGGTTCGCTCTCTCCTCAAGCGACTCGCTACTATGCCCAATCCTGCCGACGACCGCATCATCCAATCCATTCGGATGTATCGCGAAACGCTTAAGGAAACCGAGCAACTGTTCATCGAAAGCGGGCAACTAGTGCGTGGATCCTACGGTTGGCTAGCGGGACAAGACGAACAAAATGCCCAATCCATCGCCGACGAAATGCACGATTTACATCAAGGCTTTTTGATGAAAATCTTTGCCGCTGTGGTCCCAGTTACGCAGAGTCGCACATTAGAACAACGACAACTTGGACGAGTATTGCTGGAACATATTTGGGGTACCTCCGTCATGGGTAACCAGTTGCGGGAATCGGTGGATTGGCTCGTCGGCGCCGCCGAGGATTTTCAGTGGCGTGATCTCGTGAGACCGTTTGCAGAGATCCCCGCGATTCGCGATCGCTGGGGTGAACTAGAAACACTAGCGATGCGAATGGCGAAATTACTCGCTGCGGCCGATGGATCGCTTTCACTGATCGACAATCAACGCCTAGCGATCATGCGTCAAGAATTTGATCGCCTGCAAACCAATTCACCCGACCACTTAGCCAGCGAGACAGACACGGCCAACGCGCGAGACGCCTTGAAGTGGTTACGCGGTGAAGCCAAACGATTGCGGGAAGGAATGGATCCCTCTGCGCCCCACCCCAAGCACACGGTACCCGACCAACCCATCCCTCAGCAGCCTGTCCCCACGACGAATTTTGGCTCACTCCCCCCTTCCTCGTCACGACCTCCAACCACATCGAAGCCGGCGACCCAACCGGCACCGACAGTCGATGACCGCACACCAGCGGAACGCCTCGCCGACGCGCGGGCGAAGCTTGATCGACTGATTGGTTTGGACGCGGTCAAAGATCAAATTGAGACCTTGACCAACTTCTTGAAGATGGAACGACAACGCGAAAAAGCCGGCTTGCCGACCACCAAGCCAAGTCTGCACATGGCTTTTGTCGGCAACCCAGGAACGGGAAAAACAACGGTCGCTCGAATCGTTGCGGAAATCTACCGAGCACTCGGTGTCCTTGAGAAAGGTCACCTCGTCGAAACGGATCGGAGCGGGCTGGTTGCGGAATATGCTGGCCAAACTGGCCCCAAGACAAATGCCAAGATCGATGAAGCGCTCGATGGCGTTCTGTTCATCGACGAAGCCTACACGCTGATCGACGAGAGCGGCCAAGACCAATATGGTCGCGAAGCGGTTCAAACACTGCTTAAACGAATGGAGGATCAACGAAACCAGCTGGTGGTTATCCTCGCCGGATACCCCAACGAAATGCAGAAAATGATCCGCAGCAATCCGGGCCTGAGCTCCCGTGTTGGCACCACGATGCACTTTGACGACTACCCGCCAAAAGCACTCTGTGGCATCTACGAGCTGATCGCATCCAAGGCAAAATACACGCTGCCGACCGAGTCGCGACGTCGTCTGCTACGAGGCTTCACCTTTCTCTACGGCCGACGAGATCGCCACTTTGGCAACGGCCGCTGCTCTCGCAATAGTTTTGAACGAAGCGTGCGAAGACTTGCCAATCGTTTAGCCAAGATCGATGACGTCAGCCACGAATTGCTAACCACCCTTGAACCGGAAGACATCGAAGTCGCCGGAGTGTTGCCAGCGCACCTCGCGGCGATGGCTGACGCGAAGGGGCATGTACGTCTCACCTGCGACCATTGCGAAGCGTCCCAGATCGTTGACGATCAATGCCTTGGAACCTCAGTCACTTGCGAATCCTGCAACAAGGTATTCGATGCCAACTGGGGTGAACCGGTTGCCGAATTGCCGGAGCCGGTTGCCGAACCACCAGAAGAGATCGCCGACGGTCCAGAACAAGCTGCCAGCCAAGACAAATGACCGTGCTTTCGTTGCACCGATCACTCGGTGCAACGTCGTCGGAAGCATTTCCTGAATCAGATCAGGAACAGAAGGCGGTTTAGCGCTGCACGCGAGCACTACCACCGGCAGCGAAGGCTTCGACTTCCGGTAAGGTTGCCCGTGTGACATCACCTGGGAAGGTGGTGAGCAGAGCACCGTGGGCCCAACCGATCTTCAACGCCTCTTCTGCCGGTCGCCCGTCAAGCAAGCTATAGATCAGCCCCGAGGCGAACCCGTCGCCACCGCCGATCCGGTCGATGACATCCAATTCAGCAGTCGGTGCAACATACTCTTGGCCATCGTGCCACAAAACGGCGCTCCAAGAGTGTCGGTTGGTGGAATGTACTTCTCGCAGCGTGGTGGCGACCGCTTTCACGTTAGGAAACTTCTCAACAGCGGCACCGATCATGCCAAAGAAATTCTTGGGATCCAGTTTACCACCCGACTTCTCCTCGACGTCCGGACCTTTCACACCGAGTCCTTTTTGCAGGTCTTCCTCGTTGCCGATCAGGACATCAACGTTCTCGACAATCTCGGCGATCATCTTTTGCCCTTGCTCCAGACCGCCAATCGTATCCCACAACTTCGCACGGTAGTTTAAGTCAAACGAACGAATGGCACCTGCTCGACCGGCGGCTTTCATTCCCTCGATCACGACATCCGCGGTGGTTTCCGAGAGGGCCGCGAAGATGCCACCACTGTGAAACCAACGCAATCCACCGGCAAAGATCTTGTCCCAATCAAAATCACCCGGCTTCAACATCCCGCCCGCTTCATTCGCGCGATTGTAAAATACAACCGGTGCCCGAACCCCTTGGCCTCGGTCGCTGTAAACGGTTGCCATATTCGGCCCACGCACACCATCGTGCTTGAAATGCTTGTAGAAGGGACGCACTCCCATCGCACGCACCTGTCGCTGAATCAATTCACCAATCCCGTTATCCACCATCGCGGTGGCAACGCCAGTGTTCAGGCCGAAGCAAGAGGCCAGGTTGGCAGCGCAATTGTATTCACCGCCAGAGACATGCACATCGAACGAACTCGCAGTCCGAAATGGGATCACGCCCGGATCCAAACGATGCACTAGAGCACCGAGTGCCACGAAGTCGAGTTCTTTGTCAGCACTAGGGATATTTAATTGGGCCATAATTTCGGTGCTCCGATAAAGAAGTAGTTTTTCGTTTTCAAAAAGTTGTGTTGGTGATCAGATGGTGACCGACGCGAAGCCGCCATCGACAGGAATATTTTGTCCGGTCACAAACGATGAAGCTCGCCGACTTGCTAACCAAGCGGTAACACCGGCCAATTCTTCGGGCTTTCCAAATCGCTGCATCGGCGTGTGCCCGATGATTTGGCCACCCCGTTCGGTGTAAGTGCCATCCTCATTGAACAGCAAAGCCCGATTTTGTTCTGCGGGGAAAAACCCAGGGCTGATTGCGTTAACTCGCACGCCGGTGGTTGCCCACTCCCGAGCAAGCCACTGCGTCAGGTTGATCACCGCAGCCTTGGACGCGGAGTAAGCAACGACTCGCGACAAAGGAATGATGCCGGACATCGATGCGATATTGATGATGCTGCCAACGCCGGCTTCAATCATCGCAGGAGCAAAGACCTGCGTTGGCAGTAAGGCTCCGCCAACCAGGTTCAAATCGAAGACATCGCGCCACGCATCGAGAGGCAGCTTGCAAAAATCGCCACCGGGGGTGATCGTCGCATCAGGCCGATTGCCGCCGGCCGCATTGACCAAGACGCTCGCTGGCCCGCCCGCCCATTGGGTGATTGCTTCCCGGGCTTCGCCGAGTGAATCAGCACTCAATCCATCGGCTGCAAAAAAGTGCGCCACACCACCCTCGGCTTGGATCTTGCTCGCCCTCGCCTCGCCCCGTTCAGCATTGCGACCAACAATCGCGACTTTGGCTCCAAAACCGCCGAGGGCTTCGGCCATGTGGCCTCCAAGTTCACCGGTCCCGCCGATTACCACGGCAACATCGTCATCCAGTCGAAACAAATCTTTCATGGGAAAATCGGTCCGGCGCGAAGTGAATTGGCAGCGAATTCGACTCAATTTAAACGTCTGTTCCATTCGACAACAGGTCCCGCTGTTCAGTAGTCTCCAAAGCACACCGGATGGAGGCCGAAAAGATTTCCCACCCCGCTGGAGAAAGTGCGAGGCTCGCTCACCTCGCCAGCACAGCGACTTCTATCCCGCCCAGCAAGCTCGTGCTAACATGGGAGTGGCCAGTTCTCCCACACGTATGGTTAATTCAGATGTCTCGAAGCATCCCCGCCTTGATCCTCGCCCTGACACTCCTGACCGTCCTGCCAAGTTGCAGTAAAAGTGAATCGAATTCTTCGACCACTGGATCGGGAAGGCAATTTCTTAGCATGGGAACAGCACCCGTTGGTGGTGTCTTTCCTGTTGTCGGCGGCGCAATCGCCGAAGTCCTGAATGCCCACAAGGGCGAGATCGACTGGAAAGTTCAAGCAAAAGGAACCAAGGGCTCCCAGGAAAACATTCGTCGTCTGCAGCAGAACGAACTCGAATTGGCGCTCTCCAACGCAGCGATCTCTTACTTCGCGGTTCGCGGGGAAGCAGTTTGGGACAAGAAATATGACATCCAGGCAATCGCCACGATGGCCCCCAACGTGGCTCTCTTCATCGCTCGCGCCGATTCAGGCATTCAGTCGATCGCTGACCTGAAAGGCAAGCGAGTGATTACCGGGCCAGCCGGCGCGGGATTCCAAATGTTCATTGAACCGATCCTTGCTGAACATGGAATCGCCTGGGACGAAATCGATTCAATCTCCGCCACCCAGAGCGGCGCGGTTGACCAACTTGGCGACGGCTCGGCAGATGCCGCCTTCCTAGGCGGTGCCGTCCCAACCGGATCGATCACACAAGCAACTAGCACATTTGATGTTCAGTTCATTCCATTTGATGAACCGACCCGACAAAAACTGATCGAAAAGTATCCCTTCTTTCACTCGGCCACCATCCCGGGCGGTACCTACAAGGGCCTCGATGACGACTACCAGGGATTGAACGTGGGATCGATGCATGTGATCACCTCCGGCTCGCAAAGCGAGGATTTAATCTACGCGTTGACTAAAACGATCTGGGAAAACCGAGCGGAGATCGCGGGGATCCATCCGGCCGGTAAAGCAATCAACGAAAAGAATGTGGCTCGAGATACCGGCATCCCCTATCACCCCGGAGCCGTCCGGTTCTATCAAGAAATCGGTGTCATGGAGGGGGGCAGCGACGAGGGTGACTCGCCCGCCGAGGACCAGGACGAGGATGACGCGTCCGCCGAGGACCAGAGTGGCGAGACGGATACGGCAGCTACCGAAACCGAAACGGTTGAGAATTGAACCAAGTTGATTCAACCGTTTTCGAATCAATAACGTGAGACACGGAGCGTCGCACCTGGCTGATGAGGTATTGAGGTGACAGAAGGCTCCCCTGTTTTGGGCAAAGTGAACCGCGTCCTAGTGACGATCTTCAGCGTTCTCTTTTGCTTGTTCACGCTGTTCGAAGTCAATTACAACTACCTGCAGCCTCAGTCAGCCCTGGCGGTGTTCATCGGCATCGGGTTACTGCTCTGCTACTTGACGTTCCCGCTGCATCCAAAGCTTCGCGACGTCCGCGTTCTCCGACTTCTTGATTTCCTACTCGCTTTCACCGCGGCCGCCTGTTGCGCGTACGTGGTTGTTCAGACAGAGCCAGTGTTTGAAGCGTGGTGGGCTGATGGATTATCACTGGGCAATCGTGCCGGCAGCGAAACTCAAACCGACTACATCGTCGGATTGACGGGATTGATTTTGGTACTGGAGGCGACGCGTCGGAGCATTGGGCTGATCGTTCCGCTGTTAGCCTTAGCATTCGTCGCACATTCGTATTACTGCTACGGCAGTCTTCGGTACGACTGGGCCATGCTGCCAGACTGGATGCTGCCTCATGCTGGACAGAGCATGAAGGATATCGTGAGCACGACCTTCCTGCAGTCACTTGGTGTGTTCGGCCCGGCGGCCACAGTGATGTACAAATATGTCTTCTTGTTTGTCGTGTTCGGGTCCTTTCTAGAGATGTCCGGAGCGACGCAGTTCATCATCAACTTCGCCACAAAAACCTTTGGCAAAGTACGGGGCGGCCCCGCAATGGTTTCCGTCATGGCCAGTGGGCTGATGGGGTCGTTGTCCGGGAGTGCGGTTGCGAATGCGGTCACCACCGGCACATTCACGATCCCGATGATGCGGAGCGCCCGATTCCCTAACCATATTGCTGGTGGGATTACTGCGGCAGCGGCCTCCGGTGGAGCACTCGTACCACCGGTGATGGGTGCGGGTGCCTATATGATGTTGGAACTGGTCCAACCGCAGGTAAAATTCCTGACGATCATGAAAGCGGCCCTTCTACCGGCCATTCTTTTTTATCTTTCAATCCTAGCCGTTGTCTTTCTCTACTCACGTCGACTCGGGGCCGATAGCCTCGACACGCCCGAGGTGACGACGAAGCGTTTGGCAGGTTTCGATGCAATCGTGTTCATTGGCGCCCTCACAACACTGGTGGGACTACTCGGAATTGGCACTTCGCCATTCCGTAGCGTCACCGGTTCGATGGCGGTGATATTGGTATTTGCAACGCTGCGGCGCGAACTGAATTTGAGCAATCATGCGCGGTACACGGCGTTGGCTGCGTTCTTTACCGCTCTGATATTGAATCAATGCACTGCCTTGCTCGATCCCACAACCGTTCCGCGAATACTGCGACCGCTGCTAGCCGGATCATGGATCGACCCAAGAACGGACTCGATCAGCCTGCTGCTGGTGATCGGATCAGTTCTTGACTCCGTGATCTTTGGAATGTTCGCCTTGCTGCTGTTCGGTCTAATCCATCCTGCGTGGCGGCCTGAAGTCATTAACGCCCTGAAAAAATCTGCGAAAAACGGGATCGCACTTGTCGCCGCCAGCGCCTGCGTGGGAATCATCATCGGGATCGTACAACAAACCGGCGTTGCCACTGATTTCAGCACGGTAATCAAGGGAGTTGTGGAATCAAACTTGTTCCTGGCCTTAACAGGAATCATGGTCTGTTCATTGATTCTGGGGATGGGAGTTCCCTCGGTCGTGTGCTATCTGCTGATGGCCACTCTGATGAGTTCACTGCTGGGTGAATTGGGAGTACAGCCCCTGATCGCTCATCTGTTCATTTTTTACTTCGGCATGATGTCGATGGTCACACCGCCGGTGGCACTCGCTGGCTACGCGAGTGCGTCCATCGCCGAGGCGCCGATCATGAAAACTTCGTTCGCCGCATTTCGGTTCTCGTTAGTCGGATTCACATTGCCTTTTATGTTCGTGTATCGCCCGGCGCTCTGCTTGCTCGCGCCGGTTGACGGCGAACTGACCGTGTTCGCTGTGATTCACGCGTTGACCGCGGCAATCATCGGTATCTTGGCGCTCGCTGCGGGCTTAGCGGGGTGCCTGTATCGCCCCTTGGGAATTTACGCCCGCACCGTCATGTTTCTTTCCGCCGCGTTGTTGCTGGCTCCGATTTCACAGATTGGTGAGACCCAAGTAGGGCTGCTGGTCGATCTAGTAGGAACGACAATCTTCATTGTCTGCGGCGTGCTGAACGCAATGAGAGGCAAAGCCAACCCCACCGAAATGTCTGCCGCCTAGAAGAGCTTGACCGTCTTTTCAAAGTCTGTGAATTTAAAACACAACGCTTGCAACATCGCTCGATATTGAACGAGGGGCGACGTTTGCGAATCAGTCGGCGGCAAACCCACTGAGTGAGCCCCGAACCAACGTGCCCCGAACCAACGTGCCCCGAACCAACGTGCCCCGAACCAACGTGCCCCGAACCAACGTGCCCAGTTCAATCGTTCTGTTTTTTCGCTCACTCCATCCAATATGTTGACGATCGTCGATCTTAAAGCAACGCTTCGCCAACCCGATGACTTGTCGACCTTTACAAAACAAGGTCGTATTCGGCAAGCGACTCGAAACAGGCCGTAATGTCAGCGTCATCAACTTCCTGCACCGAGGACGGATTCCAACAGGGCGAGTGATCCTTATCGATCAACACCGCCCGCACTCCCTCGTAGAAATCATCTCGCTGCAGACAGACCTGGCTAAGTCGATACTCCATGACCAGGCATTCGTCATACGACATCGTCGCACCACGACGGAACTGCTCAAGGGTCAACTTCAGACTGGTCGGAGAACGCCTGCCCAACCGTTGAACGATATCGCGAGCGACAGTTGAAAGCCCCGAATCACCGGCGGCAATTTTCTCCAATGACTGAAACACACACTCAATTTGATTCGTCTCAAAACATCGCTCGGCCACTTCGCAAATCAATTTCCAATCATCACTGACGACCGAATTGCCCGCATGGAATTCCAAGCTCGATTCGATCCCTTGCTCGACAATGGAATCGAGCAACGACTCGCCGTTTTCGTGAGCCACAAAATGTGTCGCCAAACCAAGTTCGACCGTTGCCGCTCCATCGACGACCAAACCGGTCAACCCAATCAGCTTTCCGAGTGGACCTAGCCGCGAAAGGAAATAGCCGGCACCGATATCAGGGAACAATCCTATGCCGGTTTCCGGCATTGCAAATCGCGTTCGGTCCGTCGCAATGCGGTGGGACCCCATGATCGAGACCCCAACGCCGCCGCCCATGACCACGCCATCCCAGAAAGCAATATACGGCTTCGGAAAGGTCGCAATACGATGATCCATCGTGTATTCAAACCGAAAAAGGTCAGCAGACACGGTGCCAGGACAACCCGGCTCAACCGGCTTGTCAGCAGCATACAAACTCTTCACATCGACGCCGGCGCAAAACGCCCGTTCACCTTCACCGGTGATCAAGACGGATTCAATTCGATCATCCTTGGCCCACCGATCCAAGCAACGAATCACCCCCTGCACCATTTCTAGCGTGAACGCATTGAGAGCCTGAGGACGATTCAGGTGCAGATGCCCCACCCGACCACGGACGTCGGAACAAAGACTCTGATTGGCATCCGACATACTTCCAGCTACCTCAGCATCGCGTCCAGCTACCTCAGCATCGCGTCCAGCTACCTCAACATCGCGTCCAGCTACCTCAACATCGCGTCCAGCTACCTCAACCGGGGATATCAACGATTGTCTTCACGGCACCATCAGCTGCCGTTCGCTGCAGATCAAAAGCCTCTCGAACTCGCTCAAAGGGAAAACGGTGCGTCAAAACGGGCTGCACATCCAGGGCACCGCTCCCAATCAGATCGAGCGCGTGCAACGTCGATGTGTGGCCTTTTTCGGTAGCGGCATGAACAATCGACTTGACCGTCAAGCGCTGCCAGAACATCGAGGCATAATCGACTTGAATCGGAGGGCGAGGAAGCCCGAACTGCAGCAAGAATCCCTCGTTGTCTTTGGCAAGCTGAAAACTCAGATTGATCGAAGATTCTCGACCCGCAGCCTCAACGACAACATCCGCCAACTCCCCACCGTTGACCGACTTGAGTGTTTCGACCGCATCATCCGCGGAACCATGAATCACATGGTCGGCACCGTAACGCTCACTTAATGCCATTCGATGCTCGTGATTGTCGAACGAAATCACTTTGCTGGCACCGTAGCGTTTCAGCATGACATTGAACCACAACCCGGCCGATCCCTGCCCAACGACAGCAACGGTTTTCCCAACCACATTGGGCAAATACTTCGAAGCAAAGATGACGGTTCCCAACTGTTGAGCCATCAACAATTCTTCGGGCGACTTACCAGCGGGCAGAGGCAACAAGTTTTCGAGCGGTGCCAAATAATACTCCGCCATACCACGGTGATCGGGAGTTAATGCCAACGTTAAATCACCGACCTTTACCGAATCATGCGCACCATCCATTGCAACGACTTCGGCGATCACCTCATGGCCGGTCGTTCCAACCGGACAGGGATAACGTTCCTCGGGGCAGAAATCCAACATCCAGATATCGCTGCCACACAATCCCAACATTCGGGGCCGCACTAACGCGTGGCCGGGTTTCAGTCGCGGTTTTTCGGCATCAACAAATTCAACCTGACCCCGCGAGACAACTTGGAGAGCCTTCATCTATCACTCGGCTTATGCAAACGATCGCTCACGCTGCTCTGGCCAGGCAACGACAAATCGTCCAAAATCAAAGATCATCCAGAAACATTTGAGATCAATATAACAAAACGCCTCACCCCGCGAGTGTCCCACCGCACGGTGATGAGTGCGATTGAGCGGGAGAACGCTTGCAATGTTAATACCGAATACGTTTCACCAAAAACTGTCCTGCGGAAAACCGACACTCGGGACACATTTTTTGTTTTCTGATCCTGATATCCCAGAGATCATCGGTGACGTTGGCATGTTCGATTACGGCGAATTCGCCGGCGAGTACTCGAGCTTTGACATGAAATCTTTGTATCACCTGGCGCGGGCCGGCCAATGCGGCAACCTGCCATTGATGATCAAACTTGACCAAGAGGCACAAGGCTTCTGGGCTCAAGCCGCAATTGGTGCTGGCTTTCGTTCGGTCTTGTTCACAGATATCCGCACGCCAGAGGATGTCGATGCTTGCCACCGATGTGTCCGGCCTGACAATCCAAACGCGGGTGGTCTGATGGGCATCAAGCTGAGACGTCCTGCGTTGGCGGGATATGACACCGACGATTACTTGGCTGATCTCGAATCGACCGTGATCGCGATTATGATCGAGAAAAGCATCACGCTCGATCACCTTGATGCTTTGCTGGAACGGGCCAAACAACGCGGTGTTGCAATGACCCAATGGGGCCCAGCTGATTTTGGTTTTTCGATGGGCAAGCCGAATCTCATGTTCACCGAAGAAATCCGCCAGTTCGAAGAACTTGTGATCAAGAAATCAATCGAACATGAAGTCCAACCACGGATCGAAATAGGTGCTGTCGATCAAGCCAAACGATACATTGACCTCGGCGTTCGTCATTTCTGCATCGGCTGGGATCGCTTTCTGTACCAATCAGCCATCTGCCAACTCGGCGAAGGGATGCGGAGATTGTTGGAAACCATCTAATCGGTTGACTGCATCGAATCATCCAGAAAACGTTCGACACAGCGAATTGCGAATCTCACAAAACAACACGCTTCAGTCACGACAAGAAACATGAAATGGATCATGCTCTCGATCGGCTTTTTCCTGTGCTGGTCGTCCGCCGTGGCCGCCCCGGGTGACTACGACATCAAGGTTGGCCAATACCATCCCGACTTGACACTGCCGTCGATTGAATCGGGAAAACCGGTCTCATTGCGTCAGTTTCGAGGCAAGAAAACACTTTTGATTCATTTTGCTTCCTGGTGAGCTGGTTGTCGCAAACATGTGCCGGTCTGGCACGAACGCACACGCCGGTGGGTTGCTGAGGGTCGGCTACAATTGGTTGGTATCATCCAAGAACAACACGCCGATCGATGTCGTTTGCTTCGCCAATGGCATGGCTTCGACTGGCCAATCCTTCACGATCCAATCAATGCACTCGGTGCTACAGCAGTTCCCATGTTCGTTGCGATCGACGAACATGGCATCGTGCGATCAACCCGCGCCCGACTCGACGATTTTGAATCTTCGTTCTTGAACCAGGCGTTTGAAGCAGATGCTTCCAATACGCCCGCCGATTTGACGCCCCCGCTAGATCCAAATTCGCTCGCTACTTCCAATCTACGACGCAAAGCAGATGCGATGTTTCTCTGGCATCGCGAGCACCGCCTTAACGATTCGATCAACGAATACCGCCGCGCCTTGTCAATCGACCCAACCGATTCACGAAGCCAATTTCGCCTTGGTGTCTGCCTATTGCAACGCTTTGAAAACCCGGCTCAGAACCAAGCTCAAGACCCGGCCGACTTTCAACAGGCGATCGTCGCTTGGGAAAAGGCATTAGCATCACGTCCCAACCAATACATTTGGCGTCGACGCATCCAACAATACGGACCACGCTTATCGAAACCGTATCCATTCTACGACTGGGTCGAGGAAGCCGAAACGCAAATCACAGCCCGCGGTGAAACGCCCATTTCACTTGCGGTCCGTCCAAGTGGGGCCGAGATCGCCTCGCCAACTCGGAGCTTCGCTCGGGCAATAGATCAAGTTGCGTCGCCCGATCCCGCTGGGCAAATCCGCCGAGACCAGCAGGGGTTGGTGCGAGCTTCGATCGCGACGGTGCCGTCACACGCCACCCCCGGAAGCACCATTCGATTACACATCACACTTTCGCCCAACGCAGCACTCAGCGCGCATTGGAATAATGAAATCGAACCGGTGCGCATCTGGATCGACACGCCCGCTGGGGTTGAACTCGAGAAATCGTTAGTCACTGGGATCAATCCAAGCCAAGCCGAAACCAATGAACCACGTCGGTTCGACGTTGAGCTAAAAATCGCAGCCGAGGCGAGGGGCACGATCCAAATTCATGCCTACGCACTCTATCACGTTTGCGAAGACCTTCGGGGGGTCTGCCAGTTCCTGCGTCAGGATATCGTCGCGGACATACCAATACACACGCCTTAAAAGGCACACCGCTATCGGAGCCCCGCACAGAACCCCCGCACAGAACCCCCGCACAGAACCCCCGCACAGAACCCCTGCTCGGCGAAAAACTTTCGGATCGACGACTCGCCAGATCAACCACGATTTTCGATCGAGTCCGGTTGGCCTATCCTGGTTGCCGTCAAAAGACCAAGCCCCGCGGACCACTGGCTCGCCTAACCTTGATTGCTAACCCGATGAATGAAATCAATCTTGCGGTGTTGGTGCATTTCGTACTGACATTTTTGGTCATCCTTCGCATCATGCTGCGACCTCATCGTGAACCCGCCTCACGCATTGCTTGGATCGTCGTGGTCGCCAGCGCTCCAGGACTTGGAATCCTGATGTATTTACTGCTGGGTGAAACCAACATTGGGTTCCGTCGTGTCGAAAGGATGCGGGAGGTCTTGGACCAACTCCCCAAGAATGGCCTGCCCGATGATGACCGAGCTAGTGTGCGGCATGAGTCTCGTCACTTATTCGATGTTGCCAAATCAATCAGCGGTTTCTCGGCTGCGGGAGGCAACTCTGCTCAATTGATGGCCGATTCCAACGCAACGATCGATTCGATGGTGGCGGATATCGATGCAGCCCAACGACACGTCCATTTGGTTTTTTACATTTGGCTTTCGGATAACAACGGCTGCAAAATAATGGAGGCCCTTAAACGGGCAGCAGCGCGTGGCGTGAAATGCAGAGCAATGGCGGATTCACTCGGTTCCCGGGCACTGATCAAATCACCACACTGGAAAGCGATGCAGGACGCGGGCGTTCACGTCGCAGAGGCGTTACCGATCCCGAATTTGCTGCTCACACTTTTTGCTCGGATCGACCTTCGCAACCACCGTAAGATCCTAGTGATCGATGGTCGAATCACCTATTGCGGTAGCCAAAACTGCGCCGACCCTGAATTTCGCGTCAAACCAAAATATGCACCCTGGGTCGATGCCGTCACACGCTGGGAAGGCCCCATCGCCAGGCAAAACCAGTTTCTGTTTGCCAGTGACTGGATGGCCAACGTTGACGAAAACATCGACGACGTTCTACAAGAACCGCTACCCGAGCCGACAGGAAATGTAACTGCATCTGTTGTCGCATCAGGCCCCACCGTCCGCTTTTCAGCCATGCCAGAGATGTTCGAGTCGCTGATTGATGCGGCCCGGCATGAATTGATCATCTCAACGCCCTACTACGTTCCCAATGAATCGCTGCAAGGCTCTCTGTGCGCGGCGGCCTATCGAGGCGTGGAAACCACCATTATCTTACCCGCCAGAAATGACTCCTGGATCGTTGGAGCCGCCAGTCACAGTTACTATGCCGACCTACTGGCTGCGGGAGTGAAAATCCATGAATACGTCGGTGGCCTGCTGCACACAAAATCGTTGACGATTGATGGCGAAGTCGCGTTGATCGGATCGGCCAACATGGATCGTCGCAGTTTTGACCTGAATTACGAAAACAACATCCTGGTAGCCAACACCGAAGTCACCAAACAATTGCGCACTCGGCAGCAACAATATTTAGCAAGCTCGAATCCGGTCACAAAGGATGACGTTGCCGCCTGGCCCATCCGGCGGCGTTTGTTCAACAACACGATCGCAACACTCGGGCCGGTCCTGTAAACCGGACGATTGAACCAGTACTGCAAACCGGACATCTCGCCACAAGCCGCTGCGATGCAGTTCACTATTAGCGACGCGGTTTCGTTGGATAGAGAGTGACAGGATTCTCAACTTTCCCTGGCGGTCTGACGCCTGGGCCAGGGCGACCGCTGCCAATGTCTGCCATCATTTCCTTGGCTAACGCCTGCAATCTCGCGACCACTTCTGGATGTTGATCAGCCAGATTGGTTCTCTCGCCGATTTCTTTGTCAAGATTGTAGAGACGCGGTTCCGTTGTCTTGAGATCTTCTGGCCGTTCACGGATCCCCATCCCCAAACTCTGTGGCCGGATCGCCAACTTCCACGGGCCGCTGCGAACGGCGTGCAACTCATTCCGGTGATAGTAGTACCATGCCCGATGAGGTGATTTCGTTGTCTCGCCCATCAACAGTGGCGAAATGTCTTTACCATCAATCTTGATATCCGACCGGAGTTTACCACCGGCAAGTTTAACAAGCGTTGGCAAGATATCAGTGGTCCCAGCGATCGCGTTGCTGACGCTTCCCGCTTTGACCTTTCCCGGCCACCAAGCGATGGTTGGCTCCCGAACGCCACCTTCAAGCGTTCCGCCTTTGCTGCCACGCAAAGGTCCTGAGACCCCTCCTGCCTTTCCTTTGGACGCCCAGGGACCATTGTCACTGGTAAAAATCACGAGCGTGTTTTCCTGCAAGTCATATTTCCGCAGTGCAGTGATCACTTGCCCAACGCTCCAATCCACTTCCGCCACCCAGTCTCCGTAGGTGCCGTTGTCTGATTTCCCAACAAAATCCTGGTGAGGAAACAGCGGAATGTGCATTGCTGTGTGAGGCAGATACAGAAAGAAAGGTTCGTCGCGATGCTGTTCGATAAACTCCACTGCCTCCTCGGTGTATTCTCGGGTCACTCGCCGCTGCTGTTCATCTTCAAGCAACTCGGCGACCTCTTCATCTCGAAGAAGTGGTGTGACACGTGGTCCGCCACTTAGCGTGGCGCGTTGCATGTCGTTCGAGTAGGGAATCCCAAAATAATGCTCAAAACCTTGCCGCGTTGGCAAGAAACTGGGCTGATCTCCGAGATGCCATTTGCCAATACAAGTGGTTGCGTACCCCGCCTCACGCAAATACTCAGCCACCGTAACCTCAGCAGGGTTCAAGCCTTTATCGCCAGCAGGAAAAAAAACACCGGGGACCGAAACACGCGGTGCGTAACACCCGGTCAGCAACTGCGCCCGTGAGGCCGAACAAACCGGAGCCGCGTAAAAGCTGGTCAGCTTCATCCCCTCATCAGCCATCCGCTGTAAATTTGGAGTTTCGTTCAGCGTGGAACCAAACGGAGAGATATCACCGTAGCCCATATCGTCGATGAAAATCACAACAAAATTCGGCTTCGGGGCAGCCTGGCAAATCGCGGAAAACAATCCCGCAGCAGTCATCAATAACAAGCGTTGCATCAAAAGTGTTTCCCGTTTTCGAATGGGTAGTCATGGACGCGAGCGACCGGGGCGGATCTCGATTTGCTAGCCGCCGAGCGAACATTTTAAGTCGAAACGTTCAGACAGGTTTTTAGTCGAGACTAACTTCCAGACGCTTTTCAGGCTGAGTTCCTAATCGCGATGCGAGACGGAATTATTTTCGCGGCCTCGCTTTACAACTGCTCCACTTTGCAGGCAACTTTAGCGGGATTCGAACGAGGCTCGCTTTTTTGAACACCAACTCAAAGGTGAACAAAAAGCCACCAAGTGACTCACCATGAGGTCTATTTGTAATGGCAGCTCCAACCGATCAGGAAAAACAGGTTAGCAGGGCCAAATCTACCTCTTGAAAAGACCGCACGGTTTGCGCAACCTGCAGTAGAAGGTAAAAAGGAATAAGAATCAGGCCGAAAAAGGAGTACGTCCAAGACGAGGTGGCCCCAACTCTTGAGTTCGCCACGAAGTTAACAGGCGGTTCCTTTTTCGGATTAGTTCTAGAAAGACTAGGTTTCATTGCTGAAATACCAACAACAACAAGAGAGTGAACATGAACGGTCTTCGTGGTTTTCTGATGGGCGGGATGGCGCTTGCCATGCTCGCATTGACAACTTCAACTGTAGATGCGGGCTGCTTCAGCCTGCGTGCAGCCTGCTGCGCACCACAGCCAGCTTGCTGTGAGCCGCAACCGGTTTGCTGCACACCACCTCCCCCAGTCGAAATGACTTGGTGTGTCACGGATCCCTGCGATCCTTGCTGCACCTACGAAGTAACAGCTTGCGTACCCGCTTGCTGTGCTGATTCAGCTCCTAGCATGACTGGCTGGCGAAAGGGCATTTTCGGCCGCAAGGTGTTGACCTACACCTTCGTCGGATGCGACCACTGTGTCGACGTTGTGATCACCAAATTCGGTCGCACGATCGTTCGCGACTGAGCTCAGCTTTCCAAGCTTTGAATATCATCGCCCCCCGGTACCACCGAGTACCGGGGGTTCTTTTTGCGCGCACTGAAACAGAACAATCAAATCAGCTGAGATCAAACGTCCTGGTCGGTTACGATCAATATTCCGATTTAAACTAGTTTCAAAAGACTGCTGCCTGGTGATTGAACCTGCGTCTTAAAATTGCACGCATATGCGTTCCCACTGACTTTAGCGCCGCCGCAGATCATGCGGTGCATTATGCAGCTGCTTTGGCCCGTTCATTCGGCGCCGATATGCATCTGTTGCATGTCATTGAGCACGCGGCTCCGCGGTCCACCACCCAGACTTCACCAGTGACGGCGAGATCGCTTGATCGTATTTCAATCAGCTTGAAAAAGGTGTTATCGACGCCGAGCTGCAACTGGCGGCTTCCTGCGATTTACCAAACCTCTTTGATCTGTACCGGGTCCTGAATCAAGATCCGGGAAGCATCAACCATCTCACACTCACCATCAAACAGTGCTCATCGAGCCCTCGTTGATTGGCCAACAAACGATTTGACTATTCTGAATCGCCAGCAGCCGATTTCTTGATCAAGTAGGCTCTGCCTTTGATCACCACCAGGACGTCGGTATCCTCAGCAAGGTACGCCTTAGCCGCTTCGTCGATCTCACGGAGCAGATCAAAGTACTTGTCACTGAATTGCACCACCTCAGTGACTTTGTCGATTTGTTCTTTCGTGGCTTCCGAATCGACGTATCGATCGCCCCGCCAATAAAAGGTTTTGCTGCCGATTTGCTTGACGCGTGAAATGCTGGCATCGCGTTCACCCTGAGCCTTCTTGCGATTACTTCCTGGAATTGTTGGTGCGTTAGTCACCGAAGGTCGTGCTGCCGAAGCGTCCCCAAAACGATCAATCGGTACACCTCCTCCCAGACCACCGCCAGCTGGTGCCGGAGCATTCCGCAGGGGGCCCATCGCCATATCAGCACTGGCTGGATCGGCAGCACGTCCAGCGGAACGCAGCATCCCTTTGAACCGACGCTGATTGAATGCTGACTCCCCAGCCTCCTCGCTCAGTCTCTCCAGACTCTGACCAGCAATCCGGCGTCCCTGCGATAGATCATTCAAATCCGTTTTTTCTTCAGCTAAATAGGCTGTATAGGGCGTCAAGATCCCATGACGTTTTGATAACGCAATCAGTTCGTCGACCAATTCTTTGTTTTCACCTTCCAAATCAATCTCGTCGATGATCTCTCCGATCCGGCGGGTAGCCCACAGCCGTTCAACGAACACGTTGTTCCCACTACCGGTGACCTTCGGAAGCTCATCTTCAAAAACATACTTCTGCTCCGTCCCCAAGAAATCTCCGCTCAGCTCAACCTTCAATGAACCATGCTTGCGATATCGCCCAACAATCACCAACTGATCACCTGAGAACAGGTCATACATGTCGGCCGGATAAATTTGCCGAACTCGTCCCTCTTTCCCGTCAACGGTCAATCGCAGCTTCGCGTTGGTCAACGCTGGCGCACCGATCCGATCATAAATTCGACTAATGACATCATCGAGCGGTTCACCTGGTCGCACGTAGCTCGTCTGCCCTAAGCAAATGCTTGCCAATTTGTCGAGCAAGCGGCTGTTGACATCATGGCCAACACCAAGACTAAACAATCGAACACCTTCTCCTAGTCGCTGCTTGGCGTTGGCAGCGATTTTCATGGCGTTCTTCTCACCCACGGTCGGCTGGCCATCGGTCATGAAAACAACGTAAAGTGGACCATCAGCGCCCTCAGCCATCCGCAAAGTTTGCTTGAGCGCCTCGTCAATATTGGTACTCCCGCCAGCCAACATTGAATCGATGTATTCCTCTGCATCCGCTCGAGTCGCCTTATCAGCATCGGTCAGTTCACTACGAAACGTCTCGACCCGACTGTCATAGTTGATCAAGGTAAATCGATCACGATTCTTTAAACGTCGCACAACGTACGAGGCGGCGCGTCGAGCTTGATCAATCTTTTCACCTCGCATGCTACCACTCTTGTCCATGACCAGAATGACATTCTTTCCAGCCCTGCGTTCTGCCGATGCGACCTCCGGAAACTTTGGCTGAACCATTAGCATGAAGTAACCATCTTTTTCTGAATCTGCTCGGTGCGTTAAAACGGAAAGCTGCACCGGACTGTCTCCAGTGTCCCACAAGACGCGCAAATCTCGTTTCGGAACTTGCTTCTTCGCTTGATATGCGAATCGTGCGACCTGATCACCATCACGCTCAATTTCGATTTCATGCGAGGGGCTGTAAAGATTACCGATCCTGGTTTCACTTCGAATCCGTCCACGAATCGCAATTTCGCCAATCGGCTGCGTCGTAAATTTTGTCGGCGAGAGTGGCAACAGCCAATCGATCGAGGTGCCGTTGCGTCGGCATAATTGCGTGTACCTCAGCGAGACCGTTCGTTCCGCACCGGCGGGAACCGGAAAGACCTGGGTCTGAAACATTCCCGTGCCAATCCATTGCACCAACGCTGGATCTTGGCTGCGGCGTACATACGACTGATAAATTTGCCGTGCTTGATCAGCCTCCACTAAACGCCCCTCTAATTCCTCGCCATCGACCAAGAAGGTCATTTGATCGACCGCGCCGTCATAAGGAAGTGGAAACACAAACTTAACCTGCATGGTCCGACCGCTGCAGTTGTGAAAAGTCTGAGCAACCTGCACCTCCGCTACCTGACCTCGAATCGAAGCATCAATCTCCAGCTTCGTCACGTCGTATAAGAATCCAGATTGCGGCGTCGGCTGCGGCATCGGACGTGGCAAACGGTGCTGATGATTGGGAGCGGGCGAGATTAAAAACCCCTGACCGACCGCCGCAGACGGCATCCAAACAGCCAGCAGCACAAGCGTCCCAAGCGGAGAGAACCAGCGAAGAAAGTGGGTGACCGTGCGACACATGATCCGAATCCTGGACGAGAAAAAGAAGAAAACTGCCCTAAAAATGCCCCAGGGCTAATCACAGTAACGAACCCCACGCCGACTTCTTAGCCAGATTTTTTCGAATCGCATATTTTGGTTAGGTTTTCCAAGATGAAACGGGTGGTCGAGAACAGAACCCACGATGGATCGCACCACAATAAGACCTAAGCTCGTGACCTTGCCGCGGGACAGAAACATTTGTGCCGCACAGAGGCAACTGTGCGGCAATGTCCCACTCCCACAAGCATTCTATGCAGCGGCTTGTCTTATTTTCCATCAATTGGTGACCTTTGAATGATTCCATTCATTTGGCATCCGCCTTGCACTGCTGAGAAAATTGTGGCGGAGTCGGTAGCCAAGGGGTACCGACGACCTGCCTTGACGTAGTGAATCAACTCTATCCTGGGAGCAGACTGGAGGTCAGTCATGGACTCAAGAACAAACACCTCCGCCAACGAAGTCTTTGCTCGGTGGCGCATTGAAGACGAAGAATTAGCAGCACAAGTCGACACGATTCGGCTATGGATGCGAGAGTTGGATCAGCTAGGCAGGCAACACTTTGGTGAAACCGCCACTCGATTGCGTGAACTGCGAGAATTGATGGTTACCCATTTCGATCGCGAAGGTGAGATGGTCGAAAAGTTGGGCAAGATTTATCGCACGGACTCCCCTGAGGTATCGGCTGTCCGCAGACAATCGGCTCGGGACCATCAAAACCTGCTGCATCGAGTCGACGCATTGATCGAACGATTAGACCAGCTGGAGCCACCCTACGGTTCCTGGCAAGAAGCAATCGATGATCTCGAGTCCCTGGTTAGCTTGCTGGAACAGCATGAGGCCAACGAATGGGACAGTCTCGAAATGTTACTGCCAGCCTGAATCATCAGCGGGATGAGACCGCTCATGCGGCCAAATCCTGACTGCTCAAATCGTGACCAGTTGAGACTTGGCCGCTTCAGGGTTCTTGTCGAGACTTACTTTGCTGAACCAATGGTCTGCAGCATCAGTGCCTCACTCCATCGACATTCAATTCTCAGCGTGCTGGCCGACGCCGCCGCATGCTGGCAACTGACAAGTGAGAACAATGAACTGCTGCAAATCTAGCTCTTTGTTGCATGACCATCGGGAACGGCGACCGACGACACGAGCGCGATAATGGTTTGTCCGGCCCCCGGCGTGACGGGACTGTTGACCGTATTGAACACCAAGGAATTGTTGTCACTCACAACACACAATAAGGTAGATCCATTGCCATATCGCTCCAGATAGCCTGCGTAGTCAAATGTAGTACTCAGGGTTGTCGTCTTAAATGTTGCCCCAACGGCATACAAATCACGGAGAGCTGTGAAGGTTTTTCCTTCGCCAAATAACTCACGCCCCATCAAGTTCTTGGTCAGGCCTCGCCGCCCCTGCTGGTTGGCTACATTGAAAGTCAACTGATACAGGTTCGCGCGATCAAACATCGTTCGACATTCACGCACAGCCAATGAATTCACCTCGTCGTTGGCGGTCATGGCTAACATACAGCCGATCCCAGCAAGCGGTAGATCTTCTCGCGCATGTTCGTTCAGGATATTCGCACAGACGCCTTCCAAACCATCGATTCGTGCTTGCGCTATTTTGTTGTAGTTGCTATCGACCAACAGCACTGGCAAGCCAGCTTTTTTGACTGCTTTTGCGAATTCACGAACCCAGGCATCTGCCCCTGCGATCAACACTCCGTTGGTTTGATCATCCGCCAAACCGAGCCATCTCGCCAATGGCAAGGCTGCTAATCCATAGACTGCCACGGTGCCGACAATCACAAAAAATGTAACCGTCGCCAGCTGCTGGGCACCAGCAATCATCAGCGTGTCGGAGTTGCGTTCCATTTCTAACGCAAACACACTGCTGACCGCCGCGGCCACAATGCCGCGGGGTGCCAAACCCGCCACGAACAATCGCTCGCGCATCTCAAGGGGAGTGCCAACCAAGCAAACCAAAGCCGAAATGGGCCGCACAAAAACGATCAACAGCACCAGAAACGCGACCCCAGGCCAACCAATCTGAGCGATGTCCGCTAGCTCGACTCGCGATCCCAGCACAATAAACAAACAGCCGATCAATAGAGTTCGCAGATTCTCTTTAAACTCGATGATATGCTCGATGTCGAAGCCTCGCTGATTGGTCAGCCAGATGCCAAGCACTGTCACCGTGATCAAGCCCGACTCATGAGCAAAATGGTTGCTGACCGCGAACAACAGCAAACCGATCGAGAGAGCGGCAACACCTTGCAAATGATCAGGGACCAAGAACTTTCGGAAAGAGAAGGTCAGACCGGCACCACCGATCACTCCCAAAACTCCGCCGATGGCTGTCGTCTTAAGAAGCATTCCGATCGCGGTCGCCACACTTGATTCGTCGGGGTGCACCATCAACTGCTCAAAGACCAGAACCGCCAGCACGGCACCAATCGGATCAATCACTATCCCTTCCCACTTCAGGGTCGCCGAGACTCGTCGGCTAGGACGCACCTGACGCAGGAGCGGCCCGATCACTGTGGGGCCGGTCACGACCAGGATGGCACCGAGCAAAAAACTTAGGCTCCAGTCGAACTGCAAGGTCCAATGCGCAGCCAAGCTTGCACCAAAAAAGGTGATTGCCGCGCCGATTGTGCACAGGCGAAATGCGGCACGCCCAGCCTCACGAAGTTCACCAAACTGTAGCGTCAGACCACCTTCGAACATGATGACGGCAACTGCGAGTGACACGAGCGGAAACAAGATCTCCGCGCTCGCAGTTGATTCACCCCCGGTCAGCTCCGCCAGCAAGTCATCGGGGCGAATAAAATTCCCCAAGACCACGCCGAACAACAGCAGCAACAAAATACCGGGCAGGCTGGTGCGCCAAGCCAGCCATTGCGCGACCAACCCGAGAGCGGGAATCAAGGCGAGATATAGCAGAAAATCCATGCAGTTCTAATTCGCTTTTTTCGTCCAGTTTGTATCACCACGAAGATAGCGACGGAAAAACTGATGGGTCACATCAATCGACCGATTCAATTCCTCTCCACCCCATCCATGACCTGCATCAATCAATAACTCAATCCGCCCCGGCACATTCGCTTTGGTCATCGCCGTCACCATCTTGATTGCTTGTGAGTGGGGGACCAGCGGATCCTCGGTTCCATGCAAGAGCAACATCGGAGCATCACCTGAATCAACGTAAGTAATGGGGGATGCATCCTGAAATGCTTTTAGGTTCTTTGACTTTGGTCCGCCGATAAACTCATTAACCAACGGAATGCTATTCGCGGGAATATCATTGCCCGGCAGATCGGTGGGACCAAAGAACGAGACAACTGCTTGCACCTTACTGGAATGCTCGGCCCAGCCACCTCCACCTTCGAAGCCATCTTTCTTGTCCATGCAACCAAGCATCATCGAGAGGTGCGCGCCGGCGGAAAAGCCCACCGCGCCAATTCGATCGGGATCAATGCCGTAGTCACTCGCATGTGCCCGCAGAAAGCGGACCGCACATTTGACATCTTCGACTTGAGCGGGAAAACGGTGTTTGGGGCACAAACGATATTGAATCGTGACCGATACATAGCCTTCTTCAGCAAAGCGGCGGATTTCATCGAGGTGCAACGATTTATCGCCATGCCGCCAAGCGCCACCGTGAATCACAACGATACAAGGACTGGGCTCGGTGCGACCCACGGGGCGAGCGAGATCAAGGTGTAAGTCGGTGCCGTCACCTTGGCCAAAGACAATGTCCTGCGTGACTTCAATCTCTGCGGCAGAGACAAAAGCAGGCAAAAGAAAAGCGGGAACGATCAGCGATCCCCACAGCCTGAATACGCGATGCATGGCAAACCCCAAATCGAGCAGCGAAAAGTGACCCCGCTGACGATTCTACCCTTACCTAAATCAAGGTACTACGCCACAGGCAATCAGCCACCTTCTCGCAACCCTGCGATTTTGCTCACAAGAGGACCAAAGAAAAGGATGTTCGGTCGAAGCAATTTGACACGTGGAACTGGTTGTCTAGAGAGATGCAATCGTCTGTTCAAATCTCAAATCAGCACCAAGCAGGAAAATCTGCCTCACGCAAAATAGCGGGAGTCAGGACGTGCCGGCAGCAACACAAGCCGGCACGCTCTGCTCACGAATTGACTTATCGTGCTTGCACATAGACCGGTACGTAGATCCGGCGAGGTGAGTATCGGCTGCTCATCATAGGAACCGAATTGAACTTCGGCCGCAGCGGCTCACGGCCCATCCACAGGTTGTACTCAATACGGGCCATCCGCTGCTTCGCACGAAACATTCCCCGCTGCTGACGCAATTCAGCTACCGTCATCCTTGAGGGGCGGTCCTGCGATGGTGAAGTGGCGGTCGCAGACTCAGCATTCTCAAAAATCGACATTGTCTCCACAGGAGCCGCGACTGGCTCGTTCACATCAGCCGCCGGCTCTTGAGCGGAAACCGGCCCCAGAAGGGCAAATGAGGCAGCAAGCAGAACAAACTGGCGAACATTCATGGGATTACACGCAAGCGGTGGGGGGGGGGTGAAGTGAACAATCGAGCCGTCGAGGAAGAAATCGGTATCGAGGTCAACTCAACTTCATGCTGATGCCAACTTGCGTGAATTGCAGTGCCGACGAAGTACCATTGATGAGGATTATTTGGGTCATCCCCTTTCATTTCCGAAAATTCTGAGTCCACTATATGGAGAGCTGACCTAGCAGGGGCAGCGATTCCCTGTACGATAGGTCGGCAAATAACAAGCTTTCCACCCATCGGAGACTACTCCCCGTGAAAAACGTTTTCAGTCTATGTGTTGCCGTCGCTTTGACTTTCTCGCTAGGCTGCACGCCTGAGGCTCCCTCCGACGTCGACGTGTCGACCTCGACCAGCACAGCCGATACGTCCTCCAATACGACGGCGACCGCCGAAACTCCTAGCAGCAATGTCACAGCGGGCGGCGAAACACCAGTCGAGACCCCGTAAGTTCGCGAAGAACACAGCAATTACTCGATCGGCCGAGACCACGCGGTGCCAAGGCATCGTGACCTCGGCTGTTTCTTTGCGCCGAGGCAGAGTCACCGGATCTCGCGAGGTCTTGACCAGCATTCGCACCATGGCGGATCGAAGCTGATCGACAACTTCGCACACCTCACGAGTCGCCCGCGGCACGCAGCGTTTTAGACTTCACCGTCTCGCCCGCGACCAACGAAAAAACGACACGCGACGTTGGTCGCATGCCGTTCTGTTTTCGATTCTTCAATTCGCCAAATCTGGCATTTCCATTAGGCAATGGGTGCGTCCATGAACTTCGTTTCGGCAGCGATATCGCTGCCGTCAGGAACTTCATCACTATCGATTTCGAACCATTCCTCTTTGAACTCCATGTATCCGCCTTCGCCGCGAGCCGCCCGCTTGAGCGCCACGTTGGTACCGAGCGCGATCACGGCATCTCCCATAGCGACTTCGGGATAGCAGCGGGGACGATTCTCCGCGTCCGGATTGCGGATGCAGTAAGCCCAGTGCTCAATTTCTTCGCGGTACCCACGACTGACAGGCCCGGAGTCAGCTGCCTGGGCGACTGGTGCGGAGTAATCGCCGCTGGCGCTGGTGTCGAGCACATAGCCGCCCTCCTGCTTCGCGACTCCAACTTTGCTGCTAGTGTCACTGTTGCGATAAAGCAAGACGTCCGTTTCTTTGTCCAGCACAAGCGTGCCTTTGCTGCCTAGCACCACTTCGCCCCAGCCACCAAAACCGTTGCCGTTGATCGACGAATAGGTAACCACAACCTTCTTGTTAGGATCGGTCTCATACCCAGCAAGATCCCCAACCCGATCATATTTTTTCGTGCTGGCGTTTAGCTTGCTCGCCGGATAGTCCTCGCCTTTATCGTAGTAACCAACATCAAAGGTCTTGGAATATTCAGGCCCAGGGAACTCGAACATGCAATAGACGTGATCAGAGGCATCTCGATCGTTCGGCATGATATGGCGTCCACCAACGGCATGCACACTCAGCGGATGAACCTTTTTCTTGTCGTCCCGCAACGAACTCAAGAAGATGCTTACCGCATCCAGCTGATGACTTCCCAGCTCGGCCATGAGCCCGGCACCAGTGCGGTTGAACAAACGCCACCGATGGAGCTCTTCGGTCGCGGAGAACAGACGATCGTTGACCGTATAGTCCTGATAGCCGAAATCTTTTGCATTGATCTCCTTGTCCGCATCCCACGCCTGGAATTGCGCCAATTCAGCCTGCAGACGGATGATTTCGTCGGGATCGGTTGCAGTCTTCAGTCTTCCCTGCCGGTTTCGAATATCACCGGCAATTTTGTCGACACCGTTCTCACCGCCCGGAAGTGGCATCTTCCAAGAATCGCCACCAGGCAGATTTCCCCGGTGCCATTGGGCGCGAATATGATGCAATTGCCCAAGCAATCCCCAACGAATCAGATTGATCGCGTTGTCGTACTTCACGTTGTAGTGTCGCTGGTGACCGGTCGCCAAATGCAGTGGATTTCCAGCAGGATCTTTGAACTCCTCGGCCATTCTGGACATGACCTTACATTGCGCGACGTTGTGCGCCATTAACTTTTCCGTCAACACGTGCAGGCCGCGTTTCATCGCCTGGGCAGCGACCGGCGCGTGCAACCAAAGTGGCAAAGCGATGATGACTGCTTCAATGTCTGGATCATCCAAGCATGCGGTGATCCCACCGTTGCTGCCGTCATAAACCTTAACGTTGCGACGTGCTTCTGCCTCGTCCTTGTATCCCGCGACACTCAGCAAACCGGGACGACGCTTCAGTGCGGAAGGGCTGGACCAATCCCCGTGGAAAGCGCGATGTTGACCGAAGGGACGAATGTCACAAATCGCTTTCACATCGACGTAGTCGGGATTGCAACCGCCGATCAGGACGTTCCCTTCGTCGCCGGTCCCAATGACTGCGATTCTTACCGGGTCTTTTACCTTGGCGTAGCCAAAGTAAGCGGCACCCAAGCCAGCACCGCTGACAGCACCTGCGGCAACAATCCCACGCAAGAAATCGCGTCGGTTGACATCGTAGTAGCTGCCGACCGCCGAATAGTAGTTGTGTTTACCGACTTCGCGTTGTTCAGCGGAGAGTTTATCGACCATCGTTCGGTTCCCCGGAAATAAGTGTTAGATAAATCAAGTGGACCTCAGGCGTGTGGTGCCGTCGAACCCCAAGTTTTTCGGACGATTAAATGAAGAAAATAATCAAGCCCGGCAAGTCGACCAGCTCCTGTACCAGCCAAAACCAAGCATGCCATGCACTCGATTAGCTGGTAGTACGTAGAACCGGGCCCGCTGGCCGGCGGATACTGGCTTAAAAAGACAGAACCGAGAAATCCAGCAGCAGCTAACGCGGCAACCGGGGTGAAGAATCCAAGCAGTAAACAAAGCCCGATCGCCATATCAAAATAGGGGACGATTCGGTCAATCACGCTGGTATCGATAATATTGGTGCGTGGTTGCACCAGTGGCAGCGGCGACCTTGATTGCCGCTGCTCGTCGCTGGCTACCTCATTTTGCATCGTTTCGTAGTTTTTCGCGATCGTATCAATTTGGGACAAAGCAGGTTTCGCTTTTCCCAACCACTCTTTGCGGATTGTGTTCCGCTGCCCACCAAGGCTTGCAACTGAGTCTCGCAGTTCTTTTTCTTGCTGTATTCTCTCTTTTCCAGCAGCATCGTCATCGGCAGCGTCGCCAGCTTCCTCGCCGCTAGCCTCTTCGCTGGGCTCCCGCCCAAACATCCGCGCGATTCGGGCCCTACCGAGCTCAAACTCCTCAATCTCAGTGGCGTTAGTCGTCAGCACCCATTCATACTGCTCGATCGCCTGGGCGTAGTTGAGTTGAGCCTGCCGTACCTGCGTTTCATCAAAACCGTAGTGTGCTCCGACTTGATCCCGATATCCGGCCAACCAGCGTTTGACGTCTTCTGGGTTCAGGCGGAAACGACCTTCGGCGTCCCAGACCAATTCGTGGTAGTCCGCTGCAAAGGGGCCGCTCGCGTTGGCAAAGAAGGGTGCCGCACTCCAGTCGCGGCTCGTCTTATCGATTCCTTCACTGTAAAAGTGAATACCGATGGTGATGCGAAGCAAAACCAATAGTGTGGCACCGACCAAGCCCAATAGTCTTGGTGATAAACCCCAGCCGATGCAGAGACGGAGCGGCAACGTGAAGAGCTTGCGCACGTCGATTCAAGTCCAAAAAGGGGGGGGTGGGGCAGGGCAGATCGGGAGAAATTCTCGCCCGTAGTCTACACCATCCGGCCTAGAATCCGCCACTGCGAGGAAAGAACGCCTTCATAGCCTGATTCGGAGACGGCCGCAAATCAACCGCCTTACGAAGACTCCGCCGATCAAAATCCTTACCGGCACCCTCTCCGAACACCTGATCACAGTGAAGAAATGGCGATATCAAAAGCAAAAAACGACGGCAGAGCCCAAGCTTGCCCTGTATTTTGCGTCCGCCATGGCAGCGTGAGAGCTGCCGACCCAACGACTTTCTCGTCCCCCACTTTCTCGAATCCCAACACTAGGCTCGAACCCCAACACCCCGCACTGAACAGAAGCCCAACGGAGAGATCTGCACAGTGACGCTCCCTCCAATGACTCCAGGGCGGCAAAACAACAGTTCGCTACCAACCGCGGAGACAGTTCGAGCCGATTCAAAAAGGGACAATTAGCAATCGCCACAACATGGGCCTTGGGATCAGTCCGAACATCGCCCGACTCTGCTGGGAGATCCCGACTCTGCTGGGAGATCCCGACTCTGCTGGGAGAGATCGCCGGGCGAGACTTATGAAGCGGACCTGCCGCTAAATCTGCTGGCTTAAAATCGCTGACTATCGCCCCGAGAATCTTAATCGGTTGCCGATCGCACCTGCGTTTAACAAGAACTCTTCTGTCACTCCCAACAACCGTTGCCGAATTGGTTCTGGACGTTTGCTCGAGTTGCTTCGGCACGATCACAACAAAAAATTTTATCAGGCCCCATTTCTCGGGAAAAACCATTGATTTTTCATCAACTTGGCAGCCAAGCTTGCGTCACGATGACTGCAACCCCGAGCGGTGTGGCGATACGCTAGGGGCTACGCAGGCGGCCTTTGTTCCATCGCAAAGTCAGCACATGATGATCGGCCACCAGCAACCGATGCCATGATTCGGCAGATAACGATGCCATGGCTGGTGTGTTCCGCGTTGCCCCACACAGGCCGATTAGGGGAAAACGGACGCGGGACGATCGATCAGCAGCCTTAACCGCAACCTGAACAGCAGCACGACAGCAACACCCGAACGGAGACACCGAGCGATGAGTTCCCCCGCCGAGCCACTGGATCCTGCTGTGTCACCAACGGATCCCAATCCGCGTCCGTTTACTCACCTGCACTGCCATAGTCACTACAGCTTGTTGGATGGCGCTGGGGATATCGGGCGGCTGATTAACCGCGCCGTTGACCACGGCATGAATGCGTTGGCATTAACCGATCATGGAAATCTGCATGGGGCGTTGGAGTTCTACCGGAAAGCGAAATCTGCCAACATCAATCCGATCATCGGTTACGAGGCCTACATCGCGCCGGGCAGCCGCTTCGACAAGGGAGGCGCTTCCAGCAGCAAAGCCGCCAGTTATCACCTCACCCTGCTGGCGAAGAACCGCACCGGCTTCCGCAACCTGATCAAATTGGCCAGTGCGGCGTCGCTCGAAGGGTTCTACTTCAAACCGAGAATCGACAAAGAGATTCTAGAAAAATACAACGAAGGTATTGTCTGTCTCTCTGGTTGCGTCAGCAGCGAATTCAGCCGCGCGGTGATCAAGGGAATCGATACGGCCGAAGTGGAGAAAGAGGCCCGTGAAATTGCTGGCTGGTTCCATCGCGTATTTGATGATCGATACTTCATCGAGATCATGAATAACGACGTCGAGATCCAGCGTCTTCAGCTGGAAAACGCGGTCGAGATCGCGAACCGCATGGGCCTGCCGTTGGTTGCCACAAGCGACACTCATTACGTTGATCCCAGCGATGCCGAAGCACAAGACATCATGCTGTGCATCAACACAGGGCGATTTCGCACCGATTCATCGCGAATGAAGATGGAGAACGATCAGTTCTTCTTGCGCAGTCCACAACAGATGTACGAGAAGTTCTCGGGCCTTGAACATGCCGTGGCACGAAGCCAAGAAATCGCTGACAGTGTCGACATCGACTTGGAATTAGGCAAGTTTTTCTTCCCAAGCTTTGAGTGCCCGGATGAAAAGCAGCCGATTGATTACCTCCGCGAACTTTGCATCAAAGGACTTCTCGAACGATACGTCGACGAAAGCGATCGAATCATCGACGGTGAGCTGAGCGACGAGGTGATGGCTCGACTGAATCGCGAACTCGACGTGATTCAAAAGCTCGGCTTTCCAACCTACTTTTTGATCGTCTGGGACTTCGTTCTCTACGCCCGAGGGGAGGGCATCTCCGCGACAGCTCGTGGCAGCGGCGTGGGGGCACTGGTTTGCTATGCCTTGTATCTCTCGCATGTCTGCCCGCTGCGATACGACTTGCTCTTTGAACGATTCCTAGATGAAAGTCGAACCGAACCGCCAGATATCGACATCGACTTCGAGAAAGAACGCCGGGGCGAAGTCATCGACTATGTCAAACGACGCTACGGCAACGAGATGGTTTGCCAGATCGGAACGTTTGGTACCCTCGCCGCAAGAGCAGCGATCAAGGACACCGGCCGGGCTTTGGGTGTCCCACTCGCTCGCGTGAATCAAATCACCGAGATGGTCCCAGACGAACTGAAAATCACCATCAACAAAGCGCTTGAAAAAAGCGGCGAGTTGAAGATGGAGTACGAGGGTGACCCCGAAGTCCGGGAATTACTCGACCTGGCAATGAAGATCGAAGGCTTGGCCCGCAACGTCGGCACTCACGCCGCTGCAGTGGTAATTGCAGACAAGCCGCTGACCGAATACGTCCCGCTCGGCCGCGTCCCAGGCAAGCAAGACGTCATCACCCAATGGTCGATGGGTGATGTCGAAGCGTCCGGTTTGTTGAAGATGGACTTCCTCGGACTCCGTAACCTGACGATTCTCAGCCGCACCGTTCAATTAATTGAACAGACCACTGGGAAAGCGATCGATCCGCTGAAGTTTCCCTTGGATGACCGGGAAACGTTTGCGTTGTTACAACGCGGAGAAACGAAGGGTGTTTTCCAATTAGAATCCGGCGGAATCCGCGACCTGCTGTTGCGGATGAAACCCGACCATTTCAGTGACATCATCGCAACCGCCGCGCTCTACCGTCCCGGCCCACTCGAAGGCGGCATGGTCGATGATTACGTCGACATCAAGCATGGTCGACAGCAGCCAGAATACAAGCACCCAGTGCTCAAGGAGGTACTGGAAGAAACCAATTCGATCATGGTGTACCAAGAACAGGTGATGCGAATTTTGAATCGCCTAGGGAAGATTCCTTTGGCGAAAGCGTATACCTGCATTAAAGCAATCAGTAAAAAGAAAGAAGCACTGATCAATCAAAACTATGAAGCATTCATCGAAGGCAGCGTATCGAACGGACTTGCTGAAAAAGATGCCGATGACATCTGGAACCTGATTGTTAAATTCGCAGGCTATGGATTCAACAAATCGCACAGTACGGCCTATGCACTGGTCGCCTACCAGACCGCTTACTTGAAGGCACATTACCCGGTCGAGTTCATGGCGGCACTGCTCTCGAGCGACATTTCGGGAAGAAACTTCAAACGAAAAGATGCGCTGGTCGAGCACATGGAGGATTGCGACCGGATGGGAATCGAAGTGGTCGCGCCGGAAATCAACAGCAGCGGCGCCGACTTTACCGTTGCCGATGGCAAGATTCATTTCGCTCTCTCGGCCATCAAGGGCTGTGGCGGTTCGACATCGATCACCATCGAACAGGAACGAACCAAGAACGGCCCCTACAAAGACATTTTCGATTTCTGCGAACGTGTCGATTCATCAGCCTGCAACAAGAGCGCCATCGAAACACTAGTCAAAGCCGGTGCGATGGACAGTTTTGCCGCCCATCGCAATCAGCTCGTCGCGGTCATTGAACGAGCGGTTCAAGCCGGCGCCTCCGTTCAAGCCGACAAACGCAGTGGACAAGCCAGTCTATTCGGCGCCTTTGAAGAGGAAGAAGATAGTCAAGAAGAAACCGCCAGTCCGCTACCCGAAATCGACGAATGGCCCGAAAGAGAAAAACTGATCAATGAAAAAGAAGTGCTCGGGTTCTACTTGGCCAGTCATCCACTGGCCGAATTTGAAGCCAAGCTGGCGAGCTTCCGCACCCACACGATTGATCAATTAGCAGGGGTCAAAGATCGAGGCGAGGTCACACTTGGTGGCATGATCAGCTCAATCAAGTTCTCACACACCAAAAACAGTAAACCGGGTGCGCCGACCAAATATGCCAACTTTGATCTGGAGGACATGCAGGGGGCATTGCGATGCATCGTGTGGCCGAAGAGCTTTGTTGACTGCGGCGAACGTGTTCAACCCGACGCCGTCGTACTGGCCAAAGGGAAAATCGATCGCCGCGGCGGTGGTGATGAAGCAAACCTCATTATCGATGAGTTGATTCCACTCGAGGAGTTAGACAAACGATATACGCACGGAATGCGGATTCGCCTGGACGAACAAGATCACAATACCGAAACCATGAGCCAGCTTCGAGAAATCCTGCGTGGCTACCCGGGATCACAGGAATTGTTGTTCAGCCTGCAACTACGCGAAGGTGAAGTGGTTCATTTAAAAAGCGACAAATATCGTGTCGAAATCAACTCTGAATTGCGACAAAGAATCGATGACCTACTTGGCATCGGTCACTACAAGTTGATGATGAGCCGCCCCTCGAGATAGTTGCGTCTCACCCCGAATGCAAAGAAAACTTGATTGACGAAGGCATTCAATGGTAAAGGATGCAAACGGCCGGTAACCGAGCGACAGCGATGCTTGGTTACGCGGCTTCCTCGAGCACCCGACGGTTTACTTCACCACTTTCTTTTTTTTCAGCAATTCGATAACCGCCTCGGCAGCAGCCTCAATCGTTTTGTCCGCCGCGTCGATCACGAGGTCTGGGTCAACAGGAGCTTCATAACTGGCCGTCACACCGGGGAAGTTCCGCAGCTCGCCAGCATCCGCCTTGGCGTACTGGCCCTTTGTGTCGCGTTCTCGGCAGACCTCCACGGGCGTTGCGACGTGCACGACAAAGAAACGTTCCTCACCAATCACCTTGGCGACTTTTTGGCGAACCGATTCTTCAGGCGAAACAAACGATGCGATACAGATCAACCCAGCGTCATTGAGTGTATGAGCCAAGTGGGCACTGCGGCGTAAATTCTCGCTGCGGTCTTCCGCCGTATAGCCAAGATCGCGGCTCAAACCACGTCTTACCGTTTCACCATCGATCATTGCCACAGCACGGCCTTGATCGAACAGCATCCTTTCAACCGCGTGACCGATCGCCGTTTTGCCACTACCGGTCAACCCCGTCAACAACACGGTTGCCGGTTGCTGACCAAACCTGGCGGCCCGCTCTTCACCAGCAACGGCGACAGCTGAAACATTCTGATCGGATTGATCGTCCTGAGACTCTTCATCCCAGACAGTCTTGGCAGAACTGTCACCTGACTTATCCAGGATCATTCCCGCAGCGACGGTCGCATTGCTGATCCGATCGACCACAATGAACGCTCCGGTGCTGCGATTGCGACGGTAAGCGTCAAAGTGAATTGGTGCATCCAGCGAGATACTGACTCGACCGATCTCATTCAGATCTAGCTGCGGAGCCGGACTGCGATGCAAGGTGTTCACATCGACCTTGTACATCAGCGTGTCAATCGTTCCAGGCAACGTCTGGGACGTGTGCTTGAATAAGTAAGTTTTGCCTGGCACCATCGAGTCGCCGTTCATCCAAACCAACATTGCGTCGATCTGATCACGCGTTTTGGGTTGGTTACCAGGCTTGATGATCATGTCACCCCGACTGGCGTCGATTTCGTCTTCAAGTGTTAGCGTGATCGACAGCGGTGCAAAAGCTTCATCCAAGCTACCGTCGAAGGTGACAATTTCCTTTACCGTTGATTTCTGCCGACTGGGCAGCACCATGATTTCTTCGCCGGCACGAATGATGCCCGAGCTAATCGTTCCGCAAAAACCGCGGAAGTCCAGATTCGGTCGGTTCACATACTGAACCGGCATGCGGAAATCCTGCAGGTTACGATCGCTGCCAATGTACACCGTCTCCAAGAAATTCATCAACGTGCTGCCTGTGTACCAAGCGGCTCGGTCACTACGGTCGACCACGTTATCGCCATCCAAGGCACTGATCGGAATGAAGTGCAAATCGGGCAAGTCCAAGCGGGCTGCGAAGGAGCGGTACTCATCGCAAATCTCCTCGAACCGCTGCTCGCTAAAATCAACGAGATCCATTTTGTTGACGGCGACCACCACGTGGCGAATTCCGAGCAACGAAACGATAAAGCTATGGCGTTTGGTTTGGGTCAACACGCCATGCCGAGCATCCATCAGGATGATAGCCAAATCAGCGGTACTGGCGCCGGTCGCCATATTTCGTGTGTACTGCTCATGGCCCGGCGTGTCAGCAATGATGAACTTTCGCTTCGCAGTGCTGAAGTAACGGTAGGCAACATCGATGGTAATGCCCTGTTCCCGTTCCGCCTTCAAACCGTCGGTGAGCAAGGCGGGGTCAAACTTTCCTCCTGTCGTGCCCACGATCTTTGAATCGGCTTCCAGCTGCGTCAGATGATCCTCATAGATCATTTTGCTGTCGTACAGCAGTCGACCAATCAACGTGCTCTTGCCATCATCAACACTGCCGCACGTAATGAACCGCAGCAGCTGCTTTTTCTCATGCTGTTGCAGATAAGTATCGATATCCGTCGCGATGAGGTCGGATTGGTGACTCATGGGAAGGTTCAGTTGATGAGTTTGAAGTTACAAGTGGCCAGCCGCTTTCGCCACTCGCGCGATTGAGGACTGATTACGAAGTCAGCTTTGCTAGAAGTATCCGCGCCGCTTTTTCTCTTCCATTCCGGCACCACCCTCATCTTGATCGATGATTCGACCTTGGCGTTCGCTGGTGGTCGCCAACAACATTTCCTGGATGATTTCCGGCAGTGTGGTCGCCTCGCTCTCGACGGCCCCCGATAAGGGATAGCAACCGAGGGTCCGGAACCGCACCATTTTTGTCTCTTCTTTTTCACCAGCCAGCAGTGGCATTCGATCATCATCACGCATCAACAGAATGCCATCCCGATTAATCACACGGCGAGGAGCCGAGCGATACAAAGGAACGATCGGAATATTCTCTAGATGGATGTACTGCCAAACGTCCAACTCCGTCCAATTACTGAGGGGAAAAACGCGAATCGATTCACCCTTGTTCACCCGCCCGTTGTAAAGATTCCAGAGTTCGGGGCGCTGGCTCTTTGGATCCCATCGATGTGATTTGTCGCGAAAGCTGAAAACACGTTCCTTCGCGCGGCTCTTCTCTTCGTCTCGCCGCGCTCCACCGAAAGCAGCGTCGAACTGGTATTTGTCCAAGGCTGCCTTCAAAGCATCCGTTTTCATGATCTCAGTATGGCGTTCACTGTCCTCCCAGGGCTTGATTCCTAGCTTCAAGCCTTCTTCGTTGGAGTGCACCAACAAATCGAGTCCCAATTCCTTTCGGACATAGTTCTCGCGAAACTCAATCATGTCACGAAACTTCCACGTTGTATCCACATGCAACAACGGGAAAGGTAACTTGGCTGGGTGAAATGCCTTGCGGGCAACATGCAGCAAGACCGCAGAATCTTTCCCGATGCTGTAGAGCATCACCGGTTTTTGAAATTCCGAAACCACCTCACGCATGATGTGGATGCTCTCGGCTTCAAGCTGCTTCAGATGGGTAAGGTTGTAATCCGACATCGCCATTCATTAAAAAGATTCGGGGAACAACTATTGAAAACGGCCGCCGGTTCGCCCCGAAGGCCAAATCTGCAAGACGGCTCCCTCCGAATCGGCGTCATCGCCGAGCGGATAGGATGCCACGCGTCGAAGCTCCAAACCGGCCAATACGCCTTGATGCCTCGCGTCGCCCCGCTCCTCAACCCATTTGGGTCCTTTGACGAGTAGCAGACGGTCGACATTTGTCCAATGCGGTTCGATCCACCGACAAAATTTTGCGATGCTTCCCACCGCGCGGGCAACCACGGTAGTGAATCGAAAATCTTCCAACAAATCTTCACCGCGAGCGCCGTAAACCGCCACGGGAATCCCCAATTCGGCCACGATTTCACTCAGCACCTTGGCCCGCTTGGTCACGCTCTCTGCCAAGCCGACCTCAATATCGGGCCGCATCAAAGCCAATGGAATCCCAGGAATCCCATTGCCGCTCCCGAGATCCAGAACTTCCTCGCCCGCCTCAATCAGATTGGCCAATTGCAGGCAATCCCGCAAATCCCGGCCAACAAACAGCTCCCAAGTGGTGTGACGTGTCAAATTGAGCTTTGCATTCCAGTCCCACATCAGCTGCGCATATTGCTGCAGCTTCAAGGCGATCGGTTCGGCAAGCTCCACCGAGTGGGCTTCCAAGGCGGCAGAAAATTCGGGATCGAGCGTCATCGTTCCATTGCGGGGTGAGCGAGATTGTGCAAATGATGATGCAGCGAGCATCTCTTGGGAAGGACGCTGGCACCGGAGCATGCCATGGAAACGCCTGAATTAACGTCGATTTTTGTCTACGGGACGCTCAAACGAGGCCAGTGCCGCGAATCCTGCTGGCCCGAAACCCCCACGATGATCCAGAACGCCTGGGTCGCCGGCAACCTCTATGGCCGATCCGACTACCCTGCCATGACCCCCGGCCATGACCGAGTTCATGGCGAACTCTGGCAGTTTCAACCACCGCAAATCGACCGGGTCCTCCAAGCCCTGGACCAAGTTGAAGCGGCTCCCACTCTTTATCGGCGGATCACAACCGAAGTCTTCGATCCAAACAATCAAGCTCTTGGAATCGCCTGGACCTACCATTACGCCAGCAATCCCACGCTCGATGGGTTCCAATTGCTGATCCCAGCAGCAGATGGCAATATCCACTGGCCCCGCTAATCGGTGCCCATTTGCCTCTTTTTCGCCTCTATTACCGCCGTGCCGACCACGCTGCCGCTATTTGCTGGTTGGTCTCACGCGTCTTGGTCGCTGCCAGCTGTAAGTTCGTCAGCTGGAACGAATTCACCAGCGACGAACAACTGGCCACCACTTCGAAAGGTGCGGTCAGACCGGGTCACGCAGAAATGGTCCGGTGGGGAATCTTAGGAGGACCAGTTGGCTCCCAACCAGGTAAGCCAGACCCTGCTTGATCAGCCAGGCTCGGGATCGTCGAGCGATTCCCAATTCGAGAGCGGCTCCCGAGAACCAATCGACTTCGGTTCCGGGTACTCTGTATCACCGGGGCGAAGATTCGTTTTATCGGTAATCAATCTCAGTTGATGGGAGGCGAACAACCCCGGAACCAGATTGTCAGATCGAGTCAGTCGATACAGAATCCGCCCCTTCTGACGCACAAAATACATTCCCTTTACGCGAGCGACGAAGAGTTCTCGCTCCATCCCCAGGCCAATCGTCTCGACTTGATCACCAACGTCGATCCCTTCCCCCGCGACCTTCAGCCACATCGAAGGCCGCAAGCGAAAACGAAGCAACCCATAGCTGTAGTGGTAATAAACGCCGTCAAAGAGATCCCTGCGAAAGACCCGTTCGCTCGGAAAACAGCGGGTGGCGATCGGAACATCGTCTGGGTGAATAAAACCCTGACCATCCTCAGGCCAACGAACAATGCATCCATAGTCTGGGAGTGGGGGCCAATCCATTCGGTGATCACTATCAATCGCAGGGAGACTCGTTCATCAGTCAACAACCAGCCCATTCTATCGGACGGCACGAATCGTTTGCCGAGACGAGAATTTTGCTGAGCACGCTGTGCGGGCACACGATTTCCACGGGCTACCTCATTTCTGCGGGCTACCTCACTCCCGCGGGTCACCTGATTTCCCAGAGGATTACCGAGCGGCTCTGCAATGCGGTTGCGTACTAGAAATATTCAGCCACTGGCAAGACAAAAATCTTGCCGTCGCCGATCCGACCACTCCGAGCGACGCTGACGATTTTTTCCAAAATTTCTTCGCATCGAGAATCGTCCACGTAGAGAGTGATCTCCACCTTGGGAATGAATGCGGTGGAGTATTCCGTTTCCTGATACTCGTCCAGATAGCTTTTCTGACGCCCGAAACCTTTGATCTCCGTCACACTCAAAGCCTCAATCGGCGCGCGACGCAGCGATGCCAGTACCTCCTCGGCCAAGTGGGGTCGAACGACAGTCACAATTTGTTTCATAAGCCCAAGTGTAACCCTTCCCGAGCTAGCTGGCATGCCCAAACTCGCTGGCAGGACGAGAACGCGAAACCAGCGTCAGTCACTTCCCAACCATTTTTCCTCCCCTCGATTCACTTGGTAACACTTCAATCAACTATGCAAACGGCTGCTTACAATGCTTTTACATTGTTCTGAATCCAATCCGACCATTGAAAACGCGAAAACGAGTGCAATGAGAAGTGTTCGATTCAAAACAACTGTGTTTCGTGAAAGGAGACCGTGATGTTCCGTTCATCCTTGATGACAGCTGCCTGCGTTGGCCTGCTGACCCTAGGTGGTATTGCAAACCCATCCTTATCCGCTGCAAGCCAAGTCTCGCTCCAAGTAGGGGTCGTCAATCCGACGATGCTAGCCGGATCCAAGCAGACGAATTATGTCCGTATTTCTTTAACCGGCCATGATCTTCCGCAGCCAGAGACCCGCCCCCCCGTCAACGTCGCGATCGTGATCGACACCAGCGGTTCGATGAACGGAACAAAAATTGGCCAAGCCCGCGAGGCAGCCATCGCAGCCGTCAAGCGACTGCGAGACGACGACGTTGTCTCCGTCATCCTGTACAACTCGTCGGTCCAAGTCCTTGTCCCTGCAACCAAGGCAACCGATCGTCAACAAATCATCCAACAGATCCGTTCGGTTAAAGCTAGCGGCAATACCGCACTGTTCGCAGGAGTCAGTAAGGGGGCGGCGGAAGTTCGTAAATTCATCGACAAAGATTCCGTGAACCGCGTGATCCTGTTGTCAGACGGACTGGCCAATGTTGGACCAAGCACCCCACGTGACTTGGAGCGATTGGGAAGAACTTTGGTAAAGGAGGGCATCAGTGTCAGTACGCTTGGCCTGGGACTCGGCTACAACGAAGATCTGATGAGCAGTTTGGCGGCAGCAGGTAGTGGAAACCACATTTTCGTCGAGGACGCAGAAAACCTGATCGCCGTATTCAACAACGAATTCAATGATTTGATGAGTGTCGTCGCGGGTGACTTTAAAATTCACGCCCAGGTGGGACCCGGTGTTCGCCCCGTCCGCGTGCTCGGCACCAGAGCCGACATCACCGGTCAACAAATTCACATTCCACTGGCTCAACTTTACGCCAATCAACAACGCTACTTTGTACTCGAAGTGGAAGTCGACGCGAACGAATCCGGTGACTCTCTTTCGCTTGTGAATGTCGAAGTCGAATACCAAAACTTAATCACCGAAACGAAAGACAAAGTAAGCAGCGACATCGAAGTACGATTTAATGAATCCGATGCGATCGTGCAACGCGATCAGGATGTCCAAACCCAAGCCTACTGTGCCGTTCAAATCGCCAACGAACGAAATATCCAGGCCACGGCCTTGCGTGATGCGGGTGAAGTCGATGCAGCAAAAAAACTGCTGAATCAAAATGTCATTGAATTGCGATCGATCCAAGCGATTTGCGTGGAACAGCAAGTCACCGAGGTAATCCCGGAATTAGAACTCAATATCAACCTCAACTACACTCAAGCCGACTACGTGGAAGGCAAGGATTGGAATCGCGGACGGAAGATCATGCGAGCCCAACAAAACCAAATTCAATCTCAGCAGGTCCAACCGAGTCCACCCCAAAGCAATAATCAATAGGGACTTCAACCGTTTTCCCTCTTCAACGCATCACACCCCATGCTGAAAACAAAAACGGGCAATTTAAAAGCAATCACACCGCAGAGGAACTCAGTAGTGATCAATGATTGAATCGTTAGTGAACCAGGATGCCAAAACGGCCCACGTTTTGGCATCCCTTACGTAAGCAATTTGCCAACTTTCCTACCAAACTCGCTTCAACAAGTGAGTAACTCACACGCATTTCCCGGTAGCCACTGGCCACTACGACACACTGGCCCCTACGACACACTGGCCACTAAAACACGTCCGCCAACGTTCGACGATGCCTAAAAGACTCTTGTTCGCTTTGTTGCTGCTCGTCGCAGCTCCCTTAGTTCTGCTGGGGTGGCTCTCCGCGTCGACCTACCAACAACAGCAGCGACAGGCTCGGGAACAGTTGTCGCTTTTTTTTCGTTCGCGGCTTGGGGAAATCGATCGTTCGCTTTCAGAGGTGATTGACACTTACGAGCGCACGCTACGATCCCAACTGGACGTCCCCTTGGTGACCCTCGACTCGCTGCGGCAGCTCGACCTGGAAAACCCAATCGTTCGCGGCAGCATCTATGTCAACCAGAACGGCATTTTACTTTACCCGCTGAAACCACAACCAGAACAATCAGAGAAGGTCGCCCTCTTCGCGACCTTGCCAGCGATCATTCGCAGCCGGCCGGAATTAGGTGCCTACTCAGCACAAACGAAAGCTGCGGCACCGACCAAACGAGCCGCAACCCGCAAGACGCCGACACGTTACCGATCACCGATACCCTCCCGATCACAGCCCAATGAGCAAGTTCCAATTGGCGAGCAAGTTCCAATTGGCGAGCAGGGAATCATCGGCGAGGGAAAATGGCAGGTCTGGTACATGGACGAAGGTGTTCAGTTGATTTACTGGATGCAGCACAGCGAAGGCTCGATCATCGGGATCCTGCTCGAGCGTGCTCGCTGGATTGCCGATCTCACCACCCAACTGCCCGATACCGTCGCAGTCACAACGGTCGACGACCGCTCGGGCGAACTCTCCAATGCGACACCAGTTGCACAACTTGAGGCATCCTCTTCCTCGCAGCGAAAAGTAAACGCAGCGACCCTTTCGGGATTTACCGCACTGACGGATGAAGCCAACCGAATCGTCTATCGCTGGGGAGAAGATGGAACTCGCCTCAAGCAACCGCTTGCCAAGTTGAACCTCGCTCCACCTTTGGCCAATTGGCAATTGGAATACCACCACCGCGATGCTCTGGCAGGGCCATCACCGACTGTTTTTCTGGTCGCCCCGATCGTGGGAACCGGTTTGATCTTGCTGAGCCTCGGTATCTATGTGCTGACGAATGTGCAACGACAAATGCGTTCCGCCCGCCAGCGAGTCAGTTTCGCATCGCAGGTCTCTCACGAGTTACGAACGCCACTAACCAATATTCGTTTATATGCCGAGTTAGCCGAAGGTGATTTACAAACTTTCCCAGATGGCGAAACCAAGGAATCAGTCGGCCGAAGATTGAAAGTCATCGATACCGAGACTCGACGACTCAGCCGTTTGGTTTCGGGAGTGCTGGAAATGATTCGCGATCCACGCAAACAACGTGAGCCACGAATTTCAGCGGTCAGCGCGGATGACGTGATCAGCCATACGCTCACACAATTCATGCCCAGTTTTGAAAAGGCGGGTTTGCAGGTCAATCGGCAAGCTGAAGCATCCCAAACGATTGGAATCGATTCAGACATTCTGGAATTAATACTGGTCAACCTCCTCAGCAACGTCGAGAAATATGCTGCCCGCGGAGGTAGCGTTACGATCCGCTCTGAAATCAACAATGACCAACTGACAATCGATGTCGCTGATCAGGGCCCAGGCATCCCCTGGCATGCTCGCAAACGCGTCTTTCGACCCTTCATGCGTCTGGACGATTCGATTCAGGCACCGAGTGGAACGGGAATCGGCTTAACCCTCGCCCGGCAATTGGCCAGGCGACACGGCGGCGATCTCGAGCTAGTCCAAGACGAGGCTCATCCCGGAGCCTGCTTTCGTCTGCAAATCGAAATCTTCCCCATGAAGGTGACACCACCACCTGAGGCAGCATCACAATAATGAGCATGAATATTTTGGTCGCTGAAGATAATCCACATACGCGGGCAGCATTGGCGGAACTCTTACGCAAAGAGGGCCATCAGGTTACCGAGGCAGCAGACGGCTTACAGGCAAAATCCCTTTTCGATTCACGCATCCCCGACTTAGCCTGCTTGGATGTGATGATGCCAGGTCTGAGCGGATTCGATTTGTGTCGACATTTCCGCCAAATTAGCCCGCGAATGCCGATTCTATTCATCACCGCCAAAGCGGAAGAAATCGATAAAGTCGTCGGACTTGAATTAGGCGGTGACGACTATATCGTCAAACCATTTGGCACCAAGGAAGTGATCGCCCGCATTCGAGCCGTCATGCGGCGGTGCCTTCCCCTGGAAGAAACGAACGACAATAAAATCTCGCTCGCTGAAGATGACTTTCAGATGCATGACCTGCATGTCATGCCGCGAGCCTTACGGGCCGCGCGGGGCGAAGAGACGTTTGAATTGACTGCCCGCGAAATACGAATCCTGCAACTACTGGCCCATCACCAGGGCGAAGTCGTCTCGCGGGAAGAACTGTTTCGAGTTGCCTGGAACGAACACCATATCCCCAACAGCCGCACCCTCGACCAAACGGTCAGCCAACTCAGAAAACGAATCGAACACGATCCAAAACAGCCCAAGATCATCCAAACTGTCTATGGCGTGGGATACCGTTTCGAGTGATCTCCACGCCGAAACAAACGCAGTGCAAATCCAGATCAGTGCTGGTACCAGATCAGTGCGACATCAATCGGCCGAATCCACCGCGCCCAATTCGATTACGAGTCGGGTCGATTACGAGTCGGGTCGATTACGAGTCGGGTCGATTACGAGTCGCGTCGAAAACGAGTCGGGGCAAGCGGCCCAACGGAGCCAACAAGAGCAACGCCAGCACTCACTGAAATTCAACTCAGAACGGTGGTCTGCGAGTCAACGGTTGGGGTTTGAGCAGGTTAAGATATGACGGTCTCGGGCACTCACCGTTAGAATCCGCCAAGAATGGAGCGTTCGCAATGCGTGCCATCGCGTGTTTGATTTCCCTGTTCACCGCCACCATTTCGATATCCGCGGCCGATTGGTCCCAATTGCAGGGGGATGCTCTACGAAGCGGAAACGCTCCGCATGTCCGACTGCCAAGTGAGCTTGGGCTCAAAGCAGCAATCCCACTTTCTGATGCAATCTACGCAGCTCCGATCGTTGGCGAGGGGAATGTGTTTGTGATCGATGGATCGGGATTGGTGACCGCCATCGACTGCTCGACGTACCAAGTCAAGTGGCAGTTTCAAACACGAGGGGCAACCGGCAATTGCAACAACGTGGCAGCGCCAGCACTGTTGGGTCGCTACCTACATGTCGCGACGATGATGGGTGACTATTACGTGCTCGACTGCGACTCCGGTGCAGTTGTCCGGCAATTGAATTTCGGGGAACCAATCTTTGCTTCCCCGGTGGCTGGCCAAGCACGTGTTTATGTTGCCACCTTAGGAGCACAGGTCCACGCCTTGATGCCCGATGGTGAAGAAGTTTGGCGCTGGGATTTTGTTCGTGAAGTCATCAAGTTTCCCGGAGATCGCTGGAACGGATCAGATTGGCTGACGTTTCGAGGTGACCGTGTCACGTGGAAGGACCATTTCGTCTGTTCAAGAGACATCTGCTTGGTCGATCAGACGATTGTGATGCCGGCAGGTGGGCGCACCGTATTTTTGGAAGATACCGGGCAGGCCCCTAAACTCGCCGCGATCGCAGAAATCCCGGCCTATTTGGGAAAGGAATTTCCAGCAACATTTGGCCAAAGCGCTGACCAGCGTGGCCGCGTTTACGTACAGTGGCATCGGCGTGACAATGCCGGACGCGTCGAAATGCTCTGGCTACAGAATGACGGGACAAAACCAGCGGTCCAAACCTCGGTCGTGCCTGGCACAGAAACATCAATTGACCAGGATGGCTTGCTCAGCTTTGCGTCCGTAGCCGTCCGTGACGAAGATGTCTACCGCGTTCGACCAGAACAAGGGCGTGGCTTAATGCGGCATCGAACCAACGCCACCGATTCGGATCAAGCCGCTGAAGTACTCTGCGAGGCAGCATCGATTTGCCCTCCTGTGATCACCCAAAAACATGTTGTCTACGGTGACCTCCACGGGAAAATCCACATCGTTCCCCTCGACGGTGAACCGGATGGTGAAACATCAACAACCAACCGTTCCGTGCAATCACTCGACACCGCCTTTGGTGCGCCGATCACCGCGCCGCCCGCGATTGCGAACCAACAGATTTACGTTGGTTGCGAGGATGGATACCTCTACATATTTGGTGCTGGAAAAACGGCCGCCCACCCAACTACGCAACTTTCCTTGACCAACATCCGCAGTCCCCGCAGCGGCCCGTACGCAAGTGAAGATTTCAACTGGTACACCAACTACGGAGACTTCGGTGGCACGAACGCGAATGATCAAGGCTTATCGCCACCGCTGCGGATGCGTTGGGCTCGACGCTTGGAGGGAACGGTTAAACATTTACCAGTATGTGGCGGCGGACGCATTTACATGCATACTGCCGAAGGCCAAATCATCGCAGCCGAACAAGACACCGGAAGATTATTGTGGAGACGCTACTGGCCCGACGTCTATCTGTCATTCACATCGCCGCTGTATGTCGACGGAAAACTGCTCGTTCCGCAAGCGGGAATCAAACGTTCGATGATGCGATGCCTGGATGCAGAGACAGGAGATTTGCTGTGGGAAACGCCATTCACCGGATCGCCTAGTTGGAGTCGGCAATTTCCACCGGTGGTTAATGGCAATGTTGCAATCTATGCATCTGGATCAGGCAGCTATGCTGCTCAGGGCACCGAAAAACCATTCACCTTCCGAGGCAAACCCGTTCAACAGGGCGACCGTGAAGTGATGAGTTGGATCTACAGTAATGACAACCCGTTTTACCCCAAAGACCACCATCCCAGGATTTGGGCTTGGGATCTCAACACCGGAAAAGTCGTCTGGGAAAAAGATTTCTCCACCTTTGGTCGAGGCGGAAATGACTGTGGCATCTGCCTGCTCGATGGCAAGTTGTACTACTCGGTTTTCTTCGGGTATGCGGAACAATTGCGACGACGACGGGGATTGCCAGCCGAAAACAACGGGCTCACTGCTTGCCTGGACCCCGCCAACGGCGATGTCATTTGGTCAACAACCGATTACTACGTCACCTCCAAATGCACCCTGAGTGGCCGTGACGGGCGTCTTTACATCGGTGGGTTCAATCGGGCTCAGGAGGGAACCGATGATCGGTTCGTCTGGTGCCTGAATGCAAACGATGGATCCTTATTCTGGAAATCTGATCCAGTCACGTCCGCCTTGAACGTCGTCACTGTGGGCGAACAGTTCGTTTTCTCCAACGCCCTTCGCGGGAAAGGAAACGTCTTTGATCGTACGACGGGCAAGGTTACCAGCAGCATCGGCCACAACTATGCCTGCTGCCGTTTTACACTCTCGGAACCATATGTGTTGGGTGCAAACATGGACATGATCGATCTGTCAAATGATGGAAAACTGGTTTCAACTGGCCCTGCAATCGATTCACGTGAGTGCCTGGGAGCCGTCGTCTCCAATGGACGAATCTTCTACATGTCCCAAGCGAGTGGGCTGGTCGTTTCCCAGACCTACGGCCAGGAAGCCAATGCGGTACCTCCCGTGTGGAAGCAGGTCCCGGAAACAGAACAGCCACACTGACTCGTGGCCACACTGACTCGTGGCTACGCTGACTCGTGGCTACGCTGACTCCTTCCTGGCCACACTGACTCCAAACGCCTCACTGCGTCTGCTCGTTCAGTTCTCAAAATCGCTGGGACTGACCCAGCCAGCTCGTATTTTTTCACCACCCAGATAACGCTCGTAAAAACGATCGGTGGCGGGACTTGAGTAGGGATAGGCGTCAAACATATCCCCCCGTCCATCCATACGCGGATCCCCTTGTGCCTTCAATTCTGACACCATTTGAGCATGGAACTTTGCTTTGATTGATTCATGCTTCGGCAGCATGGCCAAATTCTTCACACAGTCAGGATCTTCCACCACGTTGTAGAGTTCTTCGAGCGGTCGCTTTCCAAAACACAGGTCCCAGAATGCACTCGACTGCCCGCCAACCGACTGACGCTCACGCCGCTCTTGGAGGATCATTGTCTTGATGGGACTCCCATCACAGTTCAAATAACCTGTCTCCGGGTTGCCGGCGGGCCAACGGTCCACCTTGTAATTCTTCAGATACAACCAATCACCAATTCGAATCCCACGAATGGGATATCCGCCTGCATTCGGGCGACCGATATCATGCCTTTCCTTTCCGACCAAGACATGATCACGTGCCGGATTGACGACACCTGAGCGATCAACTGAAAAAATATCGAACAGACTCCTTCCACTGACCGGCTGCATGATCGGTGTGAGGGTTTCGACCTTCGCTGCTTGCAGGAAGGTGGGTGCAAGATCGGCAAAATCAACAAAATCTTCGACCACACGATTTGCCCCGGCGATGCCCGACGGCCAGCGAATCGCCAACGGGATATGATTCGAATCAGCGTACGCTTGCCCTTTGACTCGCGGGAACGGCATCCCATGATCCGAGGTGGCGACCACGAGTGTATTGTCTAGCTGGCCGGCCGCCTCAATCGCCTGCAAAATCTCGCCCAAATGACGATCATAATGCTCCACTTCAATCGCGTAGTCGAGCATGTCGTGACGCGTGGTTTCAGTATCTGGCCAGTAACCTGGCACGCGATCAATGTCGCTGATTTTCTTCCCCAATCGCTGCCCCGACTGAAACTCATAACCACGGTGTGGCTCAGTCGTTCCATACCAGAAAACCCACGGTTGACGATTGGGAACGTCGGCTAAGAAATCCGCAAAGTTAGCAGAGTAATCATTGCGACTAATCCCACTTGCCGGCGGCTTGGCAGATTTTGAACGATAGGCCTTCCCCGTGATCGCCCGCTGAACACCTTCCGAATCGTTGGCGATTCCCGGCCCCCATCCCTTGCCGGTGTAGCCCGCGAAGTATCCATCCGCTGACAAGCGTTCAACGAATCCACCAAACTTTGGCGGAAAGATACACATATGGTTTCCCGCCTCCTCGAGTTGCCATGAATAACGGCCGGTTAGAATCGTCGCACGAGAAGGCGCACACTTCGCGTTCGGTGTGTAGGCGTTGCGAAACAAAATCCCCTCTTTGGCGATTCGATCGAAATTTGGGGTCTCAACCCACCGGCAGCCGTAGGCACCGGCGTGGCCGTAGGACCAATCATCCGCGATGGCAAAAAGAATATTCGGTCGGTCTGCTTCCGCAACACTGACAGAAACCAGATTGGACACCATCGCAAGCAAAATCACACGGAACATCATCATGACTGCTACCCTACTGACCAAAACACGAACAATCGCGGTAGTTTATCCGATCACCAAAACCCATGTTGATCCGCGTGGTTCATGACGGCGAAAATAATCAACCACCAACACTTCCGTTGACCCGAGCAGTAGTCAGATCCGGGCCGTCAGGAATCATCCTGACGGCAATGCGTTATCATGGGACTTTCGTTGACGTGACATGCTCACTTGCAACGCCTCCTGAGTTTTGACGCAAGCACCTCGAATCGCGGCGAAGGAGATGCATTCGACGCCAAGAGCGGTCCTAAAATCCGAATACGCGACCCACGCTTGAACACTTCTGAAGCAAAGCCGAAGACAACAACCAACACTTCAAAGCGGAGTGCGTGGCATCGGTATGCGATTACCGTCTCTGTTGTCGCCCATATACTGCTTGGGCTTACGCTGCTCTTTATCTACCTGCCCGATCCTGAAAGGAATCAATTGGCTGGTAACGCGCCGACCGCTTCAGGCAGTAAATCCCAAGTCAGCGGAACTCAAGAACCAAAGCCGTTGCCCTCCACGCCGCGTCCCGCCGATCTAAAAAGCGTTCCCGCTGAACAAATCAAGGACTCGATCGAAACACAAATCGACCAAGCGAACCGTCTAAATGATGAAGAAAAACTCAGTGAGCTGGAGAAAAACCTGCAGCGATTGGAATCGATCGCGAGCACTGAATCGGTCCAGCAAGTAACAACCACGGTTGCCGAGACCATTGGATTGGATACTGAAACCTACGCGGCCGACAAACAGGCTGCCGAAGGAGCATTTGATTTCGACACGGCGCAGCTTGATGACGTCATTCGTGAACCGGGCAAAGATGGGCAGTGGGAATACCAGTCGATCCTTGTTGATTCGGCCGGCCGCAAAACCACGGTTCCAATGGGGACGGGCGAAGGCGAGACACTCTATAGCACGTTCGAACAAATGAAAAAGTATCCATTTGCTCAAGCCATCTATCGAAGCGTGGTCATGCCCTTGCTACAAAGTTTAATCGCTTCGGAAAAAGACAAACGAGCGAGCGAACCGGCGAACCAAGACGAAATCGAACCGACACTCAATCCCGGATTTGGTACCGGCGGAGGTTTCGGGGGCGGGAATATGTGAATGCCGCGAGTCGCCGAAAACAGACGAAACTCAATCGGTCTTCAACGAGCCAGTCGTCGCTTGCGGTGCGATCGAACGAGTCCCAGAGAACACATTTCCAAGCAACTGAATATTCCGACTCGATTCGTCAATTAAGACATCGTGCGATCCTTCGGTCGTTCTGGTGACGCGGCACCCGGTGACGCTGCAATCACTCGAATTACGAATCACCAAACCGGAATCACAATCCGTCAGACTAAGGCCTGTCAGAACCATACCATTACAACCATCCAAAATGATGGCTCCCTCCCGGGTGGCAAAACGATGGACGGTAAAACTGGAAAGGATGCAGTCCGAACAATTTGAAAAACGAATAGTCCCCGGACGAACGAACTGTCGAGGATTGAACGTATTCCCGACCACAACGACCCGTTGACTGTCTTTTACCGACAGATGACTTGGCTTCGGCGCGAAGAACGTGTTCGCCTGAATCGCGACATCATGAGCGTGGCGGATATCCACGTTGGTTGTCGTATCACTCAGGACGTTACCGGTAATGGTAACCGAGTCGATGGGGTAAACCGCTTTCCCGGCCAAGCGGATATTGGCCCCACCCGGCGCCACCGTGCGATCTTCGTCGCCTGAGTAGTTTGCCGAATGCTGAATGGTGCAACCGGTGATGGCGATCTCGGCGATCGATTTTCTTGCATCGTCGGGGGATCCGCTGACATCGATCAAGATATTAGCAGTCGTGGTTTCCGTCTCATCTGCGGGCATATTGCCTTCGATGTCACAACCACTGACCTGTAGGTTGCGAACATTTCCATCGCGGACCACAATCCCTCCGCCGCGGTTGTAAGAAATGTGGGAGTTCGCGACGTTGATTTGATGCAAATTAACATCATCCAAGAAAACGCCGACGCCAGAATTCTCGTACAGATGGCATTGAGAAACGATCACATTCCGGTTCCGACGATGCAAGCGGATGCCATGCCGACACCACCGCACCGAGACTTTATCGATAATCGCACCCACCGTCTGATCCAACTCAATTCCATCGGCTTCGGCGTGGGCGCCGAGAATTTCCACGCCAGACACCAGCGGCATTCGCTCGTTCCAGGTCGATGGCTGGAAAGATTTTGGGGAAGCGGTTCCCTGGTGGGTTCCACGAATCCGGATTGCGGGGCCTGGCCCATCCATGATCAACGTGGTGCCAACCTGCGAATTAATTGCGATCGCGCCGCTCTGACTCAGTTCGATCTCCAGAGAACGGGTCAGTCGGTAATGCTTCTGAGTCAGCCAGAGATTCCCTCCTCCCTGATCGATTCGCTGCTGCAATTCGTCACTGGCATCGGGCAACTTTGACAATTCCGGAATTTGCTCGATCGCTCTTGTACGTTGGGCGACTGCCAGTTCACCAGCCAGTAGTTCACCAGCCAATAGTTCACCAACCAAGCAACAGACCACCATCGCAGCGAACACACGAATCGTTTGAATCAACATCATCGCCCTCTCAACCTTGCATCAAATCACAAACCGGCACCGCGATTTTCAACGCCTGAATCCCGCGTGCTGCATCGAAAGCGAGAAAACAGTACCAACCTCACCATTACGGGCCACCAATCGCCCTCCATGGTCCGCAATGATCGTCTCGCTGATCGCGAGTCCCATCCCCATGCCATCTTTCTTGGTTGTGTAAAACGGATCAAACAAACATCCCAAGTCGGCCGATTCAATTCCGGGACCGTTATCCCGCACCTCCAGTTCAACCCAGGTGCTATCGAATCGAGTAAGAATCACGACAACCCTTGGACCATCGATACTCTCCAAAGCTTCATAGGCATTACCCAGCAGATTAACGACAACCTGCTCGCACTGAATGCGATCGGCAACAACGCTGGGCAATCCTTCCATAAGTTTTAGTTGCACATCGACGCGGCTATCGCGTGCTTTAAAAGACAGTAAATTGACCGAGTCAATAGCGACTTGGTTCAAGTCCACGGGGGCACGTTCTCCCATCCCACGCTTCGCAAAATCTCGCATTCGACGGATAATCTGGTTCGCTTTTTGCGCGGATGCTTGGACACCCTCGTTGAACTCATTTAGCTCCGCTAGTTGGTCATTCGCACCGACCCCTGTTTCTCTGATCCGTTTTAATGCAACCGAAACAGCAGTGCTGTAGTTAGAAATCGCATAGAGCGGTTGCTTCACTTCATGGGCAATTCCCGCAACCAAGGCCCCCATGGTGCTTAACCTTGCAACGTGCGCCAACAGATCTCGGTGCCTTCGATTTTCTTGTTCGCTCAGCCGCCGTGATGAAACATCCCGGATCACGGTAAGCAAGAGTCGCTTTCCGCTGGACGGGGATGGAAATGACTTGAGTGTGATTTCCAACCAATAAGGCTTACCCTCAAACGTCAGTTCATGTTCGCCGTGCCAGGCCCCCATTTCACCCAAGATCACGCGAACGTCATCATCAAAATCAGCGGCCGCTAAAAGTTGGCGATGCCGATCCGCCAACATCCACTCACGACCAGCAAGATCGTCTGCATGATAAAACTGCCTCGCTGCCTCGCTGGCATAGTTAACATTCCCTCGCTGGTCGGTCACGATAATTGCGTCGCTCACACGATCAAGAACATCCGCGCGGAAAGCAAGCTCTCGTTCCGCTCGCTTCCGCTCCGTAATATCAGTGACAACGACAATGAAGCCGACAACACTGCTATCGACGCCGCGATCAACGGTCCAGTCGATCTTTAGATCAACGACCCTGCCATCCATCGTGCGGTGGACCATTTCGTAGGTCGGTGGAGTCGACAACGGATCTTCGAGCTGCTGTTTTAATTGACCACGCATCTCTCGACGCATCTGTTCGTTGATGGCAAAATCAAAAACGGAAGTTCCCACGAGCACTGCTGGGGGACAGCCATAGATTTGCCCCAGCACCGCATTGGCAAAAGTGATACGTCCATAAACGTCATTTCGCTGCACACCGAACGATGACGTCCCCGCCAGATTTCGGAACAGCGCCTCACTTTCTGCCAATCTTGACTGCGTCCGTTTCTGCTCTGTGATATCTCGTAAGACGGCACGGGCGGCAACAATTTTGCCTGCCTCACCTCGAATCGGCGTCATGCCAATGATGACATCCCGAATGCTCCCGTCAGCACATACCATCTGCACCTCTTCGTCTTTCGCCTCCCCCGTTTCCAAGAAAACGGGAAAGACCTCGTCCTGCAGCCTGTCGTAACTCGCAGTCGTGAACAAATCAAACACTCGACTTTTCAGAAGATCACTCTTACTGCGTCCGAGCAATCGTACCATGGTGGCATTACATTGCTGAATCCGCCCTGTCCTGGCATCCATTGACAGCAGCATGTGCGGGGAGTTCTCGTACAACTCGTTTTCATACGACTTATCAGTCACGAAGGTAACAATCAACTCTTGCCCGCCACTCACGAAGTAATTCGCACCAACCTCAACGGGAATCACCTCGCCATCCTTGTCTTGCATGATCGTTTGATAGGTAATTATTTCCTGTTCTTTCAAACGACTCAAAAACTCCGACCACGACTCCTCACAAACACTGGTTTCAAGATCGCAAAACCGCTTCGCAAGCAATTCATCACGCGAATATCGAAAAAGCTCCAAGGCTGCTTCATTGGCATAAACGAATGAACCATTCTTGCGAAGCCAGAACACCGATGTGCTGCACCGTTCGGTCGAGAACTGCGTTAGCTGCAACTGTTCTTCTCGATCGCGATTCAGTTCCTGCGAATCTGGCATGCTGGCCAGCAAGACGGAAACTACGTTCGCAGCCGAGTCCATCAGATTCAGATGCTCCGTCGTCGGAATGCCTGAATCACGCTGAAAGATTGCGAGCGTTCCCAACAGCGATCCGCGAGCGTCCAAGATGGGAAGAACCCAATGCGAGCCTACACACTCGCGGCGCGCAACCGTTCGCAAATCAGCCCACATTCCATCCGATTCGATGTCTTCAACGACGATCAATTTTCGTCGTTCAGAAACTTCACGCCTTGCCAGAATCCTCTCAGCGATTGGCAAATGGGTGACGGCTTCCAGTAACTCGCTGGACAAACTCGGTGCTGCAGCATGCTGCAGCTTGTTATCAGCCTGATTGAACAATTCGATGGATGCCATCACGTCGCTCGCCTGCTCCTCGACGAAACGGACCACGTGCTCCAATCCCTTACTCACCTCAAACTCGGACGCGATGAGATCAAACAAGCGATGTTCGGCTTCTAAGCGGGTTTCCACCGTCACGTTTTTCGCCTGGTTGACTTCCGTGAAAGCGATAACATAGCCGCGAACTTGCCCTTGATCGTCCAACTCGACATGGGCATGAGAGCAAATGTCGATCCCATGCCCCCGTTTCTGATTGAGCCGGAACTCACAATCGGTGGGTGCCTGCCCCTGCTTACCTTGAAGACCAGTCAACCAATCATCGACACGCGCGGCATCAGCTACCGACACAATTTCTTTCCAGGCCACCAAGGGTGACGCCTCATCCATTCCCAACAACTCAGTGCACGCGTGGTTAATCGCCCAGCATTGGCGATTCTCATCGAGACAAACCATCGGCGTTGGCGCGGTATCAAACGCAAGTCGGAACAGACCATCACCAGCTCGCGATACCCGCGACTGCTGAGATCCGCCTGACTTTGACCCGTCTACCATCTTGTTACCCTAATCACCACTTCCTTTGGCGAAAGTCGTTTTATGATCTACTGTAACAGCCTGCCCGACCATTTTGACACGCTCCTGCCGCAGTCCCCACCGGCACCCTGCGCGGCAGCCATATTTTCCCGAAAACTTCCGCGCGAGCATCGCGGCCTTCCACACATCATGTACCCCGCAACCCTGGCGGATCGATTATCATGCCATCATCTTATTCGCTCGTGAGGCCATCGCCCGATTGCCTCTCACCTAAGTTTAAGTTTATGGAACCGAGAGTGTAGAGATGTGGCCAGCCGGCAAGTTGCTTGAAACATCGATGTTTTTCATTTGCGTTGGTATGACCGTCACCAACGCACCTGCCCAGCAGGTCGTGGTGAGTATTCCTGCCCCCAGTCCAACCGAGCAAATCGATCACTTCATTGCTCAAGACTGGGCTGATCGGGAAATTGAGCCTGCGGCACGATGCTCCGATCGTGATTTTGTGCGTCGCCTCTACCTTGATCTTGCGGGCCGCGTCCCGACGGCACAGGAGACCGATAGCTTCCTTGAAGACCAACGAGAGGACAAACGGCAACATCTAGTCGACGCTTTGTTGCAGAGCGAAGATCATGTCCAGCACTTGGCGGATGTGCTGGACGCCCTCCTGATGGGCCGTACCGACGAAGGCAAATACGCCGAGCGTGAAGCTAACCATTGGCGAAACTATCTGGAAGAGTTTGTTCGCCAGAACCGACCTTGGAATAAAGTCGCCGCGGAGATCTTGCTCGCACGCCCCGAAAACCAATCTGAACGGGGTGCCGTCTGGTATCTGTACGAACAGAACAACAACCATCAAGCGATCGCAGAATCGATCGCGCCCTTTTTCTTTGGGCTGCGAATCGAGTGTGCACAATGTCACGACCACATGATCGTCGACGAAATCAAGCAAAGCGATTACTGGGGACTCGTGGCATTCTTCAACCGTGGCAAGAACACGAAAACGAAACTTGGACCGCGTGTGGTGGAATCGGCCATCGGCGGTTTTTCGGAATTCGCTGATTTGACAGGCAGCAGCTATCCCAACCTATTGTCATTCTTGGGCAGTCCTCCGTTGAATGAAAAACGTCCCGCTGGGGGGCAGGACCAAGAAGACTTAGACACACTGTATGTTTCGGGGAAACCAAGTGAAGCACCGCGGGTTCCGAAATTCTCCCGACGCCAAGCATTTATTGAACAAGTCGTAACCGGCAACCGGCGGATCGCCCTGGCGATGGTCAATCGCGTTTGGGCCCTGTTGATGGGGCGAGGAATTGTCCATCCATTCGATGAAATGGACAGCATGCATCCACCTAGCCATCCCGACTTGCTTGACGAGCTTACGAATCATTTCATGAGCAGCGGCTACAAGATGCGAGGCTTGATTCGCAGCATCGTGTTGAGCCGTGCTTATCAGCTTAGCAGTCGCCAACCGCCCGGAGCGAAAGATCCCGCCAGTTTCGCCTGGGCGCTCGAACGTCCACTGACAGCGGAACAGATGGCGCGGTCAGTGCAGTTAGCGGTTCGCGGCAAGTTCAACAACGACGCGCCAATGCTGCGTGCGTTTCGCCAGCAGTTCCGCGATGTCTTGCCGGACACCTTTGTCGCACCGGTGGCCGATGCATTGTATTTGAGCAACCATCCGGCATTGGATGAGTTTATCCGCGCCAGCAACGCCCCGGATCACCTTCGAGCGCAAACGTTGCAACAGCCTACCCATTCGAAGCGGGTCGAACTTTTATTCAACACGATCTTCCACCGACCGCCCGCGGCCTCCGAGCAAAAAGCGATCACCGATTACCTTGAGCAAAGAGAATCGGATCTCGGACCAGCCATTGATCAAGTTATCTGGTCTATGCTGACCAGCGCCGAGTTTCGGTTAAACCATTAGCGAACAATCTAGTAACCTCCACGATGAATCAGCGTCCTGACACGTCCTCGAATTGCGGAAGCCCTGAACACGCAGTGCACCGACGTCTGTTCCTGCAAGGAACGATGGCATCCGGTGCCGCTTCAGTCGCAAGCTTTAACGGGCTGTTTTCAATTCCGGCGGCAGCCGAACAGGCCAAGCGGCAAGGCAAGAAATGCATTCTGCTTTGGCTCTGCGGAGCCCCCAGCCAATTCGAAACTTGGGATCCCAAACCGGGCACCTCCACCAGTGGCCCCTTTCGCGCGATCCCAACGAACCTGCCCGGCATCCACATCAGCCAACTCATGCCACGTTGCGCGACAATCATGGATAAACTCGCTGTGATTCGAAGCATGAAAACAGAACCGAGCGAGCATTTCCAAGGCATCGATGTCCTGACGCGCGGCGACAAGCCGCGTCCGCCATTCACGCGCCCCATTCTGGGGTCTGTAATCGCTCAGCAACTGGGTGACCTCGATTCCCCTGTCCCTCAATTCGTGTTGCTCGATCCCTGCCCGGAGGGCAACGAGTTCAAAGCATTCAAATCGGGCAACTGGGCCGGCTGGCTGGGTGCTCAGTACGGTCCGGTCCGAGCCGGTGGCAAATACTCCATCCCCAACCTCGGGCGACTCGATTCAATCTCGGAATTGGATCATCAAGATCGCGAAATGCTGCGAGCGTTCCTAAGTCGAAAATATGAAAATGATCGCCGCAGTGAAGCAGCTTCCAGCCACAATGCGGCCTTCCAACGAGTGGCAGGGCTGATGAGCTGCGCCCCGCTGTTCGATCTTGATCAACTGCCGCCAGCTGATCGAGAACGGTACGGGCCGGGCGCGTTCGCGCAGCACGCGTTACAAGCACGCCACCTGATCGAAAATGGATCAACCTTTGTGATGGTCGCCAATGGCATGCCATGGGACAATCATGTTTTCCAACACGAAATGCATCAGATGCTGGTGCCTGAGCTCGATAATGTTTTGTTTCAACTGATCACTGACTTAGAAGATCGCGGATTGCTGGAAGACACACTCGTAATCGCGATGGGCGAGTTCGGACGCACGCCATGGCTCAATGAGGCCCGGGGTCGAGATCACTACCCCAACGCTTGGTCGATGGCCATGTCCGGGGCAGGCATTCGTGGTGGCGTGGTGCATGGCGCAACCGATAAACTAGGACGCAACGTCGTCGAAGGTCACACCGACAACCGACAACTTTTCGCAACGATCTTTCGGGCGCTCGGAATCGAGCCCGATCAAGAATACGATCTCCCCGGCCTTCCAACTTTCCGGCGAGTTGAAGAAGACGCTCAAGCCGTCGAGGAGGTCCTGCTATGAGCGAAGCCACCAAGACCTTGACATTAAAAAAGACGCAAGACTGGAAACTTCCCACCAGCGTCTTGGACGCCGCGCTGGCAGACAACGAAAATGCGATGATCGCTGGGTGCATGGACGGTGTCTACCGACTGCAGTTTGAACCACACCAACAAGAGCTGCTATACCAGCATGACAGCTACGTCAGCTCGGTCGGGCTACTGAAGGAAAATCAGATCGTATCGGCAGGCTACGACGGTAGACTACGGTGGTTCGATGTCGAACAACGACAACTGCTGCGCACCACGCGCGCCCATGATTTCTGGTCGTGGGACATGTCTGTTTCTACCAACCGTTCGCGAATCGCTTCAGTGACCGGGCAATATCTTGCAGGGAGTTACAAATACAAGCCACAGCCTGAAAAAGAGCCGTCTCTAAAAGTGTTTGCAGCAGACTCTGGTGATCTGTTGCATCAATTACCACACATCCCATCGACCCAAGCGGTCGCCATCAGCCCGGACAATCGGTTCGTCGCGGCCGGAAACCTCATGGGTGAAGTCCGTGTGTTTGATTTGAATAGTGGCCAAATGGTCGCCAATTGGACCACGCCCGACTTCACCAGTTGGGGAATCATCAAAAGCCATTGTTATCTCGGTGGAATTTTCGATTTACAATTCACACCGGATAGTCAAACGCTATTGCTGTGCGGGATGGGGCCGATGCGAGATCCCATGGCTGGCAATGGTCGCCAACTTTGGCAACGCTGGGACTGGAAAAAAGAAACTCCGACGCTTCTCGATCAGACACATCAAGGTCAGTCCGGCGAAGGCTTGATGGAAACACTGGCGATTCATCCGCGATCAGAGCATTTTGCAATGGGCGGCCGACTCCGCGGCGGCGACTGGAACCTCGCCTTATTCGATCTCGATAGCGGGGATCGAATCGCGTCTGCAAAAACCGGGTTTCGTATCACTCGGGTCCAATACACGGCCGATGGGAAGTCACTGTTCGTCGTGGGGACCCAAGGTCAACCGAAGCCAAAGAAAGAGGATTCGCCGTTGCCCCCATTCGGCAGAGTCGAACGCTATGAGATCGGCTAAGGTGGCTGCCACCGTCACCTTGTAAATCGTCGACCAATTGAATGACTGACGACTGAATCACGAACGATTGAATCAC
>JBMYRF010000015.1:120022-146304 GCA_049602075.1 Rubripirellula sp.
TGAATCACGAACGATTGAATCACATGGCAAAACAGCTTTCCTTGTTCCTTGGTTTCTTGGCGGCCGTGTTGGTCGGCGTCCTTGTCTACGCCTCGTCAGGCAACTCGGACCAAGGCTGGACAGCTGGTGTCGCCACCCTCTGCGCCATTTGGTGGATCTTTGAACCGGTACCGATCCCCGTCACCTCAATCGTCCCCCTGGCGATATTACCGCTCGTTGGAGTTCTCAAACCGTCTGAGATTGGTGAATCCTACGGTCATCCGCTCGTCCTGTTGATGATGGGTGGATTCATGCTGTCGATGGCAATGGAACGAAGTAATACACATCGGCGAATCGCGCTCGGCATGGTGCGTCTGTTCGGTGGTGGCAGTGCTCGCGGACTCGTGTTCGGCTTCATGATTGCCGCCGCCGGTCTGAGCATGTGGATTTCGAATGCTGCCACGACACTGATGTTGCTGCCGATCGTGCTGGTCGTCGTCGAAAAATCGACCGACACCAAATTACGAACCTCGCTGTTGTTGGGAGTCGCCTACGCCGCCAGTGTCGGAGGCGTAGGTACACCGATCGGCACACCGCCGAACCTCGTCTTCATGACGGTTTATGCCGAAACCACCGGAACAGAGATCACGTTCCTGCAATGGATGCGGATGGCATTGCCCGTCGTGTTTATCATGATCCCCATCGTCGGCCTGTGGCTCACGCGAAATGTCAACACCAAAGCTGTCATGGAACTGCCGAAGGTCGGTCGTTGGCGAAGCGCCGAGATTCGTACGCTGGCCGTATTCGTAACGACGGCTTTATTGTGGATGACGAGAAGCGACCCATTCGGGGGCTGGAGCGAATGGCTGGGACTCAATCAAGCGAATGACGCGAGTGTCGCACTACTAGCCGTTGTCGCATTGCATTTGATTCCCAATGGCGAACAGTCGGGCGAAAAACTACTCGATTGGAAATCCGCTGCCAAAATCCCGTGGGGAATTCTAATTCTCTACGGCGGTGGCATCGCAAATGCGAAGGCTTTTATGGCATCTGGCCTCAGCGATACGATTGGCGCGTCAATGACGTCGTTGGCAGCGATTCCCATCATATTGATGATCACCTTGATTTGCCTCGCCGTGACCTTCCTAACAGAAGTCACCAGCAATACAGCGACAGCGAACTTGCTAATGCCTATTCTTGCTGCTGGCGCAATGACGGCGGGGATCGATCCGAAACTCGTCATGGTTCCTGCGGCAATGAGCTGCAGCTTCGCATTCATGCTGCCCGTTGCCACGCCACCCAACGCAATCGTGTTTGCTTCCGAAGAATTAACGATCAATCGAATGGCTCGGGAAGGTTTCGTACTGAACCTGGCCGGAGTCGTTGTCGTAACAGCAATCTGCTACGCGACACTGTGACACGCCCGCCTAACGGGCATGAGCCCCGCTTTTGTTCAAAGAGCCATCTGACACGACGAAGCTTACGTCGCGTTGAATAATCCTCATCGCAATCCTACTGTGCCGATGTGCAACCGGATTGTATTCCTTTCACACGTAGGGCGAATCGATCTTAGTTGCCGCCCGCGTCAGTACCGGGCGTGTTGGCCCCTGGCGGGCAGTATCCGCCACCACCACCAGCAATCGCGCCGAGGGCGGCCAGTGGTAGAAGGCCCGCACCACCAATCGGTCCGATCATGCCACCTTCTTCCTCACAGCAATCAGGACCCACCTGACAACAGAATGCAGCACTCGCCTCTGCGAAGCTGACGAAACTCTTCCGGTCTGCGGTAAGCAGTCCTGCGTTGGCGCCCGAATGATCGTCAAGTAATTCGAAGCTAACAGCCGCCAAACCATCACGATTTGCCATAACCAGCGAATAGACGCCAGCTCGAAGATCGGCGAAGAAAAAGCTACCGGTCGAATCCGTGACTGTTTGCCCAATCTCAGCACCATTACGGATAAGAAAAACATTGGTATCCGCAGCCGCGTTAAGACGGGAGACTTGCTGACCGAGATCGGTCGCACCCGTAAACGAAGAAGCGGCGAATACGTTGCCGGCCAATCCGCTATTACGCATCATCACCTGAGCCCGCTCGTTGCCGCGGATTTCACTTGCGATCTTCACGACATCGACATCTTTGATCGACAAATCGTCGAGTGTGTACTCTTGTTTATCAAAGGGCTCAACCAGCTTTCGGAAACGGCTCGTGCTGATCAATGCGGGTGAAATGACCGCCTTTTGCGAGAAAGTACCAGGGCTCGCTTGGTCCGGCCCGACCACATGCATCGCTTGCCAACCGATCATCGCTTTGGATTGGACCAGTAGCGTGTAAACACCTGGCACGACGCCCTTGATCTTGACCTCCCCTTTCTCATCGGTCACTCCCATCCGCACCAAACCGTTGGCTCCAGCGAGTCGCACCCGCGCGTCTTCGACGACTCCCATTTCACCGTGACCACGCGGCACAACGACGCGAGCCTCGAAAACGCCCGGCTCTTCAGGTTGGACCCACTGCGTGACAGTCAACGGATGCGGTAACTCGTCGGCGCTTCCCTGCTGATCAGAGTTCAAGACGAGCAACGAGACTAGCGCGAAAACAGTGACAGACGGCTTGTACATAATGCTTCAAAAACAGAGAACCTAGGCAAAGAGCGTCAATTTCTCACCCTAGTTAGTGATTGGTGAAGGTACATACCTCCCGCGGTTTTTAATCAAACAAATTTCGTTTCACCGGCTTAATACCGGGAACAAATGCCTAAAAGGCAGATCCGCCGAGCCCGTTTGACGTTGGCAAAGCAGTAGGAAGTAGCAAGCCAGACAGGCAATTCCCAGGAACATCACGGAGGCTCTCGGGCGGTTCTCGTCGCCAATGGCCGGGACTCTGGGGTGTCACGATGGCCTTTGGTGATGGCGAAAACCTGTCGATTCAGGAGCTGTCAAACCATCGAGGCTTTTACAGGGACAGACCACCAGTCAAAGCCAATTGAGGAACGCTCCGCCGTTGCCCCTACTCTGTCAACGAATTCGCTATCCGAACGAAAATCGCTCACGATTCCGCGATAATCTCGCAGGGATGCTGGCGTTAGCCGATCGACGGCGATTGACCTAGCAGGCTTCCACCAATCGGAACCCGGGACATTTACTCGGAGAGTCTTTGCAGGCTATTCGGCTGACGCCAGTGAGGTTAGATAGAGCAGGCCGACCAACACTAATCCGACCACCAGCCCGATCTGGGCTCCGCGGACCAAAAGTGGCCTGAGCTCTGGGGCGACCTGGATGCCCTCACCGGGTTGGCGAAGAATCGCGACCCGAACTTGAACCGAGGATGGGCGAGCGGGCAGTCTGGTCAACCGGACCGCGGCTTGCTTCAGAAGATCATTCTGAGCCTCAATCGCCTGGTTTAATCGCAATCGCTCGGCGGCATTTTTTTGCTCAACGGCGACTTGGCCTGCCAAAGGATCCAATTCAGCGACAAGTTGCTCCAACTTTTGCTCGACCTGCTGCTTCTCAGATTTCAGAGCACGGAGAGAAGCTAAAACTTTCCTTGCGGCGTCACTTCCCTGATCTTGTGAATTGGCCTGGCCAGATGAGCCTGACTGTGACGACTGCTCTTCCGATTTTGGCGGTGACTTAGTCTCTCCCATCAAAGGTGGCAACTGATCGAGCTTCGCCTGAAGCTTATCAATCTCTTTCAACTTAGCAGCCACCGTGGGATGTGCCCGGCCAAACCGCTCCAGCAAGCTATCGACTTCTTGTTGTAGTGGCTGCATCGCTTTCATAATCTCGCGTTCCGCATCAAGCCGTTTTGCGAGTTCTCTTTCCCGATCCATCTCATCATCGCGATTACTGTCTTGCGAATCGGATGCTCCCTGCTTGACGACCACCGGCGCTAATGGAACATCCAAACTCGCCAAGATTGCATCTGTCGATGCCCCATTTTGAATCATCGCTTCAACACTGCGTAGCTTTCGCTCGAGCGCGCTACGGAGATTCTGCAGGTTCTCTACATCCAGGCACAATCGCTTAAAGCGTGCTGCAGCACTTGAAATCAGTTCGCCGTCAATGATCGCAGCATCATCCACGCTTGGCAGTTCGCCCAACTGATTTTTGAAGTCCGCCAAATTCGCTTCAATTTCATCACGCACTTCCGTTAGCAGTCGGACAGCTTCACTCCAACTGGCAGAGTTATCGACCGCAGCCAATGATTCCACCGTTGCCTCCATCACCGACTGAACAACCTTCTGGGTTACTAGTGGGGCCGCACCACGGAACTGAACCTGATACGAGGTCCCCAGCACACCTGGATCACCCGCTATCACCTGCAATTTCCCTGACTCCTGGATCACCAACGCAATGTCCTCTGGATTGCGACCTGAGATCCCAGTTAATCGCCCGAGACGCCCGCGTGACGCTGCATTGCTGAGAACTGCCCGACTAGTGATCAGGTCAGCACCATTCAGATCTTGCTGATCGGAAGCTCCTATGTCCCCAACACCAGAGTCCCCAACACCAGAGTCCCCAACACCAGAGTCCCCAACACCAGAGTCCCCAACACCAGAGTCGATGACCGCTGAAGGACCGCTAAGTGCCGCGATTTGAAGAACTCCCACCGACTGAAACTCCGCGGGCTGCCGCACATAGACGACATAGCCACCGCCCGCACCGACCAAGATCCCCAGCGATGTCCAGGAGACCAGGGTGATCAACAAGGAAGCGATTTTTTTCTGCTTGGTCATTTAGAGTTACGCTCAGGAAAATTGTTTCTATCCGATTGTCTTATTTAGTTTATTCTAGCCCTGATTAGGGGCGTGCAGGCTTCCCTGCCTTGATTGCCTGCACCTGCTCGAGCGTTCTTCCGCCCGGATGCACCTCCGCCAAGGTTTCGACGTAGGTCAAAATTCGCTTAGTTTGCGGCCGCAAACGGGCCGCTTGTTCGAGTAAGTCCCCGCTCGCTGCATCGCGACCCTCGTCAACGAAATCCGTTTCGACCAAGAGCACTCTGGCGGTATCGTCGAGCGGAGAGAGTATGAGGGCCATCACGGCGTGCCACCGTGCCTTTCGCCACGCCTCCACCTCTTGGCTCTCAAGCAACAGCGATTCGAAATCAACATAGTTCTCATAAAAAACGCGCCGCACGTTTTGCGGTGAAACATATTTCGTCACCGAGTTGGCATCCGCGATCTCCCGATCTAGCAACTCGAAAGCGCCAAGCTGCTGTTGCTGATCGAGCAAGAATTGAGCCAGGGTGCGGTGCGCCATCGCATCCTGGGGATGGGTCTTCACCAATCGCTGCAACTGTTCGATTTTCTGATCCAATCCCTTACGTTCTTGGATTGTCATCTTTCGATCACGATAGCGGTCAATCATGGCCTTCTGCCAGACACCGCCCGCGTGCAAATCCCAACTCGCCAAGCCAAGTCCCCCAATGGCTACTAGCAGCAGCACCAGCGACAGTCGGCGAACAGTACGCCCGTTTAGCAATTCTTGATTGAGTTGATCTCCTTTGGTCGCTTGCAGCAATCGAAAGAGGCCGCCAACAAGAATTGCCAAGGTCAGCAGCAAGGGAATGTGCGTAATTCCAAAATCAAACGACTGGGTCGCAAACAGCGAGGCCACAGAAAAAGTAAGGGCAATCGTCACTGCACGTGCCAACCTCGCTTCCGCCAACGGCAAGTCGCGACTCCGACGACTAAGGCGGAGGGTATCTCGAATGATGATCGCGATTCCAAGCAGTAGAATCGGGAGCAACCAAACTCCGCCTTCAAGCAACCACTCCACGTGCATCCCATCTGCGTTGACTGCCCAATGATCACCAGCGCGCTGCTGGTAAGGCAAGTTCGCGTAACGATAAGCACCAAACCCCGCCCCCATCGGCAAATGCGCCCAAGCCGCATCCAAGCCATCCCGCCAAATCTTCAAGCGAGGATTCTTCGCAGCAGTACCGTCGACCAGCGTCTCCAGACGATCAGATGTTTGCTCTCGGATCCCCAGGCTGTCGAGGAACAATACGGAACAGAGAGTGATCAATAGCAATCCGATTACCAACCCCAAGCGAGACCAACCACGTGTCCCAAGCAACGCAAGCACCACCGATGCGGTCGCCAAACCGACAAAACCACCGCGTGAATTACTGCCTAAGATTCCAGCGACCATGACCACAATCAATAAGATGCAGACAATCGATGGCCAGTGGTGAACAATGCTCGCCTTCGAATCCTCTTTTGACCGATACCGCATCCCTAGCAACAAACCGACAGTACAGCCGATGGTTAGATTCAAGTAACCAGCGCAAGTGTTATTATTAATGAATGGGCCGAACGGACCGTCTGCACCCACCGGCGTGATCAGCAAACGCTGACGCAGGTCGTAGTCAGAATCACGTGCCAGCCGGATCATGTCTGCCAAGCCAAAAAAAGCGAACAGCCCCCCCACGACAGCAGGTATCAGCAGCAGCAAAATGGCGGCGCGACGATTCGAAAAGCAAAGCGAGCTTAACCAGCAGCCCACCGCAAACAACAACGGCAACGCGAGTGCCATTCGTGTGAAGGTCGGGGACACGCTGATCGGAATCGCAGAGGACGCGATGGTTGCAACCGGTGAGTCCGGCGATTCCAAAGCCTCGGTGAGCACTTCCGCTGGTATCCATTCTCGATACGCGTCGTAAGACCCCGGGGAAAGCGTTTTTACAAGCATCGGCGGCAACGGCAAACACTGCACCGCCCCGACCAGCCATACGACCATCGCCAAAACAACCACCGCTGGCATTCGATAAAAATGCTGACGCCAAGCAGTCACCACACCCAGAGGAATCAACGCCAAAACGAGCGCCGCCCCGATCCCTTGGGTCCAACGATGCCCGCCCCCAGCATCCCAAGCGGTCCATACCGCAACCGCTGACAAGACAAACGCGATCACCATCGAGAGGTCGATGCGAAATCTCGGAAACTTTTCAGTTGCGGCAAGCACGTGGTTTTGATTCAAAAAAAGGATAGCGGTGATATCGAAGCCACTGCAGCGACGGGCAACCGGAGTTCCTGTACCCCTGCTAGCCCAACGACAATAGACATAGTTCCCGCATCGTAAATAGCCCCAACTCTCTCGCACGTCGACGATCGTCGACGTGTATCAGTAAAAGCGATTACCCAGCCAAATATCACGATTTTGACGGTCAATCCCGCGTTCACCGAGGGACCATTGCGAGCCGTCGTCGGTCACCTCATTAGATTACCATCTCGCAATCCTCCCCATTGAGACAAAGTAACCAATCCTCGCGAAAACACGGCACCAGCGCGGCCTGAAACCACCCCTGTGCAGAATGAAATGATTCCGCAGAAGGAGAGTGACCGACGCGGGACAAGTCGCGTCAGGATCACCGATCCGGCAGGCAAGTTCGGGTGAAGTGGAACAGCCGCCTCAAATTCGCAGTAAAATCAAGCCGCCTGCCAATACTCAAGCTATTCCCGCTCGACAATCCCCCCGACACCAGCACCACCATGAACCAATCACTTCGACTGATCGTCATCGGCTTATTTGCCAGTCATTTGTCGACTGCCACTCAAGCCGATACCGGTAAGCATCTGTTCATTCTTTCAGGCCAATCAAACATGGCAGGCTTGAAACCAGCAGAGTCGTTTACGCCCGCCGTAGAAACAAGATTTGGCTCCGAAAATATCATCGTCGTGCATGATGCATTAGGTGGACAACCCATTCGACGCTGGCACAAATCCTGGAAACCAACAAAAGACCAAAACCCAAAAGCAATCGGTGATCTTTACGATCGATTAATGAAAAAGGTCGACGCTGCCAGAAAGGACCATGATCTTGCGAGTGTAACGTTCATTTGGATGCAAGGGGAACGAGACGCCCGCGAACAGAATACTGCCGTTTATGCCAGCAGCCTGACGGGCATTTACGATCAAGTGAGTCAAGATCTGAAGCGTGACGATGTGAACTTTGTTATCGGCAGGCTTAGCGATTTCGATATGGAAAACAAAAAATACAAGGACTGGACCAAGATTCGAGATGTGCAAGTCGATGTCGCTAAAAAACATCCGCGCGGAGCCTGGGTGAACACCGATGACCTGAACGACGGCGTCAACCGAAAAGGCAAACCCATTAACAATGACCTGCACTACTCAGCAGATGGATACAAGATCCTCGGCGAACGCTTTGCAGAAGCCGCCATCACGCTCATTGAGACGCGGCACTGATGAACGGTTGAACCAAGCGAGCAGATTGAATCCAGGCAGATTCGCTTCCTCGACAAGAACTTCAAACTTGAACGCAGGACAATTAACTGCAATCCACTAGCCGCAGAATCGCTTCGCTTAATGCAAACTTGAGTCATGCCGATCATCCATCGTGAGATAGCGACTACACGTCTGACGAATTTGGTAACGTGGACTGCCGTTTCGCACGAAACTTCTTCCCATTCAAGAGGGTTCCGATCGGTGTGTAACGAACAAATACTTCATAGCAAATCAACAAACTCACGGTTGTGATCGAACAAATCGCGAGCAACTTCAGCGAACTCGGTAACGGCCAATCGGCCATCCAGCTCTGCAGCAACTGAACGAGTGGCAGGTGCATCAGGTAAAGCCAATAAGCCGAATCCGACAGGTAGCGTATCCGATCATTCTGGCTGGCGAAAAAATGCTGAAACAGCCCGATCAAGCCGAAGGACATCAACCAGACGTAACAGGCAGCAACCAGCGCCGCGATCGCATGATAGGGCCAAAACACCGTGTTACGCCACTCAATTGCAATGACACCGATCGGCAAAATCAGTAACGCCAAAATGAGACAGCGAACCCAATGCCCACCCCATTGCGATTCCAGCTCCGGTCGACCGTAACACAAGGCCCCGAAGCCAAAAAAAATCCCGTAATAGAGTAGGGAGGGTGGCCAAGGAAGAATACCGGTTGCCGTATCGGGACCAAAGGTCTGAACCATCATCAACTGGCCCATGAAGGTCAGCGGAATGATCCAGCACCAAACGACGGGGCGTTGCAACATCCAAGCTGGCGGGCCCCGTAACTTAAGCAGGCGAGCAAGACTGGCAATCACGACGAATCCGGCGACCAACCATAGCAAGTAGTACAAAAACCAGAGATGCATAAAGACAGGAAAAAAGACAAATAGCGCTGCGACCTGCGTCACTCCCGACGCCTGCTCGATCCATTCCCGTAAGTAATCTCGCTCGACCCCCTGTTCGCTGCGTTGAACTACCGTTGCGGTTTGCGAGAAATCGACCGAAACGTCATCGCCCGACGCACCACCGGCCGCTGATAAACACTGAACCACATCGGGATAAGCATATTGCCGTGCGAGATCCATTGGAGTGCGGTTGCCAATATCAACTGAATTGACGTTCGCCCCACGAGCCAGCAGGTGGATCACGAGCTCCTCATCTCCCGCACCGGCGGCCCAATGAAGAGGGGTCGAGCCTTTTAATTGACGCCCGGCCGCCTGCCATGTGGCAACTTCGATATCAGCACCGCTGTCAACCAACAGATCGACCATCTGCAAATCCGATTTGGCAACCGCTAAATGCAGCGGCATCGCACCCGCACCGTAAACATCACCTAATCGCGGCCGGTTGAGATCACCGTCAGCACCAACGTAGCTCTCGACGTAGGCTGTGTCGCCTTGTTCCACTGCCGACCAAATATTGGCATCGCCAAAAATCAAAACGACCCAGATCGCAGGAACGATCGTGAACAAACCAAGGAACAGGGGAACACCAACCCGGAGCAAACGATGCTGCACCAGTCCGAGCGGCCCACGTTTCTGCCACATCATGGTCGTAAAAAAACCACTCACCAGGAAAAAGAGCGGCATTCGAAAGCCATGAATCAAGTCCATCAATACCCCGTAAACCAGCCCGTGCTGATGAACGTCTTGAATGGGCTGCATTCCAACGGGAATCGAGATGAACGACAGCATGCCGTGAAGCAATATCCCCAACAGCATCGCTATCGCGCGCAACGCATCTAAATCGTGATATCTTCGATACGTGGTAGACGAAGACAATGGAACCTCTCGAGTCTTGAAGACGAAGACGAGCCGACTCGCCTGATTCTAGTTCGTAGAATAAACACCGCGCTAAACAGATTGCGTGTAACAAACCGTACCGAACTGACCGCCGGCCCACGGTTACCACAGAAACGCTGGCATCACAGGTACATAAAACGGTACCGAACCTGCTCGCAACCGGCGACTCGACTTCGCAACTCGACTTCGCAAGCTACCCGACCAAGACTGGCAGAATGACGGCTAGGGAAGTGTCACCAATAAACCGTCGATTTCCGCTGACGCCTGACGCGTCTGATCGAGCGCGTCCAGAATCCGCAACTGTGTATTGACGAGCGTTCGTTGCGCCGTCAGCAAAGTTAAATAGTTCGACTCGCCAGCATCAAATGCCGTCTTGGACAATTCAAATGTCTCTTCGGCACCCGGTAAGACGTTATCCCGCAGTCGTTCGTACCGTCGACGTGCCGTGTCGTAGCGGCCGACGGCAGTCGCCAAGCGACCTTCCAGATCCAATCGGGTCTTTTCGATTGATGAGGATGCTGCAGCGACACTCGCACGAGCAGCTCGAATGTTGCCTTGATTTCGATTACGGATCGGCAATGGTACGGTAACCCCAAGGATAGCGTACGTGTCATCCGATCCCGTATCGACACCTGCACCAACTTGGGCAGTGACATTCGGTGTCACCTGAGCACACGCTAAACGCAACGCCCAGCGAGCGCGATCCAGATTCGATCCTGCGGCCAACAATTCAGGACTCTGCGAAGCGATTGATTCGAGCGTCTCGTCCCAGGGACGCTCCTTTAATCCTTGCTCGAGATCTCCCACCAGATCACCCTCGGGTAACTCGCCCAAGCTGACCGCAGCCGCCAGAGATCGTCGATTGGCAGCTAACAAGGTTGTCGCATTATCAGCCGAGATACGAGCCTGCTCGGCCTCCACCTGAGCCTGCAACAAAGCAACTTTCGAAATCTCCTGCGCCTTCAACAACAACTCCGCCGACTGAACCGACTGCTCCGACAAGTCAACGATCTTGTTTGCCAACGCGACGCGACGCTGGGCGATCAGGGCTTTAGCAAAAGCGATCCGCAACTCCGTCAACACCTGGAGTTCTGTGCGACGCACTTCGGCGCGAAGACGTGCTGCTTGTTGGGCCGCTACTTGCTGCGCCAATCCGAGTTTATTGGCGGTAACAAACTGCTGCGAAACCCTGACCGAATGGAGACCAGAGCTCCCTTCATTACCGATCTCCTCGCTCTGATACTGCAAGACGGGATTCGGGGGCAAACCTGCTTGCTGGTAACGCCCCTGGGCGGCCGCAAGTTGCTGTCGCGACGCAAGAATGGCGGGATGCTGCCCCAGTGCAACCGATTCCAAACCTGCGAGTGTTGATGACCACCCCGCTGGCTTCGTCTCCGAAAAGACTGCTTTCTCGGTTACAGACTCGATCGTCTCTTGTGAGACTTCGGTGACTAAATCAAGCGGTAGAGATTCAGTAATCACTTGGGTTTGCATCGACGCGGTGCGATACACCGTCTCGGCCGGAGCCGGGTCAGAGGACGTTCGGCAGCCCATGCTCACTGTGCCGCAGCACAGGCAAAGGATCAGCTTGGACCAGGAGTTCATTCGACCGTCGACTGCTTGAAATCAAGAATTTGTGCTGCTTGGCTTATCGGCAACAATCGAATTGAGTCGTGAATGAATCCCTTTTTGCTAGCAACCGTTCTGTCCATCTTTCGTAACACTTTTGGGGCCCTAGACGGTTTTTCCGAGCGGATTGCGGCTGGAGTATCGGAACCCCGACAAAGGTTGTTTTGTCCACTAAACACACGCCTCCCGAGACACCTTGTGATCCCGCCGTGAAGCTTCTCGTTGAATCTCCGAGGCATCAAACCGCCGCATCACCGCGACCGCATCATTCCCTGACGTCGCAGCGATGCAGATATGACGATGCACAAGAAGCCAGTACTCTCTTTCGAAATCCGGCCTCAATCGGTGGCTTTTGATCGCTGTCCGAGCAGGAAGCGAGACAGAAAGTAAAGGTCTCGCAGAAGGGCCGAGGACGACCGCCAGAAACCCAAGAGCCGCGTCGGAATACTCAAGATCCGTCGCCTCAAACGGACCAAGCATTCGGATTCACCAGACCACATCCTGACGTCAAGACGGGGAGTGCACGTTTTAAGACGCATCGCAAAGGCTCGATCAGTGGAATAAACTAACGCATCGATCGATGCGTCTGATCCAATGACGACGTGCCGGCTAACAGTGCAAATCACCTCCTGCGGGATGCACCGATGGTGGACCTGACGATAGAACCGATGCAGCGGTTGTATGTCGAACAAGATATGAAATCGCCCGAGTTGCTGCGACTCAACCGTGGCAAGGCGATGACGCAATGCCGTAGTTGCCCCGGCAAGACAGAGCCCAACGACGACAGCGCTGCCGTCGTGCAGACCACCGCAGGTGTGATTCTACTGGTGATCGCGGACGGAGTGGGTGGTTGCCCGCACGGACACCAGGCTTCGGCGATTGCCGTGCAAACCTTGACGAAAAGCGTTCTGGACGCTGCTCCCATGACTGGAGTTCGGGACGCCATTTTGGACGGCATCGAACAGGCTAACCAAGCGATACTGGACCTGAGTATCGGTGCCGCCACAACCCTGGCGGTGGTGGAGGTACAAGACCAAGTTGCCCGCGGCTACCAAGTCGGCGACTCGACCAGTTTGATCCTTGGTCAACGAGGCTCCATCAAATGGAAATCAACCCCCCATTCGCCTGTCGGTTACGCGATCGAAGCCGGCATGCTGACCGAAGCGGATGCGATGCACCACGAACAACGTCACGTGGTTTCGAATCTAGTCGGATCCCGAAACATGCATATCGAAATCGGTCCCGCTCAGCCGTTGGCGACCCGTGACACTATCATCGTTGGCAGCGACGGGTTATTCGACAATGTCAAGATCGAAGAAGTCATCGAGCATGGACGCTGCGGAAAATTGACCAGACGGATGAAGTGTCTCGACGACCTGGCGACGGAGCGAATGACCCTGAATCAACCCGGCGAACCGGGTAAACCCGACGATCTTTCCATGATCATCTACACCCCCACCTAACCGCTTGCCGCCTTTCCGGGCAGCTGGCACTCCTTTTTGACAAAAACCGATTGCGTGCCAATGTTCCCGTGATGATTCAGGCGATAACGAACTCGTCCTGCCACTCAAAACTCTGCCACCCACCGTCAAACGGAACGAAACCAACTGACAATTTCGACCAGCCATTTCAAGCCGCGGGTCCAGTCAGCAGCATCGAGCAGCAGAACGATGCCCAGGAATTGCTTCACAAGGCCTCGCTAATCACTCAGCTGATTCAAACCAACCGAACCGGGGTCATTCCGGATTCGTCTTGCTAAAACGATCCACGCGGGGCGTTGGCTAAACGATTTTCAAGAGCACGGATGCCCCAGCGACTGCACCGTGAGTTTACCGCAAGCTGCGACGACAGCCACACAAGCCCGTCTCCCTCAAGCCGTCAAAACGGCTGTCCACAACGGCAACGCGGGGAGTAAGAGACCCCAGCATCACCAAACCATTCGACAGTCGCGATATCCAATTCGATGCCCGCATGATCGAGCGAGGCCGATCAATAGGCCTCCGGGGCGCGGGACTCCGATCAAAAGCGGTCCGGGACGCAGCAAACAGCTAGCGGGTGGCTCCGGCTAAGCCGACTTCACGCAGGTCCTACATCCACGCTGCAATGCCATCCGCTGCAATGTCTAGTTTGCCGAGGCGTAGTTTACCGAGTCAGCGACCAACCGGAGAATGAAATCGCGGTGACTTATTTAACCCGCACCAATTTCATCAACCGCCCCGAAACGTTCCAATCTTGGACGTACAAGTTGCCATCTTTGTCCCAATAGGAACCATGGGTACCGCTAAAGACACCCTCGATCCACTGGTCTTGTGGAACCTTGAAACTCCCTCGCTTTTTCGGATCAGGATTGTGTCCCAGCACGGCCATGATCGTATTGCTGCCGTCCAAGATCACCAGCCGACCATGTAAATCTGGCACAGAAACGTATTCACCTTGAATCGCAACGGAGGTTGGCATGCCTAATCCGGTGATCACTTCTTCGATAAAATTGCCGTCCAAGTCGTAATGTACCAGTCGCCCTTTTGGTTGGTGGTTGCGGTCACAAACCAGCAACCGCGGTGGATCGTAGCGTGTATCGAGCGTCATCCCATGGGCGGTGTTGAATTGTTTCAATCCGTTCCCTTTGGAACCGAAGTGCATCAGATACTTTCCGTTCTTGTCATACTTAAAAATGTGGTTACTGGCGTAACCGTTGGAAAGGTAGATATCGCCTTCGGCCGTGACCGTGATAGCAGTTGGGTTGAATCTGATCTTTCCTAAACCTGATTCTTCCGGGTACTTCAACCGCAGCACGACCTCACCCGAATGAGCATTGAACTTGATTCCCTCCGCATCGTTATTGCGGGCACCATAAATGAACTCGCCATCGGCTTCTTTCCGAATCTCCATATCGTGGAGATTTGAATAGTCTTTACCGAGGTAAGTTTGGATCACTTTTCCTTCCGGCGAGAAAACGAACACACCGGCATTCGCGCTCGTGAAGATATTGCCCGCCTCGTCAATCACCACACCGCCGTGGGTAGGTCCCAGCGGGGAACTCCCATCGGGTCGAAGCCCCCAACCGGGCACGGTGTCAAAGGTCATCATGCCACAACCCATTCGAACCGGTGCGACCTTGTCTTCCGCAAACGATGGCGAGTTGCCAACCAGAAACAGACAGGACATCGACAGTGTGCAAAGCCAAGCATTCATCTTCATTGCGTTCCACCTCACGCAGGCAAGTTCTTGTTAACGGGCCGTATTGTAACCTGCGAGAATCGGCTCGTTCGCCGTTGACACGCCATCTCCCTGCAGACTTCCTGCAGACTTCCTGCGGACCGAGCAACCTCGGCGAGCGGGGCTTCCCAAACCGCCGTGATCCCTCGGACCGGAATGCCGTGATCCATTGGCTGTCCATTGTCCGCAGTGCCAAAGCAACCACAGGCTGCCGCTAGCCTTGGCAGCCGTCCGATCATCACGGAAAGCCGATCGTGGCAAAGCCCAAGCGCCCCCATCGCCGAGTCGGCAATGAAAGGCCAGAATGAGAAAAAACCCGAGAACAGCTTTGATTAAACTCGCTTCGCTGCTGGAGAGGTCTTTCAGCGGCGGTGCAAGGTTCGCTCTGGGATTACGGACGGGCAATTCACGCCCAGACTGGACCGAAAAATGTCTCCGGAACGTAATAATCATGCCGATTTCAATCTCACCAATGGACGCAAGTTGTTATTGTGCCGACACTTAGCGCTACAAAAGCATCCTCGTGATGCTTGACGGCAGCGTGAAAGCTGCCATCCTAGCAGGCGTGCTTTTGTTCTTGAGCCAGGGTTTCATTCCATGCATCGTGTATCCAACCGACCGGGCAAGACACCTCAACCTCACTCCAGCCCGTTCTACAACCACCTCGTGCCAGCCTATCAAGCGTTTTGGCCAGCCGTTGCGAAGAGACGGGTCAGCAAGACGCTTGATTCGCTCGGGATTCCCCCCGGCGCGAAGGTTTTGGAGGTAGGTGTCGGAACGGGTCTATCTTTGGAATCTTATCCTGAGCATGCATCGGTCACCGGCATCGATCTTTCCGAAGCGATGCTGGCCGAGGCGAAAGAATTGATTGCGGAAAACGCCTGGAGTCACATTGACGTGCGACCAGGGAACGCCGAATCGCTGGACTTCGAAGATTCATCCTTTGATTTCGTAACTTCCTTTCACACAATTAGCGTCGTCTCCAAACCGCAGGACATGATGCGTGAGGTCGTTCGTGTCTGTAAGCCAGGTGGAAAGATTCTGATCATCAATCATTTTCGCAGTGAGAACCCCTTCATTGCGCGGGTCGTCGATAAAGCCGGCAACATTACCCGCCGATTAGGCTGGCGAACGGATTTGGATCTCGACGAAGTTTTGCGGGAATTGCCCTTGCGAATGGATCGGCGTTACAAAACCAATCCGCTCTCTTTATTCACGGTCATGAAAGCGACGCGGCAAGACTGAACCTTGCCGATGACTTCGACGAACTTCAGGCATCATGTTGCTGTGTGCATCAAATGTCGAACGCAGCCACCGGAGTCGTGAGCACCGGCCGCGGATCGGCATTTCTGATAAGTTTGCTTCGCCCGATCTGCGTGCTCACCACCCGCCCATATCGCTGCCCAGCACGAGACTCCCCAATGTTATGCTCCCCATTTTCGCCCGACAGTTTGCGTCAATCAGTCGTCGCGGTCCCACCGCTGGCTCGTGACGCCAACCTGAATGTATCGACCGCCGAAAATGCCAAGATCATTCGCTTCTTGGAGGCAGGTGGAATCCGCTCGTTGCTGTATGGCGGCAATGCGGTGTTCTATCACGTGCAACTCCGTGAATACGCGAATCTGCTTCAGATGCTTGCCGAAACGGCAGGCGAACAAACAATCGTCATTCCCTCGGTGGGGCCCGCCTACGGATTGGCAACCGATCAAGTTGCGATTTTGAAGGAGCATGCATTCCCCACCGCGATGCTCTTGCCATCACGGGATGTGGTCGACCAAGCAGGGATTGCTTCGGGAGTACGACGCTTGGCGGAGCAACTAGGGAAGCCGTTGGTGCTCTATTTGAAATTCGATCGCTGGTTAGATCCACAACACATTCGAGCTCTCGAATCGGATGGTGCAATCTCGTGGATCAAGTACGCCGTGGTCCGAGACGATCCATCGCAAGACGATTATTTACGCGACGTGATCGAAGTCTTTCCGAAAGAGCGGATCGTCAGCGGAATTGGTGAACAGCCGGCAATTGTCCACTTGCGTGATTTCGGCGTCGCAGGTTTCACCAGTGGATGTGTTTGCATTGCACCAGATCGTTCAATGCAAATGATGCGTGCGATCCACGAAGCTGACTACGAGACAGCGGAATCGATTCGCGAGTGGTTTTCTCCGCTGGAAGATCTGAGGAACGAAATCAATCCAATCCGTGTACTCCATCACGCGGTGGCCGAAGCAGGAATCGCCTCGGTTGGATCGTTACCGCCGATGCTCAGCGACCTTCCCGCAGAAACGGTCGCACGGATTCGAAGCGCCCTCAACACGATGCGAGAAAAGGACATACCGTAGTTGAAGCGGCGGTTTCTTCGCTGCTTCACATGGATGCCATCTCTTCACTTTCCCAACTCCCAAACTGTGGTGAACCGCTGTGGATCGAGACCCTTCAAAACTGCGTTCCCATCGTTGGTTTGGCCCAGATGACATGCGATCGTTCGGACATCGGTCACGACTCAAAGGGATGGGCTTTGACGACATTGATTATCAAAACCGTCCCGTCGTCGCGATTTTGAATACGTGGAGTGAACTCAACACCTGCCATAGTCACTTCCGCAATCGGGCCGAGGAAGTGCGGCGCGGCATCCTGCAATCAGGTGGATTTCCTGTTGAAGTCCCGGTCATGTCGTTGGGTGAGATGCTGATGAAGCCAACGACGATGCTCTATCGCAACTTATTGGCGATGGAAACCGAGGAGGTTTTGCGTTGCCACCCAGTCGATGCCGCGGTACTGATGGGCGGCTGTGACAAAACCGTTCCCGCCATGCTGATGGGAGCGATCAGCGCTGACATCCCGTCGATTTTCCTGCCTGCCGGCCCCATGCTTAAAGCACGCTGGAAAGATGTAACGCTGGGTAGTGGCAGTGATGTCTGGAAGTATTGGGACGAAAGACTAGCTGGCCAACTCTGTGACCGCGATTGGAAAGGAATCGAAAATTGCCTTGGCCGCTCCGCTGGAACCTGCATGACGATGGGTACCGCCAGCACGATGGCTTGTGTCACCGAAGCGATGGGCTTTACGCTGCCCGGTGCCGCCTGCGTGCCAGCAGTCGTTGCCGAGCATTCACGCGTTGCCGTGCAAACTGGGCGACACGCAGTCGAGATGGCATGGCAGAACACCAAACCATCAACCTTCCTAACAGCCCAATCGATCGACAACGGACTGATGACTTCCTTGGCGATTGGCGGCAGCACCAACGCGATTGTTCATTTGATTGCGATCGCAGGCCGACTTGGGATTGAATTGACATTAGACCGCTTTGACGAATTGTCTCGTACCACACCGGTCTTGGCCGACATTCGCCCCGGCGGACGTTATCTAATGGAAGATTTTTTCGATGCTGGTGGCCTTCCCGCGATGCTCGCACGAATGACCGACTTGTTACATGTAGAATGCCAAACAGTAAATCACATCACACTCGGCCAACAGATCGAGGGAGCCGAGGTCATTGGCACGGAAGTGATTCGCTCTCGTGAAAACCCTGTCGCGACCGCCGGCGGAACTTGTTTGCTGAAAGGAAACTTGGCGCCCAATGGTTGCGTCATCAAATCACTCGCCGCCGAACCCAAGCTGCTAACGCACCGTGGGAAAGCAGTGGTTTTTGACGACTACCCAGCGATGAAGGCGCAAGTCCACGACCCCGATCTCGATGTGGACGAAAACAGCGTGCTGATCCTCCGCAGCGCCGGTCCACTCGGTGCCCCCGGCTTTCCCGAGTGGGGAATGCTGCCGATTCCGAAAAAATTGCTGCAAGCAGGCGTCCGTGACATGGTCCGCATCAGCGACGCTCGAATGAGCGGAACCAGTTACGGCACGTGCGTCTTGCACATTGCCCCGGAAAGTGCTGCCGGTGGCCCCCTGGCCTTGGTTCAGACCGGTGACGAAATCGAGATCGACGTTCCCAATCGTCGGATTCATTGGCACATCAGTGACGAAGAACTCAAGCAGCGACGAGCGGCCTATCAGCCAACGCTTGAGCAACCAGAACGAGGCTATGAAAAGCTGTATGCCAGGCACGTATCCCAAGCCGATCAAGGCTGTGATTTCGACTTCCTGACCGGCCGATCACCCGGCAGCGAACCGAAGATTTTTTAGCCCTATGACGGAACGCCTTGGCTTCCGGTCTCGAAAACCCACCCGACTCACCACCCGACTCACCATCCAGATGCTAATCAACCTGATGCCAACCAAGCAGTGATCAGGCTCGCGGCACTCGTCCGTGGATCATCGGATAATCACCCGTTCATCGTTTTCACGAGATGAGGCCACCGATAGCAGATCCCACTCTTCTCTTGCTCCCAAGGTCGCGAGCATTCAAAATCAGGTGTGTTCCGTTCCAACCTAACACACCGCAAAACGTAGCCGTGTTCTCAATCCCCAACCGACGACAATTCTTGCAAACCGCCGGTGGCGGCATCGGTGCGATGGCTTTGCAGTCACTGCTGGCCAATGAGCAGCCGGACACTGGCAAGAAAAAACGGACTCATCATCCACCGCGCGCGAAGCGGGTCATTTGGTTGTTCATGCATGGTGGTCCTAGCCACGTCGATCTATTCGATCCCAAACCAGATTTACTTCGCTATGCCGGTGAACCTTTACCGGAGAGCTTTGGCGAAGTGATGACCCGTCGCAAAGTCGCCGCCAATCCGCTGCTGGCACCGATCAAACCGTACCGACCACGAGGTCAATCGGGTTTACCGGTCTCTGATTTTTTGCCACACATTGCCGAGCTAGCGGACGACCTTTGCGTCATTCGGTCACTCCACGGTGACAGCGTGAACCATCCACAGTCGGTTTACCAAATGAACACCGGCAGCATTTTGATGGGACATCCAAGCTTTGGCAGTTGGCTTGCTTATGGCTTGGGCAGCGAAAACGAGGACATGCCCAGCTTTGTCGTGTTGCCTGATCCCGGTGGTGGATTAAAAGGGGGACCAGCCGCCTGGGGCAGCGGTTTCTTGCCCGCTACCTATCAGGGGACCACGATGCGTCCGGGAAAAACGCCGGTGTTAAACCTGAAACCACAAGCGGGAATCAGTGATGCCCAACAGCGATCCACGCTCAACTTTTTACGCAAGATGAACGATCGTCACTTGATCGCTCGTGATCAGGATGACGAATTGTCCGCCCGAATTGAGGCGTACGAACTCGCCTTCCGGATGCAAACCGCCGCACCGGAAGTAGTCGATTTCTCTAAAGAAACTTCTGAAACGATGTCACTCTACGGCATCGACGATCCGGTCACACGCGACTTCGGTCAACGCTGCTTGCTGGCCCGACGCATGGTGCAACGAGGAGTGCGGTTTGTTCAAGTCTACTCGGGCAACACCAACGGCTGGGATGCTCACCAAGATGTCGCCAAGAACCATGGCGAGTACTGCCAGAAAACAGACAAACCAATCGCTGGCTTGCTGCGTGATCTCAAGCGTTCTGGCCTGCTCGACGACACGCTGGTCGTATGGTGCGGTGAATTTGGACGGATGCCGATGAGCGAGCAAGGGAAGGGCAGGGACCATAATCCATGGGGCTATTGTGGTTGGATCGCCGGCGCGGGCACACGAGGCGGACGGGCTTATGGAGAAACTGATGCGATTGGGTTACGAGCAGAAACCAATCCCGTTCACATCAACCAATTTCATGCAACACTCTTGCACCTGTTAGGACTAAACCACCGAAAGCTGACGTATTCCCATAACGGACTGGATGAACGATTGACCGGCCCATCAGAGACTGAATGGGTGCAGGAGCTTGTCTCTTGATCATTCACCAAACGTTTTTGAGACGACTCGCGTCACTGACTAGCACGTGGTTCATGATCGGCATTTGTTTCTCGGTCATCAGCAGTATGTTGGTCGCGCAGGAATCATTTGAAGAGCAGCCGATCGATTCGTTTGACCGCGAACATTGGGCCTATCAACCGATCAACAAACCACCGATCCCAGAGGTAACGGATCGACAGTGGCCGCAGAACCCAATCGACCATTTCGTCTTGGCACGACTGGAACAGGAATCGTTATCCCCAGCGACACAAGCAGATCGACCATCGCTACTACGTCGCGTCCACTTTGACTTGATCGGGTTACCACCGACACCCGAGCAATTATCGGATTTCGTCAGTGATCATCGCCCCGATGCGTATCGAACGATGGTTGACCGATTGCTTGCTTCACCAAAGTACGGTGAACGCTGGGGACAGCACTGGCTCGACCTCGCTCGGTTTGCCGAAACCGACGGTTTCGAACACGACAAAATCCGGCCGACAGCATGGCGGTATCGCGACTGGGTGATCCAAGCTCTCTCGGCCGACATGCCCTACGATGAATTTGTCACGTTGCAATTGGCCGGTGATGTCGTGCGACCTGATGATCCGGCAGCCAACGTGGCAACCTCGTTCTGTCTATCGGGCCCAGACATGCCCGATATCAATTCGATGGATGAACGAAAACATGTCCTGATGAATGAAGTCACCTCGACAGTTGGCGAAGTGCTCCTAAGTTTGCAGATCGGCTGTGCCCAGTGCCACGACCACAAGTACGACCCAATCAGCCAAGCGGATTTCTATCGTTTCCGAGCCTTTTTTGAACGGGCTGTCAAACTCAAACGAAATCAGTCGATCACCACGTTGCAACGCAGCATCGATTCCACGGCAGAACCCAAATTTTTTATCCGTGGCGATTGGCGGCGCCCAGCGGATTCGGTTTCCGCCGCATTTCCGCGGATCGCGAACCCGGCGAGTCACAGTCTGACCAACAGTGATTCGGGTGACCAGCGCTACCAATTGGCGAACTGGATCACCGCCCCATCCAATCCATTGGCAGCCCGATCGATTGTGAATCGAATCTGGCAATTTCATTTTGGTACCGGCTTAGTTTCCACGCCGAGTGATTTTGGAGTGATGGGTGCCGAACCGACTCACCCAGAACTGCTTGACTACTTGGCAACGAAATTGATCGAGGATCAATGGAGTCTAAAAAAACTACACCGCCAAATCTTGCTTTCGTCGACTTACCAAACCCGCAGTAAACCGTTTGCGAATCGCGCAGACCCCGCCTGGTCGCAGCGAATTGAAACGGATCCCGCGAACCGATTATTGTCGAGGTTCCCACGACGGCGATTAGTGGCCGAGGCGATCCGAGATGCGATGCTCGCCGCCAGCGGCACCTTGATGGACCAATCGGGCGGTCCGGGCGTCATGCCACCGTTACCGAAAGAACTGACACAAACGCTGCTCAAAGGTCAATGGAAAGCGACCGACGTGAAAGCAGATCATTACCGCCGCAGCATCTACATTTTCGCCCGCCGCAACCTCCGCTATCCCTTATTCGCAACATTTGATCGACCTGCAGCGAATTGCAGTTGTGCGATAAGGCACCCCTCCACGACCCCGATTCAATCACTGCTGCTGTTGAATTCAAAACTTACCCTCGACGCATCCGAGCGAGTAGCGGACCACGTGATTACCGAAGCAAAAACGGATCGAGCGAGAGTGGTTGCAACTTTCTTGAGAATTTTGTCAAGGCATCCCAACGACGATGAACTCACCGATGCGATATCATTCATGAGAGAACAATCTGAGCTACTGAGCGCAGAAGGGAACGCAACCCCCGCACATGCTGGAATTACCAACCTGGCCAGGGCGTTGTTCAACAGTAATGCATTTCTATATGTCGACTAACGGAAGTCTTGCAGATTTGAATGACGATCAACTTGACCAACGAAACCGGAATCTCCAATCTGGAACATGCCAGCGACACCTGTGCATCGTGACTGCCCGCATTGCACTCTTCTCGATCGCGATCGTGACCGGCCAGTTGATGGGTTGCCGAAAACCTGTGCAGCAAAATCCCGCAACGCAAACAGAAACGGTTGCCCCATCAGAGCCCGCCGCTCAGACATCCAGCGATCCCGACCGCTCGCGATATGCGGATCGCCTGCAAGAAACAGAGCGTTATCTCAGCGAACGCAATTTCGAAACGGCTTCGAAACTGATCACGCAAGCCCTGATCGAACGCCCAGATGATGATGCGGCACTGCTGCTCGCAAGTCGCATCGAAATTGCCAAAGGCAATCCGGAGGCGGCGAAGAAGATGGCGCAATCGGTTAGTTCGACGAGACCAGGCTTCGCGGCGGCCACCGACATCATCGTGCAACTCCTGATTCAGGAAAGAGCTTTTGAGGCGGTTGTTGAACGACTGGAATTCGCTGTTGAGCAGAACTCGACAACCGAAGAACAACGAGTTCGGTGGCATCAACAATTGTGGGGAATCCTCAGCCGACTGGGACGCCGACAGGAAGCGTCAATGTACGCAGATCGGTTGTGCCGTGCAGGACGCTACAACCAAGAGGTTTTGACCTCACTACTCCGCCGCGGGGACGCCTACCCGATTGCGATCAAGGATCATGATCCGGAATCCTACTTCATGCCGGGGCATGGATTGGCAAGGTGGTGGTTTTCGCAGGAAGCATATGACAAGGCCTTGAAAGAACTGTCTCGGGGCCAACGAGGTGAATCAAACACAACGCGAAACGCGGATGAGATTGCAGCACGGGGATCTGGTGAGATTGCAGCCCATGCTTTTCTTGGACGTCTGCTTGCAGAAACGCAAGCATCCAACCAATTTGCCCAATGGTATGCCGGGTGCAATGAGCAGACCCAAGAGTTCGCCGATTACTGGGTTGCATTGGGGGTTTGGTTCTTTCAGCAACAGCAACTGGAAGCATCTGCACGTGCCTTAATGGAAGCTGTTTATCGTGATCCAACTGATGATGATGCCTGCCATCGACTCGCACGTGTGCTGGCAGCTTTGAACCGCAAATCAGACTCACAATATGTTCGCGAGCACGCAACACGCGTCGCCTTGATTCGACAGCTAGCGATCAAGATTTCGCTCGGTGAAGCGACACCAGAAATGATCGTCGACCTGCCACAACAATTGCTAACCTTAGGCCGCCCCTTCGAATCGATCGGCTGGACATTGAATTCCCTGCCTCCAGAGCAGGATCAAACACGTCGCATGCTGTTCAATCAACATGCGTCATTGAGACAGAACCCAATGACACTCACCATGGCAAGTGAGATTGCATTGACGGAAATCGACCGGGGGGAATTTACGATTAAGCAAGCATTAGCCGATTTGTCAAACGCGAATCTGCAAGACACGGCACCCGAGGCAGAAACGAACCGTAAACACCGCAACTCGCTTATTAACTCACCCCCCTCGCCGGTTGTGGTTGAACTTGAAGATGTCGCAGCCGAACTGGGGCTTCAATTTCAGTGGCGTCATGCTGACAAAATGAATCTCGCTTCACTGCCGCTGCATGAAATGATGGGCGGCGGAATTGGGATTTTGGATTTCGACCTCGATGGATATCCGGATATCTACCTTGCGCAGGGCAGCGGCGAGCCTCCCGACGAAGTCTGCACCCGCTCGAACCAGATGTTCCGAAACAACGCTGGGCGGTTTGTCGATGTCACTCGAAACACGGGGACCGAAGACTTTCATTACGGCGCGGGCATTGCAGTTGGCGATGTAAATCAGGATGGTTTTCCCGATCTTTATCTCGGCGCGTTGGGGCAAAACCGACTGTTGATCAACAACGGCGATGGGACCTTTCAAGATACCACGGCACAACTCGGACCAACGAAACCTCAGTTCACCAGTTCGGTCGGGATTGCCGATCTTACGGCAGATGGTCTGCCTGAATTGTTTGAGTGCGTCTACGTTGAAATGGAGGATGGGTTTCGCTTGCCCGACAAAGGCAAGGACGGCTTTGAGTTACCACCCGGACCGAATGATTTCTACGCCGAATCAGACCGCTGGTCTCTTGCACTGGGAGATGGAAGTTTCCAAACAAGAACGGTGGCTAGAAACCAAATCGAACCTGGCACCGGCTTGGGCTTGATGATCACAGACTTCGACGGTGATGGAGCCAACGATGTTTTTGTCAGTAACGATGCACGCCCCAATCATCTGTTGATCGGATTCAACACCCCCGACATCACGAACATCGCAGACCTGGTTGGCCTGGGGGTTGGCTTTCGCGGCTTTAGTAACTCCTGCATGGGGATTGCCGCAGGTGACTTCAATCGAGATGGATTGATTGACTTACACATCACCAACTTCACCGGTGAATCGGCCAATCATTTCATTCAAGGAAAGCGGGGAATTTTCAGTGATGATGCCGTTCGTTATCAACTGACGCCGTTGACTTCGCCCTTTACCGGATTTGGAATTGCCGCCGTCGATTTTGGCTGGGACGGCTGGATCGATTTTTTAGTCGCGAACGGCCATATCTTCGATCAGCGAGAACGCGGAAAGGCATTTCAAATGCCAACCCAACCAATCCTAAATCTGCAAGATCATTATGTCGGAGCCCAAATCGCAAAATCGGATGGTTACTTAAATGGACGGTACGTGGGCCGTGCCGTGGTTACCCTGGACTTTGATCGTGACCTCGATCTCGATTTCGTCGTCGGCCACCTCGATGCACCGACCGCCTTACTGCGAAATAACACCACCCGCCATGGCGATGGTGTTCAACTGGTCTTAGCGGGAACAGAATCAGAGCGAGATGCGATCGGTACACGTATCGACGTCCGTACTGACATTGGCGAGTTCACCCATTGGGTGATGGGGGGAAACAGCTATCTATCCACCAATCAGCCCGTCATCGACATCGGCCTAGGAAAGGCAACGACGATTGAATCGATTGAGTTGACCTGGAGTTCTGGGCGAAAACAGACCTTTGAGAAGCTGGCAGCAAACCGAAGATACCTGCTTATTGAGGGAAGCTTGGAGCCATGGCTGGACGAAACCATCCGGATTCCGCCGGAAACACCGTAGCGGAACAGCTCTTTTCACGAATAACCACCAACTCGCAAGCAACAACTACACCATTTGGTTGCAGTCGGTTAATCTATGAGATAGAGAAACACATCCTACCGCCGAAAATTCGGCACCCCTCAGAAGGATTTAGAAATGAGAAAAAACTGGTTTTCGATGTTCGTAATTGTTGGCTTCGCCGTATGCCCCATGGTCGGTTGCGGTGGCAGCGGTGAAAATGCGGTGATCGAAGCTCCCGTCGATGCAGTCGATGACGAAGCGGCAATGGAAGGAATGTCGGATGAGGAGTACGACCGAGAGATGAACCAACAAATGAACGAACAGGGCTAATCCCCGATCGTTGATTTGAAAAAATCGCGGGCGGGCACTCGACCGCCCATTTCTTTTCTAAGACGCTGCCAGTCACTGACGATGTGCTCGCAGCGATCGGTGAAGCAAACGCCGTCTTGCTCTTAGAACTCTGGCGTTCTCTTCAGACACCAGTTGCATTCCAGACACCAGTTGCATTCCAGACAC
>JBMYRF010000015.1:146401-156716 GCA_049602075.1 Rubripirellula sp.
CTTCAGACACCAGTTGCATTCCAGACACCAGTTGCATTCCAGACACTAGTTGCATCCCAGACACTAGCTGCATCCCGCACACCCGCTGCGTCTAACCCACCAGCCAAGCGGGGCGACGTAGGGCTTATCCTCCACCTTTGCGTTCTGGGATTTGTTTCTTTGGCATTCAGGTAACGGCTCATCACGAACTGAAAAACTCCGAAATTGCTGTCCGCGTAGGTTCCGTCTTGGCAGTTGGGATTTAACGCACGAGGCAAGCGTCACCCCCTCTCCAGGACCAAAAAAGGAGCGTTAACGGTGCGACTATTCCCGTTAGGGATTGGAATAAACTGAATAAGAAGACTTTATTACCGCGAAACCACCTTTCCATTTCTTGAATCAGTTGGTGAAAGGGGTAGACTCTGGGAGAGAGATCTGCCTCGCGATACCAAGAAAATCCGGTCGTTGGGCAATGATCTCGTTCTGCTCTCTTAATTTTCTCTTTTTTGCGAGGCTAGATTATGCTCCGAAAGACTAACCGTTCACGAGGTTTTACCCTCGTGGAGCTGCTGGTGGTAATTGCCATCATCGGCGTTCTCGTTGGCTTGCTGCTGCCGGCCGTACAGGCGGCACGCGAAGCCGCCCGCCGAATGAGCTGTAGTAACAACTTCAAGCAAATTGGCTTGGCGATTCACAACTACCATTCGGCCTACAAGCAGTTGCCACTGCAAGGCGCCGGTACCGGCATCGGCCTCAACACGCCGAACTGGTGGCAGCGAGGTCACGACGCCAGCAAGGAATGCTTGAGCGCTCTTGTGGGACTGCTACCTTTCATGGAGCAGCAAGCTCTGTGGGAAAAAGTTTCGAATCCAAGCACCGAAACAGTTAGCGGTCGCCCGGTTCCCGGTGACACCAACCTGATCAACCCACAGCGTTGGCCAGCGATGGGCCCGAGCCCGCGAAATCACAACGTTGGAATCGGTTACATTCCTTGGGCAACAGAAATTCCAACCTTGCGATGCCCAAGTGATCCAGGGACTGGGCTGCCTGCGCTCGGCCGTACCAACTATGCCATGTGCATGGGTGACGCACCCGGACCTTGGCACAATAGTTTCAAGAGGGGCAACCTGACCGACGGCAGCAGCTGGGCACACCGTGCTGCACGCGCTCAAAATCGTGGATTCTTCATGAACCGACGCGAGTCCAAATTTCGTGACATCCTTGATGGCCTAGCCAACACGATTGCCATGGGTGAGATTCGTACCGACCTCGGCGACCGAGACGTTCGTTCGGCCATTTCATGGCGTGGACGTGGCAGCCAAGATGTCAACAACAATCCTTCCTTCTGTCGAGATGCACAAGAAGTCAGCTCAGAGCGACCAACGATTTGGTGTGCAGCTGGCGAGGCGAACTGCACTCCGCCGCAGCGGCTTGTCTCGGACAGTCGAGATTCACGTGGTGGCAACTGGGCTAACTTCCGCGCCACCGTGACCCAGGTATTCACGACCCTGCCACCAAACAAGGAAAATTGTGTTGGGCAGTGGATCGACGGTCCAGGTACTCTGCCACCAAGCAGTAATCACCAAGGTGGTTGTCACATCCTGATGGGTGACGGAGCCGTGATCTTCATCACCGACTCCATCGAAGCTGGCAATCCACAGCAAGGCAGCGTGCGACTTGGCCAACAAGGCCCTCGCGCACCTGGCCAGAAAAGCCCTTACGGTCTCTGGGGAGCTCTCGGAACCAAGGCTGGTAAAGAAACTGTCGAAGAGAAGTTGAACCAGTAGGTTTACCTGATTCTTAAGCGTTCATTTGAAAACCTCGGCTTTTTCGAAAGCCGAGGTTTTTTATTGGATGCTCGCTGAAATCCGGGTAGAACTGACTCAATGGTCCGGCGGCACCAAGAAGAAGGCTCAAGTCGACAAACCGAAAGCGTATGATCTGCCTTCAGCATAAGTAAAAGGTCGACTGAATCACAGAAGATGAACCCGTCAGGTTAGACGCGACAGAACTAACCCAACGCATCCAACGGACTCGCCTAGCAGATGAGAAAAGTTCAGACGGACGATGCGGCCCCCGAACGCTAGTCGTTCTCTCGAACTCGGATCCAGTGATCGTGGAACTTAATCCCCTGCTTCTGATCAATCGCCGGCATATGGCATTCAATGCAGCCTGAACTTGCATTGACAGGACAAATCGTATGTTTTTCGATCGACTCATCGTGGCAGGAAATGCAATTCTGAATGTGCTCGGCAGTTGAAACACCATGCGTTGAAACATGCGGGTCGTGGCAAGTGGAACAGCGAAGCTGACGCCCCGATTTCAGGTAACACGCGCTTCTCAACAGTCCAACCGGCTGGAAACGAACGGAGTTGTCCGGATACTCTCGCAATTCAGACTTACTTAAACTTTGCGGCAATCGATGGCAGTCTCCGCAAAGCTGAATCTCCGACTCCACATCCCAGTCAGCCTTACCCACCGAATAGGGCGGTGGTGTCGCGGATTGCCGAGCCAAGGCGACATGCTCGCTTCCAGGACCATGACATTTTTCACAGTTCACATTGGCGACGAGATTGTCAATTCGATTTCCGGTAATTTGAGCTGTGGTGGTGTGGCAGTACACGCAACGATCGAGGGTCTCGCCATGCATGGTGCTTCCATACCTCTCGAGCGGCGAATTCGCAGTCTTGTTTTCATGCCCAACCGTAATTGCCAAACGATCACCGGGATACAGGCTAACCCGGTGCTCAAGCCCCAAACAATCTCCGTTCGCCGCTTCGCGCAACGTCAGAAACGTTTGAGCATTGTGCCCCGAACCAAGTGCATATTCGATCGGCAACTCGGACAACTCTGCCAGTTCAGGCAATTGGGCAAACAACTGGCCGTCGTCACCTTGCCGATAGTGGAAGCTGCCAAATCCCTCACCACCATCGACGACTTTCCCTGCTAGCCGATTCGCTAGATCGGTCTTCGAGACATCGAAAAACGTCATGGCATGCCCGTGCTTGGCATGCTGTTCAAAATTCTCACGATGGCATTCCGCACACACCTGTCGTCCGACATAAGCCGGTTCACCCGCTTGGCTGGAACCCGCATCGCCGGTATTCGCGTTGCTGTTTCCGGGATTGTCAAAGCCGGATGCAGTCGTCGGGCCCGTTTTGGCCGCGTCATCCGGTCGGGTCGCAGCGAGCGTTACCAAGCCAAGCAAGGTGACCGTCACAAACACGGCAATCAACTGTGGTGCACGTATGGCGAAATTCAATTTCCGACTCCAAAACAGGAATGATTCCACAGCCAACAGTCTATCCCAGCGGCACGGAATTGTCGCACGGCAGCGACGATATGGCACCAAACATCACCCACCGCTAGTGGATTGCGGCGGTGGTCGGCCCGACCTATCCTAAAGAAGGACTTCGTCTTTCTTCTGCTTGTCTCGGGACTCCGTACCAATTCCGGAATCCAATCGTTGCCTTCTCATCTGTTCTGCTCGAGCTTTTCTCGCTTGCTCACTGGATCGAGCCAGCGGCGTAGAGCCAACAGGCGGCGGGGCATTCGCGTGATAGGCTGTTGCCGAAGCGAAGGCACCACAGCGACTGCACATTCATCCCTCTATCCGTATGGGTTGCCGATGTTCTCAAGGCGTCACTGCTCACTTGCTGCCCAGATGCCGCTGATCTTGATTTGCGGCCTCTTCAGCGGTTGCAGCTCGGATCAGGACGATCGTGACCCACCGCCACCAGAGCAACTGAGTACAGGCAGCGTCGAATCGGTTCCAGCGGCAGCAAACCAGAGTGAGACCGGAGCGCCCCAAGCAGGGGCCAACAGCAAGCTCCAGCAACCAGCAACGTCCGTCGAGACTGAAGCAACACCCACCTTCGCTGGCGGTAATAATTCAGCCCCCACTCCCCGCACCCTCGATCTCGAAACGGCCACAGCAGCCCAACTCAAGGAGGTCGCGCTTCAAGCCTTGGACTTAGGGCAAGACGATGTGGCATTTAAGTTGGTGCGAAAGGCATTGCGCCGTGAACCAGAAAACCCGGAGATCATTTACTTTCATGCCATGATTCTGGCGGAACGCCATCGCTTTCATGAAGCAATTCAGATCCTTGATGAACTTGCGGAAAAAGTGCCCCAGAGCAAGATGCCTGTCCTCGGTCAGACGGCCGAGTGGATGGTAGAGGCGGGCCAATTCAGCGAGGCGGAAGATCGCTACCGCCAGATTCTCGCGATCTTCCCCAACGAACAACGCGTCCACCAATTCCTTGGCCAACTGCTGCTGCAACTGGGAAGAAGAGCAGAGGCAACCTCTCACCTGCGGTACCTCATGACGGTTGGGGCGCTCAATCAGGAAGAATTACGTGCTCTCTTGCTGGGTCGCCATGCATTTCCGGGTGACGACACATCCGGTCGCCTTGTGCCACTCGATGACTTGGCAAAGGCCCGCCAAGCAATCGGGGATGGGAAACCCGAACGCGCCTTAGAGCTATTGCAACAGTCCGATCAACCATTAGCCACATCCCTACGAGCTCGCATCCAAACACAACTTCAAGAATGGGATGCCGTTCGCGATTGGCTGGCCACCTTTGACGATTCCACCGCAGACGTCGACGGACAGTTCGCCAAGGCCAGCCTTTGCCTCGAAGAGGGGCAAGTTGATCAGGCCTTGCGGTCTGTGGCCCAAACCATCTTGCTAGATCCAACCGATGCCGAGGCGTATGACTTACTTGCATTGGCCGCTGAACAAGCGAATCAGACAGACGTATCGCAACTGGCAAGCGATCGAGCCAAGCAACTTCGTAAGACCGTTGAAGTTGGCCAACAAGTGATCGGAGATAGCGAAAAGAACCGAGAACTCGTCGCCCAGCTCATCGTTCTGCTGCAACAACTGCAACGACCGCTCGAAGTGTTTGGATGGAAGAGCGTTGACTTGGTGTATGCGATGCAAGCGGGCAGGCTAACCGACAATCAAGCGAAGCAACTGTTTGATGAAATCAGCCGGCAACGAGAGCAGTTTTTGCAAAGTCAAAATCAACAGATCAACCAAGAGTTCCTACTCTGTGGTTTGCGACTAAAAACACCCTAACGAAGCATGCGACGCCTTTTGGATAACACTGCGATACACTGGCTGTACTGGCGACATCCGCTTCACTTCAAGAACCATCAGTCGAATCACCTCAAGGAATCGCACGCATAGAGCGAAGCGGCGATCGCCGCCGGTTTTACCATGAAAATCCCGACGGGAACAAAACGATTGCAGACGCTGAACCTCTCCATGCGGACAGCACAATTAGCAGGGTTTTTCGCGGGCTGCTTGTGCCTATGGCCGGGATGCTCTTCTCGCGAGGCAGATACCACTTCGGTGAGCAAACCTAGCGAGAACGTTGAACCTAGCGAGAACGTTGAACCCAGCGAGAACGTTGAACCGAGTCCCGACGGGGACAAAGAACCAACGGTTCCAGACATCGTTCCTGATTCTCCTGACACCACCCGAGTTGAAGATCGTGCTGAGCTTATTTCTCGCGCCGAACAACTTTCCCAATCTGGTCAGCCACAGCAAGCGCTCGCTGTGCTACGCCAATGCCTAATCACGAACCCGGGTGATGCGGAGGTCATCTTTCGAATGGCCATGCTGACAGCCAGCCAAGGACAGGTGAACGAGGCGATCGAGTTGCTCAACGAAATTCCTCACAACCATCCCGAGGCAGGCTTAGCCGCCCAAGGACAAGCCGCCGATTGGTGCTTGCAACTGGAGCGATTTGCCGAAGCCGAGCAGCGTTATCGCGCGATTCTCGCGCAGGTACCCGAGGCAGCCCCGGCGCTGCGTCCGTTAGCGTTTTTGTTGAATCGCCAGGGGCGTCGACAAGAAGCCTCCGACCTGGTCCGAAAGCTATGCCGAATTGGTGATGTGCGACAAGATGAACTCCATTCTCTGATCGCTTTAACGGACGCGATGTACGATGCGCCATCAACCAATCAACCACGTCGCTCTGACGCCGTGCTCTATACACCCATCGGCCCATTCGGCGACGCTCGCAAGGCCTTCAGTGACGGCGACTACGAAACCGTTGTTGAGATTCTGAAACCATCGCTTGAGAACGAAGACACGCCACCCGAGATGATCGCCTTGTTCGGTCGGGCTGCCTGCGAGGGACAAATGGATCCACTGGTCCAAGAGTGGCTAAAAAAGATCTCGCCAGCGGTCAAACAGTACGCTGACTACTGGGCAACGCTAGGAATTCTCGAGTTGATGGGGCAGAGATACGAATCGGCCATCGGGGCTCTGTCCCAAGCGCTGCTGCGAAATCCAACCGATCTTGCTTCAATCACCAGAATGCGTCAGGCGTTTGGTGCTTTGGACAAACAAGCCGAAGCTCAACTCTGGTTTGATCGCTGGACAGACACGCGTGAAACGATCGATGCGAATAACCTCGTTGCCAAAACGGCGACACCTGACCCAGTCGCAGTCGAACGCCTGGCGGCCAGCCTCGAAAAACTAGACCGTCCCCTCGAGGCAGTGATGTGGCGAGTCATCGCGTCACAACTTCGAACCCCCACGGGTAACGAGATGGCGGCGTTGCAGAACCGACGACGGGATCTGATTCAGTCCGGAACGCTTTTCCAATCTCCACCATCGATATTGTGTGGCATCGACATAGACAAGTATCCCGCACCAACCACAGATCGAACCAATCAGCTGGCAGAAACACAAAACGTTGCCGACCCTCCCCACGCTGAGATCGCGAGCGAGATCAATGCTTCGTTTACAAATGTTGCCGACGAGGTGGGAATCCAGCATACCTACCGAGTCGCTAGCCAGCCCACAAACAAACGCTACTCGATCTATCAAACGCTCGGTGGAGGCGTCGCGGTCCTCGACTATGACTTAGATGGATACCCCGACCTTTACTTCATCCAGGGAGGATCCGACCCACCTGAGTTCACCGCCGAGCTTCCCAATCAGTTGTATCGCAATCTTGCCGACGGAGTTGTGGAGGTGACGAGCGAATCTGCCGTAGGAGGTGACCACTATGCACTCGGAGTCACGGCAGGAGACTGGAACCAAGACGGATTCCCGGATCTTGCCATTGGAAATATCGGAGCTTCGACGCTGCTGACCAACCAAGGCGATGGGACATTCCGAGCTGAAAGGCTGCCCAGCCCCCAAAGCAATTACCACGTTGCCGCGTCGATCGCGATCGCTGATTTAACCGGAGACCAATTGCCTGAAATCATTCAGCTCGGCTATATCGATGATCCCAACGTGACAGCGAAACCACCACTGGACGCCGACGGTAATGTTTTGATCACCATCGCACCAGGAAGTTTCGATGCGGCCAGTGATTTGATTTTTAAAAACAGTCTATCAGGTCAATTTTCCGCCCAACCACTTGCACCATCCGTCGCACCGCGAGCCGGGCTGGGAGTTGTGATTGCCAATTTTGATGGGCAACAAGGCAACGAGGTTTACGTCGGAAACGACTCGCAACCAAATCAGCTATGGCAACTCGATGCTCCTGAATCACCAGTTGATTTAGCGCCGCTGATGGGCTGTGCTTACGGCTTTAGTGGAGGTGCGACAGGATCGATGGGAATCGCCGCCGCCGACTTTGATGGCAATGCAACCATGGATCTCTATGTTGCGAACTACGAAAATGAAAACGCGAACCTGTACCTTCGTAGCAAAGACGCCTTCCAGGATCGAAATCGTCAATTTCGACTGGGAAAGTCATCCAGACTACTGGTCGGTTTTGGTGCTCAGGCCATCGATTATCAAAACGATGGCAATCCCGACATTGTGGTGACCAATGGACACCTCGATGACGCCTTGAGCATTCGCGGATCGCATGCTCAGCCGATTCAGTTATTCCAAAACCGTCAAAAACAATTCGAGTTGCACGACGTCGACGACTCCAGTGGCTACTGGACCGAACCACATTTCGGCCGTGGATTGGCGACGGTCGATTTTGACCGAAATGGCAAGCTAGATCTGGTCGTGACTCATATTGAAGAACCATCGGCATTGCTGGTCAACCAAACCGATTCAGACCACTCGTGGCTGCAAGTGGTGATGGTGGGCACCAAAAGCGAACGAGATGCAATCGGAGCCAGGATCGAGGTTATCTGCAAGGACCGTCGTGTGAGCCAGTGGGTTGTCGCAGGAGACGGATACCTGTGTCGGAATGAAAACGTGAACGCGTTTGGATTGGGTAACGCAAACACCGTCGACGAACTACGAGTTCGTTGGCCCGACGGTGAAACACAATCATTCACAGAGTTACCGGTCAACCAACGAATCCTAGTCGTCGAATCGCAACCGGATGCCTTCAGTTTGTCACCCGGCAATCTGAATTCTCAACCCTGAGAGAATTCTCGCAAAGGCAACCACACTTGAAGCCTTCGCAAGCGCGGGCCAGCGGTTCAGCCGACGAGGCTTGCGAAAAATACGGGACGGTATTGTGCACCAACCAGCACTCCTCCTCATACGCTGACCCTTACTCACGCCCAGCCAATCTGAGCAACAAGCTGGCCAGACTCAGTTTTCGAGATGCCCGAAAATAGAATGCCTCACTTCAGGGTCTCGGATCTTCCAAATCACAGCATCAATGAAGTAGTGGTGCAGATTGATCACAATCATCGTGGCTGTTCCCAGAGCAACCAAATTGCTCGGTGGATTCTTGACCAGCGTCCACTCAAGAACTTGGGTCCATTCAAAGGCGAATAAGCCAACCACGACCAGCGCAAGATAGTAAGCGATCATGTGGAACCGCAGATGCCCCCGTTCACTTTGTTCACTTTCGCGCTCACCCTGTTCCCGCTCAACATAGTGATTGATTTCAACCCGCGCTGGAAACATCAGATATTGCAAGGCATGGAAGATCTGCAGCAAAAAGAAGGACGCGGGGCTGATATCCACCATCACGTACCATGAAAAGGTTGCCAACCAAGGAAGCCAAACCAGTGCTGGAACACGTTTCTGATGGTCTCTTGCCATCTGGTAAAACCCGAAGATGCCGAGGGCAAAGCAGGCCAACACCACCACGCGACAAGTCGACATCACTGCAGCGTTCATGTACTCGCCAGCTTGTTGCTCTGGATACCACGTCTGCAATAACTGCATACTCGAAAACGCCCAGACGACGTGGTAGGCGAACAGGGCATAAAAGCCTGAACGGATCAGCCTTCGCTGAGTCACCGACATTCGGAATCCACTCAAAAACGCAAAGCAAGCAGTCGTCCCCCAAGACTGCCCCACGTAGTGCCATCCCAGCACGATCGGCGCAACGTAAAGACTGAGGAACAGCATCGAGGTGGGTTGCGTCGCTGCAGCGGGCAAAACGGCTCCCTCTCCCGCAACCGAGTCCGATGCAACCAAGTCGGGCGAGACAACGGCAGGTGCAGTCTCCGGTGGCGTCCAGCATCCCACATACACCAGAAATGCGATGCCGATGATCGGGCCCGCAATCGTCACTCCTGGATACTTTCGGAAGCTACTCGGACGCGAGTAAAGAACTCGGTAGGAAGCCATGAAATGCGGAATGTTGATCAGAAAATCGGTCAACAGGTAAAGCAACGGGAACAGGATGCCCGTCTTGAGCAGATCACTCGAAAGTCCACCGGGAACGACGGAAGAGTAGGCGATTACCACCATCGCGATGACCAACGAAAGACTGCCACCACAAACTGTATCCACCGTCGGTGAGATCAGATACTTGCGAGTCGTTTCAGTCTTCTTATCGCTTCGTCTTCCCAACCTGCGTCCTTTGATCTGATGACGTGACCTTTCAGCGGCATGAAGCCATTCGCCGACCACAATCGACAGAGTGGTTATCGCCCAATTCGGCAAACCACTCGCTCGGCACGCTCGCCCACCTTCTGCATCATAAACGACAATGCTCCGCTGGGCCCAACTCTCTGTGTTGAGCCGATCAACTTTGACGCAACATGGAGTCCGGCACGCGAACGAGCCCCTCTGCAGGACCAAATCCCGCCGCCTGAGCAAACCTAACTGCCTGAGCAAACCTAGCTGTCTAGCAAACCTAGCTGTCTAGACGCAAACAGTCGGCAGGAATGCAAACTGTCTGCGTAGGTTCGCTACCGTATCGATCAACTATCGACGCACGTTTCCAAGAATCTCGCGAGGCGATGGAAATCGCTATTGGGTTCAATGAAACGCACCTTGGTGACCAAGGTTTCTGGATCAACCAATTCTTCGAACGGCACATAATGCAGGTCAAGTTGCCCCGACACACTGACCATCACACCGTTCAACTTCTCTTCAACGAGGGCACGGTAGGCACCAACACCGAGCTGAGAACCGAGCATGACGTCGTAGGCG
>JBMYRF010000016.1:0-3744 GCA_049602075.1 Rubripirellula sp.
GCGACCAGGTCCAAAACTTCACCATCTTTCGAGAAAGGCACGACCCAACGCGCGAGCAAACGCTATCGCGCTCTCAAATCAGCGCCTGTCCCCATCTTAGGTGAGCGCCTGTCCCCATCTTACGTGCGCCTGTCCCCGTCTTACCGCCCGAGAAAGGCACGACCCATCGCGCGAGCAAACGCTATCGCGCTCTCAAATCTGCGCCTGTCTCCATCTTACGTGCCCATCTTACGTGAATGAATGACGAAACGCGTGAGCAGTATTTAACTCGTTTAGGCGACTGTATTTCAGATGATTGGACGACGCTGAGTGAATCAGAGAGAGAAGACGCGGTGAACCATATTTGGCGCAGTGATTTCCCGGAGACGGAGAAGGCAATGTTGGAGTTGTTAGCAAACATCGAGCTTATCGATATATCGCGTGTGTGGAGTGATGACTTGTTTGGAGTGTGGAAAGCAAGAAAGTCGGCATCTGCGTGATGCAACGACAAAGGGACGCAGGGACAGGCAGAAACTCATAGACTGACTTGCGGTCAACTTAATAGGTGCCCGTGCCAACTTCACCTTCCAACTCCCGTTTCGGGAACGGTTCAGCGTTCGGTACCGCCACCGCCACAGGCCGTTGCGGCCGCTGCAGCAAATCGCATCTTCCCTCGTTACCATTGCCGGGGAGGGAGGAGGTATCTGATTCTCTCTGCCTTCGGAGTTGATTCACCAAATTCCGTGAAACCGAAGCGTAAGATCTGCTGCTCGAATCGTTTGCGTTTCACAGCAACAAGCCGAAACTTCGATTATCATCCTGCACGAAATACCTTACTCCTCGTAAATCCATCCGCTTTCTGATTCAACCACGGCCTCACACCTTCTAGCAATGCGAAACAAGGCGACCGGAATGGGAGTCGGATCGAATCGATACAGGTCGGGGAACGCTTCGCGAATCGAGTCGGTCGCGCGTTGCGCGTGATAATGTGGAATGCGGGCGTAGACATGGTGCGCGACATGAGTGCTGCCAATGCGGTGATGCAATTCGTCCAGCAGCCAGCCGTAAGGCCGATCGACGGTTAAGAAGGCGCCCTCAACCCACGTCCATTCGTCGGAATCGAGATGTGGGATATCCACGTCGGTGTGATGCAGCCACGTATACAACACAAGCCAGAAGTTGACGACCAAGTATGGTCCGACATAAAGAGCGAGCACGGGCCAAGCAGAGCCGGCCATCCAGCCCCAAGTCACAAGCCCAGCCAAGACAACGCCAACGCCGACCGTTGAAAGGAGAACTTTCCAACGCCATCGGCCGACAAACATATCATTCTGAAACGGCCAATGCGGCCAGAAGTGATTCGTAATGCCCCTTGAGGGCCCGCCCGATACACCAAAAAGCAGATACGACGGCCAGCCGAGGATGCAGTACCGCAATATCTTCATGATTGCGAAGGCATCGTCACCCAATGAGCCAAGCATTCCCTTCCGCGGAGCCGAGGCGCTATCGGATCGCGCCGGCACGTGGGTTTCACCATCGTCCAAATGATTTGTTTTCGCGTGATGGATGGCGTGACTCCGCTGCCACGAGAAATAGGGAACCAACAGCAATGAGTGCAAGATGAAGCCGACCGAGTCCTGCAAGGCAGAGTTTTTGCAAAACGCACGATGCCCACATTCGTGAGCCACGACCCACAAGCCCGTCGCCACCGTCCCTGTCACTATCGCATAGCCGATCCACAGAGGAATTGCCGAAATGGTGTACGGGATGAATAATGCCGCCAGTACGCTGGGCGCGATCGTCAGGATGAGTGAACGTGTGAGATAAAGGAGCGAGCGAACGAGACTTCGCTCAAAACAAGATTCCGGAATGGCTGAGAGGACATCTCGCATCGTTGGCATCTGCTCGCCGTTGGACCGCAAACGCGGCGACGCTCCGTTTTCGGAAGGAGAGGGTGAATCCTTTACCCGCAGGTGCGAGGGAAGCGGTGTTGCAAAAGACAATATTTTTATCCTATCGCGGCGTCGCGGCTTCATTACAAAAAGGGAGTCCAACACGATGGTGTTTGCAAACTGCCATCAGAGGGGAACTTCCTGGAATTTTGGCCCGACAGTATAAAGCGGACAAAGGGACAGGCAAAAGCGGACAGGCAAAAACTTCAACGGCTGATTTTCGATAAATTCGATCCCCGCCAATTCGCCTTCCCCAATTCGCCTTCGACCGCGCGGCCTTTCCAATTCGCTTTCCAATTCGTGGTATCTTTCATGAGCCAGCGGCCAGGGCTTCCTTTCCCTGGCCCAGAATTGATGATGTGAACCCCGTTGGCAATCGCTGTTCTGTCGTTTGTGCCCTTTGTCACCAGCCAGCGCGGGATGCCTGGCAAAGACGAATCAAGATCATGAGAAAAATGAAGACTAAGAAGATCGCTGCCATCGTCGTCGCTGTATTTTTGACGTCGCCATTGATTGCCGCGGGCAATCCGTTGGAGAAACAAATCCTCCGTTTACAACCGCAGGCCGACAAAAATGGAGATGGCAAGTTGTCCAGGGCGGAGGAGGAGGCTCTCAGCAAGATGATCCTGAAACGCTTTCCTAAAGCTGACAAAGATCGCGACGGCGTTCTTTCCTGCGAGGAACAGCAGTCTGCCATTCAGCAAGCGGCCGCTCCTGAGGGCAAAGTTTACGTTTACAAGAACGTGAATGGCGTGAACCGCGAAATGGAAATCTATTTCCCCGAGGGGCATGACGCTTCGAAAAAGACAGTCCCCGGCATCATCCTGTTTCATGGCGGCGGTTGGGGTGGAGGCAGTCGTGTCGCATTCAGCTATCAGTGCAATTATTTTGCCAGCCGCGGAATGGTGGCCGCGACGGTCACCTATCGCTTGCGAACCAAGGAAGATCAGGCCGCATTAATCAAGGGGCAATCGACCAAGCGTGTTTGTATTCCCGATGTGAAGAGCGCGATACGTTGGTTCAAACAGCATGCCAAAGAACTTGGCGTGGATCCCAAGCGTATTGTTGCTGGTGGCGGTTCGGCCGGGGGGCACATTAGCCTTCTGGGCACGACCAACCCCGGCCTCAATGATCCCAATGACCCGCAAGGAATCAACACTAACGTAGCCGCGTACGTCTTGTTCAATCCGGCACTTTCAAAGAGTGATGCCAAGGATCCGGATGTCGATTTTTTGCAGCATCTAAAAGCCGACTTTGGTCCAGCGATCGTCTTTTTCGGCAGTAAAGACAAGTGGTTGGTGAACGGCTGGACGCCCGCAGCCGTAAGAATGAAGTCGCTCGGCATCACTTCCGTTGAGATGCATATCGCCGAAGGACAAACGCACGCTTTCTTTAACAAGCAGCCGTGGAAAGATCTTACGCTGATTGCCGCAGATCGATTTCTAACAAAACTCGGATACCTCCAAGGTAAGCCCACACTCTCGATGCCTGAAACCGGTGAAAAGTTGAGTGTGAAACCTTAGCTGTTTCTCCAAAACTCATGTCCCTATCAACAATGAATAGGAGATCCTAAATCCTTACCTATCACTTGCTCACCCATGGCTGCTGACAGTGCCTTTTCATTGCGCGTTGCAGCGAAGAAGGAAAGTGACAGACATCTGGCGGACGAAGGAAAGGAAAAGCTAAGAAAAGAAAAAGGGACAGGGGAAAGGAAAAGGGACAGGCATAGGCAAGAATAGGAAAAGGGACAGGCATAAACCTCCAGCACTGGTTTGCAATCAATTGCCACCGCTAATTCGTGCCTGTCCCCATC
>JBMYRF010000016.1:3843-86142 GCA_049602075.1 Rubripirellula sp.
GGGGCAAGACGCACCTCCCACTCCCAAAGGGATGGCTACTTATCGATTGAATGATCTCCCCTCGCACGCAACCAGCGGGACATTCCTAACAAGACTTCTCGCATGATTGGTGGATTCACGTTGGCGTCCAGGGACGAGTGAGGCTGATCTGGCTTGGGATCGCCGCTTCGCAGTAGCGATAGACGCGCTAAGAATCACCTGTCCAATGGGAAGCAGATCCCTGCAGTCAGAGAGGCATGCAGGTCGGTGTGTGCAGATCCCTCTGCGTTTGCGACAATTACCGGAGCGGCAAGTGTATGCTCGCGGTGCCGTGATGGACTATCCTATAGATCACTGAAGAAGCAACCGGTCACGCGACGAAGCCAGCAAAACATTGCGGCGATTACAGCGAACCGCCGCGCAGACGTGAAGCCTGCTCGACGCTCTTGCAGGAGAGTCCTGGCTTCTGGATTACCTTGTTTTAGACAGATTCAAGAATCAATGTCCAAGTTCCTAGTCCAATCTTCTCGCTTTGCACTTCGGCGATTGAATCGTCACGGACGCAATCTGAATATTTACAAACATTGCGCTGTGAGCCGGCGTTTCCACCCCCTCAAATGGCTCGTGCTACCGCTCACCTGCCTTGGATTTTCCACACTAATTTTCCCTGTGGAATCTGCTTCTGCGGAAGAACCATTTGAGGCATTTTTAAAAAAGCACTGCATCGCCTGCCATGGTCCAACTGAGTCAAAGGGCGACATTCGAGTCGACCTGCTGTCTCGCGACTTCAAGGCAGGCGTGGACAGTCACCATTGGGCTGAGGCGATCGACAAAGTCAACAGTGGCGAGATGCCGCCTCAGAAAGAAACACCACTGACTCAGGACGAAATTGCGAGCTTCGTTGTGAATCTCAACTCTCTTCTCAAAGAGGGTCGTGCAGCACGCATGGCGGCGCGGCCGGCGACAGCACATTATCGGCTCAGTCGCAGAGAGTTTCAAAACACCGTCTATGACCTCCTTGGCGTACGTTACGATCCGACCAAGCCAGGAGAGTTGAACGAGGATACGCTCTGGCATGGGTACGAACGTATTGGGTCGCAGCTTTCGCTCTCCCCGTCGCACGTAGATCGCTACTATCGAGCGGCCGACATCGTACTCGACCGCGCATTTCCCGCTACGCCTGGCGAAGCTCGCAAAGTCAGGAAGACTGCTGCGGACCTACGTTACGCCGGAGGCAAAAAGGAACAAGAAATACTGGAGCGATTCGGCATCAAGCGGCCCCTGCGTTACCTTCATTTTCCTGGTCGAGTGCAAGCGGCACTCCAGCCGAATTGGCTTGGAAAGATTGGCCCGGAACACAGCGGATTGTATCGCCTCCGCCTGCAAGCCAGCGGAATCCGCCCGCCCGGCGGCCAGCCTGCTCACCTCAGTATTGGCAAACAGACCAGCGAGGAAACCGTTGATGGTCTCATTGAATTCGACATCACGGCACCAGAAGACAATCCACAGGTTTATGAGTTCGACGTGTTTCTTGAAATGCCGACGAACCTGCATTTCTGTGTGGTCGCGACGGATGGTGTGGACAGGAGAGGGGGAGCCGCCTTTCGCAACGCGATCGCCAGCCGAAGCTATGTCTTCACGCACAGTAGCGAGACCCTGCTGCTGAACCCAAATGCTCCGCAGATGTTTGATGATGAAGGGAACGGAATCTTTTCCACAGTGCTGCTCGATTGGATCGAGTGGGAAGGGCCGTTGACAACAGAGGCAGAAGCATCTCGGCGAACAGGGGTGGTACCGCCCGAGAATGCAACGCCTGCGGAAGTTGGCCAGTATCTGCAACGCTTTGCGCTGCGGGCATGGCGACGACCGGTAAACCAGCAAGAGCTGCAACGCTATCTGCAGTCCTTTAAGGCAGAACGGAACGCTGGTGAAACAGTAAGCAACGCCTATCGAATTGCGCTGCTGGGTGTGCTGACCTCAAGAAACTTCATTTATTTAGTTGAAGGTGAGCCGCAGGCCCGCGAACACCTTACCGAGTGGGAACTTGCCTCGAGACTCTCCTACTTTCTCTGGAGTTCGATGCCGGATGATGGCCTGTTTGCTTCGGCCCAAGATGCCTCCCTCAACGGCGACGGCCTGACTCAGCAAGTGGATCGGATGTTAGCGGACAATCGTATCAACCGATTCATTGGCGACTTTGCCCGCCAGTGGTTGCAGTTACACCGCGTAGGCATGTTTCCGCCAGACAAAAAACTCTATCCCGGTTACGACGACTGGTTGGAAACTAGCATGCGAACCGAGCCAGTCGAGTTTGTTCGTGAGCTGTTCGTGAAAAACCTACCGATCGAAGCATTGCTTGATTCCGACTGGACGATGGCCAATGCTCGCCTGTGCGATTTCTACGGATTACCTGAACCAAATGTGGACGGCTTCCAACGCATTTCGCTCCAACCCGAGAACCACCGGGGCGGACTGCTTACGATGGGTGCTGTGCTGGGACTGACCTCCGATGGAACACGCCATCGCCCGGTACACCGTGGCGTCTGGATTAGTGAAACGATTTTCAACAGAAGTCCACCGCCACCTCCCGCAAACGTTGATCCAATCGAGCCCGTGCCACCGCAGGGAACCAAGATCACCATACGCGAAAGAATCGCAGCCCATGCCGGAGATGCGAACTGCGCTGCCTGCCATCGCAACATTGACCCACTCGGCATCGCATTTGATCAGTACGACGCGATCGGTCAATATCGCACGCACGAACGAGTTACGACGGGAGTAGGGAAAGATCCCTTCGTGGATGCCTCCGGTGTCCTGCCCGACGGTCGGTCCTTTGCTGATTCAGTCGAATTCAAGCAGCGACTGCTAGAGGATCGCGATCAGATTGCGCGTGCTTTTATAGAACACCTCTGCACTTACGCGCTCCGCCGAGTGCTCACGGTTGATGATGAAGACGATCTCCGATTAATTGAAGAGACAGCGAAGGAAAACGGGTATCGGGTAAAGGATATCGTCCGCGCGGTGGCTCTCTCGGAATTGATCCGAAAGAGATGAATCATCAAGGTTCACTAACGACGAATGACCAACGCGCCCGACCCTGCACAAGAACCTCCCTTTAAGAAGGCTAAACCATGAGTAACTTTCTTTCGCAATCTTGGCTGATTGACCGAAGGCATGCTCTTCGCGCTTTGGGAACTTGCATCTCCCTGCCAATGCTCGAGTGCATGATCCCCCTTCGAGCCGCGGAAACAAACGCAACACCTCGACGCAGTGCATTCGTCTATCTTGCCAACGGCGTTCATTCGCTGAATTATCAAATCACATCGCCCGGCAAGGATTACCAGTTTTCCCGATCGCTCAAGCCTTTAGAAAAATACCGGCAAGTCATCACGCCGATCAGCGGCTTGCATCATCCGGGAAGTCTGGGACACCACCACAACTGCATTGATATCTGGCTGACTGGTGGAAAGATCGGCGCATCGGAACGCAATTCGATTTCCGTCGACCAAAAGATGGCCGAAGCCACCGCGCAATTTACTCGCTATCCCTCGATCGAGATTGCCATCACGCAGGGTTCCTTGGCTTGGACAGCGGATGGGGTTCAGCTTCCCGCGTTGCGTCGTTGCAGCCAGATTTTCGCGGCGTTGTTCGAGGAACCCAAGGGTGGCATCGCTGCCCAGCGGAGGGCTCTGCGTCGCAAAGCCAGCGTCCTCGATGACAACCTTGCCGAAGTTCGGCAGCTCGAGCAAAAGATCGGGGCGGCTGACAAAGGACGGCTTGATCAATATCTCACCTCCGTTCGTGAGGCAGAGATTCGTACGCGGCGGGCGGACGCCTGGCTTGACACCCCTTTGCCTGAAATCTCTGAATCCGATCGCAAACGAACGAATCGCAACATTCCTGAAACCCAAGCAGGCGACTATTTCCGTACCGTCTACGATCTAATGGTGCTTGCGTTTCAAACCGATCTAACGCGCGTTGCCACCTTCAGCTTGGGAGGCGAGGGTCAGGCGATTGCGATTCCCGAAATCGGAATCACTGAGTCGCGGCATCAGCTCAGTCATCATGGTGGCGATCCAGGTTACATGGAAAAGTTAACTAATTACGACACCTTCGCGATTGAACAATTTGGTTATTTTCTTTCGCGGCTTGAGGAGACAAAGGACGTTCATGGTAAGCCGCTATTGGGATCGACCATGTCGCTCTTTGGGAGCGGCATGTCGTATGGCCACAGCCATGGAAATGCGAACCTCCCGCTGGTCCTTGCCGGTGGGGCCGACCTCGGCCTGAATCACGGTAACCATCTCGACTTCAACCAGGGGCACTTCAGCGGATACCAACTCGATAAACCTGGTGAGCACTATGGGCTCTGCAGTCGCCCTGCCAATACAGACGCCCACATGAGCAATCTGTTGCTCTTGATGGCTCAGCGCATGGGTATTGAAATCGACTCCTTCGGTGATAGCAACAAGGCAATCGAAGTATGATTCCATCACGCATAACAGGCAAATTAGCCGTCTGCGATCGCATGCGTTTCCTGGTTCTATTGCTTTGGGTGCAGATGTTTCTATTGCTCGGATCGCTGCTTCACCCTGCGATTGCTTGTGGCCAGGACCAGGGAACGAGCAACATCGAATCCGAAGCTGAATTCATTCGCCCTCGACCCGGGGAATTCCCCCCACTGGAAAAAGCGCATTCGTATCGTGGGGAATTGGTGTTCGTGGATCATGCGAATCGGCGTGGCAGCATCCGCGTGCAAGGGAATGGAATGTTTTTTCGCAATGACCCGCACCCCTTCGCCATGCTGCCTTACGGCGTGATCCGCTATCACGGAGCACCAGCAGATCTTCGGGACATCCCGCTCGGCACTGTCTTACACCTACGAGCCTTTTTGCCACCCGACCCTGACCGATCTGTCGTGCCAGTTTTGCCAACCAACAACAAAGAAAAGGATGCAAACCACAATCGTGGAGCAGGAATTTTTCCGGCCGAAAATCATGTTCTTTTACTCGAAGACGAACCTAGCTACTGCCGACGTGAAGGCAAGATTTGGAAACTCAATGAGCTGGATATCCAAAACAATCAAGGAACTATCATCGCCACCCGCGACGTGCAGGGTGGTGGAGACTCACAAGCTAGCGAGGAAACGCTGACCTTTGATGCGGCCACCCGGATTTGGCGTGGCCGAGAGCGTCTCGGCATCAAGGACCTGATTGCTGAGGAAAGCTGGCCCGCCAGTGGAAAACAATCCCTCGATCAACAAGAGGTCTGGCTCGGAATCACATGGAAGCCCACTCCAAACGGGGTGTTTACCCGCTTCCACATTTCTGACATCTGGTTGGATGAGCTTGCATTGCAACGTGCCACCGAGAATCAAAACGAAACGCATCAGGCATTCATTCGCAGTCGTTGGATGCCCGCCTGGGTCGATTCTGTCGAGTATGGAAAATTCGGACACGCCACAATCACTGCAACCTTGTTCGGTGGCATGGATCAATCGCTTTACGCTGACTTCATAAAGGGAAACCATGCACTAGTGAACTCAGTCGAGAGCACACTGAAGCACACGCATGGTGCTTATGGGCCCGCGCACATGGCATGCCAAGGGCCGATCCTTGAAATCGTGAAAGTAGATGGTGAACCACCCATTGGCAGCAGTGGTATCAAGATTCGCGTTGAAACGGATCTCATCATCGAAGGTGTCCGTCCCGGGCGAGTCGTTCGTGTTCGCCCCGCCGAATGGCCCAAAGTCAATTTACCCCGTGAGGAATACCTTCAATCATCTTCCGCTGAGGAACGCTTTCCAACTCCGGACATTTTCCCGAAGTACTGATCGAAGTTTGAGGTTTTCCTGCGTTTTGTTCGAACTGCTTGAGAACCGGCATTCACTAGAGAACCGGAGTTCGCTTGTTGGCGGGCGTCTTGCGAACCTAAACGCAATTGAAGAACAAGCGAAAGCAACGTGTAAAGACTCTGAGTCTTGATGACCATCGGTCGCATCTTTGCTCGCTCTTGTGTCAGCCTGTTGCGATGGCCGTGCGTGATTACATCTCGATTCTGGCAATCGTGCAGGGAGCGTCAGCCTTCCAAAGCTTCGCCGAACCGCATTCACGTTTTCACTTTCCTTTTCAGGCCTTGCTCCCGATGTTCTGCCCCGGCGCCAAAGTAAACCTCCCTTTCATTATGCGAACAGGGGCAAAACGCAGAAAAGACAAATGCATCCCCATTGGGACCAATCGCCACCGTACCAGTGGCCCAGACTCCCAGTGGCCCAGACTCCCAGTGGCCCAGACTCCCAGTGGCCCAGACTCCCAGTGGCACTGCGTCCCTGCCTCCCTGCGGTCCTGTGCACGCTGGCATTTCGAGTGAGGAGGCATCGAACCTTCCCATCTTTCAGATGCCCGGAATCCAGAATCTAGATTGCTGGAGCGTGAACAGCTTCCAGTCAGGGGTGAAATAAGTCCGTTGAGATTCTGGAAAGTTCCCTCCGATCACGGTGCTCGGGTCACCATGCTCTAAAACGGGAATGGGAAAATCATCGCGGTCAATTCTCCGCTCGAATTCCTTTAGAAACTCGCCGACCGTGGTTTCTTGCCCTGGCCGCGCATCGAAGATTACAGACACGCCTTTATGGACCGGGACGTTGTCCCGGTAAAAGGTTGTCGTTCCACAGATGACTCCGGGACTTCGCATTGTTTCGGAAGAATCAAACTGAACAAAGGCTTTCGTACCGGAAAACCAAGGCGACGGAGCAGTAAATCGCACACTCACCTTGCCACCTGAGCCGAGGTCCGAGACGAACCCCACACGACTGACATAACGCAGGGCAAAGCCACCAAGCACGAGGCCGATCAAGCACAACACGAATGCCCGCGATCGAAGCACACGAATTACACGCTGCATTTGAATAATCACTCGATAAGAATGAACGAATCATGCCAACTGGCAAACACGGAGACCATGCGGCAACGAACCAAACCTGCCCCAAGGACCTATCGCACTGGTAGCGTAGCGAGTTTACCGCCCTTGCTCAAATCGAAAACGTTTTCAATGCGTGATGGAGGCGAGCTTGTGCAACGCGTCCATCTCAGGAACTGTGGCAGATCAAGAAAGGAGATTGCACCTTGCGTTGACCTGATGGTTTTCGCAGTGCGTTTCAAGTCGGTCTGACCAAGCCCGGATTGACCAAGCTTGTCTTGACCGAGTTTGCCTTCAACGGGAGCGTGCCTGTGCATTCAGATTCCCAGTCACCAAACTCCAGATTCGTCGAACGTCTTTCCACGCACTGCCCTTTGATTTCCGATTACCTTTTAAGGCGTTTCTGGAGAAATGGGGTGCAATGGTAGCGGGTTCTGTTGAGAGTAAGTGAGGGACGGGGAATGACCGGTCAAATTCCACGGGCATTCCTTCTCTCATTCGGTTTTAACCGCAACTCATCATCTTCTGGTGAAATCGTCTGACGACACGATCGCCAACAGAATGTCGCGCAGTCCAAAATCACTAGCAGCGGACTGCTCGTACAGCAAGTTAAGGTTTTCGCGATCGCGAAAAGTGAGCTGTCGTGCCATTGCATAGGAAAGCAGGTTCTCCACGAATGCTCGCGAAAATTTTCCGCTGTCTTCCAGGAGAATGTTCTTCAGACCCCGTGGCCCTTCGAATGGGCGGCCATCCATATGAACAGTTCTTGTATCCACAGGAAAGCGGCCTGCCTTCTTGTTATTGTCCTTGCGGTTGCCGATATAGTTGCTCACGTCAGCGTACTGGTCCCGCCAGCGTCCAATGACATCAAAGTTCTCCAAGGCAATCCCGAGGGGATCCATCTTCCTGTGGCAACTGTTACAACTGGCACTCTCGCGGTGAGCATCGATCGTCTGCTTGATCGTCTCTGTTGTCGTAGGTGGACTAAGCGCGGCGATTTCAAGGTCGGCCGGAGTCTCCAAATGATCACCGTAGAAGCTTTTCAGTACCCAAGCACCGCGATAAAACGGATTGGTGTATTCCCCATTATTGGTCGTCATCAGCATGAAGCCGGCTTGTGAAAGAAGGCCTCCCCGATATCGCTCATTCTCACCCAACATCACTTTGGCAAATTCCGATGTAATTTCCTTGGGCCTGTAGTCGGTCGGTGACACTTTACTTGCCCCGGGTCTCGCGCTCGGCTTTGCGACCGGGTGCCCTTCGATCCGATAGATGTAATTCAGCTCCGGCGTGATCATTACAAAATCGGAATCGATGAAATTCAGCAGGCTCAGGTTATTTTCCAGCACTTCTTTGAAAAACTCCACCGGCTCATCTTTGATCTGCTCTCGAACAAGGTCAAATTCCTCAACAGTGAAGAGGTTTACGTCCGGTTCGATGATCTTAAGTTTTTCAAGATCAAGCCATTGATAAACATAGTCGTTCGCAAACCGATCGGCTCTTGCGTCCTGCAGCATGCGGAGCGTTTGCTCACGCCGAACTTTGGAATCCTGCAGTTTTCCCTGCTTCGCCAATTCAAAGAGCGTTTGATCGGGCAAAGAGTTCCAGAGAAAATAAGACATCCGTGCAGCAATCGCATAGTCATCGAGAGACCCCGCCGTGCCCTCCTGCTTGTAGAGAAAGTTTGGCGAACATAACATTCCGCGAATGCCTGCTTGCAATCCGGCGTAGATGTTTCCGCCCAAGGCGAACTCTTCTCTAGCGTAGGTAGCGACCTGCTGCATTTCGGCGTCAGACATGGGGCGGCGAAATAGTTTCTGTGCAAGCCGCTTGAGGATGGCGCGACATGCTTCATACCCTGCAGACGCATCAATGTCTTGGCAGTAGGTTGTGTAGAAGGAAGTCTTCGGTGGCCACGACTCGTACACTGGCCCGGTGATGGTCGCTTGCTCAATGCAGAACATCCGCTGAGCGCCGCCTCTAGTGACCGAGTTGCATCTCAGAACGATTGTGTCATCGGACGATAACTGTGTCGTGAATCCTGCACTGGGATCAAATTCTTGCCAAGCAGCGTTTTTGGGGATCACTGTCACGATGCTTTGTCCCACGCCGGCGTTCTTTCGCAGGAAGTAGCTCATCGAATGGCCTGCGGAGGACGGATCGTCGAGTTTGCTATCGACGACGTCCGTGACGACCGGCAACGTTTCGTCTGCACGACTGCCGGGGACCAACTGGGCGGTGATATAAAACCCTTGTGGAACAATCCTGTAGACACCGTTCGTCGGGACCGATGGATTGATTTTTATCTGCGTTGCTGGAGAGGCAAAAACCAACGGCCGCGATTCCCTTTCGAGGGACGGGGCAAACCCATTGGTGTCGTCTTTATGGCTGAGCGAATCAATGTCTGTGTTTTTCGTTGAGTAGACAATGACACGTGGATCAGGCTTGTTGCCGACGACACTCTCGGCGATCCAGTTTGCAACGTTGAAATAGGTCTCCATATCGACAACCGACATGTGCAGGTTGTCCGCGTTGTTATTAAAACCAGCGTCGATGTTGTCGAGTGGCAGTCGATCGAGCAGCGTGAGCCCTGTACCAAAGACATCGTTGATTGTGTTTTGATATTCGACTCGGCTTAACCGCTTTAGTATTCCCGGCTCTTGTTTTTCCGCAAGCAATTGCAGTTGATTGCGTAAGACCTTCTGCTGTGCCAAGGCCTGGCTTGGCTTGGGATGCTTTGCCGCATCTTCCGGGGGCATCTCGCCTGATTCAATCGCCCCGTAAATATCATCCAACAGAACCGGATCGTTCCATTTTTGCGTGTCCATCTGGTCGAGACGCAGACTGGCTTCTGCTGTTTCCATACCATGGCAGGAAATACAAAATGAGCGGAAGAATTCCTGTGCTTGCTCACGATCATCCGCACTGCAACTTAATGCACGACCGCTGACAATCAGCGAGACAAGAATGAGCATCTTCGCGATTCTGGAATTCAACATAGGTTCACAACTGGATGATCTTGCGACTGTTGCCGAACTGGTCTCGCTCAATGCCGAATTTCTGCAAAATCGACAAGTAAATATCACAGGTCGTCTCACCTTTGCGAATGACATGGCCGCCATGATTGGCAAACTGCCCCCCCGCAACGAACACGGGGATTTCGTTCCCATTATGAGGTCCCATTCTCTGACTCACACTGTTGTTTCCAGTAGCAACCGTCACCGTCTCATCCATCAGCGTTCTACCCGACTCAATTTTTGTATTGGCGAGTTTGTCGTAGAAATTGGACAGGAGTGAAAAGAACGACGAGTCATACTTCGCCAAGCTGGTGCGTGCTCCCTCGGCTTTCGGCACGTTGTGGGTTGTAATGTGATGATCGTTGTCGAGTCCCGTCATATAGAAATTGGCCACCCGCGTGATGTCGAACCGGAAGGCCTTGTAGATCATGTCAAATGCAATACCGCGTTGAATTTGACGTGGGTTTTCTAAGAACCGTTTCTTATCAACATCAGTAGCAAGAAAGTTGTTCTCAAATTTAGGTGCGACGGGAAACTCGACGTCTTGGCGAGGATTACTGAGCCACTCGATCGATTTGTTTAGCTCCTGCTCCGATTCACGCAACGCAGCAAAGTATTCCTCCAATCGCTGGCGATCTTGGCCCGACACCCGCGCCATCAACGATTTTGCCTCTTCAAGAGAACCGTCAAGAACGCTTCTCTTGTGAGCCAAAAGTCGCTCCTGCGTTTTCGGATCGGTCTTGGCGAAGAGCGTCTCAAACAAAACTCGTGTCGATTGAATCGGCATGACCGGCAGCCTGTTCCGCCACGATGCAACGATATGGTGATGGGCGTGGCTGATGAAAGTGACGACATTTCGAACACGGGTCAAATGCCCAATATGGTCCGCAACGATCTGGTCAAGTGAGTCCGGGTTCGTCGTGGTGTTTCCGACAAAGCACTTGTGATCACGGACGTGATCGCCACCAAACTTCATTTTCGAGTAGAGCGTAAAATGGTCTCTGTGCTTCTTCAAAGGCTCCATATGTGCGCTGAATGTGTAGTCTGCACCATCGGTTTGCGGCAGCACGTCCGTGAAAAAACCGTAGCCCATGCTGACACAGAAAAGCCGTTTCGCCTCAGCTTGTTCCGGGGTGGAACGATCCTGCCCAAAGCTCTCCAATGCCGGCAGGAACAGCACACAGCCAGCCGACTTAAGAATCTCACGGCGTTTCATAATGCGGGACCTCTCATTTGTCTTTCAAAAACACTGCTAGGCGGTCGCCCCCAGACCACCCACGCCGATTTTAGTCGATCGCGAGCCGGATGTCTTTCGGTACAAAAGGCTTCCGGCGACCCAACAAAACACAATCAAGCCTGAAGTTGCCGCCACTTTCTTCAAAAACGCTGGGCACTTGCAACAGGGTTAGTGCGACATTTGTCACTAGAGATTGGTGGACACCCCTTCCATCCTGCCTTCTCCATTGTGACACACTTTCGCCACTGCCGATTTGCCAAGGTTGGCGAATGAAAAAGGCAGAAATGAAACGATCGCCGCGTAGTTGGCTAGAAGGTCACATCGTGACGGAAAGACGACGCAGGTTAGAAGGCTAACTCCCAGAGGCAGCCTCCGAAAACTCCACGAGAATGATGATTACGTCGTGTACCAAGGATTTCGTGGCGAAACAGCTTGATAGATTTAGACAGCCCACAACACTGGCGAGCAAAGAACTGAAAAGATCGCCGTTACATCATAAAAACAGAGCAATGGGAATGAGAAAATGGATAGCTCAAAGGAGACTCAGAAACCTCCTTTCTTTCTTTCCTTCTTCGATTTGACCATTAACGGCAGCGTTTAAGTCGATCAACCAAATCAAGAACTCGCCTCGAAGACCCACCTCCCTCTGCTGCTGAACTTTGGTGGAGTCAGCATGGAGTGGAGTGGTGATTTCTTCGAGGCTGGCAGGAAGCCGTTTCATGGTGGTCATGGTGGGGGCCCGCTCCATGTTCCATCAAAATGGACCAAGGCAAGTGGCCTGTAGGGCCAGCACTAACCCTGCCACCCAGAATATGAGCACACGTTTTTCAGCGGATAAAGATGCCCTCGGCGTCGATCTGCACGGTGTTGACCGATTCCATATAGGTGGCCAATCCTTGAACGACGACCACGTCACCTTTGCTTAATCCAAGCAACTGCCGGGCGTCGGCTTGGATCAACTCGCCATTCTCGTCTAAAAGGCGGACAACTGCCTTGGGAGCATTCCTTAGCTTGCGTGCGCAGAACGGACAATCGTCGGCATGGTCGGCGCCGCCGTGGGAGGCGTCTGGCAACTGCGAGATCATGAACGCGGCGACTCCATCCTGAAACGGCTCGATGTCGCCGGCATCAATTCTTCCGGCAACTGCAATCGAGGTGCCTTCAGTGATCGAATTCTTGACTTCAGTCGGTGTCTGTGGGTCGGCGGGCTCCGAAGTCAGGATGTACTTCCCGCCGTCCAATGACGGCCCGTCGAGGGGCGTGGGGGCCTGCCTGAGATCGCAACCAAGGGCGACCGCCCCAAATAAGGCTAGCAGTCCGAGATGCTTGCTGGTCGACATAGGTCGCTATTCCTTCGAGGTTTTTGTCTGTGCCTTCAGCGTGCTGATCGAATTCGCAATCTGCTCGGACACTTCGGAATAATCTTTGCCCTCCTCCGCGTCGTGCATCTTGTCATCGATCGCGCCATAGGATGCAAACAGTTGCTCAATCGCTTCGTGCAGCTTCTCTTTGATGTCGGCATCCATGTCGGATTGCTCGACGAGGGTTTCAGTGACCTCCAGCATGTGACCGACATCGTGAAGCGGACCGTGGGCGTCGTCCGCCTTGTCCGCCGCAAAAGCATCAGCGATCGCTTCGTGTACTACCAACAAATCGGCCACTGCCTCATCGTAAGTTTCCGGATGTTGATGCTCGTCACTATGAGCATGGTCGCCGTGGTCTCCATCGTCATGATTGTGACCGTCATGATCATGGTCACCGTGCTCGTGATCATCGCTGTGGTTGGACGCGTCTGAATTGGTTGCCGGCGCATTTCCCGGATCATTGCAGCCGGTCGCGGCAACCAACAAAAGGGCAACAAGACCAGACATTGAGAGATGAAGAAGCGAACGCATAAAATTGTTTTCAGTGTTAGAGGTTACGAACGAAGCGAATCTGTTTTGTATGAACCGTTGTAGGCAGAGCCCACTGGTAGTTTTGTAGCTTTCGTCGCGGTTCGCCGTATCGCCGATGATCCTTGTCGAAAGGACTGGGGCAACCACCGCGCGATCAGCAAACCGCCGCACACCATTTTACCAGCACAGGTGGCTTTCGGCAGTCGTAGCGCCGGCTCTTGCGCACCTCGACCATGATTTTCCACTTCGCTGGATAATAATGCAACACTTGTGCTTTTGCAATTGCATTGCATCTGGTAATCTTCGACGCAACCATTGTTTCAGCTGTGCCAAAAGTCGAGGACATCCACCTGGGTGGCTCGATTGCCCCAGGCCCGCCTGAATCCCGCAGGCAGGTAAGAAACCCAGTGCAATTGATCCTGGGACAGCTAAATTCCCCCGAATGGGGCTGACAACATCCGCACCATGGCTCGAGCTTTGCGGTGTTTTTTAAACGAGAAGAGAAGATGAAGTTCAGGATGAAAATCGTGACATCGCCGGATTGAGAGCTTTGCACATCAGCGGCCAGTTACTCGCAAACCCCTATCGGTAGCTCAAGGAAAATGTATTCGCCAGATCGGTCCCCGCGTCTTCCCGTCACCGTCCTATCCGGCTTTCTTGGTGCGGGCAAAACAACTCTCCTAAACCACGTTCTTGCAAACCGAAAGGGCTTGCGTGTCGCCGTGATCGTCAATGACATGAGCGAGGTAAATATCGACGCGGCGTTAGTTCGTGATGGGGGTGCAAATCTCTCTAGGACTGACGAGCAGTTGGTGGAGATGAGCAACGGATGTATCTGCTGCACGCTCCGAGAAGACTTGCTTATCGAAGTGGCCAAGCTCGCCAAAGAAGGGCGTTTCAACTACTTACTCATCGAATCGACGGGAATTAGCGAACCGATGCCGGTCGCCGAAACGTTTACGTTCGAGGATGAGGAAGGAAACAGCCTGTCCAATGTTGCAGAGTTAGACACGATGGTCACCGTTGTTGATGCAGGCAGCTTCTTCAAGGACTTCGGCTCGTGGGACGATCTTACCGACCGACAGCTCGGCGTAAGCGAGGATGATCATCGCAACATTGTCGATCTGCTTGTCGATCAAATCGAGTTTGCAAATGTGATCATCGTTAACAAGATCGATCTGACAACTCCTTTCGAGCTGGAGCAACTCGAGCAAGTCATTTGTCGGCTCAATCCCAACGCGAAGATTTTACATTCCCGCGAAAGCTGCGTTCCGCTGGAAGAAGTCATGGGAACTGGTCGTTTCGAACTGGGCGAGGCGGAATCTACACCGGGTTGGCTGGAGGTTCCGCGTGGCCAGGAACAGACCGAGACCGAAGAGTACGGCATCAGCCATTTTGTTTATCGGCGTGACCGGCCATTCCACGCTCAGCGGCTTTCCGACACCATCAACGGGGGCTTTGGAGAAAGCCAAGCGATGGATGGTGTTTTGCGAAGCAAAGGCTTGATGTGGATCGCATCGCGAAACGATTGGGCTTATGACTGGTCCCAGGCCGGTTGTTCGATCCGCATGGATCCCGCCAGCTTTTGGTGGGCGGCCGCGCCCGACGATCAGTGGCCTGACGACGAGGAATCGGTTGCCGAAATCGCAGCAAAGCTCACGGAGCCTCATGGCGACCGTCACCAAGAGTTGGTGTTCATCGGCCACGGCATGGATCAAGACCGCATCGTCCAATCCCTCGATCAGTGCTTGGTTACCGATACGGAGTTCGCAGCTGGCTCCGAGGCGTGGGCAAGCTTTGATGACCCATTTCCGCTGATTGAGCTGGAGCTCGACGAAGATGAATCAACGGAGCTATCGCATGAGTGATAAATCGTCAGTGATTGACTCCCTCTCGGAAAACGCCGCGCGGTCACCTTCTGAATCCAACTGGTCTGGCTGGAGTGATCTTGTCGGGATGGTCGCGTCGGTTGGGTGTGCGATTCACTGCGCCGCGATGCCGTTTGTAATCGCCTATTTACCCTCGCTGGGACTAAACTTCTTGGCCGAAGACGCTTTTCACAAATGGATGGCAGTCGGCTGTTTCATTATTGCTTTGGCCGCTTTCGGCCCCGGACTTCTGAAGCATGGGCGATGCACTCCGATCATCGTGGGTAGTATTGGCTTGGTGATGATTTCGATCGCTGCCTTCGGGTATGCCGGCGAGTGCTGCGTGGCTTGTGAATCTGATGCAACGTCAGTCAGTTCGGCCGCTGCCGATGCTTTCGCCCCTGTGGCTTCGCCGGTCGACTCTGAAGGCTGCACCGACGAAGGCTGCACCGACGCTTCGTGCACTCATTGTGGCAATGAGAGTTCATCGATTGAATCGGGGGATCGTTCGATCGCCTCTCTTTCACCGATCACGATTTCTGCCCCCTTTTCAGCGTCGATCGGGCTGGTCAGTCGTATCGCTCCATGGCTGACACCGATTGGTGGAATCGTGTTAGTCGGCGCCCACCTACTCAATCGTCGTTTCGGATATTTGTGCGGCTGCTGTGAAAAGGAACCAATTCCCGGGACGAAATGATTCAAGCGACGTGCAGGGTCCCGGCGTCAGATGGGCATCGTGATGTTGTTCTTTCGGGCACTGGGCTGGGCAAGCAGGTGGCTGCTGTGAACTTCGCTTACCAAAAGTGATGCCCCATCATAGACAGGTCCAAATTTGATATTTGCTCAGGAAGTCGGAAGCTGTGAATCACAACACCGTTACACCACGATCATGCAAACGGCAGCAAACCTTTCTCGAAGTTTGTTGCAAGATCCCGAGCCATCGAATTACGTGAGCCAATGATTGCGAAGCTGAAGGACACCCAATATGCAAGCTGACCACCATCCAGAAAACGAAGTTGTCCAGCTTGATGGAGCCAATTCTCGCCAGCAACCGACCATGCAGTTTTGAAAAGCTTTAGGTACAGCATGCCTACTCACCATGAAGAGATGTCTATGGGAATCGAGGCATGGAAAGACCTTGATGATCCATTCCAGCAGTGGAATATCAAACTAGAGGCTGTTCTTGCCGCTTTCTCTGAAGCGTGAGAATGGTCCGGCAACCGTTATCGAAAAAGCAATGAATGAGGGTTTTACCAAATGGTTGTAACAGAGATATCGAACAGACCGACAGTGACCAGCCTGGGAGTCTTTTTTTCGCTCTTGATTTGGTTATTGACCGCAACTGTTGGATGCAGTGGCAACCATGGCGAAACAACAGCCATGGATACAATCGAACGCAGCCTCCCAGTTGTCCGCGGAAGCCAACTCAATACCTACCTTCAGGGCAGTGAATCACCGGTCTTGGTGGAGTTTGGTGTCGATTTTAATTGCCCGCGATGTGCCCAAACAAAAAGTGAAGCCGTCCGCTTGCGCGAAGCGTTGGTGGGCAGCGTGGATGTCATCCGAGTCGACTTCAATGCCAACGCCCAGATGGTTGCACAACTCGGAGGAACGGTGTGTCCGACATATGTACTTTTCGATCAAGGAGCCCCGGTCATCACCCGCAGTTTTCCAGTATCGATGGACTTACTGGAAAGCGAAATCCTCCACCTTAATGATCAATGAAGCCGCTGAACAATTCACTTGTTTTAGACGCATCACAAATGATCCTGATCTGGATTGGAACGCCTTGACGGCGGAAGATAACTGCGAGGTCCAAAGAACGTGCGACTTGTGTGAGTGTTGTGCTGTACGCCCCCCGATCCTGTTGGCATCGCGGTCCCATATCGAGGACTGGCAGTAGATCCAAGATGCGAAAGCACTGCGCGGCACTGCTAAATAAGCCCGGCATGACGTCACGCCCAAACACGTGATCCGTTACCTCACAGGCGAATGCCGCTCCCTATCGACAGTCCATGGCAAGACTTTTTCGCGACGCCAAAGGGTCCTGTAAGTTCGGGAAAGCACCCCGGCCATTCGTTCATCCGCAAGAATGGCAAAGGCGGGCATTCGGTTCACGGCGGCGAGAAACGCCGTGGTTCCACCTTGAACCAAAGGCCGGCGTCAGTACTCGCGCGTGAACCGAAGCTCAACGGTGCTTGAACCGTTTGCTATGTATCGCGAGTGAACGGCAAGTGAGAATCATGGAGAATGATTTTCAGCTGTCCCTCAGCATTCGTCGTATATCCGAACGAGTACTCGACCTTTACATCACCACTGCCATCGACGGGAGTGAAGAAATAGTTTCCCATCGCGACCGCCATATTCCCAATGATCTTGGTTCCAATGTTTTCCCAGCGAACCGCTGACCAAGGCCTGATTGCAAATCCACCGTCCTCTGGGTAATCGACGTTTCCACCTACAAAATAGGACAGAGCTCCTTCGAAACTCACCCTAAATTGGCGTTCGGAAACGAGGGTTGGCTTAAATAGCACGATCCCTTCTTGATAATTGTAAAACTGGGAAATGTGCTCTTCGGCAGCAGCGCGGTAATCGCCTTTGTCAAGAAAGACCTCACCTATCTTCACAATACCGGCTCCCCAACCACGCTGAGCATCCAATATTAATTCTTCATCCATTTTTTGATTCCAATGTCGAGTTGACTCAGCAAGCTCTCGCGACGCAACGCATCGGTGTTAAACGCCGTGGATTATCCAAATCGCAGACGACATTTCAACCATCCTGATGGCCGAATTCCGTCATGAAAACAGCGATGACCTCGGCGTTCGATTATCGGTTTACGCCATCGGATAAACCCGACAAAACGCAGGAACTCGGAAACAACGATTCATCGTATTCGGCGGCCGAGCGATGTCCTTATTTTGTGATCTCCGCAAACCCGTGCGTCCGTTCGAGAATATGCTGGCGCATTCTTTGCTTGTCGAACGCGTCGGGGCCGGCAGATCGTCACTCCTCGGTGCGGTTGTCCACGTCGCCATCCCTGTTTTTAGAGACGGCTGCGAGGAATTAACATTCCCGATCCATGCAAAGACTACCCTTTATTCCGCGGCCATCATTTCACACCCATTTCGCTCAACAGGTGGTTCGCTCCGAACACGTTCCCGGTAAGCCACAACACATAGCGAATATCGACGCCAATCGATCGGCTATAAGACTCGTTCCAAGCAAAATCGTTGATCGTAGCCTCGAACGCACGGTCGAAATTGACGCCGACCAGTCCTCCTTCACCATTCAGAATAGGGCTACCTGAGTTGCCTCCGGTTGTGTCTGTGTCATACAGAATCGCAGTCGGCACATCCTTCAGCGTGGGATGCATGAACTGGCCAAAATCTCGCTGGGCGTGTTTGTCGATGATCGTTTGTGGCATAACGAAAGGCTCTACACCCGTTGCTTTCGCGACCGCTCCGCCCAAGGTTGTAATTGGCGACTTGTAGACCGCGTCTTCGGGAGAATAGCCTTTGACGTGACCAAAGGTCAGTCGGAGTGTCGCATTCGCGTCGGGCACAAATTCCTGCTTCAGATACTCCTGCTTCACAGTGACGAGGTCGCCGTAGAGTTGGTCGAGTTTCCCCTCTCGCGACTTAGATTGCTCTCTCAATTCAAGATACTTTGGGTAGAGCCGAATGATGGTGGAGAGTGCCGGATCTTCGATAGCCTCAAGCTGCTCAGGAGTCTTATCAAAGCATGATTGAACGAAGTCAGGGTCCCCAACGGATGTTTTGGCGTAGTAGTCGGCAAGTGAATCTTCAGCAGGCAACTGCGCCACGATATCCTTCGTCTTGTCACCCGCAGATCTGACACGCGTCAACATCCCCTCCAGGATGTTGCGATCCGTCGCCGCATGATAATCTTCGACGGCAAGCATGAGGCGGCGACGTGTCAGATCGATATTCCTATCCATGTAGGGCGTCTCACGTTCCACATCGGCTTTCTGCCGTTCAACCGCGCTGTCGTAAATGGTGAAGGCAAAGTACATCAACCGACTGGCCGAACGAAGATTCTGGATGTCCAGCTCGAACTGATTGGCCTCCATCTCGGCGTAGACTTCGTCAATCTCCTTCAGTAGTGTGCCATATTTCTCACGACGATTATCATCGGAGTCGATGAACGCTTGTAATTTGGACTCGGCAGCGGCCCTCGTCGCTACGATATCTTTTCGCACCAGACCCTTGAGCTGACCACGCGAGCGCTTCTCGACGTTTGCCAGACTTTTCATGCGTGATGAATGCTTAAGTGCAACAGCTCGATCCTTCTCGCCGGCTTGCTGCATCTGTTCAATCTGCCACTGGTAAAGGTTAACCACGTAAGGCAATCGAATACGTTGTTCGTAATCCAAAAAGCTTGCTGTTTTGTGCCTGGCCGTACGACCGGGGTAGCCAATCAGCATCACATAGTCACCTTCATCCACGCCTTTCGGTTCAACCTGAATGAAGCGTTTTGGCTGGTAGGGCACATTATCTTTTGAGTACTCGGCAGTGGAACCGTTCGGAGCAACATAAGCTCGCATGAAGGAGAAATCACCGGTGTGACGTGGCCACTCCCAGTTATCCGTTTCGCCGCCAAAATTGCCAACAGAAGCTGGTGGAGCAAAAACCAATCGCACATCTTTTATGTACGTGTAAAGAAAGAGCACGTAAGTTCTGCCGGCAAACATCTCTGCGACTTCAGCCCGCTGACCCTCGTGTTCTTTTTCGGCGTTCTTTTCGATCACTTTCTGGCGTTGTTCGATCGCCCTGGTTCGCTCCGTAAAACTCATCCCGGGAGTGATCGCGGACAACACATCATCGGAAACATCTCGAAAAGACTCTGTGATCCGAACTGTGTACCCCTGGGCGGGAATCTCATCACTGAGACTCTTCGCCTGAAAACCGTCGCGTAAGTAGTCATTGCCCGTGGAGCTCGAACTCTGAATTGCACGATAAGCACAATGGTGATTGGTGATGATCAAGCCTCGAGGCGAAACAAAGGATCCGGTGCAGCCATTCACCTTGCAAATACCATCGACAAGACATGTCTGCTCGGCGTTGAAAACGTCTTCAACCGTCAGCTTTAGCCCCTTGTCTGCCAATCCCAATCCACCAATTTCACTGATGGGGTACATCCCCTCCTCAGCCCGAACAAAGCTGACGAGGACTAGAAGTAAGAGCAGGGAGGCGAATGAAGACTTCATTGGAATTCCGGGAGGTGGGTTTTGCACTGCTTGTTTAGATGCTGCTTGTGTTGAAACTGCGTCTTGAGATCAGACCAATGTCTTGAGATCAGACCAATGTCTTGAGATCAGACCAATTGCGTTCCGAAACAGAATAGCAACGCAACAAATCGCGTGGGACAGGATGGCAGGATACTCAGGCAATCGCAGACTCGATCGCGACCGGATTACCAATCCGCTGCTGGTGCCTGAAGACTGCCCGCTACTGCCACTTCTTCTTCGGTTCGCTTTATATGCAATTCATATGCAGATGCGAATTTAGGCGATTTGCGTTTCAATCTCCAGTGGTCGTGGCTCACCGCAGTGCGTCATTTCCGTCTGTGGGTGATCGTCTCTATCTCGAGGTTTCACGAATCATTTGTGGACCGATCTCTCGGAAGAGGTCTACCCAGGATAGCCAGATTGCGTTTTGGATCGTGGCCTTACCATTCTTTTTTAATTCAGCAAGCTCCGCCGGGGATTCCTCTGGCCAGTGTCCAATCCATCCGTGTGCGTACTCGCGACTCTTGAGAAGGAAATCTCGCGCATCGTCTGCACCGCACTTCAACGGAAAGGTTTCGCCAATCACGACTGGTTTACCCCAGTCGAATTTTTGAAGGAATTTGATTTCGTCATCAACCTTACCCGACTTGGGATACAGATGAGGCGAAACAAAATCGAGCTGTTCGGCAGCGGCTTTGTAGGCGCCGGGAAACGGGAGCATCCCCATTGTGATCAAGTGTTTTTTATCATGCTGACGGATGGAATCGACCATGCGTTTCGTCCACTCGCGAAAAACATCGTCACCCGTGCGATTGCCCGGAGCAAGACTGATTCGCTGGCAGAATTCGACGTCGCCCATCCTGCCCGTATACCACCCATCGGCGCGTTTGCCGAATGCCGCAGGCTCGTTGGCCAGATCGTAAGCGAAAACAGCCGGACTCTCGGCACACGTCTCCGCGATGGTCTCCCAGAAAAAAGCCTGCGTCTTCCAACGCTCCTGTTCATCCATTGAATCATACCAAGCCAGACGGTTGTCGATCTTGTAGCAGGCGAGGCCAGTGATTTTGAGATAGATCCCTGAATTTTCCGCGATCGAAAGGAGCTCTTTGAGTTGTTCGATCGCCTGCGGATCGGCTTTGTCCGGAGCCGTTAGTATTCTCGGCATCTCGGGGTGAATCCGAGCAACGGTCGTGCCGGCGGCTTTCATCTCGGCAAACTCCCGTTCAACACGGACGCGGTCCTTGCCCAGTCGTTCCAGGATGTCAACTGACGCGTAGTTGTGGCCCCACGGCACATAGCGGTCGCCGGACGGAGAAAGCACGAACCCCTCGTTGTTGGGAGCGATCTCCACGGTCTGCATGTCCGCCGCCTGCGTTTCGCCGACAAGAAACAGTAAGACAAACAGTGGCGACGCATTCATCAAGTGTTGCGTTATTGGAGGCATCAATGCCGAATCCTTGTTGACTGCTCGCCACAAAGTATTGGGCGGGCTTGTGATTTTTGAAGGTAGTTCGTCCGCCGTCCCAGCGTAGCTTATTTGCGTCCGAGCACCGACGTCGAAACCTCATCAGCTTCGGCGACTGACGACGCGTTTCTTCAAGGCGTAGAAACAATCTTCAAGGCGTAGAAACGACTGGAACACGATCTTGCGTCTATATGGTCTACTGGAGGCATTTATCGAGCAGACCTGAAAGCCGGGCGATCCCGTTTGCGTCCGCACCGCTGAGCTTCGCCTGTCCTCAAATTATATGTGATCAGCGTTCCAGCAGACTGACAAGCGAGTGAACCACACTCTTTTTCTAAGACTCATCTGCCGACAGGTTGTTACGTCAGATTGACCGGGCTCACAGTCTCCCCGATACCGAAGAAACAGTCGTCAAAAATTTTCCATCGGATCATTGATCCGTGTTTTTCTGAGCATTCGACTTGGCATCTTGGCGAGCCTTTCGACGCGTTTCGCGTTCTGCTTTCTTCATCGCTTTGTTATCTGGAATTGGTTCATCTGCCCCACCCAGGCTGTTCTTTAAAACTGCTGGCACCGTTACCGTTTTGCCTTTAATCTCGAGTTGCTTGACGATTTCGATTTGCTTATCAATCTGACCCGGACCAGCGGCGTTCCCCCCAGAAATGAACTCGCCAAATGGACGACCAATTACTTCGAGGTCGCGTTGCATGAGCTTGCGCATCTCTTTTAAGTGATTGGAGTGATTTTTGTGCAAAGCCAGGTTCTTCATTTCTTTGGGATCCCGCCTCAGGTCGTAGAGTTGATCTTGGTCAAAAAAACCGGGCCGATCAGCTCCTCGAACTCCGATGCCCAACCGCCCGATGTAGGCCATGGCTCTTGGTAAATTTTGCGGCGCTGCTTTCTTTATGACAGCGATCTGTTCGTTCGTATAACGCACGGCAATGTAAGACCAATCTTTGGTGACAGTTGCCCGAGCAGATCCCATTTCAAGATAAAGATGATCCCGCCAATCTCTCGGACTTCCGTTGCTTAAAAGAGGGGTGAGACTCTGGCCATCAATTTGATAAGCATCTGGTACCTTCGCTTTACCAAGTTCGAAAAAAGTAGGCGCGAGGTCGATATTTTGGACGAGCTCGTCACATACCTGTCCCGCCGCAATTCCTTTTGGCCAACGCATGATCATGGGAACTTGACAACTACCGTGTGAGAAGACTGCCGCTTTGCCGTCACGACCGTGGTCGGGAGCAAAAATCACAAGCGTGTTATCATCGATACCGAGTTCCTTTAGCTTTCGGAAAATCGCCCCCAGCGAATCGTCGATCCACGCTTCACCAGCCACATGACTGTCGGGATTGAAGCCTCTTTCAGTGATTGTTTTTAGGAGCTCTGAGCGAGGTGTCATAACCTCTGGAAGACTTTCAACCTCCCCGACTCCAGTGACAAGCGGATGATCCATCGATTTTCGCCAGGACCGATCCGGGCCATGCAGCAGGGTGCTGCATAGGTGAAGGTAGAAGGGGCCATCCTTGTTCTCTTCGATGAATTCCAGAGCTGCCACCGTCGTCCACTCTGGGTTGTGCATTGAATAGGGAGCGCGCACATTTTCCGGATAGACGTTCTTCGCCCAGGAGAAACCCAGCGTTTTCAAGTAACGCCGCATCCAGCGTTCGTTATGCTCGAACTGAGCGGAGGATTCAGAGCCAGGATTCGCATCTTTCGGGATCTCGATCCACCGGTCTTTACCTTTGTAAAACTCCGGGAAATCCAGTTTGGAAGCGAGGTGGAATTTCCCAACAAATCCGGTGGTATAACCGGCTTCACGGAGAACATTTCCGACGTTCATTTTGTCCCGTTCCAGCGCAACATTGAAATTGGGAAGGCCTTGATTCTCTTTGCCGCCGACCGCTTCGGCGTAAAGTTTGCTGTGTGAGTTGCCCGCAAACCGTCCGGTCAGGAAGCTGTATCGAGATGGCGTACAAACTGAGCTGCTGACATAGGCACGAGTGAATTTCATTCCCTCCTCTGCCATACGGTCGAGGTTGGGCGTGTAGGTATCACCCCCAAAAGCGGCGATGCTCGATGGATTCTGATCGTCGATCAAAAACATGATGATGTTAGGGCGTTCCCCGCGAGCAACGTTGCCAAACAGTGCCAACAGACAGAAGGTCGAGATGGAGAAAAACGTGTTCATGGTCAAAATTCTGGTTAACAGCATGGGGTGGTGTATCGCGTTCGAATGAGAGTCAGGCATTGCGATCATGGTGGAGCTTCTCGTCGTTACTTTGCATCGCGTGCTCTAATGCGTTCGGCTTTCTTTTTTTCGCGTTCCGCTTTCTTTTCTTCTTTCGTCATTGTTTTAGCTGGCGTACCAGCGTCAGAACTCCAGCGTTTCTCCTGCTTGCTGACCGGATCCGCCATTTCATCGAGCCATGCGTTGTACTTGGCCGTGAGTTCAGAAACCACTTCCCGGTGTTTTGCAGCCAGGTCGTTGGTTTCGCCGAGATCTTTTTCAAGATCGAAGAGTTCGATGCGTTTCTTCTCTGCAACGAGTTTCCAATTCCCTGAACGAACGGCCCACTTGCCTTTCTCGCCCGCCGAGCTCCAATACAGTTCGTCGTGTAGGCTATCGGTTTCACCTTTGAGCGCTGGCAGAATGCTTTTACCGTCTAGAGGCTTCTCCTTCGGCATCGGAAGCCCAGCCGCGTCGAGAGCCGTGGCGAACAGATCCGTTGACCACATAGGAACATCACACTTTTTCCCGCCTTCTAATTGAGCCGGCCAGGACACAATGAACGGAACATGGATTCCGCCTTCGTAGTCCATTTGCTTGAAACCGCGAAGCGGGGTGTTCTTGGCGTGCATGGCGCTGGAACCGCCGTTGTCAGTGAGAAAGATCAGCAGCGTGTTGTTAAAGACGTCGTTCTCCTTAAGCGACTTCACAATCTCCCCGACTCCCATGTCGAGATGCTTGATCATAGCCATGAGGGTGTCACGTGTTTCGTCACCAGTCACGTTCTTGATGTCTTTTTCAGGTGCCTCCGGTGGCGCATGCACCGCGTTGTAAGCGACATAGAGAAAAAACGGATCCTCTTTATGCCGGTTGATAAAATCGACCGCTTCCTCCGTGATTCGCGTTGTGAGGTAGCCCTTTTCTTGAATCGGTGTGAGGCCCCGATAGATGGGGTGGTCCATATCAGAGTGGTCAAAGTAGGGGTGGGCACCGCGTCCCATGAAGCCATAGAACTCATCGAACCCTCGGTTCATGGCGTGATATTCTTCGGTAAGTCCGAGATGCCACTTGCCCAATGCACCCGAGACATAACCAGCTGGTTTGAGCCGCTGAGGAATAAACACTTCATCAAGCGGGACACCTGAGCCTCCTTCCCCTGCTGTATAGATCCCAAATCGTTGCTGATAACGGCCCGTCATGAGTCCCGCGCGAGTGGGTGAACACACGTGTCCACTGGTATAGCCCTGAGTACAGATGATGGACGAGTGCGCCAGGGCATCAATATTCGGCGTGCTGACTTCTGGCGGGGAGTGCGGATTGTAGCTGACGTCCGCATAGCCCTGATCATCTGTCAGGATGATGACAATGTTCGGTTTCTGGTCAGCCAAGACGATGGAGGGCATGCCGATCAGACCGAGGAGCAGTGCGTTCAATACGATTCGAATTCTCATGGTCGCTATTCAGGTGGGTTGCAGATTTAGAGGCTGAGTTGAAACCGATTTTTAGTCAATACTCCGGACAATATTGCGCAAAAGAAGTGAAGCTCAATCACTTGATTGCGTTGTCACTTGTCCATCCCGTTTTCGTGAATTCTTACTTCTTACTTTTTCGTGCGTGACGCTATGAATGTAGGCTGCCGTTTCACGTTGAGTGAGACTGCCAGACTTATCCCTGTCCACCCTATCGAAGTGGTTTTTCATGTGATTTTCGCTTGTGCAAATAAAGGCAAATTCTTTCACATCAAGCACGCTGTCCTTATTCTTATCCGCTTGAATGAACCATTCTTCAGGGGCTCGGCGAGAGAGTTGCCACCAGGACACATTGCTAAGTGCGGCGGCGAATTCAGCCGCATCGAACACACTGTCGCTGTCCTTATCGAGCTTGCGAAATAAGTCCGGAAAATGCTTTGGCGAGTGATAAATGTACTTACTGAACTCGAGGTAGCTGATTGAGTTGCTGGCATCTTTGTCGGCCGCGTTGAACAACTCCTGTTCCGTCATCTTCAGCCGCTCTTCGCCAAAGATCGCTGGCTCACCGACCGACGGCGTGAAAATGATTGATTTAACGCTGCCATCTTTCTCGCAGGTCGCTTTCACTCCCATGCCAACCTTTGGTTTCTGTTCACCCTTCGACGGTAAACCTACGAACTGAACCACGGTCTTGGCGTTCACCTGTAGCTTGCGCAGGTACTCACCGCTCTGAAGCACCTCAAAGTTCGCGCCCGTTGCGTCGATGCCCTTCAGCGTACCAACAACAACACGACTGTCTTTCCCTTTGCTGTTACTCTGAGCATGAACATTCGCGACGAGTATCGAGAAGGCACTGACGACAAATATAAAGGTGCGAATTGAACGTTTGGCATTCAAGAGAATAACTCCAGCACAGGCTTTTCGCCGTCACCGACGGTCATCGGACGTCCGGAGGGCGATAGGGCCGGTTTTTCGATTTCCATGCCGGCTGCGAAGGCGATACTTGCGTGGAAGGCACCGACGGAAACAGCGTTCTCATCAACGTAGTATCCACGATCATCGCTCTTGCCATAGACAAAGCCGGGCTTGGCCCCTCCACCTGCGAGCACGGTGGAAAAGCAGACCGGGTGATGACTGCGGCCATCGCCACTGAAGTCCGGCTTGCGGCCGAATTCCGTTGCGACGACAACCAGTGTTGAGTCCAACATTCCGCGGCGTTCAAGGTCGGTGATGAGTGTTGCGAATGCCTGGTCAAAGACCGGCGCGACATCCTCCATTTCGTCGGCGAGTGCTTTGTGATGATCCCAGCCGTCGTGGTTCACCTCGACGAAACGAACACCCGATTCAACCAACCGGCGAGCGAGCAGGCACCCCTGGCCAAATGAGTGATTGCCATAAGCTGTGCGTTGTTCTGACGATTCGGCAGATAGATCGAATGCTTTCAGTTCCTTGCTTTTCATTAACGCCAGAGCATCGTCGTAGAAACCGTTGTAGGCATTGACGACCTTGTCATTGGTTTTTCCCCGGAAGTCGGCGTCGAGTCCGTTCAACAATGCCAGTCGTTTTTCTGCCCGAGACTTCCCGCCAATCGATTCGACGTCATTGATCCCCCGGGTTGGGTCTCCAATCGAGAGTGGTGCGTAGCTGGAAGGGAAGAAACCGTTGCCTTGGTCAGAACGGCGATTGATGCACACGTTTGACGGCAAAGTCTTGCTACTACGTCCGAGATAGTGAGAACCCCAGGCTCCGAGGTTGGGATGTAAAATCGTTCCGCGAGGTTCGTAGGCGGTCCGCATGAAATACTTTGCTGGCTTGTGGACACCGATCTTTGCTTCCATCGAGCGGATCACACAGACTCGGTTTGCAACTGTCGCGAACTTCGGAAAGAATTCGGTGACCTGAAAGTCGGCTGACGTATTAATCGCCTTGGCCGGTCCCTTCGATTTGCCCTGTTTCGGATCCAGCGAGTCGATGTGACTTAAGCCGCCGCTGAGCATCAGCCAGATCACGCTCTTCGCTTTGCCGAACCCGCCATCGTTGTGCTTCGTTGACTCTGCTGCAGCGAGTTGTGCCGTTGGTACGATACACAGGCCGAATGCGGTCGCGGCACAGCGTTCCACGAATGCTCGACGCGTCGGTGTGTCTAAAGCGTTAAGCCGTTGCTTCATTTCGGATCAGACCTTGAAAAATCAGGTGATTACTGACGGACAGGCGATGTCTATTGGATGAACATGAACTCGCGGGAGTTCAACAGGGCCCAGGCGATGTCTCCCACGTCGAGCCCTTGATCGAGTGCGGCGAGACACTGATTGGTGTCCTGTTCGCGCGGAGGTCTCGACAGGTAGGTGCGGTAAAGGAAAGCAATCTGTTCGACCTGCGTATTCCGTTTATGGGTTGTTTTCATAACCAGCGAATTGGTCATGAGACTCTTTGTGACTTCGCCGTTCATCATCGCCAACGCTTCGGTGATGCCGCCTTCGGTCGATCCGTCATCAGCAACTTCACGAGCTGACTGCCCAGCGATTCGCAGAAAGTGCGTTGGTGGCGTTGGTTGCTCCAGTTCAGAAGCCCGCAGCCATCCCTCGTTCCCGCCGCGTTTCCCAGCCCTTCTGCCGCCAGCCCGTTTGCCACCAGTCCGCTTGCTACCAGACTGGAGAAACAAACTGCGGCCACCCACGCCATTCGACTCCTCTCCAGCGGGCAAAAGTGTTCTCGCGAAGTTGAGGATCTTCTCGCGATCCTTGGCGATTTCCTTTTTATCGTGGGTGAATTCGAACGGAAAAACCAGACGCTGCATCACAGCAGCGTTGTCCGTCTTCAGCTGGTCGATCTCCGGCCCTCGCAGGAGAAGAACGATCGAGTCCCATGTCTGCTCAGCTGTCATGCGACGTAGCAATGGGCCGGAGAATCGAAACTCCTCTCCTTCAGGAGGCGTCACGCTGACCTGCCGTTGGTAGGTTCTTGAATTAAGAACAACTCGCTGAAACTCGCGGAGATCGAATTCGACATCCCGGATAAGCTGAGCGAGAAACATTAGCAACTCAGGATTCGTTGCTTCTTCCAAGGCGTCAAGGTCTGTCACCGGCTCTTTTACAGCGACGCCAAAGAGCTTTTTCCACATACGATTAGCGATCGCCTCGGCGAACCGTGGGTTCTTGGGTGATGTCATCCAGCGGGCGAATAGACTCCGCAGATGGCGTGGGTCGGTCGTCGTAACATTTGCCCGTCTGGCACCTACCCATGTAATAAACTTCGGAACGACCTTTTCGCCAGGTTGCGCGTCATCATAGGCGTAGTCTTCGGGGAATTCAGTTGCGCGGCCCGGTTCATAGATCACGCGTTCCATGTTTGGCTGAAGCAAGGTGACAAGATTCGCTTTCGAAAAGCGTCCATCGCGGAGTGTTATCGCCGGCTTGCGAGTGTCGACACGCTCAAAGGCCGTTGAGCCAAAGAACGAGGCCATTTCGTAGAAATCGCGTTGAGTCCATTCGGCGAACGGATGGTCATGGCACTGAGCACAGGCAACATTGGCGCCCAGAAAGGTGGTCATCGTGTTGGAAAGGCTGTCCAGCGGCATACTTGCATCGCGCAACAGATACGCGGTGGCTCCATTCTCTCCGAGCCGGCCTTCTGCGGTAAGCAATTCGTAGACCAATTCGTCCCACGGACGATTCTCTCGAAGTTGCTCCTTCAGCCAGGTGTGAAAGGTCCATGTCTTACCAATACGGTAATACTCATCCTTGACACGAAGCATGTCTGCGAGCCAATTGAACATATGAGATTCGTGGCCCGGTGATTCCAGCAGCTTGTCGATCAACCTGGCGCGACGGTCCCTGCGGGTGTCGGCATAGAAACTTCGGAGTTCCTCATCCGTCGGAATTCGACCAATCACATCCAGATACGCGCGACGGACAAATTGCAAATCGCCAGCAAGCGGATTTGGTTGTAGATCGTGTTTCTTCAGGTCAAGCCCGATGATCGCGTCAATCTGGTCAGCTGCGTTTGCCGGCTGACCTCCCAATAAATCTTCGGAGGTGGCGCCAACTTGTAGAACGGCCGACAACAACAGTGTTGTAAAAAGTCTCATCTTTCGTCGTACGATTCAGTCTTTCCTGAGGTCAAATGGATCAAATGGATGTTGTGAGTTGGTACAGGCTCTCAATCTGTTCGCCAGTGAGAGCAGTGCCGAAAAAGGCAAGTTCGTCGATCCGTCCGTACCAGAATCCTGATCTTCGATTACGTTTCTTGCCGCCGGAATCCTTCGGGATTCCCCCAATGCTGAGAACGCTGTGCGGTTGTGCTTGAAAGCCTTTTGACAGCTCAGAGGAAACGAGGGCTCCGTTTCGGTATAGCTTCAAACCCTCATTGGTCTTGACGACGGCAACATGCGTCCAGTCCTCCAGAGGCAACGGTGACGAATCCACAATCTGCAGAACCCGCTTTCCATTGGTGAGGGTAAGCCCCAAATACCCGTGATCACCAATCAGCCCAAAGCGAATAGTTTCGTTGCCCGAAAGATTCATGTCGGAGACAAGAACTGCGTCCCTCGGCAGCGTTTGGGTGTGGACCCAAGCCATGATCGTGAACGCAGCTGTTGGGAGCTCGAGACCTGACGAGATCTGTGCATACCCTCCCGTTTTAGGCCCACCTAGCCGAAGCGATGAACCGATACGTCCCGGCGCGAAGGGCTGCCGGCGTGCATCACCTTTCACCACCTTGGCCGTGTTTCCATGACCTTTGGCAGCATCTTTCAACGTGTGCCCATCATCCATGACCGCCATGCGATAATAGGCGAGCGGTCGCAGCTCACGAACCTTTCCGCTGTAGGTTGGCTGCGGCTCATCGAGGCTTCGGAGAAATCTCTGAGTGTCTACGGAGATGCCGAGTGGGATAAGGGTCGCGTGATCAATGCGAGTCGCCTGATTGGTAACAAGACGAACAGGATCGCTGGAACTGTCGCGCTGCTTTGGTTGCACTTCCACTGCGCCTTGGAACACGTGGACTTCGCTGCTGCGTTCGCCGACGACTTCGATAGCGAACTCGGTCCCATAATCAACAACTTCAGCATCGGGCGTCTCCACTGTGAAGCCAACACCTTCCGGAGTGACGTTGGCCGACAGGCGCCCCTCGTTCAAGATCATGAATCCGACGTCATGTATTTCGAAAGAAGCCGGTGCTTCGATAACCACGTCAACGCCTGATTCAAAGGCGATTTGAACGAGACCTTCGTCAAGTTGGTAACAACCAGTTCGAATATCGCTGCCATTACTGAATTCAGACGATTCGCCGAACAATTCCAGACTGGCGGCCACGTTCCGGGTCAAGGTCGCAACCGTTTCGCCTGGTTTCAACTTCAAGGGTCCGCCCCACTGCGGCCACAAAATCACTCCGGCTACCAAGACCGTGGCGGCGATGGCCAATGGCTTCCAAAAGCTAAAGATACTGGAGGAAACTTCGGGAGCGGCAGGGAATTCCGGCAACTGCAGATCCCCCAACACACCGTGCTCCCATGCAAGCATGGTGTGAATCTGACAGTATTCGAAGTACCGCTGTTTTGCGGAGGGATACTGGCGAATCACCTCTGATAAACGATGACCTTGTTCTGACGAAAGTTCGCCCTCTGTCATTTCGCTGAGGAGAGACTCCAATTCTTTTTGCGTTTCCTCTGTCATACGGCCTCCTCCTGACGGTGACCTTTGACGCACTCGATTAACGCGGCACGCGCTCTGAAAAGCGCCTGCTTGATTGAGTTCTCTGACTGACCACTTTGAGCAGCGATCGATTTAAGGGTGGCACCGTCGGTGTATCGGCGACGGATGAGTTCCTGATACCGTTCGGTTAGCTTTCCAATGCAGTCACCCAAACGTCGTTGATTCTCGCCTTGCCGCTCGCCCTGCTTCTCCGCACCTTCCGCCATGTCTTGAAGAAAGTCATCGTCGAAAACAAGACGATCCCGAGTGAGCCTGCGGCGGTGAGCCATAACCTGAAAGTAGGCAACTTTAAGCATCCAAGCACCGAAGTTAGTGCCGAGTTTGAATTCCGAGGCTTTACGCCATAGCACGGCATTGGTCTCCTGCAGAACATCCTCTGCCTGAGTGCGGTCACCAAGAAGCGACAACACATACGCATAGAGCCGGCTCTGATGGCTGGTCAGAAGCTGGACGAATTCGAAGGATGGCTCTGGTCGTTTTTTGGGCATGGATTTCCGTTTTTACCGACGCATAATTCCTTGAGCCGTACCGTTCGATCAAGAAGGATATACCGCTCGATATTGGCTTGGTTACGGCCAAGATTGAAAAAGCCCAGAAATTGTCCGGTCATCCAACAAAAAAGAGAGAAGCTGTTAAGTGCCCTTTCTACGGACCATGATGCTCGGCAGACGAAAACGGACAGGATATTGAGTGACTCAATCGACAATGATTATGGTGATTAAAACTGTCCAACACGCTGGCAAAGGACTCAGCAACGTAATTCAGCAGATACTTGCGGGCAGATCATTCTGCTGAAACTTCCGCAACCGAAAGCTCGCCAAGGAAATCTGATCACCCCATCGAACAGCCCTGCGGGGGCAAACCCCAACCACCCGCAGTCCGTCAATCTCGAAGGTCATTGACGAGAAGTGTCACGACTCGGCTCCACGCACAGGCCTGAGTGTCCTACCCAGGGAACGCACCGCCGCGTTCAATCGTCCTAGAATTTTCGACGACGCTGGCCGGCAAATTGTCAACGGAAAACGGCAGGCGGGGTGAGTCCAGTCGATTCCCGCTGTACTTGCCTGCGGGAAGACAAGCTGGCTTGCCGCCGCCAACGCCAATACCAATTATAATTAAGGTGCCAGTGTCCACGCTTGCTCTAAAGCACAATTCAACTTTCCCGAGCGGTCTTAGGTTCGTGTTCATGAGTCCATCGAAGTCGCATCACCGAACTATATTTCGGTCAAAACAATCTCGTGCTATCCGTCTTGAATCATTGGAAAGCCGCGCCTTGTTCGCCGCGGATGCCATTGGTGAAATTGTGCCGGACTTCCAGCTCACCGACGTCAATCCAAACTCAGCCGCCTACAGCACCAATTTCTCTCCTCGCGATCTAGTGGGTCAAACCGGTGCTTTCTACTTTGTGCGTTCAACATGAGGCTACTGCCGTAGCCAGTTTGGCTACTTGGACCAAATGCAAGCTGAGCTGCGCAACGAGTTTCCGGAAAAACCAATTCAGATCACCGCAATCAATGAGCATGGATATCAGAGTGGAAATTCGTTGATGTCAGAGGATCGGACAATCCCAATCCTTCAAGACGTTGATGCCGATAACAATGGCGCATCGGACGTTTGGACCGATAACTGGGGGGTGACCTATCGCGATGTCAAAATTGTGAACCCACAAAACGAGCTCGTTGGAACCATCAATCTGACCCCAACCACGGGATACAACCTGAGCGATGAAACGACATACGATGCATTGAAAAAGATCATCGCAGATGTAGCCCATGGCCAACCGCTTTGGCAAAACCAAGTGGATCCAACGGATGTGAACGATGACCAGCAGACGACAGCGGTCGATGCACTTCAGTGCATCAACGAATTAATGCTTGGCAAGGTCAGCGGATTCAATGTCGACCTCCCGCTGCCAATGCCGCCTTTGCAGCCAACACCCTTTCTAGACGTCAACGGTGACGGACGAATTACCGCCAACGATGCCATCCGGGTCATCAACCGACTCATCGAACAGACGAGCACATCCGAAGGCGAACAAATCGAAGCAATTCATCGCTCGAGCATGCCAGAAGGGGAGCCATTGCCCGAGTCGGTATCACGCTTGGCAACCTATGCCCCAGGGTTAAGTCGCCCCCCGATGAACGAACCCGATGACCGTCTTATCAACACAAGCATCGGTCAAGTCGGTTCGAATCAAAACCCGGTGTCCACCTTGAACGCAATGTCACCATTGAATTCACCGAATGGCGACGTTTCGTCGATTCTTGATCACGAGGCCGTCGACAGCCTGCTTCGCAACGACGAGGACCTGTTAACAACGGAGTCCATTTCTGCCATGTTGGCTTACGATCAAGTCGCAGACTGACCACGGCCCGACGATCCAATCAAGCGAGCTCCAAATCGCTGATGTCGATCAAGTGCAGCTGTCGCCCCTCGCCTGGGCTGGGCGCATCAATACACACAAGCTTGCCATCAGCGGAGAAACGAGGGTGGGTATCCACGCGCCATTCTCCTTTGTAGACCGGCGGCAGGTGAAAATCCCCAAGGTCGATGCGACGACCGGTGGGCACGTGAAATAGATGTGGCGTCTGCACTCGTTTCGATCCCCGTGGGTAGGTATCGTTCAGAATCCATTGGTTACCGGGCAAATAACTGAGGTGGCCACTTTTATCGAGCACACCGCGCCCAACTTCCCGCACCTCGCCGCCACCATCAACATCTTCGAATAAGAAATTCCCCCAACCATCGTTATCATCAAAGTATCGAGATTGGGCGAGAATGTGGTTGCTATCCCTCCAAATAAAGTGCGACGTGTATCCGTTTCCGCAGACAACTCGCACATCGCTGCCGTCTTGAGCAGCCGTGATCATGCGGGTCAATCGAGAGCCGTCTGGGTATCGCCAGCGATGCAACGCGATGAATCGGTCCCCAGCAGGACTGAATAACAAGTGGTTAAAGTAATGCTTGATGCCAAGCGTTTGGTTTGGAATTGTTCCCATTCGGGCAACGTCCGCGATCGTAAGAATCGTTTTGAATTGACCTGACGTCAGGTCAATGTGAACGATGCCCGCACTCTTTGGTGCCAGATCGTGAACGTTGGGATCCGCTAGTCCGGCATAACCATACCCCGGTCGCACGTCATTGATGCGGCGAAAGTCGGGGGCCACCGCATGCTTACCGTCTGGACTGACAGAGTAAATGGCATGGGGTATTTCTCGCCTCTCGCGTGAGTGAACGTCCATGATTCGTGAGATGAATCGGCTGCCCACTCGGTCATTCCAAATAATTTCAGATTCGGATCCCGGTAACCATTGCAACATGCAACCTTGCTGCCAGCACCAAGCCCTGGTCTCACCAAGTTCAATCCAACGGTTGTTGTCTTCGAGATCGACCATGCCAATCTTGATGACATCCTCTGCCGTGGGCGAGCGATGTTCAAAATCCACTTCCATACCGAGCACGTAGCGACGCTTGGGGTCAAACTGAAGTTTGTCGTAATACCCGAACCAGTGATGTTTGGGGCCACGCGTGATCTGCTTCACTTCGAACCGAGCTTCAGGTACAGCGGCCCGAATCCCTGATCGACAATTGGCCGCCAACGCAAGCGATGCACCTGAGACGAGAAAGTTGCGACGACTGAAACCAGTGTTTTGCACGGAAAGATCCTGCACATCAGAGTACGCGGGGCTCGATCACTATGGAAAGTAATCTGACTGCGTGCATCGTAGCAGCATTGAAAAGCATTAGCATGCCAGGTCGGTCGCGTTTGACAGATTCGTCGTCGCACCGATGAGAATATTGGTGCGTCGATCGATGGGGCACCGGTGCGAGGCCCAAAATATGCAACTGACGTCACCCCATTAAAGTTAACCACGAAAGCTTGCGGCAGTGAAATCCACTCCATTGCCTTTCTGCAGATAGCCAGGCACGTCACCTTGCGCGAAAAAACAATCGAGGACCAGCACACACGCGATCCCCATCTGATCGTCGAGTGTTCGGGCAAGTCAAACATAGGTTCTGCATCGAACGACGGTTTTTGCCGTTTGGTCAGTTTCATTCGTTTTTTAACCGCTACAGCCGTTAGGGGACGAGCAACTAAGCGCCTGCCCAAGCAACTTGCCCAACGTGGTCGGTACGTTCCTTTCATGAGATTGAGCGAGTCTCACTCGCAACACACACAAACAAGTAACGCTGCCGGGGACAGGACGATCGGGGCAAAACCGTCACGCCGGAAGTCGACCAACACCCGTCAGGCGTCGTGACCCGCGTTGAACCAACCCCTATGATTTATCGTTCACTGCAACTCAGCGGTGGCGTTTTCCTTTGGTAGCTTTCTCAAGTCAACTTGCCGGAATTTGGGTATTTGAAACTTTTTGTGTCTGGGGTTGGACTGTGTTGTACTTGGTATCAGGAGATCAACGGATGAACAAGACACGCCAAATGCATGATCACCCGCAACATCGCGGCACATTCACGGAATATTCCTTCGTTATCAACCCGCACGACAAGCTAACCAATACACCTTAGTCTCTCTAATCCAACAACAAGCAACCGGGTTGCAGATTTAGCCTGACGAACTTTCAGCACACAAACGACCAACTCAACACAGTGCACGCCGTGGCTAGCGCCAGCCAGAACCGTCGATCCAAACCCTCGCGATTTGCTCCTACTGCAGGGCAGCGTGTCCCCAGCTTGGTGAAGAATGCATTCAACGGACCAATGCAACGACGCATGCAAGCGAAGGAGGAGACATAATGGAAGACACGGCGAGAAATGAAATCGACATCGAGGACCTGATTATCGGTCACTTCGATGGCACTCTCAATGAAGAGCAGGAAATGCAACTTGCCAGAGCGCTTCGTGAATCCGCCGAATCGCAACAGCTTTTTCTGTCGCATATGCGAATGGAGGGACGTCTCCACTCGCTCGGACGAGATGGTTTCTTTCATGAGCCCGCGGCGACCGCTTTTCCCCAGGCAAACCATGTACCACCAACAACGGCGGAAATCGTCATACCTGCTTGGAGAGGTCGCCCACGACGGCGACTGCTTGCTGCATCATCGCTGGTCGCCTGTGTTGCGGTGACGCTGATGTTACTAGCTGGTATCGCATGGCCATCCACCGTTAACGCTAGCCATGTGCTAGAAAGAGCGCAACAGGCGGCCGCCGAGCTTGTTGATCGCACCTACCACGTAACCCTCTTCGATTCGGCAACACAATCTCAGCCCAAGGAGTTAACGCTCAATGTGCGGGGTGGCGGTTGCTTTCTTTTGCGCCCGACCGATGATGCGTTCATCATGGGAAGTGACGGAACGGAATATTGGGCAGTGCAACAAGGCAGGCCGGTATGGGTCGCGAGCGAAGCTCGTTCACTCGCTCGCAGATTAAGACGAAATCTTCCAGGCATGTGGTTGTTTGGAATCGCGACCTCTCCCAACGAACCGTTGTTGCTGGACATGACCGGCCTGCTCGCGTTGATCGAGCGCCGGCACGACGTTGAACTCATAGATTCAAGGGACTCAAGCGTGCATCATGTGAGAGCCAGATTGAAAAACGGCCGACGGAATCTTCCATCGAATACACCGGAAACAATTGACCTATGGGCAGATGCGAAGACCGGTGTCGGATTGCGAGCGGAAGTCACTTGGGCAGACGGCAGGCAGATACGATTCGAACTAATTGATTCCAAACAGCTTTCCAACCAATGGTATCACCGTTCCGAGCACGTACCCGATAGTGAGGTTCGGCGTTTCCCAAATGAAAACCGTTTATAGCGTTAATCATTAAGTCAATCGCGGTTTGACAATCAAGGAAGAACCACAACGTGTAATCCAGCCACGATCAACACTTTCTCGGTCCGGATTCAATCAGATCCGCTTTAGAATCCGATCAAACTAAACTCAATCCCCCTTTAAATCAGGCCACAGTTTGCCGAAACCAAATTTTTGTTTGTTTCTCCATCCCCTCGCTATTCGCATCTGCCAACGCACCGGCTAAAGACAAGTTCAGTAAGAAGTTGCTTGATTTGGTGAAGTAGGGCGGCAACTTTACAATCGTGAGATCCTTGTTCCATTAAAGCCATCTTCAAGCGGCAGCCATGATCAATCGCAACATCCTATCAATCCTGCTGGCCGTCGGAATTTCTTGCGTCTGTTTACGCGGGAACTGCGCTGAACTCGTCGACATTGCACCCCATCGCTTTACGATTCCAGATGGGTTTGAACTCATCCGCGTCGCCTCACCGCCCCTCGTGAAGCGGCCGATTAACATGTGTTTTGATCCCCAAGGTGCTCTTTATGTAACGGACAGTTCGGGAGACACCCGAAAAGCACCTGTCCAATTGAAGGATCCGCAGCACCGTGTCTTGCGTTTGATCGATCGTGATGGGGATGGCACGTTTGATGAGTCAAAGGTATTCGCTGACAAATTACCTTTCCCCGAGGGCATTCTCATTCATGACGGTGCGGTCTATATCGGAGCGCCGCCCCACATCTGGAAGCTACGTGATTTGGACGGAGACCACGTCGCCGATGAACGAACGATTTGGTTTGACGGTGGGTCCATCGAGAACTGTGGCAACGACATGCATGGGCCCTATCTTGGACCAGACGGTTTCTTCTATTGGTGCAAAGGAGCGTTTGCATCTCAGAAGCATGAAATAGCCAATGGCAGGACACTGGCATCCCATGCGGCTCACATTTATCGTGCGCGGCCTGACGGAAGCCAACTGGAACGTGTCATCACCGGTGGGATGAACAACCCGGTCGGGTTGGCGTTCAATGAGTCAGGTGAACGTTTCCTCAGTGGCACATTCTTTGATCTCTCAAAACCGGGTAGCCGAGACGGTGTTTTGCATGCTGTTTACGGTGGAATGTACGGACGAAAGAACGAGCGTGTCCTCGATCCTCACCCCAACACCGGACGTTTACTACCGATTCTGTCCCAACTGGGGCCTGCGGCGCCGTCAGGGATTGTGATGCCGAAAGATCGCGTCGCCGGACTGCATAACAATTTGATCTGCACCGAGTTCAATACTCGTCGATTGGCACGGCATCAATTGTCTCCGCTTGGATCTTCTTTCTCTTCCGAAACTAGCACACTTCTAGAAAGCGACCAAACCGATTTTCACCCGACAGATGTAATTGAAGATGCAGATGGAGGCCTGTTAGTCGCTGACACAGGTAGCTGGTACATGATCTGTTGCCCCACTTCAAAAATTGCGAAGCCAGATATCTTGGGCGCGATCTATCGGCTTCGAAAGAAAGATGCTAAGCAACACGAAGATCCACGCGGCTTGCAGCTCGACTGGAATCAACCACAGGTCGCTTGGCTTTCCGATTCACGTCCGGCGGTGGTCCAACGGGCCATCCACAGTCTCGCTAGCCCAGACAATATCGATACTTTACGTTCATCGCCCGACCGTCTCGAAGCGGTGTGGACATTAAACAGAATCTCGGGCGACCAAGCGCGAACTGCCATTCGTGAATTTCTATTTGAAGAAGCCCCCGCAGTTCGCGCTGCAGCGATCCAAAGTGTTGCGTTGTGGCGAGATCGCGATGCACTAACGCCACTCATGACGGTCTTTTCTGAAAGCGATCCATCCCTTCGCCGCTTGGCCGCGATGGCGCTTGGCCGGCTTGGGCTGCGTGAAGCGATCAAGCCGTTATTAGAGGCCGACACCACCGAAATGGATCCGTTTTTGAACCATGCCATTGTGTACGCGCTCTACGAAATCGGCGACATGGAAAGCATGCCAGAGTACCATCCACTTGCCAAGCAAGTCCGACTTATGTGGAAGGCGGACCAGCGTAGCGTGCAAAGCAAAGCCTACCCAAAAATCCTGGCGTCGAGATGGCGAAAACCTGATCAAGAGCAGCTCGCTGAACAGGAACGCCGACTCAATGAACTTGCAGCGTTTCTACCAAATGGCGACGCAGTACGAGGCGAAAAATTGTTCAGCAATCAAGACCGATCAAAATGCACGATCTGTCACATCAAAGGGAAGGAGGGTGTTCCGCTGGGACCAGACTTGACCTTGATTGGCGCAGTTCGCAGCGAATGGGATTTGCTCGAAGCGATTGTTTACCCAAGTTCATCGATTGCCCGATACCACGAAGTTGTCAACGTTCTCACCAAAGATGACATCGTGATATCGGGACTGCTGGTGAGAGAAACGGTTGATGAAATGTTCCTTTCCTCAGCAGAACGTGTCGTTCAATCGGTGCCGTACCGTGAAATCAAGCAAGCAAGGTATTCAAATGTTTCATTGATGCCTGAAGGCTTGGACAAGATCCTGACACCTGAAGAAATCGCAGATCTCGTTGCGTACTTAAAAGCTTCAAAGCAATAAAACGAAAATCCGGAAAAAACAATGAGATCCCAGCAAACAAAAGAGATGAGGCGTCCTGTGAAAATTGGCATGGGCATCTTACTAGTCATCGGATGGATATCGTGCGGTGCCGCGTTTGTGCCGGCGAATTCTCAGCAAACAGCTGTTACCGGGGCAGGCGATTCTGCTCCAAGTGAAGGTTTGCAGTGGCAGACGGTCGGTCTGCGGCAAGCGAACACAATGGGGGGCGGCCAGGCATCCATTCCCAAGTCTGGCAAACTTCGCGTGTTTGTATTGATGGGTCAATCCAACATGCAAGGAGCGGGGCGGGCGCGTGAACTGCAACCGCCCTACACCCAAAAGCACGAACGCATTCGAATCTGGGCAAACGGCAGATGGGAATACATGGTGCCAACACAACGGTTTGGGCCTGAAGTTTCATTCGCACATCAGCTTGACACCTTCTGGCCCAGCGACACCATTGGCATCATCAAAGTATGCAGTGGCGGAACTGGCATTCGCGGCTTCGAGAAAAATTGGTCCGCCGATCGCGCGCGACTCACTTTCGATCACAAAAAAGGATCGCTGTACAAAGATCTAATGAACGCCGTCGCGGAAGCGAAACGCATTTCAAACCCAGAGTTCTGCGGGTTTTTCTGGAAGCAGGCAGCGGCGGACGGAACCCAAAAAAAAGCTGGCATTTGAATACTACGAAACCCTTATCCAACTGGTGTCAGATCTTCGCAGTGACTTGAATGCTCCGAACCTGCCTGTTTTTATCCCTAACTATATGAATGACGAAGACCTGCTCAAATTGGCAATGGCCAAACTTAGCAATGAGGGCCAACAGAAAGTGCAAAAGCCGGCCGGCAACGAGTTGGTAGATCAGGATGAGCTGCTGCAATCATTCTTAAACTACATGCGTGAATCAAGCGGGTCCCAAGTGAGAAACAAAGCCAACAAACGGCCTTACATTGCGGCGGTCATCGCGGCACAGAATCGCGCGGGACGAGAGATTCCCAACTTGATCACGATCCATCCCGGAAAGTTACCGATTGGCGCAGATGGAGTTCACTACACTTCAGCAGGATATCTCACGCTCGGAAAGTTCACGGCTACTGCGGTCGAAGATTTTTACAAACAGAGTTCTACGGCCCTGCCCCAACCACTGTGATAACCAAATTGAGAAAATCAAATGAGCAGTAAAGAAGATAAGAAAGGGACGGTCGGCCGCCGGGCCGTCATCAAAGGGGCGGCAGCGACAGGGTTGGCTGCTGCGGCAGGATCGCATCGCTTTGCTTCCTCCGCAGAGAGGCATACAGCCGGTCGCGATATGATCCAACGCGAGAACACCAAGCCCGGGACACGCGACTGGTTGCTAACCAAGACGCGGACATTACCCGGAAAGATAAACAAGATCCTTACTAACGGCCGCTGCCGCGAAATTGAAGGCTACTGCAGTGCAAACAGCGTGCGTGCCGGGGATACCCTCAAGGTCATGGTCAGCACCAACCCGGAATCGACATTTAAGCTGGAAATCTTCCGCACAGGTTACTACGGGGGAACCGGCGCGAGACTCATCAAAACCTATCCAGAAATTCAAAGCGCGACACAACCCGATCCTCCAGTAGGCGAGAATTACGTTCGCGAATGCCAATGGGAACCGACACTCGAACTGGAGATCCCCGAGAACTGGCCCAGTGGTGTGTATCTTGGAAAGATGACTGCCGCACGAAGTGGTATTCAGAGCTACGTGGTCTTTATTGTTCGAGACGACCGACCTTGCGACTTTCTGTTTCAATGCAGCGATCTCACGTGGTCAGCATACAACCGCTGGCCAATGGATTATTCGATCTATACCGAACACGAGAACTGGACGAGCATTGGTGTACCCAGCGGGACAGTGAGTTTTGATCGTCCCTATGGTCTCTTTACCCATCCAGTCAACAAACTCAAAAAGTCAGGTGGTAGCGGCGAGTATCTACCCTGGGAGTTTCCGATGGCCTATTGGATGGAGAAGCACGGATACGATGTGTCCTACATCTCGAATGTTGACACGCACACCGATCCTGAAGGCCTACTCCGCACGAAAGGCTTTATCTCGGTTGGGCACGACGAATATTGGAGTCTTGAAATGTATGACAACGCCATCAAGGCACGCGACGCAGGAGTCAGCCTCGCGTTCTTCGGTGGCAATTCGGTCCTGTGCGTCGTGCCGCTCATGCCGTCGAATGATGGAAAGCCAAACCGAAACATACGCCGGGAAGGCTGGTTTTTGCCAATACCAGAGAATCTGCCTGAAGCTGCCCGACAGAGGCTGATAAGAAAGTCGCTGAACGACAAGAGCTTCGAGCCGAACATGGGACCCGATGGTGCTCTTCTGATGGGAGGACGATTAGATCGGGAAGGCAGTGGCCGTGGAGTCGGCGCGGGCGACTGGACCTGCGCAAAGCCGAATCACTGGTTGTTCGCGGGAACTGGTATGAAGAAAGGAGACTCCATCGAAGGACTCCTCGGCTGGGAATGGCACGGCGCTCCCAGGATGGATCTCCCAGGAATGGTCGTCGTCGCTGAAGGAGACGCGTTGGCCCAAGGAAAGAAAGTGGGGCACTACACCGCAACGCTTTATGACGGCCCCCGTGACAATATCGTCTTCAATGCCGCCACCATCTGGTGGGCCAACGGGTTGTCTAGTCCGCCAGGCCATGTGAATCCGAGCCGTCATGGAGTGACGCAGCAAGGCCCCGATGAACGCGTCGAACAAATCACCCATAACCTATTCCAGAAAATCGTTGGATCATGACCGCAAAGATGAAAGAAACTAGGCGAATCTCGATTCCAATCCTGCTCGCGCTGATGCTATTTGCCGCCGGAAAGAGCAGCTACGCTCAAGAAGATGATGGGCAAAAGAACAGGAAGCCGAATGTATTGTTCATTGCTATCGACGACTTGAACGATTGGAATGGCATCCTAAAGGGCAACCTTCAGGCCCAGACACCTCATTTGGACAGGCTCGCATCCAAAGGAATTGTCTTCACCAATGCACATTGTGCGGCCCCTGCTTGCGGTCCTTCTCGGTCCGCGATTATGAGCGGTATCAGGCCATCGACTTCAGGCAATTACATCAACAAGAGCTCGCTGACACATAACCCGATCCTGAACGACTCGGTGCTTCTGCCTGAGTTCTTCCAGGGAAATGATTACTTCGTCTGTGGTGCTGGCAAGCTCTTTCACGGCTACCACTTCAACTACGAGGTCAAGGGGCGAGGCTTTGATGAGTACTACCCGAGCAAAACGCAGGACCTGCCTTCCTGGGAGGGGCTTAAGTTTTCCTCCAAGCTTCCCTTGGGTGGCTGGTCAAGAACGGCTGACTGGGGCCCCCTCCGCTCCGACGTGACGGTCGATGCCCATCCCGATGGCAAAACCGCGAATTGGGCAACAAGTCAATTACTTGGCGGCGAACTGAAGGAACCCTTCTTTCTCGGTGCCGGCATCTTTCAACCGCATCTGCCTAATTATGCGCCCCAGAAATATTTTGACCGTTTTCCGATCGAGGACATCAAGCTTCCAGAGGGTTACCTTGAGAACGATTTGGACGATGTTCCCGCCGCCCACGCCAAGATGGCGCACAATCCTTGGCTAACTCGAATCCGGAACACCGGCCAATGGAAACCAGCCATCCAGGCGTATCTCGCATGCACGGCAATGGTCGATGATCTGGTCGGGCAAATCGTGGAGGCACTCGAGAATTCGAAGTATGCCGAGAACACGATTATTGTTTTGTGGAGCGACCACGGATTCCACCACGGCGAAAAGGGACGCTGGGGAAAATACTCACTCTGGGAACGAGCCACTCGGGTGAATCTTGTGTGGGTCGTCCCGGGAGTTACTCAAACTGGATCGACCTGCGCCCGGCCCGTGAACTTGCTGGACATCTACCCGACACTCGCTTCCTTAACCGGTTGCGCACCACCAGAAAATCAACTCGAAGGAAACGATCTCTCGATCTTAATGAAAGATCCTGAAGCCGACTGGGATGCCGCGACAGTTACGACGTTTGGATACAAGAACTATGGTGTCCGTTCAGAACGGTATCGATATATCGTCTACGCAGATGGTTCCGAAGAACTGTACGACCACACGAATGACAAATGGGAGTGGCGGAACCTGGCAGGGAATCCTAAGTATGCCGAAGTAAAAAAAATGATGCGGAAGGAACTGCCCGCTCACCACGAACCCAACGGCGTCACCTATCAGGTGCCAAAACGCGGTGGAAGGCCTTGAAAGAATTCGTCACAGAAAAACGGAGGCCTGTTAATCTCGATGCGACGATGAGCGACTTCGCCCCTGCGGGCAACGTCGCATCCCTTGCCGAGAGCACCCGGTATTCAGCAGGCACGTCATCCCCGCCGAGACAGGCACGCCCCAAGCACCATCATGCCAAATCAACAGACACCGCCCCGCACATGCAGGTTAGAACCATCCAAATCGCTGCAGCGGACGACAAGACAGCGAATCTGCCCGACCGCTTCGTTAAGTAAACGCGGGCGTCACTGCGATACGCAAGATCACACCGTAAGGAAATCGCCGATGTTCAACCGATGCGTGGCTCCAAAGAACATCATCGTATTTCAGTTTGCAGTAGCTGCGATTCTGGTCCTGGTGCTTTCTGCTAGGCAGACGTCGGCACAGCAAAGCGGGACTCCGACGATCGAGCTTGGGCCGGGTTCCACGCATCCTGGGACGACAGGCGAGGTTCGGCTGGAACTGGAGGATTTCTTTCTCGAGGGAGATCCTCATGCGTGTGGAATTATTTGGGACCTTGCAGTTGATCAACAAAAAGGCGAACTCTTTGTACTTTGCGAACCCAAAAGGGTCGGAGGCGTTGGGGAAGTACGTGTTTTTGATCGGACTGGCGCGTATTTGAGAACCATTATGCCGCTTAATCCCACCCTGCCTCATTCAAGCGTGCGGGACATTACCCAAGCGGTCGTGCGGGAGGGCGGAACCGAACTCATCATTCCCAAGTTTGACCTAAGTTGGGGCGAACCATCGTTTTACGGCACGTTTTGGGATTCTCATAAAAAGTTAGCACTGGCCCCGGATGGTGACCTCGTTATCTCGGATCTCTACCGAGGCAAACTCATGCGAATGGGAACTGATGGCAGCCTACCCGAAGAAGGTTGGAATTCGGGCTATGCGGTTCATGTAAGCGGAAATAGAGGAAGCGCGATCGAGAATTACCTTCCGTTTGGTTCGTTGCGTTATCCTTACATTCACTTTGGCCCTGACGGTGCGATGTATGTCTCGGGAGGCCAAAGTTCCTTCGAAGCGAAGTACCACCACTACAACCTGGAAGGTGGGGTCAACAAAGCCCGCTACCATTTCCCGATCGATGGAGAGCGAAGCAGTTACGTGTGGAAACTCGGACTGAAGCCCGGTCCCGAGGTCGAGAAACAGGGTGTGGTCGGTGGGTTTAAAGAGGCCAGCGGGATCGTCGTTGACCGGGAATACATGATCGTCGCGGATGCGGGAAACAACCGACTGCAAGTTTGCACGATCGACGGCAAACAGGTCGCAACGATTACGCATTATGTGGACAAGGGCAAGAAGCAACGGATCTTAGATCCGACGGCACTAGCCATCGATCGTGACAAATGCCTTTATGTGCTCGTCGGATCTCAGGAAAGGCCTAAAGATTTAAGGACCGAAGGCAGCATCAGGTTTGTGCAGGATGCATTGCATCAGTCGGCCTTCGAAGATCTTCCGCCGCCGCGTAAAGTGATCAAATTGCAAAGTTGGAAGGTGCCGGAGTTGCTGGCCAAATCAACCCCCGTGCATCCCTATGTGATGCAGATCGCGGTCGATTCTGGCGTTTCGCCGCCGCTCGTCTGGGTAGCAAACGGTGACGGTCCAGGAAGCCTGCAGCAATTGTCAGGTGAAGACCTTTCTCTCCAGATGCAATGGGAGGACGACAACAATACGTTATCCAATCCCCGGCAAGATAGCGGGATGCCCATCCTGAATATCGATCCTGAAACGGGGCACGTCTATGTGGAAGACGATGCCCGATATCGTCACAAAAAGTTCGGCACGGTCTATCGCCTCGATCAACAGGGAAGCATTCTGAAGAAGTGGGATCCCTACTTCATCGACATCGAGGAGAGTGGACTTATCTCACCGTGGGGCGCAACCAATCTGGAACGTGGTTTCCCTCATCCGGAGGAACCGCTGTTTTTGGATTCCGTCTTTGGGAAAGACGGCAGGGTCTACCGGTGGAAACTCGGCGAAGAGGGCATCAGCATTCTACGATTTGACCGCGTTGGCAAGCCGATTCCCTTCGCGTCCACGGGTACGAATGAGTTGCTTGTCGATGCGACCCCCGTCAAAGGCAGGTTCTACAAGAAAGCTCATCTCAGAAAACAATTGACTTGCTGGTGGGATGTCTACTCCGGGATGGACATCGATCGTGAAGGAAATATCTACTATATGAACAAACAGGATCGGTACCGGGAACTCGGAATGATGTTGCCGAACTTTGCCTTGCACCGACAACTCGACATTTATGACTCCTCCGGCGAACTGAAACAAAAGGCGCTTCTCGATCTTACTAGCGTGAAGGGCATTCAGGTTGATAAGGATGGTTTCCTTTACATCGTCCACATTCCCACCAATGGCAGACCCTTCGAAGAACGAGTCGACCGCGCCAAGGCGGGAAAACCTAAGCGATACCCGATGAGGTCTTTTGCCCTATCAAAGTTTGCACCCACCGGCGGAGAACCACTTTGGTCGCAGCCCTGGGATGGCGACCATGGAATGGGTTTCATCCCGCCAAATCCTCACTGCATTTGCAGCACGCATCGCGTCAACCAGGCATTGGATGACAATGGCTACATCTACATCGCGACCAAACATAGCGTTCAGGTTGTCGATACGGACACAGGCAAGCTCGTTGGTGACTTTGGCAGTTACGGCAACGCAGACTGCAAAGGAGAGGGGAGTGCGTATCCGCATCCCGAGTTACCACTGGGAAGCATTTCCGGATTGGCAGTATGGAAGGACAAACTTTTTGTCATGGATGTTCTCAACCGCCGACTCGTCAAATGCAATATCACCTACAATCCGGATTTGAAGAACGCAAATTAAACTTCCCACCGCAAATCGTCATTCTCCATGCTGGCGTTCCCTACGCTAGCTCGCTGGATAAGATCATGCTGCGTTGGTAACCCGAGACTTTGGTAACCCGAGACTTTGGTAACCCGAGACTTTGGTAACCCGAGGCTTTGATAGCTCCAAAGGCTAAACAGCAAACCGGCTGTTACCCCGTGCTGCCGAGCAATTTCGAAAACAAACCGAATGCATACCATGAAAACCTTTTTCCTCCTGTCAATCCTCGCGACTGCGCCAATCGCCTTACCTGCGGCTGATCCTCAAACTGACCAGGAAAGCGGTGAACGCAATCAGCCTCTGCCCAACATTCTATTCATCGTTTCGGATGATCATGGCTGGGGGGATCTGCCGTCCAATTGGGACAAGACAGAAGTGCAATTGCCAACCTTGGAAGGTCTAGCTGCCAGTGGTGTGCGTTTTCCGAATTACCACACCGTGCCCCTTTGCGGACCGTCTCGTGCCTGCATGTTTACCGGACAATACTCGACAGAGAATGGCATGTGGCGCGGCCCCGGCCAACAACCGTTGGGATCGCCAGGATACCGCGGCATCAAACGCGATGTGAAGATGCTATCGGAACACCTTTCCGATGCTGGCTACAAGACGGGAGCCTTCGGTAAATGGCACATGGGCTCACTGGAAGGAGAAGTTCCGAACGATCGTGGATTCGATGAGTTTCGCGGTTTTCTCGGTGGGGCTCATCCCTATTGGATTAACCAACAAAGATCCAAGTTCATGCACAACCGACAACCTGATCGCACCTCCGAAGGGCACGCAACCGAGCTCTTTACCAATTGGGCAGAAACGTTCATTCGCGAGAACGTCGACAACAAGGAGCCTTTCTTCTGCTACCTCGCCTACAACGCGGTGCATGGTCCACTTCGAATTGACGAATCAAAACCCGCTTCCGCGCCAGAGGCTTGGGTGAACAAAGCTTTGAAACGTGGTGTCAGCTTCTTACGCAGCGATTACGTCGCGCTACTCGAGCATATGGATCACAATATCGGACAGTTGGTCAATCTGCTCGATGAGCTGAATGTGACCGAGAACACGCTGATTGTCTTCGTCAGTGACAATGGAGGATGCACGATGGCGGACGGCACACTCGGTGGCAATTTCCCGGGTAACAATGGGCCGTTTCGCGGAGGAAAGGCAACGACCTATCAAGGTGGACTCAACGTGCCCTTCCTGATGAACTGGAAAGGCCAGCTGCCCCAGGGCATGGTCTCGAGTGATCAGGCCATGCATTGTGATATCTTTGCCACCTTGCTCGATGCAGCGGGCATCCAAGTCCCAAAAACAAACGGTAAGAATCCAATTCGCGGGATGTCGCTGATGCCGCATATGCTTTCGCTTGGAAAAACAAGCCTTCCTGAACGGACCATGATTTTTGAGTTGTGGGGAAACATCGGACTCCGAAAAGGCGACTACAAACTATGGAGTCAGATCGGAAGGGAGTACTCCCCGGATTGGAACGCGCTCGCCACCGAATTGAAGCGAACCGACCTCGCACTCTTTGACCTCAACGAGGATGTTGCCGAGCAGAATGACCTGAGAATGAAGCTCCCAGCGGTCTACACATCACTTAAAACGGAGTTGATTGATCACCTTTCCGGCGTGAACACGGAATATTCACCAGCAGATCAACGCCCCTCAAATCAAACCGCAGCGGAAACTCCGGCGGTGATGACTTTTGAGAAACCAGCCGCCGTGATATCACCTCGCACGCAGAAAAAGGCTGGCACGCAGAAAAAGGCTGGCACGCAGGAAAAAGCCCGCGGTTCTAAAGACGAATTCTTCCAGAATCGGGACCGCAATGACGACGGAGCAATCACACTAGAGGAATTCATTGGGAACCCGAAGGGTCGCAATGTACCCGCGCTGACCAGGCGGTTTCAAAGGCTCGATTCCAATGGGGACGGCAAGCTAAGCCTGGACGAGTTGAAAGCGTCTGAAAATTGAATCTTTGGACAACATGCATCGCCCGCATCCTATCGCTGTTACGCTTACTTACTTTAACAACAGATGACAAGATTCCTGATACTGCTATCCTGCTTGGCCGCAAGCGTCTCGGTAGCGGTTGCGCAATCAGCAGATCAATCGAAGCAATCCCAGCGGATTGATCAGCTGGTGCTTGCAAAGGTGGATCAGGCTGGTCAAGATCGCCGCCCTGGTATTGATGAGTACACGTTCTGTCGCCGTGTCTATCTCGATATCATCGGCCGCATTCCCACGATCGACGAACTTGATCTGTTTATCGAGGATAAAGAACCCGACAAACGCGCTCGTTTGATCCGCAAGCTTCTTCAATCCAAAGGCTACCAAAGTCATTGGTACAACTATTGGGCTGACCTGCTGCGGGTGAAATACGTTGGGGACAAACTGCACCACCCCGGGAACTACGCGCAGTGGATCAAGGAATCGCTGAGATCCAACAAGCCGTACGATCAGATGGCGCACGAATTGATCAACGCCGGTGGCCCGCTGTACAAGCCTGGCAACGGAGCCACTGGTTTTTACGCGCGTGAATCGATGCCCTTGGATCATCTTGCAAACTCGGTGAAAACGTTCCTGGGGCTCAGCATCGAATGCGCTCAATGCCACAATCACCCATTCGATGTCTGGACGCAAAAAGATTTCTATAAGCTTGCCGCCTTCAGCTCAAAAACTCACCTGCGAGTCGAACCAACCGCAAACTTGGAAAAGAAGTATGCTAAGGATCGGAAGATTCTTAAGAACAAGAGCTTTGATGAATGGATCGTTTACCGAGAATCTGTCCGCGTAAAGCATGCCGCAATCCATGGAAACGGAACGGGGTTTATGCGTCTACCGCATGATTATCAGTATGGCGATGGCAAGCCTCATGAGGTCATGGAAGCCAACGTCCTGTTCGGCGAGATGCCAAGTTTGAACCATCAAGTCACCAAAGCGGAGCTTGACACGCTCAACCACAAAAACGCGGGACCGCCGATCAACTCGCGTGAATCCCTCGCCGACTGGATGGTATCGCCGGACAATCCCCTATTCACAAAATCCATCGTGAATCGCTTGTGGCACCAAGTGATGGGGACGGAACTGGTCGGTCCGCTGGGCAGCTTATCACCTGACGACATGGGACCGCATCCCGAACTAACGGAGGAACTGGTCGCCATCATGAAGGCATCTCGCTACGACCTGAAACGATTCCTGAGTGTCCTCCTCAACAGCACGACCTACCAGAGCAGGGCGGCGGCGCTCAACGCAGATGGCCCCGCGTATGTATTAGATGGCCCCATCGTCCGAAGACTTTCTGCCGAAGCCATTGTGGATTCATTCCTAAGCCTCAAAACGGAAGATCCAGACCAGTACGTACCGACCGAATTCCAGTGGGACGGTTTTACACACTTTTACGAAAAGGCACAGAAGATGGATGTGCAGGATTTCGTGAACTATTCGATCAAGGGGCCCGGTCGTGCCGCGTTCCAGAAACGCGAGGAAAACGCGGCAAAGAAACGTAATGGCGACACGGGGCCGAAGCATTTGTGGCGGGTCTCGACTTACGGCCACGTTGATGGTTCCCATGAGGTCGCGATGCTGTTGGGCAAGTCTGATCGCGAATTGATCGATGGTGCAAACAAAGAACCGAACATCCCACAAATTCTCTATTTGATGAATGGCCATCTAGAGCATGAAATCACGTCACAGCCACTCGCTTACCTTCATCGAAAACTGGAAGGCATCACGAATCCAGGCCAACGCATGGAAGTCATCTGGAAAGCAATCCTAGGTCGTTTGCCAAAAGCATCCGAGAGAGCATTGGTGTCCCACGAACAGGACGACCTGATCTGGGCCCTTCTCAATTCCAACGAATTCAGATTTGCAAAATAGCAAAATAGCAAGATGAACCGTCGAAAATTTATTTACAGCGTCGGAATGACAGGCATGTCACTGCCTTTCTTGAACGCAAGTTCCGCAGTCACGTCTGCACCAAAAGCCAAGTCGGTGATCAACATCTTCCTTTCCGGAGGATTGAGCCAATACGACAGCTTCAACCTGGAGGTAGAGCAATCGGTCCGAGGCAATTCCAAAATCATCAACAGCAATGTTGATGGCGTCCGAGTGAGTCATTACTTCCCAACGCTCGCTCAACAGATGGACAAATTGCTGGTGATCAATTCGATGAAATCCAACCAGGGTGCCCACCCGGCGGGGATTTACAAGATGCTGACCAGCTACGACCCGCGTTCATCGGTGACGCATCCCGAGCTTGGGGCTTGGGTCAGCAAGCGTCTTACAACCGAACAAGACAGCTTGCCGAACTTTGTCAGCATTGGAAAAGGCAGTGCTGGCACTGCCGGATTTTTCCCAGGCCAATGGGCTGCATTGCCCGTCAAAAACACGAGTACGGGCATCGATTTTGTGAATCGAAACCCAAAAGTAACGGAGAATAAGTTCGCAGAGCGACTTGGGATACTCGACACATTGAATGCGGATTTCGCCCAAGACCACAGCACTAAAGAAACGCAGGCCTACGTTGATACCTATCTAGGCTCACTTAAGTTTATGAACTCCAAGGATATCGACGCCTTCGACCTCAAAAAAGAAAGTGAGAGCATTGTTCGTTTGTACGACGAGCAGGAATTCAGTCGCAGTTGCATGCTGGCTGGCCGTCTTGTCGAACGCGGCGTGCGATTTGTTAAAGTAGAACTTGGTGGCTGGGACTATCACGACAACATTTACGGCAAGCTCCCTTCCAACGCGAGCAAACTGGACAAGGGCTTATCGTCACTGCTTACACATCTCACCGAAAAGGGACTGTTGGAAACGACGCTGGTGGTTGTTTCAACCGAGTTTGGCCGGAAGCCTGAAGTGAATCCAAACAAGGGGCGGGACCATCATCCGGACGGCTTCACCTGTCTCATGGCCGGCGCTGGGGTCAAGGCGGGACAGGTTTATGGCACCACAACCAAGGATGGCCAAACGGCTGCCGAAGATGTCCTCGACGTAATCGACTTTAACGCCACGATTGCTTGGCGTCTCGGCATTGACCCCAACTATGAGGAAAAAAGTGCCAGTGGACGACCATTCAAGTTGGCAAATCAAGGCGAGGCTCGGAGAGAGCTGTTCGGTTGAGTCAATGTCGCACGTTGAACAAAAGCTTCTGTTCGAATCGGTGGAATCAAAATGAAGAACTTCGTTCGCTTCCTCTCATTCGTAACTGCTTTCGTCCACGCAACAAACCTTCAACCTGGTGTTGCAGCCGACGGCCATTCGGATGCCGAAGCCCCCAACATCATCATCATCTATTCGGATGACCATGGTTACACCGACCTCGGAATCCATGGCATTGACGGTAACGTTGACACACCAAACATGGATGCACTAGCCAAGGGTGGTGCGCTGATGAGAGCTGGGTACAGTTCTGCTCCGCAGTGCCGACCATCGCGTTGTGGCTTGATGACAGGTCGGATACAGAACGAGTTCGGTTTTGCGTCCAATAAAATGGACGCTGGTGCGGGTATCGGAACTCTCCCGAGGGTGTACCCAGCTGGGACAGACATGGAAGGCCAACCCTTGCTCACCATCGCCGATCGACTCAAAAAGCTAGGCTACGTGACAGGCTTCTCGGGGAAGTGGCACTGCGGTCCTAATGATGACAAGAACAAACAGCATGATCCACGCGGCCGCGGCTTTGACGAATACTGGGTCGGCTCAATGACAACGGGCAGCACGAACCTTGATTTAAAGGGAAACCTCGTTCCACACCAGACAAGATCGAAGTGGCCCGATGAGCTTCAAAACAGAGTCATCTTGCAGGGCAAGTTTGCAGAGAGTTTTGTCACGCGCAACAAGGACAATCGATTCTTCTTGTATTTCCCGATCTACGGACCACACGTGCCAATGATCAGGAAGAACGATCCTTACTACAAGAACTTTCCACGGCTGAACTATCCACACTACAGCGACTTGCAGGACGACCATCGACGGCAAGGCCTGGCATTACTCAAAGCGATGGATGACGCTGTCGGCGGTTTGGTTGCGAAGCTGCGACACTTCAATCTTGAGGAAAGGACCCTCATCTTATTCGCGGGTGACAATGGCGCTCCAGGAAGATTCGACACCGCCGCGATTGGGAGCTGGAATGGATCCAACAATGTGCCGATGCGCGGCCCAAAAGGTACCCTGCACGAGGGCGGTATACGAGTACCAATGTTTGCCCACTGGAAGGGGCGAATTTTACCAGGCCAAGTCGTTGAGGAAATGGTGACAACCCTCGACTTCACGGCGACAAGCCTTGCGGTGGCGGGCGGAATCGTTCCACCTGAATTCGACGGTGTCAACTTGATGCCGCGGCTAACGAATGAGGTGCCCCGCATCCAACGTGAACAACCGATGTACTGGGACTTTTATTCCGGGCAGGCGATTCGTGCCGGGGAATGGAAGCTTTGGCGCGATGCTGATACCACCGTTCTGTTCAATATTGCCCACGATCCCGCTGAGCTTACCAATCTTGCCTGGCAGAAACCTGAACTCACGCAGCAACTGGCGAAAAAACTGGATGACTGGAATGCGACCTTGCCTCCGCATGCCCGTTACGATCCCGAAGGTCGCGGCGCCACAATGAGACCTGCTTTCTCCGGTGCACCTCCCAGTGCGATCCCCGATCCGAGATACCTGGTCCCCTATGAAAATCCTGTTCCAACTCCGTATCCTGCCGAAGTTACGTCTCCCGGTGCGAAGGGAGCAGAGGTCTGGCAGATCGAGCCCCTAAAAGTCACCAAACCAGCTCGCAATCCGGTTCCAGCGCGGCGGTCTCAAGAACAATTCTTCAAAAGCCGTGACCGCAACGGCGACGGAGCTGTCACACTGCGAGAATTCATCGGCGACCCGAAGGGCCGCAATGTGCCTGCTCTGACGAATCGATTCAAGAGGCTCGATGCCGATGGCGATGGCAGGCTGAAACTCGACGAGCTGAAAGCGGGGTCGTGACGGCTTGACCTGACCCTGCTGCGATGTGAAAGATCCCGATTCCGCAAAGCTGAAAGTTGGTGCAGCGCAGGCTCCATTCTGGCTCGCTCCCCACAGGCAATGTTCGCAACGGATCCGATATTCGCTATCGACGCTGACCTCCCCTATAAAATTGCACCATTGTGAGTGAGAGGATCTTGAACGGGCGAACCGCTCGGAATTGACTTTCAGAATGCCACAGAAACGTCACGCAGTGGATCAAATCGTTGCCAAACTGCGTAACGCCGATGTTGAACTCGGTAAGGGCAAAAAGGTACCCGAGATTTGCAAGTTGCTAGAAGTCACCGAGTAGACATATTTCCGCTGGCGGCAGAAGTACGGTGGTATGAAACCAGAGATGGGCAAGCAACCGTTCCGCAATTTGGTGCGACCACGCAACCCCCAACGATCTTATTCGCAGCGTGCGGAGGATGAACCGGGCCTACTGCGCCAGATGCGTTCACTTGCCCGCCAATGTCCACGTTTCAGAGCTGGACGCATTGATCAGCCGGTGACGTGGCGAGGTTGGGCAGTGAATGAGAAACGGGGGCATCGACGATGGAAGCAAGAGCTCAGGCAAGTCCCGCGAGAACAGCATCGTAAGCGACGATTCCCCAGCCGGAGTGAGAATGGTTGCGCGGGTCACGGTGCCCGATAAAGGAATCATGTGTGGTCATACGAATTTGTGACAGATCGGGCCGCGGATGGTCGTCAACTTCGGTTGCTGGTGGTGATCGACGAATGCACGTGAGAATGCTTGGCGATCGAAGTAGGGCGTTGGTTTACAGCTTAAGATTTCGTAGGTGTTTTTCAGCACCTATTCGCCCTACGCGGCACGCCGGAGCACATTTGCAGTGACAACGGCCCGGAGTTCGTATCGAAGTTAATTTGCCGTTGTCTAAAAGAACCTGATGTCAAAACGGCGACTGGACGACAACCATCTCCGCGCCCATCGTTCATTGGATTATCAAACCCCTGCCGCTTATGCTTCGGGCAGTGTTCTTTCGACATCGACATCGACATCGACATCGACATCGACATCGACATCGGCTCGGCCTCCGGAACGCAGCCGTTTTGCCAACTCCAGGGCTGTCACTCAACCTGGTGCAAAGACTGGGGTAGTCAGGTTCGTCTTTCAGCCGATTCTGACGTGTACGTCTACTGTGCATCCAATGGCGCATGCCGCATGCCGCATGCCGTGAGGTTCTGTGGAAAGGCCGCTGGATTGAATGCTTCCTGCTTCCTTGCGATCACTTTAGATGGAACGAAAATTGCCAAGGGGGTCGCTTTGCCTGTGCGAGTCATCCTCTGGTTTCAGTGGGCAAACCATGCCTGGGAGAAAACACGCCCTAAATCGGCCAACCAGCGTGCCACGCGCTCCATTCCCTCGTGCTGCTCTTTTTCTTACACTTGACGTCGCACGTGCACGCCGGGGCACTTGGGTTCGTCACCCATCTTGGAGTGTTGTCGCAATCTGGACCTATCCGTCGTCACTTTTTCAAGACATTTCTTGGATCCGATAAGTTTCTTCAAAATCATTGAGGTGCATCACTCATGGCTGCTTCGACGTCAATTCTCGCGGACAAATTGCACGAGTACCCGCAGCAAGATGTAATCGACGGATCCTCGGCTTCGATTCTCGATGACTGCCTGAACATGCACGATGGAGTTTTGCAGCTACTGCACCGTTACGCCGGTCGGACATTCTGCACCCCGGGCAAACGCCTCCGGCTTCATGAGCGTTCGTACTATCCAGACTACATGAACGGTACGGGGCTCGACGAACTCTGGATGTGTTGCACGGTACCCATCGTAACGGGCGTGATCGATACGCGCACCAACAAGGCCCCGTTTCGAGAAGGTGAATCGCACGTTCTCACCCCGAGCGGACAAGTGATCTCCCTACAGGATTTAATCACCGCCAATCCAGAAGCGGTCATGGGGGAGAAGATGACGGCTTTCTCAAAAACGCTATTTGACAAGCCAACCTGGCCAATTGTGTCAAAGAAGTTCGACAATCTAAATCCGATTCCGAACCATCTGCATTGGGCAAAATGGGAAGTGTACGACATCAACTCTTTCGACAATCCAGGAGTCAGTGCCTCGCATTACCACACCACGGCCATGGGGCTGTACTCGTTCGTGACGAAAGATCAGTTCCTGGCTTGCATGAAACAGTTCGGGAAGACGGAGTACAACGGCATCCGGCATTTGGCGCCGCATGTGATGATGCAGCTCGATAACGGTTTTGTTATGCCAAACGGTGTGCTGCACTCCCCAACAGATCTTTGCACGCATGAACTGCACGTCACGATGGATGAGCACTTCCTGGCGGAGGACCTGACGCTCGACGGTCGTATCGGAGCCGCCGATGCGTTTTACGCCTGTAGGGAAGAGGACTATCCCAAGGATCGTCACGAAGACTGGGATTACGTGGTTGAAAAATTCGACTTCGCAGCCAACCAGGATCCTGACTTCGTCCGGAAGAATTCGCGACCCGCCATCGCCGCTGATGAATTCGCGGACCAAGGCGTCGATGCAAAGTGGATCGTGTACGGTGATTTCCTTGGCGACCAAAAATGCTCAATTCTGCGGCTCACGCTGGAACCTGGTGGCAAAACAAACTTCTGCCCGGAGAGTCCTGCTCTGTTCCATACCAATGGAGGAAAGGGCCGAGTTGGAAAGCTCGAGGTTCGGTATCACCAGGACATGGTTCTTGGCGAGATCTATCCTGAGATCGGATTCATTACCCAGGCCGCACTTTCCAATGGAGGCGTTGAAATTGAGAATACGGGGAGTGAACCGCTCGTGTTAACCTTCGACTTCCCGCAGCACGCACACTCCAAAACACCTGGCGCTGCGTCCACGTAATAGGTTTTCGAAGTCGTTGAGCCTGAATACGTGACTGCCTCAAGTGCGATCGAGCCTGAGGCCGTCGAACACAACGGCAGCGTTTTATTCGTAGATGACCGAAGCCGAGTGATGTTGAACTGGGAGGCGCGGCACGTTGTGCCCGCCAAGTTGCACAGCCACGGCCGTCCCCTCAAAGCTGAACTCCAGCGCCGCTCCAGCGTCAGCGGTTTGCAGTGAGGCAGTCTTGGCAAAACGGAATCGACTTTCATTCCATTTCCCAAACCGATTCACTTGATCTTGGTCGATTGCCTGCACGATTCTCAAGCCGGGTTCCGTTTCTGCGAGGGCTGGCTCATGAGACCAGAGGCACATTGCTATCAGGGTGTAGCGTAAAAGCTTCATTCGCGTCTCCATCGAGAGGTGCTGGAATCGTCACAAGGCTGCAGGACAGCTCGATAAATGCGATCTTTTTGCTCGTAGAGGACTGTCCATTTCCCATCGCAGAGAAACGGATTCGATAGCGTTTCTGCTTCGACCGAAGCCTGAAAGTTGACGGGTGGTCCCTTTTGCCAATTCTTTGCGTCATCGGAGAACCAGTAGCTTCGCCGCTTCAGGTCCATCGGTTGCGAAATCCCCACGAGATGCTGGCCGTCTCGCGCCACTGCCAATGATGCGATCTCTTCATCGGTTGAAATGACTGGTTCCTGGAAAGCCCGTTGCCAGTGCCGAAGATCCGAACTGACGGCGAGTCCGACTCCTTGCTTCTGATAGCGACGTACCATTCCGCGAAAGAGAAGATGATATTGCCCGTTCAACTCAATCACGGGGGTAGGGTGAGTTGACAGAACCTGGTCCCATTGGCCAGGCCGACTTCTAAGAACCGGATTGTCGGGATTTTTAATCCATGGGCCGGCAGGCTGCGCCGCTGTGGCAAGACCGATCTGTTTGGTCTGATTGTCTCTTCCTGAATAGAAGAGGTGATAAATTCCATCATGCTTGATCACCCCGGTCGGTAGCTTCGCCACGACACCATCCCATGTGTCTTCATTGCCAGTCGTCAGAATTGGGTTGCCCGGGAGCTTGTTCCAGGTCAGACCGTTACGCGAAACAGCCATTCCGATTGCTTCCCTTCCTTCGTTCGCAAATGGTTTGTCCTGCGCTTCAAAGAAACAGAAAAATCTGTCGTCCTCGACGTAAACGTAAGGATTATCGACAGCCATATGGTCCCAAGCTCCCGCCTTCCCTCGATCGATCACCGGACTCGCCCAGGGAGTTTCCACCCACGTGCCGCGGGGGTCGAGATTGGGCAATCTACTGGCGGATTCCGCTTCGATTCGCCAAGCTGATCTACACTCCAAAGGATAATCGGTTAGCAGACCGTCGATACCAGCAGCAGCAGCGAGACGCCACGTGCTGGCGTCTCGATTCATTGGTCCAGCGTAATTGAACAGCACCTGCTTACCGAGTTTGTGCAAACGCTGAACATCCTCTTCCAGTGGTCGCGAAGTAAGAAGGAAACAGTCCAAACGCCCCTCATCAATTCGAGCATTGATGCTCTGCTGATTCACGTTTTGACCAATTCGGAAGGCAGGATTCAGCTTTTTCAGCCGATCACTCATCTCGTCATTCTGGTCGAACGCAAACGATTCACCCAGCAATTCATATTTTTCAACAAGCGCGACCAGTTTTGCCTCACCTTCCCGGGTCAGATCCTTCACATTGAGAGCGAGCATGGTCGGACCACGTTTCCGCTCACGCACCAGAGCCAAGGTTTCTTCCAGAGTCGGAACGTGCAAACCGGTGTAGGCACTGCCGAACCAGCTACCCGCATCAAGCCTCTGCAGCTCATCGAGACTCAAATCACGTACCGATCGCGACGTGCCATCGGTTGTTCGCTGCACATTGTCGTCATGGATGACGACCAAGTGGCCATCTTTTGTGGTTCGGATGTCGAGCTCAAAGCCCATCCCTAATTCGAGACAAGCGGCAAAAGCGGGCAACGTATTCTCTGGCGCATGACGCAACAACCCACGATGGGCGATTGGAATAGGCTCCGCCGACATACAACAACTGCCTGCGAGATAGAAAGCCAACGAGAGCATCCAAGCGGGTACGGAATCAACATGAAGTTTCATTCGCTTTTCCTGATCACCATTGAACTGACCAAAGAACAAACCGACATCAAGAGCAATTTGCACAGAGCACTATTAGATTTGGCAGCGAATACTTTACATTAAACTCTTCCACATTTCCTCAACCGAAACAAACTTGTCGCGCGAGCCACGTGAACCGCAATGACATTCAGTGAGGATGATTCGCCCGCGTTTTGAACGCCACGAACGGAGCTGAAAAATCGAAGCCTCAAATATCTGTGAGAAGGAATCCGGCAAATGGGAATTGCTGTTCAGAACTCGCGATCTCCCATTTGAACAGAGGAAGCGCATTCAATGAAATCCGGAGGGATCTTTTCGTCAGTTTTAAATTTCTAAACGGCACGGCGGGCAGCAGTATGCGACGCAGCAGGTAACGGACCGTTGAATGCACCGCTACGCTGCGTACCAAAATCCGATCCGGTGGAGGCGAAATCGTGAAAATCCTGCATGCAAGAATGACGTTTGCGTCTTTGCCCGAATGAACATCTGGCAAGAGGCACGAAACTTGGTGAACAAGCTATCACCGCATGGTTCTTGCGAGTTTCTTAAGATAGGGACGCAACAAAAATGAAAGACAGCCTGGCAAAAACTGACATCACGAGACGTTCCCACCCCAGAGTTAAAAATGCCTCCCCTTTTGCGACTCTTCGTTATTGCCGCCTTCGTTACAGCGATGTTGCGTTCCAACACGTGCGGTGCCGATGCGATCCAGCCGCCGAATGTCGTGCTGCTCTATGTCGACAACGTCGGCTACGGTGACATCGGCTGTTATGGAAATCCTGTCATTCGCACACCCAACATCGATCGTCTCGCGTGGGACGGTGTCCGTTGCACAGACTTCTATGTGGTGACATCCTCCTGCACACCTTCACGTGGCGCGTTACTAACCGGCCGCTATCCATTAAGAAACGGCCTGACGCATCAACTCAGCCGTGATGAGAATTGGACCGGCGTTGGCTTGCCGCAAACGGAGACGATCTTGCCGCAGTTTCTCAAACCGGCAGGCTATGCGACTGGTTGTTTTGGAAAGTGGAACCTGGGCTTCGCGAAAGGGAGTCGTCCAACAGATCGTGGGTTCGACGAATTCTTCGGCTGCCGTTCGGGAAACATCGATTATTACACTCACGTTTACAACGGGCAGGAAGATCTCTACCGCGGAACGACACCTGTCGAGATCGAAGGTTACAGCACAGATCTTTTTGCCGACGCAGCCTGTGAGTTCATTCGACGTCATCGCCGACAGCCGTTTCTTGCCTACGTTCCTTTCAATGCGGCGCACGTACCCAATCCCAAAAACAAAGCACCTGACGTGTCGGCCACGTGGCAGGCGCCGGCGAAATACTTTGAGCAATACGGCTATCGGGCTGACTCTACAGATCCACGCGAAGGCTATCACGCAGTGATGACCGCTCTGGACGCGGGCATTGGCCGTATCATCGACCAGATTGACGAACTCGGTTTGCAAGACCAGACAATCGTGGTGATTGCCTCGGATAATGGGGCATCCCTCCGCGAGAATCTCTTGCTGGAGACCGGAACCAACGCACCGCTTCGTGGTGGCCGCACCGAAACATACGAGGGCGGTATTCGCACGGCATGCATCGTCCGCTGGCCGCTCAAAATCCAACCGGGAACTGTTTGTCGAGAACCTATCGCTAACATTGACCTGCTGCCGATGATTCTCTCAGCTGCAAAGCTGTCAATCACTTGGGAACTCGAACTTGATGGCCGCGACCCAACCATGGCACTTGCTGGAAAATCTAAATCGCCGCATGAGTCACTGTTTTTTGAATATCGCAATTGGAATGCCCTTCGGAGTGGCCGGTGGAAGATCGTTCGCTCCCAACCAGACGTTCCATTTGAGCTTTACGATTTGATGATCGACTGGAAGGAGGAACATGATCTGGCGGAACAGCAACCAGAGATTGCAAGTCGACTGACCCGGTTATTTAAGCAATGGCGTGATCTGTTTCCAAAGTCGCCAGGAAGATGAGTGTCGTACCAAACGGCCACAGCAAGTAAAAAAAGAAACCAAAACCCATTGAATCACCGCGACCGAGATGCGACCAATGCAGTCGCATGCGGGAATGGCCAGGCGCTGAGGATCAAGAGGTTTAGCAGTGAGGTTAACGATGCCGATTTTGCAAAACGGCATGAATACTTCAACGAGATGCCTTTACTCGGTCGCATTACCGGCAGTTCCCGTTGCTGCCTCAAGACGCGAACTACTTCGTTCGCGACGAAACACCATTATGCGATTCTCGTGTGGCCATTCTGTCCGGCCAAGCGAGCACTCCCAATTCCAGGGCTTCGCCAACAATTCAACGCAACAGTCGCCTCTCAGTTCTCCTCGGTTAGCAGCGGTCCGACACGGGTCTTACGGTTGTCCTACGCGTTAGTCAGTCGCTGCTCGTTACCTGCACAAAATCTGAATGCTCAAAAATTTGCACGATTTCGAGAACCAACGCTCCCACAGCGGTCTCTAACTCATCGGTGGTGGCGGCGATCGTAACGCAGTCATCAGCAGGATGAGCAGACGAACGACTCTCGAACTTAGTGAATTCGGGCAAGGCGATTCTCCTCGTCCGCCGAACATATAGCTGATAGCAATCGAGCATACAGCTGATAGCAATCCGAAAGGCTTCGTCTTGCTACTGCTGGCCGTCAAAGATCTCCTCGGATCGCTAATGAGTCAATGGACGACCGATCCAAGCATCAGAATAGAAGTCACCAAACAGAAAATACTCAACCAGACAAACTCAGAAAGTGTTTCGACCTGGAACACGGTTTTACGGAACAAAGAATCAGGCTTGAAGGATCTATTTGATTCTGGACACGCCAGTATCGCTTGCCATACCGCCCCACAAACCGAGCAACACAATTCAGTCAACCTTGCGCGAAAAATAATCCGCGAGTCGTTCGTTAAAAAACGACTCGGTTTGGATTATGCATCTTTACACCACCATTGTCTCGAAGCCTACTCGCAGGGGCCGAAGTCCTAGGGAATGCAATATGAAAGAATCTTGCCGAACGTTCCTCAGAATTGCTCGAAACATTACCAAGCTAATGGCGAGAGAGTCAGACAAACTGCGAGACAATCGCGAGATGGAGGCACATTTCGACATGGAGATGCGACTCACGTTGGCTGGTCAACTAATCGACAACTACTACAACGAGCGTACCCAGTTGCTCGGTCATCAGATGCTCAGCCAAATCTGTCAATACGCTGCGATGGGAACGGATATCTCGCAGGCTCTCGAAGCCAGCGAATGGATCTTCATTGATGAATCCCCGCTGAAGCTGCAGGACGAAATCCCTCTCGATCCTGACAATCCGTTTAACGCACCAGGCCCCTCCGAGTACTAACGCAATCCCGTCATCGCTGCCATACCATCGCGGACAAGCGAGGCGGCGGATTAGAAAATGCGATTTAGTTTGCGTCCAATTCTATCGGTTGAATCGCAATGCCGAAAATTGCTTGCGAATTTCCCATCTTGCTTCCAACTTCACCCAGGTCCGCTCTTTCAGTTCACAAAAATCCCGATCCAGTTCCGTATCGGACTGATTCGTCTCCTGCAACTCAATTGACTTGGCCAACAACATTCGCGTTGGCAGTTTCTTTCCCTGCTGTCACTTCGCCATTGCAATGACCAGAATGCGTGTCGGTCCGGATCGGCATCCGCGGTCAACCCGTGCAAGCCTGCACAGGTTCGCTGTTGCTCTTTTTCTGTTTCGCCTGAATTGCGATGCATGGTTTCTGAACTCAAGCCACGAAGTTCCCGCGATTAAAATTTTGTATTGAGGAACTTTAAATGATTGTTGCTAGGTATTGAGAATGCGTCTGAGATTGATGCACCAAATCATCGTGAGAACGACTGCGGAAAATCCGACCACCGATAAGCCAATCGCGACGAGATCGGTAAGCAATCGCTCATCAGGCGTCTCGATAGCCTCAGCCCTTTCTGCCATCATTACTACAAGCCCTTGATTAGGGTCATGTTGCGTTGCAACTCGCCACCGCCCCCACCGAGAATGGGATCGTGCACCATGGTCCCACCTTCCCTGCCTTGCGACAGGAATGGGCCAATATCGACCGGCTTAATACTTTCAATCTGTTCACCTTGTTAATGGATAAGGCGTGCGTCTCTTGCTCCTTGCCTGGCGTCGAAGATCAACATTTTCCCGGTCGAGCCGGCGAACTCGGGGTCGCTGACTAAGTCACCGAACTCAATGAAGATCCCCGCGACGCCCTGAAACTCACCAGTGATCCAGATCGGTGTTGAAACAGCGATAAGACGCGATTGAATTTCGCATCCAACGAATCGAGATGTGAATCCACTGTTCTTTATAACGGCGATAATCGCCACTTGTTTCTAGTCAAATTTACTCGCTTGCCTTCCTTCACGCCTCGTAGTGGAGGTCTGAAAGGTATGTTTATGTTAAGCTACACGGGAAAGTCACTGTGGTTCGGTTTTTCATCACTTCCGATCGCAAGAACAGAACAAGGGACGATGCTGGTAACCATGAATTCAAATCCATACCAACTTGGAACGACGGCGTCTGCGGAAACAAAGACTCGACCAACGGCCTGGATGATATGGACTGGCATCACCATGCTTTTACTCGCCGGTCTTTGTCTGGCCATCACCGTCTTTGGATTGATGTGGTCCTTCGACACAGTCGCGACCTCCTCATCCACGACTGAAACCACTGTTTTGGCCAACGGCATCACCTTATCAGTCATCCCCATTTTTGCCGGGGCACCACTCGCCGTGATCGGAGTAATACTGATCATTCTTGGGTTCATGCTGCGTCAGCCGGTGACCACAAGGCATGATTAACGTCGTGATTCCGGGCTTTCGATTTTGCGTCCACGAATTCTCCGACTTTTGCCTTGGCACTGCACCTTGACCCGACTGGATGAACATCGAGACAAACGTCGCGTTGATAGCAGTTTTCACACAACCTTTACCCGTTCTCGCTTACACTGTGTCACTCGATAACGAGCCTCTGTTTCGCAGCATCGTTGATCGTAGAGTTTCTTAGTTGCAACTGGTAGGAATCCAGGCTCTTCGCTCAGGCATGGAAGGCGTGGCATTCGCCTGCGAATCGATGCTTCGATCCAATCGCGATATTTTCATTCGAATCCGATACACTTGTGCATATAGGAAGAAACTATGGGGGGAGTGGTCCGATGAGATCCATCAATCGAGGACTTATATTTGCTTTGGCTGTTGCGTTAGCGTCCTTGAGCAGCATCGATGCCAAAGCCCCGCAGAAGATCCAACGTTTTGTGCCGAACTATATTGTCCTTGAGGACATCACACTTTCCGCACCGAACGGCAACCCTCGCGATTCGTTGCAGAAGGGCACGCTGGTATCGGCTCGAGAGATGGGAGATGTACTGGATGTACGGGCGAAAGATGGAAAGTTTGGATTCGCTGAAAAGCGATTTTTCAGCCGGCTCGGCAATACCATCGAAATCACCAACGCAGCAACGCAAATTGGTGAATCCAGCAATCGATTCGCTTTTGCCCTTTACCATCAAGTACGACGTCAGAACGGAAACCTGTTCCTATCACCTGCAAGCCTTTCGACAGCATTGGCCATGACCTATGGTGGAGCCAAAGGAATGACACGTCAGGAGATGTCGTCGGTTCTTCACTTCCATCCTGAACAAGACCCGCACGATGGCTTCGCGACGCTTCTGCAGATACTGAATAGCACAGGCTCCCGCGGTGGATATTCCCTCGCAACAGCAAACCGACTCTGGGGTGCCGAAGGCTATCAATTTGATGCGTCTTTTCTTCGACTGACCGAAGACAAATACCGCGCGGAACTAGAATCACTCGATTTTAGAAATCCCGAGCGTGCTCGCCGAACGATCAACAATTGGGTGGAAAAACAAACCCGCAAAAAAATTGTCGACCTGATTTCCGCCGGCGTGCTGCAGGAAAATACGCGGCTTGTCCTCACCAATGCGATTTACTTCGAAGGCGGCTGGGCATCAGAGTTCTCAAAACAGGCCACACAAAAAGCAACGTTTCATCTAACCGCGGAGGAAACAATCGACGTGCTGACAATGGAGCAACAAAAAAACTTTCCGTACACGGAAGATGCTGATGCTCAGGTCCTCGCGTTACCATATCGAGGCAATGAATTGTCGATGGTCGTCGTGCTTCCCAAAAAAAACGAAGGTCTTGCAACAGTCGAATCCAATCTGACAAATGATCGCTACGAAGGATGGATGAAAGATCTGGGTCGCGCTCGCCCAATTATCACCTACCTGCCCAAGTTCAAGTTAAGGTCCCAGTTCCGATTATCAGGGGCTCTGAAATCGATGGGAATGAAAACGGCATTCAGCCACGCCGCCGATTTCTCAGCAATGTCAAAAAATGAAAGACTTTCGATCTCGGCAGTGATTCATCAGGCGTTCGTTGAAGTGGATGAAGTGGGGACTGAAGCAGCAGCGGCCACAGCCATCGGCGTCGCACCGACGGCGTCGATCATCGAAGATCAAGAACCGCCAGAACCGATCACCTTTCGAGCCGACCATCCCTTCCTGTTCATGATCCGAGACAACCGGACGAGTGCGATTCTCTTCATGGGCCGAATGCAACATCCAGTTGATTCACTGTAACCCTGGCGGTCTGTCCGCTAGCAACAGCCGATTCCAGCATGGAAAGCATTCGTTCTCCACGCTGCAATCAACGCAGCCGACCGGCAGTTTGCAGCGTTCTAAGATCACATTGAAAAATCGAAGGCAGATTCACGACTCCTTCCCGAATGGTCTCGCATGCCAATAGGCCCATAAGACAAAGACTCCCTGCAACGGTAAACGTAACGAATGCATAAGCGGCGACGCCGGAAGTATCTCCTGGTGCTGATAGAGATGGACATTCGCGGGAAACACTGCAATCAATAATGCAATGATTCCCCAAGCCGCCAAATGCGTAGATTTTGGGATCAATAACAGTACCCCCAGCAGAATCTCGCAAGCCCCGCTGACCAGTACCAGTTCTCGATGAAGCGGAAGATAGGGCGGCATGATTTTGAGGAAGAAATCGGGATTCAAAAAATGCATCCCGCCAGCCACGATCATGAAAAACGCTAATAGAAGTTTCGAAATCAACTTAATGCGTTTCATGACTTGGTCCGTTTAAACGCATCGAGTAAAACCACCGGGAGATGCGTTCCCCAATAAGGTGAACGCGTTGTTCTGGCCTTTGATTCTCTGATCCCAATCGTGCCCGTACTCAGGCCGTCGGCGGGTACTCGTACTCGTTTTCGCGCTACATTTAGGTACCTGAAACGCTGCTGCGATGAACATTGGCTGCGAACGGTTCGAACCCATCCACGCCGAATCGAGTACGAGTGCCGCTTCGCTGAGTACGAGGGTGTGATCGAAAAGAGATTTGCATTCGATCTCGTGCACTCGAAGTCATGCGGTTGATAATTCGATGGCATGCGAATTGGTGGTCTGGCCGGTTTAGATTGGCCGAGCCGTACCTGCCGCGAAGAACCAGGAACACGAAAGGCATCGAGTCGCGAAGTTAGTTGTTCTGGCAATGGACAATTTCTCATCGCGGCCGGGTGATTCAAGTCATTCATGATAAAAAACGGAACGCTATCGATTTGATGGCGCTGAGACAATCCTCTGCCTTTAGCAGGGACCGCCATTCTATCCCCACTGATTCGCATGTTCCCAACCGTTTGCCAGGCAAATTCAGTTGCAATCGCTAGCTCAACAAGTATTTGCCGACGACCAATATCGCGGCCCTCGGTACAGTAAGCTTGAAAAAGCTCGGCACTAGGCATCCTGAAAATCATCCAAATCGCCCAGCAAGATAACCCAAGAAGCATCAGCTGCGTTTGGCTTCTTCTCAGTTTTGTCAAAGGCGTACGAGATCCCTTGACCTTCCTCGATGGCGGCATCCGGTGCATCGAATTCCTGTGTTCTTTCACAGCTGCCGAAACTTTGACGGACGTTCCGGCTGAACATTCACAAGAAAGAATCGTCTGGATTCTCAACTTCGACGGTCAGACGGAATTAAAAACGACGATCTCAACGGGCAAGGCTTGTGAGTATCTCAAGAAGATCAAACCCAAACTGTAGCCGGTTGCAGGCGGGCGCCAGTTCATCGGTATACTAGCAATCGAGGCATACCCACTGCTCCCCATTCAGGAAACAAATTGAATACAAAACCGCTATTCGCAACAGACCGCGCACGCACTCCAGCATTCGGTTGCTTGGCTACGTTAATTTTTCTGGGTGCTTTCTTCCTTGGACAAGAGCCTGCGAAGGCAGAGATCTGGCCCCACGAACGTACAAAGCCGGTTGAGGGAAAGGACGTTCCGTTTGCCCAGAAAGTCGACCCTGAGATCGATCGACAAATGCGTTCGCTGGAATGGCGGTGTGTGGGACCATTTGTCGGAGTGCGGGGATGCGGCGTTGAAATGCATCCCACCGATCGCAATGTGTTTTACCATGCACACTCCTCTGGAGGAGTGTGGAAGACAGAGGACGCGGGGCAGTACTGGGTGCCCATCACCGATGGCCAGATCAATGTTGGATCGGTCGGCGCGATCGCGGTAGCCAGGAGTAATCCCGATGTGATCTACATCGGGACGGGTGAACCGCAATTGCGAGACTGTGTTTCGTGGGGTGATGGGGTCTATAAGTCAACCAATGGTGGAGAAACCTGGAAGCATGTTGGCCTGGAAAAGACCCGCAATATTTCGCGTGTTCGGGTCCACCCCGAGAACCCGGATCTAGTTTACGTAGCTGCGATCGGTAACCCGTTTGGCCCCAGTGAAGAACGCGGGGTATATCGCAGCGAGGATGGAGGAGTGACTTGGAAAAAGGTCCTGTTCAAGCACGAGCAGGCTGGCGTAATCGACCTGGTAATGTGTGATCACGACCCAAACACATTGTACGCCTCTACGTTCGAGGCCTTACGGCGGACGTGGGAACTGAAGGCCGGCGGCCCAAACAGCGGCATTTTCAAGTCAACCGATGGCGGCGACAACTGGACGGAGATAACTCGCAATCCAGGCCTCCCATCTGATAATCTGGGCCGCATCGGGCTGGCACACTCCAAAGATAAACCGAATCGCATCTCAGCGCTGATCGACTCGAAGGAAAAGAATGGTCTTTACCAATCCGAAGACGGTGGCAAGACCTGGAAATGGGTTACAGCCCATGTCGGGATCACGCAGCGGCCATTCTATTACTACCATCTTCACGCAAGCCCGACGGATGGGGACGAATTGTGGGTCGCCTCCAATAAGCTCTGGCAGTCACTTGACGGCGGAAAGACGTGGAACCAGCGGAGCGGTACCAAGGACGACTTCCACGACATCAAGTTCGACCCCAATGACAAGGACCGCATGATCGTCACGCATGACGGTGGCGCGATGGTCACACTGACCGGCGGAAAAACCTGGTCGACTCCCTACACACAACCCAATCAACAAGTTTACCGCCTCAACGTCGACAACCAGTTTCCTTACAACCTGTACGGGAATTGCCAAGACTTGATTGGTTACAAAGTACCGTCAGCTTCGGTTTGGGGCGGCATTTCACAAGCGGACGTAACGGTGATTGGCAGCGGAGAGTCCGGTGCCAGCGTTCCCCACCCGACCAACCCAGACATCGTCTATCACTTGGCGCAAAGCACGATGGCAGCGGGCGGGTTCCCGATGCAGCGTGTCAATCTGAAGACCAGTCAGTGGGATCACCGAAACGTATGGCCAATGCCGACCTTTGGCGAGGGACAGAGCGAGGCGAAGTACCGGTTCAATTGGCATGCACCGATCGTGATCGATCCCTTCGACGAGAACGTTGTTTACACCGCAGCAGAAGTTGTCTTCCGCAGTCGCGACGAGGGTATGAACTGGGAGGTGATGAGCCCGGAACTCACCCACAATGATCCGTCCAAGCAACAGGCAGGCGGTTCACCATCTTCTCTCGAGACCTCTGGACAGGAAGCCTACAACACGATCCACCGGATGGTGGCTTCAAAGGTTAAAAAGGGCGTCTTGTGGACGGGCAGCGACGACGGACTTGTTCATGTGACGGTCGACGGCGGCAAGTCGTGGATGAATGTCACTCCGCCGGACATGCCCGAGGTCACGGACGTGTATGGGCTCGAAGCTTCTCCGCACGATGCAGGCACTGTCTACGTTGCGGCAAGCCGCTATCGCACCGCCAACGACTTCAAGCCTTACCTCTGGAAGTCGTCAGACTTTGGAAAAACCTGGACCAATCTCAGCCAGAACTTCCCACAAACCGAAATCACTCGAACGATCAGGGAAGATACCGTTCGCAAGGGAATGCTGTTCGCCGGAACGGAAACTGGCGTATTCATCTCGCTCGATGACGGCGTGACCTGGAAGCCACTCAACTTGAACCTGCCAGCGGTGCCCGTGCACGACATCAAAGTCAAGCACGAGGATCTCTGCATTGCCACCCATGGTCGTAGTTTCTGGATCCTCGATGATATTTCTCCTTTGCGTCAGTGGGACGAGAAGTATCGAAGCCAAACCTCGCACCTATTCAAACCAAGAACACATGTTCGCGTCGGGGTGAACTGGTGGGCGCTTTACGGCGGCGGTGTCGGAGGTGGCCAGAAAAACTACTTCGTTCAGAACGGCCGCATGGGACACACCTTCTACGAGCTTGGAATCGTCAATGGCGAACGGAAACGCCGGTTCCTCGATGCCGGTGGCGCAAGACCCTACGGTGCGATTCTCCACTACTGGCTGGGAAAAGATGCCCAGGATGTCAGCCTGAGTGTTCTCGATGCGAACGATCAGATCATTAGAACGTACGACGGTGACATCCTGAGCAAGGAACTGGGACTCAACCGGATGATATGGGACATGAACTATCCAGATGTAACGGCCGTGGACGGAAAGCCGGCCCCTGGCATCATTGTTCAAGCCCCGGTCGGTACCTATAAAGTCAAGCTGACGGTCAACGGCGAATCCGAGGTGCAGACCTTCCATTTGAAAATGAATCCCAACGAGTCATTCACGCCCGAGGATTCCGCCGAACGATTCTCGCTGTGGTGGCGATTACGAGGGATCTTCGAGCGCTCGAACACGGAGATCACGGCTGCTTTGAAAATTGCAGAGGAGGCCGGTGAAGGCTCCGAGATTGCGAAACGCGCGAAGGATTTCGCGGGTAAATTGGTACCCCAAGGGGCTACGCTTTCAGAGATTGCTAACGAACCCCCAAAGATGTTGTCGAAGCTGACGACCGTCAGTTCCGTACTCTTCCACTCGGAGGGGCCTCCACCCAAATCCTGCTATGACGTCGTCGACGAGATGGAGAAGCGAATCGACGCCGAGATCGATGCTTGGCGTGCGTTTCATGCGCAGCTCGCTAACTAATCGCATCATCTAGAAATGCAGATTCTTAATCTTGCATTGAACCGTAGTGGGGCCGGTATCAGTAATGAATCTTTCAAGGCTTAATCGATGGATACACCGATGGGGATCAATCGTTATCTTAATTCCCACCGCTGTGATCATTGCTTCCGGCCTCATTCTGCAGCTCAAAAAAGAGTCTGAATGGATTCAGCCGGCAACCAAAGCTGGATCGGCGACGGGGGTGTCACTGCCGTTTGAACGGATTCTCGCTGTTGTCAAGGAAGTGCCTGAAGCACAAGTCAGCACGTGGGAAGATATCGACCGACTGGACGTCCGCCCTGGAAAGGGAATGCTCAAGGTTCGCTGCAAGAACAGCTGGGAGATCCAAGTTGATGCGAACAGCGGGAAGGTTCTTCAAGTTGCCTATCGGCGCTCCGATTTGATCGAGAGCATTCATGACGGCAGCTTTTTTCACAACTCGGCTAAACTCTGGATCTTTTTTCCCAGCGCTTTAATCTTGATGGTGCTATGGGGGACCGGCGCCTATTTGTTTGCGCTGCCCTACATTGCAAGATGGAAAAGATCACGCCGCAAGAAACTCGCAAGCGGATAAGAAACGGAGTCACGACGGACGACGTTCATCCTGCATTCAAGCCCGCATGCAGCGGTGAGATTGATGGCGAATGGGAGAGATGCGACTGTGCTTTTGCCTTTTCTGCCGACTCATGTGCGATTGCTTTTTCTGCCGAATCAGGCGTGCAGCGGCACCTTCACCACGATGGATCGAACCCGATGCCCGACAGCTTGCGCGGCCCCTAGGACCTCAAGTTGGGTCACCCGGCCACGACGATAGCAAAGCAGACGCAGGGTGGGTTCAATCGGCGGCAACATGACGCGGATTGAATTGCCGCGGTAGCTAAACCTGAAGGCAGATGATGCCTTGTCTTGCGAAACCTCAGATGCTCATGCGAAGAGCATATTTCGGGTAAGCCATGCGGTCGAACGTATTCGTAAGTTTGGCAGCATGATCGCATTCATCGCGAGTTCCATCCTGAAACCTTTGATGCTGGGAGCCCATGTCCTATTCGCACATGAAGGCTGCTTACAGAGATCAGCAGGTCCGCCATCTTCTTACGATGCAAATTCAAGCAGGAACGAATCGTATTCCAAGCCGCATTTTATGCGATTAATCGCTGTGAAAATGCGATCGGCTGCTCAGGCAATATATCTCCGCCAGGTTGACCATCAACCTCTTGGACATTCGGAACCCTCAGCTGAATCTGTCGAAGTAAACCGTTGCCCTATCGAGCCAAGGCTGTTGCACGCCGTATGTCCGGTAAGCAAACCCCATTGCCACTGACGACGTGAATATGAAGGCGAGCGAATGACGGTTCGCAGTCTGATGGGCCGGCTGCGTTGGGTCCTGTAAACTGTAAACTAGAACCTGGTCGAACTGTTTACGAGATACAAACCCTGGAACGAATCGAACTATGCCTTGCACCGCTGCCCACGCCCACATCGGAACCAAACGACGTATCAGGCTAACATGCTTCGCTGCGGTGCTCGCGTTGATCGGTAGCCACGCTAACGGTGACGAGAATTGGCCACAATTTCGCGGAGCCGATTCGACGGGCGTGATTGACGATGCGTCAAACCTTCCCGCTACTTGGTCCGATTCGGAGAATGTTAGCTGGAAGACCGACATCCCCGGTCGTGGCTGGTCGTCACCGATCGTATGGGGCAATCGTGTTTTCGTGACGTCCGTTGTCAATCTCGGAGAATCCGAACCACCTAAAAAGGGACTCTATTTCGGAGGTGATCGCCCGACGCCGCCCCAATCGAACCATCGCTGGATGCTCTTTTGTCTCGATTTAGAGAGCGGGAAAATTCTTTGGGAAAAACAAATTCATGAAGGCGTTCCCGAAACGCCCATTCATCTCAAGGGGAGCTACGCCTCGGAAACACCCGTCACCGATGGTGAGCATCTATACGTGTTGTTCGGCAGTATCGGTATTTATTGTTTTGACTTCGACGGGGAAGAAATTTGGAAGCGGCCGATCAAACCTCGCAAGATGCGCAACGGTTGGGGCACCGCAGCATCTCCAGTTCTGCACGAAGATCGCCTGTATCTGATCAATGACAACGACGAAGATTCGTACCTGCAAGCACTCGACAAAAAGACAGGACAGGAAGTATGGCGAACCGAAAGAGATGAGAAAAGCAATTGGTCAACGCCCTATATCTGGAAGAACAAACTACGAACTGAAATCGTCACCCCAGGAACGGGAAGGGTCCGGTCTTATGACCTGGAGGGAAACGAACTCTGGTCGCTTGAGGAGATGTCCAGCATCACCATCGCAACGCCCTACCAGTACGACGGCCTACTGTATGTCAGCAGTGGTTACGTCGGCGATCCATCCCGGCCGCTGTATGCGATTCGCCCCGGTGCGGAAGGAGACATTTCTTTACAGGACGAACAGACATCGAATGAATGGATTGTCTGGAGTCGCCCAACCGGTGCGCCCTACAACCCTTCAACAATTACCTATGATGGAATTGTCTATGTGTTGTATGACTTTGGATTCATGATGGCGTACAACGCTGATGATGGGAGCGAGGTCTATTCAAAGAAACGAATCCCCAAAGGAAGAGCGTTCACTGCATCGCCATGGGCTTACGACGGGAAGATTTTTTGCTTGAATGAAGATGGTCTTACGATCGTGATTCAAGCAGGAGAAGAATTTAAAGTCTTGGAGACGAATGCTTTGGCCGACGATGATATGGGCATGGCGACACCCGCGATCGTGGGAAACCGCTTGCTGATTCGAACCTCCGCAAGAATTTACTGCGTCCAGTCCAAGTAAGTTCGTACGCGAACTGAGTATTTGAAGATATTTTTGATCGGTGTCCTTGCCCGCGATATACTCCAACGCCTCGAATGAAAACGTTGGAAACGAACGACAGCACGAATGTCTTTTTAGACGCACGATGGACTGTTTTGTTGACGTATAGCAATTCGGATAATTTTGGCCTGGTAAGAATACTTTGTAAACACTGCGCTAAGGTAAAGTCATGGGAATGATATTCAATCGTCGAAATTTCCTGAACTCTGCCGGGGTAACGGCCGCGACGTTTACGATTCTGAAATCAGGATCGGCTCGCACCTATGCCGCAAACGAAAAGTTGAATGTGGCTTTCATCGGAGCGGGAGGTCGAGCGGGAAGCAACTTGCGGGGCCTGGAGACGCAAAACATTGTCGCCTTATGCGATGTTGATTGGCAGCGTGCCGCTGCGTCTTTCGATCTACACCCGCAGGCGAGGCGATACAAAGACTACCGCGTGATGTTGGCTGAAATGGAATCAGCCATAGACGCTGTTGTCGTGTCAACGCCGGACCATCATCACTTTCACGCTTCGATGGCCGCGATTCGCCTCGGCAAACATGTCTATTGCGAGAAGCCACTGACCCATTCGATTTGGGAAGCACGCGAACTTACCAAAGCGGCCCGCGAGGCTGGCGTCGCAACGCAAATGGGGAATCAAGCACAAGCAGACAAGGATACCCGCATCGTCCAAGAATTCGTCATCGACAATGCAATCGGCCCGATTCGCGAAGCTCATGTTTGGACCGACCGTCCTTCGCGTGGGCTGCATGGAGAATACTGGCCGCAGGGCGTCCCACGTCCATCGGATAGCCCACCGGTGCCTAAAACAATGGCCTGGGACTTGTGGATTGGACCGGCTCCTATGCGTCCGTATCACCCATCCTATGCGCCGTTCAATTGGCGTGGCTGGTGGAACTTCGGAACCGGTGCCTTAGGTGACATGGGATGCCACTATTTCGATCCGGTCTACCGAGCGCTGAAACTGCAATCACCAACCAGTGTTGAAGCCGTCTCAACGCGTGTGAACCAGGAAACGTATCCACTTGGCTCGATGGTCTCTTTTCAATTTCCCGCTCGCGGTGAGCAACCGCCAGTGAACGTGCGGTGGTACGATGGCGGTTTGCGGCCGCCACGCCCGGAGGTTCTCAAAGATGGGGATGTCATGTCTGCCAACGGGGTGATGTTGGTTGGCGATGATGGTGTGACCCTGACCGATTGGGACAATGGTTGGCGGATGTTCCCGGATGAGCGCGGGAAAGAGTATGGAGCGCCGCCGAAGGTTCTTGCTCGCTCACCGGGACACCATGAGGAGTGGATCCAAGCCTGCAAGGGTGGCCCCAAAGCGGGTTCCAATTTTGACTGGGCAGGACCACTGACCGAAGGTGTCTTGCTGGGTAATATTGCGCTGCGGTCCGAATTGCGAGACGATCTCACCGGAAAGAAGTTACTGTGGGATTCTGAGGCATTCACGTTCACAAATCATGTGCCCGCAAATCAATTTTTGCGTCGCGAATACCGAAGCGGCTGGTCTGTTTGATATTCGGAGCGGTGAGCAATCCTTCAGAGAGGGGCTCCCACGCCGCGGCAACGGAGAGTTCGCCGAAAGCGGCCACGCCGCCCACAGCAGCCTTGATCAACAAAGGGCGACGCGGAAGAAACGACTTAAGAAGGATTGGTGAATCAATCGCCGTTCGCGCGATCAAAACGTCGCTGATGCAGGACCGAAAAGAAAATCGTTGAGTGTGAGCGTTGGTCCGGTCGTTCAATCACGAATGCTACGGTTGCTCGGTTTGTCGTAATGGCCCTCGAGCTTGTGTCCAGGGATTGAACGCGGGCTCAAAGCGTTCATCTCTGCTGCAGAACGTTGCTAAGGTGTGCAGAACACTGCCAACCGCGTGGTTGAGTCGCGGTCTCCAATGGGGCCCGAAATCGTGATTCTGTCAAATTCCACGCGGCGTTAAACGGTCAACCGAAGCCAACCTCACCTCGCCCCTCTTTGCCAATAGCGAGTTCTGTCGGTCGTTCTTTCTGCTAGCGTGCAGCCCAAACCAACGATCGGGAGACGATCTTGTGATCGCCTCCCGATTCGATTCTGCTTGAGAAGGTTCGCTTGGCGAATCGACTATTCTTCGTCTCCGCCGGCATCCGCTTCTAAAGCGGCGTCATCCATTCCCTCTGCTTCTGCGATCGCAGCTTCATAGGCGGCAATGTCATCTTCAGTTGCGTTATCCGTCGCGGTAACCCGTTCCTCGCTACCGCATCCGGCAACAAGTGCACCAATCAGTAAAACGAGGAAGCAAGACGTCAGTGATAATTTCATTTTTATTACTCTGTGAAATGGTAATTGGTTCAGCAGCGTTCAAAATAACACTCGCAGCGCACGCCATTGGCTTGTCGAAATTGGCTTCGAGTATTGATCAAGTGCTACTGATTAAGTTGTTCTTCGATCGTCTCTTTACCAGCACGGGTACCGAGCGCGCCCCACAACCCGTAGGGGCTCGGAGACCCTGGGGCCTGTGGACCTGTTCCGCGCAACCAAACCATGCCTGCCGTCGAGTCACCAGCCTCGATCGAGTCGCTGATGAAGACAACAGCGCCGTCACCCATCAAGACATGAGCCCCGCCTTGATGTTGGCTGGACATGGTCGCAACCAGTGTTGTGCCGAGCGTGTTGTACGTTCCGCAGATCTCTCTGTTGGGTGGCAGAATGGTGGTACAACCGCTGAAGAACGCTCCCTGGTCCGCCCACCGAAAACCACGAGCGAAGATCGCTCGAGTGACTCGGTGATAGTCGGGATGCCAACGACGCGGATTATCAGGGTCAATAAATGGCCTGCATATTGAGGGGTTTTGACGAATGCTGCCAAAATTAACACCTGGCGGATTTTTGTTTCGCCCGAACTCGGTGGTTTGGGTGCGAATATCGAAGTCACCTAAATCCGTGACGATTTCACCCATCGCAATCGTGTTCGACAATCCATCCAGGATATCCCTGAACCTGGAGACCTGCAGCGGTTTAAAGAAGCCGCGATGTGCTGCCCGCGACTGTCTGGAGCGTCCGGTGGTCACCCTCGTGCGATCATTGCTCATCGTACCGAAGTGAAGCATCCATTGGGAATCGCCAAGGCACGCCGCATAGTTGGTTCGCCCTAAAGCAGGAAGTCCAGTCCCCGGATCACTCGGGCAACGATAGGTGGGAACCTCGGTTACCCAAGGAATGTATTGGATTCGATCCGGTGTTGGCCCCATAGCTGGCCAAGGGTTGGTTGGCGTTCCAATGGGTCCATTCGGGTTGCCGTCGGTTCGACTGGCATTAGGATTCGAGATTTCTTCCCAAAGAGCTTGTTGCTCAATGAACGGTAGGATTGGAACAAGAGAGCTTAACCGAATGCGATTGCCTTGCCTCGACCAAGTAAACCAAGGCCCCGGTGCACGCCGACCAGTCCCTGGATTCGTTCCTGTTCCGTGAGTTGGGAGCTGTTTATACGCAGAGTGATAGTTTTGAATTCCAAGACCAATTTGCTTGAAATTGTTACTACAACTCATCCGCCGGGCAGCTTCGCGGGCGGCCTGAACAGCGGGCAACAAGAGCCCGACCAACACACCAATGATTGCAATTACAACAAGAAGTTCCACCAATGTGAAACCTCTCCGACCAGTGTTGTACCTCATGGTTAAACCTTATGAATGCGTCTTGGTCGAGACACCCAACATTGGGTTGCACCAACCACAAAAAAATCAGACATCCCTAATAAGCTAGTAGTTCCTGGGGGTGCGATGTTGCGTCTTCCGATAAATTCGGGATTTTTTTGCCGTCCCTTTCGAACCTTCAGCGACGCGTCTGATCCTTCGTGCATCCCAGGTTTGTCAGGACGGTCGATTGCCAGAAAGGAAGGTCGAAGAGTCGAAGGTGGACAAATGTCACTATGCAAGCAATGCAGCATTCACTGACTCCGACTGTCTGTAACTGGTCGCTAACTTACTCACGATGAATCGATCGACTGCATGCCCAGCCTTTGCCTTGCTTGCCAGTCTCGCCCAGATCAAAAGATTTTGGTGGGGCCAGAAACTTTTGTGTCACCGGAAAGACCAATCAATAGAAATGCTTCAGCTGAAACCATTCATGCCCCAATGGTTACCAAAGATGTCGTTTTTCCGATGACCGGAACCGCTCGAAAACGCGTTTGGCCATGCTGATTTAGATGAGGTCTCCGATAGCCCCTTAAGGTTCTGATTTCATGTCACCTTTGCGGGATCATGCATTCACCGCAACCATTTGATTACGACATCGAGGTTGGGCACTACGCAGCAAACCGGCCCAATCTTACTCGCAAGGCTGCTGACTTGATTCGGCACGATTTGAAATCTCCGACCACTGTCTATGAAATTGGTGGTAGATCCATTCGTCACCAGAAATTGCAAAAAACGACGAAGGCAGCATGAACCAATTGGAACGCAACACCAGTTGGAGCGCAGAATGCGATTCAAATCTGTATCGTATTGCTGCCAGAAAGCGAGGGGGTGAATGGTGCCAGCACGATAGGATTGACGCTGACTCGCGACCTTTCGGGAAATAATCGCCGATCCAACCGTTTCATCACGAATATTGAAGCTACTCACTTGTTTAGATAGGTATGAACGAGCGAACGGCAATTCGACTGTGTCTCAAACACCGCGACCCAGCGGGGTTTGAACACTTGGTTGATCAGCATCGACGCCGGGCGTTTTTTCACGCGCGGGCATTGCTGGGCAACACGGAAGACGCAGCGGATGCGTGCCAGGATGCTTTTCTTCGCGCCTTTGCGGCGATGCCAGGGCTTGAAACACTTGATCGTTTTTACCCATGGTTCTATCAGATCCTGCGAAATGTTTGCCTGAACATGCTCGCTCGACAAAAAACACGCGCAGATCACATTCGAGAATCCTTCGTTCAGGGGACCGATCAAAACTCAATACCCTCTCCAACCGATCTGGTTGAGCTCAAAGAAACCCAGCAAGAAGTATGGCAAATCCTCGATCAACTCTCGCTGGAGCATCGAGAGATTCTGACACTCATGTATGTACACCGATCTAGCTATGACGAGATCGCCGAGACACTCGAAATACCAAAGGGCACGGTCATGAGCCGGCTTTATTCAGCGCGGCGTGCCTTCCGAAAGAAGCACGAGCAGATTCACTCAACTTGCCATGCGGGAGCCAACCATGAATCCTGAAGAATTAGAGACATATCGTCCTCTATTGATGGGGCTGCTGGATGATGAACTTTCAACAGATGAGGTGTTGAGAGTCAATGAAGCTCTGCGGCGTTCGGCCACCCTCAGAGAAGAATATGAGCAACTCTGTGCGGATGCTGGAAAACTTGAAACACTCGCTTTCCTTGAAACACCGGAAGCGATCTCGCGCAAACTGTGGAAGAGTCCTTATCACCGGTTTGTTCGTAACAGCGGTGTTTGGGCCATCCTCGGTGGTTATTGTGTACTGATTCTTTACGCCATCTATGAAACATTTGTCGAAGATGGATTTAATGTGCCGGGCCTCGCGTTGGCGGCGATCGTCTTTGGGGCCTTCGTTCTGCTCATCAGTTTTGTTCGCGAGCGTTTGGAAACTTTAAAAACCGATCCCTACAAGGAAATTGAGCGATGATTGTGACAACGACAGACACCTTGCCTGACAAGAAAATTGCAACCACCCTGGGTCTGGTACGAGGCAACACCATTCGCGCGAGACACCTCGGCAAAGACATCTTTGCCGCTTTTAAAAACATCGTTGGCGGAGAGATTTCAGAATACACGAAGCTGATGGCAGAATCACGTGAGCAGGCACTTGATCGATTGCGTGAGGAAGCGTCTACGCTGGGTGCGGACGCGGTGGTCGGCGTACGGTTTACAACATCAATGATCAGCCAGGGCGCCGCCGAAATCCTCGCCTATGGCACCGCCGTAACATTCGAGCAAGACTGATCGAGACGAAACCGCCTTATAACGTGAAGGGAAACGCTGAAAGAGAATCAGTGCAACCGTCACCTTGCGAAGAGATTGCCGTGCGTCCAAAGGAACCCAAAACGACCTCTCGAACCAGCGTGGCGATGGAGCGGAGGTGGTAACGCCTGCCACGTCCAATGACAAAACCAAACGTTGTCTGAAGAGGGCGACTTTTTGTGCTGCGTATTCCAATGCAGCGTCAAAATTTCGCTTCGAGATCACAAATTTGCGTGACGCAACGATTGATGGCAAAATCCTCTGGCTAATATCCGTTTTCAAACTCCCTCAACAAAAGTCAAGTGAAGTTGGTGCCTGTCATTGGATTTATCGATTTCCTCGCCAGCAAACTTTCCGTCAAAGGGGATTCGGGCGGAATTGGCAGGCCAGGCGATTGGACTAGACGATCCATTTTGATGGCCAGCATGTTGTCTGTGATCTGCGTTGCGTGCGATCGAGAAAGCTCCATCGTTGTCGCTCGTCAAGACTCAAGCTCCTCGGGGGTCGCATCAGACAGTTTGGATGAGGCGAAGCGATTAATTGCAGATCGCCAGTTTGATGCCGCACGCGAGGCCATCCAGTTGTACCTCAATGAGCACCCCGAGGATGTTGTTGCTCTAACGATGGCCGGTGACGGTGCAATGCAGGCAATGGATTTTGAAAAAGCAGCCGATTTCTACCAGGCTGCCGTCGCTGGATCAGAAAGCCCCGAGCAAGAACTGTGGTTCAAATGGGCAAACGCGACCATTTCCGATGAACGGCCCTTCAGAACGATCGCCGTGTTGCGAGATGCCGTGCGACAATATCCCAATGTCATGCAACTCCGTCAGAATCTGGCAAGCTTTCTTTCGCGCGTTGGAATGCAAAATGAAGCCGCTGAACATCTGATTTGGCTAGTGCAACGTGAACATGGAAGCCTGAGCATTTTATTGCAGTTGTCCGACCTTACACGGCCGACGACGGACGAAGAAACCTGCCGGGCGGCAATCTTGCGGAATCCAGACGATCTTCGACCGGTCTATGCGATTGCACTACTCGATGCCGAACGAGCAGACTGGATTGCCGTCAAAAGCTCGTTAGAGCAGGTGCTTGAACAAAATCCCAAGTTTGTTGCTGCGCTCGCCTTATATGGTCGAGCGATAGTTGAACTCGATGCTACAGAACAGATCGCAAAATGGTCTCAATCGTGTCCACCTGCTATCGAAGATCAACCGCAGTATTGGTTGGCCGCGGGAAAGTGGGCGACAAAGCAAGGATTCCCAAAGCAAGCGGCACGAGCTTATTGGTTCGCCTTGCGATTAAACGAGAATGACCCCGAGGCATTGAACGGCTTGGCTTTATCCTTGAGCAAGTTAGGCGAATCCGATCAAGCAAGTTGGGTTTCCCAACGTCTTGAAAATGTGGTTGCGTTACGGACTTCTACGGATCAGTTATCAACCTGGGATTTCGATTCGCAGGTCGCCACGGTCGATTTAGCATTGACCCTGCAGGAGCTCGGGCGACCCTGGGAGGCGATGACCTGGCTAACGCTTGCTTCGGCCATGACGCAACAACCTGATGCAAGGCTAGGCCCGGTCTTTCGCAAGATTCGTGGTGGAATGACTGTTGAAACGCCTTGGCAGTTGGCCAGTAAAACAGTCACTGCAAAGCTAGACCTCTCTGAATGGCCAAACATTGCTTGGCAAGCTGGGCGTGAAGTAGCTTCTCCCTCGGCTTCGATCAATAAAATTCAAGCGTTTCGTTTTCGTGATGAAGCTGACGCTAGATTGCTGGTCCATACCTGTGATATCGGAAAAAAAGGAGAGGCAGAGTCTGGTTTGATGATTTACCAGTCGGGTGCCGGCGGCGCCGGCATCATTGACCTCGATCTCGATGGCTGGCCAGACGTTTACTTGACCAGAATGGATGGAAATCCAAACCAGCAAGATTCAAGTCCGAACGGTCTGTATCGGAATTTAGAGGGGGCTTTCTCGGACGTTACCGAACGTTCGCTCCTTATCGATCACGGTTACGCTCAAGGAATGACCGTGGCGGACTACAACAGCGATGGTTGGCCCGATATCTATGTTGCTAATATCGGGGAGAACCGGCTGTATCGAAATAATGGAGATGGAACGTTTTCTGATGTAACCAAAGAGTCTGGGCTTGAGGGGGTGGGTTGGACCACGTCGGTCGCCATGGCCGATTTAAATAATGATGGGCACATCGACATTTTCGAAGTTGGCTACTGCCGTGGTGAGGAACCGTTGACCCAAACTTGTCCAGTTCCATCGATCGGTGAGCCGCGATCTTGTAATCCGGTGGCATTTCCAGCTGAGCCCGACCAACTGTGGTTGGGGCAAGCTGACGGCTCATTTCGAAATGAAACGGAGCGGTTGGCGACACACAAGCCCGGGCGTGGATTCGCTCTTGTGATCGGTGATTTTGATCAGCAAGGCGGCTTAGAAACTTACGTGGCTAATGACATGACCGGAAACCACTTCTGGAACGGATCGCAGGCCGGGGAGCGATTCGAGTGGTCCGAACAAGCTGCGGCGCGAGGGTTAGCTTTCAACGGACGATCGATCGCACAAGCGTCCATGGGAATTGCTGCTGCTGATGCAGACCAGGATGGAGACATCGATTTTTTTCTGACACACTTTGCGGAAGACCACAACACCTACTATCAACAGACGAGTACTGGCCTCTGGTCAGATAAATCGCACGTGGCCGGCTTCGCCGAACCCTCTCTGCCGATGCTCGCTTACGGGGCGCAATGGGTTGATGTGGATAACGACGGAAATTTGGAGGTTTTTATTGCCAACGGGGATATCGACGACTTTCAATTCCAAGGGCGATCCTTTCGACAGAAACCCCAACTGATGGCGCAAGCCACAGCTGGACAATGGGAGTCCGTGACATCGAATGGGCTGGGGGAATATTTTTCAAAGCGGCGTTTGTCTCGGGCCGTGACGGTGTTTGACGCCGACCGAGACGGAAAGTCAGATCTGCTGGTAACCCATTTGTTTGATCCAGTTGCATTATTAATGAATCGCACTGATCCCACAGGTCAACAAACACGTTTCTTCTTGCGTGCCACGTCGACGCACCGGGATGCAGTGGGAACCCGAATTCGCAGCAAAATGGATGGTCAAGCGGTCGAGCAGCAGTTGCTGGCAGGACATGGGTTCCAATGTTCCAACGAAGCTTGTCTTGTTTTTTGTGGATTGCAAGCTGATCACCTCGATGAGGTCGAAGTTCTGTGGCCAAGCGGCAAAACTGAAAGTCTCGGATCTTTGAAGGCGGGGTGCGATTATTTGGTCATTGAAGACTTGGGGGTAACGCGGTTCGAGCGTTGACCCCAACATCGGACTCGAATCCAAATCGCAAGTTTAGTGATGGCTTCGAACGACCTAGAGTCGAGAGAGCCTACCTGCTTGAGTCACCGATCCAAGTTGTACGGTAGCATCGCTCTGGCGTGCCCCGGAAAGCGGGCACGGAGTTTGGTTTGCTTTCAATCTTCACAACAAACAAACAGTGATCGATTCA
>JBMYRF010000016.1:86241-112960 GCA_049602075.1 Rubripirellula sp.
ACTGTCCCCGATGCCTGTCCCCGATGCCTGTCCCCGATGCCTGGTCCCCGATGCCTGCCCCCGATGCCTGTCCTCCCCGATGCCTGTCCCCGATGCCTGTCCCCGATGCCTGTCCCCGATGCCTGTCTTCCCGATGCCTGTCGTCCCCGATGCCTGTCCCCGATGCCTGTCCCCGATGCCTGTCCCCGATGCCTCCCCAACGCCAGTCCCCGATGCCTGTCCCCCGATGCCTGTCCCCCGATGCCTGTCCCCAATGCCTGTCTCCTGACCGATGCCAGTCCTCGGGGGCCCACCCGGCTGGGCCGAATTCACTCCGACATATTTGACCTAAATCAATGCCAGCGTTAGGTTTAACGGACCAGTCAGGATCGATACCGCAATGGTAAGGGTGTTCCTATTGCAATGCTCATCAGGAAGCACGCACGCAGATGATGCGAACGCAATCTTAGACGCCCCCCTCGGAAGAAGTAAACGCCGCAGCCTTTCCTCAAGAACAGATCCTGAAACCGAGTTCTTCTGCCTTCGCTTACATCATGACAACCATTCTGTGATCGAACTTTCCTGAAGCGTCGATCACTGTGCGGCGATCTTACCCCATCTCTAAAATGCATCGATTGCCAACTCCCGACGATCGGCGCCGGTTCGCATTACCAGCGGTTTCCCAGAATCTCACCTTCACGCGTGCGTCCCGAAAGCCAAGCGTCAGGAACTTCAAAAATGCCAACTGATGATCAACCTGCTGACAACTCTGACAACGAAGCTATTCAAAAAGCAAACAAAGCTTCGGAAGATGAAATGAGCGAGACTGCCGCTTTTTTTCCCGACCATGAGAAATCGTTTGAAATAGAAACCGTCCATGAAAGAAAGGCCCAACTGAAGGAGCCGACAAGACCAGCGATTCAGGCAGCCGAAGCAGCCGCGCCCAAGCAGATTGCAGCCTACGAAATCGTGGCTGAACTTGGTCGGGGAGGAATGGGGGTCGTCTACGAAGCGCGAGATCTCCGTCTCAAGCGTACCGTTGCGTTGAAGGTGATTCTTGCGGGCGGACACGCGGGGAATAGTGAACTTGAACGATTTCAAACCGAGGCCGAAGCCGTAGCCAGGTTGAAACATCCAAATATCGTTCAAGTGTATGAAATTGGTGAACAAGATGGACGCCCCTTTATTGCTTTGGAATACTGTCCTGGCGGCTGCCTCACAGATCGCTTGGCAGGAAACACTCCCTCTCCCCAAGAATCCGCTCGACTCGTTGCCAGCATTGCCGATGCGATGGAGCACTCGCATCGGGCGGGCGTAATCCACCGAGATCTAAAGCCCGGCAATGTGCTTTTTGATACCGATGGCGCGCCAAAAATAGTCGACTTTGGTTTGGCAAAAAAACTCGATGAAGACGAAGGCCATACACGAACCGGAATGGTGATGGGGAGCCTCGGCTACATGTCTCCCGAACAGGCGAGTGGCAAAAGTGGGCAAACGAACCACGCGACGGACATTTATGCGATCGGTGCGATCCTGTACGCGCTGCTGTCGGGCCAGCCCCCTTTTCAAGCCGCAAGTGTGATTGAAACACTCAACCTGGTGATCGAAGGTGAAGTTGTCCCCATTCGTCGGTTAAACCCAGCTTGCCCGCGAGACTTGGAAACAATCTGCTTAAAGTGCCTGCAAAAATCGGTGGGCAATCGTTACTTAAACGCCGCCGAGATCGCTGCAGATCTAAGGCGGTTTCTCAATGGTGAACCGATCCTTGCTCGTGCTTCGACTCCTTCTGAGCAGATAGTCTCCTGGATGCGACGCAATCCACTCCCGTCAATCGTTGCGGGGACAAGTGTTCTGATGTTGGCAATCCTGTCGGCAACTTTCGCGGGCATGGCATATCGAAACAATCGAATTATCAAAACGATTCAAGAACGCGATATGCGGGTTCAGGAATTACGTGGAGACATCCAATACGCCGATGAAGTGCTCACGAATTCCTGCGCGTTAGCAACCCTTACTGGCGAAACAAGGTGGCGTGAACGCTACCAGAAATATGAACTTGAATTAAATGCAAGTATCGATGAAGCAGTCACACTTGTCCCAGATGCCAAGGCTGGATTGGACGAAGTCAATGCTGCGAACGAGGCACTGATAAAAATTGAGAGCCGCGCCTTCGAGGCGGTCGCCCAGGGCAACAAGGACAAAGGCTGGAGCTTGCTCAACAGCGATACCTATCGATCTCAAAAACTTGCCTACCAAGGAGGAATGCAGATCTTTTCGGCAAGGCTCCAAGAGTACTCGACCAAGCGTGTCGAGGCCGCACACAAAGAAGCGGTTTTCTTCTTAATCACAGCTTTGATATTTGGATTGATTGTCACTGTGGTTTTCTTGGTTGCAGCCTATAGCTTGATGCGAAAAGTGCGACAATCGAACCACTATCTAAATTGAGATTGCTACTGAAATGCGTCCCAAAACCCAAGTCAGATGGCAAGAGAGCCTAGCCCCAAAGATGGACAATTCGACTTTCAATTTAAAAAGTCTGTCAAGCGACACTGTCACGAGCAGGTCGTCTTCACCGAAGCAGATCACCAAGAAGCTATCCGTTTCATAAATCCTCTCCAACAGCGAATATCGCGTCAAAGCACCTTTTCAAGCTCAGAGATTGACAAGAAAGCTTAATCGCAGCAACTCCACTCAATCCGACCCACACACCAAAACGAATCAATCGTCCCGATCCTTCCTTACCGCTGAATTAAGAATGCGGGGAGGCCAGACTTGATCGTCTCGCATTTCTTTTTTACTGGGTTCAATAGGGTTGGTAGTTCTTAATCGAATGCAAGCCTCAGCGAGATTGAGTACCTTAAGGGAAGAATCTTTTTAAGGCAGACATGCACAGACCGATCTTATCTAACTCACCATTCAATGACGAATGAGCCTCCAAATCCGTTCAGTCAACCCATCGAGTCATCAACGCCCGAGGATAACCACGCGTTGAACGCTCTGGGAATCGAATCAAAGGATCACCCCACGACCCTTGCCTATGACGACTCATGGAAAATCAATCGAGCCTTGGGTTGCTTGATTCTCGCCTTGATCGGTATCCCTGCGATCCTATTTCTTGTCGCGTTGGCCTTCCTTCGGTTTACGTTTTGGTGATACCGATTGCGACGTACAATGCAGATCGCTGACCCGCAGATCGCTGACCAGGGGAATGAAGTTTGCCCCCGCAACCAACAACCGCGGGTTTCCATTGCTTTCGGTCCCCAGCTATCACGAGTGCGCCGCGGACTTACTCAAATAGATCGATGTCGAGTTTACCCTCGCTCTGTTGATAGTCCGAGAAGAAACTGTCAAGCGACTGGCAATCAGATTCGGACGCTTCTGGGCTTGGAGATTCCGCATCCGGTATCAGGGACTGGCCCTGGTGAGCAGCTAGGCGATTCCCGACGGCCAGTTTTGTCTCGGTGCGGCCATGGGCGAGCAGCTCCGTGATCTCGCTGATCAACTCGTCTTCGTGCTCGTCTTCGTGCTCGTTGGGCAGGCTTGAAGGGATCCTTACCTGGGCATCATCGTAGCGAGGAGCGATGGAGCCAGCCCTGACGGGCACAGTGAATTCGCCTTCGGCCCCATCCATTCCGGCCGAACTTGAACGACGATCCAAATCATTGATAACCAACAACGCATCGCGTGCAGTGGTCATTCCATTCCCATCAACATCGGGGAATGATCCGCTGTGAATGAAACCGGAATCCAGTCGATTGATGATCAGTAACGCATCGCTAGCCGTGACCAGATCATCATTGTTGGTGTCCATTGGATTAACCGGATTCGTAGGCTCGAGCGGCCCAGTTAAGATTAATTCAGCATCTTCGCTGTTGAATACTCGCGATAACAAATCGTTTTCTTTTGAGACAGCTTGGATGCTCCAACTTGAGTCAAGCTCAACGCCTTGATAATCATCGGTCCGTAAATGAAGTTGATTTGCGTCGTCGGTGACAGTTGCGACATCATTCGGGGCAACCTGCAAACTACCACTGGAAGCGGTTGAGAGATCGATGAACTCCACTTCCCGCAACTCTTTCTCCATTGGGGAGACGGAAGTTGCGGCGTTTGTTAGATCTGTTGTCATTATGACAACTTCGTCATAGCCGGATCCACCATTCACAACATCGAGCCAGTCCTGCATCACAATCTTGTCATGTCCACCGCCGGCTTCCACGATATCGATTTCCGCTCCACCATCGAGCCAGTCATTGCGAGGTCCACCTGTCAATCGATCCTGACCTGCTTCTCCGTAAAAGAATGCTTCAGCACTCGACGTTGAGAGTTGATCGTCTCCTTCGCCTGCGTAGGCGGCAACAACCAAGTCGACACCGGAGGTAACATCAAATTGATCTGCGCCATCCCCAAGCCAAACGATGACGAAGTCTGTTTCTGACCGCTCGATCAACTCTACGTAGTCTGCATTTGCCGTCGCATCTGGATTGGGCGATCCAGCAGAAAGCGGAAGATTACTCTCCAATTGGTACAGCCCTGCATTTGCGGACAGTTGCAGCAAGTCGGCTTGGTTCGAACCGTAGATCTCGAGCGTTCGCCCGATACGCCGCATGCCGGGCCAAAGCTGCAATACCTGCTCTTCAACAATTGCTCCGGCACCATCCACGATGACGACACTAACAGCGTAGTGCCCTGCTTCTGCATAAGTGTGCCCCATTGTGAAATTACGATTGGCTTCACCAACAGCATCTAGCGAAATCGTCTCTACTTCGCCGTCACCCCAGTCGACTCTCGCCGTATGTGTATCCTGCGTCCCAAGGTCAATGAAACTGCCGGTGATTTGAGAAGTCCTTTCATCGGCACCTGAAGCCTCTTCAACGATTAATTCAAGATCGCGCGGTGACGTATTTTCAACATTCACAAAGGTCGTGTAATCGGTGAATTCACCATCTGCATAAAGAACTCGTGCGTAAACCGGTTGGCGTCCGTGAGAGGAGAATACCAAGCCAGAAACAGACGATGTTAAACTTCCGTCCGAATAGCCAGCCGCATCGCGATCCGCTCGGTCGGTTGAGAAGAAATACTTAATCGCTTGCGATGGTAAGACCTCACCCTCTCCACCAGACGCACCTTCGCCCTCAGGCGTGTCCGTTTCAGCCCCAGAACAAGAAGACAGACTGATGAACGTACCAGTACCCTCCGATACGCTCTGATCCGTCGTAAACGAGTGATAAAGTTCACATGTTTGTTGCGGCAGAGGCTCAAGGGTAGGAAAGTCTCGATAGCCACTGAGCAGATTAATCGTGTTCAAGCCACCAGCAGAGTAAAGATTGGATCGGACCTCGATGTTGTTGGGAGCATTTGCTTGGAAAACATATCCCAACTCTCGCATGCCATTGAGGTCATTCCAAGTACCGTTCGGGTTCAATTGAAGGTAATCTTCCCCTGAACCACGGTTGTAAAATTGCACTTCGCTTAAGCCGACAAATTGATAGTCGGCTCCCGGGAATGCTTCGATATTATCAAGCTTGATATATCTCGCCTCGAAACCAGCAAGGCTGATTACCTGCGAGAAATCAACGTTTTCCGTCCCCGGAGCTTTATCAAATTCTTGGGCAGATTTCGCGACGACAAACTGCCGATCTTCACCCGCGATCAAAATATCGGCCCTGGCCACACCACGCTCCAAAAGTTCAGGGCGGTTTACCAAGTTTTCGTTGTAATTCCAAACCCGCATATGATCGAGTTGTTGAACGCTTCCCAGATCAAACGTAATGCTTGGATCCGTATCATTCGGTTGCGCCAGCGTACCGTTGCTGAGCCACATGTTTCCATCAGGAGCAATCAAGTGGTAGTCGGCAGCCGTCAGGCCCGCCCCATTGATTACGAAATTTGCAATCCGATTGGTGTACTGACTGGATGCTTCTACACTTTGGATTGGCACGCGAGTTACAGGAATGTAATTATTCGGTTCTCCTTGATTCCAGTTGGTGTATCTTCCGCGATGGGTTCTAAGCTCTGGAAAATTACCGACCGAGAACAGAAGCTCTTTGCCGCTACTATCGATCCAGGACCAATCACCTTCGGATGTTGCATCGCTACCACCGATCCATGCGGGTTGGGATTGGCCAATACTTTGCAAGTAGTCTTGGGCTGACTGATTCACGACCGCTGCAAGTTTGCCGCCGTTGTCGCCAGCATGCTGCCATGCTTCTTGCCAAGTGAAAGAACCGTCCACGAATCGGACCGCGTCGCCCGGGTCATCCAGGTTAAGTGCGCCGAGTGTTATGTTGCCTGCTTCCAGGTTGATGACTGGGACATCTTCCTCGACGATTAGGCCACGGTCGGAATTGACAAAAATCGAATGGCCCCCCGTTTCCCTGTCCGAGTTATCCAGGATCGCAAGTCCACCCATCACGAAGATTCCCGGTTCACTAACCAGCACTCCCTCGTCAACTGGATTGTACAGCTCACTCATTTTGCTCGGGATTTGGGTCACTGGAACAACATCTCGCCAATCGAGCACCTCACTTAACAATCCTTGAAGTTGAACCTCGACCTTTCCGACTGTTAATTCACCACGGTTCAGAATGCCGATATCACCCGAGTCCGTGGTGGCGGTCAGCGTTGTGACTTGAGTCCGCAATGGTTGCTTGGTCGTCCCAACTCCTTTGTTGCCATCCTCGCCCACACCTTCGGCGGAAAATATCACACCATCGGCTTTTACATTCAGTAGGTTGCCCGACAGGTTGTCGTAAATGACTCCGTGATTATCGGTGCGTACTCCCATCGGACCGTCATAGTCCGCGACGACCAAGATGTCTCCACCTGTTCCATCGGCATCCGGCTGAGTCGCTAAATTGCTCAAACCAATATCGTGAGCGGAAAGCAGAACAAGATTGCCATGTTCACTTACAATCGACGATCCATCTTCCATCCAGATGCTGGAAGTGTTCGGCCCCGACATCAGTTTTCCGCGATGGTAGCTGGTCCCTGAATTCACCACGATTTGTCCGAGGCCAGTCGTCTGCAGCGTAGGCATCTGCAACAAATACCCTGACCGTCTCGCGGAGCTCGAAAGATCATTCCAGTAACCACCCGATTCAACTTCGAGAATATTTTCGTTGGTTCCGCCGTTCGGTTCGCCCGTATTGTTATTCCAGTCTTCGACAAGGCCGTTGCGTGTTTCGCCGTCTTGCCAAAAGACCATGCCCGCGGTGACGCCTTCCGTAGCATTGCCGGTTGGGACTGTGGGTGCATCGACCCACCGCCATTGCGATTCTTCACTGGCGTCTGTCCCCCCGGCAAGTCCTGACTCTGACTCGACTAACGTCTTTGCCTCCAAAATCATTTCTTCATTATGCAAGACCGCTAGCCAACCGCCTCGTTTCGCTGCATCGTTACGAGCTTCGTTGTAATTCACATCCATCTTGACGAATTGCATATCCTTTTCAATTCGGACACCGCTGTCGCCAACCAAGTTTATATTGCCGTCGCCTCCCGACGCAGCGATTGGAGCTCGAACAATTAAACTGGCATCGTAACCTAAGACGTACGGCAATCTGCCGCCTCGGCTAGCCTCGTATTGATGCTTGATATCTGAAGCGGACAAAGCGCGGTCAAAGATGGAGAAATCATCCAAGGGACCGTTTAGCTTTGTTTTTCCAGATGGACTGTTGCCAAATCTCCATTCACCGGCAGTGTCCACCAAAGGATTGCTGCTCGTGACTGTCGTAGCCGCTATTTGCTCGCCGTTCAGGTAGAGCGCGGCACGCCGCGACGCACCATCAAAGATCGTCGCGAAGTGGTTCCAAACGCCTGCTTGGACAGCACCACCCGCACTGTTTACAGTCGCTTGCCCGTTCGTACCAGTTTGCACGAAAGCAAATTGTAAGAGCCCACTCTCATTAATCCATAAGGTGCTTTCCCGATTGATTCCACCACTTGTGTAATCCGTATCGCCGTCGCCAGGATTCCCTTTGAAATAAACAGCTTGCCAACCTTTGTCGAACGAATCTACCTTGAACCAACCGGTTGCCGTTTGGGCCGTGTTGCCGTAGAGCGCGGAATTATCGGGTATGACAATTTGCCGGTTGGTGGAGCCGCCAGCCAGATTGACGCCGCGGTTCTGCTCGGCTGCTTGGCTTTGAATCGCACCAGCGACATGAAGTGTCGGGTCGTTTTCGTAGCGTCCTTTGATTCCACCACCGGTCTGGTCGTTAACGACCGTACCGCTTTCTTCGTTAAACGCCCATGAAGCGACTGGCATTTGCGCGTCGAGCGTAAAATTCCAATCCCCACCACGAGTATCGTTCCAGCGGCCATCGGCAAGGATTTGCCCAGCATCTTCGGCATTCTGCCAGTTGTCTGGCTGATTCGACGCCCAATTATGGTAGCCGCCATTCACGGCGTATCCGGTTTCGGGCCGATACCACTGACCTTCGGCCGCAGCATCACTGGCATTGATCCAGACCGAATTGTTACCTGCGACTTGGGAAATTCGATCATTCTTTTCTTGTGAATCAGAAAATGCGATCTGTCCTCCTCGAGAGGACGCGTCTACGACCGCGTTCGCGTAAGTTTTAACTCCGCTTACAAAGGTCAGTTGCCCATCTTTTTCAAGGACATAGGCCCGTGAGTTGGTCGCACCATTTAGGTCATTCCATTTGCCCGTCGTCCCGAAGAGTTCAGCATGATCTTCGCTACCGTTGTAGTTGTTAGGTTCGCCGGCATTCCAGTTTGTATATTCGCTGTCCACGCCTGCACCAGCGCTTGCTCCCTTCCAAAACAACACCGGTTCTTGCCAAAACTGTTCCGCATCGTCACCTGCACCCCAAACCCAGTTTCCTTCTCGCTGGATATCGTTGGCACCAATCCAAGCCGTCATTCCCGCAGCGGCTTTTTCTGCATCCGCTTGCTCAGGGGCGTTCGAGATCATTGCCAACGTACCCCCACGCTGCTCGGCATCGGCCACGGCTTCTTCGTAGGTCATCCGAGTGTTAATTAACTCAAAGACTTGTCGTTCGCCATTTGCAATGAGACTCAAATTCCCGCCACCTTCAACAGCTAGCGGACCGTCCACTGTGATGATGCTGTCGGAAACAACGAGAAGGTGCCCGTGCACAATCTCAAGATCTTTTAATGAGAGATCGCCGAGATTGCTTACATTCATCGCGTCCGTCGGATACCTACCCTCAATGATATTCGTGCGAGTCGTTAAGGTTTGGTTTTCTGCTCCCAATCCACCCCGACCTCTGAGTGCGATTTTTGGGGAAATGATGGCGGGACCTGTCGTCTCTGGGGCCGGTCCGAACAGTTCAACGGCGAGTCCCGTTGCGTCTCCTTCTCCAAGGATTGGTTGATCGAAACCGTTGACCGTTGATCCAGAACCGGTCACCGTATAACGTCCGAAACTTTTTGACTGCAGATCATGCAACTCCCATTTGGCTGTCACGTCCGACACAGCTGAGATCCTATAGGGTCGGCCAGCCCGAAAATGTATGTCATCGATGTGGAATTGTTTCTCAGTCGCGAATTTTTCGCGGAAGAATGACCGTGCGGGCGATGTATAGATCGGAGTTTGCGAATCTTTCTCAAAGATTGCAATCTTGACGCTTCCGTCTTGCAGCATCTGGTTCGCGATTCCAATCCGGCTGACCGTCGTGTCATATTCGAATTCAATCTCGGTGGCATACACGAGTTCAGCGGGTAACGTTTCCGTTTTAAGATCCAGAAGATCGCTTGTGTTAAATAGCTCCTGCGTTTCCACTGCGTGGACAATGCGTCCGGGGCCATTCCAAGTAAACGCTCCACCGCTTCCCGTTTGAATAGAGCCGATAATTTCGACGTGGCTTCCTGCATTCAAATCGACGGAACCGTTGAGCGAGACAATTTCCCCGACGTGCATTTTTTGCGTTTCGATCTTCGTGATCTGTTTGCGAGCGATGTAGTTGCGTGTCGATTCTTCTGATAGGTCATTCCATCCCCCATTCGCCTCGAATTCTCCGTAGTGCTCGTTGCCACCAAAGTCATTTGGTTCACCCGTTGGCAGATTCCAATTGATGTAGGCGTCATTAACGGCAGAGCCAGTGCTGGTTCCGGACCAGAAGGGTGTCATGTCGAAAGCTGGCCGGATCCATTTCCAGACCGCTTGGTTCTCCAGATCGGATGCACCCAGCCAGATGGCTGATCCGTTGGCAAGTTGCTGAACCTTCTCTTTCTCTTCTTCGGTTTCAAGTGTTGCGATCCAGCCTCCACGAGTGAATGCATCCAACCAAGCCTCAGCCCACGTAAACTGCCCTTCACGAAGTTCGAAATCGAATTCTGTTTCGAGTACGTAGGAGAGCGTTTCAGTTCCATCCTCATCACTCCATGTTCCGTCCTGTTGCATCTTGAGATAATGCTGGTTTCGGTAGGCATCATCAGGCTGCGTGATCGCACCAGTCTGCGCATCTCGTTGCCAGTTCGCGCTGTAGCCCTCGACCGCTGCGCCGTGTCGATAGTCGCCAATCCAGAAAACATTGTCGATCAGCCGCCCGTCGATCCAGGACCATTCATTCGCTTCAAAAATATCGGTTGCACCAAACCAGCCACCTTTTCCAGCGGCAATCTCATCTGTCAATCGCTGCTCGACCAAATTGTGTACGGTTGCCAACAAGCGTCCACTTGCCGATGCCTCCGCAAATGCTTCGGCGAAGGTGTAGGCACCTTCGACAACCTCCAAGCGATCGTCGACACCTTCGTAGATGGTGATATCACCATTGGTACGGATCATCAGTTTGCCGGGATCGAGATCCCCGATCTCGACACTGGCCTCCATGCTGACGGTGGCGTCGGTACTGGCGAGTGGATCTCCATTCAAGTCCAAGCCGTTAATGATCAAGTCACCGTTGGACCGAATTTCGCGGTGTGAGTTACTATCTTCAAAACCGCCGACGAATCCCGTCACAACGTACTCTGTGTCGATTTCCGGCGGACTCGTTGAGATTCCAACTTGGTATTGTTGCTTGATTTCTTCCGACGTCAAAACCCGATTGAAAATCGCGAAATCATCGATTCGACCATTCAGCTTTGACTGCCCGGATGGACTGTTGCCAAGTGTCCATGCTCCTTTTTTACTGTCCAATGGATTGTTGGTTGAAAGCGTGCCGCTTGCGACTTTAACACCGTCCAGGTAGATCGCGGTTGTCTTTTCATCTGCATCAAACAGGCTGGCAAAATGGTGCCATTGCCCGGTGCTTACCTGACCAGCACTGGTCGAGACCGCAACTTGCCCCGTACTGCCCTGCTGGAGGAAACGTGCATGGAGAGATCCATCATTGTGAAGCCAAAGAACATTTTCCCGATTTGCGCAGCCGGTATCACAATCCGTGGCGCCAGCACCTGGATCACCCTTGAAATAGATTGCTTGCCAATCCTTGTCGAATGAACCGATGTTGATCCAACCCGTGACTGACTGGGTGCTGCCCCCATAGAGTCGTTGGTCCGCACCGATCTTGATATTACTGTCCGCTGCATCTCCCGCGAAACTTACGGACTTACCAGCAGCTTCATAGCGAATCGCACCTGGTTGCCCCAGCGTCGCACCAGTCACAACACCTTGCATCCCAGTCCCGAGGCTATCGACGACCCGCGACCCGGATGTTTCATCAAGCTTCCAATACCCAGCCGGTCCCTGGAACCGCAGCGTGTCGCCCCAGACCATCAATCCAACATCCACGGAGCTACCTTCTAAACGGTCGATCCCACGTGCCCGCCCTTGGTCATCCGGATGAGCTTGGACATTCAACTCTAACGCTCCACCGGCAACCACGGTCGCATTGGGATTCAGTAATCCCGTTCGGTGCAGCCGTAGCTGGATTTTTTGGTCGCCATTGAGGTTGGCAATTTCCCCTTGTGACGCATTGATAATTGCTTCATGGGCGTCGATCACGGGGGCAGGCACGGAACCAGAACCACCGTCGACCGAATCCCCCGTTACAATCGGACCTGAAACATTAACCAGTTCAATGATGCCGGAAGGATTGTAGATGTTGCCATCAAGGATCAGCTGATTGCCGGCGTCCCCGGAATAATTTCCTGCTATCAAAAGTCCGCCGACCGCATCGTCGGAATTGGGAAAATGCCGAATGTTAAGTGAGTGATCATCTGGCGATACCATGACGACGCTCGGCTTCTCAGGTCGCTTCCAATTACCCTCCTCCATCTCATCTGATGCGTTGAACCAAATGTTTCCACCGGAGAGTTCAAAGATCTCATCGTTCTCTGCTTTGGTCGCAATCGATGCGATCGTTCCACCACGCTTCTTTGCGTCCGCTTCGGCCTGCGCGTAGGTGAAGTCACCCGGGATGTATTCCAAGCCATTGTTTGTCTGCAGGACATAAGCAAGTGATGCCGTTCCCGCTAGATCATTCCATTTGCCATCCGTGCGCAGTTGCGCGTTATTCTCGACCCCGCCAGAATTATTAGGTTCACCCGCATTCCAGTTGCTGTATCGCTTGTCGACTGGCGATCCCCCCGATCCCGCTGGGCCGCCACTCCAAAACTGCTTTTCAGTTGAGGAATCGTCAAAACTGTAATCGGCCAGATTGAGGTCGCGCAGCCGCATGTCGTTCGGCGAGTAATTTTTCAACTCGACATGGACTTGGTCATAAAATAGAGCATCACCCGAAACGCTCGCTGTTCCGCTCAAAGAGGTCGCATCTTCAAGGGGGGAGACGCTAAAGCTCGATTGCTGTTCTACAAAATCGAAAGTCAGCTCAGTAACTTCAATCGTCTCGTCCTGCGCGTAGACAGATTGCACCTCCTTTGTGCCGTTATTCAGTAACACGCCGTCACTTCGTGTGACCGTTCCCGTTGCATCTACTTCCAGTCGGGCGCGTCCGCGACCGTAGACATTGGCATTCCAGTTGATATCGCGATCAATGGTGACCGTTGTTGTTTCAGTCACATTGTTGGATCCACGATCCGTTTCTGCCACGGCATCGAAGGAAGCGTCATCTACCCCTTGTTCCGCATTCACTGTCAAGACATCGGCATGAACAATTGCATCTGTGCTCGACTCGATTAACGAATTCGAATCGAAGGTAACGGACGCATCCGCACGCGACGCCGCGCGTCCACGGCGGGTATGCGCACGTGTATAGAGATCAACCAAATTGGATGCGTCTAAACTGTCTGTCTCACCGTGAGATGCAGACAAATTAACATCTCGACTGATGAGGCGGGCCCCATCACCGAGGCTTACCAAGGCGGTATCCACGACATTGACGATACCAGTGGCTTGATTGGCATTCTGCATCCCACCACCAAACGCCTGGATCACCTCGCTTCCAGGTTTGGCGGGAGCAGTATTAAAATCACGGACAACAGCATTCAGTGTTATTTCTTCTGATGCAAAGAGGTCTGCATGATTTACGTAAATGGCGGTCCGGTTTTCGTGCCCAGCATTTTCAACGATTTGAATGCCGGTTCGATTATTACCATCGGCGTCGACATTTTGATTGGCTTTCGAGGATCCAAAAAGTGCGCCAGAATGAGTGGTTGATGTCAGTTGATCCTCAACACTGGTGATCGCATTGACCTCAATGCTTTTTCCCGCGGCCAAGCGAGCGTTTTGGTCAAAGGTAATCACCGCATCGAAAGCATTGTTAATGGTTGCGTTTGAATTGGCATTCGCATCCAACGCGCCGTAGCTCTTGGTGTCTGCGTGAGCTTCCACGTCGTCACTCACCTTGGCTTCGATCGTCAGATTGGCATTACTGGTGAGGCTACCAAATAGGTTGACTTTTGCCGCATGTGATACGGTCGAGGCCACTGTGGTCCCAGCGCCAGATGCCAACAGGGCTCCACCATAACCTTCCCCCTTCGTGACCGCGTTTCCTGATGAAATAGCGGTAATGTCAATGTCTTCGGCGGCATGAAGATGACTTCCCGCTGCCAAGTTGATGGTCACGATCGGGTCAGCTGTGCTCGTCGCTTTTGGCCGCACTGACTGTGCAACTAAGCTTCCGCCAACGCTATGCACATGACTGGAGGCTGTTCCCGTTCCATCTGAAGCTGCCCGTGGCCCCAGTTTGATATAGGGTAAACTCTGGTTGCCAGACGTCTGACTCGACAGGGCAAACATCAATTGTTGACTGCCCTCGCCAACATCGTCGAGAACATCAGCACCGTTCGCATCGACAACGATATTACCGTTGCTGTCCCGTTCGATTCCCAAGTCGATGCCCATATATCCGATGAACCCATTCCTGCCAATTTCACCCTGACCTAATGGGTCATTTCCACTCAACACCAGGGTGCTATCGTCGTTGGGAGCTGCCTTTAGTCTGAATTCATCGGTGCTGGCATCGGCGACATAATAGGTGTACCCAGCTTCCAGCCCGACAATTGCCATCTCCGAAACCGGTAGCAGTTGGTGGTTGACCGAGGCGGGCACCCCAATTGAGTCGATTTCGATCAGGCTTCCTTTCACGCCCGATTCACTAGCCTCGTAGAGCCTTACTGAATCGCGATGACTGGAGTCATCCGTTACCTTTTCGACGATATATCGGTCGCCATTTTTCAGGCCTTTAATTACCAAGCTATCAGAGGCACCAATCCAAGCATTTCTGTTATCACCGAGTAGTTCTGCTATTTTCTTGTTGTCTTCTGCCGAACCGATCGTTGCCAACCAACCATCCTTGGTTTTTGCATGGTCTCGTGCCTGATCGAAAGTCAATGGGTTGCTGGTAGAGATGACGGCGTAACGAGGCATCTCCACGAGCACAAGATTTTTGTTCTTATGCTCATCTTTAGTGTCGTTCCAAAGGCCCGAGCCATACATCTCTAAAGCAGTTTCTTTGTTGCGCACTGCGGTTGCGCCACCGCCATCATTCGGCTCACCTTTGTTCCACGGGATGGTGTATTCAGTGGTGCTGTATCCATTTTTCCCACCTTGCCAGAATTGCGTTCCATAATCAGATTCGGCAAGGTACTCAGAATTCTCTGGTTTGCTGTCCCAAACCCAAACATCTTCTTTGGCATCGTCCGATCCGCCAAGCCACACAGTGTTACCCGCGGCAGCGGTAACGGCGCGTTGGAGTTCATCATCACTGGAAATCGAAGGCAACCACCCACCGACACTCTCAGCGTACGCTTTCGCATCTCCAACACTCTTGGAAATATTATGAAGGATGAATTGAGGCCGTTCGATGACGTAATAATTGAGTGGATCGTCACCCTCTCGAGTACTCCAGAATCCATCACTGTCAATCGATGTAAAATGCTTTTCGACTGTCGTGGTGTCCGGTTGCTCGGCCGCCCAGTTGACGTAAGCATTGCGCACGCTTGAACCGTCGACACCGCCATTCCAAAATTGAGTGCCCGCTAAATCATGCAAATCACTGGAGGATTGATCGGAACTTGGAGCATCTCCGCCGGATGGGTCATCACCAGATTGACTTGTTGGACTGCTGGGTCCTTCCGTCCAGAACCATTGGCTCTCGGCTCCCTCAGATTGTGATGCAATGGTGTACTGCACAAGCTGGTTGTTTTCTAACTGGCTAACGACATCACCCAAATAAATCGTGTGACTCAGCGAGCTACTTTCTTCACTCGTTAGATCAACAGCATTCGGGTCATCGGTCACTGGTGGGTCCGCATCAGAAACGTCTACGTTGACGGCACTCGCTGAGAATGTCACGTAATCAGCTGGGCGATACGTTACCGAGTCACCATCGTTGAAACCGTGATTCAAAATTTGAATGAGTGAACCGTCGACGACGGCTGAGCCCTCACTCGCCGTTGTGTTTTCCATCACCGACGCACCCGCGATCGGCTTAGGGGCCGGATTTGGGTCGTCGGGACTCAGCAACATGATCTCATCATCGTCAACTCGATTGACGAGGTAGGACGCCTTGTCTGTCAGTCCGGCGATTGGTCGATCGCCTCGCTGGTGATAGGTAATTACATCCCAACTGGATGGGTCCCACTGATCTAGCGGGAACGGTCCTTGAAAGGGAGCGTTACGACCGAAGTTCAGACGATCCTGGGCAGTGATCACGGTTGAAGCGTCACTATTTAGCTCTTCACCCAACTGCACCTTCTTGGCATCGTATCGAATGACGTGATACTCCCGCCCCGCGTCTAACCCACCAATATCTGGGCGTCCGGAGGAATTCTCGTAGGAAACCAAGTCACCTGTTTGCAGTCGATGGTCATCAGGAAATTCGATCGTATTGGCGACCGTGTCGACGCCCTTGTCTGCGTTGAAATTTTTTGGCCGAGGACTTTTGTCTTGCCCGCCCGTCGCTTGTATTTCGATGACGCCATTAGCAGACCGAACCTGTGTTTCCGCTCCGACGACAACTCCCACCTTTGGGCTCACTTCGGCGCTGCTGGAGGGCGACAAAACGGCGACAAGCAAAGCCCCGCCGTTCATAGTCGCTTCGGAACTAGCATCGACCATGGAGCAAGAGGAAAGGTTGACACCCTGGCGTCCGCTGGCCTTGGTATGGTTCGCTGATTTCCAGCCAGTCGGTTGGTCATCTTCTGCGGCAACATCATCTCCCACCCTGGCAGTCACAATCGGTGTCGCCCAGGTTTTTAGTTCAAGCCCGCCACCAGCAAACCCCAACGAAACGGTCGTTTGTTGAGTTTCACCTCGGGCACGCCCTTCTGCATTGGCGACCACGTAAAGCAAATCATCGGCAATCACATCAACTTTGCCTTCGATGACCGCTTCAACGTCTGGTGACGTCGTGATCTCGGGTCGCGCGGTATCGACGCTTAGCAAGTTTGCACCCACTGCACCCGAATGAACAACCATGTCATTCGTCCCATCAAACCACGCATTGACGGTAACACTCGCCATTTGCGCATGAACTTGCATTTCGCTTGATCCTGACCCACCATCGATCCTTGCATCAACGGTACCTCTCAACGTGCTATCGCTATTTGAGGTGGATGACGCTGACGCCAGTCCTATACTACCCGACCAGATCACTGACTCTGTATTGAGGTGGGCTCGTGAGTTTGCAGATACAAATAGGTTACCGGAGTCATCTGCACCATCTGATTGGACAATCACGACGGGGCAGGTCGCAGAGGTTTCCTCAATCGGTGAAAGATTGGGCTCACCGCTCGTCACAATTGACATTTGCGAATCGGATGTTGACTGGATCGTCGCTTGAACGGAGTTGCTAATGGTTTGCGAAGCTTTAGGCGCGGTTGCGGCGATAGCAACCACCGATGCCGCAATCGCGGTATCCCGAATAGTGCCGAATACAACCGAAGCATCATCTGCCAAGACAGTCAGCCCTTGAGAGGATGAAATGTCGCTGTCGACAATACTTGCAACAATGCTGCTGGCGACGTTTGTTTCCAAGTTACTTCGCAGTACGGTGACTGCCCCAGCTATAAAATCCGGCGAAAATGATGCGGTCACACCAACGCTGTGAGAATCAACGTAAACGCTACTTGCTGGAGCATTATCTGGCATCAAGCTGGCGTCCGGCAAAGTAAGTCGTGCTGCCACTTCCACACCACCCTGAGTGGTGTCAACCGTCGATGCATTTGCGATATTTGCGAAGGTTTGATCCTTAATATCGGTTGTCACCTTTGCCTCACCAAAAACGCCAGCCCCTGCTGCTTCACCACCAAACGTGGCTTGAATGTCGATATCCCAGATTTTGGAATAAACCAAAGGAACAAAGTCTGCAGTCACATGAACCGCACCCGCCGAGATCTGGCTATCAGAAATGAGAGCCTGAGTTGCCGAAATGGCATTGTTTTCAGAATCTGGTGCGATCGAATTCTCAAGCACGGTCGTCGCTGCACTAGCATTGATGGCAACTCCACCCGACCCCGTGAAACCAAGCGCCACGGTATAGAGGTCGGAGGTCAGATTGGTCGACTTTGTTGTAGCAATCTGAAGATCGCCCGATGTCGTCAGTTCGCTTGCTTCGACTCTTGCAGCGACATCATTGGAAGTCGCGTTACTGGCGAACTGAGTTAAGGCGCCAACACCGATGTCGAGACTCGTGCCAAAATCGAAAATCGTTTGAGATCCCACTCCCTCTGCATTCAAGCTCGTCTGATCCTTGGCCGCGAGCAAAATACTGGCAGCGTCGTGGATAACAGAATTGGTGATATCGGTGTGAACCATTTGGCGAACGTCGTTGTTGGACCAGATGCCGAGCCAATTCGCAGAAATCGAAACTCCTTCAAACGTCATCGTCACTTCAACCGAGGCGTTCACCGCCAACGAGTCAATGGATGCCGCTGCGCTGGATTGCAAGCTAAAGTCACCCGTCAGCATCAGATCTGAATTGTCGACCAGGGCGGCGACGTCGGTTGTGATCTGATTTTCGGTAACATTGATTCCGACGCCAACATTTGCGATGCCGGTAGTCACTTGCAAGCTGGCATCGACCGTTTTTGCAAGGATCACTCCAGTGGATTCTGCTGCCAGGTCGACCGATCCTGCGGTGATCTCGCTGGTACGCAGTTCCGCGCTGACCATCCCACCAATCGTGTTCAGCCCGATTGCACCGGCGGCGTTTACCGTAGGTCCTTCACCAAAGGAACCTAAGACGCCAAGCTGCAGTGAGAGTGCTTGGATATCACTATCCTCGGTCGCCTGAACACTCACTGCGCCGGGAGTGGTGATGTTCATCCCATCGACCAACGCGCTTACTTGACTCTCGTCAGACAACTGATTGCTGCTCCAGGAAGCCCCAGCTGAACCCTGGAACACCCCGTTAACTTTTGTATCTAGTGAGAAAGTCACGCCACCACTCAATGCGTGGATCGTCGCTACGTCGGTCGCATGAACACGAATATCTCCTGTTACGTCAATCGTTCCGCGATCGGCGTCACTCAATCCGCCTTCGGTTGATCGGCCAACAACAGCACTGACATCGCGTTGAATCTCGTTGTTGGCACCTGCAACGGAGATGGAAAGGGCGACCTCGCTAGCGCCTTCTTCAGCGGCCCCAGCGAGTGCCAGACTGGTGATCTCGGCTTCATCTTCAGCGTTTACGTCGAGCGAGTTTCCAACGACGTGAACATCATTGGAAAGTGTCGCTGTGATGTCATAGTCCAAGTTGTTGTAGCCGTATGATCCACCAAACGCCATCGACTCGGCATTGCTACCTCTCTCTGCTCGTTTTTCCCGAGCGATCGCAAAGCTACCACCGTCACCGGTGATTTTGTGTTGATTGACAGCGTTGATCGTGACTGCGCCATTTTCAGCATGGAGGTTGACTCCCGCTACAGTCGCATCTGTCGTGCCGATTAATTCATTCCACGACGCCGAGAGCGCTCCCGAGTTTGTGAAACCACCGGAAGCGGCGTAGGCGAGCGATCCCGAAATTGCCCAGATCGTTGCGTCAGCATCGCGGCCGTCATCAAACGCTTCACCGGAGTTCGCACCGACCGATATGTCACCATCAGCTTTTACCGTTTTGCCAGCCCCACCAGAGCTATCGATGATTTTTGCGGTTGTCGTTTGATCCTTGATCAAGTTAATCGCGGCTGATCCCGCTACTGCGGCACCGGAACCTGCTCGCTTTCCGCTCGTGATCGCACCAGCGCCTGAGAACGCTTCAAATCGGGTCGCATTATCACTTGTAACGTTAATGTCAGCCGACTGCGGATCGGTTGTCGATGAGGCAGTAATCGCTGCAAAGCCGGCCAAGTCGATCTGGCTCTGCGTCTCATCAAGGATGTAATTCACCGCTGCGTCGCCGGCGATATTCAAGTGAAACTTGTTTTCGACTTCCTGAACGACCCGTTCGTCGCCTAGCTGGAAACTGGCCTGCTCTCCCGCCTCGCCTTCGTCCGCGACATCGGCCGCGGGGTTCTTCGAAAGCCTGAACGTCGGTGTCACACCGACGATGGAGGCGTTGTAAACCTCACCCGATGTGGACGAATTAACGTCGATACTGGCTGCATCGATCCTACCATTTAAATTCGAGCCATTACTCGAAGAGCCCGCGCTTACCCCGTAGACATCGTATCGATCGTGCCAGCCTGCAGGTACAGCACCAATAAATGCCCCGGACTTTCGATCGAGGTCGACGATGCTTCCACTCAGTCCGATCCCCAATGCGTCGCTTGCGACAAGACTACCCGAGGTGACGATTTGTCGCGTGTCCGCCGTTGCATCGACTGCCAATGGACCGCCCACCGTTTGAATGGTTGCACCGACATCAATCTGGGCGATGTTGGTACTGGTTTGCAACGATTCTGCGCCACTGACTCCGATTCCAACGCCGTCAGACTCACTTCCCGATTCTGCGAAGACGTTTTTCTTCAGCTGTTCAGACGTGTTGACCTTCAAACCTCCTGAACCGCTATGAACTGCGGCGCCACTTTCGATTAGCGCGAGTGTGGTGTTCTCAGAATCAACAAAAACATCTGAGATCCCCATTCCCAAGCCTTTCGCCTTGTTTCCAAACAAAGAGAACGCAGTTCCCATGTTCCAACTGAGCAAGCCCCTGAGAAAATTCACCTTGAACATACCGGCAAGGGAAATCACTTCCATTGACAGGGATGCATCCAGCTCGACTTGCTGCGTGTCGGCTTGAAACTCGCTTTGTTGATTGATCTGGGCGCCGTCTCGAATGATCGCTTGTGTGTCGTTTTCATAAAAGACAGTACCGATGGAACCTGTGATGGCGGTTGTTGCGCGCTTGTTGTAGGCATCATCCACACTCCCGTCGTCTTTGAGAGATCTCGAGTCTGGTTTGAAAATGACACTGTTTGCCCAGACATTCAAATAACTGTCAATTCCGGAGGTCGGGCCGATCCATTTTGAGAGAACGGTGATGTCGTTGAATGGGTTTTTACGGCTTTCGTTGCCACTGGTGGCAACGCCATCTTTCACGGTTGGGTACTTCAATCGCGGGTAGGAAAGCGTCGCATCGATATCAATCACGCCCGAGGCATCAACGATGGCACCTTCGCCAATTTCAGCCACGACTGTGTTGTTGAAGTCTCCAAAGGCGATTCCAATTGCAAACGAGAATTTTTTCCCGCCACCCGCACTCGCCGATGCTTTGGCAAATGTCTTGCTATTTTGCTGTAGGTTCGAACTGATCGAGATATCACCGATCGTTTCAACCGTTCCACCAACCGAGGTCACCACCGTATGGTCAGCAATCGTTACCCCAACTGCCGATGCGAATGCCCAACTCGATCCGTTCCTGGCCGGTGACAGGCCTGTGTTATCTTGTCTGAGAAAACGACTCGTGTTCTTATTGCCACCGAACGCAGTTTTCCATGCGCGACTATTTTGAGTCACCTCAGGTTTCGATAACAGATCGGAAAAGTTTGGCTTTCCACCGAGTGCTGCACCTGCAAGCGATTGATTCTTCAGTGACTTTGTCGATGAACTGATCGCGATCGCCGAAGTGGTCGGTGCGGAGAGGGACGCCTGCAAAGTTGAACTGTAATTGGTCGTGTCGTATTCGATGACCTCTGCTAATTGTGAGTCCCAATACGCTTCCGCCAGACGAAGTGAATTGGGACCATCAACGACGGCGTAATACGCATTGCCAGGCTGCAATCCTTGGATCGGAGCATCGCTGGCGTTGTAAGTGCGGACAATTTCAAATCCGTGGTTACTTCCGGTCGCGCCAACATCGATCGGCAGCTCGTTGCCTGCATGGGCGTCTACATCGGACACGGCAAGTTGCAATGAATCATCACTAATCGCAATGGCGTAGTATTTCTCTCCGTTAATTAAGCCCGGAATGGCTGTGCCATCGCCGGCAAGGTACGTGATTTCTTGCCCTGTTTCGAAACCATGCTTAGTGAGGTTGATCAAGTTCGCATGGGTTGCGTCAGACGCCCCTATGACCGCGTTTAATTCCGTAGGATCAAACGCAATGACTGGCAGCTCATCGGCCAACAGATCAACCTCCGCTAAAATTCGCAGCGCGTGGCTGCCGCTACCAAATGTCCCTCGCGACGTAAGTGGTAGTGCGACTGGTGGCTGTGCGGTTGCCTGTTCGTAACTCGTGGCAAGCTGTATTTTCCCGTTCGCCAACTGGATGACATAGTAGTCTTGGCTATTTTCCAGGCCACCGATTGGTTCGCCACCACTGCTCTGGTAGTTCACCATCTGCCCCGTAATAAACGAATACGGTAAGTCGAGCGTGTTGTCTTCCAGATTTACCAGTGGTGTTGTGCGACTCGCGTCGAAGGTTCGCACGGCGCTTGATGAGACAAGGGACTGAAGCTCACCTGTGCCATTGGATCCCAGTTCGATATATCCGCCCGAAGAAGGATCGATAGCGGATTGACTCGCTGCATCAATTGTTTCGGCCAAACGAATGGTGTTGGCATCAAGTCGAATCACATAATACGTCGTGTTGTCCGTTAAGCCGTCAACCGCACTTCCTCCCTCGGTCCGATAGGTAATGGCTTGCCCAGTCTCCAATCCGTGGGCGGCGCTCACTATCGTGCTTTGGGTGATATCAACGTCATGGCCCATCCACCGATTCGGGCTGTTCGAATTTCCGCTGCCGGTTGAGGTTAGATCGATGGGAACACCGGCGACCGCTTGGGCACGCGAAGATGCAAGTTGCAATTCGTTATCGTTCAAGATGATGGCATAATAATCGGAGGCTTGGCCACTCGCGTCCGGCCCACTTTCCAAACCACCAATCGGCGTGTTCACCTGTCCGGCGTTATCGACGCCTGCTTCGTAAGACAATCGCTGGCCGGTCACATAGCCGTGCGGTAAGGTGAAAAACAAAACATTTTTGTTAACATCGACGCTTGGGATTTCGACTTGTGCAGTGGGGTCAAAAGTGAACTGACTCCCATCACTGTTTGAACTCCCAGTTGGCTGCAGCACATATTCGCCTGATCCTTGCGGTGGCTCAAATGTGATCGACGTTTTGGCCTGGGCGTCTTCTGCTGTCCACGCAAGTTGGATCCGGTCTTCGTCCACGAAAATCACGAAGAGCGTCGAGTTGGTGGCCTCCGTCAAACTTTGCGGTTGGTTTGCATCATCGACGGTCTGCACCCGCGAAAGATCGGGACCACTGGTTTTGCTGAATACCAACGAATCGCCATTGCTGAGCCCATGGTTGGGGAAAATCAAAAGGTTGTTCGTTAAATCGAGCACTGTTTGATCCAATTGCACGATCTGCTGTGGATCGAATTCAATCCAACTTTGTTCCGGAGCGAAGGTATGGTTCGTTGAGAGAGTCTCAGTCGAGGAAAATGCAAGATCCGTTTCGTAGATCAAACGACTACCGGTCTCGATGCCAGTGGTGTCAATCGCGAACGTGTTGTTGTTCGGATCAAGATCAAGCTGAGGGTTAAACGTTTTCGTGGATGAGACATAGGCGAAGGCTTGGTCTTGCCCAATTGGATCGGTCGTCGAGTCTTGGGGATCGGTAATGTCGATTGCCTCGCCATTCAGAGCGTCTTCGTAAGACAACGCGAGTTGAAAAACGTCTTCATTCTTTGCGATAACAAAGTATTCCTCTTGATCGTAGAGACCACCAATTTGCTGATAGGTTGTCGCATCACTATCCGAATCTGAAATAGCCAGGTATTGAATAGGCTCCCCAGTTTCAAAACTATTTCCCGGGATGGAGAACTCGTTTGAATCGAAATCAACGTTCTGGCTCAGCTTGAAAGGCAGCGTTGAGAGTACGTTGAGGGATTGCGTGGTGTTGTTGTCAACAACCGGAAGTTCAAGATCCATTTCCAGGATGTTGGCCAGCTTGATCGCATTATCCAACACCTCGACGATGACATAATTTTGATCATGAACCAAAGGAGAAATTGGCTCGGTGCTTTCGAACCCGGTAACGTTGTAGGTAACGACGTCTCCGCGTGACCAGTTGAGCGTCGGATCGTACGGTAGTGTTGTTTGCGTAATGGAGGCTCGGTCCAGATCTTGTGTGTCCGTCCCAGCAGCATTCCCGGATGCAGTTACCCCGTAGTTGTCGCTGTAAACATTTCCGTCAACGGTTGTTTCAATTTTCGTGTCATCGAAACCCAGTGCGATCGTAACCCCAACCAACCCGTCTCCGTAGGCCGCAGTTGATGCATTCGGTATGGTTTGCGGAGTGCCGGTGGCGTTGATTGCAACGCGCCCCTTTGCATGGATCGTCGCACCTTCGCCAACTGTCGTTTTTGATGTTAACTCGGTAAAGGCGAGGGCGATTGCCGCCATCTTCATAGTCGCGGGTGATGCATCGAGGGTTTCACGCGGCCCTTGATAAAATTTGTCCTGGTACGGCGCCATGGTTCGCACATTCACCTTCGACTTCGAGGTGCCTGTCGAAGAGATCGTGATATCGCCGCCCGCAGTCAACCAGGTTGGGTTCGTGCTAGAAGCGAGCAGATCGGTGATTGCGTTGCTCGTCGCCTTGCCATATCCAGCCGCGACTTCGTAGCCGCCGGGACCGCCATAGATTGGCCGGGTTTGCACCGCAATCAATTCGGTATCTGCGCTCGCTGTACTCTCCAGCGTAATAGCATCAGTCGCGTCAATCGTCGTTCCCGAGACGGACAGATTCGCATTTGCATGGCGATTGAAATAAGCAATATCGGGGAGTGGCACCTGGCTCGGCACGAGGCTCTTGAAACCTTTCAAAGCAGCTCCCGTGAGCTGCGTTCCAGCAAGCTGATACTTCCCACTGGCATAACCGGTAACTTCCTTCGCGGTGGACGTCACATGAATCGTGTGTCCGATTAGTTGGGAATCAAGCAGCGAGACGTCGACATTTTGGTCGCCAGTCGAAATCACCTGCCTCCGAAAAGCTCGGTCTTGGCGTTCGGCGGAAATTGTTATCGTGTGGGCGTGGATCGATGCATCGGTGAGCTGAACCGACAGCGTGTCAGCCCCGCTCGTCACAACGTTATCTTCATGCAAAACCGATAGCGTTACATTACCGGCCATGAAGGTGCTGTCTGCATCTACTTGAGCATACAGGTCACCACCGATCACAATCGACTGACTACTAGTGAAGTCAATGTTCCCGGAATCAGCGATCGAAATTCCATTCGTATCATCTTGACTCAGTCCAGGATCTAAATCCCGTGTGGACAAAATGGAGAATGCATCGACGATGATTTCGCCTTGCGAATTTGCTGTGAGTGAATTCCCAGAGGTATTGAGATTCCCGAACGCCAGGCTTGTATTCTTCTGCACACTCTTGAAGACAAGATCATGCTGCATCCCACTTAGGATAATAGGGTCCTCGTCTCCACCTTCATCAAAATCCGTTTCGGGGGCGCTGTCACCCAAACGATATTGCAGCTGCCTTTCTCCGGAACTGTTTACGAATTCGTCCAACACAATTGCTTGATCAGTATCAAACGTCACGTTGTACGCGGTGCTGGTTGTTTCTAGCGAAACACCAGTCAAAAGCAAACGCTTTTCAAGAAGCTCAAGCAACAATGCTTCACGCACTCGCCTTGTCGACTTCTGCCGTCTTGACAGACTGCGTTCGGAATAAGATTTACGCCGTCGGTGCGGTAATTTGAAGTTCATCTTAACGGTCCGTTTCGTCTATCCGAAGTGAAGCACAACCCAGGCATTTGATTCCTCTCGCTTCTGCCCAATCGATTCAGGGCAATTGGGACCCATCGCGAGGCCTCTTTTGGCAGGCCCAAGTTCACTCAGTAGCTAGGGTGATTGGGCCAAATCATAGTCGGAATGCGTTGTAAAACTGAGTTAGTTCACAAGCTGTGTTTGGGGACGCCAACCTAGTTCAACTTGCCAGAATCAGTTTGCTCCAAGAATGGGATCGAGCTTGCGATTCGAGACAACTTTATTGCGGCGATCCGCAACGTTAGCCATCGCACAGAAAGCCCCCCAAATGCCGGATTAACTGCGTCAGCAGTCGACGTGAATCGGCTTCAGCGACAGGAGGCCTCTGGGGGTTGGGATCAAGCGAATTCACGTGCAATGTGCCCCACTCGGCAAGGCATCGTTCCTCAGAAATCCGGCCGGCAAAGCCGCCTCCCAGAATTGGCGGATATTGATCCGAATCGGCAGACGACGACCAAGCTGTGGTGCACTCGCTTTATCTTCGACATTTCGCGGCGTTCTGATCGCTTCATGGAATTGCTTCGAACGGATGCTGTGTTCCAGCCGAGTTCACTCACCTTCGGGCTCGCCTGCCGGACCAAACTTACGCTGGCACATGTAGGGTGAGTAAACGTAGCGATTCAGGATCTGGCCAATTGATGCCAACGCCTCGGATGTGCACGGCGTAAAGAACGATTCTCGGTCACGGCCTAGAACAAAACGGCGGCTGATTTCAGCAATAGCTTTCCGCCGAAAGTGTTATCGCAGCAGTTGCTGTGGCTGACCGCATCGTCATGCGGTAGGCCGCTTTGCTGGAAAACGACCAAAGCCAAAATTATCCGCCGTAAAACTTTTATTCGAAAAACAGTGATTTCCTCGCGAAAATCGCGTTTCGATCGCGAAATCCAAGCTTGGCTAGGTCGCATGCTTGGTCAAGCTTCCTCGTGAAAATCATGTTTTTCATCCAATGCCAGTACCCCTTTTGTTCGACAAAGATGTCTTAACGGTCCAAAAGGAGTTCCGCGAATAGACGGATGCGGAGAATCGCGTGCGCGAAGCTATGATGAGCGACAAATGCAGCGTGTTGGCTATGCAACCCCATGCGAACAGGGAGATCGATTGCCTGCCTATCCAGGTTGGCGGCTCCACGCCGATTCCATCAAGACGGGTTCCCTCAGGCAGGGTTCCCTCAGGCAGGGG
>JBMYRF010000016.1:113059-146184 GCA_049602075.1 Rubripirellula sp.
GGGTTCCCTCAGGCAGGGTTCCCTCAGGCAGGGGCAGTCACGCGATCATCTCTGCCAAGATAGGAACGGACACACCGAAAATCATCATTCCTTACGCCTTGTATTCTCTTGAAACACTCCAGCTGTCAAGCAACGCGTGATCTCTTGTGGGTCGTCAATAGTCCGCCTTTGTTAGCCACCGATCAGGAAAGGGCTTACCCCATGCCTGCGCATCAGAGATTAAAGCAAGCTGACATTGACGCCAAGCATTTAAACAACTTCTTAACGGAGCATCGCTCTCGGCAAGTTGGACGATATTTTGAAGTTCTCGTTTCTTATTGGCTTAAACATATTCGGCGTGTTGAAATCGTTGCTGAATCAGAAACGATTTATGAAGACCATCGCTCGGTGGGTGAAATCGACTTTATCTTTTTTGACGAACAAAGACGTCTCACGCATTGGGAAGTAGCGGTCAAGTTTTACTTGTTCCACTCGATGTGTGGAAAAATGCCGGGGCAATTCATTGGCCCCAATGCTCGAGACACGCTCGAGCAGAAGCGACAAAAGATGCTTGAGCGGCAATTGCCACTCAGTCGTAATCATTTCCCAGCTGTTGAGGTTCGATACCCTTTTTTGAAGGGTCGCCTTTTTTATCACAAGCAAGATCAATGCACACAGCATGCATCCGAGCAAATTTCTATTCATCATCTGACTGGCGATTGGTGCCGCAACAGTGAGCTAGCGGCTTACCTGCAAACATTTTTTCCGCAAGTGGCAAATTCGCAACCTGCCTGTGACGAGCGTCATCAAGTCAGATTTCGTCTGCTCGAAAAACCATTCTGGCTTGCGGATGAAATCGTGAATGAAGACGATGGCTTTTTGTTGACGCCCGAGTCAATGCTTGATTGGGCAAAACGGCATTTCCGAAGCTCGAACCGTTGTCTGCTAGTTGCTCACTTGGTGCAAACAGGTGATTCATACATCGAAGCTGGAAGATTTTTCGTCGTGCCAGAGATATGGCCAGAGCCTCGCGACAGCCATTGACCACCAATGCAGTGAACTCCGACGCATTGGGGAGGCAGGGAACACGAAAGAGTCGATGTTCCGCCGTGCTACGAATGGTACCCTTCTCGATTGTGATCATGGGTACAATGTGTCCGGCGTACGGAAAATTTCCTCCATAAGAGATTTAGCGACTTGAACATGCGATCCAGACCTACAAGCCTTATTCGATTCGCCGTATTTGCCAGCTGTTTTGTTTGCTTGTGGCAAACGAGTGCGGCTGAGAGACCAGAAATCGAAATCTGGCCTGGCGAATTGCCCGCGGGTGCGGTTCAACTGGCACCCGACAAGATCCAAGCACTCAAATCGCAAGCCAGCGAAGAAAGAATCCGGTACGTTGAACGAGCCACTTTGACGGTCTATGAGGCGCCGCCGGAGACAGCCAATGGATGTGCCGTGATCATTTGTCCCGGAGGTGGCTACAACATTTTGGCGTGGCCAAAGGAAGGACTAGAAGTCGCTGAATGGTTCAATTCAATTGGTGTGACTGCCTTTGTTTTGAAATATCGTGTTCCAAGGCGGGACCCTGAAAGGATTCACTGGGAACCGATGCAGGATGTTCAGCGGGCGATCCGAGTCGTCCGGCATGGTGCCAAGAAATGGAAGATTGATCCGGATCGAATTGGAACCCTTGGGTTTTCGGCCGGCGGCCATCTTACCGTTATGTCAGGTGTCCAATATGAAACGCGATGCTACGCCCCGGTGGATGAGGCTGATAAAGTAAGTTGCCGACCTGACTTTATGTGTCCTATCTACGTTGCTTATCTAGGCGAGAATTACAGCGATCGCGTTGCTGAATTAGGGCCACTCGTCACGGTGACCAAAAACACTCCTCCCACCTTCATGGCGGTGACTTGGGACGACGCGATGCGAGGCGCTCAATCGGCGTTGCTGTTTGCAAGACTACGAGAAAACGGAGTTCCCGCAGAACTGCACGCATACACACGAGGAGGACACGGATACGGGATGCGTCCCTCAGAGAACCCCGTTTCAAAATGGAATACGATGTTGCAATCGTGGTTGCAGACAAGCGGCTTTCTGGAGAAGTGAATCGACAGTCATTCCCTCTCCGAGAGCGAGCTTTTTCGCCAGGTTCCGCGTTCGCGATTCCAACCGCAGCGATGTTGGTCTGGTCCTGGACATCGCGAATCGATCGACGATTCGATGGAACCTATGGAGATTCCAACGCGCGTCGGCGGATCGCATCGGTCGAGAGTGCCCCACGGAAGATGGCAGCCTTTGAAAGAATTCCGGTTAATGGCAAATGATCGTTCTCATCTTTGTAAATCCCCGCCGAGAGCCAGCTCGTCTGCTCAAACAGAACGGCACCGGCCTGTGCAGAACTGACTCCAACCAACTTGCCGTCGACAAATAACTTCATGGTTTTTCCATCAAAGGTGCCGACGAGGTGGTACGCTTTTCCCGGCGTAAGCGTCGTCGGCATTTCGAGGTAAGTCAATTTTGACTTTTGATCCGACGCAATCGCAAAGAAGAAATGGTCGTTGTGAACCCCTAGAAGTGCTCCCCTTTCGAAATCGCCATTGTCTTGGATAGCGCCGATGATTCCGGACCATTCAATTCCGACCTTGGAAACGTTGATGCGAGCCTCCAATGACAACGTGGCAGGCATGCTAGGCAAATCGGGTTGGCCGGGTGAAATGGCAAGCCATTGTTTGCCATCGAGAATGATCCCCGAATCAGCGAATTTGATTGGCTGGGTTGCAATCATTGGCAAGTTACCAACGCAGGGTTGAACCGCCTGCCCTTCCACCGCCGTCGGGTCGAATTGCCATGCATACATTTCCTGTAAGGGCTCTTCGGTTAAGGGTGGGAAATCCTCTAACATCCGAATGCTTGGTTGATCAGGGGTGACGGGGGCAAACCCCATCGAAGTCTGAACAGGGAATGAGCAGACACAACTAGCGCTTCCTTCCGGAATCAGCAATCGCCCCCCGGCCGGGAGCATATTGATCCAACATCCGGGCCGACTAGGCGAAAGTTTTTGGAACGCGTTTTCCTGGTCAGCCGCAAGGTTTAGGACGGTCGGGTTCCCGGCCCGAAAGAAGACACATTGGCCAGCACCGCTGAGTGTTCCACAGCTGTGCCCTGGCCGCTTTAGTGACCAAGCTGCGACATCGCCTGCTGGTGTGATCTTCTCCCCCGTTTCAAGGTCGTACAAGAATGGCTCGGCAATCAAGATACCTTTCCCCGATGGTTGGCGCAGTGCCAATGGATGGTGTACCTGTTCGCCGTGCCCAAGCCCTTCGGTGATGTGCGTATGCTCGTCCGTCCAAACCAACGATCCGTCTTTTAAATTGAGTGTTGCCAAACGGTAGGATGCTTTCTTTTCACCACTTTCAGAAGTTGCGAGGATTACAACGTCGTCAAAAATCTGGGTGTAAAAGATGTTGACCGCACGAGGGAACGGTAGAGGCTGAACCCACACTCGCTGACCTGTTTCAGCATCGAGGCAAACAACTCGTGAATCTTTTGAAAGTTCGACGGCGGAAATACGATCTGTTTCACTGTGAAGAGATGCTTCATTTCTCGATTCAATAAAAACAAGACGCTTTCCCGAAGGATCAATCGCGATTGAGCTATTTGCGATCACGCTTTGCTCTGCGTATTTCCAGATCGCGCTCCCTTCAGAATCCAAGCGGTACAAAACCCGGCTGCAAACCAAAGGCCGCGCCGAGTCATAATCCTGCTTGGCGTACCGTTCCCGTAGCGTACTTGGCGGGAATGAATTCCGCACCGATTCCTCCGGATCATGCGGCGCCCCCTTAAGTCGCCCAGCCTCAGGTTTCATTCCGCTGGCAATGAGGAGGCCATCTTGCTCAGCAAGATATCCCCAATACCACTCGTCATTATCCGCAGGCAGTCGATAGGAAGCGAGTCGTTCACCGGTCACTGCATTCAGCTTCCAGATTTCACGACCGACCGCGGTGTAAAAAAAATCTCCGCTCGATGTTAAACTGGAATAGCCGCCATCGAAGGGCATGACGTAGCGGACTGCATCAGGGGGCAAACTAACTTCCCAGCGCTCTCGTCCGTTGGCCGGGTCAACGCCAATCAGCGATTCATCACCATGCAAGACTAGGCTGGCCCCCGCCGCCAAGGGTGACTGCGCTCTCAGATGACGATCCGGCATTCGAGCGGGCCCAACGCCACCAAACCACTGCAGTCGAAATTCGCTTGCTTGGCCAACCATTGAATCCCCTGAGTCCGACGTGTTCGCCGGCGTTCCGTACTGGTGCCGCCACACACCAATCCCTGGCAACGCGTCTTTGATGAAGGTTGATTCTGCTGTTCTAGAGATGACTCCCGATCCAGGCGTAACACAGGCGATCAATTCGTCCCGTCCGTACGGCGAAGGTGAGGCTTCCAAGACTAAGTTGAAAATGGGCTCCGCGAACGGGATCGGATCACCAACCGCATGGTGCATAACGGCTAATCGTTTTCCGTACCGCCGCTTTGCCTGGAACTGGTTACGCAAACGATCGCGGATTTCAGTTGTCGGAACAATGGAAACCACATGCAGATGGGTCTGCGTTGCCAAGTAGTTCGCACACCGCCCATCGACGTCATTCACGACCAAAGCCAATCCGACATCCGAAGCAAGACTGGCGACACTAGTTCTGATTCGGGCGAGCACGGCTTCATTTGGATCTTCCACTCGAGTGGTCGGAGGATCCGTGATGGGTTTGCGATTCAACTGCCAAGAAATGGAGGCTCGGGCATCAGCGTCACTCGGAAGAATCCCGTGCCAAGCGTACACTTTGCCCAAACTCGTCGTCGCCACAAGCAACTCGGGGGCTTTGGCATTCGCCGAAGCCGAGACCGCCAAATATCGAATTGCTTCATCCGTGGATGGCAAATGCAAATCACGCAAGCGTTCGCCAGTACGGCCGTCGAACATGGTGACCACCGATCCGCATGCCGCAAAAAGATAGGTGTTATCGGAATCCCCGGTGACGATCAAATGCTCCGCTTGCCTGCAGGATACCGACCAGATCGTGGAGCCTTTTTCCCTCGCTGCCATCTTTTTCAGATCGTGACACTGCAGTTTTCGCTCATTGGAAAACCACACGCGTCCTTTACCGGCTGCAATCGCGCGCCCATCGATGGGCAGCATTTTTGCTTCAGGAATGCTGGGATAAGATTGCACCGAAGGCGTATTACCGGGTCCCGAAAAGAACGCCTCGCGAGTCAACATGCAAAAAGAACCACCAGGCGATGGTAGATCATTAATGAACCGACCAGAATCCAGCGCAAGACAGAATGGCGCTGACCGTCCGCAAGGAATGCAGAGACGGTCCCGATGGTCCGTCAGCAAATAACCTTGCGGTGAACGATTCACTTGGCGTCGCCACACGAGAGAACCAGTGGTCTTGTTGAACGCGGCCGCATAGACACCCTGACTGGGGAATAATCCTGCAGTCGCAAGAACGAGATCAGAAGAGACAATTGTCGAAGTCCGTATCGGATGACTGCCAATCAGGCGTTCATTGCCAAATATTCTTGGTTGCTCAGGACCAATCCGGCGTGACCACTGCACTTCACCCGAAACGAGATCAATCGAACGGAGTACACCATCGTCTGCTCCCAGCCAAATCATCTCGTCCTCAATATGGGGTGCATATCGAATCGGAGCGTCGGCAACAAATTGCCACCGTAACTCGCCAGTCATCGGGTTGAGTGACACCAAACGATCAGTCGAGGACGAGGTAATAAGCAGGTGCTGATTCCCTGAGGCATCCAGCGCAATCAATGGAACATCACCACGGTCGTCAACGACTCTCGGTTCGATCACGCTTAGGTTTTGCCATAAACTTCCTCTCGCCGGTTCGGGCCAAGCAGGTGCAGGCGCATCTAAATCTTGATGGGACCATGCAGGATGCCACGAGGAAGCGTGGAGCGTTTGTTCGCGAAATCCTGTGCGTTGTTTGTTGCCGCGATGAATTGGCCAATCGGCGTGCAGCGGCCCCAACCCCGCCAATGCGAAAAAAAGGAACATCCACCGTCGCTCAAACAAAGAGGACAGACGATTGTCGATGGTTTGGTGTCGCACGCGATTTGCTGGCGTTGGAGGGGATACGAGTGAGCTGACCATAGTTTAGCAGGGTCCCTGATCTACACCCGCTTTTTCAACCGTTTCTGAGCGTCTGGGCATCTGGGAAATTCGGAAATCAGAAAATTGCGTTCTCCGAACAATAGCGCCATTCAATCGACAGGAAATATCACGCTTTGCTCATCCTATCGTTTGCTCTTAGAAGAAAGAGCACCGCATGCTGATGAATGCTCACGAATGGACTTCTCTTTCAGGCTCAGACGTCGCTGGCTGGGGAATCGCCGTCTCTGCGTGGTACTTATTGATCCACGTAAATTCGATGGAGTTGGGCAACGGCGGGCAACAACCCGCAATGTTGATCGTTTACCAAGCGTGTAATAGATAAAGCCCCTACTGACCTCACATCTCTATTCAACCTTTTAAATTTCGACATTCATCCACAAAGTCGGTCATTTTACATAGCAACGAGAATGCTGGTCATCTGCCATTTTGTTTCGGCCAATTGAGTCGTCGCCAATCCAACCGATCGATCGAAATGCTCTGTCCCTGCTAGTAGGATTCATTTCACGTGAAGGCGACTGCGTCCAGCACTCGGCACATCAACACTTCGGATCATATTTGAGAATGACTGATTGTTGAGAGTTCAGAAGTTGTGAAGATCTTCAGCCAGTCGAATCGCGGCAACCAATCATGCCCGCGGCTGGGGCACCTGAAGCTTGAAAGGATAGAAAAGCGTCATGAGCATAGAAAAGCTTCACGTCGTTCGGCTCAAAAAGGACCACAATCAACGCATAAGGGAGCTTCCATTTTGATGAGGGACGTTATGTCGACCATCGATGAACTGATGGAACGAGCCGCCAGTTTGGTGGTGAATAATTACAACGATTCTTGAACGCACTGTCGGCGCAGGACCGAACGGCGGTGGAAGAACGCCTACGAGAAACCGTGATTGGTGAGTCGCTGGGAACTCTGATCGCCGAGGATGACGCATTAATACCTGCTCTGGACGCGATTAAAGAGCGCTATCGCAATCAGAATCGATCGCCAACTCAAATTTGGCCCTACAGGATCGTCCAAGCGATTGGAAAAGGAGGCATGGGGCAAGTTTATATGGCCGAATAGCAACAGCCGATTCGACGGTGGGTCGCGATCAAAAACGTTCGCACCGAAACGCCAACCGACGAGGTTCATCGCAAGGTTTTAAGCTGAGCGGCAATCGCTTGCGATGATGGATCACCCTAATATCGCTAGGGTGCTTGATGCTGGCGTAATCGAGGAAGGCCGGCCTTACTTTGCAATGTAGTTCGTCAAAGGAATGCCGATCTCTGATTATTGCGACCAGAATTCGCTATCGACACGAGAACGCTTGGAACTGTTTTTCCAGAGTTGCCGAGCCATTCAGCACGCGCATCAAAAGGATATTATCCATCGAGATCTGAAACCCTTAAATGTCTTGGTGACACTTCGGGACGGCAGCCGACTGTTAAGGTGATTGATTTTGACGTTGCGAAAGTGAGACGGAGCAAAGCGATGATGCTCTGCCAATGATGGGCTGGCCCTCGATCAATCTTGCGGGCACCCTGATCAGTCTGCAGAAATTTGACCAAGCGGAAAAGGAGCTTGAACTCGTCACGGATGTGATCCTGCACACGAAGCGCAGTGAGCGTAAGGAATTGCGTGAATATCAACTGCAAACCTATCGCAAACGGTTTGAGAAATCAGGACGCTCTGAGGATCTTGTCGCGACATCGCTGGAACTTTGCCGAATCCATCAGGACGATCCTGATGTACTTCTTGCCCTCGCAAAATCATTGTGCCGTCGCCTCAAACGCCTTGCAAGCACCGGCGTCGCCGAGAGTACGGGCAGCTCATCTGAATCGTCTGCTCTAAAAGACACCGCAATCGAAATCTTACGAAAGGCGAAGGCCGCAGGACTCGAAGATGATCAAGTCAAAGCCTCAACGCTATCGAGCATTTTAGATCCCAAAGCGGAATCGAGTGAGGTAACAACGGAGTCATCAGCTGATAGCGACAAAAAAGTTGATAAAGGTCAAGTGCCTATCGAGTGACACAATCGGGATCGATGCGTCGCAATTTTCTCGCAGCACGCTTGAGACGCGTCGCAAAGTGCTTTATCGGTGGCGTCAAATGCTTGATTTGCATTCGATTATTAGATGCCAAGCAAACCTGCCCACCCAAACCGCCAGCACTTTTTATCGATCAAGGCAATGTTGCGTCAAAGATCAATTCGCAAGATTTGCCCGTCACTGCCTCCAACGGCAAAACTTCCATCGCTTGGATGAATGGTAACAGCGTAGGCCCATCCTTGAATCGCTGGGATCGCACGCGAGACCGAGACGTTTTCAAAATCGACGACTCTGACTTGCCCATCGATGCATCCAGCAAGTAGCTGCTTCTCATCGATCCATGCGATATCAAGCGGCTCCGATTCGAGTCTGACATAACGCATCATTCGGCCAATGGTTGGCTGCCAAAATCGAATACTACGATCTCCAGAAGCCGTAGCGATCAGAGGCCTGCCTGTTGCCTTGGGGCAAACGGCGATCGCGTGAATCGGCTTGGAGTGTTGGTTCATACTTCGAATTAGTTCACCAGATTCGGCACTCCAAACACGAACGGATTGATCTTGCCCGGCTGATACGATTTGCCGAGGCTCAAGGACGCAGGCGGCGGTGACTCCACGAGAATGCCCTGAAAAGGTTTGGACAGCGGATTGCGTTTCCAAGTCCCAAAGAACCAATGTCCGATCGAGGCTGGCCGCGATCAATTGACTCTCATTCCGCCACGCAAAGGCGACAACGGAATCCTTGCTGCTCGAAAGGGTGAATTTTTGCTCGAACGATGGCCACGCATAAATTGCGACCGAACCATCATCCGAAGGATTCCCCCCCCCAACGGCCAGTAGATCTTCGTTTGGCGAGAAAGACAGGCAATGAAGATTGTCGGCAAACGCACTGATGTCATTTTTAAGCTGCAGCTCTGGCCAACTGAAAACACGGAGACCGCGCTGCGAGCAGCTAAGCAGCGTTTTCCCATCAGGCGAAAAAGCGAGGTCGGTAATCGGTGGTTCTTGTGCAACCAGCGATCCAATGCCAAACCAAAAAAATGTCAATACAAGACACATTGCTCCTGGTACGACCCGCCCCTTGTTTTGGTCATTCATGCAAGTAGTTCCTTGATCAATTTTGCATCTTGCGGTGCTACCCGTATGGGACGGCCGTCCGGTGTTTTCAATTCATGCCCTGGGTCAATGCCAAGCAACGTGTAAATGGTTGTGGAAAGGTCACCAGGTGTGATCGGACGGTCTGTGACAAATTCACCTAAAGCGTCACTTGCCCCAATGACTTGCCCCCCTCGTACGCCACCGCCCGCCATCGCCACGCTGAAACAATTCGGCCAGTGATCCCGCCCGCCGGTGCTGTTGATTTTCGGGGTCCTGCCAAAATCCGTCATCACTAATACAAGCGTCTCGTCCAGCATGCCTCGGGTCGAGAGATCACTGATGAGTGCGCTCAATGCCTTGTCCAAGCCTGGTATCAATGCATGCGAAGCAGAACGCGAATCTCCGGGATGTCGATTAGCATAGGTTTGTAGATCCAGATGGTTATCCCAACCAACATTATTCACAGTAACGAATGGAACGCCACGTTCGACCAACCGTCTCGCCAACAAACACTGCTGCCCAATGTTGTTGGAATCGTAAATATTGGCTCGCGGATCGATCGCATACTGTTCCCGCATCTTAGTCGACTCCTCGCCAAGATCGAACGCCGCTTTGGCCTCGGCCGATGCGATCAGGTTGTAAGCTCGCTCGAGATCTGGATCCTCCACGCCACCCGCCTCTGACCTGAGGTTGCCGTATTCGTTCATCGCGTTCACGATCTGGCGACGACGGTCGAGGCGTGAAATGTCGATCCCGCGATAAAAATCCAAGTCACGAACCTTGTAGTCGGCTTTTCCCGGATCACTTCCCAACGAAAAGTGCTTGGTGCTATTCGGTAGGAACCCGTTCCCGATTGTGGCAACATCGCGTGAAGTTAAATGCGGGATTGCGATATTCGATGGTAGGACACCAGCCCGCGTATTTAGATGAGCAACGACGGAAGCCATGGACGGATATTCGAGGGCGGGGGTTGGCTTGTAGCCAGTCATCAAATACTGCACCGCAAAATTGTGGACCCCAAAGGGTGAGGTCACACTGCGGACTAAAGCCAGGCTATCCATCAACTGCGCGGTACGCGGCATATGCTCACTGATTCGAACACCTGGCAAGTTGGTTTCCAAGGATTCGAATGGCCCGCGAACTTCAGAGGGAGCCTGCGGTTTAGGATCAAAGGTGTCGAGATGACTCGCACCACCGTCAAGCCAAATCAAAATGCACGATTTAGCTGGGGCAACGGAAGCCGTGTTTTTCGTTGGGTTTGCTGAATTCGCGCGTTGCAAACGAAAGAGGTCACCCAAACCCAAGCCGAGTGCACTCAACCCACCAACGCGAACGAAATTCCGTCGTGTGACACCATCACACCGCTGCGAAGTTCTCATCAATTCTCCTGGGCTCACTTAAACTATCGTTTGTTTGCAAATCCATTGCTGGTAAACCTAACGCATCTGCGTCGGAAAACATGTGCGTCGTCATTCCTGTCGGTATCTCAGGATCGCAAACAATTCTGCGGATCCCAGAATGCGTTAAAGCGGCTCTTAATGGTTCGTGACAAATTCCTTGCAAGTCACGATGCTCCATACAAAATCTTCCAGCGCATCACGTTGTTGATCCGCTGGCTTGCCCAGATCAATCCATCGCGTCAGGGCGTCGATTTCGTTGTCGTTTGGCTGGCGATTTAACGCCGATTCATAAAACATGTTCACAATTTCCGTCGGCGTCTTCTTCGCTTGAATTAATTGTTGCAGGCGCCCATTTGTGGCACCGATGCGTTTGTTTAACAGATCGCCATTAAGAAGATGCAGCTTTTGCGCAAGTGGGCCAATGGGCGCGGGTGCTCCTTCACACGAATTTTTGCGATCGCATCGACCAAGTACATCAAGGGAGTCCGATTGGATCGCGCCGTCGCGAAGCGATACCGCCCGTGTACCTAATGCCTCGTCTCCATAGCTGCTGGGTACCCCCAGCACATCGGAAATCGCATCGGCAATCACCTCTGGCTCGAGTGGCTTCTGCACCATGTGCGAGTAGAACCGGTTGTCCGATTCGTTACCTTTCACTGGAATCGAGCTACGGCTGTAACTCGAACTTATCGCGATCACTTTTAAAGTATGGCGAATGTCGTAACCGTGCTTGACAAAGTCTTCCGCCAAGCGATTGAGCAAGAGAGGATGAGTCGCGGGATTTGTCGCGCGAAAATCATCGACAGGTTCCACTAGGCCACGCCCCATTAACGACTTCCAAAGTCGGTTGACGATCGCTTTGGCAAAGTAAGGATTCTTTCGATCCGTCAACCATTCAGCCAAGGAACCCCGACCATCCATCGTATCACTTGGCAAAAACTTGCCGCCAGGAATCTTCATCAACGCGGCCTTGCCCGTGGCAGGATGAATGTTTTTCCCGACAGGATTCAAGCGGATCACCTTGCTGCGCGTTAATTTCGCAAAGATTGCGGCAAGTCCATGAAAGTCATCTTGTGTCCATTGATCGAGTGGATGATTGTGGCAATTTGCGCATTTCATTCGGCTCCCCATGAAAACCTCGGTTGCAAATTCGGTTTGCAGCCTGGCATCCTCCACTGCGGTATAAAACGTGGCTGGTCCGTATTGGGTCGTATCGCCGCTGGCGGTAATGATCTCACGAGCGATTTGATCGTAGCCCACGCGGTTGCGGAGTTGCTCAGCCAGCCAGTCATGGAAACCACGGGCGGCCTGAGGATCTGTTGGAACAGTGTTCTTGTCCCCCTTTGACTGAATGCGTAACAACTTCGCAAATTTCAAAGTGTAGAACTCAACGAATTCCTCCGATGCAAGAATTTCGTCGATAACAGCTTCTCGATCCAAACGTGGCGAATCTGCGGCGCGTTGGTACGCCGGCAGTCGCCCCATTAGGTCAAGGGTAACCCGTCGCTTAAAAGCCTGATCGGTAATGATCGGTGAGACCGGAAGCCGCAAATCACTCAAAGACGCCAAGACCTCGTCATCAACAAAATTCTGCCGTGGCTCGGGCACCAATTTGGGCACAGAATCCAAATTTGGAACGATCAGTTCGATCGGAACAACCTCCGTCGAATATCTCGCGATGATAATATGCCGGCCAGCACGCATTCCTTGCGCAGTGATTGGATTGGAACCGAATCGGATCGCGGATTCATCTTCTGCGACAAACTTCGTCAAGTGCGTGACTTCCCGAGTGATCCCGTCATCGTAGTGAGCGATGACTTTAAGTGGTGTCTCATCGGCGACTCCGCTTGCGATAAACCTGTTCGGCGCAACTTCAACGCGAACCAAGTTACGATTCTCAATATATTTTGCGCCCTGCTCAATCCATTTCATCAATGTATGCGAATTGGAATCGTCGTCTGCAAGTACCGCACCGCCACCATGCTCCACCACCTCAGCAGGCTTTAAAAAAACCAGACTCGATGTAGGATCGACTAAATTCACACGTCTGCCACCTAGCTTTCGAACAATCTCGTTATAGTCAGCTTCAGGTGTTCCTCCATAGAGTGACAACCGGAAACCACCACGCCCGATCGCTGATCCGTGACATTTGCCAGCATTGCATCCCAGTTTCGTAAAAATTGGGATCAGATCATTTTTAAAGTCGATGGTTTCCTCACGGTTCGTTTCAGACGACTTTCCCGGTGACGGTGTGTCCATCGACTTCACCTCCCCCGCGACACCAAAACAAATGGAGGTGAGCAAAAAAAATGCGAATTTGGTTTCGTTCATCTCTGCTGGCTGCGTAGCGAGTTGCGTTGATGGTGACGGCAGGAGATTGGTTTCGTTTTCGGGTAGCAAAACGATTCAGACCGGGCATTTCTGAGGGAAACTGAATCTTGAGTTGCCTAACCTTTGGTCAGGTAGCGGCCTACCATTCTGCCTTGACTGTTTATTTCGGTCTGATAACGAAAACGGATGCGTTCTAGTTTATTGGTTTTCGCTAGCTCGAGACTGTCGACCATATTTCGCGGCGGCTGCGGCGTCTCCGGGCGTTTTACCGACCAGTTCTCTAAAGGTCTCGTGATCGACATCCATCGCATCAGCGACTGCGCCAAGAATGTGTGGTTGCGTATAGAACGCATTTGAGGCGTAAGGCAGGTTGTGCAGTACTTTGCCGTCTTTCACAACCAGGACCGTGGCGGTGAGATTTTTGTCCAGTCCGTAGGCAGGTGGACCGGCTGAACCATCTTTGGACAAGCAAACAACGAGATCCTTCGGGTAACGCTGGTCCAGCACAGCAAAACTTTTCTCAGCCTCATTTGCATCGTCGGTACAAACGATCACTGACATTGCCCACCGATGTTTGGAGTTTGCCTCGATTGCCAAAAGTTGCCGACGCAATTGTCCTAGGAAACGCCCAAAGGTACGCGCCTCGTTCACAAGAACGATCAGATGAAGTTTGTCACCCGCCAAGCTGATAGGGTCGATGTCTTGGCCTGCCTGTTCTCCACGCAAATTAATTGCCCCAATGGGCAACGCGTTCTCTCCCGGTTGCGGCCCTGAATAAATTGGCTGCTCAAGTTCTTTGATCCACTCCGCGGGATCAGCGACTTTCAATTCAGCAGCTCCATAACCAGCGCGGCCACCCCGTTTTGTTCCAGCCCGCTCCGTTCCACGCCCCGTTCGTTCCATCCGCGCCATTTGCAAAACACGCTCTTGGGAACCACTTTGCCCGATCCTCGGATTCATCGCACCGCGGTACGCGGCAACCTCTTCAACCGAAGCCGCCGCCGCATCGAAGCCGGCATAGAGCTGTTTCATAATCGAAGCGACATCAAAGTCGTACACATCCCCCCGCTCATTGGCGGCAAGCAGGCGGGCATACACTGCGGCCCGATTTTTGGCCGAAACTTCGCCTGCTTGGAACTGCCCCTCTTTCAACTCCTTTGTCAGGCCAAAACGCCCATGCTGGCTGTCAAAATATTGCATTTCCATTTTGAGTAAGGGAAGCAACCGATCGACTTGATCCTGGCTCAGTTCATTCGCTGCAATCGCTTCACCAAATACAGCCTTGACGGCTTCCGCGTTTGACTCAATGCGTTTCCATATCTTGTAGCCTTGCTGTTGCGAGACCTTCCCCTCCTTGACGAGTGTGCTGATGCGTTTGAATCGAGCATCTTCGCACATGTCGAAGCCTTTATTTGAGCCGATGCGGTCCTCGTAGTTGATCTCTTGGCCAGAAGTTTCAGTCGTCGTGACAACGATTCCGACGCAAAAAGCAATCAAGGTCAGCAAGTCGCGCGTGTAGGCGGCCGATCGAAAATTCTTCATAGCGTTGAGCACTCCAGAAAGGAATTCGTTCGAAATTGTTTCGTTGAATTCGAGTTTGTCTTGTGAGTCGCTGGTTAGTTGGTGGGCGAGTTCTTTGCTGGGCGCGCTTCCGTTTCGGGTGTTTTTTGCGACTCGAAAGCGGTCACCAATTCGACCGAGGAAATTTCAAGCTGGTCATTCGGATCTGACGTAAAACAGTAGCATGCAAAGATTTCCATTCCAATCGCAGTGAGGCCATTGCCCCGCCCACGAAGTCGCTGCATTTGACTAACGGGAATTTTAACATCAAAGCTTCCTGAAACCTCACGGGAAGCGATGAAACGTCCGGCACTTGCCCGAGTCGTCCCAAATGCTCCCACACCGAATCTGAGTTCGGTTACTGTCGCAACTTCCCCTCGAACCCGAAACATGCTTCCTTGCTGAAGCACCACAGGATTTGGTTTGTCGTGGTTCACGTAAAGCGTAGCGATCTGGATCACATTTCCGAACGGACTTCCGAGAACCTGCTTTGGCTCCGCTCTTAAGACGCCATTTTTCTCTGCGCTTTCCGCGAGGCGAGCTCCATAAACCTCGCTTATCTGATCACGCCTCAATTGCCCATTCTGCAAAGCACCACGAATCTCGGTCCGTAAAGCCAACATAGCGGAGACGAATTCTCCCTCGCCTGGCTTATGATCCCGCTCTAAATCTGCTTTCCAGACATGCACGGTTTGATCTGAGCGTCTTGATGAAAAATCGTTATTGGACTCTGTCGATGCGATGACCGAATTTCCGCTTGAGATATCGACAGACTTACCATCAGCCAAGCGAATCGCGCGCACGAGACCTTCTCGCACAGAAATTTTTGAGCGATCGGGGTTCACCATGACATCTAAGCGGGTCCCTAAAATTTCAAATCGAGCGGAAGAGGTGACGATGACCATTGGCGATTCAGCCGGTTGTTTTTTAACGTCAGCCGAAAGAACCCCAGCACGAAGGTACAGCTTCTTCTGGCCATCGTCAGAGATGGTCAGCACAGTCCCCTGGGCTAAGAACAGTTGCGAGCCATCTCGAAAACGCAATTCAGCATATGAGTCCAACGAACGAGTTTCGAGTGTTCCGCCGGTCAACGCCTGTCCATCGGCCAACACCTCGATGACCTTTCCGCCATTACCTGTCCATTGAACTGAACCTTGGATCGCGGTGATCTCTAGAATGTGTTCTGGACGTTGACTCCAGATACCCCAACCACCCAGCAGTAGAAAGATGGTCGCTGCGATGGAACTGATTGTCAGCAGAATTCGCTTCCTTCGTAAAACCTGATTGGACCGCTCAAGATTTGTGATCAGATCAATGACACGGTCTTCTGAGCTATTCGGCGAAGCTTCATCATGTTTACCCAACAACAGAATCTCATGAATCTGCTGTAGCTTTAAGTACAGCATTCGTGTTTCTGAGCAGCTTTCTAGTTTTTCAGACAACCTTTCTACATCTTCATCACTCGCAGTCCCATCGAGATGATGCTGAATCAGCGTTTGCCACAGCTCGTTAGACTCCGACATCATGCCTCAGTCCCCCGGATGGTTGATTCGACGCAGTCATGCAGGGAGCGGCGGATTCGATGGAGCATCTTGTAAATTGCGTCGGCTGTCTTTCCTGTCTGCGTTGACAATTCGTTTACCGAGTATTCCATGCGGTAATAGCCATCGACAATCGACTGCTGTTGCTCGGAGAGCGATCTTAGACAGTCCTGTAAATAGGCTTTTCGACGGTCCAATTCTCGTGTAGCGGCCAACTGATCATGAAGCAGCAATTCGGCTGCTCGCTCGGTCAATTGATTTCGCCGGGCAGACTTTCGAAGAAACCGGCGGATTTCAATCCGCACAAACCCCAATGCCCAGGCAACGAACGATCGCTCCGTATCATAATTTTCGAAACGGCTCCAAAGCGCAACCGAGCATTCTTGTAGAATATCGCGCGCATCCGAGCGATTGGGCACCGCAACCAGGATATGCCGTATCAATGCCGGCTCGTGCTGAATCAACAATCGGGTGAATTGCTCATGCTTTTTTGCATCCATACCATTACTCCGCGCTCAACCCGGCGAATTGGACAACGAATTGAGAATAATTCATCTCTTTTTTCCAACCCGCGTAAAGTTGACCAATCGATCCTGATTTCGAGCACCTCTGCTGCACAAACAGCGAATCGAGTTCACTCTGCTTTTTCTTGGTGGATGACTCCGAGTGCTGAAAGATGCCTGCTTACCAATGGAGAGCCTTTTGCGAATGTGAATACGGTAATCGATCCCGTTTCGCGATAGTTCGAAATCATTCACCAAACGTAACAGGAATGCGCAACAACTACCCCAGTCATTGGCGTTTGCTTGTGATGCCGCGTTTGTTTCTCTATTACTCTAAACATCTTCGATAAAATTCCTTGGTGAACATCCGATCGCTAGCTGATCTCGCCTTAACGGCAAGCCATTCTTCACACCGTCTGGCTGGTGTCGCGGACGACGCTCAGCCTACAGGCAGTTGCCTCATACCCTGAAATTCAGATTCGTTTCTGATATAGTCGTTGGGAATTGTCAAATGCTCGCTCGTCTTGCGAGGTGCCCCCATGTTGTTTAGGTGCATCAATATGTTGTTTCGAGTTGCGGTCGCCTTGCTACCGCTGTTTGCTCTAGCGGTGACCCCACAGCGGGGACTAGCGGCGAAACCGTGGTCGAATGTGATCAGCATTGATGGTGAGTTCACCGATTGGCGACAACTTGGAACGGTAGTCTCTGACCCGGTTGGTGACGCAACGGGTGCGTTTGACTTATCGCGTGCCGAGACGTTCGTTGATGGGACCACGATCTATCTGCGATTTGACACACAGACGTCGCTAAACCTCCAGAGTGGACCACCCGCTGAGGGAACGCTCGACATTAGAATCCAGCTCGACAGCGATCGAGTGCTTCTCATTGGCTTAAGGGATCGGCAGGCCCGTTTAGTCACTACCAGCGAAACACGCGTGGTACCGTGGAATGAAATCGAATTCGCAGCATTGCCGACCTATGCCACAGATGATTTTGAGTTGAGGATTAATCTCGGCTTCTTGGGCGTGCCAACTGGTCAGCAGATTACCCTGAATTTCCAGGGAAGTGATGAACTCGCGGAGCCGATTGCACTTAAGCTCAAACAACACACTCCCAGGGCCGTTGCCAACCCTGACTTAAAGAAAAAACTGTTGGGGGCGTTGCGTATCGCAAGCTTGAACACGCTCAAGCAAGGCAGTAATTCGATAGAACGCAAACCAGCCATTAAGAATCTCTTTGATTTCGCCGGGGCCGACATTTATTGCTTCAATGAAGCACTCGATGAAACGGTTTTTCGAAAGTCTTGTTTCGAAGTCTTACCAGCCGCCTTTGCCAACACCAAAAATCTGCACTGGTCATCCACAAGTGGCATCGTGTCGCGGTTTCCCCTCACTCCACTGCCATTTAATTGTCTCGAAGCAGCAGCATTGATTGAAATTCCCGGCCAGGGCCATCTGGTGATTGTTTCCGCTCATTTCACTTGTTGTGGGTATAAAGACAGCAAGAAAGATCTCAAACGAATTCGAGAAGTAAAAGAGTTACTCGCCGATCTTCAACGGTTGCGTCGAGGTGAATTTGGCGTCCAAGCCGCAAAGGCTGGCATCATCATCTTGGGAGATTACAACCTGGTGGGGTCCCGAGCCCCCTTGGACTTGGTCAATGAGGCGGGGTTCAAGGATGTCCTACTGACGAGCCCCGTCGACGGTTCCGCCATGACATGGCGAGGGATCGACCCTCAAGAGTCTTTTTGGCCTGGCAGACTTGATTATGTGGCGATCGAACAAGAGCGAGTTCAATCGCAGGGGGGATTTATTTTGAACACGGAACAATTGAATCGCTTCGATACGTCATTCGCCTCCGAGACACTCGCCAGCGACCATTCGATGTTAGTGATTGATGTAACGTTGCCGTAGAAGCTGCCTTGTCCTCACCGCATAGACACCTGCTGTCCCCGCAATTCCGCTGGCAGTGGAGGGGACCCGACTTCTCCTACCATATGCTGAGCTGGCGAGTGAAACTCGAGCTCCAGCTTTAGCTGGTGCCCATTGCAAGCAGCCCTGTTTTGAGCGATTAAGGTGGCACTTCAGCATCAGCTCGGCGGGCTGCCGCCTGGTTGCGATGTGTCCAGCAGTGCCCAGCTTTGATTCGAAGCCGTCCTGGCGCTGACTTCGAAAGAAGCAGCCCTGCCTTCGGCAGACACAGAGCATCCATCACGCCAGTTCTTTTTTCAATACGCACTTTCTTGCATCAATCAATCAACACTCTTATGCCAGATACTCCAGGCCCGAATCAAAATCCTGATCAACCGTCTGTGACAGGCTGGAGAAAGCTTGCTCGCGTCTCGCTCGTGGTTTACGTGATTGCTCTAGCCGCTTTTGCGGGGTGGTCGCAGCTGAATCCCGATGTTCAGAAATCAGCGATTGCAACCGATGAGGACTCGATCTGGATTGTGGAAACCGCCTCGCGGATCGGTGTCACGACGGCGCGGGATCTTGTCCTCTTTTCGATTCTGGGTTTTCTCTGCGGCGCTGCTTGTGCTCCCTCGGTGCGCGGTGCCTCCCTGGTGCGAGTCATCCCAAGTGTGATTACGGGATTTGCTGTCGCTGTTATCATTGCGACCGGAGTGAATGCATTGATACGTGGCCTGCCCTTGGGCCCGCCGACAATTCTGTCCGCTGTGCTCATTTTTCTTGCATCCATTTACGGGAGTTGGCTCGGCGCGACCTGGATGAATAGCAAACATGTCATCGGCTGGACCGTTACCCAGGTCGCTCTGGCGGTTGTTTTGATTCTCGGTAGCATGGCGACTTTGGTCTGGTATTCGATTTCTCCTGATCCGCTGCAGATTGTTGCCGAAGAGGTCTCGACCAAAGACCGTCGCCGGCTTGTGGCACTTTTCCGCGAGAACGATCCGCGAGAACTTGCAAGTGACGAGATGGGTGAGCTGATCGTTACCGAACAAGACCTGAATCAATTGGCAAGCTGGGGTTTCTCTCTGCTACCTGGTGATCAGCGTGCACAAGTGAAGCTAGCGAATGACCAAGTCATTCTGGAGAGCACACTAAAGCTCCCCTCTCTCCCATTGCTAGGCGGCTACTTGAATGCGGTGAGCGTAGGCTCTTTACGAGCCAACGATGGTGAGCTTATTTATGTCCCCAGTCAATTCACGCTAGGGAAAATGAATATTCCATCGGCTTTGTTTCGATATACCGGCCCCATCGTGTTTGATGAGGAGTGGCAGCACGGATCTGCGGGGCCGTTATTTCGTTCGCTGCAATCGATCGCCGTCGGCGATGAAGTGGCGGTCATCACGTATAGCAATCTTGATATCGACAAAGACTTTGTGCGTGACACGCTGATCGAATTCGGTGTGCTCGAGGATCTCGAAGATTCTTGCAGCGAGCAAGTCAAGCAGTTGGTCAAATTGGCAGAGGCATCGCGTGGACTCACACTGTCTCAGTGCATGCAGACAGCCTTCACCACTGCCCGTCAACGTTCACAAGGGGGTGACGCTGTGCGTGAAAACCGGGCCGCAATCCTTGCCCTCGGTTACTTGTTAGGAAACGAAAGAGTCGGTGCTTTTGCGGGTGGCTTGGAAATATCATCTGAACAAGCCCGGAAGATGTTCAAGCAGGTCAAGATCAGAGGACGTCGCGATTGGACGCAACACTTTTCCGTTTCTGCGGCCTTGCAGGTGCTGGGAAACCGCAGTGCAAGTTTTGACGTCGGAATCTTAAAAGAAGAGCTCGACGCAGATGGTGGAAGTGGGTTTTCGTTTGGTGATTTGTTGGCGGATCGTTCCGGAACTGAGTTTGCAAGCCAAGTAACCGCATCCCAAGAGCGAGCGATTGCATTCCAAAATAAGATTTCAAACGGATTCCTAGAGCAAGATTACTTCCCTCCCGGAACTGGCCTGCCCGAGGGGATAGCAGATCCTGAATTTCAAGACGAGTTTGGTGGTGTCGGTGGTCCAGAGTATTCGAAACTGTTGGCGGAAATCGACGCCAGAATCGCCTCCCTTGCAGCTTACGCCAAGTGACCGCAGCCAACCAACCGTGGGAAAACATCGCGATTGTCGAAAAGGCTCGACATTCCCCACGCGGGAAGGCCGATCAACATTGGAATGATGCAGATGCCAGACACAGCGAGATCGCAGAATCAAAGCGTGACTAACCTACTTGTTAAGCCGTCGCTCACTCGCTGACGATTTCGACTCGATTCCAATAGGCCCATTCACAGTGCCATTGGGTCGGATGGTTTTCGATCGACAATTGGATTTTCTGCCCAGCAAACCGGGAGAGGTCAACATCAACGTTCAGCCACTCATCTTTCGCCACGGTCTTGGAACCGACGGCTTGATTGGCAAGAACTTCGCCCGCGGCGACAACACGCAGTTGCCAGTCACCGTGCGGATGGTGGCTGACTCGTAATTTCAACGTGGTCTGCTTGCCAGTTGGAACATCTAACATCCGAACCAGACTGCTAGGAGTCTTTCGGTCGAGCGGGTGCGTTTGCACAGCGGCGGCGTTACGAAATGCTCGATGGTGGACAACACCACCTTCACCGACGTTGCGAACTTTGAATCCAGGCGCGACTTTTTGAACCAACGTTTGCCATTCAGCCTTCGGCCGGTTCTTTCTGGTCGGCTCAAGATTAACGACTTGATCGCCACTTAGCATTCGGCGGGCGACAAATTCTTGCAGACGCGGCATCTGTCCTTGCACCGCAAGGGCGAGTGCTTCCTTTGGATGATCTGGGACCATCGGCTCGAGACCGAACCATGCCATGCGTGGCAGGTTGTTGTCGTCGATGTCCTCTGCATGCGATGCGAGCCCCTGCAAGATTGGCCAGCGGTCGGCAAAGGGAAGACGACCAACAGCCGAAGCAAGATACAACCTCACAATCGGCGACTCGTCTTCATTTGCCAGCTTGGTGAACTGTTCGAGTGTCTGACGAGTAACAACCGGTTGCTTCGCCTTGGCGGCAACCTGAAAGGAATTGATCGAGCTTTCGTCGCATAGAAACTGAATACACCAAGCACGGATGTGCGCGTCTTGATCTGCCAATAGTCGATTGAGTCGACTCTGGTTGAGGCCATCGGTGACGTAAAGGGACCAGAGCGCCCGCAGGCGTTTCGGTGTCGTTAATTCGTCCGATGCCAACATGGCATTCAGCTTTGCATGGACCGCGGCCTGATCAAGCTTGCCAGCATGCGAACGCGAGTGAAGTAATAATCTTGCTTGTCGCACATACCAATCATTGTTGTGCAATTGCAGATCAACCAATTCGAGATCGGACAAACTGCGCAGGTTCGGCCGCGCAATTGGTTTCGCGCCCTCAGGCATGATCCGGTAAATCCTGCCGCTGTTGGGAAAGTTGATCGTGTTTCCGCAAACGTCCGTATCGTGCCAATCGAGGATATAAACCCCACCTTCGGGACCGGTTTCGACACTGAATCCTACCCAGGCGAGGTCGTTGGTTGGCATGAAATCGTCACCGTGCCGTCCGATAAAACTTGAGCCATTCGGCTCGAGGATATCGGTTAGCACTGCATGCTCATGAATGTTGCACATGAACAGACGGTTGCGGTACTCCGGTGGGAAGGCATCAGCGAGATAGACCCTCGCTCCACCGTGAGCAGAAAGGTGCGTATGATCTCGGATCGTCTTGATGTCGTCGTAAATGTGCGGGTTCACATGGGGACGACTTTGCTTCGTGTACACACCGCCCTGAACGACGTGAAACAAGTGTGGGATCACACAACAAGTTGCAAACCCCTGCCCGTGGTCGTTGAAATCAAAGCCCCAGGGATTCGATAGGCCGCGTGCAAACACCTCGAATACCTTGCGGGTTGGGTGATAACGCCAAATACCGCCATCGATGAATTGGCGACTTTCGTCCGCATCACCCGGCTTGCCAACACGCGATTGAGTGAAGACTCCGTGGCAACCATATAGCCAGCCATCTGGACCCCAGATAAAGCTATTCAAGGTTTCGTGGCGGTCATTGATTCCCCAGCCATCCAGCAAGATCTGCGGCGGTCCATCGGGGACATCGTCCCCATCAGCGTCAGGGATAAAAGTCAAATTCGGTGGCGAGCCAACGAACACACCGCCGAATCCTGGTGCTAATCCCGAGGTGAAGGTGAGCGTATCAGTGAATGTCTTTTTCTTGTCAAAGACTCCATCTCCATCGGTATCTTCCAAAATCTGAATTCGACTAACCGGCTCATCTGTATGATTGCGTCGCGTGCGATAATTGAAATTCTCGGCAACCCAAATTCGACCGCGATCATCAAAGCAAAACCCAATGGGTTCAGCGATATCCGGTTCCGATGCAAAAATCGAAACATCGAAGCCCTCTGGGATCGCCATCTTTTCAACCGCTTCTTGTGGCTTCAGAAACGGCGCGTCGCTGGTGCGGTGCTGTTTTTTGGGAAGTTCATTGCGGGTTTTCGTCAGTGGGTTTTCAGCTTCACTGATCGAGGGTGTCACTAGACACCCCGCAGCGATCAAGATAATGATCAACCCCCGCGAGAAAATCGAATCGAGATGCTTTGCGGCACGTAGCAAGCTGGTTTGGTTGGTGCGATTCATTTCTGCAACTCCACTTGCTCGGTGGTTCGTAGGTATTTGATTAGGTCGATGACTTCTTGCGGTTTCATTTGGTCGAGCTGGCCATCAGGCATCATTGATTTGGTCGAGATCTTGCGTGCTTCAATATCGTCTTTTGCAATCACGACTTCAGGCTGCTCGACCGTTTTTAGGACAACACGGGTGGCATCTTCTTCCGCGATCACTCCATTCAAAAGGCGACCATCCACGGTTTGGATCAAAACCATCTTGTAGCCATCCGGAACGTCATAACTGGGGTCGACGCTGTTGAGCAGGATGTAATCCAGATTCGCGCGATTTGAGCCTGTCAGATCTGGCCCAATTTTTCCGCCCGATCCATAGAGCAGGTGGCAAGAGGCACAGGTTTTCTCAAAAATCGCACGACCTCTTGCAGCGTCCCCCTCGGCAATCGCTTCTGGAGTGCAGATGGACTTGTATTTCGCCAGCAGCTTGGTGCGATCGGCTGAAAGGTCTCTCACTTCACCGAAAACTCTGACAAACGATTCCCCCAGCAGCAAATTTAACGATCTGGCAACGTGCGCGGTGATCGCTGAACGCTCGACGTCACCCACCTCGATCGCTTTCATCAGCGACTCAGCATATCGCTTACGCGTCGCCAGCGTTTCGATGACGGCACGACGCAAGGGTGAGTCCCACTTTTGGTAACGCTCCAACAGTATTCGCGGGGCAGCAGTATTTTCAATCGATGCATAACCACGAATGGCGTCTAGACGGATTTCCGGATCGTCGAGCAGGGACTCAAGAAGTGCTGATATCCGGTCGTTTTGTTGGGTCAATAGAGATTGCAAGGCAATGCGGCGCAGACGAGGTTCGGCGGCCTCATCTTTGACCAACGTTAAGGCGCGTTGGATTGCGTCGCCGTCACCAAAAATCTGCGACAGTTGCATCGAAAGCTCTCGCGTTTCATCAACGTCGCTCTTAGCAAGCTCGCCGCTCACTTTCCCCCACCCCTCCGGTGGTGAAACATCACGACGACCGGCAAGACCGCTAAGCATGCCCCGCATCAAAGCTGCTCGGATGTTGGGATCTTTTGTATTTTCGAGCGTCTTCACCAGCAGTGAAAGCGACTCTGATTCCTCCGAGGCCCAGCCGGACCCGGGTACCAGAGCAATAAGCAAAGTAATGATTACAAGCGGTTTCATCTCAGACATGAACCAAGATTAGAGGACGGCGTGGGGGGGGGCGTGCGGTCAATGAGTCGGGCCAGAGAGCACTCCTCCGCAGTTCGCTGAATTATAAACGAAACCCAGCAGACCGCGTTCCGGACGCAGCGGCATATTTTACCGTTTCTTGCCTTACTACAACGCTCAGTCTACCCCAAGAATGACTGGGGATCGATCTTACCAGTCGGCGAGAGGTCCACCGCAAGAACTTCGATCACATTGACTCCCAAGAGCTCTGTTCCCCGGGGATCGAAGAAGATCCCGTTGCTATAGCAAACATTTCAGCTTCAAACTCGAGAGGCAGGAAAGAGAAAATCTGTAGGTCGTGTCAACAACCACGTACGTGTGTAACTCGTAAAGAGCTTGTTTTCGGATCAATGGATTAGCATTTGCCAAGCTGAAATGACTGAGCCTTGCCTAGGCGGCCCGTGGTCGGAAAAACGCGCGTCTTCACGCCGTTCACCGCAACTGAAAAAGCGCGACCAAAGAGTTGAGCGACTCCTACGCTAGGAGCTGTCACCCAGTTATCCGATCGAGACGACTTGGTCGGGTTCCTGGTTGAGCGCGTCCAAGGCAACTGGCAGGTATTCGGTACTGTTTTGCAACAGATTCTGAAGATGCGATTCCGGATCATCCAGCCAGCGTTTATACGCCTGCGCAAACATCCCGACAAATTCGTAGTCACAGGCTTGTAACGCACGCACAAAGGCCCGATCTACAAGCTTTAGAACATGATCCGGAATGGAATCGAGTGACGAAAAAGCGTAAGCACCAGCGTAAATGACGTGCCTGTATTGGCTCTCCAACATGTTGGCTGCGATATCAATCGTATTCTCATCCAACTCTCTCAAGCGGGTAACCGTGCACATCGCTTTTGCTGAAATCTCATCATCTCGATGATCAGCTAACACTCTGAGTCGGCCAACGATTGCCTCGTTCGCGATCGGACGGTGTCTCACCGCCATTCGTTCAACCGTCGCGATTGCATGAAGTGTGATCGCACGATTGGGTGAATCAAGATGTTCCAAGATCAGTGTTTGCTGCTTGTGACTCAACTCCTGATCCGATTCCAGATGCCGGATCGCGATTACTTTTTGCGATGCAGAATTAGTGGCAGCGAGTTCCCACCACTGGTTTTGGGCCTGACCCAACAGCGACCGTTCCTTTGCAGGCTGAAACAACGAGTCGTTGGTTTTGAATAAGAATTTCAGTGACTTCTGCATGGGGCGTCTGACTTCACCGTGCATCTCGCTTATCCAATCGGGGTTTTGGTCACCCCGAGCCCAAGCGGAAACTGCATTGGCATACGCCAGTGTCTGAAAGTCAAGGAATGGACGCGGCGCGATTTCCCACCGAGTTGAATCCCAGTGGGAACCGACCTTGCCGACCAAACCAATCCCGTTACGCAGCGCACCAAGCCCGGTACCGACCACGGCCAACTCAGCCACCTCGGGAGTTACTGGACCTTCAAAACGATTTTGATAGAGCAGGTCATAGACCACACCATTAACCAAGGTCGCTAAACCGAGGGATGGATCGCTCTCCAGTTCAGCATCCAAAACAATGGAACGATTTTCAACTTCGTACTTTCCCAACAGACCGCTGGGACCTCCACAGGAGCCGCCGCCTCATCCGCCGCCGCTACTACAGCTTGCCCCTTGTTGTGGCACCACTCTAAATTGAATGCCCGAGGTGTCATGCTTGAGGTGATCGCCAACAAACTGAATCATCTCCATCGGGGTCTTTTGCGAATCGAATAACCCGAGCAATGTCTCACGGTTCAGCACCGGAAGCCGAAATCGGTCAAAACCGATGCATTCAGCAATTTGCTGAATGTGATAGTCGATGCGAGCTTTTTCGGCGTCTGGCAGATTTGGCTTTGTCTTGAAAAACACGATTTAGCGATCCCAGGTGTTTGAACAATTCCCAAGTGATGACGGCAAATGCGTCAGTCTGCACTTGGCAGAGCCTACAAAAATTGGACGCTGAAAACAGCCCCGATTTGCCACCGTCAGCGAAGTGAGCTGACGCAGCAGATAAGGGCGATGCCAAGCAGAGACCCGAAACGAATGACTCTCGCAATTTCGTTTCCTGCCGACGGAAAAAGCTGGCGTGCCCAATCAAAGGTTTTTTGCCGTGAATCAACTTTGAAGGATAGCAGTCGGGGCGGACTCGATTCTTACCGAAAGACAAGCGAAAATCGCACCTTCACGCGATCGACGGGGGAGCGATTTCACCGATTTCGGATTTGGTAGTTATGGAACTTCCGTCAAATGACCAGAATCGGTTCGGTCTGTACGATTGCCAGGTAAAGGTTGCGGGCTCGACTCGCCCCAGTTGACGCCAACGATCGGCATACAATTCATCACGCACAAGCACTCCGTTTCAATCCAAGCATATAGGCACCGGTTCATCATGGTTCCAGAAGAACAACTTGCGCGAGTCGCCGCCTCGGTTGACCAGCATGTCCGCGCATCCAAGGGGTTTGAAGAAGAGTCGTGGATTAATCCGTTAACGCCAGTCGATTGCGTGTCTGCCTTTGCGATGGCTTCGATTCTGACTAAAGAGAATCGCTTCGACCAGCTGGTTGCCGTTGCTCCTGAGGGCCATGTGTACGGCTATTTTTTTGAACAGCTTGGTAATTCAATTCTTACCGTCCACGTTGACTACCCGCCACGCCGGTGCGAAGTTTTGGATGATCTCAGCAGCATTCGTGATCAACGGGTCTTGATTCTTGAGGATGACGTTGCCAGCGGCACAACCCTTCGGCACGTCATTGCTGAACTCAAGCAGCACCGGCCAACTTCGATCGACCTTTATCTGGGACGGCCCAAGGAGAGTCAGGTCATCGAGTTCGTCGACGCGGCGATCAGCACGATTTACTTGGCCGAAGACCACTTGGATCCTAGTGACCGCGGCAATGACGAGGCCCGCTTTCTCCAATTTTTCAACCGGGCATGATCCCCGCCCCAAATGGGAATTGGGCCCAAGATGGAATTGGGCCCAAACGGTTAGTGGCCCAATTGGTTAGTGGCCCGAATCCGAGGGATGACCTGGATGGCCGATTTCGTACCTTTTACGACCGCCTTGAGACGTCTCAAAACGAAATGGTTCGAGCCACCCGCTCGTCGTGTCAAAGACTGCGCAACTGCCATTGAACACAGCATCGATCACGACGAAGTATTTTTCTTGACGGGCCAAATGAATTGGCGTATCCCCTCGCCAATCATTCAATCCAGTCGGCGTCGCTATGGCCCACTGATGAAAGTGTCCGATGAACTGACGTGGCTGGGAAACAGATTGGAAACCCGCCAAGGCTCGCCGATGAAGATCGGTTTTGCCATCTTCAATAGACCACAGTTCAGCGATGTCATGCGGGTCGATGTCAGCAGCGCGATGACTAAAGTAACAGTCATCGATTTGCAACGAAGGCTGCATCTGCTCCATCCAATCGAGGGTTTGAGTTGAGAACCTTTCGCGTATGTCATCCGTAATTTCGCGGCACAGCGTATAGTCGTGGTTTCCCCAGACTCCAATCGCCGTGCATTGATCAAGCATCGCAGTGACCTCTGACGCACCTTCCGAAGGCGCGAATGCGTCGCAAGTATCACCGAGAGTAAGGACTTGATCGACCTTGTGTTTACGAAGAACCGCCAGGGCCGCAGCTAGATCTTCGGCATGGCTGTGAACGTCTGCGACAATTCCGATAATCATCAGTGAGCTCTCCTTCGCTTGAGCAAGCTTAGTCCTTAACGGCGGATAGAATTCCAATATGCTCGTGAGATCATCGTAACGCGCTAAGCATCACGGGATAGCGAATTTTCTTTTCAACAGCAAAGAAATCAATCGTTGAAATCCGAAATTGAAAAGCTTCGAAGGCGTCGTTGCTTGCTGTTCTGCGCTGGGAACCGACGATCGCGGGGCGCGATCTCTTATGAGGCAAGAACGGCTTACGCCGTACCGCTCAGACAGGAGTCGTTTCCGTTTAAAAGAAAAAAGGATTGCACTTTCAAGAAGAAATTCGCGCCATGTCAATTAATCGAGCATTGAGCCTGCTTGGTTTTGACTAATGGCGATCTTCAAACCCGACAAGGAAAGTTGAATATGCTTCCTGAATACAAAACAAAAACGAATATGGGAATTGCCATCGGGCTGGTGATGCAAGCGTCTGGAATTGCGTTAAACGACGCGTTCGGCACGCTGATGCTGCTCGGTGGGATCGGTATCTTTCTATGGGGCTGTGTTTGCTACGCCAAAGGGAAAGGGCAATCTGGATTGTGGGGCGTGCTCGGAATTACAAGCCTCCTGGGATTGATCATTTTGATCTTTCTTCCTGATCACCACAGATAGTGACGATGGTTACACGTCGGGCATCATGCGAATTGGCAGCAGCAGGCTGACCCGTGAATGAAATTTGATCTGTGGCTTTCCGGTGGGAGTTGGCGAACCTGGAATCGGGTATTTTGGTGGTTTGCGTCGCCGGCAGTTTGCTGCCTGCGCGCTCCCAACACGCCTGGTTTGCAACTTCGAAACGGTACTGACTGTGAATCACACCATTGAAATGCGACTGAATTCTGCTGGCTGCCTCAGTTTCTTATTCATTGCCTTATTCGGTTTGCTTACACCAAGCGGAGGGATTGCGTTCGCCCAGCAATCGCCTGACGAAATTGAGATCGAAGGCGAGATTGTCGGGCCTGTGGTCGGCGCCATCGATAAGACATCCTGCCATCTGCTTTACCGGCCGGACAATCGCGAAATGCAGTTAATGCTTGATGTTCTGCTTGGGCAGCAAGTGGTCGCGGAGGTCGAAGCTGTAGCGAAAGCGGCAAACGACTATGTCGCAAAATTTCATGTTGGGGGGCTGCAGCCCGGCACGCAGTATCACTACCGAATCAAGAACGCTGATGGAAAAACACTAGTCGAAGCTGACGCTCAGCATTACTTTTCAACCAGACCTCAGGGTCGCCAAGACAAACCTGTGTCCGTAGGTTTTGTTTCGTGTGTTGATATCGAACCAAATGGCATTTGGTCGGACATGAATGTGTTTAACTTAGACGCGGTCTGCTTGATGGGGGACACGCCTTACATTGACACTTCTGAGCTGTCGGTTGTTCGCAGCAAACATCGGCAGTTTTTACAAGTCGCGGATTTGGCTGCGCTCGCGTCGCACACACCGATCTACGGCACCTGGGACGACCATGACTTTGGCCGCAACAACGGTAACGGCCGAAATATGGGTTCGGGAAAAGGGGCCACGCGGAAAGGCTTTATCGAGTATCGCGCCCACGATCAGTTCGGTAATGGAAAGGAAGGGGTTTACCACAAATTTGATCTTGGATTGATCGAAGTGTTCCTGTTGGATCCCCGCTACTTCTCACAAACGGAAGCCTCTCCGGTTGATCCAAGCCAAACCACGTGCTTTGGAAAAGAGCAATGGGATTGGCTGCTTGAAGGACTGCGGTCCTCCGAGGCTGCATTCAAAGTCTTGGCAGCGGGAAGCATCTGGGAAGACAAAAAGAATTCCGAAACCGACGACATGTTTACTTACTGGTACGAGCGGGATGCCCTACTGGATATCGTCAAACGCGAGGGAATCAGCGGCGTTGTTCTGCTGGGCGGCGACATTCACGTGGCCCGACATTTGATTCATCCTCGTCGCGTCGGCTATGACTTACACGACTTTGTGATTTCCCCCGGCCACACGCGTGTCATTACGGGGCTCGATGTCTATCATCCTTCCTTGGAGTGGTCGCTCGTCGAAGGCTGGCAGTATTTGATGCTATCGGCTGAGGTAAGGGGTGGTGAGCCTATTTTGACTGCCGAATATCGGCAACCCAATGCAGTCGTCAATCGAAAGGTAGTGATTCCACTTGGCGCTATTTCACCTGACAAAAAGGCGTCTGCTACCGATCTGTCCGGAAAACGATTTCTCGATGACTTGCCTGCCAGTAGCGCGGGTGAAGCGGAATTACGAGCTTACTGGTCTTTCGACAAAGATTTACGTAACCAATCAGTGCTCGAAACTCGGATCGACGCAGTTGCCCATCATCATGCGGCCGTGGTTCCGGGGGCGGGTGTGCGAGGTGGTGCACTGCGGCTTCGCAGCACAGAAGAGCAATTTGTAAGTGTGGCACGTAGCTTCTTGGACGAAACATCGTTGTCACATACGGTTTCGTTATGGTTCAACCCAACAACCTTACCTGCACATGGCTCAAGCAGTCGGTCATTCCTGCTAGAAAGCACTGCACAAGGCAAGCCTTCGAAAACTGGTCGCTGGCATTTGTCGATCGGTTTTCGGGCAACCAATGAGTCTGACAAGATCAATTTGCAAATTTATACCCATACCCTAGCCCCGGCCGCAAAGCCCGAGGCGGCGCCCACGGCGATCTCACAAGGGCCATTCGGCGTACTTCTCGAGCGCGCTCATTTGCTCAACAAATGGAATCAATTGGTTTGGCATTTCGATGGCAAACGAATTCAATTGAATCTGGGTGGCGAGAGCATCGGGGATTTTGAGTTGCCAATTCCAGGACCGGCGTCCGAATTCGGTGGCTTGATCCTTGGTGGTCATCGCGAAGGGACTGGACGGAATTTCGACGGAATGATTGACGAAGTCAAAATCTGGCAGGGAATTCCCGACCAGAAATCGTTTGAGGTTGTCCCAGGAAAGTGATTTTTCGGAGACAGCCGCGTCTTTTGCCTCAACAGCGGCGAGAGCATCGGCTGCTTACGAACGGCAAAACAAAGTTGGCCCGGTGTCATCGCCCGCTTGAGATGCAGGTAAATGGATCGTCTGCTGGAATCCATTCACGTCAGTTTCAAGCTGGTATTCGTGGGCATATCCCGGTTAGAGTGAAAGAGTCGATCCGTACATCCTTCCGAAATTTGTTTGGAAGTCGGTTAGGATTCCCCTATGCTCATCCAGGGCCTTTGGGCGAATTGCCCGAAATTTGCGTGCCCCTTTCCCGATTGAGTTCCGCCAAGTCAATCGCAGTACGAAGTTGAACGGGAGTGAAGGCCAACGCTGCACTTCATCGAATCTTCAGTTCTCTTTACAAATCACAAGTGAAAGCTTTCCTTGATCAGACTCGTTCGGCCCGCTGGGTCCATCATCGAATCGACCTCAGCAACCGAAGTGACCGGGTTGTGGGATCGGCGTGCAGAATGGGATCGGCGAATGGAGATGATTTCGCAGGCACAGTCCTTTCTGTACCTGTCAACGTTTTATATTGACTGGGATAAATATGGCCGCGAATGCTTAGACAAGCTTCTCATTGCGCAACGTCGGGGCGTCGCAACTTATGTAGTGATCGACAGCTTCGGCCAATGGTTGGCGGGTACCATTATGTCCGCGGCCCAGCGCGCAAATCTGCGGCAGCAGTTTGATGAATTGAGACGAGCCGGCGGGACCGTGGTGATGTATGCGCCAGAGAACGCGATCGATCGAAAAATCGGTTGCGGACAGCACATTAAGATTCAACTGTCTGAGCAGGGCGACGCGATTTTTGGTAGCAGCAATATCACCGCCAGTTCCTTTGAGGCGTGGAATGAGTTTTCAGTCGCTTTGCGTGGACCGATTGTAAGACTGTTGATGCGCAATTTCTTTGACTTGCTCGGTTCGACGATTTCCGAACATGAAAATCAAGTCAACGAAGGCCCGACCAGCTCAGATAATACTGCCATGGATTATTGGTCTTACGACCCCAATCAAGATCCCGGTCGCTGGGGAGCGTTTGGTCGGCGAGAGACAAATCCGCTAACAGAAATGTTGGCCGAAAAAATTCGCCAAGCCGAACACACCGTGCAACTCACCAGTTTTTATTACAAGCCGACGCGCCTGCTCGCAGAGGCTATTTCGGAAGCCGCGACACGTGGCGTCAGAATCGAAGTTTATCATTCGCATGCATCGGTGCTTGATTCGCGTTTGCCCTGGCTGGCTGCGGCGACCAATTATCCGACGCTTTCGCAGCAAGGTGTGCAGATTCACGAAAACCGTCATGGCGAACATTCCAAAATCGTCCTGATTGATGATCGTTGGGTCGCATTTGGCAGCTACAACCTTGAAGATGCTGCCGACAATCGATTTGCAGAGGCGATGCTGGTTACCCGCGACAACTCGCTTCTACAGACCGCACGCACGATTTTCCAAGGACTTGCCAGCGATCCTGACAATCACGTTGTTTCCGCCGAAGAAGTGAATCAGTGGCCGCTTTCACAACGCGTAGCAATTCGGCTTTTCCGTCCGATCAAGCAATGGTTCTGAGCGTTGGTGCCGGTCGCGAATGAATCGTTATATTCGTGGTTGGAACGCAAAAATTCAAAACGAAAAACCTTTCCTTTTTTATTTAAACCGAGTGTCTTATGTTTGAACGTATCTCAATGGGATGGCAACTAACGAAGCAAGCCGTACAAGTCCTTCGGCTGGATAAGGAACTTCTTCTTTTTCCTTTGCTCAGTGGGATTTCTTGCATCTTGGTGCTGGCAAGTTTTGCGGTGCCTGCATTCATGTCTGGCGCATTTGAAGTATCAGAGGAAAGCAGGTCACAAATCACACAGAATCCGATCGCTTGGGTGGTTCTTTTTTTGTTCTACTTCGTGAACTATTTCGTCATTACCTTTTTCAACTCTGCCTTGGTTGGATGTGCGGTGATTCGCCTGAAAGGGGGGGATCCTGTGGTGAGCGACGGCTTCCACTC
>JBMYRF010000017.1:0-14431 GCA_049602075.1 Rubripirellula sp.
TCCATGTCCATGCTCTGCGTCACAGCTTTGGGACACACCTCTCACGTGCTGGTGTCGCGCCACGCGTCGCCCAAGCAGCCATGCGTCATAGCGACATCGACTTGACAATGAATACCTATACCGATGCAAGCCTGCTCGACACGAATGAAGCGATTGAGTCGCTGCCGATCGTTCGTGACCAGAAAGAGCTTGCACCAATGCTTGCACCAAACCCAGGCAAAACAGGTCAAATGGAGTCACATCCTGACCATTTGGCCGATGATGGCGGCGACGATACAGAAACGAAAAAAGCCCGCAAAACACTTGGTTTCACGAGCTTTGATGCAGTCGGGGCGACTAGATTCGAACTAGCGACCTCTACGTCCCGAACGTAGCGCTCTACCAGGCTGAGCCACGCCCCGTGAGAATTCGTTTGTACCGCTTGGTACCATCCTGTAACCATCACTTGCCGGTACTCCGAACTCCTGATTCACTTATCCTAGCAAGCCGCGTCGGTGAGGTTCAAGAGGCTGCTCATGGCATTGCGGGTGTTCCCGGTAACACGCAGAAACTGAAAGCATTTGAGGAGCTGCCTGCATCTCATCGCAGCATGACGCACCACCTATGCGGGTTGAGCAAATCTTGGTTTCACCGGAGTGGGGACACCGACAATTTGCGAGCAGCTTTGCACCGTTGACTTCGTTGTCGGCCCCGAGCTTCCTTCGCATGCTTGTTGACGAATGTTTGCTTGGGCCGCTCGACCGGTTGTTTTCAACGCGACTGTTCGGACCACCCGAGTTGTGACGCGAGAAGACGGCTGCAACTTTCCTACATGAACAACCTGACGGTGATTGAGAGATCCAGTTTGAATGATGATCTGAGTCAGATGACGGACCAAACAAATGCGAACGCAGAGGCCATCGCACCGACGATTGGATCAGAGAGAGTTGGTTCACTCGATGTGCTGCGGGGATTCGCGCTGTTGGGTATCCTTGTGATGAACATTCAGTCGTTCGCGATGGTCAGTGCTGCGTACATGAATCCGACAGTGGGCGATCGACTGGAGGGACTCGACTGCTGGATTTGGCTCGCGTCGCATCTGTTGGCGGACCAGAAATTCATGACGATCTTTTCGATCCTCTTTGGTGCTGGTATCGCGATGATTGCAGGTCGCCAACGAGAAAAAGGCTTGCCTTTCTTGGGGCTCCATTATCGTCGTATGGGATGGTTGTTACTGATCGGCCTAATCCACGCTTATCTATTCTGGTATGGCGATATTTTGGTGACGTATGCGTTGTGTGGAATGATCGTCGTTTGGTTTAGAAACTTGTCGCCAAGGCTACTGCTGCCGCTTGGAGTTTTGTCGCTCGCCGTTCCCTCCCTCATCATGTTTGCTTTCCAGCTGTCATTACCCTACTGGCCCGAGGAAGCTATCAGGGAGCTTGATTCAGGGAGTTGGTCGCCTAGCCTGGAAATGCTCGAGGCCGAGCGGGCAAGTTATCGCGGGCCATGGCTTGGTCAGCTGCCCCATCGCGCGGAGGCAGCTTTTGTGATGCAGACGTTTCTTTTCTTGTTTCAGTTAGCTTGGCGAGCCGGAGGGCTAATGCTCATCGGCATGGCTTTTTGGAAATGGAAAATACTGACGGCGAAACGTTCTCGCCGGTTCTACTGGTTGCTGGCAATGGCTGGACTGCCCGGTGCCCTCCTGATTCTCTACGGTGTCTACCGGAACTTTGAAGAAAGCTGGAGTGTCGATTATTCGATGTTTCAAGGGACACAATTTAATTACTGGGGCAGCATGCTGGTCAGTCTCGGTTATATCGGGATCGTTATGCTTGTTTGCAAGCACCCGCCGATCTTGGCAAAGCTAAATCCGCTCGCCGCCGTTGGCCGCATGGCGTTGACCAACTACCTGACGCAGACGTTCCTTTGCACGTTCATTTTCTACGGGCATGGGCTTGGTTTATTTGATTCAGTCTCTCGTATGGGACAAGTCTCTGTCGTGGTTGCTATCTGGGCTTTGCAGCTCGTTGTGTCCCCCCTTTGGCTCAAGCATTTTCGTTTTGGCCCCTTCGAGTGGCTGTGGCGTTCATTGAGCTATTGGAGGATTCAGCCGATGCGTGTGAGATGAAACGTTGTTGTCTTCGTCACAGATGGTGAGGACGCCGCGAACCGCGTTTGAATGGTGGTGTTATCGATCGAAGCAACCGAGACCACCACGCTCTCAATCCGATGCTGGTTACTCCAGGTATGAATCATCGATGGAGTGTTTCCGTTTTACTCGGAGCATGCGAAGCGTTATACGGCGTGCCGAGGTGATCGCTTGCATCGGTCAGGTTGTGAGCCCAGACAACACAAACGCCAGCACCTGAGAATTTGCCCGCTCACGGAAGCCTCACGCTGCCATCCTCGCGGATGAAATCAGTCGTGATGATGCATTGCCGTGCGGTCAGTTTGGGCTGCCTACAGTTTGGGCTGCCTAATCAGATCAATCACAAGGACATGGCTCAGGGCAGGCTCCAAGCCCATCATCCTTCCCCAGCGAATCCGGGGCTGGCGTTGGCGGCATGATCGGCTTGATCGTTTCTACCGAAAAAGTGATGCCACCTTGGTCAAGGAATGGTTTGCGGTGAGTCGATCTGCGAAAACCATTCGCCGCGATCTGAATGCACATCTAGAAACGAAAGGTATGCTCTCGATAGACCCGCGCAGAGGGATTCCAATTACCCCTAAAACGAGAACGCGATTATGTGGAATGGATCACGCCTTTACCAGGATGGGCGAATCTCGGCTGAGCAATTTGCGGACGCAATGTGTCACTTAGCAAACCGGCGGAAAAAGCTTGGTCAACTTGCGATGGAAAAAGAGTTTCTGTCGGTCAAGCAGGTCATGGACATCTTGGCGGAACAAGCGAGAAACCCCGCTGCAAAGTTTGGTGAACTCGCGATCTCGCTCGGCTTTCTGAGTGAGGGGGATTTGGCCCAGTTGCTGGGATACCAAACCCAAGGCTCACCATCACTTTCCAGTATCCTGCTAGAACTTGGCTATATCTCGGAGGAGGATTTGGAAGCGTTGTTCGATGAAAACCCGTCTGAAAGCCAAAACCGTTCGGTTGCGTCGCTGGTAAACGCCACCCGATCGTCCGCTGCGGTACAGTAAGCCAACGCGGCTTGGCTCGTCTTGCTAAATCTTGCGCCAAAGGGTGTGGGTGTCGATCGCTAATAAGATCGGCGAACGGTGGTTTTCCTTCCGACCAAAAGGACCTTAATACCCCATCGATTGGGAATCTCGAAGATAAAGATGCCGGATTGAGGCATCACTTCCCTAAGCAGGTGTGCGATAAGACAACATGCGAGTCATCGTCGGCCGAAAATCGTCGGCCGAATCTCGCCGAACGAAAATCGCCGGCCGAAAGCAGACGCTATGAACCGTTCTTGCCCAAGATGCTCTGGTAATCGCTCAAGGGCAGCGTGCAGCCTTCTTCAAGCAGTCAGCTTCGCAAGTCTATGGTGCGATGAAGTGAATCACCGTTTTGGTTTTTAAAGTGACGCGTCTTGCGAAAATAAATCGTCAACTTGATTTGCCCAGGAATCATCCGTTTCGGTTGACTCGGTTATCAAAGTTTGAGTGGTCTCTGCTTTAAAGCTTATGCCAGTCGGTTCAGAAACAAATTGGAGCTTGGACGGTTTTGGTTCCGTCAAGCCGAGCAGTTCTTGCTGATCCTCCATGAGGTGACTCGAATCAGTGCGACTCAAATCCTCGTTGCGATCAACAAATACAATCGCCTCACCTTCCCCTTCAGCGACATCTCTTGCCAAACGGTTGATGACGCGCAGTGCATCGAGCGACGTTACCGAGTTGCTGCCGTTTTGGTCGTAATAGGATCCTGGCCAGGAAACAACGTCCAAAGGATCGGCCAATTCCTGCGTCGCGCGGTCTGAAAATGCGCGACGCCCCAATTCGTTAATGATCAAAAGGGCGTCGCCCGTTGTGACGGAACCCCCATTATCAATGTCCGACGGATCGAGCGGATTTTGCCATGGTTGTGTTGTCGCTACTTCAACTTGCGCTGTGCTGGTTTGGCTGTCGATGACTAGCAAGAATTCGCCGTCGGTGACTCGCGGCGACGCCATTCGCCAATCGGGATTGTCTGTAAAGCGGATCGAATCGCTCGCGTCCAAACGCACCTTGACGGTGGAGTTATCTGGTGAAAGTGCCAGCACTCCAGACGCGTCCATTGTGATCCTGGTCTCTCCGGCACTGGTCAGATCAAAGTCGTGCAAGTTGACACCTGCGAGATTTCCGCCTGAGGTTACATCAAGGTTCGCCCCATCGACAGTTACCGAGTTAAAGCCACCACCCCCATCTAGATTGAGACCTTTGGAAGTACTGAGATCGATGCTGAACCCGTCATCCTGAAGACCACCTTGCACTTGCAAAGTCCCAACCGACGCATGTGGTGCAGCAAACAAAACGTTCGATCCGTCACTCACCTGCCACTGGCCCGCCCGTCCTGAAATCTCCGTATCGGAACCTACCAAACGGATGAGTGGATTTGGGGAATTCGATCCGTCGAGCAGGGTCACGATGTAGTCTTCGACTTCGCCATCTGACGCTTCGCCGATTGGTGATAAACCGCCCGCTGTACTGAGTCGGAATCGAGCGGCTACGCCAGTGGCTGAAGTGCTAGCAGGGACCGTGTAGCTGAGCGTGTTTTCGCCAGCGGTCAGCGAAACAGCGTCGTAGATTTTCTCGTTGACGTCATCCCAAGCACCATCGGCATTGAAGTCGATCCAGGCGTCGAGCTTGGATTCACCGGACGCCGTCACAAGAAAACTGGCGGTCGTGCTGCTGGAACTATCGACAACCGCATCGGCCAGTAACGCAACCCCGTCATCGTTATCCGCATCGGCGTTGGCTGATGGTTGTCCATCCGCATCCAAATCAACGGTCGTGCCGAGAGTCAGATCGCCGACTACGTGTCGTGCCCCGTCATCGGCGTTCAATACGGGATAGGCGGAGGGAGCATCGCCATAGTCAAACGCGGCGACGACATTGATCAGCGCATTCGCCGTTGCAACGTTGTAGTTATTACTTTCAGTCGGGGTGAACGTCACCATCAATGATTGATTGGCACCGACAGGTAACACGGTGCCGGAATTGGGGACATAAGCAAAGGTGCCATCGATATCCGCTGTTGCGTTGAGCTGGTCTGGCCCCAACGGTGTGCCGGACAGGATGTCGGCAGGGTTTGTCCAGGTGATGCTTGGAGCGGCTTTATTCACGTCGATCAGAACCGTCTTGGTTGCGACCTCGTAATTTTCGTTATCCGCTGGAGTGAATTCCACCATCAAAGGTTGGTCTTGTCCGGCGTTCAGCGTGGTGCCAAGGATCGGATCGTATTCGAATGTTCCTTCAATCGCGGCGCTCGCGTTCAACTGGTCGTTGCCGAGCGGTGTGCCAAATGTGATTGCGGCCGGATCATCCCAGTTAATGACGGGGATTGCTTTGTCGACGTCGATTTCCACCGTTTTGCTGGCAGTCGTGTAGTTGGCGGGATCTGCCGGCGTGAATTCAACGGTTAGTGGTTGATTCTGGCCTGCGTTCAACACGATGCCTGCGGTTGGCGTGTACTTGAAGGCTCCCTCGACATTTGCCAATGCATTTAGTTGGGTCCCGCCCAATGCAGTGCCAAAGGTGATTGTTGTTGGATCGTCCCAGGTGATAACGGGAACCGCTTTGACCACGTCAATCTCAACGGTCTTGTTGGCGATTTCATAATTGGCAGTGTCGGTGGGCGTGAATTCGACACGCAGCGGTTGGTCTTGTCCCGCGTTCAACAGGGTTCCTGCGGCGGGCGTGTAATCAAACGATCCCGCGATCACTGATGAAGCATTTAATTGCGTTCCATCGAGTTTGGTGCCAAAGGCGATCGTTGCTGGATCGTCCCAGTTGATCACCGGAACGGCTTTGACCACGTCAATCTCGACGGTCTTATTGGCGATTTCATAATTGGCAGTGTCGGTGGGCGTAAATTCGACTCTCAGGGGTTGGTCTGCACCGGCGTTCAAGACGGTCCCCGCGGCAGGCGTGTAATCGAAGACTCCCGCGATCACGGACGATGCATTCAACTGAGTCCCATCGAGTGCGGTGCCAAAGGTGATCGCCGCTGGATCGTCCCAGTCGATCACCGGAACGGCTTTGACCACGTCAATTTCGACGGTCTTGTTGACGATTTCGTAATTGGCAATATCGTTTGGCGTGAATTCGACGCTCAGCGGTTGGTCCGCACCGGCATTCAACACTGTCCCTGCATTGGGAGAGTAGTTGAATGAACCTTCGATTCCGGAGGTTGCGTTCAGTTGCGTTCCATCAAGTGCGGTCCCGAAGACGATTGTCGCCGGATCACTCCAGTTAATCGTTGGCACCGCCTTTGCGACGTCAATCTCAACCGTTTTATTAACGGTCTCATAGTTAGTTGTATCATTCGGGGTAAAGATAACGCTGAGCACTTGATCTTGTCCGGCACCGAGGAGCGTTCCGGCTGGCGGGGTATAAACAAACGAACCTGTCACAAAAGCCGTCGCGTTCAACTGCGTTGCAGTCAATGCGGTGCCGAAGGTAATGCCGGCTGGTTCGTTCCACGTCACGACTGGCGTTGCTTTGAGCACATTCAAAGAGACTTCGGCGGCGCGGCTGCGGAAAGCGAGCGGATCACTCGGAGTGAAGACAACGCTTAGTGTTTGGTTGTCGCCGGCTGGAAGTAGGGTTCCTGCTGCGGGTGTATAGACGTAGGAACCGCTGACGGGGGAACTGGCATTCAACTGCAGTGGGCTGAGTAAGGTTTCGTAGACGATGTCAGCGGGGTTGTTCCACGTGAGTGGAGGCAACGCGGCAAGTTCGGCGGCTCCCATGTCCAGGGTGTCGACGACCCGCGCGCCGCCGCGTTGATCCAGGGAAAGCGTTTCCGAAGTATTCCCATCGGAGTCTAAATCATATTCGTCTACCGGCAGCAGCGCTGCGTTGGCGGCATCCAGGGCCGGACTGCTTTCTAGCAGTAAATGGCTCGGGAGTCGGCCGCCATTATCCGTCAGAGGCCCTAGTTGCGCATCTAGCGGATTACCATCGCTGCCAATCAGGTTTCCTTGTGTGTCTGGGGTTTGACTGCTTTCGGCCAACGTGGTGTCGATGTTGTTTCCGATCAGCGAACTACGAACCGTTAGCGTGCTGGGGGCTGCCCCCGGCGCCACGAAATCAGCTCCTGCCGGAGCAATATTTCCCGCGACAATCGAGTTCACAACGTCCAGCGATTCACCATCTCCGTCCGCTTCAAACCCAATTCCTCCCGCTGCTTCTAACGCTTGATTGGCGGTGACTGTGCTGCTGGAAACCAAGACTTCCGCGTCTTCACTGTAAATGCCGCCACCCTTTGCGATCGCAAGGTTGCCGCTGACCGTTGAATTGACGAGGTTCAATGCAGTCGCCTGACGCGTGAGGCTGATTCCACCACCTTCTCCATTCGCGACGTTTTGGCTGATGACGCTGCTGATCACGGAGATCGAACCGGAGGATGCGGCAATTGCCCCGCCCTGCTTTGCTGCGTTGTTTGCTAAATGACTTTCCACGATTTCGAGGTGGCCAGACGAATTCATCAAGATCGCACCGCCATCCTGATCGGCTGCGTCACCACCGCTCAGCGTTAAGCCTCGAAGCTGCACATCGCTTGCCTGCGTGATTCTCATTAACCGAAAGGGATCAGGGCCCGATCTGGAAATGGTCAAGCTGCGGGCCCCGACGCTGGGTTGGATGGTAAGTGATTTCGTGATAACGAGTTCGCCCAAAGCTGGATCCAAATCAATCGGATCGAGTCCGAAGCGAAAACCGATCACCTCGGCTTTCTCGGTTTCATTGGCGATTGCAATGAGCTCACGAAGGCTGCGATCACCAAGTGAAAGATCACCGTCGATCGAATCCTCGTTTGTATCGACGATGAACTGCGGTGCGGACTGAGTTTCGAAGGCCCCGATGTCAACGGCCGCAGCGATCCCAAAATTAATGATCCGTTCGTAGAGGCCGCCACGCTGATCGCTTGTCAGTTGAACGTCATCTCCACCGCCCGGTGCATCATCGGGGCCGAAGTTTACGGCCAGCGCGTTATCACCGCGGTCGAGTCCAGGTGAGCCAGCGGTTTGGGCATGCGTAAGCGTTGGTCCTCCGTTGTCCGACAACGGCAACAATCCTGCGTTGACTGGTGCGGTGGCAGTGCCGATAAAGCTGCCGCTTGCCCCGGAACGATCAGAAACCAATCCGGTCCCGTCATTGTTGCCAATCACACTCGAGGCGACCTCGCGTTTGGCGGCATCATTCGGCGAGAGGAAATCGCCTGCTGAAGGTGCCTGGTTTTGCGCGATGATCGAGTTGTGCACTAATAGAGAAACGCCCTCGTTCTCTGCGATGACGCCGATGCCACCACCTTGGCTGCCTGCCGTATTGGAGGTGACTGTCGCGTTGACCAAACGGACGGCTGCTCCATCAGACTGGATGCCGCCACCGCGTGCATCCGCGCTGTTGCCTGACACTGTTGTGTTGGTCAGCGTGATTTGGCCTGTTGTGGTGGCCAAGCCACCACCGTCCCCAGCGGCTTGATTCGCGGCAAGCAAGCTGTCAGTGATGTCGACCCGTCCAGCGCCAGTGGCAATCCCACCCCCATCGGTTATCGCGCGGTTACCGCTGATCGTACTGCGACTAAGCGTGACCGGACCGCTGTCGTTGAACAGCCCACCACCATCACCATATTCAGCGAAGTTATCTTCGATGGTGACGTTCGTCAGTGTGAGGTTTCCCGACTCGTTAAAGACCCCGCCGCCAGAATAACCAACTTCGTTTCCTGAAATTTCACTTGCCGAGATCGAAACATTTCCGGAGATGTTGTACAAGCCACCGCCACTATCGGCCGTATTGCCACTGATCGTGCTCCCAGAGATCGTGACATTCCCTTCTCCGCTGTAGACACCGCCGCCGTAGTAACCTTCTTGTGTGACGCGGTTACCAATAATGCTGGTGTCCGTGATTGTCACCTCACCACTGTTTGGACTGAAAAGGCCGGCCCCCGAGCCGTAGGATTGATTGTTCTCGATTCTGCTGAAAGAGATGTTGGTGTTACCGTCTTCATTGTGGATCCCGCCGCTATCACCAAAGGAGGCAGTGTTGCCGGAAATGGTAGAAGAAGTGATGACAAGATTGCCATCGAATTCACTGTAAATCCCAGCTGCATTGTTGGCGGTGTTTCCCGTGACCACACTTTCGCGCAACGTCAGGGTCCCGGAACTTCGAAACCGAATTCCAGCTCCGGCGTTAGCGTCGAGCCGACCTCCGGTGATCGTCATCCCTTCGAGCGTGACATCGCTCATCAGTGAATCGATATCGATCACTCGAAATTGGTTCGCCGCGCTCGTAGCGGCTCGCAGCGTCAGTTTGTCGGCGTCCGGGCCAATGATCGATACCGAGTCGGTGATCAGCAACGAACCCTTGGCGCTGTCGAGTGTGATTGTCCCCGTCAAACCGGGGGCGAAGGTAATGGTGTCTTCACCAAACGTCGCATTCGCGGCGATCACCGCGTCACGCAGCGTACAACCATCCCCGTCGCACGTGCCATCCCCTGAATCAGTGAGGTCGACGACCGAGAAACTTGCCAGCATTCGTCGGTCTTCAAGAGACTGCAGCAGGGTTCGTCGCCTGTGAAGCCGCCGTCGCTCCCGCGATAGATCTTGAGACTGTTGGCGTGATCGGCGCGCAAGGGATTTCAGTACGCTGGAGAGCATGAGAAGATCATCAGAAGAGGAGTTGCGACGCCTCCGAGCGTGCACCGCTTGAACGTTAATCTTACTAAAATACACGGACGGGATTGTGCCTGGCAAATAAACCGGCAAAACACTGTCACCGTTTTGGACGGTCGGAGTCGCACCCAGGTTCCAAAATCGCCCGACCTTACCCCTCTGTAGAGATGTGTTGATGATTCATCGTTTCCAACGCCTGCTATGCGTGGTTGCCGGACTGCTGATACCGCATGAGGTGACTGCGGCCAATCCAGCCCGGCCAAATATCATCGTGATTGTCTGTGATGACATGGGGTTTTCAGACATCGGTTGCTATGGCAGCGAGATTGAGACCCCGAATCTAGATCGTTTGGCGGCGGGTGGATTGCGGTTCGTTGATTTCCACAACAATGCAAAATGCAGCGAAACACGAGCGTCAATCTTGACAGGGTTGTGGCATCAACAGTCCAGGAATTTGAAACAGCTCGGGCATGTAACGCTCGCAGAGGTTCTCCGTGGTGCTGGTTATCGAACGTTGATGAGTGGCAAATGGCATGTTGCCGATACACCACCGCAGCGAGGTTTCGATCGCTATTTCGGTTTCCTGAGTGGTGCGATCAACTTCTTTACCGGAGCCGACTGGCAAACGGGCGAGAATCTCATGCGTCTCGGTGAACAGGAATTTGAGCCGCCTGATGATTTTTATTCAACCGATGCGTTCACCGATTACGCAATCCAATTTATCAACGAATCAGAAAAGCAAGAAAATCCGCGGCAACCATTCTTTCTTTACCTTGCGCACAACGCACCCCACTTTCCATTGCACGCCAGGCCCGCCGACATTGCGAAGTACCGTGGCCGCTACCAAGAGGGTTGGGATGTCATCCGAGCGCGTCGGCAAGAACGTTTGAAAACCCTGGGCGTGATCGATTCCACATGGCGTTTATCCGATCGCGATCCGAAAGTTGAATCGTGGGATTCGTTGAATCCAACAGAACAACAATTCTTGATACCGATGATGGAAGTTTACGCCGCCATGGTCGATCGATTGGATCAGAATATCGGTCGGCTAATGGACCACCTGCGACGCACCAACCAATTGGACAATACTCTGATTGTCTTTTTCTCCGACAACGGAGCGTGCCCCTATGAGCGGTTGCGCAGCCCCGGCGTTCAACCGGGACCAGCGAACAGCGACATTGCGTACGACGCACGCTGGGCAAATATGTGCAACACTCCGCTGCGATTGTACAAGCAGTATGCTCATCATGGCGGAACGCTGACGCCCATGATCGCGCATTGGCCGGCCGGCATTCAAGCACGTGGCGAGATCAGTTCCTTCACCAGTCACTTGGTCGACTTGATGCCGACCGCCGTCGAATTGTCGGGAGCCGAATACCCCACTGAGTGGAAGGGGGAGAGTGTGTTGCCGATGGAAGGCGTGTCATTGGTGCCGGCGTTAAGGGGAAAGCAAACGCGAGATTCGCATCCACTGTTTTGGGAGTTCTCCGGCAACCACGCGATCCGTGACGGCGATTGGAAGCTCGTTGCCGAGCGAGCCAAAGAATGGGAGCTTTATCACATCACCAAAGATCGCAGTGAAACGATCGATCTGGCAGCTGAGAGGCCAGACTTGGTGAAGCACCTGGCAAAAAAATATGACGAATGGGCCGCACGCACCGGCGCGAAGTCTCATGCAACGTGTCGAAAATCAAAGCCATCCACCCAGTCGCAACTATTTGATTTGGAAGCAATCAAATAGTCCTCCTCGCGAGGCTTCATTGGGCTTGCTGCAATGTGGGCCTGTTGAACCGTCTCGTCCAGATAACTGTCATTCAACGCAAATCTTGCATTCAGGCCTGCGACCCCTTCGCATGGTTCGAGGCAAGTCGAGGACGGCCAATCTGTTTGCTGCAGACGGTTTGTCGCAGACGGTTTGTCGCAGACGGTTTGTCGCAGAATGCTTGCCGCGAACTGAGTTGGTCAATGCGTCGGGACAGACGTCATTGGCTCTGGGGCGCAGGCGTTGGGGATTACAGTTGCTTGGGATTACAGTTGCACCGCTGGTTGGGGACACGTTGCAAGGCCGATTCGCTACCGGATTCCTTCGCGGCGTAGCGTCAGTTTTCTGCGAATCGTTTTGCCACTGACGAACTGGTTGGGAACCAAGCTGTTTTGATCAAGCGGCACTTCGATTGAGACCGAGACTTCTCTGGTTGCCAATCCAAAGATTTCAGGTGTCACGTCGACGTGTGCGTTATCCACGCCAATCGAGCGGAGTACCCTGCGTGCTTCGGATTCAGCTTCCTGTGCCGTTGCACCCGCAACGCTTCCGGCGCGGCAGCCTGCATAGACCGCGTTATCGACGGTGTGTCGCACCATAGCGACACGGCAAAATTCAAACCCTGCAAAAAATATCAAGATCAGGACGGGCACCACGATCGCGAACTCGACCAGCATTGCGCCAGCATGTTTCTTTTGGATCATAGTGAGTTACCTGTTAGTGAAACGTAATGGTTGGTGCCGGTGCAAGTTTCTTGGGTTGCGGGACGCAATCCACCGTGTCAGTGATGTCTCTTGTTCGACCGGTTTGTTAATTTTCAGGGAACGTTTTGCCGATTGGTTGGGTCATCATCGTGCTCAACGAATTCGCGAGCTTGTGAAAAACTTGTTCGAGGTCTGAGTCATGCTCGACATGAAAGTGCCGTCCGTTTCCGAGTTCTGCGATTCGCTGCATATCATCCTGATCAGTATTGCCACCGCAGGTAACCGTCATGACTTGAATGCCGTCCGCACCCAAGGAGGCAGCTAACGCCATCGCGTCGGTTCTTGTTTTGAACACTCCGTTAGCCATCACGATCATGATCGGTTGGATCCACGAGCGTTGATGACTTTGCTTCAAGACCCGTTCTGCGGCCAGCATTCCCTGTGTGACGTTAGCGGACCCACCGATTTCGAGACAACTGATGGCATTGGAGATCTCAGGGAACTGGTCGGTAAGATCCACATCGGCAGATGCATGCTGGCTGTACGAAACCAAACCAACTCTCTCGTGCGGTGCAGTAGTTGAGAGGACAGACGAAAACGCCTCGACCGCTTGCTCCACTGCTTTAAGGCCCTCGTCCGACATCGCTTCACTTCGATCGATGACCAAGACGATATCACGTTCCACATAAGTCGCGGTCGCAAGTGATTTGGTTGCGAAAGCAACGTCACCAAAAATCCTGCTTAACATGAATGGGTTCGAGCCCACGGGAGGCACGGAAATGTGTTTCCCTCGTACAGAAACACTGTTGTATGGGGTCTTCGCGGGCTCGAACTTCAGCCGCCCGCTACCCAATTCCGCAGTGCGGCCAAATTGAACGTCACTCGTGTCCAAGATCAAAGAATCGCCATTGACCTGATTGGCAGCGGCAAGCTGTTGGCCGCGGGTGATTGCGAGTTCTAGATCTTGCGTATCTGCCAGCGTTCCAGCGATCGCCTTGGCAGCGGCCTCTGTCGCTGTGTTCATCTCCGTTTGCGTCAATTGCATTTGCGCGCTGTCGATTGAAAATGTAATCGCCAACATGAACCCAATCATCATGATTGCGATTTGGACCAGCATCGCTCCGCGACGATCGCGTTTGATAGGATTAGGTGGGAGTTTTACCGGCTGTTTCATTCTTTTAGCATCACGACGCGGGTGGTCAGGAGTTGATTGGTTCCAAGGTGGCCAAGAAGTTGGCTGTTCGATGCTTTGCAGACGCTGACCTCCATCACAATCTCATCGCCTCGTTTGGCCAGGGCAGCCTCACCATTGGGAAACCGGATCTGCACATCTTTGATTTTTTGTGAGGATAGGATCGTCATTGCGATCTCGGCGCCATCTGCGTTACTCGAGCCAACGCGAATGGTCTCACGAACCCCTTCGTAAGCCGCGACGTTGAGTGCCTGCTTCAGAAAAATCAAACCGGATGCTTCAATCGTTCCGAAGACCAGTAGGATAATGACGGGCAAGCAGACTGCCATCTCCACTGCGGCAATCCCAGGGCGTTTACGCCGTGATTGCATGGAGCCGATAGGGCGATTTTTCAAGCTTCTGCGTTGGGTGAAAATTGATTGATTCACTTTTAGTCTCGGGCGTCCGTATCAGGTTGATCAGGCGGCGTCTCGACTTGTCCTTTGCGAATCAACGCTTGATTGAAGTCGTCGGCGATCTCTTTCCAGAAATCGTTGCTACGAAAGCGAAGGGGGCTGACCGCACGTCCTTCGGATGCGTCGGCCAAAGCGTGCCGCAGTCGCAGGATCGGGCCAGCGAAACGGTTTGTCAATTTGAGAGTGTCCCAGACAAATGCCGGGATCAACGCCATCGTGATGATGAAAAATGGCATGAAGCGGCGGACAGTATCAGCGAAAGTCTGTCCCCAATCAGCATCCGGCTGCTCAAACAATCGAATCCAGATCATCAATGCGACGGCATTGCAGATGAAAAAGATTGACCAATGAACGGCAACCTTGCGGAGGATTCCAAGCTGGACATCGGGGTCCACAAGCTGCTTGTGGCGACGAATGGAGCTAGACATGAAACGCTCGATAATCTGCGTATATTTGGTATTGTTGCGGAAACGCCCAATACGAATCTACGCTACGGATCGGAG
>JBMYRF010000017.1:14530-29428 GCA_049602075.1 Rubripirellula sp.
CGGCCGAGGAGCAAAACCGGCCAGGATTGAAACAGATCAAAAACTGCTGCTACGCGACCCATTTCAGATGGGGCATCGTTATGATGTTCCGATGGCTATTCGCATGCCTACCAACTCTTGCCTAACAATCGATGAAGGTCCTAACCGATGCGCCGAATGATGATTTGCCTGCTGCTCTGGACGGGTTTGGTTACCTCCTTTGTTTCCGCCCAGACGCCGGTCAGCCATTCCTTTATTGGCTTTGGGAAAGCCAACGGCGTGGTGATCGTGAACGAACAAAAAGAAGTGACCTGGAAACTCGACATGCCCGCCAGTGATGGTTGGGTGTTACCCAACGGAAACGTTCTGTTAGCCCTTTATGGGACAGAACGTTTTCCCAACGGTGGTATCGTGGAGGTCGATCGTGAATCGAAGGAGTTTGTGTTCGAGTACCAAGGGCAGCAAAAAGAAACCAGTACGGTCATCGTCTTGCCGAACGGAAACTACCTGCTTGCAGAACTGGGACCGCAACCGCGGGCAGTGGAGATCGATCGCGGTGGCAAAGTCGTCGGGTCGACGCCGCTGCAGTGTCAAACGAAGAATTTTCACATGCAAACCCGAATGTTACGCCTGTTACCCAACGGCAACTACATCGCCCCGCATTTGTTGGATTTTTCAGTCAAAGAATACGTTCCTAAGACCGGCAAAGTCGTGAAGGTCTTTCCAACCGATGATCGTGGACGGGAGAAAAAGGATTGGCCGTTTACCGCAATCCGACTCGATAATGGAAACACGTTAATCGCATGCACCAATGGAAATCGAATTATCGAAGTGAATGCCAAGGGTGAAACAGTCTGGAGCGTGACCAATGAAGACCTCGGTCAAAATTTGTTTGATGACGCGTGCGGAGCGCAACGCTTGCCGAATGGGAATACGGTCATTTCCAGTTATCACGCCAAAGGTGATAGCGTGAAGTTATTCGAAGTCACGCGAGACAAGAAAGTTGTCTGGACTTACAGCGGCATGAACGCCGGATTTCATCACTTTCAAATCTTAACGACCAACGGAAAAACGATCGCAAATAACACGATGAAATAGCAGGCGAATGTGGGAAGGCTCGCGCGCCCGATTGGTAACAGTCGCCGCGCGGGTGAGGCCAGTCGGAGGCTCCCGCGATCTTGCCCGATCAGCGGGGGCGGATGCCACATCCATTGGGTTGGGATCAATAGCGTCTTGAGGCAGTTCAGCATTTAGTGCGTCATCGCGTAGACAATAATATTGATCGCAATCGGGTAGGACCAGCGTTCAGAAAACCTTTCGTAGTACGCTTTGTTTTCGCCTTCGCGTTCCCAACCGTCTGCCAGATCGTTGTTATGGCATAGCAGGATCAAGATTTTGCCGTTTTCGTCATGGTAAGCGAGAAAATGCGGATCCGGGTCGGACATGTCGCCATGCCATGGTTCGATGTCCAGGCCCTGACTCCAAGCGTTGATACTCGGCACTTGCGGCTTTTCTCGCAAATCGTAAACGGTGTGAAAAATCGGATGGGACAACGGCAGGTCCACCGGCGTGACTCCGGGAAGCACCCTTGATAGCTCAGCCGTCACGTTTTCGCGATACTCTCTCCCCCAAAAATCATCCACCATCAGAAATCCGCCGTTGCTCAGATAGTTTCGCAGACTTTCAACCTCCTCGGTGTTCAGGTACATCTTTCCGGGTGAGCTCATGAATGCAAACGGATAGTCGAGAAGTCTTTCGTCGTTAATATCGAGGACGAGTCCGTTCGGGGAGACATTCAATGATGTCAGTTGCTGGAGGCGATAAGACAAGTTGAGATCAGCATCTGGATAATCTCCGCTCCAGTGCGTTCGGAAATGATTTTGCGTGGATCGGTAGCGTAGACGTACAAAGGTGAATTGTTCAGCAGGGAAATCGCTGCGTGTTTCCCAATTCGGCACGCCTTCTCTGCCGACAGGTTGACGCAGGGGTGGATTGGAGCCATTTCGCATCACCTGACCAAACACGCTCAGCCCGCAACCGACGATCAAGAGTCCAATCATTACTTTGACGCGCGTCGGGCATTTGAATGGGGGTTGCAAATTCATTCTCGGCTAACAATCCCCGATCATGCCAGGTTGTCTCACGATTTGACGTCCTGTGCGCGTAAGGTGCTGTCTCGGTGGCGTTCTGCGGAAGCTTTTGCCCGAGCGGTGCAAAACATAGCCGAGCATTAAACACCGCACCTCGTCAATTTTCAAGCATTTGCGACTCACGCAGCTCGATCGAAGAGCGTGGCGTGTCGATCTTCTCACGATCCCTGCCCAATCCCAACGGGCCAGTGTAAAGCGTCTCTACGGACCATGGTTAAGCTTTTGATTCGCTCCGGCTTATTGGTGAAACTTTACACTCTCTTGATGACCAATGACCAATGACCAATGACCAATGACCAATGACCAATGACCAATGACCAGGGTTGCCGAACGAACTTCATCGCTGGAACGGCGAGTCTCCCTTTCCAGTTTGGCTGTGTTTTTCGTACGCAGGTCAGCCTTCGTCAACAGATTGAGGATGCTGTTTGTCCCAGACCAATGGGCACACCGAACGGGGCGACGAGCCTGCCTTGGCGTGACTCCTGCCAGGGACGTTGTTCCCTGCGAAGTCGAATAATGCATCGGAATGCCGCTGCGTGTTACGGCTGCTGATTTAGCGGCGTTTCTGTTCGACGTAGGTCTCCCCATTGTCGATGGGTAAAGTACTGTGCCAGTCCAGCAGCGCTTTTGTCAAACGGCTAACTTGATCGGGAAACTGACTTGCCAGATTGTTCGTTTCACCACGATCCTTGGACAGATCGTAAAGTTCGGGTTGAGTGCCATCGTACTCGCACAACAATTTCCAATCACCGTCGCGAATGGCGAGATCGGGAAGATCCTTGATACCGTAAAACGAATCGCGATCGGGTGGTCTACGAAACAGAATCGGCTGAGAACGTGAGCCACCATCGCCGCTCAACGGCGGCACCCCGAGCAACGTCGACACCAAGGACTCGCCGTCGAATTTGACGCCCTCAGGATGGGGCGTTGATGTCAGGTCGAGCAAAGTCGGAACGAGGTCAATCGCCGAGAAGACAGAATCAGTGTCGAGGTGGTTTGTTTTCTTCAATACCCCCGGCCCCCAGGCTATCAGTGACGAACGAATTCCTCCCTCGTACAGATTCGTTTTGAAACCTCGGAACGGACCCGCCGAACCGGCACCTTTTTCAGGACCATTATCACCGCAAATCAGTACTAACGTGTTGTCTCGCAAGTTCGGATCTGCACGAATGTAGTCAAACAATTTTGCAAATTGGGCATCCATCTCCTGGAGAACCGCGTGATAGAGCCCTCGTTTCCCATCGGCCCATTTATCGACCGGTGGCCAGAATGGACCGTGTACATCATCGGGCCAGAGATTGATATAGAAAGGCTTTCCTTCCCGGTTTGCCTCAGCGACAAATGGAATCGCTTCGTCGATGAATCCGCCGGTGATTTTCGATCTTAACATCCAGCGATAACCGTCTCCCAATCTTTCCGCATCTGCCCAAATCTTGCCCGGCGTTTTCTGCCCTGGTTTCAAAGTCAAAGGTAATAGCTTCGGCCCCATGCCTTCGAAATTCGTCAGCGATTGATCAAACCCATAGTCGGTAATCGGTGGAGCATCATCGACGTTGCGTTGCCCACCCATGTGCCATTTGCCAAAGTGGCCCGTTGCGTACCCAGATTGCTGCAAGGATCTCGCCAGCATCGGTGCTTTGGGGTCGAGCCATTGGGCCATTCCGCGGCGTTGATTGTGATCTCGATTGCTCAGATAAGATGTGATCTGCCAACGTTGCGGGTATTGCCCCGTGGAGATCGCTGTTCGCGATGGGGAGCAGATGGGAGAATTCACGTAGAATTGCTCGAACCGGATTCCCTCGGCGGCCAGTCGATCAATATTCGGTGTATCTGCTGCCTCGTTGCCAAAGCATGAGAAATCACCCCAGCCCATGTCGTCGATGAATACCAAGACGATGTTGGGGCGATCTGCTGCACTGACGGAGGTGGCGGCCAAGCTCATCGCCAAATACGCCGCAGCCAAAATCTTTCGCGTTTGAAACATAATCGCACTCACTCCCGGTCAGCATCACTTCTCGTCACGAACGAAGCCGCGAGGCAAACTGCCTGCCCGCCGTCGACTGGCGAACAATGTAATCAATGGAATGGTCGGGGATGCACTCGGCGCTAAATCCGGGCCGATTTTGTTGAGACTGTCGGGCGGTGGCAATCTTGGCTTGTGGTTGCAGAGGTGAGACGAAATTAGGGATTCGCTCGATTCCAACTGCGACATCCTGTCCCTTGAGGGGGGCCTGCGGGTGGAACAGGAATAAAATTGAGGGCTAACTTTGTTGAGTTTGAAGCACAATGGCGACTGATATTTAAAATAGAATGGCGGAATCGAATCTCGGAATTGACAAACCACACCGTTTCGCCGATCAACCATTCAGGCGTCGTTTAAACAGAACGCGAACGCAAGGTTACTTTATCGACATTGCCTTATCGACACTTGCGGTTTTGTAACTCGGTGAAGTTTGCCCAGATTGATGGTAACCAGTTCGACGACCACCACCTGAAGATTCAGCCGATCGGATCTTCTCCGATAAAACGCCCCTCAATCCACTCCAGCGGAAGACACCCCTCCCGGCACGCATGCAAAGTAGGACGCAGAATCAATGATTACACGAAGAGAGATGCTAATTGCCAGCGGTGGCGTTTTTGTTGCGGGCGGAATGTTTGCACCTCAGGCCGCAGCGGCCGCCGAAAATGACAAGCAACTGATTTTCCACACGACGAGTCCAAACAACGGAGAGCCCGAGCTTGCCAACCTCGTTCAGTCATGGATTACGCCGCTGAAGCATTTCTACGTTCGCAGTCACGCACCGAACCCAGTGATCAATTCCGACGATTACCAACTCAAAATTGAAGGTATGGTTCGCCGGCCGTCTTCCTTGTCGCTCAAGAATCTCGCACGGTTCAAGAATCGATCGACCGTGGCAACCTTGACTTGCGCTGGGAACCGCCGCGCTGAGTACAACGCTGAGGGCAAGGTGAGCGGGGTTCAGTGGCAATCAGGAGCGATTGGGAATGCTACCTGGAAAGGCATTGCAATCGCTGATGTTTTGAAGGAAGCAGAGGTGTTGCCGGAAGCAAAGCACATTTGGTTTGAAGGCCTTGACGAAATCGAGAAGGGAGGCGGAATCATTCCCTTCGGAGGTTCGATCCCAATCTCCAAAGCAATGATTGATTCGGGCCCCGGTGCTCCACTCTTAGCACACACAATGAACGAGGCTCCGCTGACACCCGATCATGGGTTCCCGCTACGGACCTTGGTCCCTGGTTACATCGGTGCCCGAAGTGTCAAATGGCTCGGGAAGATTGTGGTCAGCGATCGCCCGTCACCCAATCACTACGTCGCTACAGCCTACAAGTTGGTGAAGAATTCGGATCCGATCGAATGGGCGGAGTCAGGGCCGATCTATCGGTTCCCGATCAACGCCGCAATCTGTACGCCGCAGGCCAACAGCAAGCTTGCGACCGGCGAGATTGATTTGACCGGCTATGTTCTGCCAACCGGACGGGCCGGTTCGGCGGTTGATAAAGTACTCGTTTCTGCCGACCAAGGAAAAACTTGGTCCAAGGCGAATCTGGTCGGACAAGAGAGCGAGTTCTGCTGGCGACTATGGAACGCCAAAGTGAAGGTGACTAGAAATACGAAACGCTTGATGGTGCGGGCGCTCGACACCTCCGGAGGCTTCATGCCTTATCGTGTTCCTTGGAACTCCAAGGGGTATCTGCAAAACTCCTGGTACAAGCTCCCAGTGGAAGTGAGCTAGTCAGCCGATGTTAGGTAGAAGGCAGAATTCGCTTCCTAAATTCAAGCGAATCGGTCAGCCCGAGTGAGTTGGTTGACTGACCCTCGCATGGCGTGATGTGTCTTTGTACGGCATGCGGGAAGGCGACCTTGGCAAGAAACACCGCTCGCCGCAATCACTAGCTACGTTTTTAGCTGCATAGTTTGAGCGCGACGTACGGAATCGCGTTGAAAACTAAAGTCAGCAATTTGTAGTTCGCCAGATATCGGAAATATGCTCGTTTCAGGTGGGGCGGTTCGAGATCAAAAAGTCGTCCGTGGATCGCCGCGATTCGATCTCGCATCGTGATCAAAACGACCATCGAAAATGTCATCAGGCCAATATTGAAAACCGTACACCAGCCGAGGAATTCTGCTGCGCCTTGGTTGGTTTCAAATATTGGCATCGTGATTGAACTCCTCGAGTAAATAGAGTTGGCTGGTCCGTTTGATTTAAAATGAATTTTCGGCCTGTGTTACCAAGCAGACGCAGTGACCTGAGTCGAAAGGGACGGCGACAAAGGGAAGTCACCGTTGGTAAACCTGTCTTTTCTAAGTCTGTCCTTTTCTCTGCTTGTTAATCGCTGACGTTATTTTTTACTTTTACGCTGCGTCTTATTCGCAAAGCGGCGGTTGTTGACCTGCCCTCAGAACGCATGCGGATCAATAGGTTACGGTGATGAGCATTCCTCCCTGAGTTCGCTCAGCATCAAACTCGGCATTCTCCGAGGCGAAGCGGTCGTGACCGGCGACCCATGCGATTGCCATGTGGTCCATCGCTTGCCAGCATAGCTTTGCCTGAATCCGCCAAGTCCATTCATCGCGTGGCACCAATCCGGTGAAAACGTAATAGTCACGGTAGCCTGTGCCGACACTCGGGATCAGTTGCAATGAGTCTCTTAACTGCAGTGTCCACTCACCGTAGGTGGTCAAACCGCGGTAGCGAAAATCGCTACCGTCTGTGTTCACGGATTCTAAGTCAATTCCCAAGGCGAATGAGGGTACTTGGGGCAGCGATGTCTGGAAGAAACGGCTTAGCCCGGCACTGATCGAAGGGCCATCGAGCGAGGTTGTTTCCGGGGTAATCCCGTCGTCTGAAAAATCTGAGTTGCTGACTGTAAGATAGGCGTACAGGATGTCGAGATCGGGACGAATTTGGATGATCGAGGCGGTCATGCTATGGCGATCACCAAAACGCTGGCCGTCCAAAGAATCAAGCGAGTAGATGTAATCCAATCTTGCGGTCCAATCGCTGGCGAACCTGAAAAAATCACGCTCGACAAACCCTCCTGCTTGAAAACTTGCCAAATCAAATTCCTTTTGTGTGGATTCGTTAATGGTTAAAAAGCTTCTTGCAATGAAACCACTCCGTAACTGATGACGCTGAAACGCGATCCACTCAACCTCGGGATTGGTAAGCCATTGAAAAGCCTTGGCATCTTCATTCCGCAATTCACGGCTGATTGGCGTCAAACTCACATTTGAATTGTAGAGAACACCTGTTTCCAAAAAATATCGTATCCGCTTGTGCGATGGATCAGCATCACTCTTCAATCGCTCGAACGTCCGATCTATGTCCTCGGAGCCATCAAAGGTCTGGATGCGATAATCAACTTGTTGAATCAGCGGCGAGTTGTCGATGGTGATGTTGTCATTGCGATTCGCTATCCAACCAGAGGTTGCAATCTGGTTCGCGTAATCACTTTCAGGTGCGAGTGAAATGCAACGATCAAAATACTCCAACGCTTGATTCGAGTCCCCTGTTGTGAGTAGAAGCTTGCCATAATCGAAATGCGCCGCAGCATTTTCTGGGTCGATCTGCAACGCTTTTTCCAGCGAGTGTCGTGCTGATTCGACGTCGCCGACTTTTGATTGGTAGTTTCCTAGAACACGCCAGGAATCACTATGGTTGGGCCGCATTTGGACACGGCTCAGCAGCACCTGCATCATCGGGTCTGGGTTGGCGGATGCTGGGCTGGCGGATGCTGGGCTGGCGGATGCTGGGCTGGCGGATGCTGGGCTGGCGGGCAACCCCGCTTCCGCTGGGAGTTCGAGCTCTTCTGAGCGTATCGACTTTGTCAGGGTTGCTATCAAAAAACAGCACCCGAAAATCATGTTTGATCGGGAGATGCTGCGTCGAATCAGCATGAAAAGAGCCGGGGAATTTGAATCGAAATGACTGCAATCCAAGCAACTCCTCTTCCGAGAGAGACTCGCAAACCTCTAAACCAGAGTCATGGTTGTTGGATTCCTGTTATTACTTGCCTCGATCCGGGTTGCAGAATCAACCCCAGTCTGTGGTGATGCCGATGAACCTTCTGAAAGCCTGTATTTACTGGAGACGCACTTGCTTGTGCTAGCAAGAGCAACTGGCCTGCCGTGTTTTGTTGGGCTTACGCTCCAGCGTCAGATCCTTCTTCAAACAATTCAGTGGTTTCTCGTTATTTGGTATCGCCGCCAAAAGCGGCATTAGGTTGAGATCGAGTTCGCCGTCATACAGTTCGCCGTCATTCAGAAGGAGTTGGGACATGAGATCCTTGATTCAGACTACCTTGTTGCTTTGTTTGATCGGCGTGCCAGTGTCGGTCACTGCCCAGCAGGCAGATGACGGAGCGGCAGGACTTTCACGCAGGCCTGTTGGGTCCAGGCCTTCCTCACCTGGCCTTGATCGTGCGTCATCGCAAGTTCAGCAGCGTTTGCAATCTGCTCGGACCAATTCGCAGTTGCGATCTCAGGCTCAGGATCGAAGGCGTCAGAATTCGCAGCAACGCGCTCAAGCTGAAACGCGGCGTGCTGCCGAAATTGCGTTGGCCGCGCGAAAGACAATGGCAGGTGGGGTGGAGCAGATCCCGCAAGTTGAGCGTTCTCGAGAAAGAACGGGTTTGCGCCGCGGGGCCAGCGAGACAGCACATGAGCTAGCCGGTCGGGATGGACTTGAGTCACGCCGTGGGACAGGAGCCCGCATTGGGATTCAAGCAGGAGTCGCGGTGCCTTCTGGATTGACGAAAGAAGACGTGCGGATTTTTGATGATCTGTTTGGTCGATTCAATCCACTGCTGCCGCAACGGCCTGCGATTGATTCCATGCAGGAGGACGCCTCGTTGCGTGCCTTGGGAGCTCCTCGCTCAGCCGGCAAAGCGGGGGAGCGGCGTCAACGCGCGCCGGAGGACATCGAAAAACTCATTAATTCAAAACTAAGTTTCGCAGATCGTATCCGAGTGGCTGCCCGTCAGCGGCGCACCGAGATATCGCAGATGCGGGACGATGCGATTGCCAAGGGGCGCCCGGAGTTGTTGATGGAAGCCGATCAGATTGAAACCCGACTGAATGCCTTTTCCGAGGCTCAGATTCGTCTGCAAGCAGAAAGGGGAGCGGAACCACGCACAGCCGCTGCTGATTCACCGTCGGTTCAGTAATCCAGCTGGTCCAAAACGGTGGACCCTGCGTGGGCAGTCTTTTCCTCGAATTTGGGCAGTCATGACTATCAATGAGTTGGCTGCTTTGGCGAGCTTTCCCGGTCATTCATGGTGGAGAGCATAAGGGTTACAATCCGCATTCACGTTTTTTGGTGCCGTGTAGATTTGGATTGACGGATGACTCGATTGCTTCTCCTTACCTGTTTGCTGTTACTGAGTCCTCTCGCGAACGCTGACGATTGGTCGCGGTTCCGCGGCGCTAAAGGAGATGGAGTAGCCGCGGACAATCCAGATTTGCCGCTTCGCTGGTCGAAAGAGGAAAATGTCGAATGGGTTGCCGACGTGAATGGCTATGGATGGGCTGCCCCTGTGGTTTGGCAAGAGAAAGTTTTTGTAACCACCGTCGTCAGCGACGAAGAGAACACAAAACCGAGTAAAGGTTTGTACCTTGGCCGGGGCGTTCGTGAGCCGGCTGCAGGCGTTCATCATTGGATGGTGCAATGTTTTGATCTTGGCACGGGTAAAGAGCTCTGGAAGCACGAGTCGCATACAGGACGACCTGCAGTTCCCCGGCATCCCAAGAGTACCTATGCCGCTGAGACTCCTGCGACCGATGGCAAGCGGCTGTACGTTTTGTTTGGTGATTTGGGATTGTATTGCTACAGCTTGGATGGTGACTTGTTGTGGTCGCAGATGATCGAGCCCAAACGCACGTTTCTCGACTACGGTGCCGCATCGAGTCCTGTGGTTCACGATGGGCAGGTGTTTGTGGTGTACGACAATCTGGAACAGTCTTGGATTCGTTCGTACGATGCCGAGACGGGCAAGATTCGTTGGGAGCAACCACGCGATGAAACCCATTCTTGGGCCACTCCGTTGGTTTGGAGGAATGAGCAGAGAACTGAGTTGATCGTACCCGGCAAAAGTCGAAACCGAAGTTACTCGCTCACTGGTGAGTTGCTATGGGAGTTCGACGGTCGAATGTCCAACCTGGTGATCCCATCGCCATTTGCAGCCCACGGAATGTGTTACATCGCCTCGGGTTACGTGGGAGATGCCCACCGACCGACGTTTGCAATTCGGCCGGGTGCCAAGGGTGACATAACCCCAGCCGGTGATTTTGTGGACAGCCCATACATTGATTGGTATCAGCCAACGGCTTCTTCTTACAACCCCTCGCAAATTGTTTACGGTGATTACCTGTATACGGTTTACGACCAAGGTTTCTTGACCTGTCATAACGCTTTGACTGGTGAAGAGGTTTATGGCAAGCAGCGTTTTTCACCCGCAGGTTCTTTCACTGCATCGCCGCTCGCCTACAACGGGCATTTGTTGTTTGTCAATGAAGATGGATTGACTTATGTTGTGAAAGCGGGGCCCGAATTTGAGGTGGTCGAAAAGAATTCGTTGGACGAGCTTTGTATTGCAACGCCAGCGGCCGTGGATGACAAACTCTTGATCCGCACAGCATCGAAGTTGTATTGCTTGTCGAAGGCAGACGAATGAGAAAGCTCGAGGCTGGCCGCGACGTTGTTCAATCTCGACGGGAATCGGAACTGGTTTCCCCATTGGCACTCGGTTCCTTCGCACTGGAAATGCGGAACGGTGGTTTTCCGCGACGTCGCCGGATCCAATTGAGTGAACGGAGAATCCAGGTTTTTGAAGCGAGGTAGCGTTCTAAACGGTACTTACCCGGAAAGTTGATGAGCGAGAGCCCGATCACGATTGTCAGCAAACCCTGGCCGGGCAGCACAAGCATCGCAACGCCAGCGACCAGAAACACTACGCCGGCGGCATTTTTTAAGATCAGAAAGCAGTGATAAAGCAGCCGATGGTTGATCGACGATTTTGCGGAATTTCGTCGCTGATGGTCAAAGTACTCTTCTGGTAAACGCGCTACGATCCAGGGGACCGCTAGTAAAGTGCCAACGAAAACAGTCGCCGAAAGCACTAGCGACCACCAAAGCACCGGCTCAGTCAATAATTCTTGCAGTTTGCTCACCCATACAGCGTAGCGGAGACTGTACGATTCTAGGAGAGCCAAGGCAGTGGTGATCGGATTTCTGCCTTTCACTGGCACGAAGCTTCGTTGCCGAGAAATTTTTCATACCATAATGAAGTCGGATAGTGTCCATCGCATGCGTTGAGGAGGTTTATGATGTCGCGCCCCAATTGTATCGGTTATCCGCTGTTGATTTTGATGGCATTCGCTTCGTGCTTTGCGGACGAACCGGAAACGTCCCAAGATCCGCTGGAACTATTCGAGTCACGGATCATGCCAATTTTTCGATCCGAGAAGCCCTCCAGCTGTGTGCAGTGCCACCTCTCTTCTGTTGATCTGAAAAATTACATTCTCCCTTCGCATACCGAAACTTTTGTCGCATTACGTGAAGCGGGTCTGGTTGAGTTGGATCAACCGAACGAATCCAAGATCTTATCGCTGATTCAAATGGGTGAGCAGGATGCGGATTTGGGGGCTCAGCGGATTCACGCGAAGGCACGCCAGGCGGAATATCAGGCGTTTGCGGCTTGGATTCATGCTTGCTGTGCTGACCCTGAATTGCGGGCATTGAAAACTCGCCAAACCGAAACGCCGATTGGACCCGCAAAGCCGATTGCGGTGATTCGCCATTCCCGCAAGGATCGTGTGATTGATTCATTCACGCGAAATGTTTGGTCACAGCGTATGCGTTGCTTTCCCTGTCACACCCCCCACGAAATCGATGCAAACAATCCCAAGCATAAGTTGCCGGCGAAACGCCATCGCGAGTTTGTTGCCAAGTACGGTGCCAAGATGAATTTGTTTGACTCTACGCCACAGCAAACGATGGCTCGGTGGATCGCATCAAGTCGTCGGGAAAATTCGAAGGCGTATCCGTTGATTCATTTGCAAGACCCTGCTCGAAGCTTGATCCTGCTTAAGCCAACGGCAAAGCTACCACCGAAGAAGGCTGACGGCAGCTTTGAAAAACCAGCGTCCATCGGCGCGGTTTCACACATGGGTGGCCTGAAAATGCATCCACATGACCAGTCATACAAAGCCTTCGTTGCCTGGCTGCAGGATTACTCAGCGATCATGGAAGGTCGGTATCAAGACATCACGGATTTGCCCTCCGATGATTGGATCCCAACAAAGCGTGTCTTGCGGATCCGAGATATCCCCGAAGATTGGGGACAGCATGTCGTTCAGTTGTTTGTTTACCAGAAATTGGCAAATGGACAGTGGTCCGAGCAACCGATCGCTTTTACTCAAAATACGATCACACCCCGGCGGATGGTCAATGGAGCGTTGATTGCGTTGCGATCTGCCGGCGGCGAAAAGAAACTGGTGCCTGGCCCTTTTTTGGTAAAGGTCTTCGTTGATCGACACAATGGGCTCCACCAAAATCCAGCAGCGATGCTCGATGAGGAAAGCCTGATCGGGCAAGCTGAAATTGATGCCCAGTGGGAAGTCGGGTTCCCCAACGCTGAAACCGTATCCGCAACGCATTTTAAGTAGCCGGTTGGTTGTCCCGACTCATCGATGATATCACCCGCGATCCGACAGGCCGCGGGGTTCTCACGAGGTTGCCACTCAGCTTCGAGCCGCTGCGTGTTCGCCATTGCAAGGCTATAGATCGTCCAGATCACCTGCATCGATCACTTCTTTGTTGGCTCGTGTCGTCAGAGCGTGATAGACCTTCATGTCGATAAATCTGGTGATGAATTTCACCGATCCGTCAGAGAGCACAAAGTGTGCGCCGTCGGGATGGTAGCTACTGAAATCTTCGAAGTGACCAATCGGATCACTTGGCGGATGATCGGCGGCACCGATCACTCGTGCTGCTGGCTCGTTAGCGTCGTGGATGACTCCATGCCAGATGGAACCGCCTAGTCGGCTATTGCGTTCCCCGACCATCAAGGTCTGGCTCAGGCCATCAAGAATGTCCCGAAATCGGTGTCGGCTGTTCCCGTAGAACAGCCCGTCGCCGCGGTAAAGATCGTCGTGGATGTCTGTGGTGCCGTAAACACCGACGTAACTGCTGCGGGCAATTCGAAAAAGTGGTTCATGATCATCGTCGACATGCTCGCCGTGTTCGTGTTCGTGAGGATGATCGTCATCGTCATCGTCATCACCATGGTCATGATCATGTTCTTCACCTCGACCAATGAAGAACAGTGGTTCAGCGAACTCACTCGGACAAAGGAAGGCCTCGATCGGGCTTTCGCGGGCGGCCTCCTGGTAATCCTCTTCGATCGGCATCCCAAAGTTGATCTGGTTGTACGCTGATGAGCCTTCGATCTGCGGAAGGATCGCGCTGGCCCAGCCCCAACCTGGTGTGTGATGATGCCGGTCATTGGCAACCCAGCCGCTGGGGAGCTGACGGTAGGTTCCGTGGTAATTGTGGAGCGCGATTCCGATTTGACGGATGTTGTTCTGGCATGACATTTTCCGAGCCGCTGCTCGTGCCGCCTGCACCGCTGGCAGAAGCAAGCCAACCAAAATCCCGATGATTGCGATCACCACCAGTAATTCGACCAGTGTAAAGCCGGGCATGATGCTGCGGCGATGAGAAGCGGACCTCGGGCGTCCGTGTGTGTAAAAACGGTAAGTGATATCCATGAAACAACCTCAATAAGGCCCCAGGCAATGGCTCTTCTCGCCATAAATGGGATTCCGCGCAATTGCGTGTGGGCAAGGCTCGGTGAATCCTGTTAACCAAAACGAGACACCTGGGGCATGCGAAATTACCAGGCTTGACGGTTTTGCTTAAGCCAAGGGGGGGCCTCGAGAGGAGCGAGCCTGAGCATCCCACTGGTTTACCAGGACTCGAAAATCTGGGACAAGTCTCTCGCAGACAACGATGTCAAAGTGGATAAGATCCGCGTCTTTGGGGAGATCGACTGCTTGCCGAAGTGTGAAGAGTAAACGACAAGTCGCGCAAGTTTCTGAATCGTGCGGTGTCGTCGGGATTTCGGATTTGGACGCGAGTGAACGAGATCTAGAGGTGGTTGGGGGATCGCTTGCACTACCTGAATTCCCATCGGTGCTAACCCCGCAAGCATGATTGCAGCGGTGGGAGACGCTATTGCCAAACGCATCAACGGCAGCCACAAACGTGTCGCCGTCGGCGACCAAGTGGTGGACATGCAGCCAACCCACTAGGTTGCTGCTAAGCACCAGTGTGACGGAGAGCAAGGCGGCGGGGATTCGCGGGCTGACCAAAACCTAGCGGGGGGAATGCGTTCCCGGTGTTGTCACCGAAGGTTGTGTGTCCATGCAAGTTTGGAGCGGATTCTCCGGACGTTCAAACTCGGATCTCGGACTGATTGTGTTCGGAAGTTACGATGAAATTGCCCCACCTGAGTAGTCTACATGCCCCTAACCGGTAAAATAAGGTGAATCCGCTAAGAAACTGGGCGAGACAGTAAGAAAAGCGGCTTTATGCAAAACCGGTGGCTGCGGAAGGTTCGCCTACGGCGTCGACCAATTTGGGCGTGGAAGTCACTTAAGCCATCGCAGGGGGGCGCAATGTTGCTTCTTGTCAGGCCGGTACTCAGCAGGCCGGTACTCAGCAGGCCGGAGCTTAGCGAGATGAAT